>NZ_JFHE01000012.1 GCF_000698555.1 Caballeronia grimmiae | reverse complement strand
CGGGCGAAGCGGGCGTCGGCAAGACGGCGGTCGTCGAAGGGCTCGCGCTCGCCATCGCCAACCGGGACGTCCCGCCGACGCTCGCCGAAGTGCGCCTGATGACGCTCGATGTCGGCGCGCTCCTTGCCGGCGCAAGCATGAAGGGCGAGTTCGAGGCGCGTCTGAAGAGCGTGCTCGAAGCCGCGCTGAAGTCGCCCGCGCCCATCATTTTGTTCGTCGATGAAATCCATACGCTCGTCGGCGCGGGCGGCCAGGCCGGCACCGGAGACGCAGCCAATCTGCTGAAGCCCGCACTGGCTCGCGGCGCGGTGCGCATGATCGGCGCCACGACATGGGCCGAATACAAGCGGCACATCGAGAAGGACCCGGCACTCACCCGCCGCTTTCAGGTGCTGCAGGTTCCGGAACCCGCCGAAGGCGCGGCCATCGACATGGTGCGTGGGCTCGCAGCGGCGTTCTCGCGCCATCACGGCGTGCTCGTGCGCGACGAAGCGATCCGCGCAGCAGTGCTGTTGTCGCATCGCTACATTCCTTCGCGGCAATTGCCCGACAAGGCGATCAGCCTGCTCGACACCGCCTGCGCGCGCGTCGCGCTGTCGCAGCACACGGCGCCGCGTGAGCTTCAGGAGGTTCGTCAGCGCGTGCAGGCGGCGCGCGTCGAACTGGAACTGCTGGAGCAGGAAGCAAGCATCGGCATCGACGCCGATCGTGCGCTGACAGCGGCGCAAGCCCGCATCGGCGCGCTGAGCGCGGAGGAATCGTTTATCGAGGCGCGGTGGAAGAACCAGCTCGCCGCCGCACAGTCGCTCGCCTGTGCACGCGACGCCGTGCGCGCCCGCGATGGCCAGGCGGCGGGACAGCCCGCGCCTTCGGTCGAAGCGTTGCGCGCGCTGGAGAAGACGCTGCACGACCTGCAAGGCGAGTCGCCGCTCGTGTTTCCCGAGGTGGATGAAGGCATCGTCGCGGAGATCGTGTCCGACTGGACGGGCATTCCTGTCGGCCGCATGGTGAAGGATGAAGTCGCCGCAGTCCGCACGCTTCCGCAGACGCTTGCGGCCCGAGTGATCGGCCAGGGCGATGCGCTGCACGCCATCTGCCAGCGCGTGCAAACGGCGCGGGCTGGCCTCACCAATCCCAAGAAGCCGCTCGGCGTCTTTCTGCTCGCGGGTCCGTCGGGTGTCGGCAAGACCGAAACCGCGCTCGCGCTCGCCGAGGCGCTGTATGGCGGCGAGCAGAACCTGATCACGATCAACATGAGCGAATATCAGGAAGCGCACACGGTGTCCGGTCTGAAAGGCGCGCCGCCGGGATACGTCGGCTATGGCGAGGGCGGCGTACTGACCGAAGCCGTGCGTCGTCGCCCGTATTCAGTGGTGCTGCTCGATGAAATCGAGAAGGCGCACCACGATGTCCACGAGATGTTCTTCCAGGTCTTCGACAAGGGCTACATGGAAGACGGCGACGGCCGCTTCATCGACTTCCGCAATACGACGATCCTTCTCACCAGCAACGCCGGTTCGGAACTGGTGACGAGCCTGTGCGCCGACGCGACGCTCGCGCCGGACCACAGTGGCCTCTGCACCGCGCTCATGCCCGAACTGCTGAAGGTGTTCCCCGCCGCGTTCCTCGGCCGGGTCTCGCTCGTGCCCTACCGTCCGCTCGCTCAGGACTCGCTCGCAAGCATCGTGCGGCTGCATCTCGACCACGTCGTGCGCCGCATGGCCGACGGTCACGAGATTGCACTCGCGTACAGCGATAGCGTCGTCGATTACATCGTCTCGCATTGCCTCGTGCAGGAAACCGGTGCGCGCGTGCTCATCGGCTTCATCGAGCAACACGTGCTGCCGCCGCTTTCCGCGCTCTGGCTCGATGCGTTCTCGTCTGCCCAGGCGATTTCGAGCATTCGCATCGACATCGCGGACAAGACTGCCGCGCCTGCGTCGGCGATCGTGTTCGAAGCCGCCGCGCCCGCTGCCCCGCTCCCTGTCGGCCAAGCTCACTGAGTTTTGCCGATCTTCCCCAACGTTACGGAGTCGTGCATGTCCGCATCAAACTCAAACAGCTCACAGAAGTTCATCGCGCGAAATCGTGCACCCCGTGTGCAGATCGAATACGACGTCGAGATTTACGGCTCGGAAAAGAAGGTCGAACTGCCCTTCGTGATGGGCGTGCTCGCCGATCTGTCGGGCAAGCCGGTCGAGCCGCTTCCGCCGGTCGCGGATCGCCGCTTCCTCGACATCGACATCGACAACTTCGACGAGCGCATGAAGGCAATCAAGCCGCGCGTCGCGTTCTCGGTCGCGAACACGCTGACGGGCGAAGGCCAGTTGCTGGTCGACATGACCTTCGAGAGCATCGAAGACTTCTCGCCGGCCAAGGTCGCGACCAAGGTCGAGCCGCTGCGCCGCCTGCTCGACGCCCGCACCCAGCTTGCCAACCTGCAGACCTACATGGACGGCAAGTCGGGCGCCGAGTCGCTCATCAACAAGCTGCTCGCCGACCCCGGACTGCTGAAGTCGCTGGCTGCGTCGCCGAAGCCGCAGGCGGATGCCGGCGCGAGCAAATCCGAAGCAGAGCAGTCCGCTCAGTAAGACGCGCGACCGAGCGATAGTGAGTAAACAGCCCCTATAAGGTTCACGATGGCAAAACAGATGGCACAAGCCGCCGCAGCGGCGACAGAGACGCAAAGCGACTTCTCGCAACTGCTCACACAGGAATTCCGCCCGAAGACCGACGAGGCACGCGAAGCGGTTGAATATGCGGTTCAGACGCTGGCGGAACAGGCGTTGCAGCAATCGCTGACCATCAGCGACGACGCCTACAAGAGCATCGAAGCGATCATCGCGCAGATCGATCACAAGCTATCCCAGCAGATCAACCTGATCCTGCATCACACCGACTTCCAGAAGCTCGAATCGGCATGGCGCGGCCTGCATCACCTCGTCTCGAACACCGAGACGGACGAGCGCATGAAGATCCGCTTCATGGATGCGTCGAAGGAAGAACTGCGCCGCACGATGAAGCGCTACAAGGGTCTCGCATGGGACCAAAGCCCGCTCTTCAAGCAGATCTACGAAGAAGAGTACGGCCAGCTCGGCGGCGAGCCGTATGGCTGCCTGGTCGCGGACTACTACTTCGACCACACGCCGCCCGATGTCGACCTGCTCGGCTCCATCGCGAAGATCGCCGCTGCCTCGCACACGCCGTTCATCTCGGGCGCTTCGCCTTCGGTGTTGCAGATGGAATCGTGGCAAGAGCTCGCCAATCCGCGCGATCTCACGAAGATCTTCACGCAGAATCTGGAATACGCGCCGTGGAATTCGTTCCGCAATACGGACGACGCCCGCTACGTCGGCCTCGCGATGCCACGCTTCCTCTCGCGCCTGCCGTATGGCGCGCAGACCAATCCTGTCGATGAGTTCGATTTCGAAGAAGAGACGAACGGCCCCGACCATCGCAACTACGCATGGGCGAACGCCGCGTATGCGATGGGCGTGAACATCAACCGCTCGTTCAAGCTGTACGGCTGGTGCTCGCTGATCCGCGGCGTCGAGTCGGGCGGCACGGTCGAGAACCTGCCCTGCCACACGTTCCCGACGGATGACGGCGGCGTGGACATGAAGTGCCCGACGGAGATCGCCATCTCGGATCGCCGTGAAGCGGAGCTGTCGAAGAACGGCTTCATTCCGCTCGTGCATCGCAAGAACACGGACCACGCGACCTTCATCGGCGCGCAGTCGCTGCAAAAGCCGGCCGAGTACTACGATCCGGACGCAACCGCCAACGCGAACCTGTCGGCGCGTCTGCCATATCTGTTCGCGTGCTCGCGCTTCGCGCATTACCTCAAGTGCATCGTGCGCGACAAGATCGGCACGTTCCGCGAGCGCGAAGACATGCAGCGCTGGCTCAACGAATGGATCATGAATTACGTCGATGCCGACCCGGCGAACTCGTCGCAAGAGACCAAGGCGCGCCGCCCGCTGGCTGCCGCTGAAGTCGTCGTCGAGGACGTCGAAGGCAATCCCGGCTACTACCAGGCGAAGTTCTTTCTGCGTCCGCACTTCCAGCTCGAAGGCCTGACCGTGTCGCTGCGTCTCGTCGCCCGCCTGCCGTCCGTCAAGGAAGCAGCATAAGGCGCGGCAACGCAACGGCTGTGTCCGAATAGCTCCGACATCCGCCGGCAGCCGCCGGCGATCGGTACTCGCAGCAGTATCAAAGGAATACGGACCCTCAAGCCCGTAGATAGCAGTAGTACGTTTCAATAACAAGGAGTATCAAGATGGCACAGGACATCTTTATCAAGATCAACGGCATCGATGGCGAATCGCAGGATTCCGCACATAAGAGCGAGATCGAAGTGAAGAGCTGGAATTGGGAAATCTCCCAGCAATCGAACATGCACATGGGTTCGGGCGGCGGCGCCGGCAAGGCGACCGTCGAAGACCTGAGCTTCGTGCATCTGGTCGATCGCGCCAGCCCGAACCTGATGAAGTACTGCCTGACGGGCAAGCACATCGATCAGGCCGTGCTGACGGTTCGCAAGGCCGGCGGCAACCCGCTCGAGTACCTGAAGATCACGATGAACGACGTGATCGTCACGCGCGTTTCGCCGTCGGGCAGCAACGCCGACAACGGCATCACCGAAGGCGTGCGCCTGTCGTTCGCGAAGGTGAAGCAAGAGTACGTCGTGCAGAACGCCCAGGGCGGCAGCGGCGGCGCCGTGACCGCTGGCTACGACATCAAGCTGAACAAGGAAGCGTAAAAGCCTCCTGACGTAGCCTGGGAGGCCCGGCGCACTTTTTCGTGCGCCGGGCCTTTTCGATGCCTGAATCCTTGCCTGTTTCTTCTCCGATGCGCCCGTTCATTTCCGTTCTCGTTGCACTCGTCTGCACACTGGGAATCACTGCGTGCGCGAGCAGCGATCCCAATCCCGCCCACGAACCCGTCAAGATGACGCTGACGCTCAGCGCCGCGTCGGGCGTCAACCCGGACGACCAGAAACGCGCCGCGCCGATCATCGTTCGGGTGTACGAACTGAAGGACGCGAGCGCCTTCAACGAAGCCGATTTCTTCTCTCTGCAGGACAAGGACAAGACCGCGCTCGCCGACGACCTCGTCGTTCGCGACCAGTTCCAGATGCGTCCCGGCGAGAGCAAAACGATCAAGCGCGACGCGCAGCAGGCGACCACGACGCTCGGCGTCATCGCGGCCTATCGCGACCTGCCGAATTCCGTCTGGCGGGCGACCTGGCCGATGCCCGCGGCGCCGTCGGCGGCGTGGTATCGCATGTTCTCGCCCAAACTCAAGCTGACGATCAACCTCGATGCGAACGCCATCAGGATCGTCGACGAACTAGCCGAACCCAAGAAAAAATAGGAAAGGATTCAACCTATGAGCTGGTACAACAAGGTCACCTGGAGCGAAGGCTTGTTCCTTCGCCCGCAGCTGTTCCAACAACAGGAACGCTATCTGGAGCAGTTCGCGCACAAGCGGGCAGCGCCGCTGTCGCCGTTCTTTTTCGGCTTCAACCACTTCGCGATCGATAACGAAGCGCTCGCGCTCGGCAAGGTCATCATCAAGTCGGCAAGCGGCGTGTTCGCCGACGGCACGCCGTTCGACGCGCCGGGCAGCACTCCGCCGCCGCCGCCGCTGACGATCCGCTCCGAGCATCTCGAGCAGGTCATTCATCTGGCGACGCCCATCCGCGTGCCTAACGGCGAAGAAACGACGTTCGACGATTCCGCCGATTCGCTCGCGCGCTATGCCGTGTTCGACAGCGATCTGCGCGATACCAACTCGGTCGGCCAGGGCGCACGCGCGGTGCAGCTTTCGAATCTGCGCCTGCGGCTCGTGCCCGAAAAGGAAATGACGGATGCGTGGATCGGCCTGCCGCTCACCCGAGTCAAATCGATTCGCGCCGACGGCAGCATCGAACTCGACGACACGCTCGTCCCGCCCGTGTCGGGTTATGGCGCGAGCTCGTTGCTCGAAAGCTGGCTCAACAAGATTCACGAGCTCACGCGCCTGCGTGCGAACGCGCTCGCGAGCCGCCTGACGGGCAGCGATGGCAAGGCCGGCTCGGTCGCCGAAGTATCGGACTATCTGCTGCTGCAAACGCTGAACCGTTACGAGCCGCTGCTGCAGCACATCCGCCGCGTGCCGACGACCTCGCCCGCCGATCTCTACGCGCTGCTCATCAGCATGGCGGGCGAGCTGTCGACCTATGTGCGGACCAGCACGCGCCGGCCGCTGGAGAGTCATCCGCCTTATCAGCACATCGAGCCGCACACGTGCCTGAGGCCCGTCGTCGACGACACGCACTGGCTGCTCAACGCGGTGCTGGTGCGCAGCGCGCAGGCGATCGCCTTCGAAGATGCGGGCTACGGCATGCGCAACGCGGTGGTCGACCCGGCGGAGATCCGCAGCTTCAGTTCGATGGTGCTCGCCGTCTCGGCCGCGATGCCGCCCGACACGCTGCTCGCACAGTTCGGCACGCAGGCGAAGGTCGGTCCGTCCGAGCGCCTGCCCGATCTCGTGCGCGCGCATCTTCCGGGCCTCGTGCTGCAGGGCTTGCCGGTGCCGCCGCGTCAGATCCCGTTCAATGCGGGCTATGTCTATTTCGAGTTGTCGCGCACCGGCCCGCTGTGGGACACGATCGCGCAGCACGGCGGCATCGCGCTGCACGTGGCGGGCGATTTCCCGCAACTCAAGCTCGAACTGTGGGGCGTGCGCGGCTAAGCCACCGTCTTTCGCAGTAACCGGGCGCGCGCCGCGAAGGCCGCGCCCGGCCATCATGTCATCAGGGGAACACAGTGAATCCGCAAGCGGGATACTCTAGCCACGGAACAGGGCTGCCGGCACGCGACGCGTATTCGTCCGGCGCGCACGACGCTGGCAACGCCGCTGCACTGCTCGAGCAGACAGTCACCCAGCTCGCCAGCATCCCACCCGGCGAGCCGCCGGCAACGCGGCTGCGCGCAGTCGAAGACGCGCAAAATCCATTGCTCGAAGCCGCCCGCGTGCTGCTGCGCGCGCTCGCGGACATGCCGAATGACCTCGATCTGCAAGGCATCGATCAGTTGCACTTGCTGCTGAAGCAGGAAGTGCGCATTTTTCAGCGCCTGTGCGAGCAGGCCAACATCCGGCGCGACCACATGATCGGCGCGCGCTATTGCCTCTGCACCGCGCTCGACGACGCCGCGATGCAGACGCCTTGGGGCAAGCGCGAGACCGGCGTGCGCTGGATCGCGACGGGCCTCGCCACCGAGTTCCACGAGGATCGTCACGGCGGCGACAAGATCTATCTGCTGATTGGCCGGCTCATGACCGAGCCGCAGGAACACATCGATCTTCTCGAAGTGATGTATCGCGTGTTGAGCCTTGGCTTCATGGGCCGCTATCGGCACGAAGCCGACGGCGCGCGCAAGCACGACGCCGTGCGCAAGCGTCTCTTCAACGAAATCCAGGCGCAACGCGGCGCCGTGCCGATGGCGCTTTCCGCCCATGTGGCCTCCGATGCCAAGGGCCGCCGCATGTCGGTCTATGACTTCCCGGTGTGGATCAGCTTCGCGGTGCTCGGCGTGATCCTGCTCGGCCTGTTCGGCTGGTTCAAGTATCACCTGCTCGACCAGAGCGCCTCGCTCGAAAAGCAGATCGTCGACATCGGCCGCATGACGCCGCCGGCGGCACCGCGTTTGCCGCATCTGAAGGAACTGCTCGCTAACGAGATTGCGGCGGGCACAGTGAGCGTCGACGAGGACGCGCGCCATAGTTCGGTCACGTTCAAGGGCGATGCGATGTTCGCACCGGGCGGCGTGGCCGTCAAAGCAACGACGTCGCCGCTGCTCACGAAGATCGCCAACGAGCTGATGAAGGTGCCGGGCAAGGTCGTCGTCGCGGGTTACACGGACAACATCCCGATCAAGAGCAGGCAGTTCGCCTCCAACGACGCGCTTTCGCTCGAACGCGCCACGCAGGTCATGCAGACGCTGCAGAGCGCGGGCGTGCCGGCTTCGCGTCTGGAGGCAATCGGTAAGGGCGACGCCGACCCGATAGGCGATAACACCACCCCGCAGGGCCGCGCGCTGAATCGCCGCGTCGCGATCACGGTCACGCCCTAGCCGTCTCATGCCATTCGGAAAGAACAATGAAAATGCTGTCGTTTCTGAGGTCCCGCTGGTTCCTCGGGTTTGTTGCGCTCGTCGTCGTCGGGTTGGCGATCTGGTTCCTCGGACCGTATCTCGCGTTCGGCGGGCTCAAGCCGCTCGCCGGCATCGGCACGCGCGTCTTCATCATCACGTTGCTGGTCGTCGGCGTGTTGCTGTGGCTGAAGGAATTGCCGACGAGCCCACCGTTCGTCGCCCTGCTCTGCCTGCTCATCTGGTACGCCGCGCCCCTGCTCACGTTCGGCGAGGCACAGCCGTTCGCGGCCGAATCGCCGCGGATCATTGCGATCACCATCGTGCTCGTGTGCTATGCGGCTTACTGGCTCGTGTGGGTCTACTTCAGGATGCGCGACGACGAGCGGTTCCTCAAAAGGGCGCTCTCGTGGGGCAAGAAGAAGGACAACCCGCCCGCAGAGGAACGGCTGAAGGTCGTCGAGTCGCGCCTTAACAACGCACTATCCCGCCTGAAGTCGATGCGCACCGGCGCAAGCGGATTCGCCCGCCTGTTTCAGGGCACGCGCTATCTCTATGAGCTGCCCTGGTTCATCGCGATCGGCTCGAGAGGGTCGGGCAAGACGAGTGCGCTGCTGAACGCCGGGCTGGAGTTTCCGGTCGGCAGCCCAGCGCAGCGCTTCACCGGCGGCTCGGTCGCCACGGACTATGTCGACTGGTGGCTGACCAACGACGCCGTGCTGATCGATACGGCCGGGCATTACACGCGGCACGGCACATCGTCGACCGCCGTGCCGAAAGCGAAGGCCGCCGCGCCGGAAAAAGCGAAAACGGACGCGTCCACGACCACGACCACGACCGCGACCGACGCAACGCTCAAGCCCGGCAACGAGCAGGAAGATCCGAACTGGCGTCTCATCGTCGATGAAGACGAATGGCGCGGCTTTCTCGGTCTGCTTCGCCGCCATCGTCCGCGTGCGCCGCTCAATGGCGCGCTGGTGACGGTCAGTCTCGATGTCATCGCGTCCGCGGATGCGGCTGTGCGCGCGTCGGAAGCGGCCGCCTTGCGCGCGCGGCTGGAGGACTTGCGCACGGTTTTGGGTATCCGCTTCCCGGTCTATCTGGTCGTGACGCAGACCGATCACCTCCCCGGCTTCGCTGACTACTTTAGTTCGCTGACAGAGGAGCATCGCGCGCAGATGTGGGGCTTCACGCTGCCGCTGACGGAAGGCGCATCGAGCATCGATCTCGCGTTGCGCTGCAATGGCGAACTGAAGCAGCTTGCGTCGCGGCTCGCCAACGGCGTGAACACGCGTCTGGAAGACGAATACGACATGGACCGCAGGCGCCGGCTATCCGTGTTGCCGGAGGCGTTCAGTGCGCTGAGCGTGCCGCTCGTCGAATTCCTGTCGCAGATGTTCGTCGATTCGCGTTACGACGACACCCAGCTTCAGGCAACGCTGCGCGGCGTGTACTTCACGAGCGCCGCGCAGACGGGGCAGCGCGTCGTGGCCGAGCCGCTGACCGTCGTGCAGCGCCTGGGGACCGGGCTCGGCCATCCGGTCGCCACCGGCGAAGCCGCCGGGCAAAGCGCACACGGGTACTTCCTGCAGGACCTGTTCGGCAAGGTGGTCGTGCCGGAGGCCAATCTGGTCCGGCCGAATCTGCGCTGGGAATATCGCTTCCGGATGCTGCGGCTGCTCGGCCACGCGCTTGCCATCATGCTGTTCGTGTGGCTGGCATTCGGCGTCCACATCAGCTTCGAGAACAACAGCAATTACCTCGCGGCCATCGCCCGCAAGACGCAGTCGCTCGCGGCCCGCGTGACGGCGCTGTACAAGGACCCGAAGCCGGAGGCCGTGCCCGATACGCTGAGCGAAGCACTGTATCTGCCGACTTGGACGGGTCTCAACCTCGCGGAGCCGGACACCGGTTTCCGGTATGGCCTGTACACGGCTCCCGGGATCGTCGATGCGGGCCGCTTCACGTATCAGTCGCTCGAAGACAATCTGCTGCTGCCGCAGGTCGTTCATCGCCTCGAAGACGTCATCTTGAAGTCGATCGACGGCCAAGACTCGAAGTCGACCTACGACGCATTGCGCGTGTATCTGATGCTTTACGATCGCGCGAAATTCAACGCGGGCGACGTGAAGTCGTGGGTGCTCGATGACTGGGCCAAAACGGATAGCGCCGCGATCTTCGGCGGCCGTGCATCGA
This sequence comes from Caballeronia grimmiae, assembly GCF_000698555.1. GTDB lineage: Bacteria > Pseudomonadota > Gammaproteobacteria > Burkholderiales > Burkholderiaceae > Caballeronia > Caballeronia grimmiae. Next base: position 138,383 of record NZ_JFHE01000012.1, on the reverse strand, counting down.
TGATCGGTCACGTCGAGCAGCTCTTTTCGGGCGAGCGCGTGGTGCAGTCGCCGCTGATTCGCAACGACGCGTTGATCCAGCGTGCGCGCGCTTTTCTCGATTCGAGCAACGCCACGCAACGCCTGTACGACCGCGCCAAGGCCGACATGCAGAAGGAGGCGCCTGATGAGTTCACGCTGCTTCGCGCGGTCGGTCCGCAAGCCGGCACGGTGTTCACGCGTGCAAGCGGCGCGCCGCTTTCGCGCGGCGTGGCGGGCCTCTTCACGTTCGATGGCTATCGGAACCTGTTCGACAAGCGGCTGCGCGAGTTCGTCGACGCCGCCCGCGACGACGACGCCTGGGTGATGGGCCGCTCCTACCTCGGCGACGCTCAAAAAAAAACGGCTGAGATTGCGAGTGCGATCACCGGAGCCGACGATCCGCTCACCGAAGCGATCCGTCGGCTTTATCTGACTGAGTACGCGGCGCAATGGGATGCGTTTCTCGGCGACATCCGCACGGTGAGCGGCACGAGCCTCGCGTTCGATCTTCAGGTGCTGCGCCGGTTCGCGGCGCCTGACTCGCCCCTCTCGCGTCTCGCCAACGCCGCCGTCCACGAGACGACGCTGACGCAGAACATCACCGTCGACAGCCCTTCTCTCATGCAGAAGGCAGGCGACACGGTGGCCGACAAAGCCGAGAAGACGCTCGGCATTCGCGCGGAAGAGCGTGTGGAGCGCGAACTCGTCGATAGCCATTTTGCCGCCCTGCGCGAAATGGTGACGGGAACCGCTGACACCCAGTCGAGCGCGAAGACCGCGCCCAGCGGCAAGGCCGGCGCGACCGGCCTCGATGGCGTCGCGAGCCTGCTCAACGATTACTACACCGCGCTCACGGTTGCGGACAACGCTGTCGCGAACAACAGCCTGCCGCCGACCAGCGACGCGGCATCCAAGCTCAAGATGGCTGCCAACACGATGCCCGCGCCCTTTCGCGAAGTCCTCCTCGGGCTTTCGGCGCAGGGCTCGCGCGAGGTCAATCAGGGCATCGGCCAGTTGCTGTCGCGGCAGATGCAGGCTGTCGTCACCGATGCGTGCCGCCTGACCGTCGAAGGAAACTATCCGTTCGCGCCTGACAGCAAGCGCGATGTGAGCGTCGAAGACTTCACACGCGTCTTCGCCCAGGGCGGGGTGCTCGACGACTTCTTCATGAAGAACGTGCTGCCTTTCGTCGATACGTCCGCGCGGCCGTGGCGATACAAAACGCTCGCCGGTTCGACGGAGCCCGTGCGTGGTCCCGATCTCGAGCCGTTCCAGCATGCGCGCGAAATCCGCGATGTATTCTTCAGCGACCAGGGCCAGAAGCAGCTTGCCTGGAAGGCCGATCTGCGCGTAGCCGAGCTCGATCCGACGATCCTTGGCCTGTCCATCGACATCGACGGGCAGAACAGCCTGTATCAGCACGGTCCGGTGGCGCCGATGCGCATCAGTTGGCCGGGGCCGCGCGGCGGCGTGCGCGCAGAACTGACAGCGAGTCCGCGAATTCGCGCCGAAACGTCGACGATCGCGACCGATGGGCCGTGGGCGCTGATGCGCCTCTTGCGGCACGGGGACATCGTGCAGACGGCGACGCCGGGCCGCACGCGAGTCGTATTCAGCTTCGAAGGGCGCAAGGCGGTGCTGGATATCGCAAGCGCGGGCAGCGTCGCGAATCCATTGACGAGCGACCTGCTCACCACCTTCCGTTGCCCGAGTTCGATGCCGATTTTCAATCTGCCGGACAGCGGCCCGCCACCGGGACTTCCGGCCTTGCCGTCGCCGACACCCGCGCCTGTGGCAAAGGTCGCGGCGGCGGAACCGCCGGCGGCTGCGTCGGATGGTCATTGACGTGTCGATTCAACGGCGGACGTACCGCTCGCTGATACGGCGGGCGGTCGACACATACCGCAAGCTCGACGGCTGCTTCGGTGCAGGTCGAGCGGGCCGGCCTCTCTTCTTCACCGCTCCCGGGTTTCTGCTGTCACGCGTTGAGAACGCTCTGCAACGGGCTTCTGCGAGCGATAGCCCGGTCGTACGCGGCCTGCCTTCCTTCACTGACCCGTACTTGAGCTTGTGCGGGCGAACGGAGGGCACTCTCCCAGCGCTATCGCGCGTGCGCGCTAATCTAATTGACGTGCGACCGAGCAGATGCGTCCATCGCTCGACGGCGCGCCACGCACTGTCTGCAATCGAAGGCGACGCTTCTTGAGCTGGCGTGCCGACTATCGTCCTGCGGGCGCTTTCCCCACACAGATGCGGGAACAAGGCAGCCCTTATCGCTGCGGTAGTCGCGGGTGATATGGCGCTGCTGCACAACGTCTTGAGACGCACGCGCTGGAAAGAAGCTTCCGTGCATCGTGATTCGCGGAAGGCTACGGACATGCAGCCCATGCCTTCCCGCTCGTCACCATCCCCCGGCAAGCCCCCGAAACGGTCTGCGCTCAGCGCCGACGCTTCTCGAGCAGTCGTGCAGTCCTTCATCCCGCGTGCGCTTTGCGCACACACAGATGCGGCATCGATGCAGTCGCTTATCGCTGCGGTGGTCGTCTTAAGTGATCTGGGGCAACGGCGCCACGTACAACAACGCACGCGCTCGAAAGGCTTTTCAAGGCATCGTCATTGGCGGAAGGCTAAAGGCATGCAACCCATCCCTTGCCCCGCGTTACCATACCCTGGCAAGCCCCCGGTCGCCCCCGCCGACCGCCGATAAGCGACCAGCAAGCCTCAAAGGACCACCACGCGTGAAACAACGTGACGACTGCAGGGAAGCTCTCGCCGACGACGCTTCCGCGCAAGTGAGCCGCGCCGCCCCTGTCGATACCTCATTCAACGCCGAAGCAACCATCGCCCGCCACGCGCCCGCCGTCGCCATAGCGCTCTCGCTTGGCAGCGCCATCGCGCTCGGCTTCGCGCGCTTCTCGTACGCCCTTCTCTTGCCGTCGATGAAGCTGGACCTCGCCTGGAACTTCGCGCAAGCCGGCGCGATGAACACGGCAAACGCGTTCGGATACCTCGTCGGCGCCATCGCGTTCGCCCGCCTCTCCCGGCGATGGGCGTCGCAGACGTCGTTCGTCACCGGCTGCTTCGCAACGGCCCTGCTGATGGCCGTCAGCGGCGCCTTCACCGATACGAATGCCCTTCTCATACTCCGCGTCGTCACCGGCGCAGCCAGCGCGCTCGTCTTCGTCAGCGGAGGCGTGCTCGCTGCGCGTCTTGCGTCGCTCTCGCCGCGTCGCGCGGGGCTCATCATCGGCCTGTACTACGGCGGCACGGGCTGGGGCATCGTGATGTCATCGATACTCGTGCCGATCACGATTGCGCCCGTCCCGCACGGCTGGCGGTATGCATGGTTCGCCCTCGCGGCGGCTTGCGCGGCCAGTTCGCTCATCGCCGTCGCGGCTGCGCGACGGATCGAACGCGAGCAGCCGAGCGTCGCACCGGAACGCGCGACGGACGCGATGCGGGACGACGCGATTCATCGACGGCGCTTTGCCCTCGCGCTCGCGGGATACGCGTGCTTCGGGATCGGTTACATCGGCTATATGACGTTCATCGTGGCGCTGCTGAGAAACGCGGGCATGTCGGACGCCGTCGTCACGGGCTTCTACATGCTGCTCGGCGTGGCGACGATCGTGTCCGCGCGCATCTGGTCGGGACTGCTCGACCGGATGCGCGGCGGTCAGGCGCTCGCTCTGCTCAACGCGCTGCTCGCCGTGGCCACAGTCATTCCCGCCATGATTGCGCATCCGCTCGCGGCATTCGCATCCGGCGCGCTGTTCGGCGCGACGTTCCTTTCGGCAGTCGCGTCGACGACCGCATTCGTGCGGCATAACCTGCCGGCTAGCCAGTGGGGCAGCGGGATCAATGCGTTCACGATCGTGTTCGCGGCGGGGCAGATCGTCGGTCCAACGGTCATCGGACGCATATCCGATAGCGCAGGACTCACGCGCGGTCTCGTCTATTCCGCGCTGGTGCTCGCCGCGGGAGCGGCGCTTGCGGCATGCCAGAAGCCGTTGAAAGATGTATCGCGTGCAACAGAATGAGACGTACGCCGCATTATTTCGGCATCCGAATCATACTCACGATCTCGCCTTCTTCATCTTGACGAATACGTGGGAACAGAAGGCATCGGCGACAACGCGGTTGACCGTCAGAATATTTTCTGCACTCAACGACTCGCGCGATAACCCCTGCTTTTCGATGAGGCGCTGCGGAATCAGCTGACTCACGAACGAGTGGCAAAGGTCCTTGCGCGTCTGGGCGTCGGCGGATTCAAAAAACTCGCGGCCCGCGCGAATTTCCTCGCTCATCTTGGCCCGGGCGGAGTCGTTCTGCGCCTGAATGGTCGCTTCCAGCTGCGCCTGGGCAGACTCGCGCTCGCGACGATGCTTCTTGTCGTCCTCGATTTGCTTTGCCTTGATCTCGGCCATTCTCCGGTCCGCTTCGCCGATACGGTAGTTGCCTTCCAGCGCCTTGAACAGATAGCCGCGAGGACTGACGGTCACCTTGCCTTCGTTGAGTTTGAACCGCGTGTATTCGATGGCCTGCTCAAGGCGTTCGTCCGTCCAGACGTCGCGATGTTTGGCAAGGCGCTCGAAGTCGGGGGTATCGAATGCGAATTCGTTGTGCAGGAGGAGGTACATCGAATCCTGGATGCCGGCACGCGCCGCGTCCGCGCCCTGCTTCTTGGTGAAGCGGAAGCGAATCTTGAGCTTGTCGCGCGTGACGCGATCGGCATTCGGCTCCCAGCTCACATCGAAATCGGACACTTCGTTCAGCTGGTCGATGGCCGGTTCCAGAAAGCGCTTCTTGAACTCCTTCACTTCCTTTCGCGATTCGCCCACCTTGCCCGGCCATTCGAGAACTTCGTCGAACGGGAACCACTCGGTAACGCCATGACCCTGGCACGGGATGAGGCGGTCGTAGATGGCGCGTGCGAGCGACAGCGAAAAGGCCGTCGACGCGCGCAAGCTGAGCCAGTGCGCCTTGTACGGGCTGATCAGATACTTGATGACTCGGCCGGAAAGCAGCACACAGACGACGTTGCGCTCGATATAGCAGTCGCCAAGCAAGCTGATGGTGCCCCACGAATCTTTCTCGGTGAGCTCCTCGATCGACGGCGCGGTCATGATTTCGACGCGCGCCCGCGCTGCTGCCCGCATTTGCGCAATCAAGTGGCTATGGTTGCGGCTGTCGTACCGCATGAGCCACTTGAAGTAGTTCACATCGGCGGTGAAGGTGTAGACCTTGTCGTCGATGAGCGCGTCTGGTGCTTTCGTCGCCACGATGAAGTAGGCCGCATCCAGGACGCGCCGCGCGGCGATGCCCAACCCTCCGACGCGCGTGAAGATATTGTTTCTGAGGAACCCGATATCCCGTGTCGCCTCTGAGATGGCCGTGCCTTGACCGGACATGTCTTCGTAGATGTCCAGCGCAAGTTGCTGAGGCGTAACGGTGAAATCCTGATCTTCCATTCTTCGATTCGGCAGCGGTCCCCGGCACTCTAACAGGCAAGAAAAGTGTGTCAACACAAAAACCGCCCCTGAATCGCGCTCGAATTCGCGCACAAAAACCGTCCCGCCAAAAAGACCTCGGCCCAATTACCACCCCTTTGCGCACAAAAATCGACCCGTGCGACCCAACTTCCACTCCAGCCCGCACAAAAACCGCCCTCGCGTTCACAAAAAGCACCCCTGTCCACAGGTCTTTTTGTTGATTCGAAAGGAAAAGTGCGGCGTTGTTGGTTGGTGGGTTGGTGGAAGTTTACAAAAAACAAAACCGACAGAACCACGGGTCTACGTGACATGCGCTCGAAACGGCTATGCAAGTCCTTGATGTTAAAGGGAAAGATCTCGGGACGAGACTTGCGCACAAAAACCGCCCCGGAGTGGTTTTTGTGCTGGACGGACTTTCCTTTTCGTGGGACGTAGAGCGGCCGTGTATCGACGGCGGTTTTGTGGCAACCCGAGACATTTTCCAAGGTTGATTTGCGCTTTCTGCGGCTAAAAGCGGCATTTTTCGACGCTATGTAACCCCGTTTACACGTATTCGTGTATTCTGCGCTTCAGCGTCAATACATGGAGAAAGCGCAGAATGGCCAACGTAGGCAGCCTACCTATGGAAGACCGCAAGGTCTCTCTTCGCGAGGTCGCGGAATTCGCGGATAACCTCGAACCCTTTTCCGACAATCTTCGGGAGCAAATCCTCGCGCCTCGGCCACGCAAGACTGCGCCCTTCTATACGATCAGCGAACTGGCCGAGATGTGCAATCTCACTCGGCAGCAAATTCAATATCTGGTGACAAAGGGGGAAGGAGGGTTGCCCCCGGGAACATTGAACGGCAATGGTCGCAGTCGAACGTTCACGCTGCCCGAGGTTCGCATGTGGGTAAAAATGGCCTCGGACATCTATCAGACTCGCCTCGACGATGGCCACGGCGATTTCAAAGGCAAGGTATTGACCACGGCGCAACTGAAAGGCGGGTCGGCGAAGACTACAACGACGGTCTGCCTCGCACAAGCGCTCACGTTGCTCGGCCGTAAGGTGCTGCTGATCGATCTAGACCCGCAAGCGTCTGCGTCCGAGTTGTGCGGACTCTATGCGGAGAAAGAGATCTCCGGGGACGATACCGTGCTCCCCTATATATATGATCAGAATATCGAGGGTGGTCTCGGCGCCAGCGTCCAGTCGACGTACTGGGACGGTCTCGACATCATCCCCGGTCATACGTTTCTCTATGGCGCCGAGTTCCTTCTGCCGGCGCGCCAAAAAACAATTCAGGGCTATCGGTTTTGGGCGGTCTTGCGTCAGGGACTTGAGCCGTTGCGTGCTCAGTACGATTACATCTTGATCGATACGTCGCCGTCGCTGTCGTATATGAACTTGAATGCGCTGCTTGCCGCGGACGCGCTGGTCATGCCGATGATTCCCGAGAATCTCGACTTCATCAGTTCACTGGCGTTCTGGCGTCTGTTCAGCGATGTCGCGGAAGATTTTCTGCCGTACGAAGAAGACAAGGTTTACGACTTCATCTCGATTCTGTTGTCGAAGGTCGACTACGGTAAGACATCCTCGGCGCCGGTTGTTCGTCAATGGGCTCAAAGTGCGTACGGGCGATGGCTCGACCCCTTTGAAATTCCCGCGAGTTCGGTGATGAGCGGCGGCGCCCTTTCGTTCTCGACGGCGCTCGATGTCGTCAGCACACATTCCACCGCGAAGTCCCTGCAGCGAGTCCGACAGCCGATGATGCAGTACGCCAAGTGGCTCGACGATATGTTCGTCAAATCCTGGAAGGAGGCGGCATGAGCAACAACATCCGAGAACAACTCATGGCCAAGACGGCCAACCTTCCCAAGCCTGCAGACTTCAAGGGCGAGAACAAGAAGGATCGCACGAACCGTGGTCCGCAGACGATGCCGGGTATTACCAGCGCTTTGGCCGCGGCGCAGTTGCGGATTCAAGAGCTGGAATCGAAAGGCGTCGAGACGGATATTCCGCTTGACGTTATCGCGCCGAATCCGTGGCAGCCGCGACGTCAGTTCAACGAGGCCAAGTTGTCGGAACTGGCCCGTTCGATCGACGAGGTCGGATTGCTTCAGGCAGTGACCGTTCGTCGTATCGGAGAGGCGTTTCAGTTGGTTGCCGGCGAGCGCCGGTTTCGCGCACACAAGCTTATCAATCGGGAGACGATCCGGGCGGTCGTTATCGAGTGCTCAGATCAGGATATGGCGGCGCTCGCTCTGATGGAGAATGTCACCCGAGACGATCTGTCAGATTATGAGATCGCGATTGCCATTCGTCGGGCGGAGGCAGAATTTCCCAATCGAACGCGTCTTGCGGAAGCCATGGGGATCTCGCGTAGCGACCTCTATCGCTTCCTGGCCTTTGATGCACTGCCGGATTTTGTGAAGCGAGATCTGGATCTGACGCCATCGGTGCTTGGAGCGTCGTCGGCACAGGATGTTGCGAACGCGCTCAAGAAGGCTGGTGAAGCGGGACTCCGAGCGCTTCACGAACTGTGGCCGCAAGTGCTGTCTGGAGACTTGGTGCAGACGAAGCTGGCAGCGAGCTTGGTTGCACAGGTTACTAGAGGCGAGTCGGCGACTGACGCCGGCGGTCGAAGCATTTTGAAGATTTTCGCCGGCAAGGTCCAGGCTGGCAGTATCACCAAGGATGTCAAGGGACTCACTTTTAAGTTCAAGGCGGGGGTCGTCACGGAGGAGCAGGAGAATCAACTGCGAGAGCACATTGGGAAGATGTTCTCGATTCGGTCAGAGTGAAATTAGACCCGCGTAAGCGGGTTTTTTTGGTTCAGAGTTCGGCGGGCGCGTTCGGGAACCGGGCCGGGTGGTAAACCGGTGGCCACGCCAGGTGTCCGAATTCGGACAGGAGACCTAGGATAACGCGTGTCGGCAAGGTTTCTCGCGCGGAGACGCTGGCGCGTACCGACGATTCACACGCAGTCAGACCACCGACGACGTGAACCGCTCGACCGTTGCGTCTTTGGTTGCAAGAGCCGCGCTTGACCCGTAACGTGGCCTCGCCGGTAGGGCAGACACCGAAAATTAGGCTGGGTAGTGGAGCGCCTTCGTTCACACGCTCGACGACTGGAAGTTGCTGATGCGAAGGGTGATCAATGCGCAGTGACCCCGTCTCACCCAATGCAGAGGCTCGTTGTCCGAATTCGGACACTTCAGCGCCGCCACCCGTAGCAGCGTGCCGACGTGGGATCCAAGCGACCGCACCTTGGACTGTTAATCGTGATGGCTCGACGTATGGCGCGGAGTAGCGCCGTGCGATGAAGTCATCGCAAAACAGCACTGCCGTCGTCACGCGCTCCAACGTCGTGTCCGAATTCGGACAGTCGGATTATGCGACGAGGGATTTGTCAGAAACGCCGTGCCAGTGCATCGGCGGCCCGGGTTGCACCTGCAACGCGGTTACCCGCAGTGACGAGCGCGCTACTCAAATCAGCGTCTCGTCGGCTTCGCAGGGAGATCGTCTGCGTCATTCCACATGCAAATTGACGGCCGCCTCACATGGCGCTCCGTCCAGCACCATAGCCCACAGTCCAACTACCTCACTAAACCCAACGCGCGAATACCATTTGCATACCGTTACTAGCGTTGCTCGAACCGCCGCTCAGCTTCTTGAATTTCCTCCTGAAACACGGTCACTACCGCACGGCGCCGCACTCCGACGCGACGCACAGACTGTGCTCTTATCGACCACACTTACTCGCGCACCTAATGCACGCATGAAGACCATCGGCGCTGGTATCAGGAGGCAGCCACCGAACTACGTTTAACGGACCCGGTAAAGACAGTAGGAGAAGGCAATGCGGCGTGCGGCGTGCGGCGTGCGGCAAGCGGCAAGCGGCAAGCGGCAAGCGGCAAGCGGCAAGCGGCAAGCGGCAAGCGGCAAGCGGCAAGCGGCAAGCGGCAAGCGGCAAGCGGCAAGCGGCAAGCGGCAAGCGGCAAGCGGCAAGCGGCAAGCGGCAAGCGGCAAGCGGCAAGCGGCAAGCGGCAAGCGGCAAGCGGCAAGCGGCAAGCGGCAAGCGGCAAGCGGCAGACGGCAGACGGCAGACGGCAGACGGCAGACGGCAGACGTGTCGGCGGAAGCGGAAGCGGAAGCGGAAGCGGAAGCGGAAGCGGAAGCGGAAGCGGAAGCGGAAGCGGAAGCGGAAGCGGAAGCGGAAGCGGAAGCGGAAGCGGAAGCGGAAGCGGAAGCGGAAGCGGAAGCGGAAGCGGAAGCGGAAGCGGAAGCGGAAGCGGAAGCGGAAGCGGAAGCGGAAGCGGAAGCGGAAGCGGAAGCGGAAGCGGAAGCGGAAGCGGAAGCGGAAGCGGAAGCGGAAGCGGAAGCGGAAGCGGAAGCGGAAGCGGAAGCGGAAGCGGAAGCGGAAGCGGAAGCGGAAGCGGAAGCGGAAGCGGAAGCGGAAGCGGAAGCGGAAGCGGAAGCGGAAGCGGAAGCGGAAGCGGAAGCGGAAGCGGAAGCGGAAGCGGAAGCGGAAGCGGAAGCGGAAGCGGAAGCGGAAGCGGAAGCGGAAGCGGAAGCGGAAGCGGAAGCGGAAGCGGAAGCGGAAGCGGAAGCGGAAGCGGAAGCGGAAGCGGAAGCGGAAGCGGAAGCGGAAGCGGAAGCGGAAGCGGAAGCGGAAGCGGAAGCGGAAGCGGAAGCGGAAGCGGAAGCGGAAGCGGCGGACAGTCAAGTGGTAACAAGGCACCCACGACAGGCCCAACGACCGCTATGGAGGCGTGCCGGCGCAGGCAGAAACCACCTCCGGCCTAGCGCGGTTGTTTCTCCTACGAACGGTGGGCGCTACTTAGTACCCAGCTCGGCAGGATACGCCTGCGGCGCTTCCCAGTGACTTGGACCATCATGGGTGCCTCGCCGCGCCAATTACGTTGCCGTGAAACACAGGAAAAGCAACCGCGAATTAAAAAACGACAATCAAATCAGTTAGATATCGAGCATATCTCGCCTTGTTTCACGCTTTACAGTCGATTCCATAGTCTCCGCACCCGTCGCAGGCCGCATTGCGGTGTCTTTCGCGAACTTCGTTGCGGCGATGCGTCCCGCTGTATCGAATGACACAGATGTCGTGTATTGCGCAGATGGGTTATCTGCGTGGCAACAGCTCTCGATGCTATCGAGCGACGGGGAGACACGACTGCTCGCACCGGTCGTTAAGTCCGGCACCGCTTCTTACGCGCGTCGTCTCTGCAGACTCCGATACGGCTCTCCCGACTTGAATCGTTCGAATCGAACGCTTGCGTCGGTCAATGCTCCGAGCGTGGCCCGTCGCAATTGATAGTCGTATAGCGATACCATCGCCGCTAGCTGATCGAACTCTTCAAGGTCCACACACCAACGACCTGAGCGCTGACCGCCGTCGAAAATCCTGGCCATCATAGCGTCGGTGTCGAACAAGGCATCCTCGGGAAAGTGTCCATGTCCCGCCTCGGCCAAAAACGCGGAAATGAGCATCACTTCGGCCAATTGTTGGGCCGGGGCAATGTCGGAAGCGCCTGCACGCAGCGCCTCCAGCGAAAGATGCGCGAGCAGAGCGAGTTCATCGGCCACCGCACGCGGGATAGGAAGCAACTGCGCCTTGGTCAGGCGTTTCTGCGCGGCTTGGGCAGAGCGCCCGAAAGGGATGGTAGTTGACATACGTCGATCGTTGGTTGACCTGTACCGGTTAACGATATCGACGCAGGAAACTGAAGGGTCGATCAAACGCTTAGTGACCGCTGAGAGAAAGTTCGCCTGTGTGCGTGGCGAACATCGCTGTGCGAGGCGGTAAGGGTCAACCCTGCGGTGGGCGTCGTTCCCACGGAGGCGGTCGTAGGACTCGAGGGAAATACGCTTCGCCCGTACCGCCGCACAGCTGCGTAAAACAACTGCTTCCCCAGCTTTCTACGAGGCCCACGTCTCTCTGAAGCTATGACACGCGCATTCGCCGTTAGCAACGTTCAAACGGAATCAGCTACCCGTACGAGTTCATGTATGCGCGGTCGTCTGGATGGCGCTCTCGCTCTCGTCCTGCATTCAAGCTGGCAGCTTACCCAAGCGGTAAATGCTCCCGTTGCCGCTATGGACCGCACCATAGGCTGACGGCCGAGCAACTAACGGTCATCTTTGATCCGAGTCCTACCGCCATGCGTTTAATCAGAACGCGTGACCCATACGAAGTCGGCACCAAATTCCCGCCCACTTTACAACGCGCTTTTCACTGCGGCGCTCTCAGTTCGACGCGAGAGAATGCTGACCGTTGTCGCATCGAATCTCAGCTCCAGCCGCAAGGCGGTCAGGCTCGCTAGCGTGGCGTCGAAGCGAGAGCGAAGGCGAGCCTAACTACTTTGTCGAACGTTTCCGCTAGCTGAACGTATCTGAATTCTGAACGAAGGATAACGCCGCCCTGTAATGCAAGCATCTGCCCGCCGCGCCGCAGAACAAAGCATCGTTGTAGGCTTAGACAAAATCGAACGCGGACCGCTAGCACGCCCTTTCGCTTGGCCGCTTACCCGATAGACCTGCACGACATAGCAGTCGGAACGACTTCAAGATGTCGACCTTCCTTTTGTTCGGTGCTACGGCTTCGGCCGCGGAGCATCGCAGTTGAAGGGGGGCGGATGTACGTTAACGTGAAGAACCAATTCGACAGAACTATCTGTCTTCATATTGCGACGGCAGTTTGTGCGCGATCGGCTACCGAAAGACAACCGTTCCCAGGCGCAAAGTTCGGGTCGAGCCACGCTTTGCACGCCGAGACTTTTAAAAGCATGGCGTCTGTCTACTGGACCTTAGCGCCTATCGCCTATATCTCTGCCGCAGATCGAAGCTGAGGAAAATTACTTAGGCATCCATGACATTAAGCGACTAGACAACCGAATCGAGATGAACTAGCTTGAAAACGGTTGACCCCGGTCCATCACCGGTCCGCTCCAAGAGGAGGCGCCCATGCCAACCCAACTCAATCCGGCGTTGATCGAAAAGGCGCTCTCCATCACGGGCCATTTCGAGGACTCAGACGATCCCTTCGGAGCCGTATCGGGAAACTTCGACGGCATGGGCATCTCGCTCGGCGTCTTGCAGTGGAACATCGGTTCGGGATCGCTTCAACCCTTGTTAAAGGCGCTTTCCACCGACGAAATCCGCACCCCGTGCCCGACTTGCGGAGCGGACCTCATCCGGGCGCGCGGCCTGTCTCCGTCCGAGGGGCTCAAGATCGTGAATCAATGGCTGCCCGGCGGCAAGCTGCCCGCGACGATCAGGAACGAACTGAAGACGCTCGCGCATAGCGAACCCTTCAAGGCGCAACAGATCAAGGCCGCACAAGCCGTCGCGGCCCGCGCATACAAGACATGCGGAGAATGGTGCGCGGCCTGGAATCAGGAAGTCGATGCCCACGCGTTCTGCTGGTTCTTCGATGTCTATACGCAGAACGGCGGTATGAGCACGGTCACGCCGCAACAGGTGGACGCGTTCGTTCGCGACAACCCTCACAACGGCATCGACATGATCTGCTCCTGGCTCGATGACCGCGTGAGTCCGGAGCACGGATTCCGCGATGCCAACAAGAACGCGCAACTGTGGCGCAACGCGGTCCCGCAGGCCGCGACGCATCTGTTCTCAGCGTCTTTCCTGCGCGCGCAGCGATCGAAAATCGACTGGCGCGCGGACACGCTCAACCGGAAGGGCACCATTGCTGTCGGACAGGGCTGGGTGCATGGCGAGAAACAGCGCCTCGATCTGTGAGACTGCGGCGTTTAACATCAAGTCCGCGCTTACGCGACTTGATAGAACGGACTCCGTCATCGTGCTCCACTCGCCCGACGCGTTGCGCCGCCGTATCGGACGGCTGCTCGGGCCGAAGCTTCGGGTGGCGCATCGCCGTGTCGAAGATTAAGCCTGCATCGTGCGCGCGACAGTCGGCCTTATCGAAGCTGGAGCCGGACATGCGACGGAGTTGTTACGTACTCGCTGTTACTTGCGCATGCGCCCGGTCCGCGTTGATCTGCACTTTAGACCACGAGGCCGCGGGAGATACCTGAATAACGGATGAAGAGAGAACCAGGTCAGCCGGTCATCGAGATCGACTCGGATCTGCAGCAGGTTTCCGTCCTTAATGCGCCGGAACAGTTCGGTCCGCATTCGGGTCGCCCGTGACGAATCGCGCGAACTAATAGCGTTCAAGCGTGGGGAGATCGACAACGCCTCGACGAACTTGGCCAGTTCCGCCGGCAGATGCGCCATGACCCCCCCGCTCAGGTAAGTGAGTAAATCGCTGGAACGCCACGCGACATCGTCCAGCAGCGCGCACGATGCCCCATGCTATTTGCCTCGATGTCCAGAAGGCTCGCATTGCGCGCCGTCACGGCACGCATGAACCCTCGGCATCGTCAGCGAAGTGTCTTACTGAGATAACGAAGCACGTTTCACCGCGGCTGAGACAACGTTGCGCGAGTGGTGCAGTGACATCCTCCGCGACCGCAGGCTTACCAGGTAACGAAACATCACCCAGCAACTCGCCTATCCGTGCGCGGCCACGTCTCCTCACTCATCCCTCAGAGTTCGCAAAATACATCAACTCACACTCCATTCTTCGTCCCCATTGCCCGGCCCACGCCACAACCAATCAATAGTCACAGGGATAACTCCTGACGCGCGATATCCGCTCACCCCTGCCGGTCTTCCGATGCCTCCTCTGGACTCTTCTCGTGCGGCTTGACGGTCGACCGAATGATCATGATCTTGTTCAGCACATCGAACCAAAACGGTGCGCCGAGCGTGACCGCGAAGGCCGTCAGCAGCCAGCCGAGCGGCTTCATAAAATACCCGTGATATTCGCTCCAGAAACTCTTTCGAGTGCTAGTCGGCGGTTCATTCTCATTGAAGACAAAGTCCCATCCAACAGGAAGCCGAAGACTGTCGATCTGCGCCTTAACGTCGTCGAAGTTAGCGGGCTTCCCGAGTTCGTCTTTGGCGATGGAACCTGCTTGCGCCACGATAGCACCGCGTTGCGTTTCATTGCGGTACAGATAATCGGCGAGCGTGAGCGTATCGATATTGAAGCCCACCGAAATCGCGAGTCCGATCCAGAACAACACCCATTGGGTCGAGCGTCGGTATCGTCCGGAGACGCGATCCATCGCGCTGTCGTACCAGCGCTCGAGATTCTCTCTAGCTTTAGCGAGGTCGTCGTTCGCGGTATCGAGAGAGGCGAGAACGGCGCGCTGCACGGCGGGGTTATCGATCATCGCAAGCTGGCCGCGAATGCCCGCGACGGTCGCGGATTCCGTCGACACCAGCGCGCGCCCCGGACCGCGCGCAACAATGTCCATCAACGCGGCCGCGAAGTTTTCTGCCGGTATATACGATGGCAGCGTCTTGCCGCGTGTCAGCGCGCCCGCTGTCTTACCCGGCGCCGGCGACGCGTACTCCCCGTTGAACAGGCTAAAGACGAGCGGATGCTCATAGAACGCTTTGGCGAGGCTCTCGCCCCTGGGATCGAACAGCAGCTCGCGGATGCCATTCTCCAGATACGAAGCGCGCGTCTTCAAGTAACCCTCCAGTCCCTCACGCAGCGCGGTGCACATGAGACTCAGCAGCACATAAAGGAAGACGATGCCGATGGCGACTTCGAGTATTGCCGAGTTGAACATGGCGCCCCTCATGGTTGGGGGTTGAAAGCCGCCAGGCAGGCGATGGCGAGAGGAGATGAGCGGGACAGCGCTCGAATCAGGGTAGTCCATATTCCAGGCAAGAGCGAACGAGTGTGTGCGCTCCCGTACTAAGGCTTGGTTCGATGCTCTTGGCATAAGATAGGGCAACGAACTAATTTCCGAGACACGCGCTGCGCGCGACACGTCAAACCGGAAACGCGGTCGTCGACAAAATCTCCCGCAACACCACGAACGTGCGTATTTGCCGTACGCCCGGCAGATAGAGCAGCTTCTCCGCGTGCAGCCGATTGAAGCTGTCGCTGTCGCGTGTGCGGATCAGCATGAAAAAGTCGAATTCGCCGGTGACGACATGACATTCCATGCAGCCCGGCACCTTCTGCGCTGCCTTCTCGAATGCGGTGAACGACTCGGGCGTCGAGCGATCCAGCACCACGCCGATCAGCACGAGCATGCCGGCGTCCAGCGCCTTCGGATTGAGCAGCGCGACGGTCGCACGGATGAGGCCCGCTTCGCGCAGCCGTTCGACGCGCCGCAGACAGGCGGGCGGACTCAGATTGACCTTCGCCGCGAGCGCCACGTTGGAAATGGAGGCGTCGCGCTGAAGCTGTCGCAGGATCGCCCGGTCGACGCGGTCCGTCTGAAGCCGCTCTTGCACGGGTGCGGTTTTTTTCATTGCGCGAGATCCGGGTGGGAAGAAATGAACGTGCGCTAAACGACACGCGCCCCTTCGGAAATTAAGCCAAGCGCATTTTTTTCGCAACGCGCCTTCGAGCCAAATTATCTACGATTGACCGTAAGGCGTCGCCGATGCGCGCGGCTGCCGTGACCCAATATCGAGGATGCCGACCATGAACCTGCAACGTTTCCCGCGTTACTCACTGACCTTCGGGCCGACGCCCATTCAGCCGCTCAGGCGTCTGAGCGCGCATCTGGGCGGCAAGGTCGACCTGTATGCGAAGCGCGAGGATTGCAACAGCGGCCTCGCGTTCGGCGGCAACAAGACGCGCAAGCTCGAATACCTGATTCCCGAAGCGCTCGCAGAGGGCTGCGACACGCTCGTTTCCATTGGCGGCATTCAGTCGAATCAAACCCGGCAGGTGGCCGCAGTCGCGGCGCATCTCGGCATGAAATGCGTGCTCGTACAGGAAAACTGGGTCAACTACTCCGATGCCGTCTACGACCGCGTCGGCAACATTCAGCTCTCGCGGATGATGGGCGCTGACGTGCGGCTCGTGCCGGACGGCTTCGATATCGGCATCCGCAAAAGCTGGCAGGACGCGATGGACAGCGTGCGGGACGCGGGCGGCAAGCCGTTTCCAATCCCGGCGGGATGCTCGGACCATCGGCTGGGCGGGCTCGGTTTCGTCGGTTTCGCGGAGGAAGTGCGGCAGCAGGAAGCAGAACTCGGCTTCCAGTTCGACTATATCGTCGTGTGTTCGGTGACGGGCAGCACGCAAGCGGGCATGATCGTCGGGTTCGCCGCCGACGGCCGGGCGCGGCGCGTCATCGGTATCGATGCTTCGGCGAAACCGCAGCAGACGCACGAGCAGATCACGCGCATCGCGAAGCACACGGCGGAACTCGTCGAACTGGGGCAGGACATCACCGGCGACGACGTGATCCTCGATACCCGCTTCGGCGGCCCCGAATACGGCTTGCCGAACGAAGGCACGCTGGACGCGATCCGCCTTTGCGCGCGCCTCGAAGGCGTGCTGACCGATCCCGTCTACGAAGGCAAGTCGATGGACGGCATGATCCAGATGGTGCGAAACGGCGAATTCCCCGAAGGCTCGAAGGTGCTGTACGCGCATCTCGGCGGCGTGCCGGCGCTCAACGCATATAGCTTCCTGTTCCGCAACGGCTGAGCGCGCTTTACCTCCCGCGTAATCGACGCACGCCATTCAGAGGCGCAAGCTCAGGCGTGCGACATCACAACGGGAGCTTCGAAATGACCGCTTATGCGATTGGCCATCTACATGAAGTCGACATGTGCGCGGACATCGTCGAGTATCTGGAGCAAATCGACGATACGCTCGCGCCGTTCGGCGGCCGCTTCATCATCCACGGCGGACAATGCGAACTGCGCGAGGGCGAGTGGAAGGGCGATCTCATCGTGATCGCTTTCCCCGATCTCGCGCACGCCCGCGACTGGTACGCATCCGATGCATATCAGCGCATTCTGCCGCTGCGCACGCGCCACGCACGCGGCGCGGTGTTTTTTATCGATGGCGTCGATGCCTCGCACAAAGCCACCGACATCCTGCGTTAGCGGGCCGTCATCGGCTACGGTCTAAACTTGCGGTTTTCCGTCTCCGGCCTCGCCCAACTTGTCATATCACCGGGCATGGTTGATACTCGAAAGTTGCACCCACCCCGTACGTCGACTTAACGGTTTCGCTAATGAGCACAATTCTTGAAAGCCTTCCGACTGGGCAAAAAGTCGGTATCGCATTCTCAGGCGGCCTCGATACGAGCGCCGCGCTGCACTGGATGCGTCTGAAGGGCGCGGTGCCCTACGCCTACACGGCCAATCTCGGCCAGCCCGACGAAGACGACTACGACTCCATTCCCCGCCGCGCGACGCAATACGGTGCAGAAGGCGCGCGCCTGATCGACTGCCGCGCGCAGCTCGTCGCGGAAGGCATCGCCGCGCTCCAAGCCGGCGCGTTCCATATTTCGACGGCCGGCGTCACGTACTTCAATACGACGCCGCTCGGCCGCGCCGTGACGGGCACCATGCTCGTCGCCGCGATGAAGGAAGACGGCGTCAACATCTGGGGCGACGGCAGCACGTACAAGGGCAACGACATCGAGCGTTTCTATCGCTACGGCCTGCTCGTGAATCCGGACCTGAAGATCTACAAGCCGTGGCTCGACCAGCAGTTCATCGACGAACTCGGCGGCCGCGCGGAAATGTCGGAGTTCATGCGCCAGTCGGGCTTCGAGTACAAGATGTCCGCCGAAAAGGCGTATTCGACGGATTCGAACCTGCTCGGCGCGACGCACGAAGCGAAGGATCTGGAAAGCCTCGAATCGGGCATCCGCATCGTGAATCCGATCATGGGCGTCGCGTTCTGGCGCGACGACGTGAAGGTCGATCGCGAAGAAGTCACCATCCGCTTCGAGGAAGGCCACCCGGTGGCGCTCAACGGCAAGACGTTCACGGATGCCGTGGAGTTGCTGCTTGAAGCAAACCGCATCGGCGGGCGTCACGGTCTCGGCATGAGCGATCAGATCGAGAACCGCATCATCGAGGCGAAGAGCCGCGGTATTTATGAAGCGCCGGGGCTGGCGCTCCTGCATATCGCGTATGAGCGCCTCGTCACCGGCATTCATAACGAAGACACCATCGAGCAGTATCGCGAGAACGGCCGTCGCCTCGGGCGTCTGCTGTACCAGGGCCGCTGGTTCGATTCGCAGGCGATCATGCTGCGCGAAACCGCGCAACGGTGGGTTGCGCGTGCGATCACCGGTGAAGTCACGCTCGAACTGCGCCGCGGCAACGACTATTCGATCGTCAGCACGAAGTCGCCGAATCTGACGTATCAGCCGGAGCGTCTGTCGATGGAAAAGGTTGCGTCGACGTTCTCGCCGCGCGACCGCATCGGCCAGTTGACGATGCGCAATCTCGACATCACCGACACGCGCGACAAGCTGCGTATCTACGCGCAAGTCGGCCTGCTCACGCCGGGCGAGTCGTCGGCGCTGCCGCAAATCAAGGGCGACAGCGAGTAACGCGGTTCGCCGGTCCAGCCGGATGAGCACGGCGCGTTCTGCGAAGCCGCGCTCATCCGCGTATCCTGTGCGTCTGTCCTACTGACCGCAGGAGCCGCACTTGACTCGATTGACCATTGCGCTCGTCGGCGCAGGAAGCATGGGGTCGGCCGTCGGCAAGCTGTTGAGCGCGTCGGGCACGCGCGTGCTGACGACGCTCGAAGGCCGCAGCGCCGCCAGTGCCGCGCGTGCGCGGGAAGCCGGCATGGAAGACGCGACGCTGGACGAACTCGCCGCGTCGGATTTTATTCTATCCATCGTGCCGCCCGCCGTGGCGCTCGACACCGCCGAACGTCTCGCGCCCGCGCTCACACGAGCCGCGAACAAAGCCGTTTACATCGATTGCAACGCGATCAGTCCGCAGACGGTTGCGACCATCGCGCAGACCGTGGATGCCACGGGCGCGGCATTCGTCGATGGCGGGATCATCGGCATGCCTTCATCGCCGAAGTTCTATTTCTCCGGGCCGCACGCGCCGCTGGCAAGCGCGCTGGGCGACGCCGGCCTCGCGGTGCGTCTGCTCGACGGGCCGGTCGGCGCGGCGTCGGCGCTCAAGATGTCGTATGCAGGCATCACCAAGGGACTCACCGCGCTCGGCTCCGCGATGTCGCTCGCGGCGATGCGCAACGGCGCGGGACAGGCGCTCTTGGACGAGCTAGCGGAAAGCCAGCCGGAAATCTCCGCCTGGCTCGCGAGCAACGTGCCGCGCATGCCGCCGAAAGCGTATCGCTGGGTCGCGGAGATGGAGGAGATCGCGGCGTTCATCGGCGACGGCTTCGCGGAGCATCGCATCTATGAAGGCGCGGCGGGACTATACGCACGGCTCGCGACCGACAAGACCGCCACCGATGCGCTCAGCCGCTTCTTCAGCGAGACCGCCCGATGACCGCGAGACATGCGGTCGTGCGATTTCCTGCGTATCCTTTAACGATGATGCAGGCACGCAGGTCCGGCCTCTCCGTCACATTTTCCATCGAAGCAAAAATCCTGGCTGGCGATCAAGCCGGCTTGGCCATCTTTTTAGCAAGAGGTGCTCAATGACCGCAGGAACGTATCAGAACACACGTCTTTATATCAACGGCGAGTGGTGCGACGCAGAGGGCGGCGCGACCATCGACGTGCTGAACCCGGCTACCGGCGAGAAAATCGGCACGGTCGCGCGGGCCAGCATCCGCGATCTCGATCGTGCGCTGGCCGCCGCGCAAGCCGGCTTTGCAACGTGGCGCAGGATGACGGCGCTCGAGCGCGCATCGCTGATGCGCAAGGCCGCCGCGCTCGTGCGCGAACGCGCCGATTCGATCGCCCGCCTGATGACGCAGGAACAGGGCAAGCCGCTCGTCGAAGCGCGCATCGAGGTGAACTCGGCGGCGGACATCATCGAATGGTTCGCAGATGAAGGGCGACGCGTCTACGGACGTATCGTGCCGCCGCGCAACATCAACGCGCAGCAGACGGTCGTCAAGGAGCCGCTCGGTCCTGTCGCGGCCTTCACGCCGTGGAATTTCCCGGTCAATCAGGTCGTGCGCAAGCTGTCGGCCGCGTTGACGACGGGCTGCTCGTTCATCGTGAAGGCGCCGGAAGAGACGCCGGCATCGCCCGCCGAGCTGATTCGCGCATTCGCCGATGCTGGCGTGCCGAACGGCGTGCTGGGCCTCGTGTTCGGCGATCCGCCCGAGATTTCGAAGTATCTGATCTCGCATCCGGTCATCCGCAAGGTGACGTTCACCGGTTCGACGGCGGTCGGCAAGCAACTGGCCTCGCTGGCCGGCCAGTACATGAAGCGGGCGACGATGGAACTCGGCGGCCACGCGCCGGTGATCGTCGCGGAAGATGCGGACGTCGAACTCGCGGTGAAGGCGGCGGGCGCGGCCAAGTTCCGCAACGCGGGGCAGGTGTGCATCTCGCCGACGCGCTTCCTCGTCCACAACAGCGTGCGCGATGAATTCGCGAAGGCGCTGGTCAAGCACGCGGAAGGGCTGTCGGTCGGCGATGGCCTCGCCGAAGGCACGACGCTCGGGCCGCTCGCCAACGCGCGCCGCATCACCGCGATGACGAGCGTGATCGAGAATGCGCGCAAGGCCGGCGCGACGGTGGCGACGGGCGGCGAGCGCATCGGCAGCGCGGGCAATTTCTTCGCGCCGACCGTGCTCACCGACGTGCCGCTCGAAGCCGACGTGTTCAACAACGAGCCGTTCGGCCCGGTCGCGGCGATCCGCGGCTTCGATTCCCTGGAAGACGCGATCGAGGAGGCGAATCGTCTGCCGTACGGTCTCGCCGGGTATGCGTTCACGCGTTCGTTCAAGAACGTGCATCTGCTGACGAACCAGCTCGAAGTGGGCATGCTGTGGATCAACCAGCCCGCGACGCCGTGGCCGGAAATGCCGTTCGGCGGCGTGAAGGATTCGGGCTATGGTTCCGAAGGCGGACCCGAGGCGCTCGAGCCGTACCTCGTCACGAAGTCGGTGACGGTGATGGCGGTCTGACGTTCGTGTCCGGCAAGTAGACGCGTCGCCCGCGCGAGTGGATTCGCGCGGGCGGCGTCGTCAGGCATACACGTACCGCACCAGATGGAAAAACACCGGCGCGGCGAAGCAGATTGAATCGACGCGATCCAGCATGCCGCCGTGTCCGGCAATCATCGATCCCCAGTCCTTCGCGCCGAGCGAGCGCTTCACCGCCGACAACACGAGTCCGCCGACGAATCCCGCCAGCACGGTCGCAAGCGACATCAGCAACGCCGCGCCGAAGGTGAACGGCGTCACACGATACAGCGCCGCACCGCATAGCGTCGCGAGCAGGCCGCCGCCGATTCAACGCGATCGACGGCATGCTCGCCCGGGAGCACGGTCAGAAGAGCACCTTGGGCGCGTATTTGAACGAACTGGGCGACGTGATATCCGATATCGCGCTGGTGCTGCCGTTTCTCGCCGTCGCCGGATTTGCGTCAGCGGACGTATGGCTGTTCGCGTTGACGGCGGTGATCGTCGAATGCGCGGGGCTGATCGGGCCGCTCGTGGGCGCGAGCCGTCGTTATGACGGCCCGTTCGGCAAGAGCGACCGCGCGCTCGTCATCGGCGCGTTTGCGTTGTGCATCGGCATGGGACTGGGCATCGGCGCCATCGGCGTATGGCTGTGGCGCGCGCTGATTGCGATGGCCGCGCTGACGGCGATGCGTCGCGTGCGCGCGCGTATCGTCGAGGCTGACGGCCGTTGATACGGCTATGCGACCGCGCGAGCGATCAGCTGATATACACGAGCTGATTCTCGTGCGCGTCCTCGTGACGGAACCAGCTAATGCGTCCCGCGCGCACGTCGAGCAGCACGTCGTCGATGCCGTTCACTTCGATGCCATCCGTGCGGCATGCGGCGATCGTCGCGAACGAATAGCCGGTGCGCGCGATTTGCCGCTTGAGATCCATCAGACGCTTGATCGCGCCTTGCCTTGAGGTGAAATATCGGGTCATTGAGCCAGCGAAACGTCCGATCGCACGAAGGCCGAAGCGTAGGGCGAATGGTCGGACAATTCTGTGCGGTAGGCGACGCAAGCCCGTATGCGACACTGCACGGCATGAGCGTGCGCTCGAAACAGCACTCAAGGACGACGATGAACGACGTGATTCTCCCCGAGGACGACTACGGCGCCACGCTCGGCGACGTGCTCGCGCTACTGGAGCAGGGCCGGCAAGCAGCGGCGCGCAGCATCAATGCGCTGATGACGGCGACCTACTGGCGCATCGGGCATCGCATCGTCGAGTTCGAGCAGGGCGGGGCGGGCCGCGCGGCCTACGGACAGGCGCTCTTGCGCCGGCTTTCCGCCGATCTGACGACGCGCTTCGGACGTGGTTTCGGCGTCGACAATCTGGAACTGATGCGGCTCTTCTATCAGGCGTATCCGGCGGCCACGAGCGAGGCCATTTCCGAATCGCCGAATCGGAAATCGGCGACGGCCCCGAACGCAAAATCCGAATCGGCGATTCGGAATTCATCGCTCGCGCAAATAGCCGAGCGATTCCCGCTTTCCTGGACGCACTACGTCCACCTGATGCGGCGCACGCGCTCCGACGACGAACGCCGCTTCTACGAGACGCAAGCCTTGCACGGCGGCTGGAGCGTCCGTCAACTCGACCGGCAGATCGGCAGCCAGTTCTACACCCGCACGCTGATGTCACGCGACAAGCGCGCGATGCTGGAGAAAGGCGGCATTGCGGAGCGCGGGGACATCGTGACGCCCGAAGAGGCCATCAAGGACCCGTATGTGCTCGAGTTTCTCGACCTCAAGGACGAGTATTCGGAAAGCCAGCTCGAGGACGCGCTGATTCACCGGCTCGAAGACTTCCTGCTCGAACTTGGCGGCGACTTCACCTTCGTTGGACGGCAGCGCCGCTTGCGGATAGGCGATAGCTGGTATCGCGTCGATCTGCTGTTCTTTCATCGGCGGCTGCGGTGCCTGGTGATCATCGACCTCAAGCTGACCGAGCTGAATCACGCCGATGTCGGACAGATGCACATGTACTGCAACTACGCGCGGGAGCACTGGACGCTGCCGGGAGAGAATCCGCCCGTCGGCCTGATTCTTTGCGCGCGGACGAATGCGGCGGTCGCCCGCTATGCACTCGATGGCCTGCCGAACAAGGTGCTCGCAGCGGAGTATCACATGATGCTGCCGGACGAGAAGATGCTTGCCGAAGAGCTGACCCGGGTGCGCAGGGAGTGGGAGGCAGGAAGAGCGAGCGCCGGGGAAGGCGAATGAGCGCCTCGTTTCGACGATCGCTTCGACGAGCTTGAACGCCGCGCTGGATTGCCTATAGTAAGTCTGCGCGCGTAAGGGCCGGCACGCGTTCTCGAAGGCGGTTTCCCCTCGACCCTCTGCCGAAAAAGAAGAAGAGGAGGGTCAGCGTCATGTCCACCCATTTCGACCCATTGCAGCATGATGCCGTCGTGGCGCGGCGGGGCTTCTTCAAGCTGGCGAGCGTTGCCGCCGCTGCGCTCGCCACGGGGCCGTTGCGTATCGAAGGCGCACGCGCCGACGCATTGACGAAAGCCCAGCGCGAAAGCATGACGCCGGAACAGATCATTGGCGTCATGAAGCGGGGAAACGCGCGGTTCCGGAAGGGCGCGAGAAAGGAGCGAAACTATCTGCGCGAGCAGCGGGCGAGCGCCGCCGGGCAGTATCCCGCCGCTGTGCTGCTGAGCTGCATCGACTCGCGGGCGCCGGCGGAAGTCATCATGGATCTGGGTATCGGCGATATCTTCAATTGCCGCATAGCCGGCAACATCGAGAACGACGATATCCTCGGAAGCATGGAGTTCGCCTGCAAGTTGTCCGGCGCCAAAGTGGTCCTCGTGATGGGCCACACCTCATGCGGCGCAATCAAGGGCGCTATTGCGAACGCCGAACTGGGCCATCTCACCGGCCTGCTGGACCGGATCAAACCGGCCGTGCAGGCCACCGAATACGACGGCGATCGATCCGGGACGAACTACGCGTTCGTCGATGCCGTGGCGCGCAAGAACGTCGAGATGACCGTCGCCAGCATTCGCCGAGACAGTCCGGTGCTCGCCGGTCTCGAGACTGACGGCAAGATAAAGATCGCTGGTGCAATGTACGACTTGCGAACCGGCGGTGTGGACTTCTTCGGCTGATGCGCCTGGTTTGGTTCGTTGAGGGTTCCACGACGAGTGGCGTGCCGGCTCGATCAGCGTTATTCCCGCGCGCAGGTCTTCGCAAACCACGACCGGTAATGCCGCGCCGGCATCCAGAAGCGATGCGGCAACAAATGCGGGATGATAGCAACAGCGGGCTGTTGCTCTAGCCGGAAGGGACATGGAGCGTATCGCCTCCGCTGATTCGCTTACACATATCTCATGCGGCCCCGGCGCGGGTCGAGCTAATACCGACACGTCGAGAAGCAAAGACCCAGACCAAACATCGGAGACGAAAGACAAATGCAAGAGAAGAAAGACCCAGAACCCCAAGGCTTCGCAAGAGGCCTGACGAACTACGGCGACCGCGGCTTCGCCCTATACCTGCGCCGCTCGTTCGCGAAATCGATGGGCTATTCAACCGAGTTGCTGAAGAAACCCATTGTAGGGATCGCCACGAGCGGTTCGGGCTTCAACAACTGTCACCGCGCGATGCCCGAACTGGTCGACGCAGTCAAACGCGGCGTGCTGGCCGCCGGCGGTATGCCGATCGATTTCCCGACCATCTCGCTGGGCGAAGTCTTCCTGAATCCGACGTCGATGATGTTCCGCAACCTCATGAGCATGGACGTCGAGGAAATGTTGCGCGCCCAGCCGATGGACTCTGTCGTGCTCATCGGCGGTTGCGACAAGACGGTGCCCGCCCAACTGATGGGCGCCGCCGCCGCCGATATCCCCGCCGTGCAGCTCGTCGTCGGGCCGATGATGACCGGCCGTCACCAGGGCGAGCGCCTCGGCGCCTGCACTGACTGCCGCCGCTTCTGGGGCAAGTTCCGCGCGAACGAAGTCGGCGAACAGGAAATCGATCAGATCGAAGGGCGTCTCGCGACCACCGTCGGCACATGCGCCGTCATGGGCACCGCCAGCACCATGGCGTGCATCGCCGAAACGCTCGGCATGTCGCTGCCGGGCACCGCCGCCATTCCCGCCGTGCACGCGGACCGCATCCGCGCAGCCGAAGCAAGCGGCGCACGCGCCGTGCAGCTCATCCGCGACCCGCTGCGGCCAAGCCAAATCATCACCGACAAGTCGGTCGAGAACGCGCTGCGCGTGCTGCTCGCCATCGGCGGATCGACCAACGCGATCATCCATCTCACGGCAGTGGCGGGGCGGCTCGGCATCCCGGTGTCGCTCGAACGCCTTAACGCCCTCTCCGATGAAACGCCCGTGCTCGTCAACCTGAAGCCGACCGGCGAGCACTACATGGAGGACTTCTTCGCAGCCGGCGGCATGACGGCCGTGCTGCGCGAACTGGAGCCGCAACTACATCTCGACGCCATCACCGTTACCGGCGAAACGCTCGGCGAGCGTATCGCGGCGGAACGCGAGGCCTGGGTCGATCACCGCATCGTGCGCAAGTCGTCCGATCCGGTGGAGCCGCAAGGCGGGCTCGTCGCGCTGTTCGGCTCGCTCGCGCCGCGCGGCGCCATCCTCAAGCGCTCCGCCGCCGACAAATCGCTGTTCGAGCAGGAAGGGCGCGCGGTCGTGTTCATATCGCTCGAAGATCTGGCGGCGCGTATCGACGATCCCGAACTCGATGTCGATGCCAACGATATCCTCGTGCTGCAGAACGCCGGCCCCGCGAGCGGCACCGGCATGCCCGAAGCGGGCTATCTGCCGATCCCGAAGAAGCTCGCGCAACAGGGCGTGAAAGACATGCTGCGCATCTCCGACGCACGCATGAGCGGCACAGCGTACGGAACCATCGTGCTGCACGTGACGCCGGAAGCGGCGCTCGGCGGCCCGATCGGGCTCGTGCGCAACGGCGATCGCATCCGCCTTTCCGTGCGCGAGCGGCGCATCGATCTGCTCGTCGATGAAGCGGAGCTGGCGCGCCGCGCGAAGGACGTATCGCCGCCGAAACGCATCGCGCGGGGCTATCAGAAGCTGTATCAGGAGCACGTGCTGCAGGCCGACGCCGGATGCGACTTCGACTTCCTGCAGGCGGCGTCTAAAGACGACGCTTCCACCGGGGGAAGCTGAGTCGACAAGAACGCGCGAAGGGCATCGGAACGCGCGCCGTATAATACGCGCCCGCGCCTCCGATGACGCGCACTGGCACTGGACCCGGTTCCTTCGAACCGGGTTTTTTCTAATCCGAACTCCTGCTGCAAACAGCTCGAAGCAACAAGCAAGGCCCCGCGTGGATGACCTTTTCCAATCCGTGAACGCGTTCTTTGCGTTCATCGCGCCCGTCTCCGACTTCCTCTGGGACTTCCCCACCAACATCAAGGCGTACTCGCGAATCCCGGTGCTCGGGCAGTTTCCATTCGCGATCCTGCTGCTCGTCGGTGTCGGCATTCACTTCACGATCCGCACGCGCTTCAGCCAGACGATGAACGTCGGCAAGATCGTGCGCATCATGCTGCGCAGGCAATCGTCGAATACGGGCGTGAGCGCGCTCGCGTCGTTCATGCTCGGACTCGCGATGCGCGCGGGACCGGGCAACATCGTCGGCATCACGGGCGCGATCTCGGTCGGCGGGCCGGGCGCGCTCTTCTGGATGTGGGTCGCCGCTTTCTTCGGCATGGCGACGGCCTTCATGGAGTCGACGCTCGCGCAATTGTTCAAGGAGAAGAAGCAGGACGAATTCGTCGGCGGTCTGCCCTTCTATGGACGGCGCATTCTCGGCGGACGACGCTTCGTCGGCACGCTCCTGTCGCTCGTGTTCATCGTTTATGCGCTGTTCAACGTGCCGCCGCAAACGTTCAACGTCTTCACGGCGATCGGCACCATCGCCGATACGGTGGCCGGCACACATCTCGCACGGCAATCGACGGTGTATTACTTCATCGCGGCGGGGCTCGTGGTGGCGTGCGCGTTCATCATCATGGGCGGCATTCGCCGCGTGACCGCTTATACCGATGTCCTCGTGCCGATCAAGGCGACGCTCTTCTGCGTGATGTCGCTCGTCATCATCCTCATCAATCTGCCGCTGATTCCTTACTTCTTTCACGAAGTCGTCGTCGGCGCGTTTGCACCGCATGCGTTGTTCGGCGGCGCGATCGGCACGGCGCTCGCGCAGGGCGTCAAACGGGGGCTGATGTCGAACGAAGCGGGGCAGGGCACGATCACGATGGCCGCCGCCATCGCCGATAACGATCACCCTTGCGAACAGGGCTTCGTGCAAAGCCTCGGCGTGTTCTTCGATACGATGGTCATCTGCACGATGACCGGCTTCATCGTCGTGATGGCGCACGTCTGGACCGGCACCGTCGATGGTCAGGCGTGGGAATCGGTGCGTGCGTCGAAGATCACGGTGTATCTGGCGTCGGTGGAGGCGCTCGTGCCGGCGTGGGCCGGCGATGTGATTCGCATCGTGATGTGCGTCTGCTATGGCCTCTTCGCGTTCACGACGCTGCTCGGCATGATTTCTTTCGCTGAAATATCGGCGAATTACATCTCGCGCAGCTCGCGCTTCATCGCCGGAATACGCGTGCTGGGGTCGCTCGTGTTCGTGCCGTTCGGCGCGCTGACCGTGCTCGCGGGGCTCGAACTGCCGAACCTCTGGGCGCTGTCGGATCTGATGAACATCGTGATGGTGCTGCTCAACGTGCCGATCGTGCTGCTCGGGCAAGGGCTCGTGTACAAGGCGCTCGCGCATTATCGGGCCACGCGCGGCGGGCCGTTTGTTTCCGATGACATCGGCGTGCGGACCGAGTACTGGTCGGCACGGAAGGGTCGCGATACGGAAACGCAGGCGAGTGAGGCGGGCCGCGTCGAGGCTTGAAGCACGCACTGCTCCGTTGCATCGGCAGATTGCTGTCATCGGACGGGAATAGCGCAACGCACGCAATGTGCTGCGGCTGCTCCGGTCGATGCGACGGAAGCAGCGGCATCGACTCCTTGCGGGCGGCGGCGCCGGCCTGAGCGGGGTCTTCCCTCTACACGCCGTACACCGCCAAGACGCAGGGCGTCGTAAGTTGTAAGCAGGACGTGTGTCCGCGCGATGCCGCGTTAGTTCGGCGTCGCGCGGTTTTCTAATCGCTTGCAAGGGGGATGCTGACGGGCGAACAGGTTATGCGTTGCGCAGCATCGGATCGCACAGAACGCCCGCATTCAGGGTGGCGAAACGGCCCGAGTCGCAGCGTCACTCGCCCGTCCCATCCACGAAACTTCTCAACAAATGATGCGCGATCGCAAACGGCTTCGGCGCCGACAGTCCGTCCGCGTGCGTGCCGCCGAGCATCGCGGCGACCTCCGCGCGCGTGAACCAGCGCGCATCCTCCAGTTCCTTCTCGTCGATGCGAATCTCCGTGTCCGTTGCCCGCGCGAAACAGCCGATCATCAGCGATGAAGGGAACGGCCACGGCTGCGACGCGAAGTAGCGCACATCCGAGCAGCGAATGCCCGCTTCTTCGAGTACTTCCCGATACACCGCATGCTCGAACGTCTCCCCGGGCTCGATGAAGCCCGCGAGCGCCGAATACATTCCCGGCGCGAATTGCGGCTGGCGGCCGAGCAGGCAGCGCTCGCCATCGGTGACGAGCATGATGACGACGGGATCGACGCGCGGAAAATGCTGCGCCCGGCAGTTGCCGCAAATGCGCCGCCAGCCCGCGCCGGCGTCGTCGGTCGGGTGGCCGCAGTTCGCGCAGAAACGATGCCGGCGATGCCAGTCGAGCATCGAACGCGCTTCGCCGAGCGCGCTGACGATGGGCGCGTCGACGAGTCCTTGCATCGCGACGGGCCGCAGTTCTATCGCTTCGACCGGCACGGCTTCGAGCGCGCTGGCTGCGGTTTCGACGCTGGTGTCGAGCGCGCAGGCGAAGAGCGCGCGTCCGTCCGTGTCGCGGCCCAGCAGGACGGTTTGAATCGGCGTGCCGAACTTCGCGGCTTCTTGCGCGGCGAAAAGCGCATCGTGGCCCTGAGTGCGCTTGAACAGCGGCACGTCCTTCACAAAGAGCAGAAAGCGCGTGGCGGGATCGTCGCGAAGGCGGGCGACGAATGCTTCGTCATCGCGTTTGTCGGACATGCGGTCGAGCGGATCGAGCGTGAAACCGATGGCATGAGGCGGCGTGGGCATGATGGAGTGGGTTGGAGCGGCGGCGCGCGCCTGGGAGAGAAGTCCAGCGAGCATCCTAGCGAAGTTGACGCATCCTTGCTGGCGGAGCGTTGCAGGGCGGCTCTGCTATAGTTTTAGATGGATCGGATATGAGTGAAGCATCATGGAAGTGAACGAAGTCTCGCGCAATGCAAACGGCGGAACGGAGCTCATGTTGCGCCGGTTACATCGCACGCTCGACGCGGGCCTGCTGGCGAACTTTCAGATCATCCCCTCGCGCATCCGCGAAATCGATCCGCATAGAAAGACGGTGCTCTGGCTTCACGATATGCCAGACGACGAGACAGTCGCCCTGAGGGACGCGAATTACCGCAAGCAGTTCGCCAAGATCGTGATGGTTTCCGACTGGCAGATGCAGATTTTCCACATCTATCACGACCTCCCGTACTCAGAATGCGTCGTCATCCGAAACGGCATTGAGCCTTTACCGGCGCTGCCGAAGCCTGACCCGAACGAGATCGTCAACCTCATCTACCACACGACGCCGCAGCGGGGCCTGGAGCTGCTCGTGCCGGCCTTCGAGCGCGTGCTCGCGAAACATGGGCGGCTGCATCTGCACGTGTATTCATCGTTCGCGGCCTACGGCCGGCCCGAGCTCGACGCGCCTTACTCGCGGGTCTTCGAACATTGCCGGCAGCATCCGAACATCACGTATCACGGCTTTCAACCGTACGACGTCGTGCGTCGGGCGCTCCAGCAAAGCCACGTCTTCGCTTACCCGTCCATATGGCCCGAGACGTCGTGCCTGGCCGCCATCGAAGCAATGTCCGCCGGCAACTTCGTAGTCGCGCCGAATTATGGCGGACTTCTCGATACCTGCAATCGATGGGCGCTTGCTTACCAATGGACGGAAAATCCAGCCGACCACGTGGCGGTCTTCGCCGATGCGTTATCGGAAGCGGTCGTCAGACTGCGAAACAATCCCGCGGGCTGTCAGGCTCATATCGAGGCGCAGAAGGCTTTCACCAATTATTTCTATGACTGGAAGGTGCTTGCGCCCGTCTGGGACCGCATGTTGAGAGGATTGCTGACTTAGCATGAGATCGTTGCCGCATTGAACGGCCGTACTCTCATGCGCACGTGGGCATAGTCCTGGCGAACGCCCCGCTCATCCGTCGCCTGCAGAAACCCCGCAATCCGTCGCGAAACGACGCCTTCCGCCCCCGACAGCACGCGATCGCACATTCTCCCGAGTTCCCTTAGTTCGTCGCGCGTGCTCGCGATGCCGCGTGCGCCTGCATGCTGCATCGCGAGCAGCGTGCGCGGATCGGACTCCGATGTGAGCACGACCACCGGCATATGCGGATGCCGTTCCCGCAGCGCGCGCAGCAGCTCGTGGGTGTCACCGAGCGCGTCACCGATGATGATCAAGTCGCCCCTTGCATCATCGATCTGCGCAAGCAACTGCCCGGCGCTTTTCGCGCTCGCCGCAATGCAATAACGCCCGCGCCCCTCGAACCACGCTTGCAGCCCTGTTAGCACTGCGGGTTGCCCGTCTGCGATGACGAGTCTTATCTTCTCAATACGCATCATTGATCGCCTCGACTCATTGGGTTGAATCTCATCCGCGCGACAGCCGTACGCGCCAAGTTATCAGAGCCGCCCTGCCGCGACAATCGAACGGCAGCCGCATCCGGTTTTCCGCACCGCACAACAAGAAGTCAGCGATTCGCGCCGGACAACGTCGATTCGCCGCCGCGCCGATCGTCGTCCATCAAGCCGGCGATGAAACCGCCGCACTTCAAGGAGATCGTCCGATGACCCTGAGCCTCTATGCGCATCCGTTTTCGTCGTATTGCCAGAAGGTGCTGATCGCGCTGTACGAGAACGCCACGCCGTTCGAATGGCGGCCGCTCACGCCCGAAACGCCGCAGTCCATGCGCGAACTCGCCGAGCTTTGGCCGATGAAGCGCTTCCCCGTCATCGTCGACGACGGCAGGCCGGTGATCGAAGCGACGATCATCATCGAGTATCTCGACCTGTTTCACCCCGGGCCGGTGCCCCTGTTCCCGCCGATCCCCGCGCCGCGCTCGACGTGCGCTGGATGGACCGCTTCTTCGATAACTACCTGTCGACCCCGCAGCAGAAAATCGTCTTCGATTGCATGCGAGCAGAGGGCGAGCGCGATCCACGCGGCGTCGCCGATGCCCGCGCGATGCTCGACACGTCGTACGCGTATCTCGACCGCCTCATGTCGACGCGGGAATGGGCCGCCGGCGATGCGTTCAGCCTCGCCGATTGCGCCGCCGCACCGTTCCTGTTCTATGCCGACTGGACCCATCGCATCGGGGATGCATATCCGAACGTGATCGCGTATCGCAAGCGGCTTCTCGCGCGGCCGTCGTTCGCGCGGGCGGTGGACGAGGCGCGGCCGTATCGGCGATTGTTTCCGCCGGGTGCGCCGGATCGCGACTGACGTTTCTCAACACGGGAGAACACGCATGACATCGACACCTTCACTCGTTCCCGCCGCCGAACTCGCGGCGCGGGCAACGATGACCTTTCCGAATGAAAGCGCCGACTATCGGCGGGCGCGCGTCGCGCTGCTGGCGGAAGAAATCGAACTGCGGCGGCATATCGAGCGCGTCGCGCGGATGCGGCGCGCGTTGCCGCCCGGCGGGGAAGTCACGGGCGACTATCTCTTCGAGGGCGAGCGCGGTCCCGTCGACATCGCCGGCCTGTTCGGCGACAAGCAAACGCTCGTCACTTACAGCTACATGTTCGGACCGCAGCGCGAGCGGCCCTGCCCGATGTGCACGTCGCTGCTGTCGGCATGGGAAGGCGAGGCGCGCGATATCGAGCAACGCGTGGCGCTCGCGGTCATCGCGCGCTCGCCGCTCGCCAAGCTCGTCGCGTTCAAGGAGGAGCGCGGCTGGCGCGACCTGAAGCTGTATTCCGACACCAACGGCAACTTCAGCCGCGACTATTACGCGATCTCGAAAGAAGGCGGCGACGAACCCGCGCTCAACGTGTTCACGCGGCGCGACGGCGTGATTCGCCACTTCTGGAGCGGCGAAATGGACTTCGCAACAGCCGATCCGGGCGAAGATCCGCGCGGCGCGCCCGATCCGATGCCGCTCTGGACCGTGCTTGACATGACGCCGGAAGGACGCGGCACGGACTGGTATCCGAAGCTGAACTATTCGTAAGCCGCGCGGAGCTTGTGTCAAGTTGAGTCAAATGTGGGCGCGCGTGGTCAACTCCGATCGCGGGCCGGCGTTATGGGCGAACCGTTTCACGGTGAATCGGTATTACCGGGAGAAGTTCGCTCATGGTTGCAAACGCATTCATCCGGCGCGCGCGCGCGGCGGGTCTCGCATCCGTCGGCGCGCTCGTCGTGCTCAACGGATGCGCCGCGCATCGGCCAGTGAGTGCGCCTGCGGCGCCAGAGCCGTCTCAAGGCGAGCCACGGGACGCGCAGGAAGCGCCGGAAGCGTCGGCGGTAGCGGCATCGCCGGCCGATGTATCGGCCCCGGCCGCGCACGGCGACGCGGCAGCGAAACGGCCGGAATTCGTGGAGGCGTCGTTCTACGGCAGCAAATTCCAGGGGCGTCGCACGGCAAGCGGCGAGCGCTACGACATGCACGCGCTGACCGCAGCGCATCGCACGTTGCCGCTCGGATCGTATGTGCGCGTGAGCAACGCGTCGAAGACGCGGTCGGTGATCGTGCGCATCAACGACCGCGGCCCGTTCGTCAAGGGGCGCGCGATCGACCTGTCGTTCGCCGCCGCCAGCCAGCTCGGCCTGCGCAATGCGGGGCACGCCCGCGTCGTGCTGGAACCGGTCGAGCCGGTGAGGCTGAAGATTGCGTCGCCCGCCGCCGCGTCGAACAGGCCGCGCATTCATCGCGCAAAAACGACGAGCAAGCCGGTGAAGCTGCGTCTCGCGCATGCCCGGCTTCACAGCGCGCGGGCGCGAGCGTAGGCGTCCGGCTCGACGGCCATCGGACGGATACAATGCGGCGGCACAAGACCCGCGCCCTGCCGGGTCATCCGATCCGACACATGAATCCATCGCCCCGGGCCTTTCTTCTCGGCCCGCTACTGAAAAGCGTTTCGCGGTCTTTCTATTTGACGCTGCGCATTTTGCCGCCCGCGATGCGCGATCCCATCGGGCTCGCCTATCTCCTCGCGCGCGCCGCGGACACCATCGCGGATACCTCGCTCGTGACGCCGGCGCGCCGGCTGGACCTGCTGCTGTCGTTGCGCGGGCAAGTGAACGGTGCGCCGGACGATGGCGCGCTCGCCCGCATCGCCGATGAAGTCGCCGGGCAGCAGGCGCAGCCGGATGAACGCGTGCTGCTGGAATCGCTGGGACCGGCGCTGTCGATTCTGAACGACCTCAGCGCTGCCGATACCGCCGCCGTGCGCGACATCGTGACCACGCTCAGCACCGGCATGGAGTTCGACTTGCGCACGTTCCCGGATGAAACGTCCGGCCAGATCGCCGCGCTCCAGCGGTTCGACGAACTCGACCGTTACACGTATCTCGTCGCGGGATGCGTCGGCGAGTTCTGGACGAAGATGACCTTCGCGCACATGCCCGGCCTCATCCGGACCGAACCCGATGTAATGCTCGCCCGCGGCGTGCGCTTCGGCAAGGCGCTGCAGATGACGAACGTGCTGCGCGATTGCGCACGCGATCTGCGCATCGGCCGGTGCTACCTGCCCGCCGACATGCTGGCGCGTCATGGTCTCGCGCCGCGCGAACTTCTTGCGGCGGACGCATCGTCGCGTGCGCGGCCCGTGCTTGCCGACGTGCTGCGCGCAACATTGCCGCTGTTTCAGGATGCGCTCGACTACACGCTCGCGATCCCCTCGCGCGCCGTGCGGCTGCGGCTCGCGTGTCTGTGGCCGATCATGATCGGGCTGGACACGCTCGTGCTGCTCGCCCGCAACGAAGCGTGGCTCGATCCTGCGCGCATCTCGAAGGTTCGCCGCAACGACGTGTATCGCATCATGGCGACGTCGATGCCGCTCGTCGCATCGAATCGCATGCTGCGCGCGTGGGTGTTGCGCCGGGTGAATGCGATCGAATCGGCGCTCAACGGCGCAATTCCGCGATAATCCGCTCCGCCAGAAAATCGCAGGGCGGCCGTTGCGATGCCGCGCTGCGCGCGAGCACCACTTCGAGCGCGGCGATTTCCGGCAGGCCTTGCGCCTGCCCGAGCAGCGTGAAGTGCGACGGCACCGCGCATTTGGCGAGCGGCGTGACGGCGAGCCCGGCTTCCGCCATCGTCAGCAGACCGAGCAGGCTCGGACTTTCGTACGACGTCCGATAGCCGATGCGCGCCCGCTCCAGACTGCGGATCGCGTTCTCGCGTGCGACGCTGCCCGGCAGGAACACGGCAATCGGCAGCGGCCGTTCGCGCCAGATGTCGGTCGCGCCGGGCGCGGCGGCCCAGACCATCGGTTCGTGACGCAGGAATTCGCCGGAGATGCCCTTGACGCGCGTCGCGCAGACAAGATCGACGTCGCCGTCCTTCAGCATCGGCGCGAGCGCGACGCTCGGCAAGCCGACCACTTGTATCTCGACCTTGGGATACGTCGCCGAGAATTTCTTGAGGATCGGCGGGAACAGCGACGACGCGTAATCGTCCGGCACGCCGATCACCACGCGCCCGGTCACGTCCGGCCGGACGACCGCCGCCCACGCTTCGTCGCGCAGCGCGATCATCCGGCGCGCGTACGTGAGCAGCACTTCGCCGTCTTGCGTCGGCACCACGCTGCGCGGCTTGCGCACGAAGAGCGCCTTGCCGAGCGCGGTCTCAAGCGTCTTGATCTGCATGCTCACCGCCGATTGCGAGCGATGCACCAGTTCCGCCGCGCGGCTGATGCTGCCGGTGTCCGCGACGGCGATGATCATCGAGAGGACGTCGAGGTCGAGTGCTTTCATGGAAGGTAGCGCGAGCAGTGCTATCAGAAAAACTGAACGATCCTATCAATATTATGCGATTTTCTTTTAGGTCGCCGGGCGGCATAGTGCAGGAAAGGAGCCTACCGATGAACGCGCGTACCGATCCCGCTGTCCTCGCCGCCGTGCAAGCCATGCCCGAACCGTCGTTCGCGACGACCGCGTCGGGTGTGTCCGTGCCTTATGTCGAATGCGGCGACGGCGAGCCGCTCGTCTTCGTACACGGCTCGCTGTGTGATTACCGCTACTGGAGCGCGCAACTGGCGCCGCTCGGCCAGCACTTCCGCGCGATCGCGCCGAGCCTGAGCCACTACTGGCCGGCCGTCGACGCCTTCGTGCAGGGCGAATTCGGCTGGCGCGCGCACGTCGAGGAGATGGCCGAGTTCATCGTCGCGATGGATATTGCGCCGGTGCACCTCGTCGGCCATTCGCGCGGCGGCTGCATCGCGTTTCATCTGGCGCGCGAGTATCCGCGCCTCGTCAAGACGCTGACGCTCGCGGACCCCGGCGGTCCGCTGCAGACATCGGCGCAGGCCGCGCCCGCCGCGCTGCCGCCCGCGACCAACGCGCTGCGTTCGCGCGTCGCGGAACTGATCGAACAGGGCGATTTCGACACCGGCCTCGAAATGTTCGTCGATTCGGTCAGCATGCCCGGCTTCTGGCAAAAGAGCACGGACGGCTTCCGCCGCATGGCGCTCGATAACGCGCTCACGCTGCCGAAGCAATTCCGCGATCCGTTGCCCGCTTACACCCGCGAGGCGGCGCGTGACATCAAGTGCCATCGACGGCCAGAAAAGCCCGCGCATGTTCCGCAACAACGTCGACAAGCTCGCCGAGTGGATCGAATTCGCGGACCGGCAGACGATGACGGGGGCGTCGCACGGCATGAATGTCGCGAGTCCGGGCGCGTTCAACCGCGCGGTGCTGGGCTTTGCGGGCGCGTGGTAAGCGTCGGACGAACGGTCGGCTTTTCCTTCAGACTTTTTGATCGCGTGTTGTGACGGCACAACCGAAACCGCGCGACGGCCGGGCTACCATCGTTGCCATCTCATTGCCGTCGCGAGGCACAGGTGAGCACCGGTCACGACGATCTCGACGCATGGAAGCGCCAGCGCACCGTCACGCTGGCGTTCGAACTGGCCGATAGCGGCCGCTACGAGCACTTCGGCGACATCGCGTACACGCTGCAATTCGAGCGCGGATTATCGATAACGCTCATCGACGATCCCGTCATGCGCCGCCAGCTCAACGAGCGATGCGGCAATGCACGCGAGGCGCTGGCGCCGCCGCTCACGCCGCCCACGCTGCCCGCGCAAGCTCCGGACACGGCCGACGCCGCGAAGCGCGCTCCTTCGCTGCTGCGCCGCGCCGCAACCGCGCTCTGGCGATCCGCCCCGCCCGCCGGCGACCTCCAATCCGCCGCGTCCTGAACGTCATTCACGCCGTTTCTAGCCAAATCGCCGGGCAAATGGCGGATATGCACGAGAGTTGCGCGCGCCAAAACCTGTAAACTCAAGAAAGTTGAACCAGAAGCCCGGACACGCACCGCGCGTGCGGTCCGGCGTTTGAACTTTGAGGAGGAAATGCTCGTGGCTAACGAAAAGATGCTGGCGCAGATGGCGGAGAAGCAGGGTTTCATCGCCGCTCTGGATCAAAGCGGCGGTTCGACACCCGGCGCGCTGCGCCAATACGGCATTGCGGACGACGCCTACAACGGCGAAGCCGAGATGTTCAAGCTGATGCATGAAATGCGCGTGCGCATCATGACCGCGCCGGCCTTCACGGGCGAGAAGGTCATTGGCGCGATTCTCTTCGAGCGCACGATGGACGGCGAAGCCGAAGGCAAGCCGGTGCCGACGTTCCTGTGGGAAGACCGTGGCGTCGTGCCGTTCCTGAAGGTCGACAAGGGGCTCGAAGCCGAAGCCGATGGCGTGCAGATCATGAAGCCGATTCCCGGCCTCGACGAACTGCTCCAGCGCGCGGCGAAGCTCGGCGTGTTCGGCACGAAGATGCGCTCGGTGATCCATCAGGCGTCGGAGAAGGGCATCGCGGCGGTGGTGAAGCAGCAGATCGAAGTGGGCGAGCAGATCATCGCGCAAGGTCTCGTGCCGATCCTCGAGCCGGAAGTTTCGATCAAGAGCCCGGACAAGAAGGGCGCGGAAAAGATCCTGCGCGACGAACTGCTGAAAGGCCTGGACGCGCTTCCGGAATCGAGTCGCGTGATGATCAAGCTGACCATCCCGGACGAAGCGGATTTCTATCGCCCGCTGATCGAGCATCCGCGTGTGGTGCGCGTGGTGGCGCTCTCGGGCGGCTACTCGCGCACGGATGCATGCAAGCGCCTTGCGGAGAACCACGGCATGATCGCAAGTTTTTCGCGTGCGCTCATCAACGAGTTGAAGAAGTCCATGAGCGATAGCGAGTTCGACAAGACGCTCGCTGAATCGATCGACGAGATTTACGAGGCATCGGTCAAGAAGGTCTGAGCCTGCGGCTGCAATCCTCGCATTCGCGTCGCATGTAGAAAAACGCGCCCTTCGGGGCGCGTTTTTCATGGGCAAGCGCAATCCTTCGGATCATTAACTGGGGTTTGTCAGATCTCTCGCACTCTCGTTCGCTTCCTATACGTCCTGCATGGGACGCGAACCACGATTGTGCCGATCGTATTCCGCGAGCTTGCGGTCGTCCCAGGCCACGGCACGAGTGCCGGAATCATCGTCGACGACTTGCCATGAAAGACCTCGCCTGGACCCTGTTCATTTCGGTATCCTTCGTAACGGCGATCGCGATGCTCTCGTGCACCGTCACTACTTATCTCGATCTCTGGCAATTCCACGGCGAGCCGCGTCGCCGCGACGAGCCGTTGCGTTTTCGCCTGCTTCGCTCCACCTGGTTTTTCTATTTCAACGCTTGCACTTGCCTGATGGCGGTGGCTGCGCTGCTCTACGTCACGTGACCGAGAGCGGGAAGCCGCCTGCAAACGCCTCGCGCAAATATCCGATGAAGAGGGCAACCGCGCGCGGGACGTGCGGCGCATAGGGACGCACGACGTAAAGCTGATCGGCGAACGCGCCCACCGGACGCCAGTCCGGCAACAGCACCACGAGCTTGCCCGCCTGCACGGCCGCTTGCGCGGTAAAGTCGGGCAGCAGCGCGATGCCGAGATCGTCCAGCGCCGCATCGCGCAGCAACTCGCTGTTGTTTGCGGAAAACGCGCCGTTCACCGCGAGCGTGTACGGCCCGGATGCCGTCTTGCGCGCGCCCTTGCGCACGAACGACCAGATGCTGGCCGCCTGCGTGCGCGGATAAAACAGGCAATCGTGGACGGCGAGATCGGCGGGCGTCGCGGGCGTGCCGCGCCGTTTCAGGTAGGCGCGCGTCGCGACGATGACCGAGTGCGTATCGCACAGCTTCCATGCGACGTGCGTCTCCGGCGCGTGCGCGCTGTGCCGGATGGCCAGATCGAAACCTTCGGTGGCGATCGACGTCAGCCGGTCCGATGCTTCCAGTTGCACGCGCACTTCGGGATGCGCATGCAAAAAGCCCGCGAGTTTCGGCGTCAATTGCTGCCGCGCGAACGCGACCGGCGCGGTCACGCGGATCAGGCCCCGCGCGATGCCCGCCATCTCCCGCACGCCCGAAAAACTCGCGGCGATATGCTCGTATTGCCCGCGCGTTTCATCGACGAGACGCCGGCCCGCCTCGGTGAAGCGCACGCTGCGCGTCGTGCGCGTGACGAGCGGAACGCCCGCTGCGCGCTCCAGTTCGGCGATCCGCTGACTCATCGCCGCCTTGCTGACGCCGAGCCGCGCGGCCGCCGCCGTGTAGCTGCCCTGTTCGGCGAGCACGGTCAGCCAGTGCAGATGCGTCCAGAGCGTCTCGATCTTTTCGTCTTCCATGCGCCGATTGTTTGCCAGCGTGAACAATGAGTTCAATCATAGCGTCTTTGCAGCGCCCGCAACGCTTCTTACACTAACGACACTGCCAACCCATTCCGCAGACGGGAGACGAGATGCAAGCCTTCAACGATACCGCCGACGTCGTTCACTACATTCACGGTGAGCGCGTGAACGGCTCGGGCACGCGCTCGCAGCCGATCTTCAACCCCGCGACGGGCGAGCGTCCCCGCAAGCTCGTGCTGGGCGAAGCCGCGGACGTCGAAGCCGCCGTCGCCAGCGCGAAGGCTGCGTTTCCTGCCTGGCGCGACATGCCGCCGATCCGCCGCGCGCGCGTCATGCAGCGTTTCCTGGAACTGATGAATCAGAATCGCGATGCACTCGCCGCGATCATCACCGCCGAGCACGGCAAGGTTTTCTCGGATGCGCAGGGCGAAGTGACGCGCGGCATCGAGGTGATCGAATTCGCGTGCGGCATCCCGCAACTGCTGAAGGGCGATTACACCGAACAGGTTTCCACCGGCATCGACAACTGGACGACGCGCCAGCCGCTCGGCATCGTCGCGGGCATTACGCCGTTCAACTTCCCGTGCATGGTGCCGTGCTGGATGTTCCCGGTCGCGATTGCAGCGGGCAATGCGTTCATCCTGAAGCCGAGCGAGCGCGATCCTTCCGCGTCGCTGTTCATGGCGGATCTGATGAAGAAAGCCGGCTTGCCCGATGGCATCCTCAACGTCGTGCAGGGCGACAAGGTCGTCGTCGATGCGCTGCTGGAGCATCCCGATGTCCGCGCGATCAGCTTCGTCGGCTCGACTCCGATCGCGAACTACATCTACGAAACGGGCGCGAAGCACGGCAAGCGCGTGCAGGCGCTCGGCGGCGCGAAGAATCATATGGTCGTGATGCCGGACGCCGACATCGACCAGACCATCGACGCACTGATCGGCGCGGGCTACGGCTCCGCCGGCGAGCGCTGCATGGCGATCTCGGTGGCCGTGCTCGTCGGCGATGTCGCCGACAAGATCGTGCCGCGTCTGGCCGAACGTGCGCGTCAGCTCGTCGTGAAGAACGGCATGGAGCCGGATGCGGAAATGGGTCCGATCGTCACGCGCGCGGCGCTGGATCGCATCGAAGGCTATATCGCGATGGGTGTCGACGAAGGCGCGCAACTCGTCGTCGACGGGCGCGGCCTGAAGGTCGCGGGCCACGAAGACGGCTTCTTCACGGGCGGCACGCTGTTCGATCATGTCACGCCGAACATGCGCATCTACAAGGAAGAGATCTTCGGACCGGTGCTCGCGTGCGTGCGCGTGAAGGACTTCGCCGAAGCCGTCGATCTCGTCAACGCGCACGAGTTCGGCAACGGCGTCGCATGCTATACACGCGATGGCCACGTCGCGCGTGAGTTCGGCCGGCGCATCGAAGTGGGCATGGTAGGCATCAACGTGCCGATTCCGGTGCCGATGGCATGGCACGGCTTCGGCGGCTGGAAGCGTTCGCTGTTCGGCGACATGCACGCTTACGGCGAAGAAGGCGTGCGCTTCTATACGAAGCAGAAGTCGATCATGCAGCGCTGGCCGGAAAGCACGGAGAAGGGCGCGGAATTCGTGATGCCGACTTCGAAGTAATCTCTTAACGTATGAACATGACGCCCGCTTCTCCACGATGGACAAGCGGGCGTTATGCTTTGCGGTGACAGCGCTTTCAGGAGAGACCTTTCCATGACCCCTACCTTGATGCAAAGGCTCGGCATCACGAAGCCCATCATTCAGGCGCCGATGGCCGGCGTCAGCACGCCCGCGCTCGCGGCGGCGGTATCGAACGCGGGCGGGCTCGGCTCGCTCGGCGTCGGCGCGATGAACGCAGAGGCCGCGCGCAAGACCATCCGCGAGACGCGCGCGCTGACTGACAAGCCGTTCAACATCAATGTGTTCTGTCATCGTCCGGCGAAGGCGAACGAGGCGGTTGAGAAGGCATGGATCGACTGGCTCGCGCCGCTATTTGCACAGTACGAAGCAAAGCCGCCGCAGACGCTCGGGGAAATCTACACGAGCTTTCTCGTCGACAAGGACATGCTCGACGTCTTTCTCGAAGAAAAGCCCGCTATCGTGAGCTTCCATTTCGGACTGCCATCGACCGATACGATCGACGCTTTGCGCAGTGCGGGCATCACGCTGATCGCATCGGCGACGAACGTGCGCGAAGCGCAACAACTGGCCGATGCGAACATGGATGCGATCGTCGCGCAGGGCACCGAGGCGGGCGGTCATCGCGGTCTGTTCGACATCGACAGCGACGACGATGAACTCGGCACGTTCGCGCTCACGCGCCTTCTCGCCAGCAAGTTCGACGTGCCGGTGATTGCCGCGGGCGGCATCATGGATGGCGCGGGCATCGCGGCGGCGCTCGCATTGGGCGCGCAGGCGGCGCAGTTGGGCACCGCGTTCGTGCCGTGCACGGAGACATCGATCGATGCCGGTTATCGCCGTGCCATTCTCAGCGATGCCGCGAATCGCACAGCCTTCACTGCGGCGATTTCCGGACGCATGGCGCGCGGCCTCGCCAACAAGTTCACCGAACTGGGCCGCAGCGCCGATGCGCCGCGCAACCCCGACTATCCCATCACATACGACGCCGGCAAGGCACTGCATGCCGCTGCGAAGGCAAAGGGCGAGTTCGGTTACGGCGCTCAGTGGGCGGGGCAAGCGGCGGCGCTCGCACGCGAGTTGCCGGCCGCCGAACTCATGGCGCGGCTCGTCGCGGAGCTGGATGAAAGCATTGCGGGACTTCAACGCTATGCGAGCGCGCGCTAGCGAACTGGTTTTATTCGCATGAGCCGTTTCCGGGCCGCCCGCTAATCGGCGCATCGGCGCGGAGGTGCGCGGCGTCGCTCGCGGGCATCGGGCGGAGGGCTTCTCCGAGGCCTGAATCAGGGCGCCGATGCGGGCGCTGCGCTCGCCGCCTCGGGACTCGAAGGCAACAACGGCGGCATCGTCTGGAACACCGGCGGCTGCGGCGGCGCTTCTTCGGTCACTTCGGCTTCGGGTTCGGCGGGCGCGCGCTTCACGCGAGCCGGCTTCTGCGTGACGGTCTGCCCGGACTTCGCGACAGTCGGCTTCGCTGTTCTGCCGAAAGTCTCGTCCATCCAGCCGCGCAAGCGCGTCGTGAAAGTCTGCCATGCGCCCGGCGGCGCCTGAATGTCGAAGCGCGCACGGGCATCGACCAGATGCGAACGCAACGCGCGTTGCGTGAAGTCGCCGACCATCGGCAACGCGCTGTGCGCGCCTTGTCCCCAATAATCGCTGCGCAACGTGACGCGGCTATCGTTGAAGCCGACCCATGCGCCCGCGACCAGTTGCGGATGCATCAGAATGAACCATCCGTCCGCGTTGTCCTGCGTCGTGCCGGTCTTGCCGGCGACATCGGCGCGAATGCCGAAGCGCGTGCGAATGGCCGTGCCGGTGCCGCGGTTCACCACGTCGCGCATCACATCGACGAGCTTGTGCGTTGCATCGACCGACAATGCGCGCTCCGGCGTGCTGTCGAATTGCGCGAGCACTTCGCCCTGCTTGTTCTCGATGCGCGTGACGAGCAACGGCTCCATGTAATTGCCATCGTTCGCGATGGTGCCGTACGCCGACACCATTTCCTTCAGCGTAACCGGACTCGTGCCGAGCGCGAGCGACGGCACTTCGTCGAGATGGCTCTCGCGCACGCCCATGTCGCGTGCGAGCCGCGCGACGCGAGCCGGGCCGACGGTCTGCATCAGTTGCGCAGTGATGCGGTTCTTCGAATACGCGATGCCGTCGCGCAAGCTGACTGCGCGTCCAGTGGGCGGCGCTTCGTCGGTCGGATGCCAGGTCTCGCCGCCTTTAACGGGAATCGTCACGTCCTGGTCGATGAACGTATCGGTCGGCATCGCGCCGCGCTCGAAAGCCGCGCCATAGACGAACGGCTTGAACGTGGAACCGGGCTGGCGGCGCGCTTGCTGAACGTGATCGAACGGGTCCTGCGTGAAGTCGCGGCTGCCCACCCACGCCTTGATCTGGCCGGTGCGCGGATCGAGTGCGAGAAACGCAGCCTGCACGCGCGTCTTTTCTTCGCAGAGCGCGCGCATGAAGTTCCGATCCGCGATCAAATGCTTTGACGCATCGGCATCGTTCGCGCCGGCGTCGCGGGCCTTGCGATAGTCGCCCGTCTCGCGGATGAACGCGCGCGCGAGATCCTCGTTCGCGCTCGCGCAGCCGCCACGTCCGCCCCACGCCGCATTCGCAATCGACTGCAACTGATTGCCCTGCAACATCAGAGATTGCGTCGCCATGGATTGCAGGCGCGAATCGATCGTCGTCCTGACGATCAGCCCGTCCGAGTAGATGTTGAAGTCGTGGTCGTCCGCCCACGCGATCAGCCATTTGCGCAACTGCTGCGCGAAATGCGGCGCGCGTCCCGGCTCCTCGGTCTGCCGCTCGAAGTCGATGCGCAGCGGGCGCTTCTTCAGTGCATCGAGTTTCGCGGGCGCGAGATGGCCGAAGCGCACCATCTGACCGAGCACGATGTTGCGCCGGTCGAGCGCACGCTCCGGATTGATGACGGGGTTGTAATAGCTGTTGCCCTTCAACATGCCGATGAGCGTCGCGCTTTCGAGCACGTCGAGCTGGCCAGCGGACTTGTCGAAGTAAGTGCGCGCGGCCATTTCGATGCCGTATGCGTTATACAGAAACGGCACCGTGTTCAGATACGTTTCGAGAATCTCGTCCTTCGAATAGACGGCTTCGATCTTGAACGCGGTGATCGCTTCCTTCAGCTTGCGGGTGAGCGTTTGCGAGCGGCCGACTTCATCGGGATATAGATTGCGTGCGAGCTGTTGCGTGAGCGTGGAGCCGCCCTGACGATCGCCCGAGAACGTATGCACCGCAGCCGATGCGGTGCGCCGCCAGTCGATGCCGTGATGCTCGTAAAAGCGCCGGTCTTCTGTTGCGATGAGCGCATCGACGACGTTCGGCGATATCTGCTTGAGGCTCACCCATTCGCGATGCGTCGGCTTGAATTCGGCAAGCAGCCTGCCATCGGCGGAATAGATTTGCGCGGGCTGATCGACCTTGGCTTTGCGAATGT
The DNA here is from genome assembly GCF_000698555.1 of Caballeronia grimmiae. Lineage (GTDB taxonomy): Bacteria > Pseudomonadota > Gammaproteobacteria > Burkholderiales > Burkholderiaceae > Caballeronia > Caballeronia grimmiae. Next base: position 93,717 of record NZ_JFHE01000012.1, on the reverse strand, counting down.
CGCGGATGCCGGGCGTGAACGGAATCAGCACCAGCACATAAAGGAGGAACAACGCGGGCAGCAGAAGCAGCGTGCGGGGCCGCAGATGCGGGCGCAGCCGGGCCGCAAGCTGGGTCAGCGCTGCGCGTGCGGTGGCTTTGAATTCGGACGCGGTCAAAACGAAACGGCGGGGCCGGGCAGGGAAAAGACTGCATCGTAACGCATCTTTACATCCTGCCCGCCGAGGTTTCTATCGCACGATCATGCCTTGCGAACGAATTCGGACTTGAGGCTCATCGCGCCGAAGCCGTCGATCTTGCAGTCGATATCGTGATCGCTATCGACGAGACGGATGTTCTTGACCTTCGTGCCCATCTTGATGACGCCGCCCGAGCCCTTCAGCTTCAGGTCCTTGATGACGGTTACCGTGTCGCCGTCCTGAAGAGTGTTGCCCGCCGAATCGCGATACACCTTCGCGGCGGCTTCGGCGGCGTCGCCCGCTTGCGCCTTCCATTCGTGCGCGCACTCGGGGCAGATGTAGACGCCGCCATCCTCGTAAGTGAATTCGGAATGGCATTGCGGGCAGGTAGGGAGGGCGTTCATCGGTAATCCTGTCTTGCTGGGTGAAAAGCGCGAGAGTATAGCGCCGCGCGCAGCTCCGGTTAGGAGCCTGGATTGTCGCGCTGTTGCCACCCGAGTCCAAGACTCTTTTGCAAGGAAACGTAGTCCTTCAACAATTCGGCTTGCGCCGCGACCACGTCCTGTTGCGCGGCGAATTGCGTGCGCTGCGCATCGAGCAGATCGATCAATGTCGATACACCCGCCGTATAGCGTTGACGCACGAGCGTAGCCGAACGCTCCGACGACGCCTGCACCTGCTGCAACCGCACGACATGTTCGCGCTGATTGCCGTAACGCGAGAGCGCGGAATTCGCGTCCTTCAGCGCGGCGAGCACGGTCTTTTCATAACGCGCCTCGGCTTCGTCGCGCGATGCCTCGGCTGCATCGACCCTCGCGGTCGTGCGGCCGAAATCGAATACGTTCCATTGCAGATACGGCACGCCGACCCACGAGAAATTCTGCTTGCGCAACAAATGGCCGGGGTCGGAGGCGGAGAAGCCGATATCGCCGAGCAAGGACACCTTCGGGAAATAATCGGCGATGTGCTCGCCGATCTGCGCGTTACTCGATGCGAGACGCCGTTCCGCCGCACGAATGTCGGGGCGCTGCTGGAGCATCGTCGCGGGATCGCTGATGGATACCGATGCAGGCAACGCAGGCAACGGCGCGGGCTGCGCGAGTTCGGCATCGAGTGCGCCGGGCGCGCGGCCGGTCAGCACGGCGAGCTGATCGAGCGAATCCGTGATCTGCACTTGCAATGGCACGAGCGTCGCGCGCGTGGTGTTGACCTGCGTGGAGAGACGTTCGACATCGACCTCGGCCGCCGTGCCGCGCGCGCGCCGCTGCTCGGTGAGCGTCAGCATTTGCTGCTGATACTCGGCGGTGCGCTGCGCTAGCGCAAGACGTTCCTGCTGATCGCGCAGATCGATATACGCCGATGCCACTTCCGCCGCGAGCGACACTTGCGTGTCGGAGAGATCGGCCTGGACGGCATCGGCTTCGCCGGACGCGGCTTCGATTGCTCGTCGCGTGCCGCCGAAGAGGTCGATTTCCCAGGAGGCATCGAAACCCACGGTGTAGAAATCGACCGGGCCGCGACCGCCGCCCGAGCCTTCCGATTGCCCGAAGATCGACGTATCGGGCGAACGCATGCGCAACGCCGCCGCGGAAGCCGATACCTTCGGCAGTTCGTTCGCGCGCTGCCCACGCAATTGCGAGCGCGCTTGCCGCAGACGCGCCTGCGCTATCTTCAGGTCGGGATTGTGCGCGAGTGCGGCGTCGATCAGCGCGTTCAGTTGCGGATCGTTGAGCGAGGACCACCATGCGGCGGGCGCGTGCGTCGTCGCAACGCCTTCGAGCGGGGCGCGCACGAACGCGCCGCTTTTTACGGATTCGGATGCGACATCCGGCGCGCCGCGATAGTCAGGGCCGACCGTGCACGCGGCGAGTGCGAATGCCGCGAGCGGCAGCAAGCGAGTGAAAGAGAAGTGGCGTGATGACATCTTTGAATGATTCATTGCATCAGTGTCCGGCCGATGGCATTTCGCCGGGCTGCGGCTTGGGCGTCTTCAACAACAGCGCGAGCGGCAGGCACGCAAGCAGCGCGATCGCGAGCACATAGAACGTTTCGGAGTACGTCATGACGATGGCTTGCTGGCTGATCTGCATCGACAGTTGGCCGAGCGCCTGAAGCTTCGCGTGCGCCATGTCGCCGGTCTGCGCAAAGAAACTGGCCGCGCTGCCTGCAATGCGCTCCTGGCCGATGATCGAATTCGCTGTCACCGACTCGCGGATGGCCGCGCCGTGAAAGTCGTTGCGCCTATCGATGACCGTGCCGAGAATCGCGAGGCCCACGGAGCCGCCGAGATTGCGCGCCATGTTGTAGAGGCCGGCTGCATCGCCGGATTCCTCGCGCGAGACCGCAGCCATCGACGCCTGATTGAGCGGCATCATCGCGAGCATCTGCCCGAAGCCGCGCAAGATTTGCGACCAGAAGAAGTCGTGACCGACGCTCTGCGCGGTGAGCGAAATGTCGAGCAGACAGCTCGCCGCGAAAAACAGCAAGCCGGAAATGACGAGTATGCGTGAATCGACCTTGCCGAGCAGACGCGGCAGCACGGGCATGATGAGAAACGCGGGCACGCCGGATATCAGCATGATCGAGCCGGACTGGAACGCGTTATAGCCCGCGACGATGCTCAGGAACTGCGGCAGCAGGAACGACACGCAATAAAGCCCCGCGCCGACCGCGAACACGATGAAAATGACGCTCGCATAGCGCGGATTGCGCAACAGCGACAACCGCACGATAGGCTGCTTCGCGACGAACTGGGACACCGCGATGAGAATGAAGCCGAACGCGGTGACGCACGTGAGCAGCACGATTTCATGCGACTCGAACCATTGATTGCGCTGGCCTTCCTCGAGCACGACCGTGAGCGAGCTGAGGCCGATCGCGAGCCCCGCAATGCCGATCCAGTCGGCCTTGAAGAACGCTTCCCATTGCGGCTTGTCCGCCGGGAGGCCGCTGACGAGCAGCACGGCAAGCGCGATGCCCACCGGCAGATTGATGAAGAAGCACCACGACCACGAGATATTTTCTGCGAGCCAGCCGCCGAGCACCGGGCCGAGCAGCGGCCCGAGCAACACGATCAGCCCGAAGATGGTCATGCCAACGGGCATCTGCTGACGCGGCAGCCGCGTGCGGATAATGGTCTGCGCGGTCGGAATCATCGCGCCGCCGGTGAAGCCCTGGCCGATGCGTCCCGCGACCATCATCGGCAGGGAATTGGACAGCCCGCACATGATCGAGAAGAGCGTGAAGAGCACCGCATTGCCGAGCAGAAAGTTGCGCAGCCCGAACACGCGTGTGAGCCACGCGGCAAGCGGGATCATCACGATTTCGGACATCAGATAGCCGGTCGAAATCCATGTGCCTTCGGTGCCGGTCGCGCCGATTTCGCCCTGAATCTGCGGGAGCGCGGAGTTCGTGATGGAGATGTCGAGCGTGGCCATCAGCGCGCCGAGCGCGCCCGCCGTGACGGCGATCCAGTCGGTGGCGCTCGCGCGGGCTTGCGCGTTCGCGTCAGTCATGGCGATTTTCTGCGGCGATGCGCTTGCTCTCGTCGGTGGCCGATTTCGTATCGACATCGACGGTCACGGAGAGGCCCGGCAGCAGCACTTTGCGCGTTTCCGGCCCCGTGTCGATGCGAATCCGCACCGGCACGCGCTGCACGATCTTCGTGAAGTTGCCCGTTGCATTCTCCGGCGGCAGCAGCGCGAATTGCGCGCCGGTGCCGGGCGAGAAACTCTCGACGACGCCATGCAGGTCCGTGCCCTTGAGCGCATCGACGTGCAGCGTCGCCGGTTGCCCGATGCGCATGCGGCCCACCTGCGTTTCCTTGAAGTTGGCTTCGAGATAAACCGTCTGCACCGGCACGACCGTCATCAGCCGCGTGCCGGGTTGCACATACTGGCCGACGCGCACGGAACGATCGCCGACGCGTCCCGCGAGCGGGCTGTAAAGCGTGGTGTCGTTCATGTCGAGCTTGGACTGGTTCAATTGCGCTTCTGCCGCTTCCATTTGCGCGCGGGCCTGCACGATCTGCGCTTGCGTCGCGCCGATTTGCGTGGCGGCCGAGCGGGCTGCGGCCTGATTCGCGGCGAGCGTGGCGCGCGCCTGATCGCGCGTGCTGACGAGGCTGGCGAGACGCTCGGCGCTTTCCGCGCCCGTGGCGACGAGCGGACGATAACGGCTGACGTCGTCTTCCGCATGTTGCAGACTCACGCGCGAGACTTCGGCCTGCGCCTTCGCCTGGTCGGCGTTGGCCTGCTGCTGCCGAAGTTCGGCTTCGGCGCGCTGGATGTCGGCGGCGCGGGCGTCCAGCGTGGCCTTCGACTGATCGAGCGAGGCCTGATACTGCCGCGTATCGAGGCGCGCGAGCGGCGCGCCGGCGGCTACGGCCTGATTGTCTTCGACGAGGACGTCGGTCACATAGCCGCTCACTTTCGGCGCGATGGTGACGCTGTCGGCTTTCAAATAGGCGTCATCCGTGCTTTCGACGAAGCGGCCGACGGTCCACCACCGAAGCCCCCACGCGAGCGCGACGACGGCCGCGACGATGCCGACGATGATGAGCAAGCGCCGCCGCGAGGGCTTGCCTTGACTAGCCGAATTGGAATCGCCGCCTTGTGTGGGCGCTGCAACTGCCATGTTTTCTCCGGAGATTCGTGAGCGCGCGCGAAAGGCGGCCCGATGAAAGCGGCGCACGCGATGCGAAGATGCACGCTGTTGCGCTCGCCAAACTAGACGATGTCGTCTAGTATGCACGAATGTAGACGCGAGCGTCTAGTTTGATCAGATCATGGACACAAGATGACGAAGCAGCGCGACGACCGCGACACCGAAAGCCACGACGCTGAACGCGTCAATGCCGCACGTTCTCCCTTGCAGGCGCGCGGGCGCGCAAGAATCGAGGCCGTCCTGGACGCAACAGCGGAACTGATCGTCGAAAAGGGCTTGCCGGGCGTGACCATGCATGGCGTCGCGCGGCGCGCGCAAACGCCCATCGGCTCGATGTATCACTTCTTTCCAGACCGTGAGAGCCTGTTGAGCGCGTTGTGGGACCGGCACATGGCGGCCACCGGCGAGATCGACGACGAGCTCGGCCAGATCGATATCGACACGTGGCGCGGGCTGTCGTCCGAGGCGGTGATCGACCGCCTCATGACGCCGTACATCACGTATCTGGAGCAGAACCCCGACTGCCTGATCCTCATGACGGTCATGCCGCACGACGACAACAAGAAGCGTGACGCCGGCACGCTGCGAAAAGTGGTCGATGCGCGCATGCCGCAGGTCAAGCCTGCGGAACGCGCGCTGTACGTGGAGATCTTGCGTGCGCTCGCGAGCGGATCGCTTGCGATCAAGCTGCGGCCCGCAATGGGCGACGTGCAGCTTGCCAAGCGCTATTTGCGTGAGGTGAAACGGGCGCTGGCCGCGTATCTGGCGTCGGTGGAGGCGTCGGTTCTCAAGTAAAGCGCAACGCGCCCTTTCGATTCGTATAACGACAGACACGAAATCCTTTCGGTCGGCGCGGTTACGCAAATCATTCAGATATCCGAGGGGTTACGCGGTACAGGTAACCGCTCGTTCTATTAACTAAGGCATCCTATCTTGTTAGGCAGCGATCGATTTTCGCGCGTCACTCGTGTAGTCAAATCGTATTTACATCGGGAGAATCGCCATGCGTAAAGTCGCTTGTCACTCGTTGCTTGCCGGACTCTGCATCGCTTTGGTTGCGCCGCTGGCTCACGCTCATTCATACGATAACGACGACGCTCCCTCAGGACGATGCACCCTTCCTCAAGGCACGGTGTCGCTGGTCGAGAAACAGCTCTATACCGTGGTCAATCTGAGCGATGGCAACGGCGGCATTTTCAAGCCCAATCGCATGTGGGCGGCCGTCGTGGATCGGCAGGGACACCTCTGCTCCGTCATCAAGACGGGAGACGCATGGCCGGGCAGCCGCGCGATTGCGATTGCGAAGGCCTACACCGCGAACGGCTTCAGCAACGACGCGCTCGCGCTATCGACCGCCAATCTTTACGCTCCTACTCAGCCGGGCGGATCGCTGTATGGCCTGAACAATTCGAATCCATTCGATGCGCGCTTTCTCGAGCAGGGCACCGGCATCGGGCGCACGCTCGGAGGCGTCATCACCTTCGGCGGCGGCGTCGCGCTGTATGCGGGCGGCAAGGTGGTCGGCGGCCTGGGCGTGAGCGGCGACAGTGCATGCGCCGATCATGCCATCGCATACCGCATGCGCAAGCTCGCGGGACTCGGCAGCGTACCTGCCGGTCAAGGGCCGGGCAATACGGACAACATCGTCTATTCGACGGGCGCATCGCCGATGGGCTTCGAGCATCCGCACTGCTTCCCCACGGACTTGAGCGCGAGCAAGATCGAGTCGGTGCGCTGACTCCGAGGCGCTTCTGGCCGGCCACAGCCGGTAAAATGCTACGCCCGCCGTCATCCGGGCCGCGCCGTGCGCCATCCGCGCACGCCGGCGCCACGGCGGGCATGCGCCCCACGAAGGCAAGCCTTTCGCAGTTCTCTTCGACCACGAGCCGTAACCATTTCCGGCGCGCGCGTCATCGCCCACATCACGACACGACCTCCGAGGAACGCTTCAAATGCTTGCCCGCATCACCCGTCTTTTTCCGCTTTGGGCCGTGGTGGTTTCAGTCGCCGCCTATCTGTCGCCTTCTTCCGTGACCGGCATTGCGCCGCACGTCACGACGCTGCTCACCATCATCATGCTGTCGATGGGCGTCACGCTTTCCATCGATGATTTTCGCCGCGTTTTCACGCGCCCCGCACCGGTCATCGCGGGCATCGTGCTGCATTACCTCGTGATGCCGCTCGCGGCCTGGGTGATTGCGAAGCTGCTGCGCATGCCGCCCGACCTCACGGCGGGCATGGTGCTCGTCGGCAGTGTCGCGAGCGGCACGGCGTCGAACGTGATGATCTATCTCGCACGCGGCGACGTCGCGCTGTCCGTCACGATCAGTGCGTTGTCGACGCTCGTCGGCGTGTTCGCGACGCCGCTGCTCACGCGCCTTTATGTCGATGCGTCGATCGCCGTCGACGTGCACGGCATGCTGATGAGCATTCTTCAGATCGTCGCGCTGCCGATCATCGTCGGGCTGATCGTGAATCGTCTGTTCGGCGAGTTCGTGCGCAAGATCGAGCCCGTGCTGCCGATCATCTCGATGGTGTCGATTCTGCTCATCATCGCGGCGGTGGTCGGCGGGACGCAGAAGAGCATTGCGTCGGTGGGCGCGGTCGTCGCGCTGGCCGTGGTGCTGCATAACGGCATCGGCCTGTTGGGCGGCTATTGGGGCGGCCGTCTGCTCGGTTTCGACGAAGCCGTCTGCCGCACGCTCGCGATCGAAGTCGGCATGCAGAATTCCGGCCTCGCCGCGACGCTCGGCAAGCTGTATTTCACGCCGATCGCCGCGCTGCCCGGTGCGCTGTTCTCCGTGTGGCACAACCTGTCGGGCTCGATGCTGGCCGGCTACTGGGCGGGCCGTCCCGCGAAAGGATCGACGCGCGAGGCGGATGCCTCCGGCGTCGCGCGGCAGAGCTAGACGGTCAGGGCCGGGCGGATGCGCCCGGCCAGCGCCTCGAGCGCCGCATCGTCGGCGCGCACGCGGCCATGCTGCCTGAGCGGCACATCGCGCCAGCGCGGAATGATGTGAAAGTGGATGTGCGGCACGGTCTGACCGGCCGCCTCCCCGTTGAACTGCGCGATGAGCATGCCATCCGGTTGCAACGCATCGCGCACCGCTGCCGATACGCGCTTCACCTCGCGCATGCATTCGGCGAGCGCGGCATCGGAAACGTCGTGGATGGTCGCGGCGGGCTCTTTCGGAATGACGAGCACATGCCCGTCCGATTGCGGCATGACATCCATGAAGGCGAGCGTGTGCTGCGTTTCGCGCAACTTGATGCACGGCAACTCACCGCGGAGAATGCGGGCGAAGACGTTGTTCTGGTCGTATTGCATGGGCGGCTCCGTTGATCAGATCGCAGTGTAGAGCGTTCGGCTCGCGGACGATCGCACGGCTTCTCGCGATGACAGGCAAAATACGCGTTCGCACCCGAACGCCGCCTTCATGAACCCTGCCAACCCCGACCGCTCTTTCGCCGCCGCGCGTGAATCGAATTCGCCGCGTTTCCTGCTGTTTCTCGTATGCCTGTTCGCTTCCGCCGGACAGTTCGCCATCGACATCTATGTGCCCGCGCTTCCCGCGATGGCGCGTTACTTCGCCACCTCGCCGCAGGCGATCCAGTCGAGCGTCTCGGGCTACATGGCGGCGTATGCGCTCGGGCAACTCATTTTCGGCCCCGTCGCCGATGCCTATGGCCGCAAGCGCGTGCTCGCGTTCGGGCTGGTGATCTACACACTCGGCTGCCTGCTTTCGCTCGCCGCGACCAATCTGGAAACCTTCCTGCTCGCGCGCTGCATGCAGGGCTTCGGCATTGCGACGACCAATCTGCTCGCGAAGACCATCATCACCGATTCCTTCACCGGCCAGGCGCTGATGCACGCGTTCACCTATATGTCGATCGCGTGGGGTCTCGCGCCGATCGTCGCACCGGTGATCGGCGCGCATTTGCAGACGCTGTTCGGCTGGAAGTCGTGCCTCGTGTTCCTGCTGCTTTACTCGATCGTGATGTGGGGCCTCGTCTGGCGCTATCGCGAGACCTTGCCGCGACCCGTTCACCTCGCGCCGCGCACGTTGCTGACGAACGCGGGGAAGGTGCTGTCGAGCCCGGTGTTCCAAAGCTGTTTCCTGGCGCAAGGCCTCTGCTACAGCATCCTGCTGGTGTTCAACATCGTCGGCCCGTTCATGGTGCAGAACACGCTGCAGAAACCGCCGACTTACTTCGGCTATCTCGCGCTTGGCATCGGCCTGACCTACTTTCTCGGCGGCCTCTCGAACCGCGTACATGGTCCGCGCTTGCCGAGCGCGGAGCGGCGGCTGCGCATCGGGGCTTGTGGGATGGCGGCGGCATCGCTCGTGATGCTGCTGCTTGCGTTGACCGTGGGCCTGCGCGTATGGACGCTCGCGACGCCCGTGCTCGTGATGGGCTTCTGCGCCGGCGCGATGTATCCGACGCTGATGGCGAAGGGCAATTCGCTGTTCCCGCATATCGCGGGGCTGACAAGCGCGATTCTCGGCTGCGCGCTCTTGCTGGTTTCATCGGCGATGATGGCGCTCGCCGGCTTCGTGTCGGTGCACGAACTGGCGCCGCTCGCGGTGTTCTTCGTCGCGCTGGCGTTCACCGTCGTATGGATGGTGTCGAAGCTGCTGCGGCATCTGGAGCAGGCGCAAGCGGATGCCGCCGTGCAGCGCGGGGCCTAGATTCAAGGCGTTTTCGTCACCGCCAGCCAGAAGATCGCGAGGAACGCGACGAAGGCGATCACGTCCAGCAGGGTCCAACCCGCCATGAAGCGGCGCGACAGCCTCAGTTCGGAGCCGGGCTCGTCGCGCCGTTTCTGCTAAAGCGCGCGTCCCGCCGAGCTTAGGCCGCCGCCAGCGCATAGCGCCGGCAGTGCTCCAGATACCCGACTTCGTGACTGCCGACCAGTTCGACGATGCTGCTCCACAGCCACAACGGCGCATCGATCGAGCGGGTCTTCGCGCGCCGCAATTCGGCAAGCCAGCTGCGACGCGTCGCCTTGTCCATCTGACGCGCGTGCGCCTGACCGACGATGAACCCGAGATAGCGCGCGACTTCCATCGCTTCGGTCTCGCCGATCTGCTCGATCTCCAGCTTCAGGTCTTGCGGCAACAGCTCGCGCAGCACCACGGGCCGTCCCTGCAGCGTCGCGGCCAGCATGCGCTCGCCGAGGTGCGGCGACAAGGCGCGCGCCCCCGCAACGACCCGCTCCGCATGGTCGCGCGGCATCGAGACGCCCTGATAACGCGGCGCAGCGGCCTTCACGCCTTCCTTGATGTCGATGAGGCACAGATCGTCGCCCTCGACCACGCCGCCGTCGACATCGAGCAGCACCGCGTAGCGAAGGCGTCCGAGCGAGCTGCATCCCTTGACCCAGAACGCGGCGTCGAGAACGGTGACGTGTCCCGTGTTCGGGCGATGCCGCAGGCTCGTCGCGAGGTTCGCGACCGTCGCTTTCTCGAAGAGCGCGTCGATTTCCGCACGTTCGTCCTTGCTCACCGGCCAGAAGCGGCTGCCGAAGGGAATTGTCGGGCGGGTGTCGTCGAGACGCTCGCGCGCCAGATGCTTCCACGAGCGGCGCACCGCTTCGCGCATCACGACGCGCACCACTTCGGGCTTGCGGCAGTCCTCGGCGGATGCGCGGTCACGGTCGAACGCCAGCACATAGCCCTGAAACAGGGCTTCGATCATGTTGATGGTCGTGACGCCGGGCAAGGCGGAACCGCGCGCCGCGGTCGCGAGCGACAGCCCGAGCCGGATGAGATCGTGCACCGGATTGCCGATGACGGTCTGATCCAGATCGCGAATCTGCACTTCGATTCGCCCATGCGCGTCCGCGACCGGCCCGAGATTGCCGGTATGGCAGTCGCCGCAGATCCAGATCGCGGGACCTTCGGGCAGGCTGCGGATGTCGGCCTGTTCGAGCCAGTCGTAGAACTTTGCGGTGTTGCCGCGCACGTAAGCGTGCGTCGAGCGCGCCATTTTGGCGTTGCGCCGCGCAGTCAGGAATTCCTGTCGTTGGTCGAAACCGGTCAGCTTAGGCCGTGGGGGATTGCGCATGGTGGCGTGTTCTTCATTGGACGTTCGGTTCTCGTCCGATGAACGCACGCCGTGTGCCTGAGTGCGCGAAGGGTAGGCACGTGCTTCGCTGGGCGGGTGAAGGTTCACAGGGGAAGCGCGCTGGAAGCGCTGCACGAGGCCGGCGTGCCGATTCACATGCCGGGGGCCAGATGACGGCCCGATCGGCCGCCCGGCCATCGACGAACATTGGCGTCACGGGCGAAGCGCCCGAAGCGGCTCACGCGCGAATCGACATCCGCGCGTGAGCCGCGTGCGTCAATGGAACAGCTTCACCGCCTGCGTCAGCGTGTTCGTCACGCCCCACGCGAGCGGAATCAGCACATAGAGCCAGAACAGCACCAGCAGTCCCTTGTTCGACGTATTCATTGAAGTCCCCGAGTGTCAGCTGGCAGTCTGCGCCGCCGTGTCCATGTGATGCCTTTCGTTCACGCGCTTGACGAGCAGATTGCAGAAGAAACCGATGACGAGCAGCACCGCCATGATGTGCAGCGTCATCGTGTAGGCATCGGCCTTGGCGACGCCCTGCGCGACCTCGTACGCGCGGATATAGTTGACGAGCACCGGTCCCGCGATGCCCGCCGCGGCCCATGCGGTCAAGAGCCGTCCATGAATGCCGCCGACGAACGCGGTGCCGAACATGTCCGCGAGATAAGCGGGGATGGTGGCGAAGCCGCCGCCGTACATCGACAGAATCAGGCAGTACGCGGCCACGAAGAGCGCGACGTTGCCGGCCCTCGCGAATTGCGGCACCAGATAGTAGAGCACCGCGCCCAGCACGAAGAAGACGAAGTACGTGTTCTTGCGGCCGATCCAGTCCGATGCCGACGCCCACACGAAACGCCCGCCCATGTTGAAGAGCGACAGCAGCCCGACGAAGCCCGCCGCCGCGCCCGCCGTGATCTGCGCCTTGAAGCTCTCCTGGATCATCACCGATGCCTGGCCCAGCACGCCGATGCCCGCCGTCACGTTCAGGAACAGCACGAGCCACAGCAGGTAGAACTGCGGCGTCTTGAGCGCCTGGTCGATATGCACGTGGTTCTTCGTGATCATCCGGTTCGCGGTCACGGGCGGCGTCCATCCAGCGGGCTTCCAGTCGGCCGGGGGAATGCGGATGGCGAGGGCGCCGATCGTCATCGAGATGAAATAGACGACGCCGAGCACGACGAAGGTCTCCGCCACGCCGGTGCTCGTCGCGCTCTTGAAGTAGTTCATCAGCGCGACGGAGCCGGGCGCCGCGATCATCGCGCCGCCGCCGAAGCCCATGATCGCCATGCCCGTCGCCATGCCGCGGCGGTCGGGGAACCAGCGGATCAGCGTCGATACGGGCGATACATAGCCGAGCCCGAGCCCGATGCCGCCGATCACCCCATAGCCGAGATAGAGCAGCGCGATCTGATGCAGATACACGCCGAGCGCGGAGACGAGGAAGCCGCCGCCGAAGCAGCATGCCGCAGTGAACATCGTGCGGCGCGGGCCGACCTTTTCGAGCCACTTGCCCGCGAACGCCGCCGACAGCCCCAGAAACACGATAGCCAGCGAGAAAATCCAGCCGAGCGTGGTGAGCGACCAGTCATCCGGCGCGGACTGCGTGATGCCGACGATCTTCGTCAGCGGCGCATTGAACACCGAGAACGCATACGCCTGCCCGATGCAAAGATGCACGGCGAGCGCGGCGGGCGGCACCATCCAGCGCGAGAAGCCGGGCCGGGCGACGGTTGCTTCCTTCGAAAAGAAGCCATGCGGGCCATGCGCGGCCCCTTGATTGATGCTGGTCATCGTGGTCTCCGTGGCGCGCCGATCGTCGGCGTACTGCCGGCGCGCTCATTTTTGCTTTGTCGTGGCCGCGCTCGCGTTGCGTCGAACATGCGATGAACCGGCATATGACGGCCGCAACGCATGACGGCTGCGCATGACCTTAGACAAGAGCGATAGGCTTTGCAATATGAACCGTGCTGGCATAAGCGTTTGCCCCAGCCCTGTGCTGTTGGGCTACAGCGCGAGTGGCACCTGTAGCGAATGTGAACAGCGAGCGTCAGGCGCACATGAGCGCAAACGGAGCGAAAGCGTCCGCCCGTCAATGCTTCGAGCCTTTGCGTACGCAATGGCATGGAACTCGCAGATGCGGTCGCGCTGGCGAAGATGACATCGATCGCGGGCCGTTCATATCGACATGTGAGGAGCACATAGATGAATCATGCAGAGATGCAGTTCCTGAGCACGGAATATCCGTACAAGAAGCAGTACGGCAACTTTATCGGCGGCAAGTGGGCGCGTCCCGCAGGCGGCGAGTACTTCGACAACATCTCGCCGATCACGGGCGAGCCGTTCACGTCGATACCGCGTTCCCGCGAGGCCGACATCGAAGCCGCGCTCGATGCCGCGCATGCCGCGAAGGCGGGATGGGCGAAGACATCGGCGGCCGATCGCGCGAACGTGCTGATGAAGATCGCGGATCGCATGGAAGCGAATCTCGCGCGGCTCGCGGTGGCGGAATCGATCGACAACGGCAAGCCGCTGCGCGAGACGATGGCTGCGGACATTCCGCTCGCGATCGATCATTTCCGCTACTTCGCGAGCGCCGCGCGTGCGCAGGAAGGCTCCATCTCGCAGATCGACGACGACACCGTCGCCTATCACTTTCACGAGCCGCTCGGCGTGGTCGGGCAGATCATCCCGTGGAATTTCCCCATTTTGATGGCGGTATGGAAGCTCGCACCCGCGCTGGCGGCGGGCAATTGCGTCGTGCTTAAGCCCGCCGAGCAAACGCCGGCGTCGCTGCTCGTGTTGCTCGAACTCATCGGGGACCTGCTGCCGCCGGGCGTCGTCAACGTGGTGAACGGATTCGGGCTGGAGGCGGGCAAGCCGCTCGCGTCGAACAAGCGCATTGCGAAGATCGCGTTCACCGGCGAGACCACGACGGGCCGCCTCATCATGCAGTACGCGAGCCAGAATCTGATACCGGTGACGCTCGAACTCGGCGGCAAGAGCCCGAACATCTTTTTCGCTGATGTGCTAAACGCCGACGACAGCTTCTTCGACAAGGCGCTCGAAGGCTTCGCGATGTTCGCGCTCAATCAGGGCGAAGTGTGCACGTGTCCGTCGCGCGCGCTCATCGAGGAATCGATCTATGAGCGCTTCATGGAGCGCGCGTTGAAGCGCGTCGCGGCGATCACGCAGGGTCATCCGCTCGATAACAGGACGATGATCGGCGCACAGGCATCGCAGGAGCAGCTTGAAAAGATCCTGTCGTATATCGATCTCGGCAAGCAGGAGGGCGCCGAATGCCTGAGCGGGGGCGAGCGCAATGCACTCGATGGCGAACTCGCGAACGGCTACTACGTGAAGCCGACCGTGTTTCGCGGGCACAACAAGATGCGCATCTTCCAGGAGGAAATCTTCGGGCCGGTGGTGTCGGTGACGACGTTCAAAAACGAGGAAGAGGCGCTCGACATCGCCAACGACACGCTCTACGGCCTCGGCGCGGGCGTATGGACGCGCGACGGCACGCGGGCGTATCGCTTCGGCCGCGCGATCCAGGCGGGGCGCGTGTGGACCAACTGCTATCACGCGTATCCGGCGCACGCGGCGTTCGGCGGCTACAAGCAATCGGGCATCGGACGCGAGAATCACAAGATGATGCTCGACCACTACCAGCAGACGAAGAACCTGCTCGTCAGCTATAGCGACAAGCCGTTGGGCTTCTTCTAAACCTTCGTGAAAGCAGGGCCGCCGCATCGCCGGGCGGCCCGGAGACATGCAATGAGCGAAAACAACGAGGACGTGCCGCGCGTGATCGCGACGCCTGCCGCCATTGCGCTGATCGACACGCTCACGGCGCAGCATGGCGCGGTGCTCTTTCATCAATCCGGCGGATGCTGCGACGGCAGCGCACCGATGTGCTTTCCGGCGGGCGAGTTCATCGTCGGCGGATCGGACGTGCGGCTTGGCGATATCGCGGGCATGCCTTTCTATATGAGCGAATCGCAGTTCGAATACTGGCGGCATACGCAACTCGTCATCGATTGCGTGCCGGGCAATGGCGGCATGTTCTCGCTGGAACGTCCGACGGGGCTGCGCTTTCTTACGCGGTCAAGGTTGTTCAGCGATGAAGAGAACGCGTGGCTCGACCGGCATCCGGTGACGCATGCGGAATGATTCGACCCTCACCAGCGCGGCGGCCGCTTCTCGATGAACGCCTGCGTGCCTTCGAGCGTGGCTTCGTCCATCATGTTGCAGGCCATCGTCTCCGATGCGAGCGCATAAGCCGATTCGATGCCCGTTTCCAGTTGCCGATAGAAAAGCCGCTTGCCCGCCGCGACCGCTTCGCGCGGCTTGCCCGCGATGCTCGATGCGAGCGCGCGGACGGCATCGTCGAGTTCGCCCGGCGCGGCCACGCGATTCACGAGTCCGCGTTCCTTCGCGGTCTGCGCATCGATGAAATCGCCCGTCACGAGCATCTCGAACGCGGCCTTGCGCGATACGTTGCGTGAAAGCGCCACACCCGGCGTCGCGCAGAAAAGCCCCACATTCACGCCCGATACCGCAAACCGCGCCCCATCCGATGCGACCGCGAGATCGCACATCGCGACGAGCTGACAGCCCGCCGCCGTCGCGATGCCATGCACCCGCGCGATGACCGGCTGCGGCATGCGCTGTATCGTCAGCATCATGCGGGAACAGCGCGCGAAGAGTTCGCGATAGTAGTCGAGCGCAGGCTCCTGGCGCATCTCCTTCAGATCGTGGCCCGCGCAAAACGCACGCCCTTCGCCGGCAATCACCACGACGCGCGCATCCGATTCGCCGATGCGTTGCAGCTCGCGCTCCATCGCATCGAGCATCGCCTCCGACAACGCGTTGAACGCACGCGGGCGATTCATCGTGAGCCGGACCGCGCCTTGTATGCCGTATGCGTCGTGTTCCACCAGGACGAGTGCTTCGCTATCGCTCATCGAATAGACTCCCTCAAACGTCGATTGCCGCAACCGAGCCCGCGCGCTTGCGCAGTTCGAACTTTTGAATCTTCCCGGTCGATGTCTTCGGCAACTCGCAGAACTCGACGGCACGCGGCACCTTGAAGCCCGCGAGATGCGCCTTGCAATGCGCAATCAGTTCGTCCGCAGTGACCTGCGCGCCGGCCTTCGTCTCGACGAACGCGCACGGCGTCTCGCCCCAGCGCGCGTCCGGCTTCGCGACGACGGCCACCGCCAGCACCGCCGGATGCCGGTACAGCACGTCCTCCACTTCGATGCTCGAGATGTTCTCGCCGCCCGAAATGATGATGTCCTTGCTGCGATCCTTGATGCGGACATAACCATCCGGATACGCAACGGCCAGATCGCCGGTATGAAACCAGCCGCCGCGAAACGCTTCCTCGGTGGCCTTGGTGTTCTTCAGATACCCCTTCATCGCGATGTTGCCGCGAAACATGATCTCGCCGATGGTCTCGCCGTCGCGGGGAACGGGCTGCATGGTGAGCGGATCGAGCACGCTGACCGCATCCTGCAAGTGATAGCGCACGCCCTGACGCGCATTGAGCCGCGCCCGCTCGCCGATATCGAGCGCGCTCCATTCCGCTTGCTGCGCGCAGACGGTCGCGGGGCCGTAGACTTCCGTGAGTCCGTACACGTGCGTCAGTTCGAAGCCGAGCCGCTCCATGCCTTCGATCATCGCGGCGGGCGGCGCGGCGCCCGCGACCATCGCATGGACCTTGTGCGCGATGCCCTGCTTCATCTCGTCCGGTGCGTTGACGAGCAGGTTCTGCACGATCGGCGCGCCGCAATAGTGAGTGACGCCCTCGTTGCGGATCAGCTCGAAGATGGTCTTCGCATCGACCTTGCGCAGGCACACGTTCACGCCCGCGCGGGCAGCGACGGTCCAGGGAAAGCACCAGCCGTTGCAATGGAACATCGGCAAGGTCCACAGATACACTGCATGCTTCGGCATGTCCCATTCGAGGATATTGCTGACCGCGTTCGTATAGGCGCCGCGATGGTGATAGACGACGCCCTTCGGATTACCCGTCGTTCCCGATGTGTAATTGAGGCAGATGGCGTTCCATTCATCCGATGGCGGCGACCATTCATACGCGGGATCGCCGCCCGCGAGCAGCGCTTCATAGTCGATTTCGCCGATGCGCTCGCCGTCGCCCGCATACTGCGAGTCATCGACATCGATCACGAAGACCGGCTGCGGCACCTGTTCGAGCGCCTTCTTCATCACGCCGGCGAACTCGCGGTCCACGAGCACCGCTTTCGCTTCGCCGTGCGTCAGCATGAACGCGAGCGTGGCGGCATCGAGCCGCGTGTTGAGCGTGTTGAGCACAGCGCCCGTCATCGGCACGCCGAAGTGCGCTTCCACCATCTCGGGCGTGTTGGAGAGCATGGCCGCGACCGTATCGCCGATGCCGATGCCACGCGCGGCCAGCGCCGATGCCAGCCGCCGCGTTCGCTCATATGTCTCGGCCCACGTGCGCCGTATCTCGCCATGCACGATGGCGGGCCGCGCCGGATACACCGACGCCGCGCGTTCGATGAAAGTCAGCGGCGTCAGCGCCACGAAGTTGGCGACGGTCTTGGGAAGGCCCTCGTCGTACATATGCGCGGTCATCATCGTCTCCTTGTTGCGTCGGGCTCGAATGCCGCTCATATTACGCGTGCCTGACAGCGGCGGCGCGTCAGGACAGGTCGAGTTTCACTTCGAAGCCGCGCTGCACGCCGGGCCTCGCGAACAGCGCTTCGTACCAGCGTTTGACGTTCGGGTACTCGTCGAGCGAAACCTGATGACGCTCGTGCCGCCACGCCCAGCCGAGAATCGCGAAGTCCGCCACCGACAGCGCGCCCGCGACGTATTCGACATCGGCAAGGCGCTTGTCGAGCACGCCATAGAGGCGGCGCGTTTCGTCGGAATAACGCTTGAGGCCGTAACGCCGGTCGCTTTCCGCTTCGACCATGCGGAAGTGATGCACCTGTCCCGGCATCGGGCCGAAGCCGCCCATCTGCCACATCAGCCATTCGAGCACCGGCACGCGATCGCGCAGGCTCGCGGGCAGAAACTGGCCGGTCTTCTCGCCGAGATAGAGCAGGATCGCGCCCGATTCGAAGACGCTGATCGGCTGGCCATCGGGCCCGTCCGGATCGACGATCGCGGGGATGCGGTTGTTCGGGCTGATGCGCAGAAATTCGGGCGCATGCTGCTCGCCCTTCGTGATGTCGACTGTCTTCACGGTATAAGGCAGTTGCATCTCTTCGAGCGCAACGCTGATCTTGCGCCCATTGGGCGTGTTCCATGTGTGCAGTTCGATGGTCATGTCCGTATCGGCGATAAGTGCGTTCAGGTCAGTTCCGGTGCGACATAGCGTTGAAACCCCGGGCGCGCCGACTGTTGCGCGTACCAGCGTTCGAGGTCGGGCAGCGCGGGCCGTTCGAGTTCCGCGATGCCATACCAGCGCCGCGCATAAGCCGCGATAACGAGATCCGCCAGCGAAAACGCATTGCCTTCGACGAAGTCGCGGCCCTTCAGGTGCGCGTCGATCACCCGCCATAGCGCCTCGACTTCGCGCGCATCGGCTTCCAGTTGCTTCAAATGGCGCTTGGCCTCGGGCGTGCGGATATAGCCCCAGAACACCGGGCGTTCCGCAGGCTGGAGCGTGGACAGTGTCCAGTCGAGCCAGCGATCGACGCTCGCGCGCAGCTTTGGATCGGCGGGATAGATGGCGCTGCCTTCGCCGTACTGCATCGCCAGATAACGGATGATCGCGTTCGATTCCCACAGCACGAAGTCGCCGTCGACGAGCGTCGGCACGCGGCCCATCGGGTTCATCGCGAGATAGTCGGGCTCGTGATTGCGGCCGAACTGCATGCCCGCGTCGATGCGCTCGTATCCCACTCCCAGCTCGTCGCAGCACCACAGTACTTTCTGCACGTTGACCGAATTGGCTCGGCCCCAGATCGTCAGCATGGAATGTCTCCCTCTTTCTGTCTGCGAGTGTGTCGTTTTCTCAAGCATAACGGCTATTAAGCGAGGGCTGCAATCGGGCTTTGCCTTTACGTATGACGTGGCTACTACGTTTGCTCGCGTTCGCACAAGGGCGCAAAGGCAAAGATTCGCTTAGAACGTTCGCAATGCTAACTATCATGCGGCGCTCACTCATCCTCATTCGAGCGCCGCCTGAACGCCCGCCCGTTTTGCGCTAAACACAACACGCGGGGCGACCCGCTTGCCAGAGCCTATGCGCTGCGATATTTGATGTGATAAAAGTCCGCGTGCCCGTTCACGGCGCGGTCGCGCCCGCGATCCTGGACGGCGAAACGAAAGCCGCGCGAATGGGCGCATCTCATCGAACAGCAACAACGCAAAAACAAACATGAAGACGATCACCTCCCGCGCGGCCACCGCGCTTGCCGTATCCGCCATCGCATGCGCCTGCCAGTCCGCATTCGCGCAAAGCTCCGTGACGCTGTATGGCGTCGCCGACGTCAGCGTGCGGTATCTGACCAACGCGAACGCCAACAACGACGGCAAGCTCTACATGACGAACGGCGCGGTCACGAACAGCCGTATCGGCCTCAAGGGAACGGAAGATCTCGGCGGCGGACTGACGGCGATCTTTCGCCTCGAAGGCGGCGTGGAACTGAACAACGGCCAGTATTCGGATAGCCAGCGCGCCTTCAATCGCGCGGCGTATGTCGGGCTTGCGAACCAGTATGGTGCGCTCACGCTCGGCCGCCAGAAAACGCCGCTCTTCGACATGCTCGGCGATACCTACGATCCGCTCACCGTCGGCAATTACTTCGAGAATGCATGGCTGCCGGTCGCGCTCGGCGCGGGCCTCTATGCGGACAACGCCGTCAAGTACAACGGCACGTTCGCGGGCCTGACCATCGGCGCGATGTACTCGTTCGGCACCAACTACACCGCGACCGGTCCCGGCGGCTTCTCGGGCCAGGTGCCGGGGCATCTCGGCGCGGGCAACATGTACGGCTTCACGGCGTCGTATGCAATGGGGCCGCTGTCGATCGGCGGCGGCTATCAGCAGAACAGCGACAACGCGAGCAACAAGCAGAAAATCTGGAACGCGAACATCGTCTACACGATCGGGTCCGCGAAGCTGTATGCGGGCTATCTGCATTCGACCGACGACACCGGCTTCGTCGACAGTCTGCTCTCGCAACGCAACCTGGTGTCCGGCGTCGACATCCTCAAGGGTTCGGGCCGGCGCGACGATGGCCCGTTCGCGGGCGTCACGTGGCAAGTCACGCCTGCGCTGCTGCTCACGGGTGCGTTCTACTACGACCACATGAAGAACGCGGCGATCGGCGGCGGCGAGACGGGCAGCGGCAATCGCTACACGGGCGTCGCGCTCGCGGAATATGCGTTGTCGAAACGCACCGAAGTGTATGGCACCGTGGACTTCAACAAGGTCACGGGCGCGGGCTTCGTCGAGTTGCCGGGCAGATCGAACCAGACGGGCGTATCGGTCGGACTGCGCAATCTGTTCTGATCATGCCGAGCGTGTCGGCTTTCTCGCGGGCGCGGAATTTGCGGTTCAGCGCGCGTAGTCAATATCAAGGAGACGAGGATGTCCGACACTCACAGCACGCCGCAACTCGACCCGTGCAGGCTCGGCGTCGCGTTCATCGACGCGCAATTGCTGTCGCTTTGCACGCACGCCGGCTTGCTGGCCGACTGGATCGAGAACGGCCAGCGCGCGCCGGACTTCAGCGCGCTGGCGCGGCTGGTGGAACATCGGCGCGCGCATCCCGAAGCGCACGCGCATAGCGAAGACGGCATGCCGATGAAAGAGGAGCCGCAAGATGCGCTGCAGCCGTGGCCGACGCTGCCCGACGCATCGCAGCGCATGACGTTCGCCCTGCGTGTGCCGTGCCTGAATGCGATTCTCGCGGTGGCGGACTTCTTCGACGTGCATCGGCTGTCGAGTTCGCGCACGCCCGAAGTGCAGTTCCTGATGCGCCTGCGCGATGCTGCCGTGAATGGCGAGCGCTTTCGCATCGGCGCGGATGAGTACGTGCCTCATGCGGCGTATGGCGGTCTCATCATCGACAAGACGCTGGACGGTGCGGCGTTATTCGGCGATGGCGCGGAAACAGGCTTCATCGCATTCGGCGATGTCGTCGGCCTGCTCGGCTATTTGCGCAAGCTCCTGAAGAGCATGCAGGCGGTGATCAGTTCCGGCGATGCCGGCTGAAGCGCGATGAACGCGGCCGCGTACGTGGTGTAAGTTGCACGCAGGCGGCCGCGCGCATTCGGTGCCGCGTTACTGCGCCGGCGCCTTCTTCTGATGCTTATGGTGCTTGTGCGTTTTGCTGTACGCGGGGCGCTTTTGATTCGACGGATATTCGGCCGTTGCAAACGACAGCGTCGGTGCGGCAAACGCCGCCAGCACGAACAACGCGAGGGTCTTCTTGAAGGCAGTTTTCATCGGATGATAGAAAAATGAGTCGTGAATGAAGCGGTGCGAACGATGGTTCGTTCGCGCCAGCGATGTCGGCACTGCGCGTTCAGTGTAACCCTGCAAAATGACAGCGCGTCATTTTCGATCTTCGCGCGTCACGCGTTCGGTCCCTCCGGCAACTTGCGCTGCCACGCGACCGCAATCGCACTGCCGACGATCAGCGCGATCCCCGCAAGCGACAGCGTCCCGATCGTCTCGCCCCACGCGAGATAGCCGAACAACGCGGCCCATACGATGCTCGTGTAGTTGAACGGTGCGAGCGCGCCCGCGTCGGCGCGGCGATAGGCGACGGTCATCAGCAATTGTCCCGCTGTTGCGAACGCGCCCAGCAGCGCCATGATGGCGAGCGCCTGCAGCGTCGGGGTCTTCCAGCTGAAGGGCAGCGTGCATGCGGTGACGACCGTGCCGACCGCGCTGAAAAAGAACACTGTCGTGCGGGAATCGTCGGTGGCGCGGATACGCTTGATCTGCATGATCGACAACGCGCCGAAGAGCGCGCTCGCGAGCAGCAGCAACGGGCCGAACCAGTTGGCTTCACCGCCCCCGGGCCGCACGACCAGCAGCACGCCCGCGAAGCCGATGCACGCGGACCATGCGCCGCGCGTCGTCAGCTTCTCCTTGAGGATGAACGGCGCGAGCACGACGACGATCAGCGTCTCCGAATAGGCAATCGCGACCGCTTCCCCGAGCGGGATGAACGGAAGCCCCGCGAAGAAGAAGCCGGATGCGCCGAGCAGCGTCAGCGCGCGCATCGTTTGCCCTCTGACGTCGAGCGTCCTGATGCGCCCGGTCAGTGACCGCTTGCCGATGCAGCACATCGCCCACGCGGGGACGAGGCCGAACAGCATGCGAAAGAACGTCACTTCGTTGGGCGGATACTGCATCGCGACGACTTTCGCGAGCGCATCGACGATGGCGAAGCACAGCATCGACGCGAGAATGCAGCCGATGCTTGCAAGCGGCAACTGCCCGGCGCGCGTGGCGGTGATGGATGGCATGTCGGGCAATCAGTTAGCGGACAGCGTAGTGCCGCGGCGCTTGCGCGGCTTCGGCTCGACGCCCACACGCGGATCGCGGGCGAGCACGAGCGCGGTCAATTGCTCGGTGACCGCTTCGAAGTCGGGGCTTTCCTGTGCGACATACAGCCATTTCCCGAGCACCGGATGCGGCTGCAACGCGGGCATTGCTTCGATCAGCGCGGCGTGACGTTCCTGCGATGTGCACACGAGCAGGCCATTCCACGGCTTCTCGCGATCGGCGGCGACGAGGCACAGCAAGCCGTCGATATACGCGGCATCGCAACCGAACATGCGCTTGCGCAGGTAAGTCGCGTCGCGTTCGAGGGCGTCGAAGATCCAGAGCAGCGAATTGCGGATGGAAGAGGGCATCGTTCAACCGGGCTGCTGGCAGTCCGTCTGCAGCCACCGAGCGATCCGGCGCTGCGCCACCTGGAGATCGTCGGGGTAGTACGGGTCGTACCACTTCGACGGGTCGTAGCCGGCCTTCCGGAGCGCGGTCAGTTCGCTGTTGTTGCGCTCGCGGGTGGGCGGCGCATGATTTTGCAGCGCAAGGAGGTCACGGCATTCCGTTGCGGACAGATGTCTTGCGTCGGCCGGCGGTCCGCTCGCGGCGCAGCCGGCCAGCGCGAATGTCAGCGTTGCCGCCAGCGTCGACGCCAGCGCGCATCGCGTCGGCGAACGCATAAAGGCGATGTTCATTTCAGGTCTCGGAGGATTAGCCATACGCGGCTGTTGCATTGTGTCCGATTTCGCGCGATGTCGATTTTGGCGCCGGTCCATCGTCGTAGACTGTGTCGAGTTTTTCAAGTGAAAGGTGAGCACACCATGACTACCGGCACCGTCCGTCTGCAACGCGTCTTGCGCGCGACGCCCGAACGCATCTACCGCGCGTTCGTCGAACCCGACGCCATCGCGAAGTGGCTTCCGCCTTACGGCTTCACGTGTCAGGTCCATCATATGGATGCCCGCACGGGCGGCACGCACAAGATGTCGTTCCGCAATTTCAGCACCGGCCACGGCCATTCGTTCGGCGGCGAGTACCTCGAACTCGTGCCGTTCCAAACGCTGCGCTACACCGATCGTTTCGACGATCCGAACCTTCCCGGCGAGATGCACGTCACCGTGTCGCTGCGGCAGGTGTCGTGCGGAACGGAGCTGACCGTCGTGCAAGAGGGCATCCCCGACGTCATTCCGGTGGAGATGTGCTATCTCGGCTGGCAGGAATCGCTGCTGCAACTGGCGAGACTGGTCGAGCCGGACATCGCGGAATGATTCGACGCGGCCCTGAATGTCCGAAGCGTTCAGGGCCGCGCCGCGACTTCATCCAGATGCGCGAGCAAGTCGGCCGGATCTTCGTACACCCGTAACGCGCCCGCACGTTCCAGTTCGTCGCTGCCATAGCCGCCCGATAGCAGGCCCACGCCGAGCGAGCGGCAACGGCGCGCCGCGAGCATGTCCCAGATGCTGTCGCCGACGACGACCGTATGCTCGATCGGCACGTTCAGGCGCGCGGCGGCGGCGAGGAACAGATCGGGGTCGGGCTTCGCATACTTGACGTCGTCGCGCGTGATGACGACCTGCTTCGACGCATCGACGCCCAGTGCTTCGAGATTGACCGCCGCCGTCTCCATGCGTCCGCTCGTCGCGATGGCCCAGCGCGTGCCCGCGTCCGTCAGCGCGGCGAGCAATTCGCGCGCACCCGGCAGCGGACAGACCTGCGCGCGCAGCCGCTTGTACGCTTCGGCATGCAACTGGCGCAGCCGATCGACGCGTTCCGCGCTGATCTCGCCGTGCGTCTCGCGTAGCAACTGATTCGTGAAGAGCCCGCCGCTCATCCCGATCTTGCGATGGATGCGCCACACCGACAACTCGATGCCTTCCGCATCCAGCGCTTCCTTCCAGGCCAGCACGTGCTGATAGACGCTATCGACGAGCGTGCCGTCCAGGTCGAAGAGAAACGATGTTTCGATCCGCATGTTCTGCTCCCTAAGAGTCACTCCATGATACGCACGATCCTTCCGGCGAGGGCCAACGCACCGCAACGATGCGATAATCGATGTTCGCGCCGACTGGCCGCAATGTCGCGGTAAATCCGCATCCGATTCCACTTTCTCGCATTGATAGCGCACGACGGAGCCCATTTTGAGCCGCATCGACAATCCCGCTCGCGATCAGGAGGCCGGCGTGGCCGACTCCACGCAAGATACGACCCGCATCGACGACACGCGCATCAGCGCGGTGCGTCCGCTGATTTCGCCGGCGCTGCTGCTCGACGAACTGCCGGTCACGTCCGAGGTGCAATCGCTCGTGGAGCGAAGCCGCGCAGGGATCGCGAACATCCTGCATGGCCGCGATGACCGGCTCGTGGTCGTCGTGGGACCGTGTTCCATTCACGACCACGATCAGGCGATGCAATACGCGCGGACGCTGAAGACCGTCGCCGAGCGGCTCAGCGACGATCTGCTCATCGTGATGCGGGTGTACTTCGAAAAGCCGCGCACGACGGTCGGCTGGAAGGGCTATATCAACGATCCGCGTCTGGACGGCAGCTTCCGCATTAATGAAGGCCTGCGCCGCGCGCGCGAGCTTCTGCTCGAGATCAGCGGCCTCGGCTTGCCGACCGCCACCGAGTTTCTCGACCTGCTGAGTCCGCAGTACATCGCAGACCTGATCGCGTGGGGCGCTATCGGCGCGCGCACGACGGAAAGCCAGAGTCATCGGCAGCTTGCATCGGGGCTGTCATGCCCGATCGGCTTCAAGAACGGCACCGATGGCGGCGTGCAGGTGGCCGCCGACGCGATCGTCGCGGCAAGCGCGAGCCATGCGTTCATGGGCATGACGAAGATGGGCATGGCGGCGATCTTCGAAACGCGCGGCAATGCGGACTGTCACGTCATTCTGCGCGGCGGCAAGAAGGGCCCGAATTACGATGCCGAGAGCGTGAACGCAAGCTGCGCGGCGCTGGCGGCGCTCGGTCAGCGCGAGCAGGTGATGATCGATTGCTCGCACGCGAACTCGAACAAGTCGCATCTGCGTCAGATCGAAGTCGCCGAGGACATCGCGCGGCAATTGTCGGCGGGTGAAAAGCGCATCACGGGCGTGATGATCGAGAGTCATCTCGAAGAAGGGCGGCAGGACCTGAAGCCCGGCGTGCCGCTGAAGCACGGGGTTTCGATCACCGATGCATGTCTCGGGTGGACGCAGACGGAACCGGCGCTGGAGTTGCTGGCCGAGGCGGTGCGCCGGCGCAGGGCCGGGTAAGCACGCGCAACGATAGCTGCCGCACTCAGGCGGCAGCCGCCGCGTTCACCGCGTTGAGCAGCGCGTCCGGATCGTACGGCTTGCGCAAGTGGATCGCTCCCGGGAGCGCGTCGCGTTCATCGCCGCTCAACGCAAGCTCGTAGCCGGTCACGAACACCACGCCGAGCGCCGGTGCTTCGCGGCGCGCGGCCATTGCCAGTTCGACGCCCGATTCCCCCGCAAGATTCACGTCCGTCAGCAAGACTTCGAAGCGATGCTCGCGCAACAGCGTCATCGCTTCATCGACGCTCGCCGCTTCCGTCAGGTCCAGCCCCATCGTGCGCAGCAGTTCCGCACTGCTCGTGCGCACCATTTCGTTGTCTTCGACGAAGAGCACGCGTCTGGGTGCGCTTTCGGCCGGCTGGGCGGGAACATCCGCGGTCTCACGCCCGTTGCGCCCGAGCACGAGCCGGACCTTGCGCGCGAGCGCTTCATGCGTATAAGGCTTGCTCAACAGGTCGATGCCTTCGTCCAGCCGCCCGGCGTGGACGATCGCGTTATCGGTATAGCCCGACGTGAACAGCACCGCGATGCCCGGCACGCGCTCGCGCGCCTTGCGCGCAAGCTCGGTGCTGCGAAGCGGCCCCGGCATCACGACATCGGTGAAGATCAGGTCGATGGGCACGCCGCTTTCGACGATCGCGAGCGCGCTATGCGCGTCCTTCGCACGCAGCACGCGATAGCCGAGATCGGCGAGCAGGTCGACGACGGTCGCGCGCACTTCCTCATCGTCCTCGACGACGAGAATGGTTTCGCTGCCGCCCTTGGCCGGCCCCGCTTCCGTGTTCGTTTCCAGGTCTTCTTCCTCGCGCGCACGCGGCAGGTAGATGCGAACCGTCGTGCCGTGGCCTTCCTCGCTGTACACCTTCACGTGCCCGCCCGACTGCTTGACGAAGCCGTACACCATCGACAGTCCCAGACCCGTGCCTTGTCCTTCGCGCTTGGTCGTGAAGAACGGCTCGAACGCGCGTTCCTGCACTTCGGGCGACATGCCCGATCCGGTATCGGTGACGGCGACCATCACGTACTGGCCGGGCAACACGTCGGCGTTGCGCATCGCGTAGGTTTCATCGAGCGATGCATTGCCCGCCTCGATGGTCAGCTTGCCGTGCCCGTTCATCGCGTCGCGGGCGTTGATCGCGAGATTCAGCAGCGCGTTCTCCACTTGGAATGGATCGACGAGCGTGTTCCACAAGCCGCCCGACACGATCGTCTCGATCTCGATGCCATCGCCGAGCGCGCGGCGGAACATGTCGTCGAGGCCGCGCACGAAGCGTCCCAGATTGACGACCTTCGGCGCAAGCGGCTGGCGTCGTCCGAACGCGAGCAGTTGCGAGGCGAGATTCGCGCCGCGCGCCACGCCCGCGAGCGCGCTGCGCACGCGCTGCTCGGCCTTGTCGTGGCCCGCGACGTCTTTCGCGAGCAGTTGCAGGTTGCCGCCGACCACTTGCAGCAGGTTGTTGAAGTCGTGCGCGACGCCGCCCGTCAGCTTGCCGATGGCCTCCATCTTCTGCGCCATGCGCAGCGCTTCTTCGGCCTGACGCAGCGCGTCGGCGGTTTCGCGGTCGGCGGTGACGTCGCGGCCCACGCCGTGAATGCGCCGCGTGCGCGGATCGAGCGACAGCGTCCACGCGATCCAGCGCCATCCGCCATCGATGCGTGCGAGCCGGCATTCATAGCGCACCGGCGCGCCAGTTGCGCGCAGCCGGTCGATTTCGAGCGTGACGGAGGACGCGTCGTCGGGATGAACCAGTTCGAGCATCGTGCGCGCGTGCAGGCGCTGCCCGTCCATCCCGAGCACCGACGACCACGACGGACTCACGCGCAACAGCGCGCCATCGAAGCTCGCGATCACGAACAAGTCTTCGCTCAGTTCCCACAGCCGGTCGCGGTCCGCGACGACTTCGGTCACGCGCCGCTCGAGCGTCTCGTTCAGATCCCGCAGCGCGGCCTGCGCCCGGGTGCGCTCGGCGATTTCATCCTGCGCCGCCTGAAAGAGCCGCGCATTGTCGATGGCAATCGACGCCTGCGCCGCGATGCCGCCGAGAATGTGCTCGGCGCGCTCGTCGAAGATGTCCGGCTCGGGATGCCCGAAGAACAGACCGCCGAGCACTTCGCCGGTACGCGAAATGACCGGCGCGGCGAGATAGCTGCATACCGCGAGATGGCCTTTCGGCATGCCGTGATGCGGCGCGTTGTGGCCGTAGCGCGGGTCTTTGGTGATATCGGCTGAACGGACGATGCCCTCGCCGCGAAACGTCGGCCCGAACACGCTCGTGTTGCGCGGCATCGGAAACTTGGCGAAGGTGTCCTTCGGCACGCCCGAGAGCGCGTAGAGCGTGTAGCTGCCGCCTTCGTTGTCGAGCACGTTGTAGAAGAACGAACCGAACGCCGCGCCGGTCAGTTCGGTGGCCGCGTCGGTCACCACTTGCACGACGCGCGCAAGATCGAGTTCGCCCGCGACCGTCGTGCCGACGCGGTTCAGCACTTCCAGCACGCGCGATTCCTCGCGCAGACGCTGCTCGGTCTCGCGCCGCAGCCGCGCGAGCCGCAGATTGCTCGCCACGCGCGCAAGCAGTTCGCGGGCGGAGAACGGTTTGGTGAGGTAATCGTCGGCGCCGGCGTCGAGGCCGCCGACGCGCGCTTCCTCGCCCGCCCGCGCCGACAGCAGCACGACCGGCGTGTCGCGCAGCGTCTCGTCCTCACGCAGCGCGCGCAGCATGCCGAAGCCGTCGAGGCGCGGCATCATCACATCGGACACGATCACGTCGGGGCGCAGCGCGCGGGCGGCATCGAGCGCGGCGGCGCCATCGGCGGCGACGGCGACGTCGTGGCCCGCTGCGGCCAGCATGCGGCGCATGTAGTCGCGCAAGTCGGCGTTATCGTCGACGACGAGCACGCGGCCGGTCGCCGCGGGCGATGCAGTTGCCGCGTCGGCAGGCGCGAGCGGCGCGTCGAACGCGGGAACGAGACCGCCGATATCGCTGATGGCACCCACGATGTCGTCGGACGCATCGGGGTTCCAGCGCAGCGCCGCATCCACATACGAACGTGCGCCGCTGCTCGCTTCGGCGCGCGCAGCGGACTCGCGCGGAACGGACGCCTGCTGCGCGGCGGGCAACGCGACGCGGAAGCACGCGCCTTCGCCGGGCCGGCTTTCGACGCCGATGCGCCCGCCATGCAGCTTGACCAGCTCCTGCACCATCGCAAGGCCAATGCCGCTGCCTTCGACCGAGCGCCCCGGCGCGCCCGCGACACGATGAAAGCGCTCGAAGACGCGTTCCAGTTCGGCTTGCGGAATGCCGATGCCCGTGTCGCGCACGCACATCTCGATTTCGCGATCGGCGGTCGTGCGCAACGACACTTCGATTGCGCCATCGAACGTGAACTTGAACGCGTTCGACAGCAGGTTCATGACGACTTTTTCCCACATGTCGCGGTCGATGTCCGCGAGGATGGGCGTACGCGGAACATCGATGCGCAACTCGACGCCGGCCGATTCAATGGCCGAGCGGAACAGCGACGCGAGTTCGACGGTGAACGCGGCGATGTCCGTCGTCTGCCGATGCATCTCGATACGGCCCGCCTCGATGCGCGAAAAGTCCAGCAGCGCGTTGACGAGCTTCAGCAGCCGCAAGCCATTGCGATGCATCATCTCGACGAGCCGCACCTCGCCGGGCGCGACGCGCTCGCGGTTCGCAAGCATCTCTTCGAGCGGGCCGAGCATCAGCGTGAGCGGCGTGCGGAATTCGTGGCTGATGTTGGAGAAGAACGTCGTCTTCGCGCGATCGATTTCCGCGAGTGCTTCGGCGCGGCGGCGTTCTTCGTCGTAGGCATGGGCGTAGCCGATCGCCGCGCTGATCTGTCCCGCGACGAGATTCATGAACGCGCGATACCCCTCGTCGAACAGGCGATACGGATTCAGCGCGACCACGAGCACGCCCGCGTGACCGGTATCGCCGGTCGGCGCGATCGGCAGCAGCAAGGCGCGCGTGGGCGCCGCGTTCCATGCGCCGCTCGGCAACGCAACGTCGAAGTGCTCCTGCAGGTTCGTCACGAGCCGCGCCTCGTTGTCGCGCAGGACATCGTGAACGGGCCATGCGCCGGGCTGCCCCGCGTGCAGCGTTTCGGGCGCGGCGGGATGCCCCGGCGCGATGCCGCACGCGCCGACCAGCGTCGCCGTCTGGTTCGCGGGCTCGGCTGCGTAGAGCAGCGCGAAGGGCATGTCGCGCGGGGCGTCACGGAGCGCCTTCATCGAACGTTCGCAGGCCTCGCGCCAGGTGCGCGCATCGGCGGCGGACGTCGCGAGTTCGCGCAGCACGAGGAGTTGGCGTTCGCCGAGCACGCGCTGCGTATCGTCGCTGTTCGCGCAGATGATGCCGCCGGCGCCGCCGCGATCGTCGGGAATCGGGCTGTAGGAGAACGTGTAGTACGTTTCCTCCGGGAAGCCGTTGCGCTCCATGATGAGCAGTTTCTGTTCGACGAACGTGCCTTCGACGCCCGCGAGCGCGGTGTCCAGCAGCGGTCCGATGTCGTTCCAGATCTCGCGCCACACGACGGAGGTTGGCTGGCCGAGCGCCTGCGGATGCTTGCCGCCGATGATCGGCTTGTAGGCGTCGTTATAAAAGAACAGAAGCTCGCGGCCCCAGCCGATCCAGATGGGCTGGCGCGAGGTCAGCATGATGCGGATGGCCGTCTTGAGGCTTTGCGGCCAGTGCGCCGGTTCGCCGAGCGAGGTCTGGGTCCAATCGAAGCCACGGATGAGCACGCCCATCTCGCCGCCGCCGAGCAGGAAGCTCGGTTCGACGCCGTCTGCTGTCGTATCCGGGATCAGGTTATTGGACTTCATCGACGCTGAATCTCCTCGCTGGTCTTGTCGATGCGGCGGCACGGCTCGCAAAAGCGACGTTCTGGGGATGTGGCTAGGTGAATGAGCCACGCGATTTTCGCATGGAACACGCGGTTTCCCGACATCGGCAAGCGGGGCAGCCACGGCGAATCCGGGTGGACTCCGGCCAACAGCAAGTATCGTGACCCGCGCACCTCAACTCTTTCCGAAAAGCGGGAAATCTTGCTGGAAGTTACGTGTAAGGATTGCTTCTTGCTTGGACAAAAGTTATGAGCACGGAGAACTTTATGCAAACCAGACAGCAGGCATCGACCGACCAACTCGACACCATCCCCGACACCACCAGCCCCGCCTATGCGAAGGCCAACCCGGTGATGCGGGCATTCGACAGCTTCGCGAGTCTCGTCACGCGCTGGGCCGGGTCGCCTTATGCGTTCGGCTTCGCGGTGACGAGCATCGTCGTATGGGTCGTCACCGGGCCGATCTTTCACTACTCGGACGGCTGGCAGCTCGTCATCAATACCGGCACGACGATCGTCACGTTCCTGATGGTGTTCCTGATCCAGCAGAGCCAGAACAAGGACAGCGTCGCGCTGCATCTGAAACTGAACGAACTGCTCGCGTCGCACCGAAGGGCGAGCAATCAGCTGATCGGCATCGAGGATGCAAGCGAGGAAGAACTGCGCAGGCTCGCCGCCGCTTATCTGCGTCTGGCCGCCGAGGGCGGTGCAAACGCGGGAAAAGGACCGTCGCCGGCGTGTGACGTCGCTGCCGCCGATGCCGATGCCGAAACCGAAACCGAAGCGGAAGGCACAGGCGGGCGGTCGCGAGGCAACGGCGCGCGCTGAAGGCCGCGCCGTCGCGTTACTTGTCCTTGTGCCCCGGCAGCACTGCGCCGAGCACCTGCTTTGCGGTATCGACGATTACGTTGCCTTGATCGGGATCGCCTTCGAATAGCGTCGTCGCGAACGCCCTCGCCTGTTGCAGCGTAAAGTGCGGCGGCAGCGGC
This sequence comes from Caballeronia grimmiae, assembly GCF_000698555.1. GTDB lineage: Bacteria > Pseudomonadota > Gammaproteobacteria > Burkholderiales > Burkholderiaceae > Caballeronia > Caballeronia grimmiae. The sequence continues at coordinate 62,136 of NZ_JFHE01000012.1, read as the reverse complement.
GGCACGTTCGGATCGGTCTTCACTTCGATCACGACAGGACGATCCGACGCGAGCGCTTCATCCCATACCGCGGCCATGCGCTCGGCATCGTCGACATAGAAGCCGCGCAAGCCGATCAGTTCCGCGAAACGGTGATACGGCACCGACGGAATCTGCTGCGACGCTTCGAACTTCGGATCGCCGTTCATCACGCGCTGCTCCCACGTGACCTGATTCAGGTCTTCGTTATTGAGCACCATGCAGATCCAGCGCGGATCGGACCACTGCTTCCAGTATTTCGACACCGTGATGAGCTCGGCCATGTTGCTCATCTGCATGGCGCCATCGCCGACGAGCGCGATCACCGGGCGCCCGGGATGCGCGAACTTCGCGGCGATCGCATAAGGGACCGCTGCGCCCATCGATGCCAGGCCGCCGGACAGCGAGCACATCATGCCGCGCTTCACTTTGAGATCGCGTGCATACCAGTTCGCGCACGAACCGGAATCGCTGGTGACGATCGCATTCGACGGCACACGCGGCGACAGTTCCCATACCGTGCGTTGCGGATTTACGCCGCTTTGCGCCGGTTCGAGCGCGCGCTTTTCGAGCTTTTTCCACCAGTCTTCCATCCAGCCTTCGATGTCCTTGCGCCACCCACGGCCCGTCTTCTCTTCGAGCAGCGGCAGCAGCGCGCGCAAGGTTTCGGCGCTATCGCCGACGAGGTTGACTTCCATCGGATAGCGGATCGACAGCATGTCCGCCTTGATGTCGATCTGCACGCCGCGCGCCGCGCCTTCCTTCGGCAGAAACTCGGAATACGGAAAGCCCGAGCCGATCATCAGCAGCGTGTCGCAGCCGGTCATCAGCTTGTAGCTGGGCTCGGTGCCGAGCAGGCCGATTGAGCCGGTGACGAAAGGCAGATCGTCGGGCAACGCGGCCTTGCCGAGCAGCGCCTTCGCGACGCCCGCGCCCAGCTTCTCGGCGACGGCGATCACTTCGTCGGTGGCCTGAAGCGCGCCCGCGCCGACGAGGATCGCGACCTTCTTGCCCGCGTTGAGCACATCGGCGGCGCGTTGCAGATCGTCGGCATAAGGGACGATTTTCGGCGCGTTATAACCGACGCCCGAATGCACCGTCCCATGCTTGCGGCCGGGCGGCTCGTAGTCCATATCCTGAAGATCGTTCGGCAGGATCAGCGCCGTGACCCTGCGTTCGCCGAGCGCCGTGCGGACCGCGCGATCGACGAGATGCCGAATCTGCGACGGCACGCTCGCCTGCTGCACGAAGGCGCCGGCGACGTCCTTGAACATGGCCGACAGATCGAGTTCCTGCTGATAGTGTCCGCCGAGCGCGGCGCGCGCCTGCTGGCCCGCGATGGCGAGCACCGGGACGTGATCGAGCCTGGCGTCGTAAAGACCGGTCAGCAGATGCGAAGCGCCCGGTCCCGAAGTGGCAATGCACACGCCGAGTTCGCCCGTGAACTTCGCATGGGCGGACGCCATGAATGCGGCCATCTCCTCATGCCGCGCCTGAATGAATTCGATCTTGCCGTTCGCGCGATTGAGCGCGCCGAACACGCCGTTGATGCCATCGCCGGGATAGCCGAAGATGCGGCGCACGCCCCAGGCGTACAGGCGGTCGACCAGAAAATCGCCGACGGTGGTTGACATGGTGATTGCCTCCGTAATGCGTGCGGGATGAATGCAGCAACGAGAGGCAGCCAGCAAGGCACATGCCGAATGCGTGGAATCGCGATGTCAGTTCAATGCGCGATTTTGGCGGGCGTCGCCCTGCGTTTCAGCACGCGCGCCTGCAACACGATCACGAGCAACAGGAACAGGCCGCGAATCACCGACTGCCAGTACGCGGACAAGCTGATATAGCCCAAGCCGTTCTCGAAGTTCAGCAGGTTGAACACGAGTCCGAGCAGCGCGACGCCTGCAATCGTCATCGCGATGGAGCCTTCGCCGCCCGTCAGCCGCGTGCCGCCGAGCACGACGGCCGAGATCGCGAACAGCTCCCAGCCGACGCCTTCGTTCGGCTGTCCCGCGCCGAATTGCGCGGCCAGAATCGCGCCGGCGATGCCCGCGAGCAGGCCGCTCACCGCATAGACCGCGACGAGCGTGCGATCCACGTTCAGCCCCATCAGCCGCGATGCCTCTTCGCTGCCGCCGATGGCGAGCGCATGCCGCCCGAAGCGCGAACTGCGCAGCGCGATCCATCCGGCGACTGCCGCGATCAGCGACACGATGCCCGGTACGGGTAGGCCGAGGAAATCGCCCTGGCCGAACGCGGCGAAGTTCGTGTCGGATGAGATCGCCACCGCATCGTTATGACCGAGCAACAGCGCGAGGCCATGCGCGCCGAGACTCGTCGCGAGCGTGACGATGAACGGCAGAATCCGCATATGCGTGATGACCATGCCGTTCAGCACGCCCACGGCCAGCCCCGCGAACGATCCGGCGAGCACGCCCGCCACCGCGCCGTGCGGGCTCGCCAGCGCGGAAACAACGCTCGCCAGCGCGGCCACCGCGCCCACGGACAAGTCGATGCCGCCCGTGATGATGACGAACGCCATGCCGATGGAGATCAGCGCGAACATCGAGTTGTATCGCCAGAAGGACGTCACGTTGTACGCCGACGCGAAATGCTCATAGCGCACGAGGCCGAGCACGAGCAAGGCCACGAGTGCAATCAGGATCGGAAGGTTCTTCTTCATGTCATGAGCCCCGGCGACGCTGCACGTAGACGGCGGCGATGATGATCGCGGCCTTGAGCACGAGCGCGGCGGCATCCGGAATGCCGTGCGCGAGCAGCGTGTAACGCAATAGCTGAATGATGAGCGCGCCAATCAGCGTGCCCGTGATAAACGCCTTGCCGCCCGTCAGCGCGGTGCCGCCGACAGCCACGGCCGCGATCGCATCGAGTTCGACGCCGAGTCCGACCACGTTCGCATCCGAAGACGAATTCACCGAGATCGAGATCAGTCCCGCGAGGCCCGCGAGCGCCGCGCAGAGCGTATAGGCGACGAGTTTCACGCGGGCGGTCGGAATGCCGCACAGATAGGCCGCATCTTCGTTGCCGCCGGTGACGAGCAGGTATTTGCCGAAGAGCGTCTTGCGCACGATCCACGTGAAGATCGCGACGAGCGCGAGCATCAGGAGAATCTGGAACGGCACGCCCGCGACCTTGCCGAGCGCAATCCACTGGAACGCGGGATTGTTGAACGCCTGAAGGCTGCCGTCGGTGACGACCTGCGCGATGCCGCGTCCCGCGATGAACAGCACGAGCGTCGCGACAATCGGCTGCACATGAAGCCTCGTCACGAGCAGTCCGTTAAACACGCCGCACAGCGCGGCGGCCAGTACCGGCAGCGTGAACGCGAGCAGAATGCCGAGCGGCCCGTCGATGTTCATGAAGAGCATCGGCGCGAGCGCGCCGGCAATCGCCATCGAAGCGCCCACGGACAGATCGATGCCGCCCGTCGCGACGACGAGCGTCATGCCGATGCCGACGATCACGATCGTCACCACCTGCGTGAGATTCACGTTGAAGGTCTGCAGCGACCAGAAATGGTCCGTGAAGATCAGGTTGAACACGATCATCGCGACGAGCACGACGATTTCGCGCTGTATCGCGATGCCGCGCTTCTTTCTCGGCGGCGCGGCCTGTGCGTCGGCGGCGAGCGGTGCGGCGGGTTGCGTCTTGTCGATCATGCTTCGTTTCCTTGCGCGGCGCTCGCTTGCGCCAGCGTCGATTTCTCGCCCGAGCCGTAGGCGATCGCATCCATGATCGACGCCTCGGTCATCTGCGCGCCATCGAGTTGCGCGACCGTTTCGCCATCGCGGATCACGACCGCGCGGTCGGCCACGGCGGTCAGCTCTTCCAGTTCGGATGCCGATAACAGCACGGCCATCCCCGCGTCGCGCAACTCGCGCACGATCTTCGCGACATCCGCTTTCGCGCCGACGTCGATGCCGCGCGTCGGTTCGTCGAGCAGCAGCAGGCGCGGGTGAGTCGCAAGCCAGCGTGCGAGCAGCACTTTCTGCTGATTGCCGCCCGACAGTTCGCGCACCGGCTGGTCCGGCGAACGCAGCTTGATGCCGAGCGACGCGATGAAGCCATCGACGATTTCGCGCTGCTTCGCCACATCGACGATGCCGCGTTTCGTCAGCGCGGGCAGGCAGACGAGCGTGAGGTTGTCGCGCACCGAAAGGTCCGGGACGATGCCTTCGGCCTTGCGGTCCTCGGTGAGATACGCGATGCCGCGCGCGATGGCGTCTTTCGGAGAACGGAACGACACGTCATCGCCGCCGACCGCGAGCGTGCCTTGCGACGGGCGGTCCGCGCCGAACAGCAGGCGCATCGTTTCCGTGCGTCCCGAGCCGAGCAGCCCCGCGAGACCGACGGCTTCGCCCGCGTGGACGTCGAGCGATACGTTCGCGACTTTCGCGCCTGCCGCAAGCGACTGCGCGCTCAGCGCGACCGCGCCGCGCTTTTCGAGATTCGCCTGCTTCACCGCGCTGTCTTCGTGAACGACGGCGGCGAGCGTGCGGCCGAGCATCGTCGTGACGAGCCTGAGCTTGTCCATCTCCTGCATCGTGCTTTCGGCGACGGTCTGGCCGTCGCGCATCACGGTGACGCGGTCGCACAGCGCGTACAGTTCGTCGAGCCGATGCGACACGAAGATCACCGCGCGTCCGTCGTCACGCAGACGGCGAACCACGGTGAACAGCAATTCGACTTCGCGTTCGTCGAGCGAGGACGTCGATTCGTCCATGATGACCATCTTCGCATCCGACGACACGGCGCGCGCCAGTGCGACCATTTGCTGAATCGCGGTCGAATAGTCGCGTACGGGTTTTCTGACATCGATATGCAATCCGAACGATTCCAGCAGGTCGGATGCGCGACGCTGCACCGTCTTCCAGTCGATCAGGCCGAAACGGCGCGGCTCGCGTCCGAGAAAGATGTTCTCCGCGACCGAGCGGAACGGCACGAGGTTGATCTCCTGATAGATCGTGCTGATGCCGGATTCGCGCGCTTCCTTCGGCGTGCGGAAATCGGCTTCGCGGCCATCGAAGCGAATCGTGCCGCCGCTCTTGCGATACGCGCCCGTCAGAATCTTGATGAGCGTCGACTTGCCCGCGCCGTTCTGACCGATGAGCGCGTGCACTTCGCCCGCCGCCACGGTGAGCCGCGCACGCTTCAATGCCGCGACGCCGCCGAACGCGATTTCGATGTCCTGCATGTCGAGTAGGGGAGTCTGAGCCATGCGTGTTGTCCGTCCATTGAGAAAGGCGGGCACGACTGCACGCGCGCCCGCAACGCACACACGCTTGCGTCAATACCCGTACTGCATGCTCTGATCGACGTTGCTCTTGTCGTAAAAGCGGTCGGAGACTTTCACCCACGGCGGAATGGTCTCGCCCTTCGCATACTTCTGCGCGACATCGCACGCGAGCGGCCCGAAGAACGGGCTCGACTGCACGCTTGCGCCGAGCTCGCCCGCCTTGATGGCTTCGAGTCCGCCCTTGGTGCCGTCGATTGTCACGAGGATGATGTCCTTGCCCGGCTGCTTGCCGGCGGCCTTGATCGCGGCGATCGCACCGAGCGCCATTTCGTCGTTGTGCGCGTAGACGGCGGTCACGTCGGGATGCGCCTGCAACAGCGTTTCCATGACCTGGCGGCCCTTGTCGCGAGCGAAGTCACCGCTTTGCGAAGCGACGATCTTCATGCCCGGATTCTTCGCGATGACTTCATCGAATCCCTTCTTGCGATCGTTCGCCGCCGATGCGCCGGTCGAGCCTTCGAGTTCGATGATCGTCGCCTTGCCGTTGGTCGCCTTCACGAGCCAGTCGGCGGCGCGGTGTCCCTGATCGATGAAATCCGAGCCGATGAACGTGAGGTAGTCGCGGCCGGCCTTCGCCATCGACTGATCGATGTTGCGGTCGACGAGAATCACCGGAATGCCCGCCTTCTTCGCCTGCATGACGACCGGCACGAGCGGCTTCTCTTCGCGCGGCGGGAACACGAGCAGGTCGACGCGCTGCGCGATCATGCTCTGGATATCCGACACCTGCTTCGCTGCGGAGCTGTTCGCATCCGTCATGACCATCTGCCAGCCGCACTTCGCGGCGATGTCCTTGAAGCTCTTCGTCTCGGCGAGCCGCCACGGGTTGTTGCTCTCGGTCTGCGCGAAGCCCACGCGCAGCGGCTTCTTGTTCGGAATCTTGGGCAGGGCGTCGTCGGCGGCGTGCGCGGCGGTGAAGCCTGCGCAAAGCGTCAGCGCGGCGATGGCGCTCAGTGCGGCGGCGAGCGGGCGCATGCCCGGGCGTGATTGCTTCTCTAGCGACAGCATGTCTTCCTCCGATAAGGATGCTTCTCTTTGTGGTGATGCCGATGCTTGTTGTTGCCCGGTCGATCTGCTGCGAGAGTGGCTTGCTGTTGCTGCTTTTATCGTTATGTGCGGCGGGTCAGCGCCGTCAATCGTTACTGTGATGGATGGCGAGTTGCCTGACTTCATTGACGACCCTGACCGATCCGCGTTCGATCAGCGGACCGTCCAGCTTCACGGTGCGGCGGCGCACCGGCGCGCCCGCCGCGCGATTGTGTTCCTCCTGCAGAAGCGTTTCGACGGCCCAGCGGCCGAGATCGTAGTTCGGCAGCACGACCGTCGTCAGCGGTGGATGCGTGTGCCGGGCAATCTCCTGATCGTCGTAACCGACGACGGATACATCGTCCGGCACGCGCAGGCCGATTTGCTTGAGCGCCTCGATCGCGCCGAGCGCCATCAGGTCGTTCGCACAGAAGATCGCGGTCGGCGGATTGGCTTCGCGCATCAGCGAAAGCGTCTGCTCGAAGCCCGTGCCGGAACTCCAGTCGCCTTCGCGCACGAGTTCCGGCGCGAACGGCAGATCCGCTGTCGCGAGCGCGGTGCGATACCCCTTCAGGCGTTCGCGCGCGGCGTCCTGCCACGGCTCGCCGTTGATGTACCCGATTCGCCGATGCCCCGCCGCCAGCAGATGATCCGTCGCCGTGTGCCCGCCCGCGACTTCCGCCGGCACCACCGACGACACGGTCGCCTCGCTCGTGTAGCAGTTGAGCAGAACGGTCGGCACCTGCGCGAGCGAGGCGGGCAGCGTGACGCGGCGCGTGTACACCGTCGCGTAGATCACGCCGAAGACGTTCGGATTGCCGAGCGTCGAATCCAGCACGCGCTGCTCGATCTCCGCGTTGCCGTGCGTCGAATAGACGGCGAGCATGCGGCCGTGCGCGAACGCGGTTTCGCGCGCGCCGTCGATGCTCACGACCGGATGCGGGCTCGTCGAGATTTCGTCGGCGAGATACACGATCAGATTGCGCTCGCTTTGGGCGCCGAGCGTATCGATGGCTTCCAGGCTCGCCGATTCGCGCGGCGTCATGCGATAGCCGAGTTCCTGCGCAACCTTCAATACCTTGTCGCGCGTGGCGTCCGAAAACTTCGCGCCGCTCGCATTGTTGAGCACGAGCGATACCGTCGATTGCGAGACTCCGGTGAGCTTCGCGATGTCGGTCATCGTCGGACGGCGGGGCGTGGTTTTCTTCATCGTGCGGCAACGCAAGTCATAGAGCGAATGAAACTTACCACTAATATTAGTGATGAACAACGCGGGAAGCCCCTAGCTAAATGGTGAGCCAGTACGGGGTTTTCCCGATCTATTACTAATAATATTGACGGCCCGATTGCACGCATGCCATCCTGTTTTCGATCGAACGATGACCGAAACAACGGAGGAGACGATGGGCCGGTATGACGAAAGCACGAGAGATGCGCTCGCTCGAGCGTTCGAGAAAGATGGCTTCGTACTGCTGCAGGATCACTTTGACCGCGCGAAGCTCGCAACATGGCGCGATGCGTTCGCGCCGCTCTTCGCACCGCATGTCGAGGCGGCGCGCGAGGCATCGGCCAGCGGCAATCGCGGGCCGGGGCGCTACTACGTGACCTTGCCGTTCGAGGGCGAATTCGCGGACCCGGCTATCTTCTGCGATGAAGATATCGTCGGCATTGTCGAGCGTGTGGCCGGGCCGGACCCGGTGATGTGCCAGCTCGCCACCGATACGCCGGTGCGCGGCTCCGACTTCCAGGACTGGCATCGCGACACGCCGCCGCTCTTCGACGACGCGCCGGAAACGCCGTCGTTCCAGCTTGCGGTGAACTTTCCGCTCGTCGATGTCGACGACCGTAACGGCTCGCTCGAAACGACGCGCGGCACGCATCGCATCTCGCGAGAAGAAGCGCTCGCCGGTCTCGCCGATGGCCGCTTTCCGCCCGAGCGCGTGCCGATGCGCCTCGGCGACGTGATGATCCGCGACGTGCGCGGGCTGCATCGCGGCACGCCGAATCTCACTGACGAACCGCGTCCAATGGTCGTGATCGGTTATAGCCGCGCGTGGTATTTCCGGCCCGAAGTGCATATCGACGTGCCGCGCGCCGTGTTCGCCGATTTGCCGTCGCGTGCAAAGCGTCTCTTGCGCTACAACCCGGTGGTCGAGCAAACCGCGCGCATCTTCGACGAAAACTACCGGCAGTTCGCATATTGAGCGCCGATCACATCGAGAGCGCGGACGACGCGCTGATCACCTTGCGTCATGGCGCGCGGCGCGTGATTCTTGCGCCGCATATCGGCGGGGCGATCGCAGCGTTCTTCGACGCGCACGCGGACGGCGAGCGTCACTGGCTGCGTCCCGCCACGCCCGATGCGCTCGCCGCGCGCAATCCACTCGGCATGGCGAGCTTTCCGCTGGCGCCGTACTGCAACCGCATCCGCGATGCGCGCTTTACGTTCGACGGCGCGCTCGTCGATTTGTCCGGCGACGGCAATCTGTTTCCACACGCGCTGCACGGCAACGCGTGGCGGCTGCCGTGGCGCGTCGAGGCGTTATCGGAGGCGAGCGCGCGGCTCACGCTCAGTCACGCGCCATCGATGGAAGCCGCGCATCACTGGCCGTTCGCGTATGAGGCGGCGCAGGACATCGCGCTGGACGGGACATCGCTGACGGTCACGATGTCGCTGCGCAACCTGTCCGATCGGCGTATGCCGTTCGGCATCGGCCATCATCCGTACTTTCCGCGCACGGCGAACACGCGCGTGCATGCGCGGGTTTCGTCGATGTGGCACACGACGCCCGATCCACTGCCGACGCACATCGCGCCGCATCCGAGCGTGGACGCGCTGGCGTCGCCCGAAGGCATGTCCGCCGATGCATTCGATCTCGACAACAACTTCGCGGGCTGGACGCGCACGGCGTCGATCGCGTGGCCGGACGAGCATCGCGCCGTGACGCTCGACGCCGACGCGCCGTTCGACTTCATGGTGATCTATGCGCCGGCGGCTTTTCCGTCGCTGTTGTGCGTGGAGCCGGTGAGCAACGTGGCGGACTGGGTGAACCTCGATGTCGATCACACGCTGAAGGGCGGCGGCGTGCTCGAACCGGGCGACGCGACGAGCGTCGCGTTCAGACTGACGCCGCGGACGGATTAGCGCCGGCGGCGTCGGCGCGGGCTTCAGTGCCCGAAGAACACAGTGCAGGCGGGCGCCCATGCGCAACTTTCGACGCTGCGTCCGCTCGCCGATACGCCCGCGTTGCCAGTCGCACCGCCATAGGCGCGGTCGTCGCCGGCGCCGGACTTGACGTTCGCATCGCGTTCCGGCGCGCCGTTGTGCGGCTGCATTGGGCGCATCGTCTGCACGAGTTGTTGCGCGGACTGGGGCATGCCTTCGGCGCGCGCGTTGCCGACGCTCGCGGTCACTGCACAGGCGGCCATCATCGCGACGACTTTCAGGTTCAGGCTCGGCTTCATGTTCCAGCTCCTTGTAACGAATGCTCAAGCAGCCGGAAACGAATTTCGCGGACTCCTTGCAGCGTTAGGGCAAAGTCGCGCGATGAATGAATCCGGGCAAACGCGCGAACAATACGAGCACGCGGTGCATTGACCACGGTGCTGTTTCGAGCGCGAGAAACATCGCGCAGGCACACGTTACGGATTCGGGAGAGGACGCGAAATCCCTATGTCGAAGGGATGCGTTGGGAGGGATCGGCCAGGACTTGCGACCGCTTATCGTGAGGACGCCAGAAACAAAAAGGCCGCGCATCGAACGCGGCCTGCACACTCGTCAGACGAAGCGCGTTAGTTCGTCTTGCTGCCGCTGCTCGAGCCGCTCTTCTTGTTCATATGGCTGCTGGAGCCCGTCGATCCGCTCGAGCCGCCCGATGAGTCCATCGTGCTCGAGCCCGATGCGCCGGACGTGGCGCCCGTCGTGCCATGCGCGTTCGGCGTGCTCATGCCAGTGCCGCCCTGACCCGCGCCGTTGCCGCCCGCCGTGCCGCCGCCCGCACCGCCTGCTCCTCCGCCTGCACCGCCGCCCGCGCCCTGCGCGAACGCAGCGCCCGACAAGCTCAACACTAGCGCGGACACGAGCAAACTCTTCTTAGCGATCTTCATGGTGCCTCCCTTGATGGTGGTTTAAGCGCGCCGCTTCGCGTTGACCGCGCGGCGTCGCGGCTTACATACCGCAATCCCTGTGCCGCGCGATGAAAGCCTCGCCTAGGTCGACCACGTGAGGAAGCCGAGAGTGCGTCAGGCGAGCGCCTCGTCGCACCATTCGATTGCCCATGCCCGCGCGCAATGTAAGGCGTCCCATTCATTGGCGAATGAGTCGAGATCGCCGGAGTCGTGGACTTCGAGATTGGGCGTGTATTCATTGGGCGCGCTCGTGATTCGGGCGTGCGCGTAGAAGCTGCCGTCTTCATCGTGACGGGCGGTGCAGTCGATATGGAAGTTCTTGTAGTCGAAACGCATTCGGGAAGTCTCCGCTAATGAAGTCATCAACTCGGTTGAGGCAAGGCGATGTCACAGGAGCGATGTTTGCTCGATCGATATGACGCGATACCAGGAGCAAACTCGTGACCAAAGCCAACGCGCATGGACAATCGACGGACGAAGAAGACAAGGCCGCTTACGAAGAGTTCAGGACGCTCGTGAACATGACGGCGCATCAACTCGACAAATGGCTCGCGACGGAAGAGTCCCGCGCAGTCGGCCAGAAAGACGGCGATGCGGAGTCTGTGGGCCACAAGTCGGGCAGACGCATCATCGAATTGCTTGGCGCAAAGAAGAGCGACTTGCAGCCCGACGACTACGCCCACATGCGCAAAGTGGCCGGCTACGTGAAGCGCCATTTGGCGCAGCGCCCGCACGGCGATATCGAGCATACGAACTGGCGTTATTCGCTGATGAACTGGGGACATGATCCGTTGAAGTAGAACGCCCTTTGACCTCGCACGACACCGATAGCATACTGTATAAACATACAGTATCATAGCCAAAATGGAACTGTCAGAAAAGCTCGAAATTCTCGCGGATGCCGCCAAGTACGACGCCTCGTGCGCGAGCGGCGGCGCGCCGAAACGCGAGTCGCGCGGCGTGGACGGCCTCGGCGCGAGCACGGGTTCGGGCATCTGCCATAGCTTCACGCCGGATGGCCGCTGCGTGTCCTTGCTGAAGATTCTGCTGACCAACTTTTGCCTGTACGACTGCCGCTACTGCATCAATCGCCGGTCGAGCAACGTGCCGCGCGCGCGCTTCACGCCGGAGGAAGTGGTCACGCTGACGGTGGACTTCTATCGCCGCAATTACATCGACGGCCTGTTTCTCAGTTCCGGCGTCATTCGCTCGTCTAATTACACGATGGAGCAACTCGTTCTCGTCGCCAAGACGTTGCGCGAGAAGCATCAGTTTCGCGGCTACATCCATCTGAAAACCATACCGGATGCCGATCCGGAAATCATCGCGCAGGCGGGACGGTATGCGGACCGGCTGAGCGTGAATATCGAGCTACCGACCGAGATCAGCCTCGAACGTCTTGCGCCGGAGAAAAGCGGGCGAACCATCAAGCTCGCGATGGGCAACATCCGCGTGGCGCGAGAAGAATCCGAAGCGGAGCCACGCGCGCCACGTTTCGCGCCGGCGGGGCAGAGCACGCAGATGATCGTCGGCGCCGACGAAACGGATGACCGCACCATCCTCGGCACCGCCGAAACGCTGTACGGTTCTTATCAACTGAAGCGCGTCTACTATTCCGCGTTCAGTCCGATTCCGGACAGCCCGACCGGCGTGCCGTCAAAAGCGCCGCCGCTGTTGCGGGAGCATCGGCTGTATCAGGCGGACTTTCTGATGCGCGGTTATGGCTTCAATGCAGCCGAACTTCTCGGCGATGCCGGCAACCTGCCGCTCGATGTCGATCCGAAGCTTGCTTGGGCGCTTGCTCATCGCGAGCGCTTTCCGGTCGATCTGAACGCCGCGCCCGCGCGCATGATCGCGCGGGTGCCGGGCATCGGCATGCGCAACGCGAAGCGCATCGTCGAATTGCGCCGGACGCGGCGCGTGCGCTACCACGACCTCGTGCGCCTTCGCTGCAGCATGGACAAGGTGAAGCCGTTCGTGGTCACCGAAGATTATCGGCCGCCGCTCGTCGAGGCATCGTCGGAGAATTTGCGGCGGGCGCTCGCGACGCAGCCGGTGCAGTTGTCGCTTCTCTAGCGTGCAAATGCAGGCCATCACCATCGACGACGATTTCGACGCCTGGCGCAGCGCGGCGCTGAACGCGCTGTCGCTGGGACTCGCGCCCGAAGCGATCGACTGGCGCACGCGCCAGAGCGAAGCTCCCGCATTGTTCGAAGCTCCCGCCTTGTTCGAAGCGAACGCCGATGCCGCCGCGCCTTCGCGCGATCCGCAACAGGTGCGCGTCTCGCGCGAACTCGCTGCGCTGCTGAAAGACGCCGCGCATTTCCGCGACGCGCATCGCTGGGGCTTTCTGTATCGCGTGTTATGGCGATGGACCCACGGCGATCGCTCGGTCGCTTCTCCCGCCGACGAAGACGGCGCGCGCCTCTACAAGATGGCGAAGGCGGTGCGGCGCGCGCAGCACGACATGATCGCCTATGTGCGTTTCCGTCAGCGCGACGCGTCGCTCGGCCCGCCCGAATACGTCGCGTGGTACGAGCCGGATCATGATGTCCTCGCGTGGGGCGCGGATCACTTCGCGGCGCGCATGGGCCGCTCGACGTGGCTCATCACGACGCCCGACGGCGCGGCGATGTGGAATGGCGAGCGCCTGCAGATCGAGCGCCGCCGCGCGCTGGCGTCCGACCATGCGACGGATACGCCCGACGCCGCCGAAGACCTCTGGATGACTTACTACCGCAGCATCTTCAATCCGGCGCGCCTCAATGAATCCGCGCTCGAACAGCACATGCCGGTGCGGTTCTGGAAGGGCTTGCCCGAAGGCGCGCTGATCCCGCAGATGCTGAGCGATGCACGTGGCGGCGCGCGGCGCGTCGCGCAGGCGAGGACGGTCGGCGCGCTCGGCGGCAAGACGGTGCAGGTCGAGGCGGAAGATGCACAGCCGGAACGCGACGCGCCCACCTCGCTCGATACCTGCCGCCGCTGCGATCTCTGGCGCAACGCGACGCAGGCCGTGCACGGCGCGGGGCCGCCGGATGCGCGCATCATGCTGCTCGGCGAACAGCCCGGCGATCAGGAAGACCTGAAGGGCGAGCCGTTCGTCGGACCGGCCGGACAATTGCTCGACGACGCGATGCGCCGCGCCGGTGTGCCGCGCGAACAGGTGTATCTGACCAACGCGGTGAAGCATTTCAAGTGGGAGCCGCGCGGCAAGCGTCGTCTGCACAAGACGCCCGCGCAGCAGGAAGTCGAAGCGTGTTCGTACTGGCTGGAACGCGAACTGAACGATACCGATGCGCGCGTCATCGTCACGCTGGGCGCGACGGCGCTCACCGCGCTGCTCGGCAAGCGCGCGACCTTGCGCGAGCACGTCGGACGCGTGTTGCCGTTCGGCGACAAGCTGATCGTCGCGACGTATCACCCGTCATACGCGCTCAGGCAGCAGGACGAAACGGCGCGCGAAAAGACCGTCGCCGATATCACCGATGCCCTCGCCAAGGCCCACGCGTTGAGCGCGGGCCCGGGCACGCGCTAGAAGGCCGCGCGCACGACCCCGCCGTCCGCGCGCAGCGCCGCGCCATTCGTCGCCGATGACAACTCCGAGCACACATACACGACCATGCTCGCGATCTCTTCCGGTTCAATGAAGCGCTTGAGCAGCGAGCTTGGCCGCGCCTCCGCGAAGAACGACTTCTCCGCTTCCTCGAAGCTCTTGCCGCCCGAAAGCTTGCCGACGAACTCGGTCACGCCTTCCGAACTCGTCGGGCCGGGCAGCACTGCGTTGACGGTCACGCCCGTGCCGGCGCAGGTTTCGGCGAGGCCACGCGAGAGCGCGAGTTGCGCGGTCTTGGTCAGTCCGTAGTGAATCATTTCGACAGGAATCTGAATGCCGCTCTCGCTGCTGATGAACACGACGCGGCCCCAGTTCTTCGCCTTCATCTTCGGCAGATAGGCACGCGACAGCCGGACGCCCGACATCACGTTTGCGTTGAAAAAGCGCAGCCAGTCGTCGTCGGAGATGTCTTCGAACGGCTTCGGTTCGAAGATGCCCATATTGTTCACGAGAATATCGACGTCGGGGAAGCGTTGCACCAGCGCGTCGACTTGCGCGGCGTCCGAGACATCGCCGGCGAAGCCTTCCACTTGCGCAGTCGGCACGGCCTGTCGCAGCTTGTCGAGCGCGGCATCGACGGATGACTGGGAGCGTCCATTGACGATCACGCGCGCCCCTTCACGCGCGAGGCCCACCGCGATGGCATGGCCGATTCCTTTCGTCGATCCCGAAACGAATGCGAGTTTGCTGCCGAGCTTGAGGTCCATTCCTGACTCCGTGGTTGGTGGCGGTTCGTGTATCCGGTGCATGGTAGCGACGTCCGCGCAATCGCGCTGAAGCGCCGCGCGGCGGGCTCTTCCGGTCGATGAAACTTCGCGACATAAATGTTCGATGGCCCAGGCGGCGGGCCTCGTCCATAGTTGCGTCTGAAGCGAACCACCCAGCCAACGATTCATCAAGCCGAGCCGCCACCATGTCCAAGCCGATCCGTTCTTCCTCGCTCAATTCCATCCTCAAGCATGCGCGCCGCGTCGTGATCGCGGGCGTGATGACCAGCAGCGCGTTGTTCGCCGGCTGCGCGCAAGCCGGCCAATATCCGAATCCGACGACCGTTGCCGCGGCGCCCGCGACGCGTCCTGACGCAATCTACGTCTACGCGTTCGACAGCAGCGCAGGCGACGTCACGCTCGACGATCACGGTATTGCATCGAAGCTTAAGGCCTCGATGTCCGGCGCTTCGCCCGCACAGCAGCAATCGCAGGAAGCGGTCGAAGCACGCGAGGCGGTCGCCAACGAAATCGTCGCCAAGCTGCAGTCGATGGGCTTGCCCGCGATCCGCGCTGATGTCCCGCCGCCGGACGATCGGAGCGTTCTGGTCGTCGCGGGCAGCATCGACAAGATCGACGCCGGCAACCGCCGCCGCCGCGTGCTGATCGGCCTCGGCGCGGGCGAAAGCAAGGTCGGCGCGACGGTGCAGCTCCTCTATAAGCCGGCGCACGGCGTGCCGCAAATCGTCGAGCAGTTCGACGCGAGCGCGGACAGCGGCCACGCGCCGGGCGTCGCCGAGATGGCGGGCGTCGGCGCGGCGGCGGGCCATGCGATGAGTTCGCTGGCGGTATCGGGCGGACTGCATGGGGTGTCGGAAACGAAGCGGGCAGGCGTTTCTTCCGATGAAAAGCGCCTTGGCGATGCAATCGCAGTGCAGATCGGTAAAAGCGGGGCGGCGCAAGGATGGATGCCCGCCAAGAGTTGAGCGGATTCAAGAATGCCGGGGCGCGCGCCGATAAGACGCAGACGCAAACAAGCATCTTGAACCCGGCACCCTATGCACGGCACTTACAACTTCTGGCTTGTCGCGGCGTCGCTCGTGGTGGCGACGCTCGCCTCGTTCACGGCGCTCGACATCTCCGGCCGCATCGCGGCGCTGTCCCGCTCGCGCATGCGCTACGTGTGGCTCGCGGGCGGCGCGGCATCGATGGGCACCGGCATCTGGTCGATGCATTTCATCGGCGTACTCGCCTTCGCGCTGCCGATCCCGCTCGGCTATGACCTGAGCATCACGGCGGCGTCACTCGGCGTGGCGATACTCGTCTCGTTCTTTGCGCTCTCGGTCATCAACGGCGCGCGGCTCACCATCGCGCGGCTCGTCGTCAGCAGCGTGCTGATGGGCGCGGGCATCGCGACGATGCACTACATGGGCGATGCCGCGATGCGCATGCAGCCCGCCATCGTCTACGATCCCGCGCTGTTCGCAGCGTCGATTGCGATTGCGGTGACGGCATCCGGCGCGGCGCTGTGGATTGCACGCGCGCTGTCCGACGCGAGCCAGTCGAACTTGATCATCAAGCGCGTTGCATCGGCGCTCGTGATGGGCATCGCGATCACCGGCATGCACTACACGGGCAATGCCGCCGCGAACTTTCCGCTCGGCGCGGTTTGCGCCGCGGCCAACGATGTCGACGTTCACTGGCTCGGCACGACCGTCACGCTCTTCACGCTGACGATCCTCGTCATCACGCTCGTGCTGTCGCGTTTCGACGCGCATAACGCGATGCTTGCCGGCTCCGTGACGAAGCTGCACGGACAGATCGTCCACATGGCGACGTTCGACACGCTCACGGATTTGCCGAACCGCCGCACGATGACCGAGCGCATCGAGCTGGCGGTGCGCCACGCGACGCACGGCGGCACGCGCTTCGCGATTCTTTTCATGGACCTCGACGGCTTCAAGACCATCAACGATTCGCTCGGCCACTCGACCGGCGACGAAGTGCTGAAGGCGTTCGCGCGACGCCTGCTGCAATGCGTGCGCGGCGGCGATACGGTCGCGCGGCTCGGCGGCGACGAGTTCGTCGTGCTGCTGGAGAACATGAAAGCGCATGGCGACGCGGAGCGGCTCGCCGAACGCATCCTCGATACGATGAGGAAGGGACTCGTGATCGGCGAGCATCCGTTGCAGGTGATGCCGAGCATCGGCATTGCGCTCTTCCCCGACGATGGCGAGAGCGTCGAAGCGCTGCTCAAGCATGCGGATGTCGCGATGTACGAGGCGAAGCGCGGCGGGCGCAGCACGTATCGCTTCTTCGAGGCGAGCATGAACGAAGCGGCGGTGCGCACGCTGAAGATCCAGCAGGCGTTGCACGAAGCGCTGGACGCGGGTTATTTCTTTCTGCTGTTTCAGCCGAAGTTTCGCGGCGGCGGCGAGCTTGCGGGTGCGGAGGCGCTGATCCGGCTCGATCATCCGCAGAGCGGCTTGCTGACGCCGATGGAGTTCATTCCGATTGCAGAGCGTTCGGGGCAGATCGTCGAGATCGGCTATTGGGTCGTGCGCGAGACCTGCCGGCAGATGGTGCGATGGCGCGACGCGGGACGTCCTCCGGTGAAGGTGGCGATCAACCTGTCGCCGCGGCAGATGAACGAGGCGGATCTCGTGGCTCGCATCCTGGCGATACTGCGCGAGGAAGGCGTGGCGAGCGAGCAGCTGATGTTCGAGATCACCGAGACGGTGGCGATGCAGGACGCGCCGCGCACCATCGACATGATTCGCGCGTTTCAGGACAATGGCTTCGAGATTGCCATCGACGATTTCGGTACGGGGTATTCGAGTCTCGCTTATTTGCAGCGTTTTCGTGCGAAGCAATTGAAGATCGACCGGTTCTTCACGAACGGGCTGGATGAGAACGGGCAGGAAGGGCGCGCGATCGTATCGGCGATTATTGCGCTCGCGCATTCGCTCGATATGGACGTGGTCGCGGAAGGCGTGGAGACGGGGACGCAGCGCGATCGGCTGCGCGATCTCATGTGTGATGAGATGCAGGGGTTCTTGTTGGCGAAGCCGCTTTCGGCGCAGGCGTTCGAGGCGTTGCTGGAAGAGGGGGCGGTGGGGGTTTGAGCGGAGATGCCGCACGGTGCCGGACGCGGACTCAATATGATGGGCCGCACGCGGCCTGCATAACGGCGAGTCGACTCGTTGGGCATGGGATCATTTTTTGCTCTGGCATCCGCAACTGCCACGTCTTCGGAGCCCCCACATGCCCACCTTCCGCACTGCACCGCTCGCTGTCATCGCCTTGTCGGTGACCGCGCTCATCACCGTACCGGCGACACCCGCGCACGCTCAAGACTCCGCCGCCTCAACGCCGAAGCAGATCAAGAAGGCCGAACGCAAAGCTGCACGAGCCAAGAAGAATGCCGAATTGAGCGAACTCGAAAAGAACGGCTACAACCCGTCCGGCCAACAGACCGACTATCCGCGCAACCTGCAAAACGCCCAGCAGCGCATCAACGCGCAAAAGGCCGGCCAGCCCGCGCCGGCATCGGCTCCATGATCAAAGCCTAACGCGCGATGCGCCTTCCGTGAGCGCATCGCACGAAGCCGTCATCAAGCCGCGTTCGCAAACCGGACCTCCGTCACGACGCTACGAGGCATCGATGCTTGCACGCCCGGAACGTTGTCCATCCCGAACACAGGCCGGGCAAGATAGAAGCCCTGCGCAAGCACATGCGGCCATTGCCCGAGCCACTGCGCCTGCGCGAGTGTCTCTACACCCTCGACGACAATCTTGACGTTGAGCCGCGTCAGCAAGGCAAGCACCGACGAAAACACTGTTCGTGCGTTCGGACAACGCGGCGCTTCCAACAGCAGTTCCTTCGCGATCTTCACGGTCCCAAAGTCGATCGGCCCAAGCGCCGCAAGACAGGCGAAGCCCGTGCCGAAATCGTCCATCGCCACGTTCACGCCACAATCGCGCAGCCGTTGCACCACCCTCGACATGCAAGGGAAGCGAGCAAGATCCTGGCTCTCCGAGAGTTCGATTTCGATCAGGTCAGGCGGAATGCCATGCGCATCGCAAACGGTTTGAAGCCGATCGCTGAACTCATCTAACGATGCAAGCGAAGGCGGGACGTTGATGGCCACCGGATAACACACGCCCTTCGCCTGCAGCGCCGCGATATCGCGCGATACGGTGTTCATCACGAAGTCCGTCAACTCGACGATGACTTCTTCATCTTCGAGCACCTCATAGAAACTTCCTGGCAACAACACGCCGAACTCCGGATGACGCCAACGGATGAGCGCTTCCATCTGCGCGAGCTCGCTGTTATCGACCCGGTAGATGCCCTGATACGCGACGCAAAACTCACCGGTTCTCAAACCCTGAAGCACCCGGCACTTCAGCGCGTGACCGGTAGCCGGTGCGGCGTTCGAAAGCCGCGAGCGAAGTGTTGTTGCGTCCATGCTGTGCCGCCCGTTGATTGGATCAGGCGCTTAATTGCATGACTCATGCCCGTTTCAGCATTGATCGGGCAAAAGCGCCATTGGTCGGGGGAAAACCCTTAGGCATGCATGATTGCAGGGCATTGTTGCGTAACGAGCAACCGCCGCCGAGCGTAAAGGTGGGAGCATTAGGCGTCGTCGCCGGTAACACTGACGGCTCCGGCGAACGATCGTACGAAACACCGTTTGTAGCAAACGCTGCAGTTTCTGCGATGTTTTGTAATACGGACTAATGCGTCGCCCGCCCTTTCGGTCAGACGATAGCCGCCTCCGCGACCGGCCGCATCCTTTCGAGCGCGCTGCCATCTTCGCGGAACAAGTGCACGTGCCGGATGCTGAACCCGACGTTCAGCCGTTGACCATCGACCGCCGTCGACTCCCCCGAACCCTTCACGTTGATCACGAGATCGTTCGGCAAGCGGATATGCAGAAGCGTTTCTCCGCCCAGATGCTCGATGACCATGACCTCGCCAGTCAGACCGCTGTCGATATCCCCGCTGCCCGACTCGATGAAATGCTCAGGGCGTATTCCGAGCGTAAGGCTTTCTCCCGGCTTGATCGACGCCGCAGCAAACGGCAGCGTCAACGGTTCGCCTCCGGGCAGTTCAATGGTCACGCCCGTGGCATCGACACGCAGCACGCGGACATCGATGAAGTTCATCTTTGGCGAGCCGATAAAGCCCGCGACGAAACGATTATGAGGCGTCCGATACAATTCCAGCGGCGAACCGATCTGCTCCACACGCCCATGATTCAACACGACGATGCGGTCGGCCATGGTCATGGCTTCGGTCTGATCGTGCGTGACGTAAATCATCGTCGCGTTGAGCTGCTTGTGCAGCTTGATGAGCTCGAGACGCATCTGCACGCGCAACGCTGCATCGAGATTGGATAGCGGTTCGTCGAACAGGAAGACCTTCGGTTCCCGAACGATTGATCGCCCGATGGCCACGCGTTGCCGCTGCCCGCCCGACAGCGCGCGAGGACGCCTTTCGAGCAATTGGCCGATCTGCAGTATCTCCGCCGCGCGATTGACGCGCTCCTTGATCTGCGCTTCGGGCAACTTCAGCATGCGCAGGCCGAACGCGATGTTCTCGTACACCGACATGTGCGGATAGAGCGCATACGACTGGAACACCATCGCGACGCCGCGTTGCGAAGGCTCGAGATCCGTCACGTCTTCGCCGCCGATCAGCACTTGTCCCGAATCAGACTGCTCGAGTCCGGCAATGCTGCGAAGCAGAGTGGACTTGCCGCATCCCGATGGCCCGACGAAGACCATGAACTCGCGGTCGGCCACTTCGATATCGACGCCCTTCAACACTTCGGTGCCCGCAAAGGCCTTGCGAATCTGCTGCAAATGGACTGCGCTCATGCGTGTCTCCATCTAAGCCGGTTTCATCGCCGCACTGTGTAGGAAGTATCGCAGTGCAGCATCGAATGCCTTGACTCACATTGTTCTTGACAACCTGTTCGGGCCCAAATATACAATTGTAAAACCGAAATTACAAGTGAAACGACACGGCTCCCTACCGTGCTTTTTCGCTCCGCTGCGCAGGGAAGGACGCACGACACGAACGTATCCGCTCGAGAAAACAGAAAGGAGACAAGGCATGAAAAAGCGCATCACGCAGGGCATACAGTCCCGTCCGTTGAAGCACATCGCGGCAGTCGCGCTGTTAGCGGCAAGCGCGGCGTTCACTGCATCCGGTGCGCAAGCCTGGACGCTCAAGGAAGCGGCGCAGCCGTACTCTGGCACCACCATCAAGGCTATATTTCTCGATCGCCCCGGATACAAGGCCGCACAAACCCTGATTCCTCAGTTCGAGAAAGAGACGGGCATCAAGGTGCGCTGGGAAGTCATTCCCTACGAGAACACCCGCGAGAAGGAAGTGCTCAACTTCGTCGGCGGCGGGGACCAGGACATCGTGCTCGTCGACGTCGTGTGGATCGGCGAATTCGCGAGCAACAAGTGGCTCGTGCCAATCAAGAAGTTCACCGACGATCCCAAGCTCGCGGACCCGAGTCTGAATTTGCAGGGCTTCTTCCCGATCCTGCTCGATTCGTTCGGCACATGGGACAAGGTCACGTATGGCCTGCCGTTCGATAATTACTCGGGCCTCATGTTCTACAACAAGTGCATGTTGAAGGACGCGGGTTTCGACGCGCCCCCGAAGACGTGGGACGAACTGCTCAACACGTATGCGCCGAAGCTCACGAAGGGCGACAAGTTCGCATTCGCGCTTCAGTCGCGGCGCGGCGAAACGCAATCGGCGGACAGCTTCATGCGCGTGCTGTGGCCCAACGGCGGCTCGCTGCTCGATGCGAAGTTCAAGTCGAACCTCATGTCGCCGCAATCGCAGGCGGGACTCGAATATCGGCAGAAGCTGATGAAGTACATGCCGCCGGGCATCGTCGACTTCGATCACGCCGAAGCGGTGAACGCGCTCGCGCAAGGCCAGGTCGCGATGATCACCGAATGGTCCGCGTTCTACCCGACCCTCACCGACCCGAGCAAGTCGAAGATCGGCAACTGTCTTGCGATCACCACCGAACCGAGGGGCGCAGCGGGGCTCAAGCCCGCGCTCGGCGGCTTCTCGCTTGCGGTCAACGCGAAGTCGAATGCTAAGAAGCAGGCCGCGTCGTGGCTCTTCATTCAGTGGATCACCTCCGAAGCGATGGCCAAGCCGTATCTCGAAGCGGGCGGCGTGCCGGCGCGTACGGCGGTGTACAAGGATGCGGCCGTGCAGGACAAGTATCCGTTCGTGAAGCCAATGGTCGAGTCGTGGCAGGGCGGCGTGCCGGATTATCGTCCGCGCTTCCCTGAATGGCCTGCGGTGTCCGAAGTCATCGGCGAATGGGGCAGCAAGATGATGCTCGGTCAGGTCACGGTCAAAGAGGGCGCGCAGACCATCGGCCAGAAAACCGAGGACATCCTGAAGAAAGCAGGCTATTACGACGGCAAGAAGCCATTGCTGAAGTAAGCGAGAAGAACGCAGTCATCTAAGGAACCGGAGGCGATTCAATGGCGAACGGCACCGTAGCATCCGCGACACAGCCAAGGAGGCCGCGCAAGCACGCGCGCCGCTTCGGCATACTGCCGCGCTCGCCGGCCTTCTGGTTCCTGTTTCCTGCGATCTTCGCGCTGGCGGTCATCGGCATCTATCCGCTGCTGCTTGCGCTCTATAACTCGTTCCATCAATACAAGCTGGCCGATCTCGCATCGGGCACGCCGTTCGTCGGCGTCGATAATTACATCGCGACGCTGTCCGATCCCTCGTTCTGGGGCGCGCTCGGCCGCACCGCGCTGTTCCTGTGCCTTACGCTGCCGATCGAAATCGCGCTCGGTCTGTTTGCCGCGTTGATGCTGCATCGCATGGACTTGCGGTTCATGCGTGCCGCCGCACGCGTGAGCCTCGTCATTCCGATGGCCACGACTTATGCGGTCGTCGGTCTGATCGGCCGGCTGATCTTCAATCGCCAGTTCGGCGTGGCGAACTATCTGACCGGTCTTTTCGGCATCCCGCCGCAAGACTGGCTTGCCGATCCCACGCTGGCGTTCGTGTCCGTGATGATCATGGATATCTGGCAATGGACGCCGTTCTGCGCGCTCATCATGCTTGCCGGTCTTTCCATGGTGCCCAAGGAAGCCGAAGAAGCCGCGCGGCTCGAAACGCCGAAGTGGAGCATGATCTTGTGGCACTTGCAGCGGCCTTATCTGCTGCCGGGCCTGACCGCGATCCTGATTCTCCGCTCCGCCGACATGCTCAAGATGTTCGACGCCGTCTTCACGATGACGCGCGGCGGCCCTGGCGCCGCGACCGAGTTCATCAGTGTCTATATCCAGCGCGTCGGCTTCCGGCTCTTCGATCAGGGCATGGCATCGGCGCAAGCGATCATCCTGCTGATCCTGACCATCGTGTTGTCGCGACTGTACATTCGCTTCGTTTATCGGGAGGCCGCGTGAGCACCACTGCTAATCAAGCCGCGAACGGCGGCGTCGCTCAACGCGGCAAGCGTGCGCGCGCAGCACGCAGGCGCGCGACCGTATGGCATTTCATTGGCCTGCTGATCGTGTTTCTCTCGTCGGTGTTTCCGTTCTACTGGATGGTCACGACGAGCCTCAAGAGCCAGTCCGACGCGCTCGCCTATCCGCCGAAATGGCTCTTCAGTCCGACGTTCCATCACTATTCGGCCGCGCTCTTCGAACATGACGTGGCGGGCAGCCTGCTCAATTCGCTCATCATCGCGAGTTCGACGACCGTGCTTGCCATCCTGCTCGGCACGCCCGCCGCGTACGCACTCGCACGCTACGAGTTCCGGGGCAAGGAAGACCTGTGGTTCTGGTTCATCTCGAACCGCATGGTGAGTCCGGTCGTGCTCGCGGTGCCGTTCTTTCTGATCGCGACGAAGCTCGATATCGTCGATACGCATATCGTGCTGATCCTGCTGTACCTGACGTTCTCGCTGCCGATCGTCGTGTGGATATGCACCGATCAGTTCCGTAACATACCCGTCGAACTGGACGAAGCCGCGCGGCTCGACGGCGCATCGCCGTGGCGCGTGTTCTGGCGCATCAACTTGCCGCTGGCGATGCCGGGCATCGTCGTGTCCGCGATCTTCGCGTTCATCTTCTCGTGGAACGATCTGCTCTATGCGCTCGTGCTGACACGCACGGAGGCCATCACATCGCCCGTTGCCGCGACGAGTTACATGAGCGGCTATGAATTGCCCTGGGGCGAAATCATGGCGACCGGCACGCTGATCGTCTTGCCGATGGTGGTCTTCGCGCTGCTCGTATCGGGCCGGCTCGTACAAGGGCTCACGATGGGCGCGGTGAAGTAGACTCGCGCAGCCCTTCATTGCGACTACACAGAGAACATGAGCAAGACAGCCCCGCCGATTGCCATCGCGGTAACGGACGAATCGATCGACTCGGAAGAGGAGTTGCAGGCCCGCGTCGCGTGGCATTACTACGTCGGCAATCTGACGCAGCAGGAGATCGCCCAGCGCATCGGCAGCAATCGCGTGCGAGTGAACCGGCTGCTGGCCGCGAGCCGCGAATCGGGCCTCGTGCAGATCACCATCAACAGCAAGATCGCGCCATGCGTGGCGCTCGAAGAAGCGCTGGTCAGGCGCTTCGGGCTGGAAAGCGCGGTGGTCGTGCCGAGCGGCGCGAACACCGAAGCGAACAACGCCGCGCTCGGCATAGGAGCGGCGAGTTACTTCGCGAAGCAGATCGTCGCGGGACTGACCATCGGGCTCGGCTGGGGCCGCACGATACGCGCGGTGCTGCGTGCGATGCCGCAGCGCTCGTATGGCGCGGTGTCGGCTGTATCGCTGCAAGGCGGCCTGTCGCATTGCCCGAGCATCAATACGTTCGATCTGGTGTCGGACTTTGCGAACATCTGCCGCGCCGATGGTTATATCTTCGCCGCGCCGATCTACGTCAGCAGCCAGAAAGCGCGCGATGTGATCCTGCAGGAAGGGACGGTGCGCGAAACCTACGAGCTTGCGCGCAATGCGGATCTTGCGTTGCTGACGTGCGGCGACCTGACGGAATCGCTCGTCGTGACGTATGGCATCGACAATCCCGAGCAATTGCGCACGCTAGAAAAGGCGGGCGCGGTGGGCGACATGCTCGGACATTTCATGGATGAAGACGGCGAACTGATCGATCATCCGTTGAATCGACGCACGGTCGCGATCACGCTCGAAGATTTGCGCAAGATACGTCGCGTGATACTCGTGAGCGGCGGACCGAAGAAGTTTCATGTGACACGTGCCGCGTTGCGGGGCCGCTATCCGTCGGTGCTCGTCACCGATGAAGACACCGCCCGACGCCTATGTGAAGAGCCTTGATCGAGACATGACCACTATCGACCGGAATCGTGCATTCGAAGGCAAGACCGTGCTTGTAACGGGTGCGGGCAAGGGCATCGGTCATGCGACGGTGCATCTGCTGATCGAACGAGGCGCGCGTGTCATCGCATTGAGCCGCAGCGCGGACGATCTCGCCATGCTGGCGAACGAAACGGGCTGCGAGACGATCGCAGTCGATCTCGCCGATGCCGGCGCCGCACGCGAAGCCGCCCGCGCCGCGCAGCCGGTCGACCTGCTGGTCAATTGTGCGGGCCTCGTCGAGCTGCAGCCGTTTCTCGACACCACCGCCGATGCCTTCGATCTCACGATGAACGTCAATGTGCGCGCCGCGATGGTCGTCGCTCAGGCGTGCGCGAAAAGCATGATCGAGCGCGGCAAGGGCGGGGCGATCGTCAACGTGTCGAGCATATCGGCGGCGGTCGGCTTGCCGCTGCATGCATCGTATTGCGCATCGAAGGGCGCGCTCGATGCGATGACGCGCGTGATGGCCGTCGAGCTTGGTCCACATGGCATACGCGTGAACGCGGTCAACCCTGTGGTCACGATGACGCCCATGGCCGAGAAAGCGTGGAGCGATCCCGCGAAATCCGGCCCGATGCTCGCGCGCATCCCGATGAATCGCTTCGTGCAGCCGGTCGAGGTCGCACGCACCATTGCTTACTTGCTGAGCGACGATTCGAGCATGGTAAGCGGCGTGAGCCTCGCAGTCGATGGCGGCTTTCAGGCGGGATGATACGGATTCCTCATTCAAACGCGAAGGAACGACGATGGAAGCACTGGTTCTCGAAGAAGCACGGCGCATCAGCTTGCGTCCGTTCAGCTTGCCGCAGGTCGTGGGTCCGCACGATGTGCGGATACGCATCCATACGGTCGGCATTTGCGGCAGCGACGTTCACTATTACCAGCATGGACGCATTGGGCCATTCGTGGTCAACGAGCCGATGGTGCTCGGGCACGAAGCATCGGGCACCGTCGTCGAAACGGGCGAGGAAGTAACGCATCTGAAAGCGGGCGACCGCGTGTGCATGGAGCCGGGCGTGCCGGACATGCAATCGCGTGCATCGCGTGAAGGCATGTATAACCTCGATCCGAAAGTGCGCTTCTGGGCGACGCCGCCGGTGCATGGCTGCCTCGCGCCGTTCGTCGTGCATCCGGCCGCGTTCACCTACAAGCTGCCCGACAACGTGAGCTTCGCGGAAGGCGCAATCGTCGAGCCGCTGTCCATCGGCTTGCAGGCGGCGAAGAAAGCGGCCATTCAGCCGGGCGATGTCGCCGTCGTGCTGGGCGCGGGCACCATCGGCATGATGTGCGCGCTGTCCGCGCTCGCGGGCGGATGCAGCCGGGCGATCGTCTGCGATCTCGTGCAGGAAAAGCTCGATCTGATCGGCGCGGTGCAGGGCGTCACCGCAGTGAACATTCGCGAGCAGCGCGTGCAGGACGTCATCGCGGAACTGACGGACGGCTGGGGCGCGAACATCGTGTTCGAAGCGAGCGGTAACGAAAAGGCGTTCGAAGGCATCGTCGACTTGCTGTGTCCCGGCGGATGTCTCGTGCTCGTCGGCATGCCGCAACGCCCGGTTCCGCTCGATGTCGTCGCGGTGCAGATCAAGGAAGCGCGTATCGAATCCGTGTTCCGCTACGCCAATATCTTTCCGCGTGCGATCCAGTTGATCGCATCCGGCAAGCTGGATGTCAAGCCTTTCATCTCGCGCACGTTCCCCTTCGCCGAAGGCATCAAGGCCTTCGAGGAAGCGGCGAGCGGCGTGCCGACGGATGTGAAAGTGCAGATCGTCATGGAATGACGCGATAACGACCGGGAGACGCGATCATGGAGAACACCGACAACGCGCAGATGACGGCCATCGTCTGCCGCGCGCCCAAGGACTATCGCGTCGAGCGCGTGCAGCGCCCGCGTGCCGGGCCGAACGAGCTGGTGATTCGCATCGCCGCATGCGGCATCTGCGCGAGCGACTGCAAGTGCTGGTCGGGCGCGAAGATGTTCTGGGGCGGGCCGAATCCGTGGGTTAAAGCGCCGGTCATCCCGGGGCATGAATTCTTCGGTTACGTCGAGGAACTCGGCGACGGCGCGGCGGAGCATTTCGGCGTGCAGAAGGGCGATCGCGTGATCGCGGAGCAGATCGTGCCTTGTGCGAAGTGCCGCTATTGCAGATCGGGGCAGTACTGGATGTGCGAAGTGCACAACATCTTCGGCTTTCAGCGCGAAGTCGCGGACGGCGGCATGGCGGAATACATGCGCTTTCCGCCCACCGCGATCGTTCACAAGATTCCCGATGGCATCTCGCTCGAAGACGCCGCGATCATCGAACCGCTGGCATGCGCCATCCATACGGTGAATCGCGGTGACATTCAGTTGAGCGATGTCGTCGTGATTGCGGGCGCGGGACCGCTCGGCCTGATGATGGTGCAGGTCGCACATCTGAAGACGCCGAAGAAGCTCGTCGTGATCGATCTCGTCGACGAGCGTCTCGAACTCGCCCGCGAATACGGCGCGGATATCACGATCAATCCAAAGACGGACAACGCGCTCGAAGCCATCCGCGCGATCACCGATCAATACGGCTGCGACGTGTATATCGAAACGACGGGTTCGCCGGCGGGCGTCACGCAAGGGCTCGAACTGATACGCAAGCTCGGGCGCTTCGTGGAATTTTCCGTGTTCGGCAGCGATACGACGGTCGACTGGTCGATCATCGGCGATCGCAAGGAGCTCGACGTGCGCGGCGCGCATCTCGGACCGTACTGCTATCCGATCGCGATCGATCTGCTCGCGCGCGGTCTCGTGACTTCGAAGGGAATCGTCACGCACGGCTTCACGCTGGAAGAGTGGGACGATGCGATCGAAGTGGCGAATTCGCTCGATTCGATCAAGGTGCTGCTGCGGCCGAAATAAGCACGGCGCAC
Organism: Caballeronia grimmiae; assembly: GCF_000698555.1. Taxonomy (GTDB): domain Bacteria; phylum Pseudomonadota; class Gammaproteobacteria; order Burkholderiales; family Burkholderiaceae; genus Caballeronia; species Caballeronia grimmiae. The sequence continues at coordinate 34,011 of NZ_JFHE01000012.1, read as the reverse complement.
ATAAAAAAAGGCGGAACGCGCCTGCGTTCCGCCTTTTTCTCTTACTTCGATGCCGCTACCGCCGCCTTGACCGTCGAATAGACCGCCTTGTTCGACCCGCCATTGGTGAGGATGCCGAACTCGCCGCTAGGATCGTCATACAGCTCGTACCAGTTGAAGCCGATCACGTTGTACGTGCTTCTCGCCGCGTAAAGCTCCGGAATCGTCTTCGAGATATAAGCCTGCGCCTTGGCCGTCGAGAAGTCCGCGTTGATGCCGATTTCGGTGAACATGATCGGCAGGTTGTACGCGTCGTGCAGGATCTTGAGGACGTTGTAGTTCGTGCCGTCCTTGCCCCACGTGTTCACCGGATCCAGACCGTCCGAGTACCAGTGCAACTGGAGGATGTCCGTCGGCACCTTGGGATGGCCCGTCGAGCCGTCCGGCTGCGTGCCGGTCAGCATGCCCTTGTACCAGCCGAGATTCAGGAAGCCCGTCGACGCCGTGTTGATGATCTTCGTCTGCCCGGACTTGTCGACGGAGCGCCAGCCGTCATAGGAGCCGCGCATTGTGCCGCGCCAGATCGGCCACGTGTTGTTGTCGTAGTCGGAGACGTTCACGCCGTCGTTCGCGATGCGCTGGTTGTGCTCGTCGATGTCGTATTCGTTGCCGAACTCCACGACGGGCACGCCCTTGAAGCGCGTTGCCGCGTAAGCCGCCATGTTATAGGCATACGTGTAGGCCGACGCTTCGGTCGGCGTGCGGCCGTTCAGCGTCGGGTCCATCCACGGATGTGGAATCACCAGCGGCATCACGTTGACCTTCGAGCCGACGTTGGGCATGACCTTGTCGGCGAGGATATCGATCTGCGCGTTGCTGTAGACGTCCTGACGCACGCTGGTGAGGCCGAGGTCGACCATCGTCGCGGACTGGGTCGCGAGCGGAATCGACGAATAGACGCCGCCCTGGATGTAGTGGGCATTGACGCCGAAGAACGGGATTGCGGTCGAAGCCGAAGCCGACGCGGCGGTGGCGGTGCGCGGGTCGCTCGACGTCGCCCACGTGTTGTTCTGCCACACCCACCACAGCTTGTTCACGTTCTGCTGATAGATCTTGCCGCCGTACCACAGCAGTTGAATGACGGCCTGCGAGAAGCCGGCCTTCTGACCCGCGCGATAGATGACGCCGTTGGTGACGGTCCAGACCGCGTTCGAAGAATCGACGATCGACGTACCGGACGGGATTGTCGTGCCGTTCGGCGACGGTGCCCGCGTGCCGGCTTTGGCGACCGCGGCGGGATCATTCGCGCTGTTTGCGACGCTCGACGGCAGACTGTCCGCGCCGCCGCCACATGCCGAAAGGATTAACGAGCTTGCAAAGACGGAATAGACGATGAAATGGTTTTTTCTCATTCTGAAAATGGATGAACGTGTTCAATTCCGACCGCCGAAAAAAGGTCTTCCCTGAGTGCTTTTAAAGCACTCGCAATTCGAACCTGAAGGGAATAGACAGGCGATCAACCAGTGCGCCACAGACAAAGCAGGCGCGTTTCTCAGTCGCTTTTTACTGACCGGACGAAAGCAATGGTACCCGCTCGTTATTTCTTACCGTATGAAAAAGGCCGTAACGGTATGTAACAGTGAACGTTTGCGTGGCAATTCCTGCGTTTCTGCGCATACAAATAAGGACACAAGCCGCATTTGCTCTTGCATCTGATGCGGAAGGTCGCTAAGAACCGGCGTTTTTGAACTATCTATTCATACGAATAGCGGAATAAGTTACGTGTTATCTTGCCGTAATATTCGTCGCATAAATGAATGTTTTATCGAACGTGTGAACGGTGAAAGATTAACCTTAGGTTGATTATGGTTAATTCGCCGTTCAGAAACATCGATTAGGCGCATTCATCCATATGTTTTTCGAGGCGTAATCCGGCTTCATGCCATCTTGCGAAACGGGTGCAGAATCTTTTGTGAAACTCACGTTCGGGCGAATATCGAATCCGGATTTGACCGGATTGAATCGGGCTAGCATCGAGGCGCTATAGGCGAAAAAAAGCCCGCCATCGCTGGCGGGCCGGGCATCGGAAACGCAGATGCAGTCAGCGGATAGTCACGACCCGTAGAGCCACCGCAACGACGGCGACAACGATCCCACCGGCATGGCCCACGCACCTGTCGCGCTGAAGTCCCAGGTCGGACCGAAGCTCGCCGGATCGCCCATTTGCGCGTCGGTCAGTCCGCTCGAAGCCGGCGTTCCCGCGCCGCGACCGACGGCCGAGGCCACACCCGCTGACTCCTTGTTCCAGAACACGTTCGGAGCAATCAAGCCGCGGTTTCCGCCCACGATGCCGCCCGCCCGCGCGCCCGCGCCGACGGTGAGCGTCGACATGCCATAGGACTCGTAGATGCCGTCTGCATTGCCGCCCACGAGCCCGCCAACGGCCCCGTTGCCGGTCAGCGATTCCTGCGCATACGACTGCACGATCCTGCCGTTATTGATGCCGACGAGGCCGCCGAGCGCGCCTTGTCCGCTGGCCGTCGCGGACCCGAGCGCGTAGGACCGGGCGATATAGCCGTCGTTGCGGCCCACGAGCCCGCCGACCGCGCTGCCGCCGCTGATGTTCCCGCCGGACCACGATTGCTCGATGCGTCCGAAGTTCTCGCCGACGAGTCCGCCCGCTACCGTCGACGCATCGCCAGTTGCGGTGACGACGCCCGATGCACCAACGTTCACGAGATAGCCGCGGTTCGTGCCGACGAGCATGCCGACCGGTGCGCCCGAAGCCGTGGCCGTGGTTCCCGCGAGCACGAAGTTGCGCAGGATGCCGCTCGCGCCGACCACGCCGAACAGGCCGGTCTCGCCGGCGCCGAGACTGAGGCCCACGGGCAGATGACCCATGCCGTCGAACTGTCCGGTGAACGGCGTCGCCGCCGTGCCGATGCCGCCGAGACCCGTCGCGCCGAAGAGTCCGAGGCTCGTGCCGAGCGCGTAGGTGCCGGAAAGATCGTTCTTGACCGCGCGCAGGTCCGCGATCGAATTGACGAGCCGATAAGCGGTGTACTGCGTGACGAGCCCGCTGAACGGCGCGGCGCTCCACGATGGATTGACGCGCACGTTCCCCGGTGTATTGACGCCGTTCATGTCGAACAGGACTGAGACGGCGCCGTTGCTGCGCGACCAGTCGATCGTGCCGAGGTTCGTCACGCTGCCGCCGTTGTTGAACGCGTTCGCGTCCGCATACAGCTTGAGCGAGCCGGAACCCGCATTGGCGATGGTGACGCCGGGCGCGATCGTCACCGAGTGCGCGGCGTTGAGCGTCAGCGACGATGCACCGTTCCAGCGCAGATTCGTTGGCACGACGATATCGCCCTTGCCGGTTGCGCCCGCGCTGCCGTCCGTGCCGTCGGCATTGACGGTGACGGACGTACCGCGATTCAGACTCGACGTGAAGGTGCCGGCCGTCGCGGCATCGGCGGTGAATTCGCCCGTGGTGATATTGAGCGAGCCGGCGCTGATGTCCGCGCCGCCGACTCCGACGTTCCTGCCGATGACATCGACGCCGGATGGCGTACCGTCCGCATTGCGTGCGCTGATCTGCGCGCCGCGTGCATCGACGGAGCCGGTATCGGCGACGAGCCAGACGTGGCCATCGCGCGTCGCGGTGCCGGTCGCGCGCAATGCCGCCGAGCGGCCGGCGAGCGCGAAGATGTTGCCGTCCGCCGCCTGGAGGTTGATGACCGCCGCCTGCACTTCGCCCGCGTTCGCGACCGTGCCGTGACTGCCCACCGCCACGCCGATCTGCTGGTCGTAGCCGGTATCGATCAGCGACACCGAGCGTCCCGTGACGAGATTGGCCGATCCCTCGGGCGCGTCGATGCGTCCCCCGTTCATCACCATGTTCGCGGAGATGAGATACACGTTGCCGCCCGTCGAACTGATGCTGCCGAGATTGACGACGCTCGCATTGGAGTTGCCCGTGAAGGTGGCCTGATAGCCGGAGGCGAAGTCGTCGTTGCTGATGTCGAGCGTCGAGGCGACGAAGTGGCCGCCCGTGGACACGACGCCGCTCGGTCCGATGACCACGCCATGCGGATTGATCAGGTAGACCGTACCGGTTCCCTGTAGCGTTCCGTAGATTGCAGAGACGTCGTTACCGGTCACGCGATTGAGCGTCGCGCCGGTGCCGTTGTTGATCGACACCGTGCGGCCCGGGGCAATCGAAAAGCTCTTCCAGTCGATGACCCCGCGCGCGCCCGATTGCGTGATCGTCATGTTGCCGCCGCTCTGCGCGATGCTTCCCGCGCCGGCGACGAACTGGCCGCCTTGCGGCAGTGGAGCCGCGGCGATGGCCGCCGACCCGACCGACCCGCAAGCCATGGCAATGAGTATCGAAAGAGGGCGGATTGTGAAGCGCGCCGCCCGCGTGCTTGTGTAACCGGCACGGCTGCCGGTTCGGAAAGCGCTCAGGTGACGATTGAATGAATGACGCATAAGCCCCCCTTGGGCTGTGACATTCCCCGTTTGTTGTCGCTTATTGGCGCTCTAGTGGCAGGGCAGTGTAGCAGCACTAACGATGATCAAGGGCGGTCTGTTGCGCGTGTGTTGCGCGTGTGTCGCGCATGTGTCGCGCATGTGTCGAATGGATGGCGCGCTTCGAATTGTTATGGCACGAGACGCTGATATCGCGGTTGGGGCGAGATCGAACGACTCGTGAATGTGCAAGTCGGGATCGACCGGATTTTGCAGAAACATCGCCATGAATAGGCGAAGGGGTCAGGGCACACCGGTAAAAATGCCAGCTTCGCATCCAGCGTTTTGAAGCGCACATACAAGAGACGATTCAAGCCTGTGCCCGCATGGCCGTAAACGTGAGCATCAACGCCACCTTTCGCGGCCATGCCAGTCCCCAACCAAGCCTCACGACACCGACTATCCCATCCCGCCGCTTCGCTCGATGCACCGAAGCGCCGAACCTTTCTCGCCATGATGCTCGCGTCGGCTGGCAGTGCGGTGCTGGCCGGCTGCGGCGGCGGAGGCGGCAGCAGCGACTCGCAAGCTGCCGGCAAGTCGAGCGCCACCGCCAACTCGTCGACATCGACTTCGACATCGCCTTCGACGTCGAGCGCGTCGGCAGCGAGCGGAGCGTCGGCATCGAACGCGACGGATAGCAACAGCGCCGGCGACGCCACTCAGCCCACGAACACGGGCTCGAGCGATACGAGCTCGCAAGCGTCAGGCGCATCGGACGGCCTCTTCTACGGCATCAACGGTCACATGGCGTGGGGCAACGGCATCTACCAGACGATGCCGGCGGCTGCGCAACTCGCCATCCTGCAGGACCTGGGCGTCACCAACTATCGCTGCGACATTGCGGACGGCGGCATGGCGACCACGCTCGCCAACGCGCTGAAGGGCCCGTTTGCGAACAGCGGAGTGTCGATCCTGCCGGTGTTCAATCCGCTGTCCGCGCATTGGGACCCGCACAGCAGCGAGGCCGATGCCTACGCGCTCGGCTATGACCTCGCGGTGCGCTGCACGCGCCCGTTGAAGGGACTCGTCAAGTACATCGAGTGCGGCAACGAACTCGATGTGGACCTGAAGATCGCCGGTGACGGCAGTTCGACGGCGGACTGGGACCCGGCGTGCTGGCCGTCGTTTCGCGGTGCGCTGCGGGGCATGATCGACGGCGTGCGCGCAATCGATCCGACTATCCAGTGCGGCGTGAACGTCGGCATTCCAATGGCCTATCGCGCGCTGCAAATGCTGTGGAACGGCATTTCGCCCGACGGCACCACGCAAGGCGTGAGCGGCGCGGCGTCGCTGCGCTGGGACTTCACGAGCTATCACTGGTACAAGAGTTCGGGCGACATCCAGTGCGGCGGGCGCAACAACGCGTGCGTCGACGTGCTTCAAGTGCTGAAAGATTCGTTCAACGTGCCGATCTGGCTGACGGAATGGGGCTGGTCCGGCGCGAACGACACGCCGCAGTCCGCCGCGGCGTACACAGGCAAGGCGCTTAAGCAGTACCGATCGATCAAGGACAAATACAACATCCAGTCCATCATGATGTACGCGGTGATGGACAAGAACTACGGTCTCATGCAGCTCGACGGCGTCACGAAGAATCCGGCGTACGCCGTGTTCAAGGACTTCATCGCAGCGAACCCGGTGTAAGCCGCGACGCGGCTCGAAGGAGAAGAGCGCGTCACGCGATAAACGCGTATCGTGTCGCGTATCCCGAACTTCCTTCGACGCCATGAACGCTACTTGCCTCGACCGGGCGCGCGCAGTCGCGATTGCCATCACCTTCGCTGCAATCGCACTGACAGGCTGTGCATCCTCGTCCTCGTCCTCGCGTGATGCGCAGTCGCAAGGCGCGAGCGCCGCACCGCTCGATGCCGCCATCGGCGGATCGCAACGCAGCGACAAGGCGCGTGCGCGTGACGTCTATCGCCATCCAAAGGAAACGCTCGAGTTCTTCGGTCTCGCTCCGACGCAATCGGTGCTCGAAATCGCGCCGGGCGGAGGCTGGTACACGGATATTCTCGCGCCTTATCTGCGCGATTCGGGCCGTCTCTACGAAGCGCAATATCTGAGCACCTCCGCCGATCTCGCCGCCGAAGACAGCGCCACCGATGCTGCGTACCGGCGCAAGCTCGCGAGCGATCCATCGCTGTATGGAAAGGTGGTCGTCGGCACATTGCATGCGGGCCGGTTCATCGACTTCGACGCGAACGAGCGATTCGACCGCGTCTTCACGTTCCGCAATATCCATAACTGGATCAAGGACGGACAAATCGATGCGAACCTGCGTGCGTTCTACGGCGCGCTGAAGCATGGCGGCGAACTCGGCGTCGAAGAGCATCGCGCGCAGCCGGGGACGAGCGAACAGCAAATGATCGAGACCGGTTACGTGACCGAGGCGTTCGTCATCGAGCACGCTCAGGCAGCCGGCTTCGTGCTCAGCGCGCGCAGTGAAATCAACGCGAATCCGAAGGATACGAAAGACTATCCGCATGGCGTGTGGTCGCTGCCGCCCACGTACAGGGGCGGCGAAGCGGACCGGTCGCGCTTTGCGGGTATCGGGGAATCGGATCGCATGACGCTCAGGTTCGTCAAGCCCTAGCGTCACGTCCGCTATCGGCTGTGCGCGCGTTCCCGGATGGCTTCGAAGTCGGCCGGTGGCCGATGCAGGTCCAGACGGCGGCCCGCCTTGACGATCTGGCTCGGGATGTCGTGGCCAATGAGCGCCGGCAAGCGCCGCGAAGCATCGATGAGTCCGCCAAGGTCGACGCCGGTGTCGTAGCCCATGAGTTCGAGGCCATGCACGATTTCCTCGGTGCACACGTTGCCGCTCGCGCCCGGTGCGTAGGGACAACCGCCGATGCCGCCGAGCGACGCATCGAAACGATCCGCTCCTGCGTCGATGGCGGCGAGCACGTTCGCCATGCCCAGGCCCCGTGTGTTATGGAAATGCAGCGTCAGTTCCGTGCCGGGCCAACGCTCGCGGAATGCTTTCGAAAGTGCCGCGACTTGCGTCGGGTAAGCCATGCCGGTGGTGTCGCATAGCGTGACGCCGCGCGCGCCCAGATCGCCGGCGAATGCGCTGCACCAGTCCATGACCGTGTCCGCGGCGACGTCGCCTTCCATCGGACAGCCAAATGTGCAGGATAGCGAAATATTCACCGGTACCGCTGCCTGACGCGCGATCGCCGCGACATCGGAGAGCGCATTGAACGACTGGCTGCGCGTCATTCGCAGATTGGAGAGGTTGTGCGTTTCGCTCGCGGACATGACGAGGTTCAGCTCGTCCGCGCCGGCTTCGATTGCACGTTCGGCCCCGCGCACGTTCGGCACCAGCGCGCTGTACACGACGCCCGGCCGCCGCTCGATGCCGCGCAGCACCGCATCGGCGTCGCTGAGGGCAGGAATCGCTTTCGGCGAGACGAAGGCCGTCACTTCGATCTTCGCCAGGCCGGAACGCGACAACGCATCGACCAGCGCGACCTTGTCCTCCGTCGGAACGAATGCCGTTTCTGCCTGCAAACCGTCCCGCGTGCCGACTTCCTGCATGTAAATGCGCCGTCCGGCGCCGTTCCAGAGCGTCATGCGACCACCTTTCTGCCGCGCAATGCGGCGATGTCCTGCGTCGAATAACCGAGTTCCTGCAACACCGCGTCGGTGTCATCGCCGAGCCCGGGAGCCGAACTGCGCACCGTGCCCGGCGTGCCCATCAGCTTCGGCACGACGCCGGGCACTTCGACCTCGTAACCGTCGCGCGTCGTCTGCGAGAGGATCATGTCGCGCGCCCGGTAATGAGGGTCCTCGACGACGTCCTTCGCGGTGTACACCTTGCCCGCGGGCACGCCCGCAGCGCCGAGAACATCGAGCACCTGCTGCACGGATTGCGTGAGCGTCCATGCTTCGATTGCCCCATCGAGTTCCCGGGCTCGCGCGACGCGTCCCGCGTTGTCGGCGAGGTCAGGGGCATTGCCGAGATCGTTGCGTCCGATCGTCTCCATCAGGCGCTTGAAGATGCTATCGCCGTTTCCCGCGATGAGCACGAAGCCATCCGTGCATCGATACGCATTCGATGGCGCGATGCCCGGCAGCGCACTCCCGGCGGCTTCACGCACCGCGCCGAACGCGCTGTACTCCGGCACGAGGCTTTCCATCACGTTGAACACGGCTTCGTTCAACGCGACATCGATCACTTGCCCCACGCCGCCATTCACCTTGCGATGATAAAGCGCAGTCAGAATGCCAATGGTGCCGTGCAAGGCCGCGAGCGTATCGCCGATCGAGATTCCGCAGCGCACCGGCACGCGGCCCGGTTCGCCGGTCACATGGCGCAGCCCGCCCATCGCTTCACCGATCGCGCCGAAGCCCGGCAGATCGCGATACGGCCCGGTCTGGCCGTAACCGGAGATGCGCAGCATGATGAGGCCGGGATTGACGCGCGACAGCGCCTCCCATCCCATGCCCCAACGTTCCAGCGTGCCGGGGCGGAAGTTTTCGATGAGCACATCGGCTTCGGCGATCAGCTTGCGGGCGATGTCCTGGCCCTCGGCGCTACGCAGATCGAGCGCAATCGAGCGCTTGTTGCGCGATTGAACCTGCCACCAGACCGATGTGCCATCCTTGATCAGACGCCAGTTGCGCAAGGGATCGCCGCTGCCGGGCGCTTCGATCTTGATCACGTCCGCGCCGAACTCACCCAGCGTCTTTCCGGCGAACGGCCCTGCAATCAGTTGCCCCATCTCGACGACGCGCAGTCCTTGCAACGCGGCGGCGGATATGCCGTTGTTCATCATCGTGCTCCTTCTAGTGACGCGTTCGCATCGGGCAGCGCGTCGAGTAATTCGTAAAGCGGATTCACTTTAAAGTCCGTATTGAATCGAAGCGGATGCGCGTCAGTTCACGGATGCGTGCTCTTCTCTCGCGCGAAGTCTTGCGGGCAGCGCGAAGAGCAGAATCGCCGCGCAGGCGATGGCAAGCGCGCCGATCGCATAGAGCGCCGGCGTCGTGCTGCCGGTGACGTCCTTGATGCGGCCGACCATCACGGGACTGACGATGCCGCCCAGCTGACCGAGCGTATTGATGAGCGCGATGCCGCCCGCGGCGCCCGCGCCGGTCATCAGCTTCGGCGGCAGCGCCCAGAAAGCCGGAATGGAAGCGATGATGCCCGCGCCCATGACCGCCAGCGCGCCGATCAGAAAGGACGTGTGCTTGTCGAAGATGCCGGCGCACAGGAAGCCCACGGCGGCGAGCAGCATGAGACCGGCGACGAAGCGGCTGCGATGTCCGCTCGCATCGGACAGCCGGCCAACCACCACCATCGTGATCGCGCCGCAGATATACGGTACGGCGGTGAGAAGGCCAATCGTCGTCGGATGCGTGATGCCCGATGTGCGAATCAGGTGCGGCGCCCAGAAGTTGAGACCGTAGGAGCAGACTTGAATCATGAAGTAGACGAGGCCGAGCTTGAGGAAGCCGGGCGTTTTCAGCGCGCCGAGCAGCGAGTGCCCGCCGATGTGCCGGTTCTGATCGGCGATACGCTGTGAAAGCAGCGCTTGCTCGTCCGATGTGAGCCACTGCGCATCCTCGATATGGTCTTTCAGCACCTTGAACACGAGATAGCCGAGCGCGATGCAGGGCAGGCCGCCCACGAGAAAGAGCCAGTGCCAGCCGCGCATGCCGAGCACGCCTTCCATCTGCGATAGCACGAGCCCCGCAACGGGCGCGCCGAGAATGCCCGCGAAAGCCGAGGCGAGGAAGAGCGTCGACGTGATGCGGCCGCGATACGCCACCGGGAACCACAGCGTCAGATAGAACAGGACGCCGGGCGCGAAGCCGGCTTCCATCGCGCCGATGAGAAAGCGCAAGGTATAGAACTGCCACTCCGTCTGCACGAACGCCATCAGCGCGGTGGCGATGCCCCACGAGATCATGATGCGGCAGATCCAGCGGCGCGCGCCAACCTTGTAAAGCATCATGTTGCTGGGGACTTCGAACAGCACGTACCCGACGACGAACAGGCCCGCGCCGAGGCCATACGCAGTGTCGGTCAGAGAGAGATCGCTCTGTAGCGCGAATTTGGCGAAGCTGATGTTGATGCGGTCGAAGAACGCAAAGAGATAGCACACCATGATGAGCGGCATGATTCGCCAGGCGACCTTGCGAATGGTGCGGGCTTCGTCGGGAGGCGCCAGGTCGATGCTGGCGGACAGGGCTTTGTTCACGTTTGTCTCCGGTTTGCACCGGACCGCGCGATGGAGGTCCGGCGGCCAATCAAGAATCGTGCGCTTCTCGTGGCGCATGGAGACATGGTGATGGCGCGCTCGTCGATGGAAAAGCGCAAAGCGGTGAAACCAGCTTTCGCGTATCGCGAAAGCTGGAAGGTCCTGCTGGTTATCCGCGCGATGACGCTGAGGGGCCGGTGCCGGCGTGGCAGAGGTGATCGACGAGAAGCCGCGCATGACGCGGAACGGCGGCCGGATCGCGCATGCCGATCAGCAGCCGGCGTTCGGCCCAGGCGTCTTTCAATGCGACTTGCCGCAAATTAAGCGATCGCACCAGCGCATGCACGGCAAGCGATGGCAGCACGGCGACGCCCATGCCGGCAGCCACCATCTGGCACATCGCGTCGAAACTGCGGACCCTGATGCGCAGCTTCAGATGACGCCCGAGCGCTTCGGCCTCCACCTGCATGCGCTCGGCCAGCGACGTCCCCTTCGAAAGACTTACGAAATCGTATTCGAGCGCTTCTTCGAAGCAGATCGAGCGTCGCGCGGCCAGCGGATGTGTCCGCGGCATCACGAGCACCAGACGGTCCACGCGATAGTCCGTCAAATGGATGCCCAGCGCCGGCGTGCGGTCCGCGAAGATGCCGAGGTCGGCGCGGCCATCGAGCAACGCCAGCACGATTTCCCTGCTGTTCTGCTCTTCCAGTTCGATGCGTATGCCCGGATTCGCTTCGGTGAACGCGGCGATCTCGGACGGCAAAAACTGCGTAATCGCCGATGTATTGGCCCACAGGCGAACGATGCCCACCATCCCGGATGCGTAGTCGGACAGATCGGCGGCGAGGCGGTCGACATCGTGAAGAATGCGTTGCGCGTGGTCATACAGCGCCTGTCCCGCGACGCTGAGCGTCACGCCCCGCGAATGGCGCTCCAGCAAGCTGGAACCTACGGCGCCTTCGAGATCGGAGATGCGCTTGCTCGCCGCGCCGACGGCGAGATTGGCCAGCGCCGCACCCTTGCTGATGCTGCCGGCGCGCACGACGAGATTGAAGAGCGACAGGGAGACGAGATCGAGGCGGTGCAGGTTCATCACGAGAGACTCGGGGGACGATTCGCGCCATTGTGCGCTAGCACGTTGGCTTCTTCGTATCTTCGCGAAAGCGCCGGATGAAACGCACCCGGTAGAACCGATTGCCCGCCGCTGTCGCGAAAGCCTTCCGAAAAGACTCGGTAAGTCGTATGACATCTCACACCTGGAATCGCACTTCTTCATGATACCCGGCTAGTTAAACGATATCCTTCTACGGGTAATTGCCTAGTGAATTCGCATCGACGGTCGGCGATAGTACGTCATCGTACGACTCAGCTAGGCATTGGCTGCAAACGCGCAGCCGTCTCGTCCGCAGTCATCGTCATCTTCCCGGAAAGGTTTTCCATGAAAAAGATTGCTCTCAGCGGCGCCGGAGGGCAGCTCGGCACTGTTGTCCGTGCTGCGCTCGTTGCGCGCGGCGTTCCGCTGCGCTCGGCTGCCGGCTCGAAAGCGCTTGCGCCGCTCGTCGAAGGTGAGGACGTCATGCACGGCGATCTTCGCGATCCTGCCGTGGTGGATCGGCTGCTGGACGGCGTCGATGTGCTGATCCACTTCGCCGGCACGAGCGTCGAACGGCCGCTGCCGGAGATCATCGAGAACAATTTGCGCGGGCTCGTCGAAGTGTACGAAGGCGCCCGCCGGCATGGCGTGAAGCGCATCGTCTTCGCAAGCTCCAATCACGCGATCGGCATGTATCCCGTCACCGAGCGTCTCGAGCTCGATTGCGAACTGCGTCCGGACGGCTTCTACGGGCTGAGCAAGGTGTGGGGCGAAGCGCTCGCGCGCATGTACTGGGACAAGCACGGCATCGAGAGCGTCTGCGTGCGCATCGGCAGTTGCCTCGAGCGGCCGACCGAGCCGCGGCATCTGAGCACGTGGTTCGGTCATCAGGACCTGCTGCAATTTCTCGACCGCTGCATCGAAGCGGACGACGTGGGTTTCCTCACCATCTGGGGCGTGTCCGCGAATACGCGCAGCTGGTGGGACAACAGCGGCGCTGCACGTCTCGGCTATCGGCCTCTACAAAACGCCGAGGACTACGCCGACGAGATCCTCGCCCGTCCGAATCCGCTCGATGCGCTCGGTCAGCGCTTTCAGGGCGGCAGCTTCGTCGGCATCGACTATTCGCGTAACGATGCAGCCGCTAGCGGTCAGCCCGCTTCGACGGTTGCGCAAGCCTGACCGCATCCGGGCTCAGGAGGAGACTTCGCATGAAAATCAAGGGCATTCGCTGGTGGATGGTCAGCCTCGTCGCTGCCGGCCTCATCATCAACTATCTGGCGCGCAACACGCTGTCGGTCGCGGCGCCGAGCCTCATGAAGGATCTCAACGTCACGACGGAGCAGTACGCTCACGTCGTGGTCGCATGGCAGCTTTGCTATGCGTTCATGCAGCCGGTGGCGGGCTTCATCCTCGATACCATCGGGACCAAGGTCGGCTTCGTGGTCTTCGCGGTTGCGTGGTCGCTTGCGTGCGCGGCGGCGGCCTTGTCGACGGGCTGGCGCAGTCTCGCGTTCTTCCGCGGGCTGCTGGGCGTGGCCGAGGCGGCGGGCATCCCCGCCGGCGTCAAGGCGACGAGCGAGTGGTTTCCCGCGAAGGAGCGGTCGGTCGCGATCGGCTGGTTCAACATCGGCTCGTCCATCGGTGCGCTGCTCGCGCCGCCGCTGGTCGTGTGGGCGCTGATGCACGGCGAGTGGCAACTGGCGTTCGTGCTGGTGGGCGTGGCGGGCATCGTATGGTCGGTGCTGTGGATGGTGCTTTATCAGCATCCGCGCAAGCAGAAGATGCTGGGCGATGCGGAGCGCGACTACATCCTGAGCGGCCAGGAAGCCATTCATGGCGATGCGGCCGGTGCGAAGCGAAGCCGCTTCGCCATGCTGCGCAGCCGCGATTTCTGGGCGATCGGCATCCCGCGCATTTTGTCGGAGCCGGCGTGGCAGACCTTCAATGCATGGATTCCGCTCTACATGATGACCGAGCGGCACATGAACCTGAAGGAAGTCGCGCTGTATGCGTGGATGCCGTTCCTTGCCGCCGATATCGGCTGCGTGCTCGGCGGTTATCTGAGCCCGATCTTCCATAAGTACGCGAAGGTATCGCTCTTCACGTCGCGCAAGATGGTGTTCGTGGTCGGCGCGTTGTGCATGGTCGGACCGGCGTGCGTCGGGCTCGTCGCGAGTCCTTACGCAGCGGTTGCGCTGCTGTGCGTCGGCGGCTTCGCTCACCAGACCTTGTCCGGTGCGCTGTATGCGATCACGTCGGATATGTTCGGCAAGAACGAAGTCGCGACCGCGACGGGCATGGGCGGCATGGCCGGTTATCTCGGTGCGGCGGCGTTCACCGCGCTCTTCGGCGTGCTCGTGACGCGGATCGGCTACAGCCCGCTGTTCGTCGTGCTCGCCGTGTTCGACATCATCGCGGCAGGCGTCGTGTGTCTGCTGGCGAGGCGCGATGACACGACGACCGCGCCGAACTGGGCCGCAGCGGGAGCAGCGGCGAAGTAAGCTTGCATGGCTCGTTGCATCGACGCCGTCGTTTCGTGCAGAAACGACGGCGTTTTTGCGTCTAAGCGCGCGATGGTCCATGCCGCACCTTAAGCATCAACGACTTTTGTCGGCCTCGTGTCGGACAGCGAAAAGCCTGCTGTAAGCGATGCATCCCATAAGAACGACGACGCTCGTCAGGCACGACTCCTGCAGCTTTCGCATGGCCGTTTCCTTCAACCACAAAGGGATTCGTCCATGACTTCGCTCCGTCCGCGATACCGATCGCGACTGGCCACGGCGCTCTTCGACTGGCTCAATCCAGTCCCGTATGGCCTCTTCGTCGGCACGCTCATCTTCGACATCGTCTACGCGAACACCGCCGTGATCTTCTGGGCCAAGGCCGCGGCCTGGCTCGTCACCGTGGGCGTGCTCTTCGCGATCGTTCCGCGTTTCATCAACCTCGGCCATGTCTGGTTCGCCCCGCGCGGCACGGTCACGAGCCTCGAACGCACCGACTTCTGGCTGAACTTCGCGGGCATCATCGCGGCGATCGTCAATGCGTTCGTCCATTCGCGCGACGCCTATGCGATGGTTCCGCTTGCGACGATTCTTTCCATCGTGACGGTGGCGCTGCTGAGCGTCGCGCAGATCGCGCTCGCACTCGACCGGTTCAACCGCTTCAACTTGCCGGAGGCCGTCCGTGAATAAGTCCACGTTGACCGGCGTGCTGTCGATGGCCGTTGCGCTGTGCGTTGCCGGATGCAACGAGCACGCCGCTTATGATTCGCAGCATCAGGCCGGCGCGAATCCGCCGCTGCCCGGACCGCGCAATTTCTTCACGCCGCCGATGCAGGTGCCGAAGCATGTCGGCTGGAAGAGCGGCGAAGCGCCGAAGGTCGCGGACGGCCTGAAGATCGAGAACATCGCTTCGGGCCTCGAACATCCACGACAGGTGCTCGCGTTGCCGAACGGCGATATCCTCGTCGCGGAATCGAGCAGCCCGCAGGAAGAACCGGTGACGACGCCGAAGCAGCTCGTCGCGGGCATGGTGCAGAGCCGCTCGGGGAAAGAGGCAAAGGGCGGCAACCGCATCACGCTTTTGCGAAAAGGCAGCGGCGGCGCGTGGGAGAAGCATGTGTACATCGAGCATCTGCATTCGCCGTTCGGCATGCAGCTGATCGGCGATACGCTCTACGTCGCCGATACGGATGCGATCCTCGCGTTTCCGTACCTGGCCGGCGCAACGAGCATCGCGCAGCCGGGCGTCGAACTCGCCGATCTGCCGAGCACGATCAACCATCACTGGACGAAGGCGCTGCTCGCGAGCCGCGATGGCAAGAAGCTCTACGTGGGCGTCGGTTCGAACAGCAATGTCGGCGAGAACGGTCTCGAGGTGGAGTACCGGCGCGCGGCGGTGCTGGAGGTCGACATCGCGACCGGCGCGAGCCGCGTGTACGCGTCGGGCATTCGCAATCCCACCGGCTTGCAGTGGGAGCCGAAAACAGGCGCATTGTGGACGGTCGCGAACGAGCGAGACGAGATCGGCGCGGATCTGGTGCCCGACTATCTGACATCGGTTCAGGAACACGGTTTCTACGGCTGGCCCTACAGCTACTACGGGCAACATCTCGACGAGCGCGTGCATCAGCAGCGGCCCGATCTCGTCGCGAAGGCGCTGAAGCCGGATTATGCGATCGGTTCGCACGTCGCGCCGCTCGGCCTGCTGTTCTATACCGGGGGCAATCTGCCGGCGCAATATCGTGGCGGCGCGTTTATCGGCGAGCACGGCAGTTGGGACCGTTCGCCGCTTTCGGGGTATGCGGTCGCGTATGTGGCGTTCGAAAACGGCAAGCCTGTGGACGAGCCGAAGCCGGTCGTTACCGGGTTTGTCTCGGCCGACGAGAAGGAACTGCGCGGCGCGCCCGTCGGGCTTGCGCAGGATCGGGACGGGGCGCTCATCATCGCGGATGACGCGGGTAATGCGGTCTGGCGTGTGACTGCCGCGGGAGGGTGAGGGCGGATAGCATCTCGGTGCGCAGCATGCTGCATGCAAACGATGATGCCTTTGGCCACGTCATGTGCAGTGCGCACACGATGCGCCGTCAGACGATCAGCTTTTTTCGCATGCAGTGCGCTGCACGCCGAGTTCACACGAAGCACTTCAATTTGCGGCCACTTGCCCGCTCGTCAGGTCACGCTCGTCTGGCGCGTCCCAGCCGCCGCCGAGCGAGCGGTAAAGCGCGACGGCCGCCTGCGCGTGGTGGCGTTTGGCATCGTTCAATGCGTCGGCGTCGCGCAGATACGCTTCTTGCGCCGCGAGCACGTCGAGAAAACTCGATGCCCCGCCCTTGTACAGTTCGTTCGAAAGGCGCAGCGCATGATTCGATGCCTCGAGTGCGCCGCCGAGCCTGACGACTCGCTCGTCGCCATTTACCAGATCGCTGCGCGTGTCCTCGATGTCCTTCAGCGCGTCGAGCATCGTCTGCTGAAGGCCAAGCTGCGATTCACGCATGCGGCTTTCGTTCCGGTCGATATCGGCGGCGATGCGCCCCGCGTTGAAGATCGGGCTCGTCGCGTTCAATGCGGCGCTGAAGAGGTTATCCGTCAGCGTCGGCAGTCCGAGATACGACGATGCCAGAATGCCATCGCTCAGGCTCAATCGAAACTTCGGGTAACGCTCGGCTCTCGCGACGCCCACTTCCGCCGCGCGCTGCTCGACCGTTGCATACGCGCTGCGCACGTCCGGGCGGCGCAGCAGCGCTTCCGATGGCAGCGTGTGCGGCACGCTCTGCGCCGGGACGGGGATAGGACGCGCTTCGCCGAGCGTCAGTCCATCGACGCTTTCGGGCGTGCGTCCCGTGTAGACGGCGATCAGACTCATGTCGTGCTGAATGGCGGCGCGAATCGGCGGAATCTGCGCCTGCAAGTCCTGTAACTGGTTCTGCGCGCGGGCGACATCGAGCTGCGTCGACAGTCCATAACGCAGACGCTGCTGCGTGAGCCTGAGCGCGCGGCTGCGTATCTGCTCGTTGTCGCTGATGATCTGAAGCTGCGCCTGCGCCCATCGCAAGTCGATATAGGCGCTCGCCGCATTCGCAGCCATCGCGAGCCGCAATTCATCGAGCGCGGATCGGCGCCCGGTGGCTTGCGCTTGCGCCGCCAGCACGGCGAGGCGTTCACCGCCGAACACATCCGGCTGCCACGACGCCGTCAGGCCGACGCCCGCCTGCTTCACATACCCCAGCGGCGGCGGCGTGTTCTGCCGTGCGTATGATGCGCCTGCGTTGGCGTCGAGTTGCGGCGCGAGCGCGGCATTCTGCTGCTTCACGATGTCTTGCGCCTGCCGCACGCGCTCGACGGCGGCTTTGATGTCGAGATTGCCGTCGAGCACGGTGTCGATCAGCCGATGCATCACCGGATCGCCGAATTGCGACCACCACGCGTTTGCATCAATGCTATCGACGGGAGCATCGACGCTCCACGCATCGGGCGCGATGGTCCTGGCCACTTCGGGCAAGTCCTGATGCGATGCCGGCGGCACCGCGCAGGCAGCGAGCGTCATCGCGGCCGCGACGGCAAGCAGTTTTGGAGCGATGGCTTTCATGCTGCACCTTCACGTAATAAGGGTGACTAACTATCAATGGGCATCCGGCGGCGGGGCCGTGTTGCCGAACGGGCGTGAGAAGAAAACGCTGATGAGCCCGACCGCAAAGCAGAGCGATACCGCGAGGAAGGTGTCCGAGAACGTCAGCACGAGCGCCTCGCGCATCAGCAGCGCATGCAGTGCGGCGAGGCTTGCAGCAGCGCCATCGAGCATGTCGCCGCCGGCCGCTGCGAAATGCGCGGCCTGATCGCGCAACAGCGCCTCGATGACCGGACGGCCCGCAGTCACGTGCTCATCGAGCCGCTGATAGTGCAGGTTCAGACGATCGTTGAGCATCGTGCTTGCAACGGCGATGCCGATCGCGCCGCCGAGATTGCGCATCAGGTTGAAGAGGCCGCTCGCCGATTTGAGCCGCGAAGGCGGCAACGAGCCGAGCGCCATCGTGACGATGGGCGGCACGCAGAATTGTTGCCCGATACCGCGAAGCGCCTGCGGAAGCAGCAGTTCCCGCCATCCCCATTCATTCGTCAGCGGCACATAGAGATAACAGCCGACGCCGAAGCAAACGAGACCGAACACCATCAGAAGGCGCATATCGACGAAGCGTGCAAGAAGCGAATACGCGCTGAGTGCAATGAGCTGGAAACAGCCGACCGAGAGCAACGCGATACCAATCTGAAGCGAGTCGAAGCCGCGCACGCGCGAAAGAAACACGGGCGTCAGGAATACCGTGCAGAAGAGACCAATGCCCGTGATGAACGACAGCAGACTGCCAATGCCGAAGTTACGAATGGCGAGCGCCTTCAGATCGACGATCGGTTCTTTCGCCGTGAACGCATGCACGAGAAAGAGAAAACCGCAGATAGCGGATATCCACGTGCAGAAGAGAATCACGTCATCGCCGAACCAGTTCTTCCGCGGTCCTTCCTCAAGCACGTATTCGAGGCAACCGAGAAAGCCCGACATCAACACGATGCCCACGTAATCGCCCTTTCGCAGCAACGAATGGTCGGCGACATCGACGTCGACGAAACGCGGAACCAGTATCGTCACCACCGCGCCTGGTACGAGGTTCAGATAGAACAGCCAGTGCCACGACCATTGCGACGTGATCCAGCCGCCGATCACAGGGCCGATGGTCGGCGCGAGTGAGGCGAGCGCACCGATGGTCGTCGCGGCGATCAGACGTTGCTTGCCGGGAAAGAGCATGAAGGCCGTCGTGAAGACGGTCGGGATCATCGCGGCGCCAAGCGCGCCTTGCAGGCCGCGAAAGATGATCATCGAGTTGATGTCCCACGCGAGACCGCACAACATGCTGGTCAGCGTGAAGCCGAACGCGGAGAACGTGAAGACCCAGCGCGTCGAGAACACGCGCGTGAGCCAGCCCGACATCGGTATCACGAGAATCTCTGCAATCAGATATGAAGTCTGCACCCACGACAATTCGTCCTGACTCGCCGACAACCCGCCGCCGATATCCTTCAGCGACGATGCTACGATCTGGATATCGAGCGTCGCCATGAAGAAGCCGAGGCACAGCAGCGAGAAGGCGAAGACCCTGGTCCGCATCGGCAGATCGGCGGGATTCATCGGCGCGTGAGGCGCGTGCGTTGCGCGGCTCATGATGCGCTGTCCGTGCGCAGATGCACTTTTACCGTCGCCGAAAGGCCGGGACGCAGCACGCCCTGCATGTCCTTCGGAACGGACAGCCGCACGCGCACCGGCACGCGCTGCACGATCTTCGTAAAGTTGCCCGTCGCATTCTCGGCGGGCAGCACGCTGAAAGTCGCGCCCGTCGCCGGGGCAAGACTCTCGACCACGCCTTCGATACGGCGGCTCGATGCGTCGAGATCGACATCGACCTTGTCGCCCGCTCTCATCTTCTTCAACTGGTCTTCCTTGAAGTTCGCATCGATCCACAGGCCGCTCGACGGCACCACCGTCAGGAGCGACACGCCGACGTTCGCCAGCGCCCCGACACGCGCGCTGCGGTTGCCGACATAGCCGTCGATCGGCGCGCGGATCGTCGTGTATTCGACGTTCAGCGCGGCCACGCGCCGCGTCGCTTCAGCGGTGGCGATACGTGCGCGCGCATCGTCGATTTGCGCATCGAGCACGATCAACTGGCGTTGCGCGGCGGTCAGCGCCGCGTTGTTGCGGTCGACGGCCGCGCGTGCCTTGGCGAGATCGGCATCGGCGCGTTCGACCACCTGATTCGACACGGCATCGTCCTTGACGAGCTGCCGGTATCGTGCGGAGTCCGAAGCGCTGCGCGTCAGCTCCGCGCCCGATGCCCGCACTTCGGCCGACTGCGCGCTGATCGTCGCGATCTGCAGCGACTTCCTCGCTTCGAGTTCGGTGACGGCGGCCTGCGCGCGCTGCACTTCGGCGCTTGCCTGGGCGAGGCGGGCATCGTAGTCGCGCGCATCGAGACGTATCAGCACCTGGCCCGCGCGCACGAACTGGTTGTCCTGAACGAGCACGTCGGAGACAAAACCGTTCACTTTCGGCGCAAGCACCGTCACGTCGCCGCCGACATAAGCGTCATCCGTCGATTCGACATAGCGCCCGACGAGCAGCCAGTACGACACGGCCGCCGCAATGACGATGGCGACGGAAATCAGTGCGAGCAGCATCCACGGGACGCGCCGGGCGGGTTTCGCTATGCCCGCGACGTCGGGCGAGGCAACCGAAGGAGTTGTCGACATTGGCTATTGTGCATGTGCACTGATGAGAGTAAAAAAAAGACCGGTCTGCGGATGGGTGCAGGCCAGCGCGCTGACGTGCCGTAAGCCATTGCAATCATCCTGAAAGGCCGGTGAGTTCATCTTCGGCAGTGTATTTGTGCATATGCACTTTGTCAAATGACTTTGCTCACGACCTAAGCGTTTATGAACTATGCTTGAACGCACTGCGGGACGTTCGTCCGCGGATCGATGGCCTCAGACGGAGGTGCGTCATGTCATGGATAACCGGGCGAGCGCATCGCGCTTGTTTGCCGCGCGATCGCATCGCTTCGCCGTTCGCTTTCTCGCTGACTTCCATGGCGCTCGCCGTGATGTTCGCGTCGAACGCGGGCGCAGCGCCGCCTTTGCCCCAGTGCGGCCAGTTCGTGGCGGGGCAAGGTTCCATCAGTACGCAAGCCAAATCCGTCAGCATCACGCAGACGACATCGCGCGGCGTGATCGACTGGCGCAGCTTTTCTATCGGCAAAGGCAATACGGTCGATATCAGCAACGGCTCGGGCGCGACGCTCAATCGCGTGACCGGGCTCGACCGCTCGATCATCGACGGAAAACTCAGCGCAACCGGCAGCCTTTACCTGATCAATCCGCAAGGCGTGGTGATCGGACGCACGGGCGTGGTGACGACCGGCGGGCGCTTCGTCGCATCTTCGCTCGATGCGTCGAACAGCGCGTTCATGGCCGGCGGGGACCTGACGCTTACCGGAACCGGCGGCGGCGTCGTGGCAAACCTCGGCCAGATCGGTTCGAGCGGTGGCGATGTGTTCCTGATCGCGCGCACGGCGGTCTTCAATCGCGGCGAAATCAACGCGAAACAAGGCACCGCGGAACTCGCGGTCGGTAGCCAAGTGTTGCTGCATGACGCAGTAAGCGGTCAGCAAGTGTTCGTGCAAGCCGGAAGCCGCGGCACCGTCGATGCCTCCGGCACCATCGACGCCGCGCAAATCAGCCTGCAAGCCGCCGATGGCAATGTCTTCGCGCTCGCCGGCCGCCCCGGCGAACTGCGCGCAACCGGCACCGCGACGCGCGACGGCCACGTGTGGCTCGTCGCGGAGCGCGGCGCGGTGCACGCGCACGGCCGCATCGGCGCGGCTAATGCGGACGGCAGCGGCGGCACGGTCGACATGAACGGTGCGACGCTGCACGTCGACAACGCATCGATCGACGCCGCGAAGTGGAATCTGGCCACGCCAGCCTTCACGGTCGATGGCGGCGCGGCCGGCGCGCTCGCGAATGCGCTGTCGCACGGAACGTCGGTGGCCGTCGATACCACCGGTAAAGGCGGCAAGGCCGGCGACATCGACGTGAACGCGAGCGTGCGCTGGAACGGCGACGCATCGCTTGCGCTCAACGCATTCCACGCGGTCACGATCGCGCCCGCTGCGACTGTCGCGAACAACGGCGCAGGCAATCTCACCTTGCGCGCGGACGCCAGCGGCGTCGGCAACGGCGGCGGCGTGGTGAATGGAGGCGTCATCGACTGGTCGAGGAGCGTGGGCATCGTGTCGATACTGCGGGACATGAACAGCGGGTACACGCCCGGCACGATCGCCACGAACGCACAGTGGACCGCCGCACCGTACAGCGGTCTCGCGACGCAGCTCACGGTGTATCGCCTCGTCAACACACGGGCCGATCTCGACGCGATATCCGCCGATCCCGGCGGCGTCTACGCGCTTGGCAAGGACATCGCGCTGACGACGCCCTACGCGGGCATCGGCGTTTCCTCGCAAACCGCCTTCAGCGGACAGTTCGACGGCATGGGCCACACGATCTCCGGCTTCAGGCTCGTCGATCCGCCCGCCGGGAGTTATGCGGGACTGTTCGGCACGATCGCGACCGGCGGCATCGTGCGCAATCTGAACGTGAACGGGACCGCCGCGACGTATGCCGGCGCGAACATCGGCTTGCTCGCGGGCCGGAACAACGGACACGTGGCCGGCGTGCACACGGCAGGCGCCGTCTATAACGGCCAGGGCATCACGTCGCTGACCGGTGGCGGCCTCGTCGCGGTGAACGGCGGGACCATCGAGCGGTCGTCGAGCACGGCCAGCGTGTTGGGGCTGGAGACGATGGGCGGACTCGCCGGCACCAACTCCGGCGTCATCACTCAGTCGTACGCCACCGGCGCGGTCACCGGCGGATCGCACGCGGATGCGGTCGGCGGGCTCGTCGCGCGCAACACCGGGACGATCGCGCAGTCTTACGCGACCGGCTCGACCTTCACCATTCTCGGCGTCAGCGGCGGGTTCGCCGGCGATAACGCCGGGACCGTGAACCAGTCTTTCGCGACCGGCACTGCCACGCCGTACGGCCCCAATCCGATTGGCGGATTCATCGGCGTGAACGGCGGTTCGTTATCGAATGACTTCTGGGACGTGCAGACGACCGGCAAGACCATCGGCGTGAACGGCAGCGGCGCGGAAGGCGCCACCGGTCTCACGACGGCGCAAATGAGCACGGCGCAGAGCTTCGGGCCGCAATGGGACTTCGGCCCGAACGGGACATGGGTCATCCCGGCGGGCGGCACCCATCCGATTCTGCGCTGGCAGTTGCAGACGCCTTGAAGCGCAGGTCACGCACGCGCCGCTTCGCGCTGCGGCAAGTCGATGGTGACGGCTCTGTCGTCGATAGGAAAGTGCAGCAGCGCCGCGACCAGCCCCGCGATCGCCGTCGCGCCCCAGATGAGCGAGTAGGAGCCGGTGGCGTCGAACACATAGCCGCCGAGCCACGCACCGAGGAACGAGCCAAGCTGATGGCTCAGGAACACGACGCCGAACAGCGTGCCGAGATGCCGCGTGCCGAACACTTTCGCGATCAGGCCGTTGGTGAGCGGCACGGTGCCGAGCCACGTCAGGCCCATGACGGCGGCGAAGACGACGACCGAGACGCTCGTCGTCGGCAACAGGACGAACAGTGCGATCGCGCCGCCGCGTATCAGGTAGAGCCACGCGAGCACATGATGCTGCCGCAAGCGTCCGCCGAGCCAGCCGCATCCCCAGCTGCCGATCATGTTGAAGAGGCCGATCAGCGCGAGCGCCGTCGCACCGAGGCCGACCGGCATATGGCACAGCAGCAGATAACCCGGCAGATGCGTCGCGATGAACGCAAGCTGGAAGCCGCAAGTGAAAAAGCCCAGCGTCAGCAGCCGATAGCCGCGATGACGTGACGCGTAGGCGAGCGTATCGCGCAGTGGCATCGCAAGCTCCTCCATGCCGGGCGATGCCGCAACAGAAGCAACTCGACGCCGGCTCGCGCGGTCCAGCACGATGCCGAGCGGCGCGGCCAGCAGAATCGCAAAAGCGAGCGCATAGAGCGATGCCGGCACGCCGGCGTGCACGCGGATTTCCTGCGCGAACGGCACCATCAGCACCTGACCGAGCGATCCGCCCGCGCTGGCGAGGCCCATTGCGACGCTGCGCGTTTGCGGCGACGCCGCACGTCCCACGGTGGCGAGCACCACGCCGAAGCTGGTGCAGCTGATGCCGATGCCTACGAGCAATCCGAGTCCGAGCACGAGCATCCATCCCGATGTCGATGCGGCGGCGAGCGCGAGCCCGGCGGCGAACGTCGCGGCGCCCGTGGCGACGACCGGCGCCGCGCCGTAGCGATCGGCGGCGGCGCCGGCGAACGGCTGCGCGAAGCCCCACACGAGATTGTGCAGCGCGATGGCGAACGCGATCAGCGTGACGGGCAAACCGCGATCGAACGAGAACGGCCCGATGAATAACCCGAAGGTCTGGCGCACGCCCATCGCGGCGCTCAGGATCAGCGCGGCCGCGCCGATGAGCGCCCAGGTCGCCGCGCGGTTCGTGCGGTTCGTATGTGTTGCCTGCGTTAGGGACGGCATGATCGCGTTCCTCCTTGCGGCAATCGTCGCAGGCCCGGGCACGCGCTGACAAACGAAAAGTTTTCGCGGACGGATGAGCGGCGTTCAACCGTCCGCGCATTCGCTTCAGATACGCCCGGCGAACTCCGCCGCCTGTTCGACCAGCCAGCTTCGGAACGCCGCGCGTTCGGCGCGCTCGCTAGCCTGCGGCGTCTCGCACAGCCAGTAGGCGGTTTGCGTTTCGACCGTCGTCGCGAGGGCTTCGACGAGCGTGCCGTCCGAAAGCTCGCGGTCGACGAGCGGCCGCCTGCCGATGGCGACGCCGAGACCGGCGGCGGCGGCATCGAAGGCGAGTTGCACGGTATCGAAGCGCAGCCCGCCTTGCGTGTCGAGGCCGTCGACGCCTGCGCCGTCGATCCACGCCTGCCAGTCCTGGCTCGCGGTATCGACGTGGATCAGGGTCGCGTGCGCGAGGTCGGGCGTATCAGTATCGTTGCCCAGCATCGCGCGATAAGCCGGGCTGCACACCGGCACGAGCCGCTCGCCGAAGAGACGCAGCCACGATGCGCCGTCCACCGGGCCGCGACTCAGGCGCAGGCCGAAATCGAAGCCATCGACGGGAAAGCCGGCCTGGCGGCGTGACGTATCCACGCTCACGTCGATGTTCGGCCAGCGCGTGCGAAAGTCCGCGAGACGCGGGACGAGCCAGCGCGCGGCGAGCGTCGGCGCGCAGGTGACGGAGATCGAGCGGCGCTTGCGCCTGTCGGGCAGCGATTGCGTGCCGATCGCGATCAGCCCGAACGCCTCCGCGATATACGGCAAGTACAGCTCGCCCGCCGCGCTCAACGAAAGTCCCCGCGCCTCCCGCACGAACAGTTCGACGCCGAGCATGTCTTCCAGCGCGCCGATGCCATGACTCACCGCGCCCGGCGTCAGGTTCAGTTCGGCGGCGGCGAGCTTGAAACTCTTGTGCCGCGCCGCGGCTTCGAAGAGGCGCAGGGCGTTGAGCGGGGGCAGGCGCTGGGGCATGAGCGTGCTTTTCCGGATGGACAGTGACGTTATCGTACAGCCGCCTTGCGTCGCACTGCCCGCGTTGGGATTCCCCTTCCTGTGCGTTCGCGACATCGGCCTTAGCAAACTGAAAGGAGACGCCTAGAATCAATGCACCGCGTACTGCCTCCGTCCCCGTTCAACAGGACAAGACATGCTGCAGCCATTCGCCTCCTCGGAATCGTTCACGATCGGCGTTGAACTCGAAGTTCAGCTTGTGAACACGCATGACTACAACCTGACGAAGGCGACGACGGAACTGCTGAACCGCGTGCGCGCGGAAACCTTCGCGGGCGCGATCAATCCCGAAACCACGGAAGGGATGATCGAGGTATCGACCGGTGTGTGCAGCAACTTCGAGCAGGCGCGAAGCGAACTGCTCGGGCTTCGCGACACGCTGGTTCGCGCCGCCGACTTTCTGAACGTCGGCGTCTGCGGCGGCGGGACCAACTTCTTCCAGAACTGGTACGACCAGCGTTCCGACGGGCGCGCGCGTTCCGAATATCTGATGGGCCTGTACGGCGCGCTTTATCAGCAGTTCACGATTTTCGGCCAGCACGTGCACGTGGGCTGCGCCGATGCCGACTCGGCGCTCGTGCTGCTGCATTCGCTGTCGCGCTATGTCCCGCACTTCATCGCGCTGGCTGCGTCATCGCCCTTCGTGCAGGGAAGCGACACGCGGTTCCAGTGCGCCCGCCTGAATTCCGTCGCGCCGTTTCCGTTGGCGGGACAGGCGCCGTTCGTCACGAAGTGGTCGGAATTCGAGCATTACTTCGATCGCATGACGAAGACGGGCCTCGTGAACAGCCTCAAGGATTTCTACTGGGACATCCGTCCGAGCCCGGGCTACGGGACCATCGAAGTGCGCGTGATGGATACGCCGCTGCGCGTCGAATGGGCCGCCGCCATCGCGGCTTATATTCAGGCGCTTGCGCGATACGTGCTCGTCGACGAGCCGCTGCGTCTCAGTGAGCGCGATTACGAGGTGTATCGGACGAACCGGTTCATGGCCTGCCGCTTCGGGCTGGAAGGAACCTGCGTGAATCCGGAGACCGGGCAAAGCGTTATGATACGCGACGACATTCTCGCTACGCTCGATGCGATCGCGCCGCACGCGCGGGCGCTCGGAGGAGAGGAGGGACTCGACCAGATCAGGCGCACCGTGACCGATGGCCTGAGCGATGCGACGTGGCTGCGGCGTGTCTACGGCGCGCATCATTCGTTGCATGAAGTGGTGCGTCAGCAATGCCGCATATGGCGTGGCGCGCAGGCGTGAGAGCGAGGGCGTCTTCGATGTCGAAACGATCCGTCAGCCAGGGACGGCGTAGATTCTTGCTCGAGTCGCGTGTCTTGCCATCCGCGCTGCTTCTGATGGCTTTCGGCGATGCGAGGCCCGCGCTCGCCGCCACGCCCGCCTGCAGCGACGCACACGAGCCGACGCCGCGCCAGACGGCGGGTCCGTTCTTCCTGCCGCGCTCGCCGAAGCGGACATCGCTGCTGGAGGCGGGCATCGACGGGACGAAGGTCGTATTGAGCGGGCGCGTATGGTCATCGCAATGCAAGCCGGTGCCGGGCGCGCTGCTCGACTTCTGGCACGCCGACGATGCCGGCGAATACGACGTCGACGGCTTCCGCCTGCGCGGGCATCAGTTTGCGGATGGCGAGGGACGGTATCGGCTGGAGACCATCGTGCCGGGGCTGTATCCGGGGAGAACGCGCCATTTTCATGTGAACGTGCAGCCGCCCAATGGAGCGGTGCTGACCACGCAACTGTACTTTCCGAACGAGCCGCGCAACGCGCGCGATTCGCTGTTCGACCGGCGCTTGCTGGTCGCGACAGGCGACGAGGGCGGGCGCAAGACGGCGCGATTCGATTTCGTGTTGACGCTCGCATAGCGATTCATCGCACTAGCTTATTCGACGATGTGCGCTTTAGTTATGCATAAGCATTTGTTCCTTTGCACGCCGGTCCGTCTTACCGTAGCGCTGCGGCAGCAGCACGTTCTGCACGCGCAACCGCGAACCGGACGCTTAACGATACGCAAGGGAACGGCATTACATGGCAGGCTTCGATCGACATGACTTCCTGATTTCATCCGATGCGGCCATCGCATCGACGGGACTGTCTTCACTGGCATTTGCACGGAATCAGGGCGCGGCGCCCCGGCGCGGCGGCACGCTGAACGTGCCGATTAACCCCGAGCCGCCTGTGCTCGCGTCGATCTTCCAGACGGCCGGATCGGCGCTCGTCGCAAGCTCGAAAGTGATCGAAGGGCTGCTGCATACGACTTCGATCTCAAGCCAATGCCACGATGGTCAGCCATTCACGTCGGCGGATGTCGCGGTGTCCATCGAACTGCCGAAGTCCATTCATCCGCGCCGCTTCAAGTCGTGGACGCGCGGCGCGAATATCGTCCATGACCGCAACCCGGATCACTGGGACGCAAGCAAGCCTCGAAGTGAAACGCGACCTCGGGCTCGCGTATCGCTTCATCTCGCATGACCTCTCGATGGTGCGCTATATCGCGGATTGCGTGCATGTGATGCACGGCGGGAAGATCGTCGAGCGTGGCGATCATCGTGAAATCTCGCGCGCACCGCGACACGCGCACACCCGCGCGCTGCTCGATGCGGTTCCCGTCAACCGGTTCGACGCGCAAGCCGCATAAAACATGACCCAACAAGGAAACCAGATGCCGGAACATCACCACTCCTCGGCCTTGCAGCAGGCCCTCGATGCGCTGCCCGCGCTCGCTGCGGCGATCGGACAAGAAGCGGCGGCGCGCGAAGTGCGTCGCGAATTGCCGTTCGAAGCGTTCGCACGCTTTCGTGAATCGGGGCTCGGCAAGCTGCGTCTGCCGGTGGAATGGGGCGGCTTCGGCGGCTCGCTCGAAGATGTCTTTCACGTGATATCGACGCTCGCCGCGCATGAGAGCAATGTCGCGCATGCGTTGCGCATTCATTTCGACCAGACCGAAGCGCTCTTGCTGTCACCGCGCACGCCGTTCAACGAACTGCAAATCGGACGCGTGGCGGAAGGCGCGATCTTCGGCGGTGCATCGACGGAAGCGGGCACGTCGCGGCCCGGCGAAATCACGACGCAACTGAGGCGCGACGGCGATCACTATCGACTGAGCGGCCGCAAATACTACGCGACGGGCACGGCGTTCTCCGACTATGCGCGTCTCAACGTGCAGGATGAAACCGGCGAGCCGGTCATCGCCATCGTGCCGACCAAGCGCGAAGGGCTGAACGTGCTCGACGACTGGGACGGCATGGGCCAGCGCATGACCGCGAGCGGCAGCCTCGTGTTGGATGACCTGCTCGTGCACGCCGACGAAGTCACGCCGCGCACGCTGACGACGCTCGCAGGACGTCACGGCGGCGCGCTGCGGCAACTGCATCTGGTGGCGGTGGCGGCGGGCATCGTGCGCAACGTCGTGGCCGATGCGAAGCGCTACGTGCTTCGTCACGGGCGTCCGGTGCTGCATAGTCCCGCGCCGTCCGCGCGGGAAGACGGCTTCATCCAGCAAGTGATCGGCGAGTTGTCGGCGCATAGCCATGCGATCGATGCGCTCGTGCGCGACAACGCACGCGTGCTCGATCGCTCGTCGCGGGCGATTCGCAACGGCAGCGCCGATGCCGATGCGCTCGTGCTCGAAGGCGCGCTGGCCACCGCGCGCACGCAGCTCGTCGTCAGCAAGCTGGCGCTCTATGCAGCCGAGCGCATGTTCGAGGCAGGCGGCGCCTCGGCGACGGCGCGCGCGCATAACTTCGACCGTCACTGGCGCAATCTGCGCACGATCTTCAGTCACAACCCGCTGCTGCACAAATCGCGCGTCATCGGCGATTACGAGCTGAACGGCGTGACGACGCATCTCACCGAAGGACGCGTGTTCTGACGCGCTTCGCCCATCATTCGAATCGGAGTCTTCCATGAGCGGCGAATTTCCGCGCCAGTTGCATCTGAACATCAACGCGCTGCACTCGGGCTTCGTGCCGTCCGCGTGGCGCGTGCCCGGCGCCGATCCGCGCGCCTTCATCGACGTGGACCATTACGTGCGCCTCGCCCAGACCGCGGAGCGCGCGTGCCTCGATGCGATCTTTCTCGCCGATAACGCCGCGATCTCCGATCAGCTCGACATGCGTCCGATCACCGCGCTCGAACCGACGCTGCTGCTCACGAGCATCGCCGCCGCGACGACGCATATCGGGCTGATCGCGACGGCATCGACGAGCTATAACGAGCCGTACAACATCGCGCGGCGCTTCGCGACGCTCGACCTCGTCAGCAAGGGGCGCGCGGGATGGAACATCGTGACCACGGCGGATCTGCCTTCCGCCCGCAACTTCGGGCTCGACGCCGTGCCCGATCACGCGCAACGCTATGCGCGCGCCGACGAATTCGCGTCGCTCGTCAAGGCGCTGTGGAACAGCTGGGAAGACGACGCGTTCATCGCGGACAAGGCGAGCGGCCGCTTCGTCGATCTCGGCAAGCTGCATCCGGCTGCGCATCGCGGGCGCTTCTTCGGCGTGCAGGGCGCGCTGAATCTGCCGCGCTCGGCGCAGGGTCATCCGGTGCTGGTGCAGGCGGGCGCATCGGGCGACGGGCGCGATCTTGCCGCGCGTCACGCGGAAGCGGTGTTCTCGGCGTCGCAATCGTTCGACGAGTCGCGGGCGTATCGTGAAGACCTGAACGCACGCGCCGCGCGTTACGGACGCGGCCCGAACGCGGTGAAGGTGCTGGCCGGGCTGACGACGATCATCGGCGCGACCGAGACGGAAGCGCTGCGCCGCCGCGACGAACTCGTCGACCTGATTCCGTGGCGCTACAGCCTGAACCGGCTGGCGGGAACGCTCGGCGTGCCGGTCGATTCGCTCTCGCCCGACAAGCGTCTGCCCGACGATCTGCCGCTGCCCAATAACGGCAACGGCAATCACACGTTCTTCAACGCGACGCTCGCGCAGGCGCGCGCGCACGGCTACACGGTGCGTGAGCTGGTGCGGGCGCTGGCGGGCGGGGGCGGGCATCGCGTGATCGTCGGAACGCCGGAACAGGTCGCCGACGACATCGCGCACTGGTTCGAAAACGGCGCCGCCGATGGCTTCAATCTGATGCCCGACGTCCTGCCCGACGGGCTCGAAGCGTTCACGGAAGGCGTCGTGCCGATCCTGCAGCGGCGCGGCATCTTCCGTCGCGCTTATGAAGGCGATACGCTGCGCAGCCACTTCGGGCTCGGAAAGCCAGCAGGGCATGCGGCGGCGCGCGAGGCGGCGTAACGAAGCATCCTGCAGCGACGCGGCCCGTCACGGCGAGACGGCGTCCGCCTCCACCGGCAAGCCTTCCGCCTTCCACCTCAACATCCCGCCGGCGAGATTCGCCACCTTTCCGAATCCGGCTTTGGTCAGCAGCACGCTGGCCTGAGCGGACCGCACGCCCGAGCGGCACACCGTCACGACCGGCCGCTCGCGATCCAGTTCGTCGATCCGGTCGATCAGATGCGACAGCGGCACGAGCTTCGCGCCCGGCAGATGCCCCAACCGGTCGATGAACTCGGGCGCCTCGCGAACATCGACGATCTGCAGCGCGTCTTGCTGCTCCAGCAGCGCCGTCGGTTCGATCTCCCATACGCCGCTGAATCGCAGCGTGAGCGGCGCCCAGTCCGGCATGTCGTCGGCCTGCGCGTCGTCTTCGGGCTGTCCGCAGCGCAGGTTTGCCGGCACCGCCACGGCCATCCGTTTCGGATGCGGCAGATCGAGGTGGCTCATATGGCCCATGAAGTCGCCGATATCCACGTCGCCGCCGAGACGCGGATTGAAGCGCCGCTCCTCCGCGACGCTCGTCACGGTGATGCCGCGATAGTCGTGCGCGGGGTAGAGCAGGCAATCGCCGGGCAGCGTCAGAATTTGCTCGCGCACCGAGGCGAACAGCTGGCGCGGATTGCCGTGCTGGAAATCGGTGCGGCCACAGCCGCGAATCAGCAGGCTGTCGCCGGTGAAGGCCATGCGCTCATCGTCGAGCACATAGGTGAGGCAGCCGTTGGTGTGACCGGGCGTTGCGCGGACCGTCAGATGGCGGCCGCCGAAGCCGACGCGATCGCCATGTTTCAGCGGCCGGTCCACGCCCTCGGCGCCGGCTGCTTCCGCGAGCGCGATCGAGCTGCCGCATCGACGGCGCAGCCGCCATGCGCCGGTCACGTGATCGGCATGCACATGCGTGTCGAGCGTGGCGCACAGGCGCAAGCCGAGTTCTTCCAGAAGCGCGAGGTCGCGCGGCGCCTGCTCGAAGACGGGGTCGATCAGCAGCGCCTCGCCGGCATCGCCGAGCAGATACGTGTAGGTCGAGGACGCGGCATCGAAAAGCTGACGAAAGATCATCGCGAGTGTCCGAAGGATGAAGGCGCGTACCGATGCGGGCGGCCTCTACCTTCATTCAAGCCGGTTCGTGGCGAATGCTCAAGCCCGTCGCGCCGCCGCTTTTCGTGACCAGGACAAGGTGCTGTCGAAAAGGCAATCCTATGAATGTTTTCGATTGCCAAGCCTCATGGTTGGCAACATACTTGCTCGCTCGTGGGGCCGCGTTATTGCGTAGTTTCGGGCAAGTTCGCCCGGCGGCCAAAACCTCCGCTCCACCGACATCCGCGCACGAGCGATGATCGACGATTGGCGCTTCCAACGATAACGGCCGATGCTCGCCAATACCTATAACCCGCTGTTGGTCGTCTGTTCGCTCCTCGTGGCCATGCTGGCCGCCTACACCGCGCTCGACATGGCGGGGCGCATCGCGCTTGCCGAAGGGCGCGCCGCGCGCTACTGGATGATCGGCGGCGCATGCGCGATGGGCCTCGGCATCTGGTCGATGCATTTCATCGGCATGCTCGCGTTCAACTTGCCGATTGCGCTCGGCTATGACCCGGCGATCACGCTGCTGTCGCTGCTCATCGCCATCGCGGCGTCGATGTTCGCGCTCTGGCTCGTCGGCCAGAAAACGCTTCCTTTATCGCGGCTGATCGTCGGCGCCTTGCTGATGGGGCCGGCCATCGCGGGCATGCACTACACCGGCATGGCGGCCATGCGGATGCGGCCCGGCATCGAGTACCAACCGGCGCTCGTCGTGTTGTCGGTGACCATCGCCATCGTGGCATCGGGCGCGGCGCTGTGGATCGCTTTCCGCTTGCGGCAGGCGTCGGGCAGGCTCTTTCTTCGCGGGATCGCATCGCTGGTGATGGGCGTGG
Organism: Caballeronia grimmiae; assembly: GCF_000698555.1. Classification (GTDB taxonomy): domain Bacteria; phylum Pseudomonadota; class Gammaproteobacteria; order Burkholderiales; family Burkholderiaceae; genus Caballeronia; species Caballeronia grimmiae. Next base: position 1,246 of record NZ_JFHE01000012.1, on the reverse strand, counting down.
CGATCGTCGGCATGCACTACACCGGCATGGCCGCCGCGCATTTTCCGCTCGGCAGCGTCTGCGATGCCGCGCAGGACGGCTCCGACCCCGCGTGGCTCGCGCTGGTGGTGATCCTCGTGACGCTGGCGGTGATCGCCATCGCGCTGATCATCTCCGTGCTCGACCTGCGGATGGAAGCGCGCACGGCGGTGCTCGCGGCTTCGCTCGCGGAGGCGAACAAGGAACTCGCCTTTCTTGCGCTTCACGACAGTCTCACCGGCTTGCCCAACCGCGTGCTGCTCGAAGACCGCCTCGAACAACTGGTGCGGGGCGCGCGGCACACGAAAGGCCGCTTCACGCTGATGTTCATGGACCTCGACAGCTTCAAGGCGGTCAATGACGCGCTCGGGCATCGCGTCGGGGACAAGCTGCTCGTCGACGTGTCGCGGCGGCTGCGGGATGCACTGCGATCGCACGATACGATCGCCCGCGTCGGCGGCGACGAGTTCGTGCTGCTGTCGGACGTCGGCGATGCGGCGGGCGCGGCGGCGGTCGCGCAGGCGCTGGCCCGGGCGATCGAAGCGCCGTTTCAGGTGGAGGGCCACGATGTCCGCATTTCGCTCAGCATCGGCATCGCCATTTATCCGGACAACGGCGCGGATCAGGAGGAACTGCTCAGCAACGCCGATGCAGCGATGTACCACGCGAAGGCGCTCGGCAGCGGCAGTTGCTGCTTCTTCGAGCCGTCGATGCAGGCCGACGTCTATGAACAGATGCAGCTCGCGCATGAGTTGCGTTCGGCGCTCACGGCCGGCGAGATGGTCCTTCACTTCCAGCCCAAGTTCGCCGCGCTGAGCGGCGCGGCGGTCGGCGCGGAAGCGCTGCTGCGCTGGAATCATCCGGTGCGCGGATTGTTGTCGCCGGACCGCTTCATCGCGCTCGCGGAGAAGACCGGGGCGATCGTGCCGATCGGCATGTGGGTGCTCGACGAAAGCTGCCGCCAACTGAAGCTGTGGCATTGCGCGGGGCACGTCGACTGGAGCATCGCGGTCAATCTGTCGCCCTTGCAGTTCATCGACGACGGTCTCGTGCAAGCCGTGCAGGACGTGCTGCGCCGGCACGATCTGCCGGCGCATAGCCTGATTCTCGAAGTGACGGAATCCACTGCAATGCGCGACGTCGATGTCAGCCTTGCGGTGCTGCAACAGCTTCGGCATACCGGCGTGCAGATCGCCATCGACGATTTCGGCACCGGCTATTCGAGCCT
>NZ_JFHE01000011.1 GCF_000698555.1 Caballeronia grimmiae | reverse complement strand
ACGCCAGCGGGAAGTTGCTCGCGCCGAACACGGCGACCGGGCCGAGGCCGATGTAGCGCAGGCGCAGATCGACGCGCGGCAGCGGCTTGCGCTCGGGCTGCGGCGGGTCGATGCGCACGCCGAGGTAATCGCCGTTGCGGACCACTTCAGCGAACATGCGCAACTGGCCGACCGTGCGGCCACGCTCGCCTTCGAGACGCGGACGGGGCAGGCCGCTTTCGATCATGCAGCGCTCGATCAGGTCGTCGCCGATATCGAGGATGTTCTGCGCGATCGCTTCCAGAAATTTCGCGCGTGCTTCCGGCGCGGTTTCGCGATACACGTCGAATGCGGACCAGGCGAGCGCGCAGGCGCGGTCGAGGTCGTCGAGGGTCGCGCCGCCGAAAGCCGGTTCGATGGCCGCGCCCGTCGATGCGTTGACGGCCTTGATGGAGCCGTTCGCGCCATAGACGGATTGCTGGCCGATGAGCAGATTGCCTGTGAGTTGCATGATGTCTCGTCTCTCTTGTGAATGGTTCGCCGACTCGTATGATGTGTGACGAGCAGGGCGCTGTCCTGACTATACGGCGCGAGGACGCCGCCTGTATAGTGAAACCTTTCCATCGCATGATCGCTTTTCGGAATCACCCCGCAGCGCCGCATGATGAAAAGTTCGCTCGATATTCTGATGTCCCGGCTGCGCATGAAGCAGCTGCAATTGCTGATCGCGCTCGACGAGCACAAGTCGCTGCACAAGGCGTCCAGCGCCATGGCGATGACCCAATCCGCCGCGAGCAAGGCGCTCGCGGAACTGGAATCGATGCTCGAAGCGCCGCTTTTCGAGCGCGCAAAAAGCGGGCTGATTCCGAATCCGTTCGGCCGCTGCGTGATCCGGTACGCGCGCGTGCTTGCCGCTGACCTCAACGCGCTCTGCCAGGAGGTCGCGCAGATTCGCGCGGGCACGGGCGGGCGGCTGTCGGTCGGCACGATCATGGGCGCGGTGCCGGGCATCGTCGCGCCAATCGTCAACAAGATGCACGCGAAGCATCCGGACCTCGCGATCGAGATCATCGAGGACACCAGCGCCAACATGCTCGTGATGCTGGACGATGGCCGTGTCGACCTCGTGATCGGGCGCGCGAGCGTGTCGGATCAGCCGTCGAAGTATCACTATCAGCCGCTTACCGACGAGCCGCTCAGCATCGTCGTCGGGCGAAGTCATGCGGAGCCGGGCGTGAACGAGATCGGCTTCGCGGAACTGGCGAACCATCGCTGGGTGACGTATCCAAGCTATCTGCCGATGAGCGCGCTGCTCGAGCGCGAACTCGACCTGGCCGGCCTGCCGATGCCCGCCAATCCCATCTCGACGGCGTCGCCGCTCGTCACCGTGACGTTGCTGCAGGAGAGTCCCGAACTGGTGTCGATTCTGCCCGCGAGCGTCGCGCGCGTGTTCGAGCGGCACGGCATGCTGCGCGTCTTGCCCGTGCGCATGAAATCAAAGTCGCAGACGTACGGTGTCGTCACGCGAAAGGGTGGCGAACTGTCGCCGGCGGCGCGGCAGTTCGTGCAGATGCTGCGCGAAACCGGCCGTCCGCAATGAGCGTTGTCACCGCGTCGCGACGATGAACAGGCGCGGAAACGGCAGCAGCACGGAACCGTCGTCCAGAACCGTGTAAGCGGAGGCCAGCGCGGATCGGTATTGACTTAGAAAGTCCGCCTGTTCGCCCGCGTCGAGCTTCGCCAGAAAGGGCCGCAATGCGCTGCCCTTGAACCATTCGACGACCGCGTCGATCCCGCCGTCGAGCGCGTGGTGATAAGTGGTTCGCCACACATCGACGCGCATGCAATGCGGCTTCAACAGCCGGTAATACCACTCAGCCGAAAAGCGCGCGGTGCGTTCGACACCCTGCAGCCGTTCACGCCACCGCGCGTCCGACGCGACTTCGCGCATCAGAACGTGAGCGGGCTCGTCGAGGTTGTCGGGCATCTGGATGGCGAGCCGTCCGTTGGGCGCGAGTTTAGCGACGAGCCGTGGCAGCAGCATGTCGTGACCCGGCACCCACTGCAGCGACGCATTCGCGAGGATCAGATCGCACGGTCCGGCGTCGTCCCACGCAGCGATATCCGCAAGCTCGAATGTGACGCGGGGCAGGCGTTTGCGCGCGGCGTCGATCATGTCCTGCGAATTGTCGATGCCGATGACGCTCGCTTCAGGCGCATACGCGATGAGCGCTTCAGTCGAATTGCCGGGACCGCAGCCGAGGTCGACCGCTGTACGAATGGGCGCGCCTTGCGCACCGTGGAGAAGATCGCGCACGGGCCGCGTGCGTTCGGCTTCGAACAGACTGTACTGCTTTGCTTGCCAGCCGGATGCTGTCGTCATGGCTGCTCCTGCCATCGTGTCCGCGTAAAGAATACCGCTACCGCCGCGATCAAGAAAAACAATGCCCGAACAGCACGGTCGGACATACGCCGCGCGGGATGTGTCGGCCTATACTGCCGTGGTGTTTGAAGCGGCATGCGGTCGAATCGACCTTTGTTGCCGCATAACAGATCAGCGTCATGCGCGCCCTCTCCGGCGCACAGCAATCGGAGCATCGCACATGAGCGACACCCCAGCCGGCGGCATGAGCGGTCTCGTGGCCGCGCTGCGCCACCGGCAAACCGAACTCACCGAGCGATGGATGACTCTCGTGTTCGGCGATTCCGAAGTCGAACACGCGGACCAGCTCACGTACCGTCAGCTCGCGGATCATTTGCCGAGCATCTTCGATGAAATCTGCTCGGTGCTCGAGTCGCCCGGCGCCGTCGATAGCGCACGCTCGCTCGAAGCCGACGCGCGGTTGCATGGACAATGGCGCTTGCAGCAGGGCTATCGCATCGACGAGCTGGTGCGCGAGCTCGACGCTTTCCGGCAGGTGTTGCTGTCGGCCATCGGCGAATATGCGTCGACTCACGACGACTTGTCCCGCATCGACGAAGAGCACGCGCGCCTCACGACCGACGAAGTGTTGAGCTTCGTCACGCTGACGTCGATCCGCGAAGCCGTGAGCGAGCGCGATCGCAAGATCGACGAATACACCGGCATGCTCGAGCACGCGAATCACGAACTGACGCTGCGCCAAAAGCTGATCAGCGAGCTATACGAAACACGCATGCAGATCACACGGCGCGTCGCGCACGACCTCCGCAATTTCCTGAATGTTTTCTCGACGGCGCTGCAACTGGCCGCGCGCTCGCCGACCCGGCGCGATACGGCGCTCGCGCTTGCGAACCGCCAGATCGGCGACATGGCGACGCTCGTCGACGAAATGGTCGAATACTCGAAGGTGCTCAACGACGATTCCATCCTGACGGTCGAATCGGTCGATCTCATCGCCCTCTATGACGAGCTGATGCAGTCGTCGCGCGTGGCGGCCGAGGCAAAAGGGCTCACGCTTGTCGGGCATCTGGACGCGGGCTTGAGCGCGGTGGTGTCGAACCGGCTGAAGGTCAAGCAGGTCGCGCTGAACTTGCTGTCCAATGCGATCAAGTACACGACGTCGGGCGAAATCGCACTGTCGATCAGCGTCGCGCCGGGCGATCGCTGGCGTCTGCGCGTCGCCGATACGGGCGTGGGGATCGGCGAGGCGGATCAGGAGCGCGTGTTCGAGGAGTTCGAGCGCGCCGCCGCCGACGATATCCCCGGCGCGGGTCTCGGCCTCGCGATCGTCAAGGAACTGTCACGCGCGCTCGATGGCGAACTGCGCTTCCAGTCGTCGAAAGGGTACGGCAGCGTGTTCGAAGTGACGTTTCCACTCGTGCTGGAGCCGAAGTCTTCCAGCACGCCGTGACTTGCACCGGCAAAGAAAAAGAAAAAGGCGAACGGATCGCTCCGTTCGCCTTTTTTATGACTGCGCTTCCGATGCCGCTTACGCAGCCACGGCTTCTTCCTCTTCGACCGATGCGCGGATCAGGTGATCGAACGCGCCCAGCGATGCCTTCGCGCCTTCGCCCACCGCGATCACGATCTGCTTGAACGGCACGGTCGTCACGTCGCCCGCGGCGAACACGCCCGGCACGGACGTCGCGCCCTTCGCATCGACGATGATCTCGCCGTGCTTCGACAACTCCACCGTACCCTTGAGCCATTCGGTGTTCGGCACGAGGCCGATCTGCACGAACACGCCTTCCAGGTCCACGCGATGGCTTTCGCCGTTCACGCGGTCGGTGTAGGTCAGACCGTTGACCTTCTTGCCGTCGCCGGTGATTTCGGTCGTCTGCGCGCTGGTGACGATGGTCACGTTCGCCAGGCTGCGCAGCTTCTTCTGCAGGACCGCGTCGGCACGCAGTTCCGCGCCGAATTCGATCAGCGTCACCGCCGACACCACGCCCGCCAGATCGATCGCCGCTTCGACGCCCGAATTGCCGCCGCCGATCACCGCGACGCGCTTGCCCTTGAACAGCGGGCCGTCGCAGTGCGGGCAGTACGCCACGCCGCGGCCGCGATATTCGCGCTCGCCCGGCACGTTGATTTCACGCCAGCGCGCACCCGTCGCGAGGATGATGGCCTTCGCCTTCAGCACCGCGCCGCTCGCCAGATGCACTTCGTTGATGCGGCCTGGCACCAGCTTTTCGGCGCGCTGTACGTCCATCACGTCGACGTCGTAGCTCTTCACGTGCTGCTCGAGCGCGGTCGCGAACTTCGGTCCTTCGGTTTCCTGCACGGAGATGAAGTTTTCGATCGCCATCGTGTCGAGCACCTGCCCGCCGAAGCGTTCCGCGACGACGCCCGTCGCGATGCCCTTGCGTGCCGAGTAGATCGCCGCAGCCGCGCCAGCGGGGCCGCCGCCGACGATCAGCACGTCGAACACCGGCTTCTTTTCCAGTTCCTTCGCCGCGCGGGCCGCCGAACCGCTATCGAGCTTCGCGAGGATTTCCTTCACGCCGCTGCGGCCCTGGCCGAAGCTCTCGCCGTTCAGGAACATCGTCGGCACGGCCATGACCTGGCGTTCCTCGACTTCGTTCTGGAACAGCGCGCCGTCGATCGCGACGTGCTTGATGCGCGGATTGATGATCGCCATCACGTTCAGCGCCTGCACGACTTCCGGGCAGTTCTGGCACGACAGCGAGAAATACGTTTCGAACTGATAGTCGCCATCGAGATTGCGAATCTGCTCGATGGTTGCGTCGTCGAGCTTGATCGGGTGGCCGCCGGTTTGCAGCAGCGCCAGCACGAGCGACGTGAATTCGTGACCCATCGGGATGCCCGCGAACTGGATGCTCGCGGCCTTGCCCGGCTCGCCGATCGTGAACGACGGACGGCGCGCAGCGGCATCCCCTTTCTCGACGACGCTGATCCGCGGGGACAGCGAAGCGATTTCGTCGAGCAGGCTCTTGAGCTCGTGCGACTTGTCGCTGTCGTCGAGGAAGGCGACGAGCTCGATCGGCCGGCTGACCTTTTCCAGATAGGCTTTCAACTGATTCTTGAGGTTGGCGTCCAGCATGGCGTTGTCCGTTCCGTGACGTTGTTCTTGGCGTTCTTGCGACGCGCTCCGGCGCGGCGCAAGGCGCCGTACCGAAGGCGTAGGAGGCGAATCCGCCGCGAGTGGTGCGGCGGATTCGTGATGCGCTCGTTGTGAAAACCGAGACTTAGATCTTGCCGATGAGGTCGAGCGACGGCGTCAGCGTTTCGGCGCCCGGCGTCCACTTGGCGGGGCAGACTTCGCCCGGATGCGATGCGACGTATTGCGCAGCCTGCACCTTGCGCAGCAGTTCGCCAGCGTCACGGCCGATGCCGTTGTCGTGCACTTCGCACAGCTTGATCTCGCCTTCCGGGTTGATCACGAACGTGCCGCGCAGGGCCAGGCCTTCTTCTTCGATCAGCACGTCGAAGTTGCGCGAGATCGCGAGCGTCGGGTCGCCAATCATCGGATACTTGATCTTGGCGATGGTTTCCGACGTGTCGTGCCATGCCTTGTGCGTGAAGTGCGTATCCGTCGACACACCGTAGATTTCGACGCCGAGCTTCTTGAATTCTTCGTAACGATCCGCCAGATCGCCCAGTTCGGTCGGGCAAACGAACGTGAAGTCAGCCGGGTAAAACACGAACACGGACCACTTGCCCTTCAGGCTTTCGTCGGTGACGGTGACGAAGTCGCCGTTGTGGTAGGCGGTTGCTTTGAACGGCTTAACTTGACTGTTGATGATCGGCATTACCAGATTCCTCTTGGAGTGGTGTTGAAGAAGTGAATGAAGTATGAACTAAAACTATCAATCCTTGAAAATGGATTGATTTTATCATTGTAATTGATCCAGGCTATGGCGTCGATTCGCCGCGTTTTCCCTGAGGCGGCACTGCGCTTGCGTAGCCAGGTAGGCGCTTAATTCACGGAGGGTTTATGAAGATCGGCATCATTGGAGCAGGCAACATCGGACAGGTTCTCGCTGAGCGCTTCACGCAGTCCGGGCACGACGTCAGCATCGCGAACTCACGCGGGCCGGACTCGCTGCGCGACGTCGAGCGGACGACCGGCGCGGTCGCCGTCGAGGCGCGCGATGCGGTGAAGGGCGCGGAAGTCGTCGTCGTGACCATTCCGGAAGCGAAAGTGCCCGGCTTGCCAAAGGACCTGTTCGCGGGCGTGCCGGCGAACGTCGTGGTGATCGACACCGGCAACTACTATCCGCAGCAGCGCGACGGACGTATCGAGCCGATCGAGAAGGGCATGCCGGAAAGCCGCTGGGTCGAGCAGCAGATCGGGCGTCCTGTCGTGAAGGCGTTCAACAATATCTACGCGGCGCATCTGCGCGAGAACGGCAAGCCGGCGGGCACGGCGGGACGCATCGCGCTGCCGGTCGCGGGCGACGATCATCGCGCGAAGAGCGTCGTGATGAAGCTGATCGACGAAATCGGCTTCGATGCGGTCGATGCCGGCGAGCTCGACGACTCCTGGCGTCAGCAGCCGGCCACGCCCGTCTATACCGCCGATCTCGACGCCGCCGCCCTGCGCGCCGCGTTGCAAAAGGCCGATCCGGTGCGCAAGCCCGAATGGCGCGCAACGGACAACAGTCCCGGCACTTTCGAGAACCCGGCGTGAATCGAGGCCATCAGCGGGGCAACGGGTAAAGCGGACGCGCGCCGTGCGACAATCTGCAAACTTTCCCGATGGGCTTTACCATGACGTGCCGGGTCGCACCCGGCGTCATGGACTCGCTGATTTACTATGAAAACCGTTTCTCCAACGCTTGCCGTGCAGGACACTGATCACCGCTTCGGCGAATGCGCCGAATGCGCGGACGTCGAACTGGTCGCTACCGCCACCATTCCGACGCGTTATGGCACCTTCGGCTCGTATGTCTATCGCGTGAAGGAAACGGATGTCGAGCACATCGCGTTCGTGATGGGCGATGTGAGCAACGGCGACTCCGTGCTCACGCGGCTGCATTCTGAATGCGTGACCGGCGATGTGTTCGGCTCATATCGCTGCGATTGCGGCGAGCAACTCGACCTGGCGCTGCGCTATATCGCCGCCGAGAATCGCGGCATTCTGCTCTATCTGCGCGGGCATGAAGGGCGCGGCATCGGCCTCGCAAACAAGATTCGCGCTTATGCGCTGCAGGAACAGGGCCTCGATACCGTCGATGCGAACCTGCACCTCGGCCTGCCCGACGACGCCCGCGAATACGACTCAGCCGCCGCCATCCTGCGCGCGATGAACGTCCGATCCGTGCGGCTGATGAGCAATAACCCGTCGAAGTTCGATACGCTGCTGCGCCATGACATTCCGGTCAGTGAACGAGTGGCGCTCGCCATCCCGATGCGCGAGGAAAACGAACGCTACATCAAGACGAAGCAGACGCGCTTCGGGCATTACTTCGAAGAGAACGAGTAAGCGTCAGCGCGCGTCGTGGAAGATCACGCCGAGCATGTGCCGCCGGCCAGCGCGCAGGCGGCTGACGCCATGCCGCATGTTCACGCGATACACCCCGCGCGTGCCGTTCACGGGCCGCTGATGCACCGCGAAGAACACCGCGTCGCCTTGCGCCAGGGGCACCACTTCCACGCGTGACTGCATGCGCGGGCGCTGCTCCGTCATCACGAATTCGCCGCCCGTGAACTCGCGTCCGGGCGCGGAAAGCAGAATCGCCATCTGAATCGGAAAAACGTGCTCGCCGTATAAGTCCTGATGCAGGCAGTTGAAATCGCCGGGGACGTAGCGAAGAAGAAGCGGCGTCGGGCGTGTTTGTCCCGCGCGGTGGCATCGTTCGATGAAGGCCGCATGGTCCTGCGGAAAGCGTACGTCGACGTGCATCGCTTCGTTCCAGCGATTCGCAATCGGCGCGAGATGCGCGTACGCCGCGCCGCGCACGTCGTCGATCAGCGCGGGTAGCGGATAAGAGAAGTACTTGTATTCACCGCGCCCGAAGCTATGCCGCTCCATCACGATGCGGCTGCGGAACAAGGCGTCGTCGTCATACGAGGACGCGAGCGCCACGCATTCATCGCTGGACAACAAGCCTGGCGCAATGGCCGAGCCTTGCAAGCCGAGTTGCGTTTCGATATCCGTCCAGTCGAGCGCATCGACGCGTTCGACGATATCCGCGCCCGCATCGTATGCGAGCGCGTTTCCAGTCGCTTTCATGAATGCTCCGGCCGATGTGTGAGTCTCGCCGTCACTGTGCGGCAAAAGCGCGGCTCACACGCACCGGATCTTGCGGTGTGATTCAGTGCGTCGTCGCGGTCGCGACTTCGGTGATGCGGTTCTGCAACTCGGTCTTGCGCGCTTCGATCTTCGCGCCCAGCTTGACCAGATCGACCCCGGCCTTGCGAATTTCCTTGAACAGCTCGGTTTCCTCTTCTTCGACGTGATGCGTGACGTTTTCCTTCAGCACGCGGAAAGTCGCATCGAAGCCTTCGTCGCCGGCGCGCAGCTGCGTGAACTTCTCGATCAGCGTCTTCACGAGAAAGTGCTCGACGTACGCTTCTTCGACGTCGATCTTCTCGTCGTCCTTGCCGAACGCCTCGCGGGCGGCGGGGTAGAGCAGTTCCTCTTCGACGATCGCATGAATCGTCAGCAGTTCGCACGCGCGCTGCACGAGCGTCGACTTGCGTTCGAGATCGTCTTTCGGCGCACGGTCGAACGCGTCGAAAAGCTGTTCGACGGCGCGATGATCGGCGGTGAGGATTTCGAGCGCGTCGCCCGCTTCCGGTTGCCGCAGCGGTTGATCGGTGGTGGACATGGCTTCTCCTTATGTGTGGCCTGGGCTTCTCGCGCGGCAGGCTTTTGGGGTGCCGTTATTCAGCAAGGAGAGTGCCCGCCGCCTCGCGCTCGCGAACGATGTTCACGTTCCACCAGGCTGGCAAGAGCCGCCGCACCTCGGCGCGGGCGAAGCGATCGTCGATCAGGAACAGGACGCCGCGATCTTGCGGCCCGCGAATGACGCGCCCGGCCGCCTGCACCACCTTCTGCAAGCCCGGAAACAGATACGTGTACGCGTAGCCTTCGCCGAAGGCATCGTGCATGCGCGCTTTCATGTGCTCGTTCACGGGGTTCAGTTGCGGCAGCCCGAGCGTCGCGACGAACGCGCCGATAAGCCGCGTGCCCGGCAGATCGATCGCCTCGCCGAACGCACCGCCCAGCACCGCGAAGCCAATGCCGCGCCCGTCCGGCTCGAAGCGCGCGAGAAACGCCTGTTGCGCGGCCTCGCTCATTGCGCGGGACTGCTGCCAGCAGGGTATCGACGGATGCCGCTCCGCCACCGCCGACGCGACTTGCGTCAGATAGTCGAAGCTGCTGAAGAAGCTCAGATAGTTGCCCGGCGCACGCGCATACTGCCCGGCGATCAGATCGGCGATGCGGTCCACGGAGCGCTCGCGATCCCGAAAACGCGTCGATACGTTCGCGATCGCCCGCACGTCGAGCTGGTCCGCGGTGAAAGGCGAATCGACGTCGATGCGCACGGTCGTCGCGGGCAGGCCGAGCATGTCGGCGTAAAAGTGCGCGGGCGTGAGCGTCGCGGAAAATAGCGCGACGCTGTGGGCGCGCGCAAAGCGTGGCGCGAGATGCGGCGCGGGAATCACGTTGCGCAGGCAGAACACGGCGTTGCGTTTGCCAGAAGGCGCGATGTCGAACAGCGAATGCGAGCCGAACCGCTCCGCGATGCGCGTGAACTGCACGGCGTCGAAATAAAAGCGCAAGACATCGGGCGTGAAAACGTCCGGCTGCTCGGCAAGCGTTTCAGTCATCGCCGATACCGCCTGGCCCAGCGCGTTCAGAAGTTTGGCGGGCGGCTCGTCGTGCGCCGCGTATTCGATGCCCGCCGCGCTCTGCTCGCGGCTGGTGTCGCTGAAAGCACGCGCCACGCGAGCCAGCGTGCGCTTGAACGCCGCCGGCGCGGTGCGGCGCATGGCGTTGAACGTGGCTTGATCGAGCGTCGCCGAATACATGCCGCGTGCGCGATCGACGAGGTTATGCGCCTCGTCGACGAGCACGGCCACGCGCCAGCGATTCGCCTCCGCCAGCGCAAACAGCATCGCGCTGGTATCGAAGTAATAGTTGTAGTCGCCGACGATCACGTCGCCCCAGCGCGACAATTCCTGGCTCAGATAGTACGGACAGACGGCGTGCTCCCGCGCCACTTCCGCAATCGACGCGCGATGCAACTGCGCACGTTCCAGCGCAGCGGTGCGCGCCGCCGGCAGGCGATCGTAGAAGCCGCGTGCGAGCGGGCACGAATCGCCGTGACACGAGCGGTCCGGATACTCGCACGCCTTGTCGCGCGCCACCAGTTCGATGACCCGCAGCGGCCGTTGCGTCGACGCGCCGAGTGTCGTCAGCGCATCGAGCGCGAGCTGGCGGCCTGCGCTCTTCGCGGTCAGGAACAATATTTTGTCGAGCTGCTGCGCGGGCCACGCCTTCAACAGCGGAAAAAGCGTGCCGACCGTCTTGCCGATGCCCGTCGGCGCTTCCGCGACGAGGCATCGCCCAGACATGGCCGCGCGATACACGCCTTCGGCAAGCGCGCGCTGTCCGGGGCGAAACGTGGCGTGCGGGAAAGCGAGCGCCGTGAGCGAGGCATCGCGCGCCGTCCGGTGCTGCACCTCCTGCTCCGCCCACGCAATGAACCGCTCGCATTGCGCGTCGAAATGTTCCTTGAGCGCGAGCGCCGATTGCGTCTCGACGAGCACGGTTTCCGTCTGCGCGACGATGTCGAAATAAACGAGCGCGATGTCGATGGATTCCAGCGCGAGCTTGCGGCACATCAGATGCCCGTAGACGCGCGCCTGCGCCCAATGCAGATGCCGATGGTTCTGCGGCATCGACTCCAGCTTCCCGCGATGCGTCTTGATCTCTTCGAGCCGGTTCGATGCAGGATCGTAGCCGTCAGCCCGGCCGCGCACGCGCAGCGGGCCGTAGTCTTCCGACAGCGTGATTTCCTTCTGATACCCGTCGGGCCGGCGCCCAGTCACGGTCAGGTGACCGGCGACGCCTTCCTGTGCGGTCGGCGTGGGCGTGAAGCGAAGGTCGAGATCGCCTTGCTTCGCGGTGAATTCGCACAGCGCGCGCACGGCGACAGTGTAGGCGGGCTCTGGAACTGTACGCATGTACAGTAGTCTAGCATGCGGAATATTGCGCTCCGGCGACGCGTTTATTGAACGTCGCTAACTTTCGGAGATGGACATGAAGCTCGCAATCATCGTCGCGGCGGTCGTCGCGCTGCTTGGTGGAACGCTCGCGGGGTGTCAGACGGAGGGCGGAGGCGCGTCGTCGAGCCGGCCGTCGTCCGGTAGCGGCGGCGGGGCGTATTAGCGGCGTTTCGCTAGAATGGTCGCTGTCTCGATCATGCGCGAACGGATGAAACGATGGAAACGCCCACGATAAGCAGTTGGCACGCGCACGTTTATTTCGACGCCGCCAGCCGCGATGCCGCGTGGCAACTCAGGGAACTGATCGCGGAGCGGTTCGCGATCGACGTGCAAAGCGGCGTGTTGCGGCTCGGGCGCTTTCACGAACGGCCGGTCGGGCCGCATCCCCAATGGTCGTTTCAGTTGGCGTTCGGGAGCGAGCGGCTCGCTTCGATGCTCGAATGGCTGGCCGTCAATCACGGCGCGCTGGATATTTTCATGCATCCGAATACCGGCGATGACTTGCGCGATCATCGCGACTCGGCCGTGTGGATAGGCCGCTCGCACGAACTCGTGCTGACGGCCTTTCAACGGTAACGCGTTCTTACTTCTTTGCGCTCGTAGCCTTCGTCGATACCGCGCGAACGGCGGGCGGCGTCGCTGCACTGGCGGTGCTGGCGGCATTCGCTGCGCTCGCTGCATCGTCCTGTGCGGCTTCGACGACCTGGCGCGCAGCGGCGCGAGCGGCTTCATACGCCGAATTCGCGGACTGCGTGGCCGTATCGATGACCTGCTTCCACGCCGACACGACCGCGTTGCTGCCCGGCGCACCGTTCGCGATGCTGTCGACGAACGCCTGAACGTTGCGTTGCGATTTCCCGATCTGATCCTGCGCGGCCTCCAGATAGACACCGCGCACGCCCGTCGCAACGTCGGCGACCTGCTGCCAGTACGCCTGCGTACTCTCGGCGTTCGCCTGGAATCGCGCGTTCTGAAGCGCGAAGAATTCTTTCGGATCGCGGACGGAGAAAGCCTTCGTCACGTATTCCTGATGCTCCGCGAGTGCTGTCCTGAAAGTGCGCACATTCAAATCGATGAGCTTTTCAAAGCCTTCGACCGCGCGCGATGCAAGACCGAAACTGACGTCCAATCCTGCCTTCTGCGATGCAAGTAGATTCTCCGGCGCAAGACTGCTCGTGCTCGATTCCATTGAAATGCCTCTTTAAGAAAATCGGTGAATTTTGCGGTGCAGCGAAGAATCGATTTTTAGAGAAAGTTACACGCGTGTCAATCGCCATTTCTAATGCTTTATTTTGGCGGCGGCATTGCTCTGTCTAATTTCGGTTCAACGGCAGTCAATGGATATGACGCAACCGCGCGTCCTGCTTGCGATTCTGCCGAGCGAGACGCTGCGCGTACGAACGTTCGATAAACCCTTGACAATAAAGCGTTTTACGTTTGCAGCGGGTAAACACTTAGGGCGGCGGGCACGAGATCCGGTCTATCCCCACTTGACGCTGTGCCCCCTATCTTGAAAAATCTCGCACTGCAATAAGTGCATGATTCAACGAAAGAACAGGGCTGTCATTCGTTCGTCACTGTTATTTCGTACGATTCGTGGAGCAAATCGAGCCGGCACTGAACGGCCAAATATATAAATCGAGAGAGTTGAAACAGATGGGCCGACATACCTTCACCATTGGGCATCTTGAACGCAGTCACGACGATAATTCCTTGCGCCGCGCCATGGCTGCGCGCCTCGACCGGGCGATGCAACGCGCGAACGTCAGTTCCGCCAAAGCCGCGAAATGGGTCGAAGTAAGCGAAGACGACGTGCAATTCTGGCGACGCGGCATTACCGTCCCGCCGCTCCACGCTTTTAATCGCATCGCCAGCGCGCTCGATGTCGACGTGCACTGGCTCTGTACCGGCCAGGCTCAGGCGGCGCAAGCATCGCGCTGATCCGCTATCCGCGTGCTTCGGGCCGTGCGCAGCGCGCGGCAGCGTTCAAACCGCGACCGCCTTGCGGCCGTGCATCAGCACCGTCCCGATACCGCTCGCCGCGATCACGCACATGCCGATCGCCATCCAAAGGTCGGGCGCCTGTCCGAAAAGCAGCCAGCTAAAGCACGATGCAAAGGCGAGCTGCGCGTAGGAAAAGGGCGTCAGCACCGATAGCGGAGCGCGGCGCAACGCCTGCAGCATCAGCAACTGGCCGACGGTCGCCATCGTCGCCATGAACGCGACGAGCATCCAGCTTGCGGCAGTCACGCGCGCAATTTCTGGCAGCAGTTGCGCCTGATCCGCCCACACGGCCACGCACAGCACGATCGTCGCGACGAGCGCGGTCAGAAAGTTCGTCGTGGCGGCGTCATCCACGCGCGACAGATGGCTCGACACGACCTGGAAGCACGCGAACGAGGTCGCCGAGGCGATCGGAAAAATCACGGTCCACGTGAATCCGCTGCCGCCCGGCCGCACCACCATCAACATGCCGATGAAGCCGATCACGACCATCGCCCACTTGCTGCGCGGCACGTGGTCTTTCAGCACGAGCGCGGCGAGCAGCGTGGAGATGAGCGGCGCGAGCATCGCAAGCGATGTCGTCACGGGAAGCGGCAAATAACGGAGCGCGGCGAAGGTGCAGGCGGAGTTCGTGAGCAGCAGGAGCGCGCGGACAATCTGCAATTTCGCATTGTCGGTTCGAAAGAGGCTGAACGAGCCGCGCCGCGCTTCCCAGACGCCGAGCACGATCATCTGGAAGAGGTAGCGCACCGACAGCAGGGCGATGAGCGGGACAGCGGCGCCGATCAGCTTGACGGTCGAGTCGCTGGCGGCGAAGGTGGCGGTCGTCAGAACCATGATCGCGATGCCGGCGCCGGTGTTGTCGGTATCGATCCGAAACCGCGCTTTGCCTTCCAGGGTTGCCATCGACTGTCCGCCCGTCCGCTGCCATGAATGAAGAACGGCTTTAATTAATCCGTTGCTTCCATTCTGCGGACATCGAGCGCGGCTGGCAAGGCGGCAGTAAAGTACTTCTCGGCCTGTTGTGCGAGCGTCACGATGGTGAAATTAACTAGACGGTTCGTTTACGCGGGTGCATGGGGAGGTGGACGAAGAGGCGCGATGAGCGAAAGAAAACGTGAACGCTGCATCCGATCATGCGCGATTCGGGCTTTCTCTTCCGCCGTTTGCCGCCTACACTTAAAGTAGTTTCTCAACGCTTCATCAGGAGACGGCGATGCGAACGAGACCACGCGAAGTCGTCCGTATGCTGGCAATGTTTCGTAGATCGGCGCAATGCCGGGCCTTGCGGGCTGCGTCGGCGCAGGAGGCGATGCGCCTTGCGAGAGAAGAGGCTGACGAAGCGTCCGCGGCGGCGGATACCGAAGCCGATTGCTCGGCAGACACCGATACCGCCTGCAGCGAACGAGCGCAGCGGCGCATGCATTGAAGCCAAGCGCCGCGCTGCGGATTACGCGCGCGCCGCGCTCCTGTACGGCGAGAAGCGCCAATGGCCCGCCGCATCTTTCACGGCGACTGCGCCATGCTCATGCAGCATGTCGCCGATCGGACCCGGCTTGATATGTTCGGTGATCCTGATGACCAGCAGCGTGCGCTGCCGAACGGCATCGTCGTTTTCCGTGG
This sequence comes from Caballeronia grimmiae, assembly GCF_000698555.1. Taxonomy (GTDB): domain Bacteria; phylum Pseudomonadota; class Gammaproteobacteria; order Burkholderiales; family Burkholderiaceae; genus Caballeronia; species Caballeronia grimmiae. The sequence goes on along the minus strand of NZ_JFHE01000011.1, from coordinate 152,959 downwards.
GACCCGGCGGCCGTGTCGGCTGCGGGTCGCGGGAAACGAAACGGTTGTGCGCCCCGATTACCCCTTGATGTTCGCCATGTGCGATGTATTCCGCCTCGTCCTCTTCGTGCGAGGGCAGCGGAAAGGCGTCGAAATCGACATCGTTCGGCCCGGCGCGGTACAGATGCGCGTCGTCGCGCGAAAGTCCGGCATGTTGCAACGCGCGCAGCGCCTCGTGTCCGTCGCGATAGGACGCAAATACGCCCACGATCACCTGATTGGTCGCCTGATTCATCGTCGTCTCCGTCCGCGTGTATGCGCGTATCGTCGATGCGAGCGTCGCTTCCTTGATCGAACGACGCGACGCTCGCATGAGTACGCGGTGTAGGAATCATCAGAAGAGACAGCAACGTGCGTTCCCGCACGTACGCCCGGCGCGGCACGTTTTCGAAGTTTGTCCGGGTTGCGACCCTATCGGCAATCGCCTAAAGTGGGTGGGCGTCTTTTCAGGCCACAGCGCGTCGACTCGAATGCGCTTTCTACGAGGCTCGCATGACAGCGAAAGCGTGTGCGTGGGTGTGTCTGCTCATTATGGCAGCGGCGGGCTCAGCATGGGCGGCGCCTTGCTTCAGCGACGGCGACATCGTGATGCTCGAAGGCAAGATCACGCGCCAGGCTGCGCGTCAGGCCGACGCCGCCACGAACCGCGCATGGATTCTGGCGCTTTCGAGCCCTCTTTGCATTGCGAGCGCGGGGACGCAGTCGAACGTATCGACGGTGCAGATCGTGGATGCCGAACTGCCCGAAGACGCACGCGTGCAGCTTACCGGCAAGCTCGTGACCGGCAACGTAAGTGCGTACTACGCCGTGCCCACGGCGATCTGGGTGCTCAAGCAGCGCATTCTGTCGGAGCGCTGATCCGGCGTCATGCTCAGTGGTACTCAGTCTGCAATCAGGCCGCCTTCGCTTGCGAACGGCAATATTGCGCGACGACCCATTGCAGCGGCTGTTCGTCGAACTTGCGCTCTTCGGCGAATCGCATGATGGCGTCGAGTTGCTGGCCGCTGCAGCGGAACGCCTGACGGCGCGGCATCGAAAGTTTGGTCTTGTGCTTGGTCATGGCAATCCCTTTTGCTTGGTTCTTATGGACCTTGGGACCTTCCCGGAGGGCAGGCCGGTCGAACGGTGACCCGCTCGTGCGCCTGCTGCTCCTTTATTAAGCCGGATAGTCGCTGTTTCGACCGGCTGTTAGCGCACATAGTCACCAGACAATCGTTGTAGCGCAAACCGTGGGCCTGACAGGTTCGCGCTGGCCTGAGTGCTTCGTGATGCCGACGAAAAACGTCAGCCGGTCTGTTCGACCGGCGTCACTTCGATGTCCTGTTTCTGCGACCCGCGCAGCACCGTGATCTTCACGGCACGATCGATCCGCGATGCATCCAGCGTGCGCTGCAAACCGTCGACGCTATCGATGACGACGTCATCCACCGCGACGATGCGATCGCCGGCGCGCAGGCCACCCGACGCAGCTGGGCTTCCCTTGACGACTTCCATCACGTGCACCGCGCTCGCGGCCGGCAGCCCGAAAAAGCGCTGCACGCGCCGCGAAACGGGCGCAGTCGTGCCCGCGACGCCGATGTATGCGCGCCGCACCCGCCCGTGCGCGAAGATCTGCATGATCACCCACTTCGCAGTGTCGATCGCCGTGGCGAAGGAAATGGCCTGCGCGCCCGAGATGATCGCGGTGTTCACGCCGATGACCTGTCCCGTCGAGTTGATGAGCGGCCCGCCCGAGTTGCCGGGATTGAGCGCGGCATCGGTCTGGATCACGTCGTAGATCATGCGGCCGGAGTTCGATCGCAGCGAGCGTCCGAGCGCCGACACGACGCCCGTCGTCACCGTTTGCGCAAGCCCGAGCGGATTGCCGACGGCGATCGCGATCTGCCCGACGCGCAGGCTGTGCGAATCGCCGAGTGCGACATGCGGCAGCGGCTCCGGCGAACCGATTCGCAGCACCGCGAGATCGCTGTCGGGATCGTCGCCGACGAGATCCGCATGAAAGCGCGCGCCGTCCGCCAGTGTCACGGTGATGCGCGTCGCGCCGTGGACGACGTGGCTATTGGTCAGCAGATAGCCGTCGGGCGTGAAGATGAAGCCCGAACCGGTGCCGCCGGCCGCGCGGCGGGCACCGCGCGCATCGGCATATTCGCGTTCCACTGAAATGAAGACGACGGCTTGCTGCACGCGCTCGAGCGCGCCGATCACGGTGCGCGAATAGGCATCGAGCACCGCGGCGTCGTCGAGCGGCTGGAGCGGCTGCGAGGGCGCGGCGTCTTGCGAGCCGCGCGCAAGATCGTCGATGAATCGAGGACGGCTTCCCATGTCGGACTCCGAATGTATGAGAGCCGACATGCGGGCCGCCGCACGGCTTTTCAAGACGGGTTCGGCGCTCTCAGGCGGGCCGCGATGCCCGCGCGAGCAGGCTCATCGGTCCGAGCGTTTCGACGATGCGGCGCTGTGCATCGTCACGCACGAAAAGCGATCCTGCGAAGCCGAGTGCGTTCACCGCGATGCCATCGACATCGGCGGCGGTGCGCGCGACGGCGAGCATCCATCGGCGTGTGACGAGCAGGTTGTAGGGCGCCGATTGATGCACCGCCCCGAGCACGTCGAACGGTTCGATACCGATCGCGTCCAGCAGCCGGCGATACGTATCGAATGCGTCGGCCGCTTCGAACGACGTGGCATCGCCGAGCCACGCGGCGGCATGCCCAAACGGCAGTTGCGGCACGCGATACGGCGCGGTATCGCGAGCGGCTTCGACGAGCGGTTCGATCGGCACCGGATGACCGTCGAGCGGCAGCGGCACGATCTGCAGATGCTTGTGCGGCTGGCTCGATCCGGCGACGGCGCCGCCGTTGTAAAAGCCGAGGCCGTCGAACTCGCGCAGGCAGGCGAGAAGCGCCGCGAAGTCGCCGGCGTCGAGCAGCGCGGCTTGCGGCTCGAACTCCGTCGTCACGATCAGCAGGTGATGCGCGAGCACGTTGAACTTGTTGAGCAGGAGAAAGTGCCGCTCGCCGATGTCGCCGACGCGCAGCGCCTCCTCGCACGGAGAGAACGGATCGCGCCATTCGCTGGCCGCATCGGCCGCCGTCTTGGCCGCCAGTTTCGCGGCTTCTTCCTTGCGGGCGAGATTGGCCGCCTGACGCACGAGAAAGCGCACGCCTTCATCGTCGATGACATGCGGAACGGTATCGAACGGACGCAGTGCGCCGCAGGCGAGCGCGTGTTCTGTCTGCTGAAGGACATCGCGCCACGATGGCGCGCGAAGCGGGGCGCGGTCGGTCATCGGCGTTTCCGGGGAGTGACAGGAGCGTCTATTCTGCGCGATTCGACCGTCCGCCGCGCGGAGCGTTCATAGCGCGTCACGTCCAGTCGTCTTCATCGTGCTTGGGTTCCGGCAGCGTCAGTCCTGACGCGGGCAGCGGCAACGCGGTCTTGTATCGCACCTGCTTGAGCGCAAAACTCGAGCGGATGTTCGACACGCCCGGCATCTTCGTCAGCCGTTCGAGAATGAAGCGTTCCAGCGCCGCCACGTCCGGCAGAACGACCCGCAGCAGATAATCGGCGTCGCCCGTCATCAGATAGCACTCCATGACCTCGGGACGCTCGCTGATCGCCTGTTCGAAGCGGGCGAGCGCGTCCTTGACCTGCTTTTCCAGACTGACCTGAATGAACACGTTGATGCTCAAGCCGAGCGCCTCGGGGCTCAGCAGCGTCACGTGCTGCCTGAACAGCCCCGCTTTTTCGAGCGCCCGCACGCGGTTGAAGCACGGTGTCGGCGACAGGTTGACGGCGCGCGCCAGTTCCGAGTTCGTGATGCGCGCGTTCTGCTGCAACTGGTTCAGGATGCCGATATCGATACGATCGAGGCGTTGCTTCGGTTGCACGCTCATAGTGTGATGATTCCGGTTTTTTGCGATTTCGAAGAATGAACACACTATCTCAAAGCGGCGCCGCAGCCAAATGAGACGCAAATTCTGGCGGGAACTGGATATGCTTGAAAGCATTCAGCCCTTACCCGGAGTCGCGCCATGACGGACTTGTCGAGCGGAACCAGCCAGCTTCTTTCCCTTGCGCGAGGCCGTGAAGACACGGACCCCGCCGAAACCGCCGAATGGCTGGAGGCGCTCGATGCGGTCGTCGCGCACGTCGGCAAAGAGCGCGCGCAATATCTCTTCGACAGGCTCGCGGAGCATGCGCTGTCGGTCGGCGTCGAATCGGCGCGGGCGCGTGCGACTCCCTACACGAACACCATCGGCGTCAGCGAGCAGCCGCCGTATCCCGGCAATCTCGATATCGAAGAGAAACTCGCGGCTGTCCTGCGCTGGAACGCACTGGCGATGGTCGTGCGCGCCAACCGAGCGTATGGCGAGCTTGGCGGCCATATCGCGAGCTACGCATCGGCGGCCGATCTCTTCGAAGTCGGCTTCAATCATTTCTTCCGCGCCGCCGGCGATGAACGCGGCGGCGATCTCGTCTATTTCCAGCCGCACTCGTCGCCGGGCGTCTATGCCCGCGCGTTCCTCGAAGGTTTTCTCGACGAAGACCATCTGCGCCACTATCGCCGCGAGATCGCGGGACCGGGATTGTGCTCGTATCCGCATCCGTGGCTGATGCCGGACTTCTGGCAGTTCCCGACCGGCTCGATGGGCATCGGTCCGATCAACTCCATTTATCAAGCGCGCTTCATGCGCTATCTGCAGAATCGCGGCTTGAAGCAGACGGAAGGACGCAAGGTGTGGGGCTTCTTCGGCGACGGCGAGATGGACGAGCCGGAATCGATTGGCGCGCTGTCTCTGGCGTCGCGGGAGCAGCTCGATAATCTCGTGTTCGTGATCAACTGCAACTTGCAGCGGCTCGATGGCCCGGTGCGCAGCAATGGCCGTATCGTCGATGAGCTCGAAGCGCAGTTCACCGGCGCGGGCTGGAACGTCATCAAGGTGCTGTGGGGATCGGACTGGGACGCGCTCTTTGCGCGCGACCGCACCGGCGCATTGCTGCGCGCGTTCGCGCACACGGTCGACGGCCAGTTCCAGACCTTTTCCGCGAACGATGGCCGCTACAACCGCGAGCGCTTCTTCGGCCAGAATCCGGAACTGGCGGCGCTCGTCGCGCATGTGTCGGATGAGGACATCGACCGTTTGCGGCGCGGCGGTCACGACGTGCGCAAGCTGCACGCGGCATACGCGAGGGCGCTGGCGCATCGGGGCCAGCCGACGGTGATCCTCGCCAAGACGATGAAGGGCTTCGGCATGGGCGCGGTCGGGCAGGGCCGCATGACGACGCATCAGCAAAAGAAGCTCGATCTCGATGACCTCAAGGCGTTCCGCGACCGCTTCCGTCTGCCGCTGTCGGATAGCGATGTGGAACAACTTAAGTTCTACAAGCCTGCCGACGATGCTCCCGAAATGCGCTATCTCCACGAGCGGCGTGCGGCGCTGGGCGGCTATCTGCCGCGCCGCCGTGCACGGGCCTCGCAACCAATCGTGCCGCCCGCGCTCGATACGTGGGCTCAGTTCGCGATGGATGCCGCCGGCAAGGAGATGTCGACGACGATGGCTTTCGTCCGCATGCTCGGCAGCCTGATGAAAGATGCGACGCTCGGATCGCGCGTCGTGCCGGTCGTGGCGGACGAGGCGCGTACGTTTGGCATGGCTAACCTTTTCCGGCAGGTCGGCATCTATTCGCCGCTCGGCCAGTTGTACGAGCCGGAGGACATGGGCTCGATGCTCTACTATCGCGAGGACACGCGCGGCCAGATTCTGGAGGAGGGCATCTCGGAAGCGGGCGCGATTTCATCGTGGATCGCAGCGGCGACGTCCTACAGCGTTCACGATTTGCCGATGCTGCCGTTCTACATCTACTACTCGATGTTCGGCTTCCAGCGCATCGGCGACCTGATTTTCGCGGCGGCGGATCAGCGTTCGCGCGGCTTTCTCATCGGCGCGACGGCGGGACGCACGACGCTCGGCGGCGAGGGCTTGCAGCATCAGGACGGCACGAGCCACCTGTCGGCATCGACGATACCCAACTGCCGCGCTTACGATCCCGCGTTCGCGTACGAGGTCGCAGTCATCGTCGACGAAGGTATGCAGGAGATGATGCAGCGGCAGCAGGACGTGTTTTATTACATCACCGTGGGCAACGAGAATTACGCGCAGCCGTCCGCGCCCGGCAAGACGCTGGATGCCGCCACGCGCGAAGGCATTCTGCGTGGCATTTATCGGATTGGCGACGCTGCTTCGGCGAACGACGCGCAAGTGCAATTGCTCGGCTCCGGCGCGATCCTGAACGAGGCTATCGCCGCCAGCGCAATGCTGCAGGCGGACTGGAACATCGACGCCTCCGTGTGGAGCGTGACGAGCTACACGGAGTTGCATCGCGATGGCGCGGCGTGCGAGCGGCTTGCGCGTCTGTCGGATGCGGAAAACAAGCCTTACGTCGAGCGTGCGCTGGAAACGTCGCGCGGACCGGTGATCGCCGCGACGGATTATGTGCGCGCGGTGCCCGAGTTGATCCGCGCTTACGTGCCGCGCCGTTATGTGACGCTCGGCACCGATGGCTTCGGCCGCAGCGATACGCGGCAATCGTTGCGCGCGTTTTTCGAAGTGGACCGCGTGTCGATCGTGCTGGCGGCGCTGAAGGCGCTGGTCGATGATGGCGTGGTCGCGCGGTCGGTGCTTGGGGAGGCGCGGAAGAAGTATGGGCGGGAGGAAGCGGAAGGCGACGCTCCCTGGACGCGGTAGCGTGCAGGGCGGGCAATGGGCGGGCTTACGCGGCGCTGTTGTGCCTCCGCCAAGTAATCAGGAATGCTTGTCAATCTTCAGGAACCGGCGCCCGCCTCGGACTGCTTCTGATGGCGGATGATGAAACGGCGTGGAACCATGCGGCGGCGCAACGCGACACCCCCCGTAAGCACTAACCCCGCAAACCCAGCAACGTGCGGACTTCCTCATCGCTAGTCTGATCGAAGTCGAAATAGAACTGCCCGACCCCCAGGTACTGCTGCGGCCTCAGCACGCACACGAACTCATCGACGACATGTGCAACGCGCGCCTCCGAATCCAGCGGGGCGACCGGCACCGCCGCAACGATCAAAGCAGGCGGCGCGTCGCCGTTGCGCAACGACATGGCGGCGGCCTTCATGGTTGCGCCGGTCGCCATGCCGTCATCGACGATGATCGCAATCTTGCCCGACAGAATCAGCGGCGGCCGCGATCCGCGATAAAGCCGCTCGCGCCGTCCGAGTTCCGCGCGCTCGCTGGCAATGACGTCCTCGAGTGCGGAAGCGGACACGCCCGCATATTCGACGATGCGCTCATCGAGATAGAACGCGTCGCCGGAAGCGATCGCGCCCATCGCGAGTTCCGGCTGCCACGGTACGCCCAGCTTGCGCACGACGAGGACATCGAGCATGGCATCGAGCGCGCTCGCCACTTCGAACGCCACCGGCACGCCGCCGCGCGGCAGGCCGAGCACGATGACGTCGTCGCGGGCCGCATACGTCGAAAGAAGCGTGGCGAGTTCGCGGCCTGCGTGGCGTCTGTCGGTGAAAGTCGAGGTCATTTGACGTGTCCTCGGATGTGCTGGAACATGCGCCTGCACGTCCCCTAAGCCCGCAAGCTACGCGCGTTCCCGCGAAAGCGCCATAGCCGGCATCAGGCGTTTCAGCGAGGAAACGCCGCAAGACAAACGACCGCCCGCGCATCGCCAGAAACAACGCCCGCTCAGTTTGCCAGCGACAGATACGGCGAACTGAACGCCTGCGGCGGAAATAGCGGCTGCACATTGCCTTGCCGGTTGAAGCTGTATCGCACGTACACCGCCGCCAGCCATTCCCGATACTGATACGCGTTTCCGAACGAAGCCGTCGCGCCGAACGCCAGTTGCGGCGCAAGCTGATACTCGCCGGTCGCGCTCAACGAGTACGATACGCCCGTCTTGCTCTGGCCGGGATACACCGCGCCGGCATCCGGCACCGTCGACGAACCCGCCGCGTTCTGCTGCCGCTGGCTATCGGTCGGGAAGTAGCTCGACGCATCCTGCCGGTAATGCTGCACGCCGACCGATCCCTTTACATCGTAGGTGAAAAGGCCCGTGCGTCCCATGTATTCGACAGGGAAGTTGAGGATCACGTACTGCTGCGGGCTGAAATAGCCGCCCTGACCGTACGTGAAATACGACAGGTTCTTGTCGTAGTGCATGAGCGTCGTGTTCGCGCCGACGGTCAGCGTCTGGTCCGCGTCCTTCAACAGCCGCGTGTAGATGCCGCCGCCGCCTTTCTCCGCCGTGTTCGACGCGACGTTCCGGCCATCCAGATACTGGAACGCCGCATTGACATAGACGCCGCTCGTGCCGTCGTCCCAGCCGAGGTCCGCGCGCGCGCCGCTCGATGTCACGCCGCCCCATTCGAGGCCTTGGCCGGCATCGCGTGCGCCGGCGTAGGAGAGCAGGCTGTCGGTGACGGCGCGGCGGGCGACGGCGAGCGAATACGAAACCTTGTCGCTGATCGCGTTCTGATACTGCACCCCGCCGACGATGTTCGTCTCGCGGAAGCCGAGCGGCGTCGTGCCGATATCGCCCTTGAAATGGCGGTTCTCGTAGCCGACCGACAGGCCGACGCCCGTCGCCGTCTGCGAGCCGTATCGATTGGCGACCGGCGTCGTCGTCGCGCCTTGTCCCGAGCCGAAGCGCGCGAGCGTCTGCTGCGTGTTCTCGGCGGTGCCGGCATCGAGCGTGACGGGCGTCGCCCGCACGATCACGTGCCCGTTGCCCGCCTTGATGCGGCCTTCCAGGGGCGCTTCGATATCGGTCAGATTCGACAGGCCGTTTTCGCCATCGCGATTGCGGAAGACGATGCCGCCCGAGATCGTGCTTGCCTGCTCGCGGTTGATCGCGGCCAGTTCTTCGGCGACGCCAGCCGTCTGCGAACTGGCGATGCTCGCCGCGCCGCCCGCGCTCACCGCTGCGGCGGACGTGGCGCGCTGCGATTGCGCCGGATAGTACGGCTGCGCGTAGCCCGCAGGCGGCTGCGGAATGTAGGGCTGCTGCGCGTACTGCTGCGGATAGGGCTGTTGAGCGTAAGGCTGCGCATACGGCTGTTGCTGCGCATATTGAGGCGGCGCGTATTGAGGCGGCGCGTATGGCTGCTGTCCATATGGCGCCTGCGCGGGATAAGCCGATGCCGCCGCCGTCTTGCCCGATGCCGCCCGCTTCGAAGCCGGTGCAGCGGCGGCAGCATATCCGCCCGTTTGCGCCTGACGCGCCGCAGGCGACATCGGCCATGGCGACGTCGCGTACGGGTCCGCCGCGCCGTAGGCCGCCTGCTGCTGCGGATACGGCGGCGGATAGGCATCCGGCTGCGGGTATGCCTGCGCCGGATAAGCGCCCGGCTCTTGCCCGGGATACGGTTGCAGCGGCGCGGCCGGCTGCGCGTAGCCCGCGTTGTCCGGAGCATAGCCGCTGTTCGCCGCCGGGCGCGGCCCGCCCGACTGCGCGGAGCCATAGGCATCCGGGCCATATCCGCCGCTTGCCGCTGGGCGCGGCGCGCCATAGGGTTGAGGCGCCACGTAAGGCACGGAATAGGGCGCAGGCTGCGCAGGCGGCGGCAAATAAGTCGGCACGGGTGTCGAATAGGACGAGTTGAACGAGTTGGACGGACCGAAATCGGCTTGCGCATTTCCCGAGCCCGCCGTTCCGACCGCCGTCTTCCCCTCGAACGGATTGGTCCCGGGAAGCGGCGTCGAGCCGATGCGGTTCATCGCGGTCTGCCAGTCGCGCGGAACGTTGCCGCGCTTTTCCGCGCCGCCAGCGACGGACGGACTGGCCGCAACCAGCGACCGCTGCAAGAACTGTGCGGCGAGATCCAGCTTGCCTTCTGCTCGATACATCCGCCCGATCGCGGCGAGCAGCGCCGGATCGTTCGGCGCGGCGGCGATGGCCTGCTTCGCGATCGATTCCGCCAGCCGGAAATCTCGCACGCCGGATGCCGCCGATATCGCCGCGCTCTGCAAACCGATATCGTCCGGACGGCGGGCGAGCGCCGCGCGATAGCACGCGAGCGCGTTGCGGTCATCGCCGGCGGAGGTGTACATGCGGCCCAGCGCCGCCTGCAGGTCCGCGTTGTCGGGCATCGCGGCGAGCCACGGCGCGATCACGTCGTAAGCGCCCGCCAGATCGCCGCGCGTGCGCACCGCGTCCGCCTGCGCGATCACGATGCCCACGTTCAGGTCGTTGAAATCGGCGCGCTGCTGCGTGGTCAGCGGCATCGACTGGAGACGCCGCATCACGGAGCCAAGCTCGGCGCTTTGCTGCGTCGATGAAAGGATGCCCGCGTATTGCAGCAGCAGGCCCGCATCGTTCGGCGCACTGGCAATCGCCCCGCGCATGAGCGCGAGTCCACGCGATGCATCGCCCGCCTTCAGATACGCCGACGCGAGCGCGCCCGTCAGTTCCGCGCTGCCCGCGGCGAGCGGCTCCGCGCGCTGCAAGATGGCGATCGACTGGGCGCGCTGGCCCGCATTGGCGACGCGCGTCGCGAGTTCGGCCTGCTGATGCACCCACAGCCGATGCTGCAACGCCGTCATCGCCGGCGTGCGCTGCGCGGCGGGGACGCGTTCCAGTTGCGCGAGCCCCGTCGACCAGTCCTGCGTTTCGGCGGCGAGCAGGGCGCTGGCGTACAGCGCATCGGTCATCTCGGGGTGCGCCGCGACGAGGCCGTCCATCATGCTGCGCGCATTGCCGACCGCGCCCTGCCGCACATAGATGCGCGCCAGGTCGAGGCGCAGCCACGGATCGTCGGGCAGGTTGAGCAGCGCGTCTTCGAAGAGGCTGCGGGCCGCGCCGAGATCGCCGCGCGCTTCGGCGGTGCGCGCCTGGGCTGCCTGCGCTTCGCCGCGCAGCGTATTGATGCCGCCCGCTTTCGCCTGCTGCTCCGCGTTCAGCCGATTCGCGAATGCGAGGGCTTCGTCGCCGCGTCCTTGCGCAGCCAGTGCGCCGACGAGTCCACGGATCGCGTCGGGATTGTCGGCCTGACGGCGCAGCGCCATGCGAAACGCCGCCTCCGCGCCGCGCGGATCGCCATTGTTGAGCAGCATGTCGCCGAGCAAGGTTTGCGCGGTGACATCGGACGGATTCACGGCGATGGCGCGCTCGAACAACGCCTTCGCCTTCGCGATTTCACCGTTGCTGCGCGCGCCGATGCCATCGCTCGTATAGGTCCAGTAGGTCGCGCTGGTGAGCGCGTCTTTCCAGCGCGCGGCGTTGCCGGCACGCGATGCCCGTTCGAGATACGTGCGCGCCTCCGCGAAGCGCTCCTGCTTCAGCGCAACGACACCGAGGCCGCCCAGCGCGTCGGCATCGTTCGGATCGCCCGCGAGCACCGACGAAAAGCGCGCCTGCGCCGCGACGAGATCGCCGCGATCGAGCGCCGCGAAGCCATCGGCGACGGCGCGGCCGCGCGCATCGACGGCGGCGTCCGCCTGCGCGCGGTCGCGGGCGGCCTTGTCCTGCTGCACCATCGCATCGAAGCGGGCCTTCACGGCGGCGTCATCGGGCGCGGTCTGGAGATACGCCTGAAACAGCGGCGCATCCGATGCCCGCGCGCCCAGCCACAACAACGCCTGCCGCCAGCTCGTTTTCGCCTGCGCACCGACGGCGCCGTCGCCCGCCAGCTTCGCGAGCCGCGCGATGCCGTCGCGGCGCGTCGTATCGCGATAGGTCAGATGCTGAGCATAGGCGAGGGCGTAGCGCGGATCGTCGGCGTTCTGGCGCGCGAGCTGTTCCAGCCCGCGGCGCGCCTCGTCCCAGCCCTGCGGCGTCGCCGCGAGCGCCTGGTAATACTCGAGCTGAAGCGCGGGCGTCGCGGGCTTGCCGTCGATCGCGCGCCGGTATTCCTGCACTGCCGACGCGCTTTGTCCGCTTTGCGCGAGACGGCGGGCATCGTTGACGCTCTGATCGCGCGGGCTGGATTCGCCGAGCCTCGCGCCGAGTTCGTCGATGCTCGGATAGTTCGGCGCGACCTGCCGCAACTGCGCGAGATATTGCTGCGCGCCGCTGCCGTCCTTGCGATCCGCGAGCACCATGCCCATGCCGAAGAGCGCATCCGGCTGCTTCGGATTGATGCGCAGCACCTTCTGCCACGCCTGCTCGGCGAGATCGCCCCGCTTGTGCGCCTGCCAGTACTTGCCCTGATCGACGAGCACGTTCAGCGGATCGGCGTTGGCCTGCGCGAATGCCCATGCCGGCGCGGCGCAGAGCATCGCCGCGATGGCGCGTTTTCTCGTGCGGATCAGCATGCGCTTCTCCAGTTCGGCACGAGGCGGCCGTTGGCGTCGAAGCGGTATCGCCCGTCGATGAAACCGCCGCCGAACAGCCCGAGCACGCGGTCGTAGTAGACCGGCTCCTGTCCGCCGTTCAGCGCGTCGAGATGGGCGCGCGCGAGGCCGAGACTTCGCTCGTCGTTCAGCGCCCTGAAATACGGCGCCAGCGCAGCCCAATACGATAGCGGGCCTTCGCCGCTGGCCGCGCCGGTCGTCGACGAAACCTTCTCCGGCGGAAAGCCCGTCTTCGCCACGCTCTGACGCATGCCCGAAAGCGCGTCGAGCCAGGGCCGCCCGAGCGGATCGCTGCTCGCGGCGAGGCCGGCCCACAAATAGACGCGGATGGCGTCGTAGCTGCCGATATCTCCGCTCTTCGGATCGACGACGAACTGGCCATTGCGATACGCCGCCCAATCCGGCGCGTAGCCGCGCGGCGACGTGATTTTGACGAGGCGCGCGGCGTTTTGCGCGAGCTTCGTCCACGGGCCGTCGGGCATCTCGTGGGCGAGGCCGCGCAACAGCGGCAGGGGCAGATAGCCCGGATTCAGGCGCGTCACGCCGTCCGCGCTGAAGCCTTGCGGCCCGGGCAGGAGCATCGGCCCGAGACCGGGCAGATCGGCGACTTCCTGCTTCACGACCTGCGCCGCGAGCGCGCGGCCGAGCCGCGTGTAGGCCGGCTCGTTCCACAAGCGGCCCGCTTGCAGCAGGTCATAGGCGATCCACAGGTCGGCGTCGGAGGCCGCGTTCGGGTCCATCACGCCGAACGAGCCATCGGCCTTGCGGCCCCATTGCCACGCGGGCAAACGGATGTCGTTCGCGTCGAAGCGACCGGCGGCGAGATTGGCGCGCGTCCAGCCGAGCAGGCGGTCGAAAGTCGCGCGGTCGTTCGCCACGAGCGCGAAGAACATGCCGTACGACTGGCCTTCGGACGTGGTCTGCTGCGCGTCGGTGGAGCGGTCGACCACGCGGCCATCGGCCTGCACGACGCGCTCGACGAACTGTCGATACGCGGGCCAGTCGCAGGATTGCGCAGCGTTGGCAGGCGACGCCGCGCCCATTACGACGACCGCGCCCGCCGCGAGCCGAACGAGAACCTCACGCATATCAATCCCTCAGACGGCGCGCCGCGAGCGAACGCAGCGCGCGATAGAACAGCGCAGCGATGATCAACGCGGCGATCACCGCCGAGAACACGAGCAACAGTGGATGCGCGGACAGCGCCCAGCGCATGTAATGCATCGGCGAAAGATGGCCGACGTAATACGCCTCGCCGTTCGACGTCACCGTGACCGTGCGGCCATGAATGACCGCCATCGCGCCTTGAATGGACGGCAGCAGGTCGTTGTCGAGCAATGCGGCGGAGAGGTCCGCATCCGATTGCCCCGCCGCGCTGATGAGCGCCACCGCGCTGCGCCCGCTTTTCAGCGGCGATTCGAAGCCAGTCAGGAGCGCGTCGCCGTTCGCGCTGACGAGCGACAAATCCGCGCGTGCCGGCGAGCGCTCCGGCCCGTCTTCGCCATGCCACCAGTCGACGACCTTGAACGCCACGTCGCTCAACTGGAACGTGCGCGCGTCGCCGTCGCTCGAGAAAGGCATCTGCTTCGCCCAGCGTTGCAGCAGCGGCTGGCGGCCCGGCGCGCCGAGAATCAGCAGGTCCTTGTCGGCAAAACGGTCGACATCGTTCGCGTTCGTCACCGTGACGCCCGTCACCGGATAGCCCGTCGACGCTCCCATGCGGCCCATTTCCAGCAGATACAGGCTGTAGTCGGCGGAGTTCGGGTCGTTCGGCAGCACGACCGCCGTCTGCGACAAATCCGCGAGCCGCGTGAACGGAAAGCCGCCGTTGGCGAACGCGGCGAGGTCGGGCAGCGCCATGTAATGCGGAAAGCCGGACAGGTCGATGGTCGAATTCGGATCGATTGCGCCGACGACGTTATCGAGCACGCGGCCCTGACACTCGCCGGTCTTCGGGATGTCGTAATAAAAGTGCAGGCGCAACTGCGCTCGCGGCGTGATGAGCAGCGGCGGCAAGTAAATCTGGCGGCGCGCGGCGGCGGTCCGGTCGGGCAGCACGCGGCTGAAATAGTGCGCGAGATCGAACGTCGATGCCGACACCGCCGGAATCCGCAGCGACTGCACGAAACCGTCGTTCACGCTGATGTTGAGCGACGAGCGATCCGGCGCGGGCCGCACCGTGTAGCGATAAGCCAGGTCGATGGGCACGCCCTTGGTCTGCCACATGAAGAGATCGGGCGGCACGCGCAGGTTCACGCGCACCGCGTCGGCGTCGTAGCCGTTGGCGGTCAGATCGCGCGCTTCGGCCAGTTCGCCGAAGCGCACCGGGCGGTCGGTGCGCAGCCAGTTCGGCGCATCGTAGGGGCGGCGCGGCTGCAAGTCGTTGAACTGCGTGATCGTCGCGCTCGCACCCGACAGCGTGTTCTGCCCGACGCCGAGCGCCTTCGCGGCGATCTTCAGTTCCTTGTCGTCGCGGCCGAGCACGAGAAGCAGGCGGCCGCGTGCGGCGGCATCGCGTTCGACGACCGCGATCGTCGGACCGGAAACCGGCGGAATGTCGACGCCCGGCAGCTTCGCATCGCCGAGGGCGAACACGACGGCATTTCCGGCGAGCGGCACGGCGTCCGTCTGCGCGGGAAAGACCGCGCCGCGATAGCCCGCGAGCGACCCGAAATACGACGCCACCATGCCCGCCGCCTCCAGTTCGCCGAGGCCCGGCTTGCCTGCGAAAACGAAGGGCAGTTCGAGCCGGCGCACGTCGCGCCGGTCGAAGAAAGGCTGCGGCAGCGCGGCGAGATCGGGCTTGCTCGCAATCGACGCATACGTGAGATCGAGCGAACTGGCATTGCTGACCGTCGCCCACAGCGTCGAATTGGACGGGTCTTCGCACTGCTGCGTGTAGTGCCCGATCAACTGCACGTTCAGGTGATTGAACTCGGTGATGAAGCGCGGATCGATCGCCACGTCGCGGGCGATGAGCGTGCCGGCCTGCTCGCGCGGCACCGGCAGTGTCGCGGCCACTTCGCCGTTGACGAGCACCTTCAGTTGCGAAATCGCTGGCAGCAGCGACGGCGAATAGCTGTAGATCAGATGCAGCACCGCGCCGGTCACGACTTCGTCGCCGCGCACCGAGAACGCGATGCCGTTCTGCCCGTCCGTGCCGCGCAATTGCAGCGGATCGAGCGCGCCGTAGTCGGCGAAGGTGAGCGTCTGGCGGCGTCCGCCGGGGACGAGCATGCCAGGATCGGCGGTCGTCGGCACGCGCGAGGCGAGCGGCTTGTCGGGCTTGCCGGAGAACGCGGGCACGGGCGCCGCGAGCGCGGGCTGCGCGATGGTGTTGGGGTTATAGACGACGGCCGGGCCCGGCGCGACGTCGGCCGCCCCCGCGACCGACACGCCCAGCGCCATAGCCAATGCAAACGCGCATGCCACTGCGCCGCCAAGACGCGGCCTCGATGATCCCTTGCTCATTATTGGTCTTTGGTCGTCAGCTTCTTCGCGTCGACCGGCGTCTTGCTCGTCCAGGTCCGAAGGTCGCTGTACAGGTGCTCGAAAAGGCCGGCGATGCCGCGCGTGCCCACCAGCAGCACGTGCGACAGGCCGCGCAGCGGGGTATCGGCGAGGCGGCCTTCGGACCAGCCGGTCCAGGCATCCGCGCGCGCGAACGTCGTCTTGACGAAGTCGTATTCCTGCTCGCGCGTGAGCTGCAAGAAGCGCAGGCCGACGCGCCCCGGCTCGCTGAAACCCACGGTCGCGGGGAACGCGAATTCCTCGTCGCCGCGAAAGAGCGAGACGGTGACGCGCTCGTGCAGCGGCACGGCGATGCTGTTCGGCAGCTTCACGCCGACGCCGCCTTCCGAATAGTCGATGGTCTCGCAAGCGAGCGTGCGCCCCGTCGCGAACTTGAGCATGACCGGCATTTTCATGGTCACGCGATGCGTCGACCGCACTTGCCGCTGCTCGCTCGCCGCCGCCACCGACGCGCCGAGAATCAGCATGTTGTAGACGGTCCAGCAGAGGTTGAGCACGGTCGTCTGCACTTCGCTGCGCACGTGCCAGTTCAGGCCGATATGCACCGCGCCCGCGATGAAGCCGAGCAGGTTCAGCAACAGGAGGAACAGATACGGGCGCGAGATCGACCAGTCGAAGTAAGCCTTCGCGATCTGTCCGCCCTTCGCGGTCACGTTGAACTTGCCGAGCTTCGGGTTGATGACCGCGAGCAGCGTCGGCGCGGTGATGTACGACGCCAGCACCGACTCGTACACTTCGGCCCAGAACGAATGGCGGAACGACCGCTGCATCCGCGAATTGGTGATGCTCGCGTGCATCATGTGCGGCAGCGCGAAAATGGCGATGGTGCTCGCCGCCGCTTCGATCACGTGCGCGCCGAAGAACAGGTACGACAGCGGCGCGGTCAGAAAGACGAGACGCGGCACGCCATAGAAGAAGTGCAGCATGCCGTTCAGATAACACAGCCGCTGACCGAGCTTGAGGCCCTTGCCCGTGAGCGGATTGTCGATCCGGAAAATCTGCGTCATGCCGCGCGCCCAGCGGATGCGCTGACCGATGTGCCCCGACAGACTCTCCGTCGCGAGCCCGGCGGCTTGTGGAATTGCAAGATACGCGGTCGTATAGCCTAGCCGATGCAGCTTCAGCGCGGTATGCGCGTCCTCGGTGACCGTTTCCACCGCGATCCCGCCGATCTCTTCGACCATCGAGCGGCGCAGCACCGCGCACGAGCCGCAGAAGAACGTCGCGTTCCAGAGGTCGTTGCCGTCCTGCACGAGGCCATAGAACAGTTCGCCTTCGTTCGGCACCTTGCGGAACGTGCCGAGATTGCGCTCGAACGGATCGGGAGAAAAGAAGTGATGCGGCGTCTGCAGCATCGAAAGCAGCTTGTCGCGCAAGAACCAGCCGAGGCAGATTTGCAGGAACGAGCGCGTCGGGATGTGATCGCAGTCGAAGATCGCGAGGTACTCGCCGTTCGTGATCTTGAGTGCCTCGTTGATATTGCCCGCCTTCGCGTGGCGGTTATGCGTGCGGATCGTCCAGTTGACGCCGACTTCCTCGCAAAACGCCTTGAACTCGGGGCGGCGGCCGTCGTCGAGCACGTGGATCGCGAGCTTGTCGGTCGGATAGTCGAGCGCGAGCGCAGCGTAGATCGTCGGCTTCACGACGGAAAGCGGCTCGTTGTAGGTCGGGATAAAAACATCGACCGTCGGCCACGCGCTGCGATCGGCGGGCAAGGGCAGCGGCTTGCGCTTAAGCGGCCACGCGGTCTGGAAGTAGCCGAGCATCAGCACGAGCGTCGCGTAGACTTCGGCGGTGACGAGCAAGAGGCCCCACGCGGCGTCGAGCGGACGCTCCCAGTACGTCGTTTCGGTGAGCCGCCAGTACATGTAGCGGCCCGAGGCCGTCACCGACAGCATGATCATCACGAGCGTCGCATACTGGCCTTGCAAGCGGCGAAACCCGAGCGCGCAGACGAAGCAGATCGTCGCGAACGCGAGTTGCTGGCCGAACGCGAGCGGCACCGTCACGACGAAGTACAGCGCGAACGCGGCAAAAAGCGTCAGCGCGGCGACCACGATCCGGCTGCTCCAGATCCCCGCATCGACAATCCGTTCGAGCCGCGACGTCGCGACGCTGACCTCCGTTTCCTGCGATGGAACCTTCGCCGGTCTCATGCGACGTTCCTCGAAGGCGCGATCGCGTCGATGGCGGCGAGCAGCCAGTCGCCGCACGCGCGCAGATCGGCGGCGGCTTGCGAGAGCGGATCGTAGTGGATGAGCGTCGTGTCGCACGCGAGGGATTCAGCGATGCCTTCGTCCTGATGGATCACGCCCGGAAAGAGCTTCGAGCCCAGCATGTCGCGCAGCACTTTGAGCACGTCCTTGCTCAACTGGCGCGATTGATCCACCTGATTCACGACATAGCCCTGACCGGCGAAGTCCCGGCGCGGCGCGGCGTACGCGTCGATCATGCGCTCCATGCCGGGAATCGCGGCGTAGGAGGCCGCGTCCGCAAGCACGACGTTCAGCGCGAAATGGGCCGCCGTCAGCGCGGTGCGCGTGTAGACGGAGGAGCCGGGCGGGGTATCGACGATGACGATATCGTTTGCGTCGAGCGCAAGAGAATTGAGCGAACGCGCGAGCCAGGCCGGATCGCCGTCGACGAGCGTTTCGAAGCGGCGGCGATCGTCCTCGACGAGCGCGCCGTAGGGCAGCACGGTGACGCCGTCGATGCCGTCGAACATCACCGTTTGCCACGGACTCTGGCTGAGCGTGGCGCGCGAGATGCCGTCGATGCTGTCGAGCGGAATGCCGAAATGCAGGCGCAGCGCGTTCTGCGGATCGAGATCGAGCACGATCACGCGGCGATTGCGCGACGCCAGCACCGAGGCGAGATTGGCGGCGAGCGTCGTCTTGCCGACGCCGCCCTTCGCGGAGACGACCGTGAGGACTTTCATGAGCGTGGGCCGCCGTTGCGCAGGCGGTGGAACAGCGCGGGCAGGGAGTCGTCGGAGGCGGCCTGCGCGGCGGGCGCGGGCTGGAAGAGCTTGCCGAGGATCGACGAAGCCGGGGTCGCGCGTGGCGTTTCGGCCTTCGGGATCGCCGGAGCGGCGGCTGCGGACTTGTCGACGACAGGTATCGCCGCAGGCGCGTTGCGCGCGTCGAGCCAGCCGGGGCGCGCAACGTTCAGCGACGCGGGAACGGCCGCTTGCACCGCCTCTTCCGGCGATGAAAACCGCGCGGCGCTCAGCGAATCGTGCGCGGCGGGCGGATTCACAGGCGGAATCGTCCGTCGATGAGACCGCGCGAAAAGCGGCGGCTTGCCGCGGCGAATTGGCGTGAGCGTGGGATTGGGCGTCGGCGCGGCGTCCGATGGCCCGCGCGACTCGCGGCGCGCCGCGATCTCGGGAATGGCCGGCTGCGCGAAGTCGAGCGTGGCGAGCAGCGGCCAGCGGGTGCGAGCGTTCCTGGCCTCGTTCTCCCGGCCGATCTCCTGATATTCCCCTGCATTGCCGCCGAAGTGATCGAACAGCTTCTCGATGTCGCGCGAAGTATTCATGGATGCCGCATCCTCGTGATGCCCTGCTTCAAACGTGGCCAGTGCTGCGTACTGCATTTGTTCGCCGTCCGATGCTGAACGGTCGATGCCGCGAACGACGCGGCCCATCCTCGACAGCCGATGCTCAGCTCGCGCCGTGCGCTAGCCGGAATTCGATGGCGGCGTCGCCGCCCGTCTCGCCGATGCCGCCGTGCTGCCGGACGGCGAGCCCTTCCGCGCCTAGCACCGAGAGCCAATGCTGGTACGCGCCTTCGAGAAACGCGGGCGTCCACGCGAGGGCGCTTTCGCCGAACGCGCGAAGCGGCGCGCAGTAATGAACGATGCGCAGATGATCGCGCGCGTCCGACAGCTCGACGAAGCCCCAGTCCGCTTCGCGCCAGACCGCATTCAGCGCAGCGGCGAGGTCGGCCGTCGAGGCACATGGCGGCAGGGGCGACGCATCGGCAAAACGGCTGCCTACGCGATGCATCAGTTGACGCAGCTCCGCACCGCCGATCTGCGCCTCGAACTCGTCCGCAAGCGACGACAGCAAGCCGCGCCACTGCCGGGATATCTGACGGTCGAGCAGGTAATCGAGAGGTGCGGCCATCGTGGTTGATTCGAATGCGCGCGCAAGGTGCGTGCAGGTTGTCCGGTGATTTTCGCCTTTGCTTATCTGACTGAAAGCAGACGTCTAATCCCTGTATCCCAATAGTCGGTCAGGCGTTGCTTCTCGTCTGAAGTTAGCTCAGATCATTGGCTTTTGCCAAAGAGCAATAATCAGGACGATTAGCCAGTACGGCGATATACCGCTTGATTCGCGGCATTGATTCGGTCTTTCAGGCGCCGTCTGGATGGACGAACGATGGACAGCAGCCGCGCCTTGCTTCAGACGCGAGCCCGCGCTAAGCGGACGGCGAAGTGTACCATCGCGTTAATACAGTTCGGTAACGAATATTGACGCTTTTGTTTCGCTTGACTTTTTGTCGGTCAGAGCGACCGATGGGCGAATTTGGGCGTGCGCCGCGATTATTGTTCTGATAATTGGTGCGACGGCGCAGTGAAGAACGGTGAAGGTCGTGACCGAAACTGGACAAAAAAAGCGCCCCATCCGGGGCGCTTCGTGTAAGGAATTGGAACGCTCAGGGGTTGGCGCGAACTGCGTCCCTGACAGCGTCCATCACAATGCCGTAATTGAGCGGGATGTCCAGCGAATCGGCGTAGTCGGCTTCATCGGCGGAATCCGCCTGCGCGGCGCCAAGCGGAATTGGCTCGTAGGCGGTTTCACCAGCCGGATTGTCGCGTCCTTCGATCGCACCCTGCAATTGCGGATTCTTCACGATTAACTCCTTCCGGTAATGGAGCGGCGAGGACCTGCAAGATAAACCAGTGTCATGACAAATTGACGACTTCGATTGAAACTCTTCGCGAAACGGATTGCGTTCGGCGCGCCGGGAATCGCCGTAATAACGCGTTTCGACAAGAGTGCGGGGTCTCTAGTTTAACGGCGTCTTCCTTGCATCATGGTGTGCGGCGGATTATGGCCGGGCCGGTCGATTATTGGCGGGGACACTTAAAACCGGCTCGGAAATTGCATTCATCAAACCGGTCGCCGGTTCTGAAAGCAGCGGCGATGCCAGAACGATTCTCGCATTCGTCGTTTCGTCGAAACGGAATCGGGCCATTCGATGCGGCGCCTCTGTGTTTTCGCTCTCTGTGTGAAGGAATTACCGCGCACGGAGTTGCACGTTTTGCGCCGCCAACGCCGGGAGGACATGCATGAGCAAGATTGCGATCATCGGCGCGACGGGCAATGTCGGCAGCCGATTGCTGGAGGAAGCGTTGCGCCGCGGACACACGGTAACGGCGCTGGCCCGCGATACATCCGGCCTGGGCGCGCGCGACGGCGTGACCGCGCGCAACGTCGACGCGCTCGACATGGCCGCGCTCGCTGATGCGATCGCGGGTCACGACGCGGTGTTCAGCGCCACGCGCTTCGCCTCGGTGCCTGAAAGCGCGATCGTCGGAGCGGTGAAGCGTGCGGGCGTCGAACGTTTGCTGGTCGTCGGCGGCGCGGGAAGCCTGTACGTCGCGCCCGGCCGGCGCGTGCTCGATGCGCCCGGCTTTCCGCCGGCCTATCGCGAGGAGGCGACGGCGGGCGCGGCGTTCCTCGACGCGCTGCGCCGCGAGCGTGACGTGATGTGGACCTTCGTGTCGCCGTCCGCCGAGTTCGTGGACGGCCCGCGCACGCGCAAATTCCGCGTCGGCGTCGACGAATTGCTCGTCGATGCCAACGGCAGAAGCTGGATCACGTTCGACGACTTCGCGATCGCCTTCCTCGACGCGTTCGAGCGCGGCGAACCGGTCAGGCAACGCTTCACCGTCGGCTACTGATCAGCCGTGGACGTCCGCTTCGACTTCCTCGTCTTGCGGCATCGCGGCGGCGAGGATCATCGCCGATGCGTTTTGCGGTTTCGGATCGCGCTGCGACGGGCGATACACCTGATCGCCGCGATGAATCGGCATCCCCGACAGGGAGCAGACGCCTTCCGTGTTAGCCGTGGTCGCGCGCCAGCCCTGATAGCCGTAATGGCAGGTGCCGGGATCGGACCAGTAGACGAGCGCGGTCGCGCTACTCGGGCGCTCGATCACGCGCACGATGGCTTGAGGATAGGGCAGCCGGTCATTCGCAGGCTGCGGATGCGCCCGATTCCAGTCGCGCGTCAGACGGTCGACGAAGGCGCTCTCGGCGCGTGCGGTTCGTTGGGACGGAGCGATGCGGCCGGTCTCGGCGGGTATCGTTTCGAGCTGATGGACCGTTTGAGACCACGGATCGGCTCGCTTCGAAAGTGCTGTCATGGCATTTTTCCAGGCTTTGGCTCGACCTAGAACGTACGTCATTAAGCACATTCCGATAAATACGGCATCAGTGAAAACACTGTCCCGTTGACGCGAATAATCCCAATGGACGGTCAGATTGCGCTTATGTAAATGCCGGATGCTTGCCAGGTAAGGCTTTGCGGCCTGTTTAAGATTTGCCCGCACAGTCGGCAAAACGGAGCGTCGCCGGAATTCCGAAAGCGATAAGTAATTAAAAAGAAGGCGAATTCGAAAGAATCGCTGCAGCGTTCAAGCGCTATCGCAATAAAACCGGGCTGCAACGACACGCGCGAAGCAGCCCGGCAGCACTTCACCCCGCCACGGCCCGAGCCGCCGCGCGGCCGCGCAACCATTCGAGCGCCAGCAGCAGACTCGTCGAAAACACGATGAGAATCGTCGCGAGCGCGGCGATTGTCGGACTGATGTTTTCGCGGATGCCCGTGAACATCTGGCGCGGCAGTGTCGTCTGTTCCGCGCCGGCGAGAAAGAGCGTGACGACAACTTCGTCGAACGATGTCGCGAACGCGAACAGCGCGCCCGATATCACGCCCGGCGCGATCACCGGCAGCGTCACGCGAAAGAACGTCGTCAGCGGGTTCGCGCCGAGCGACTGGCTCGCGCGCACCAGGTTCGTGTTGAAGTTCTGCAGCGTCGCGGCGACCGTCGTCACCACGAACGGCACGCCGAGCGCCGCGTGCGCGAGAATCAGGCCGAAGTACGTATTCGCGATGCCGAGCGGCGCGAAGAACAGATACATGCCGACGCCGACGACGATCACCGGCACGATCATCGGCGAGATGAGCACCGCCATCAGCAGGCCCTTGCCGGCGAAGTTCGCTTTCGTCAGCCCGACTGCGGCGAGCGTGCCGAGGATCGTCGCGACCAGCGTCGCCGATGGCGCGACGATGAAGCTGTTCTTCGCGGCCATGCGCCACTCGTCCGACATGACGAGGTTATGATACCAGCGCATCGAGAAGCCGGGAATCGGATAGACGAGGAAGGTGCTCGACGAGAACGACAGCGGCACGACGGCCAGCACCGGCAGAATCAAATACAGCAGCGTCAGCACGCACAGAATGCGCAACGCGAAGTACCAGATGCGCTCGATGGCGGACGTGTGCGGCGCGAACAGCGGTTTGGCGAGTTTCATCTCTGTTACCCCAGGCTCACGTTCGAGCGCGTGAAGCGCCCGTAGACGACGTACAGCACCAGCGTCGCGGCGAGCAGCAGCGCGCCGAGGGCGCAGGCCATGCCCCAGTTGATGGTCACGTTCGTGAAATAGGCGATGTAGTAGCTCACCATCTGGTCGTTCGGTCCGCCGAGCAGCGCCGGCGTGATGTAGTAGCCGATCGCCAGAATGAACACGAGCAGCACGCCCGCGCCGATGCCGGGGTACGTCTGCGGTACATACACGCGCCAGAACGCGGCGAACGGATGGCTGCCGAGCGATACCGCCGCGCGCTGATAAGTCGGCGGCACCGACTTCATCACGCTGTACAGCGGCAGGATCATGAAGGGCAGAAGAATGTGGGTGAGCGAGATATAGACGCCCACGCGGTTGAAGAGCAGCGCGAGCGGCGAGCCGATCAGCCCGCTGCCGATCAGCGCCTTGTTGATGAGCCCTTCGCTTTGCAGCAGCACGATCCACGCGGCGACGCGCACGAGCACTGAGGTCCAGAACGGTATCAGCACGAGGACCATCACGAGGTTCGCGCGGCGCGCGGGCAGCGTGGAGATCCAGTAGGCGAGCGGATAGCCGAGCAGCAGCGCGAACAGCGTCACCGCGAAGCCGATCACGAAGGTGCGCCCGAACACGTTGACGTAAATGGACTGGTCCGGATCGGCGTGAACGATGTTGCCGAACCCGTCCTGCTTATGATCGAGCGACGCCAGCAGATAGAACGGCGACAGCCGGCTCGCGTTCTTCGCGATGGCTTGCCAGTAGGCCGGATCGTTCCAGCGCTCGTCGATTTCGATGATCTTCGCACGCAACTGCGGCGGCGCGAGCGGCTTGCCGTCGTCGCCGGTGAGCGGCATCGCGCGAGCGGTCTTCGCAACGAGCGAGCGATATCCCGGAATCTCCGTGTTGAGGCGGCGGGCGAGGGCGCCCATCGAATCGCCGTCCTGAATCGCGGTCAGGTCTTGCGCGAGCGCGGCGTAGGCGGCATCGGGCGGCGCCGCCTTGCGGTCCCAGCCGGCGAGCGCCGCGCCGGTATGCGGCAACGCGTTCGCCACTTCGGGATTTTCGATGGCCCGCGTGAGCAGCGCGCCGATCGGCACCACGAAGATCAGAAACAAAAAGATGGCGAGCGGCGCGATCAACGCAAGCGCCATCGCGCGTTTCTTGGCGTCGGCGAGCTTCAGCTCTTTTTTCAGGCGCGCGGTCGATTCGCCCGACTCGTCCACGGCGATCGTGATGGTGTTCACGCTGGTGTCTCCCTGCAACTTGGCGGTAACGAGGCCGCGCCTCACAGGAAGCGCGACCGTCGCACCGCAGTCAGCCACTTACTTCGATGCCCACGCCGAGAAGCGCTGTTCCAGTTCATCGCCGTGATCGGTCCAGAACGCCATGTCCTGCAACACCGCGTTCTTCGCGTTGGCCGGCGAGTTCGGCATATCGGCCTGCGTCTTCGCATCGAGCGCGGTGATCGCGGCCTTGTTCACCGGACCATAGGCGATGTGCTGCGCGTACTCCTGCTGCGGCTTCTGCGACACCGAATACGCGATGTACTGCGTCGCCACGTCCTTGTTCGGCGAGCCCTTCGGAATGGCCCAGTAATCGAGGTCGTAGATGCTGCCGTTCCACACGACCTTGAGGTTCTTGCCTTCCTTGCGCGCGGCATCGATACGGCCGTTGTACGCGGTGGACATGACGACATCGCCCGCGACGAGGAATTGCGGCGGCTGTGCGCCGGCCTCCCACCACTGGATGCTCGGTTTCAGCTCGTCCAGTTTCTTGAACGCGCGATCCGCGCCGGCCTTGGTCCCGAGCACCTTGTAGACATCCTTCGGCGCGACGCCGTCGGCCATCAGTGCGAATTCGAGGTTGTAGCGCGCACCCTTGCGCATGCCGCGCTTGCCCGGGAATTTCTTCGTGTCCCAGAAGTCCGCCCAGCTGGCCGGCGCGCTCTTGAGCTTGTCGGCGTTATAGGCGAGGGCCGTCGACCAGACGAAGAAACCGGCGCCGCAGGTTTGCGGCGACTCGGGCACGAGTTCCGATTTCTTCGCGATCTTCGACCAGTCGAGCTTTTCGTAAAGACCTTCGTCGCAGCCACGGCCGAGATCGCCCGATTCGACTTCGACCACGTCCCAGTTCACGTGCTTGGCTTCGACCATCGCCTTGACTTTGGCCTGCTCGCCGTTGTACTCGACCGCCGTGACCTTGTTGTTGGTCGCCTTCTCGAACGGCTGATTGAACGCGACCTTCTGCGCGTCCCCATTAGCCCCGCCGAAGTTGACGACGGTGAGGTCCGCCGCGAACGCGACCGATACGCTCGTCGCGCACACGAGCGCGGCGGCTCCCTTGGAACACAGTGCGAACTTCCTCATGGTGGTTTCCTCTGCTTGGTTTTATCGATTGACTGCGGAAAAGGGCATGCGCGCGGCACGCCGGGGAACGTCTCACGCGAACACGCGCAAATGCTCGGGCGCGAATTCCAGTGCGATCGGCGCGCCGGGCGTGAAGCCTGCGAGTGCTTCGGTGCCGAGCGGCACCTTGACGAAACACTCGTCCTGATCGCGCACGCCGCAGCGCATGCGCACGTGGTCGCCGAAATAGATGAGGCTCCTGGCTTCACCCGCGAGCGCGTTGTGTCCGTTCGCGCCGTTCATGCGGTGCGCGCCGGCTGCGAGCTTCATGCGTTCGGGCCGGATGCACGCCACCGCCGGCGCGCCGGCGTTCGCCTTCGCCACGTTCAGGCCCGAAAGCCGCGTGCCGTCCGCGAGCCGTATCTCGCAATAATCGCCTTGCGTATGTTCGATGGTGCCCCGAAGCCGGTTGCTGTCGCCGATGAAATTGGCGACGAACTCGTTGCACGGCGCTTCGTAGAGGTGATCGACGGTATCGAGCTGCTGCACGATGCCCTTGTCGAACACGGCGACGCGGTCGCTCATGGTGAGCGCCTCGCCCTGATCGTGCGTGACGTACACAAAGGTGACGCCGAGCTTCTCGTGCAGCGACTTCAGTTCGTACTGCATGTGCTCGCGAAGCTGTTTGTCCAGCGCGCCGAGCGGCTCGTCCATCAGCACCAGCTTCGGCTCGAAGACGAGCGCGCGAGCCAGCGCGATGCGCTGCTGCTGACCGCCCGACAACTGCGCCGGATAACGCTTCGCGAAGCTCTCCATGCGCACCATCTTCAGCGCGTTGTTGACGCGATGAGCACGTTCTTCGGCGGACATCTTGCGCACTGTCAGCGGATATTCGACGTTCTGCTGCACCGACAGATGCGGAAAGAGCGCGTAGTTCTGAAACACCATGCCGATGTCGCGCTTGTGCGGCGGCACCTTGTTGAGCAGCTTGCCGTCGAGCCAGATTTCGCCGCCCGTCGGGAATTCGAAGCCCGCGAGCATCATGAGGCACGTGGTCTTGCCTGAGCCGGACGGCCCGAGCAGCGTGAGGAATTCGCCTTGATAGATGTCGAGATCGAGAGACTTCACGACGAGCGTTTCGCCGTCGTAAGTCTTTCGGACGCCGCGAAAGCTGACGATCACCTGATCGGATTTCATCTTCCGTGTCTCCTTCGGAAAGCTGAATGCGGATATTTCGGATGCCGGCGCCGCAACGGGACGGCGAGCGGCTCCGGAAATTTTTTCCACTACTTGCGCTAACTATAGCCTGAGACGGTTCTACAATGGGGAACCATTTCAATATTCATCGGGGAGCCACTTTCGGCGCTGGCGCCTCGTCCCGGGACAGCACCTTGACTACGATCCACCTTGCAGACTGGCTGAATGCGCGAATCGACCGCGCGCGGGAAGAGCCGGTCTACCGGCAACTGCTCGAGGCGATGCAGCAGGCCATTTTGACCGGTCAGCTTGCGTCGGGGGCGAAGCTGCCGAGCTCGCGCATGCTGGCGGCCGATATCAGCGTCGCGCGCAATACGGTGCTGCACGTGTACGAGCAGTTGACGGCCGAAGGCTATGTCACGTCGACGACCGGCAGCGGCACCTATGTCGCCGATACCGCCCCGAACGACCGTGCGGCTGTGCGCAAGCCGCAGGAACCGGCCGATGAAACGCCGCGCAAGCCTTGCCTGATATCGAAGCGGGGCGCGCGGCTGATCGCCCACGCGGGCGTCGCGCCGAAGCAGTGGGGCGCGTTCATGCCGGGCGTGCCGGATGTGGCGGAGTTTCCGTCGCGGACGTGGAGCCGTTTGCAGTCGCGGCTCTGGAAGCGCGCGAGTCCCGACTTGCTGACGTATGCGCCGGGGGGCGGGTATCGGCCGCTACGGCGCGCGTTGTCGGACTATCTGCGCGTCGCGCGTTCGGTGAAATGCACGCCGGATCAGATCATCATCACGACGGGGATTCATCAATCGATCGATCTCGCGGTGCGTCTTCTGACTGATAGCGGCGATCGCGCGTGGGTCGAGGAGCCGTGCTACTGGGGCGTGCGCAGCGTGCTGCAGGCGTCGGGGCTGACGCTCGTGCCCGTGCCCGTCGACGAAGAAGGCCTCAATCCGAGCGCGCGCGACATGGCCGCGCCGCCGCGCATTGCGCTCGTGACGCCGTCGCATCAGTATCCGCTCGGCATGGTGATGAGTCTCGCGAGGCGTCGTGCGCTGCTCGAATTCGCGCGGCAGCATGGCGTGTGGATCATCGAGGACGACTACGACAGCGAGTTCCGTTATCGCAGCCGGCCCCTTTCGTCGCTGCAGGGACTCGATGACGCGGGGCAGGTCATCTATGTCGGCAGTCTCGGCAAGATGATGTTTCCCGGCTTGCGCATGGGCTATATGGTCGTGCCGGAGAATCTCGTCGATACGTTCCGCACCGGCGTCGCGGAGCTATACCGCGAAGGCCAGTTGATGCAGCAGGCGGTGATGACCGAATTCATTCTGGATGGTCATTTGACGTCGCATGTGCGGCGCATGCGCGGCCTTTACGATGAACGGCGCCAGTTGCTCATCGACGCGATCGGCGCGCATTTCGGTGAAACGCTCGCCGTGCGCGGCGACGAAGCGGGCCTGCACTTCGTGCTCGAATTGCCCGGCAACGCGAGCGATCGCGCGATCACCGACGATGCGCTCGCGAGCGGCGTGGTCACGCGTCCGCTCACGCACTACTACATGAATCAGGAAGACGCGCGCAGGGGCTTGATGCTGGGCTATGCGTGTGTGCCGAACGCCGAGATCGCGCCCGCCTTTGCAAAGCTGGCGGGCGTGATCGAGCGGGCGTTGAGCGCGGTGGAAGCGGGTTCCTAAAGAGTCTCGGCGTCGACGTGCTGTTGAGTTTCGTCCGGTGCGAACGGACGCCAGACGGGCGCGTCCGTCGAGAAATCATCGAGCAATGAGAATTGCTCCAGTGCCGATTCGGTATCGAACATGGGCTTATCCTTCGGATAGTTAGAATGACGAACGAATCAGCGTGAGCTCAGATTCGCGGCGGCCGGCGCGCCATTCGCGTAATCGACGATTGCCCGGTTGTGCGCTTCTGCCTGCGCGGCGACAGCGTCGCCCCACATGCTTCGCGAAGGATAGGTATTGCGATTGAGCGCCGGCAAAGAGCCGTTCGAATAGGCTGCGGCGAGTTCGGCCCGCACTTGCGCACGCGTTTTGGGCGTTTCGCTTGCGCTTGCCGTGCTTTGCGTAGGCGTGAGATACGTTCCCGCACGGCCGATTCCCTGGCCGCCTTCCGCAAAAGCGGTGCTCGAGATCACGGCAGACACAGCGGCGAGCGAGAGGCTCGTGAGCAGATAGCGTTTCATGGTGCGACTCCTTTCGATCCTTCGGGATACGGCGCATCGTGCGAATGAACGATGCGCCGTGACAGGACGAAATGTAGTCGCGCCGGTGCGGCGGATAAATGGCCTATTGACGAATAGATTTATCTATTGCGACGAATAATCGTCGAGCCGTCAAACCACGACGTCCGCCGTGCCCGCGACTTCGGGCGTGCCGTGGCGAACGATCATCGGCGATGCGGTGCTCGTCGGCAGGCAGCGTTCTTCCGCTTCCTTCTGGCCCTGCAGCAGCGGGCAGCGTTCGAACAGCTCCGCCACCCAGTCGACGAACACGCGCACCTTGGGCGACAAATGCCGGTTGTGCGGATACACCGCTGAAATGGGCATCGGCATCGGGCTCCATTGCGGCAGCAGTTCGACGAGTTCGCCCGAACGCAGATACGGCAGCGCCATGAATCGCGGCACCTGAACGATGCCCACGCCCTTGAGCCCGCAACTCAGATACGCTTCGGCATCGTTCACCGCGATCATGCCGCGCATCTTCACTTCGATGGTCTCGCCGTCCACGACGAAATCCATGTCCATGATTCGCCCAGTCCGGCTCGAGAAATAATTGACGGCCGTGTGGTTCTGCAGATCGTCGAGCGTCGTCGGCGTGCCGTTGCGTTCCAGATACTGAGCGCTGGCCACCGTGACGCCCTGAAACACGCCGATGCGCCGCGCGACAAGACTCGAATCCTGCAGCGTACCGACGCGGATCACGCAATCGACGCCTTCCTGGATGAGATCGACCGGCTTGTCGCCGAAGCCCATCATCAGTTCGATGTCCGGATAGCGCGTGTGGAAATCGCATAGCTGGGGCATGACGATCAGCCGCCCGATGGCCCCCGGCATGTCCACGCGCAACTTGCCGTGCGGCCCCTTGCCGTTGTTGGAGAACGTGCTCTCGGCTTCCTCGATGTCCGCGAGGATGCGCACGCATCGCTCGTAGTAGGCGGCGCCGTCGGGCGTCAGATTGAGCCTGCGCGTGGTGCGCTGAAGCAGCCGCACGTTGAGAAAGGCTTCGAGGTTCTGAATGATCGTCGTCACCGATGCACGCGGCAGGTTCAGCGTGTCCGCTGCGCGCGAAAAGCTGTTGGTGTCGACGACGCGAGTAAAGACCTGCATTGCTTGTAGCCGATCCATTTTCGTACCTTCGATGCTTATAGAGGCAGGGAATTAAGCGGCTGGCTAAGAAAATCGCCGGGAGCTTAAGCGATGATTGTTCGGGGCGACCGAATTGTGTTGCCGGATTATAGGCATTTATTAAAAAAGGCGCGGACTCCAGAATTCGGACCATCGCAACTCATGCGTGACGGCCTTGCAATCAGGGCTGTGCACGGAAATAACCATGGCATCACTGCTGGATTTGGAGCAAGGACCGAGACTGTGCATCGAAGAGGTGCGCATTGCGGGCCATGTGCAGCCCATCATGCTGCGCAGCTATCGCCCCGCGTCGGACGGCACCGTCCTGCCCATCGTCCTCTATTTTCATGGCGGTGGTTTTACAAGCGGCACGCTCGACGATGCCGACATCGCAGCCGCGACCATCGCACGCGATACGCCCGCTTGGGTCGTGTCGGTGGCTTATTCGCTGGCGCCGCAGTATCCGTTTCCGGCCGCGCCCGAGGACGGCTATCGCGCGGCGCAATGGGCCGTGGCGCATGCCCGCGCTCAACGTGCGGACCCGCAGCGAGTGGGCGTGGCGGGCCACGATGCGGGCGGCAATCTCGCGACATGTGTCGCTGCCATTGCACGCGATCGCGGCGACATTCGCATGTCGGCGCAAGTGCTGCTCGCGCCGCTGCTCGATCCGAGCATGACGCGCGTCGCCGATGAGCGCAAGGTGCTGTGCCCGGATCTCGAACTGAGCGAATGCGCGCGCTGTTATCGCGCTTACCTGCCGAATCCGTCGCAACGTTTGCATCCGTATGCGGCGCCGCTCGAATCGCGTCGTCTTGCTGGCCTGCCTCCTGCATTGATCGCGAGCGCCGAGCATGACCTGCTGCACATCGAGGCTGAAAAGTACGCAGCGGAACTGATCTCGGCGGGCGTGCCCACCGAAGTGACGCGGCATTGCAAGGCATCGCATCAGGCGCTTGCCGCGCATCCCGACGCATTGGCCGATGTCGTCGCTTTCTTCAGGAAGCGGCTTGCGCGCACCAAATAAGCGCTAAGCCGAGCACCATAAAAAAACAATCTCAACGCAACCGGAGCCTTTCATCATGTTCTTCACTCGCAAACGCATCTACGCCGCGCTAGGCGCTGCGTTGGTCATCGCAGGCGCGGGCGGCTATACCGCCTGGCGCGGCCACGGCGACGCGGCGATCAACGAAGCCAAAGCTGCAGCGCATAGCCCCACTGCCACCGAAGTCGATGTCGCGACCGTCATCTCGAAGACCATCACCGACTGGCAAAGCTACTCGGGCAGGCTGGAAGCGGTGGACCACGTGGACATTCGCCCGCTCGTGCCCGGCACGATCGTCGCGGTGCATTTCAAGGATGGCGCGCTCGTGAAGAAGGGTGATCCGCTGTTCACGATCGATCCGCGTCCCTATGTAGCCGAAGTGGACCGCGCGCAAGCGCAACTCGCGGCGGCGCAGGCGCGCAATGGCTACACATCGACGGACGCCGCGCGCGCCGAACGTCTGCTCACGGATAACGCGATCGCCAAGCGCGATTACGACGAGAAGCAAAACGCCGCTCGCGAGGCCGTCGCCAACCTGAAGGCTGCGCAAGCCGCCGTCGAGACCGCGAAGATCAATCTTGCCTATACGCGCATCACCGCGCCGGTATCGGGCCGTGTGTCGCGTGCGGAACTGACGGTGGGGAACATCGTATCGACGGGCGGCAATGCGCCCTTGCTGACGACGCTGGTGTCGGTCTCGCCGATCTATGCATCGTTCGATGTCGACGAACAAACCTATCTGCGCTATCTCGGCCGCGACGCGGGCCACACCGTGCCGGTGTCGCTCGGGCTTGCCAACGAAGACGGTTATTCACGCGAAGGCGTCGTCGATTCCGTCGATAACCGCCTCGATACGACATCCGGCACGATCCGCGTGCGTGCGCGCTTCAACAACCCGGACGGCTCGCTCCTGCCGGGGCTGTACGCACGCATCAAAGTGGGCGGCGGCACGCCTCACCCGGCCGTGCTCGTCGACGATGCCGCCATCGGCACCGATCAGGACAAGAAGTTCGTGATGGTCGTCGACAAGGACAACCGCGTGCAGTATCGCGAAGTCACGCTCGGTCAGACACATGACGGCTTGCGCGTGATTGCGAAGGGACTGGAAGCGGGCGAACGCATCGTCGTGAACGGATTGCAGCGCGTGCGTCCGAACGATGTCGTCAAAGCCAACGGTGTCGCGATGAACAACAGCGGCGATGCGCCCGTCGTGAAGACGGCATCGGCGCAGTGATTCGCGTGATCCGCAACGGAAAGAACTCGTCATGAACATATCCAAATTCTTCATCGACCGCCCGATCTTTGCGGGCGTGTTGTCGGTGGTCGTGCTGCTGGCGGGCATCATCGCGATGTTCAAGCTGCCGATCTCCGAGTATCCGGAAGTCGTGCCGCCATCGGTCGTCGTGCATGCGCAGTATCCCGGCGCGAACCCGAAGGTGATTGCGGAGACCGTGGCTTCGCCGCTCGAAGAGCAGATCAACGGCGTCGAAGACATGCTGTACATGCAGTCGCAGGCGAACAGCGACGGCAATCTCACGACGACCGTCACGTTCAAGCTCGGCACCGATCCCGATAAGAACACGCAGCTCGTGCAGAACCGCGTGAATCAGGCGCTGCCGCGTTTGCCGCAGGACGTGCAGCGGCTCGGCGTGACGACGATCAAGTCATCGCCGACGCTCACGATGGTGGTTCACCTGAACTCGCCGAACGGCCGCTACGACATGACGTATTTGCGCAACTACGCGCTCATCAACGTCAAGGATCGGCTCGAACGTATCGCCGGCGTGGGTGAAGTGCAGTTGTGGGGCTCGGGCGATTATTCGATGCGCGTCTGGCTCGATCCGCAAAAGGTCGCGCAGCGCGGCATGACGGCGACTGATGTCGTCAACGCGATCCGCGAGCAGAACGTGCAGGTTGCGGCTGGCGTGATCGGCGGTTCGCCGACGCTGCCCAACGTGCCGCTTCAGTTGAACGTGAATGCGCGCGGCCGCTTGCAGAACGAGTCGGAGTTTCGCGACATCGTGCTGAAGACTTCGCCGGATGGCGCGGTCACGCATCTCAGCGATGTCGCGCGCGTCGAACTCGCGGCATCCGAATACGGCTTGCGCTCGCTGCTCGACAACAAGTCGGCCGTGGCAATCGCAATCAATCAGCAACCGGGCGCGAACTCGCTTCAGATCTCCGACGAAGTGCGCAAGACGATGAAGGAACTGCAGGCCGACATGCCCGCGGGTCTCGAGTATCAGATCGTCTATGACCCGACGCAATTCGTGCGCTCCAGTATCGAGGCGGTCATTCATACGCTCGTCGAAGCGATTGCGCTCGTCGTGCTGGTGGTGATCGTGTTCCTGCAAACGTGGCGTGCTTCAATCATTCCGCTGCTTGCTGTGCCGGTGTCGATCGTCGGGACATTCTCGCTGTTGCTTGCGTTCGGCTTCTCGATCAACGCGCTGTCGCTGTTCGGCATGGTGCTCGCGATCGGTATCGTGGTCGACGATGCGATCGTCGTCGTGGAAAACGTCGAGCGCAATATCGAAGCGGGCTTGTCGGCGCGAGATGCCACGTATCAGGCGATGCGCGAAGTGAGCGGGCCGATCATCGCGATTGCCCTGACGCTCGTTGCCGTGTTCGTGCCGCTCGCGTTCATGTCCGGTTTGACGGGGCAGTTCTACAAGCAGTTCGCGATGACCATCGCGATCTCGACGGTGATCTCCGCGTTCAACTCGCTGACGCTGTCGCCGGCGCTCGCAGCGCTTCTTCTGAAGGGCCACGATGAGCCGAAGGACTGGCTTACGCGTGGAATGGATCGCGTGTTCGGCGGCTTCTTCCGCGGCTTCAACAAGGTCTTTCATCGCGGCTCGGACGCGTACGGCAAGGGCGTCACTCGCGTCATCAACCGCAAGGCGATCATGATGGTCGTGTATGCGGTGCTGCTCGGCGGTGCGGTGCTGATGGGCAAGCTCGTGCCGGGCGGCTTCGTGCCCGCGCAGGACAAGGAGTATCTGATCAGCTTCGCACAGTTGCCGAACGGCGCATCGCTCGATCGCACCGAAGGCGTGATCCGCCAGATGAGCGACATCGCGCTGAAGCAGCCGGGCGTGGAAAGCGCGGTGGAATTTCCGGGCCTGTCGGTGAACGGCTTCACGAATTCTTCGAGCGCGGGCATTGTCTTCGTCACGCTCAAGCCGTTCAAGGACCGCGTGCATGACAAATCGCTGTCGGCCAATGCCATTGCCGGTGCGTTGAATCAGAAGTATGCGGGCATCAAGGGCTCGTTCATCGCCGTGTTCCCGCCGCCGCCAGTGCTCGGTCTCGGCACGCTCGGCGGCTTCAAGATGCAGCTCGAAGATCGCGGCGCGCTCGGCTATGCGGCGCTCGCCGATGCCACGCAGGCGTTCATCAAGCGCGCATCGCAGACGCCGGAACTCGGGCCGACGTTCTCGAGCTATCAGATCAACGTGCCGCAACTGAACGTGGATCTGGATCGCGTGAAAGCGAAGCAACTGGGCGTTTCGGTGACGGATGTCTTCGACACGATGCAGGTCTATCTCGGCTCGCTGTATGTCAACGACTTCAACCGCTTTGGACGCGTGTACCAGGTGCGTGTGCAGGCCGATGCGCCGTTCCGTGCGAATCCCGAAGACATCGGCTTGCTGAAGACGCGCAACGCGAACGGGGACATGGTGCCGCTTTCGTCGCTCGTGAAGGTATCGCCGACGTACGGCCCGGAAATGGTGGTGCGTTACAACGGCTACACGGCAGCCGATATCAACGGCGGTCCTGCGCCGGGATATTCGTCGGGCCAGGCACAGGCGGCTGCGGAACGCATTGCGGCTGAAGTACTGCCGCGCGGGATCAAGTTCGAATGGACGGACCTCACGTATCAGCAGATTCTCGCGGGCAACGCTGCACTGTGGGTGTTCCCGATCAGCGTGCTGCTCGTGTTCCTCGTGCTCGCCGCGTTGTATGAAAGCCTGACGTTGCCGCTCGCGGTGATCCTCATCGTGCCGATGAGCATTCTCTCCGCGCTGCTCGGCGTATGGCTCACGGATGGTGACAACAACATCTTCACGCAGATCGGCTTGATGGTGCTCGTGGGCTTGTCGGCGAAGAACGCCATTCTTATCGTGGAGTTCGCACGCGAGCTGGAGATGCAGGGACGTTCGATCGTGCAGGCTGCGATCGAAGCGAGCCGCTTGCGTCTGCGTCCGATTCTGATGACATCCATCGCGTTCATCATGGGCGTGGTGCCGCTCGTGTTGTCGTCGGGTGCGGGCTCGGAGATGCGTCACGCGATGGGCGTTGCCGTGTTCTTCGGCATGCTCGGCGTAACGCTCTTCGGTTTGATGCTGACGCCGGTGTTCTACGTGATCCTGCGCAAACTGAGCCGCACGGAACATGTGACGGACAAGCACGGCACGCATCCGCAGATGCGCGGTATCGGTGCTTCGTACGAAGCGCAATGAGGTGGATGATGAATAAGTCGCTAATGAAACGATGGTTGGGCTTGCCTGCATTGATGGCGTCGCTGCTCGTGGTCGCGGGATGTTCGCTTGCCCCGACCTATGAAAAGCCCGATGTGAATCCGCCGGCTGCTTACAAGGAAACCCCGACGCTGTCGCCATCGGAAGCGGGTACGTGGAAGACCGCGCAGCCTTCGGAAGAAATGCTGCGCGGCGAGTGGTGGACCGTGTTCGACGACCCCACGCTCAACGATCTCGAACGTCAGGCGCAAGATGCCAATCAGAATCTGAAGGCTGCGGCGGCGCGCGTGAAGGAATCGCGCGCAATCAATCAGACGGCGCGTGCAGGCCTCTTTCCGACGCTCGATGCAGGCTTCGGTCCGACACGCGAGAAGTTCTCGCCAGCCTCGCAGTTCCTGCCGCCCGACGGGAACGTTCCGGCGCAGACGTTGTGGCGCGCGCAAGCGAGCGTGTCGTATGAAGTCGATCTATTCGGCCGCGTCTCGAACTCGGTGCAGGCGGCCAACGCGGACACGGAACAGAGCCAGGCGTTGTTCCGTTCCGTGCAGCTTGCATTGCAGGCGGATGTCGCGCAGAACTACTTCAATCTTCGCGAGCTGGATGCGGAAGCCGATGTATTCGCGCGCACCGTGACCCTGCGTGAAGAAGCGCTCAAACTCGTGCAGCGGCGCTTCGCGGAAGGCGATATCAGCGAGCTCGACGTCGCGCGTGCGCGCTCCGAACTGGCGACCGCTCGTTCCGATGCGATGACGGTGCAACGCTTGCGCGCGGCATCGGAGCATGGTCTTGCGGTACTGCTCGGCAAGGCACCCGCGCAATTCACGATGGCCGCCAACCCGCTCAAGCCGGTGACGGTGCGCTTGCCGCCGGGCTTGCCTTCGTCGTTGCTCGAACGCCGTCCGGATATCGCTGCAGCGGAGCGGTCCATGGCCGCAGCGAATGCGCGCATCGGCGTGGCAAAGGCGGCGTTCTTTCCGTCGTTGACCTTGACGGGATCGGGCGGCTTCGAATCGGCGACGCTCGGCGATCTCTTCAACTGGTCGAGCCGCACGTTCCTTCTCGGGCCGTTCGCGGGCACGATGCTCAATCTGCCGATCTTCGATGGCGGGCGTCGCAAGGGCAATCTCGCGAATGCGCGCGCCATTTATGAAGAGGACGTGGCGAATTATCGTCAGCAAGTGCTGGTGGCGTTCCGTGAAGTCGAAGACAACCTGTCGGACTTGCGCATCCTCGAAACGCAGACCACGACGCAGGCGGATGCGGTGAACGCATCGGTGCGCGCCGCGCAGCTTTCACGCAGGCAGTACACGGAAGGCGCGGTGAATTACCTCGATGTGATCGACGCGGAGCGCACCGTGTTGCAGTCGCAGCGCGTGGCCGTTCAGCTTGCGGGGACGCAGGCGGTATCGACGGTGAACCTGATACGCGCGCTTGGCGGCGGATGGGGCGATGCGATGCCCACGCCGGTTCCCGAACCGAGTCTCGCGAAGAACTGATGCCGGTCTTTGGCCCCGCTGAATGCGGGGCCTTTTTGTTTCTGACCGCGATTGTTCGCTTCAAGGAACATATGTCTTCACTTGCGGCCCATTTATCGGCATCGCTCCGATCCATAGAATACAAGTCATGGGAATGGGAGCCGCCAATGAGAGCCTTGATCGCAAGACAAATCTATCAACCTGCCGTCGTGCTGCCTTTGCTGCTGCTCATGCGGCTCATGGTCACGCTCGACTTCAATCTCGCGCAAGTCATGTTCGTGATGCTGCTTAGAGGTTCGCAGCACGCATATCAGTTCGTCGCGCGTCAGGCAGTGCATCGTGAGCGCGGACAGGCAATCGAATCCATTGCCTGCCGTCACTGCTGCTAAGGTTCATCAATAGACTTCGGGAACGTACATCTCCTGCGGCACGGGCTGGCGTAAATAATCGGGATTGAATACCCGCTCGGGCAGTTGTATCGAAGAATGCTCGATCTCGTGATACGGCACCTGACTCAACAGGTGATGAATGCAGTTGAGGCGTGCGCGCTTCTTGTCGACGGCCTGCACCACCCACCATGGCGCTTCCGGTATGTGCGAGCGTTGCAGCATGACTTCCTTCGCGGCCGTATAGGCTTCCCATCGGCGGCGGCTTTCGAGATCCATCGGGCTGAGCTTCCACTGCTTCAACGGATCTTCGATGCGCGCCTGAAAGCGCACTTCCTGTTCATCGTCGGTAATCGAAAACCAGTACTTGATGATCTGAATGCCGCTGCGCACCAGCATCTTCTCGAACTCCGGCACTGAACGAAAGAATTCTTCGTACTCTTCGTCGGTGCAGAAATGCATCACGCGTTCGACGCCCGCGCGGTTGTACCAGCTTCGATCGAACAACACGATCTCGCCGCCAGCCGGCAGGTGCGACACATAACGCTGGAAATACCATTGCGTACGCTCGCGGTTGTTCGGCGCAGGCAGCGCAGCGACGCGGCATACACGCGGATTGAGCCGCTGCGTAATGCGTTTGATTGCGCCGCCTTTGCCTGCGGCGTCGCGTCCCTCGAAGATGACGACGAGCCTGTGCCCCGTGTGTACGACCCAGTCCTGCAACTTGACGAGTTCGCCTTGCAAGCGAAAAAGCTCGCGGAAATAGGTCTTGCGGATCGCCCGTTCTTCATCGGAGAAGGCCGCTTCGCCGTCCATCAAGCGGTCGTCGATCTCCATCTCGAACTCTTCGTCGTAGCTGTCGATCAGGTCGGCGTGAAAACGGCGCTGTTTGTCCGTCATGTTCATGTCGTGCTCCGGAATGCATCTGGTTCGCGCGGTCGTTCGTGAGGCGGCGCGGGACGGCCGATTATGACCGCATGGCGTTGCAGTCGTATGACGCCGCAATCGATTCGTCCATTGTAGAAACGCTCGCGCTTTATGACACGCGTTCGTGCGCCGTTAGAATATTGCGGCGCTTGGCGCTAAAACTCAGAGAGGCGACTCACGATGACCGACACGTTCGATGCAGTGCAAACCGCGCGCCTATTGCCTTACGATCGCCTCGTCGACACCTTGGCCGCGACCATGCTCGATTACACGGCGGGCCGCATCGTCAGTCCTGAGCGCATGGTCGTGCCGCTCGCGCACGGCGGCGTGATGTTGTCGATGCCCGCGTCCGCCGCCGATATCGCCATGCACAAGCTCGTCAACGTGTGCCCCGGCAATGGCGCGCTGGGCTTGCCGACGATACACGGGCAGGTCAGCGCATTCGATGCTGCAACCGGTGCGCTGCAGTTCATGCTGGACGGTCCGACCGTCACGGGCCGCCGTACCGCCGCGGTATCCATGCTTGCCATTCGCACGCTCGCCGCACAAGCGCCTCGGGCAGTGCTCGTTATCGGTACCGGCAAACAGGCCGCGCATCATGTCGAGGCGCTTGCGAGTCTTTATCCCGAAGCGCGCATCCATGTTCTCGGCTCGCGGCCAGGCCGCGCGGGCGTGTTCTTCGAGGAGAACGCGGGGTTGTCCGCCAATATGGAACCGCTGGAGCACGGGTCGGTGCCCGATTCGATCGACGTCGTGATTACGGCGACAACGAGCAAGACGCCGGTCTATACGCAGCCGGCGAACCCGGCTCGGCTCGTCATCGGCGTGGGCGCATTCACGGCGGACGCGGCCGAAATCGCGCCGTCGATCGTTCATGCCAGCGAGCTTTATGTCGACGATCCGGCTGGCGCTCGCCACGAAGCAGGGGACTACATTCTTGCGGATGTCGATTGGAGTGCAGTGACGCCGCTTGCGTCGGCGCTTGTTTCACGCAGCGTTTCGGGCCGTCCTGTGGTATTCAAGTCGGTCGGCTGTGCGGCGTGGGATCTCGCTGCATGCCGCGTCGCGAAAGCAGTTTTATCGTCGCAAGAGGCGAGCGCGTAAGCGGGTTGGAACGATCTTTGCTGTCTATTAAACAGACGATGCGCTTCGGGCGCAGGGCACTTCAGCGAAGATCAGACCAATGAATAGTCGAAACGAAACGGATTGGACCGCACGGCCGGCATTGCGCCGGACGGCGTTCGATGGGCACCGCGACGGTGCGGGCGAATCGCATGGCGTGCGTGCCGCACATCCCACACCTGCCGGGCGCGCAGCCCCGCCCGCCGCCTACTTCATCTCCGTGCTGGAACTGGCGACCGGCGAGAAGCTGGGCAACGAAGAGCGGGTGCGCGCTTTGGCCATGCTCGAATCGCAGTTCGGCGAAGGACGGCCCCGGACCTTGAAGGAAGCCGTACGCATTTGCGCCGCCGCAATCGATTCTTCGACGCTGCAACGGATGGCTCGCGGGGCAAAGGCTTAGTTTATTGCGACGGCGGCTTTAGCGCGTTTTTTCATAGGCGTGTAAAACGCGCGTGTTAGCTGATCGTCTGAATGACTTCGAAGCCTTCGAATTCCGGGTGACCCAGATAGAGTTGACGTGTCTCGCCGCCCGCATTGCGATGAGCGGCGCGAAACGCGTCCGAGCGCGTCCAGTTCTCGAATGCGGCACGATTCGCCCAGATCGTATGGCTTGAATAAAGCACGTGGTCGTCCTTGACCGGGCCTTTCAACAGATGAAACTCGACGAAGCCCGGAACTTCCTTCAGATGAGTGTCGCGGCTCGTCCACAGCCGTTCGAAATCTGACTCGGCGCCCGGCACGATCTTGAAGCGATTCATGGCGATGAACATGTCGATGCTTTTCCTTTGTGAATTGCGCTAATCGGGCTCAGGCGCTGCCGAGTTCGACTAGCGTTTTGAATCCGCCGAAGAACATGCGTTTTCCGTCGAACGGCGGCGGAGCCTTCTCCATCATGGCCTTCAGCCGAGGGTCGTTCATGACTTTCTCGTTCACTGCGTC
This sequence comes from Caballeronia grimmiae, assembly GCF_000698555.1. Lineage (GTDB taxonomy): Bacteria > Pseudomonadota > Gammaproteobacteria > Burkholderiales > Burkholderiaceae > Caballeronia > Caballeronia grimmiae. The sequence continues at coordinate 112,191 of NZ_JFHE01000011.1, read as the reverse complement.
GCGTTGCTCTCGCGAATCGTAGAGTATCCACGAGAACGCAACTGTCTCGCCTTCCTTTAGCTGAACGCTCTGCGGAAACGAAGTGAGTTCGCCCGGTTTGACGTCATCGGCGATGGCTTCGACGAACTGCAACGCGCCGTGTTCGAGCCAGATCTTGCCGGCTTCCTCGGCCATGGCCCGGTATGCATCGATCTTGTCTATTGGCACGGGTACGACGAAACCATCAACGTAGTGCGCCATGTGAGTCTCCTTGAGTGTGCGGCAGCGTCATGCGCTGTCGATGCTTTTGAGCCTCGCGCTCGCATCGAAGTTTCGTACGGACCATAAACGATGCGCTGCATCGTATTCGAGCTGTATCGACGACAAGGGCGCGAAATCCATTCTCAGCGACGACGCCAGCGCTTCTCCGCGCACATGCGCGAGCGCCGCTTTGACGACGATCGCATGCGTGACCACGATGCAGCATTCATGCGACGCATCGTTGCCGATACGCGTCAGCGCCCCTGCAATGCGTTCCGCCAGCATGGCGATGCTCTCGCCGCCATGCGGGCGCGCATTCACATCCGATAGCCACGCAGCGATGCTTTCCGCTTCCTGCTGCGCAATCTCGCGAATGGCATGGCCGCGCCAACGCCCATAGTCGATATCGTCGAACGCAGGGTCGATCGTGAATTGACTCGTCAGCCACGAGGCCGTCTCGCGAGCTGCGGCGGCGGGACTTGAAATGACAGGAACGTCGTGAGGAAGACCGAAGCGCATGAGTTCCGCGCGCTTGGCGGGTTCGTTACCAGTCGGAAAGCGCGCGGCTTTCATTGCATGAGTAGCGGCGTGGCAAAGCAGAATAACGTTCACTTCAATCAATCGCCCTTAGAGCAGCATTGCTTTACTTTGCCGGTAATCGTCATAGAATGGCAAGCTTGCAGTGCGAGGAAGCCGGTGCAAACCCGGCACGGTCGCGCCACTGTATGCGGGCGTTTCAAATAGATAGCCCGCGAGTCAGACCCCGCTGCAAGCTCTTCGTCTAACGGGACGCGCTTTTCCCAGGAGAACCATCCATGAATGCTTCCAACGCACCGGTCTTTTCCGCGGCTCCTTCCTTACCGACAATCGACGCACCTGTCCCCATTCCGGTGCGCGAAGTCCTGCCTTGGGCTGTGTTTATCGGCCTTATTCTGCTGATCGCCATTTACTTCGTCGGCGCAGAGCAGGGCGCAACGTCGATTCTGTCGGGCACCTACGTCCACGAGTTCGTTCACGATGGCCGGCATTTGCTCGGCTTTCCGTGCCACTGAGGACGGGCCATGATTCGCAGTCTGTTGATACGCGGCATGATCGCGGGACTTGTCGCGGGCCTGCTCGGCTTCGCGTTCGCAAAGACGGTGGGTGAAGCATCGGTCGAGCGCGCCATCGCTTTCGAAGCGCAGCACGAACATGCTCATGCAGGGCATGAAGGAGCGGCGCATTCACACGAACACGAAGGCGGCCAAGACATCGTTAGCCGCGATACTCAGGCGGGCTTAGGCTTGCTCACAGGCATCGCGGTATTCGGCACGGCGCTCGGCGGCATTTTCTCGCTTGTCTTCGCGGTCGCTTACGGGCGGCTCGGCGCTTTGCACGCGCGTGGCGTAGCGGCATTGCTCGCGATGTTCGGCTTCGTCAGCGTGACCGTCGCGCCGTTTCTCGTGTATCCGCCGAATCCGCCCGCCGTCGGCAATCCCGAGACCATCGGCGCGCGCACTGCATTGTTCTTCGGCATCGTTGCAATTTCCATTGCGGCTGCGGCTTTTTCCGTGTGGTCGCAAAGGCGCTTGCATGGCACTCAGGGCAACTGGAATGCGACGATCATCGCGGGCGCTGCGTATGTCGCGTTGATGGTGCTTGCGCAATTCATCCTGCCGCGCGTCGACGAAGTGCCCGCTGGTTTTTCCGCATCGTTGCTCTGGAATTTCCGCGTGGCCGCTATCGGCATTCAGGCGATCATCTGGACGGCGCTCGGTCTTGTCTTCGGCGCACTTGCCGCCCGCGAACTGGAACGTCCCGCGCGGCGAACAATGGCGACGGTCTAAGCGGTCCTCACGCCCGACACCGATGCTTGCCTGCCGGGCAATTCGTCGAGAAGGGCGAGTTTTGCGGCATCGTCCATCGATCTGAAGGCTTTGATTTCCGCGCGGCTTCTGAAGCATCCCGCGCACAGTTCGTGTGCGGGATCGATCTTGCATACGCCGGTGCAGGGCGAACCAATGGGTTCTTGCGCTTTCGCGCGTTCGATCGTGAAGGCGAGGTCCAATGTCATCGTCATAGTGATTCGCCGCGAAACAGCGCGGCTGCTGCCGCCGGGTTCGACGGCCAATAAGCGTGCATATACGTTGCCGTGATGCGGCTCTGCCGGTAAAGCGCTTCGCCTGCCGCGCCCGTCGTTGCATGCGTCGCGGTGAGTTGGGGCTGCATCGGGGTATCGAGTGTCGAGTAGTGAAAGGTGTGGCCGGTGAGCATGCCATGTGCAGTGTCGAGACGCTGCATCGCGAGGCGTGCGAGACGCCGCTGCATGGTTGCATTGCCGGGCAGCACGCCGAGCATGGCGTGCCGGTTGCCTTCGATATCCGTCAGCGTGTCGAGCAGATAAAGCATGCCGCCGCATTCCGCGACGACGACGCGCTCACGCGCAACGTGCTCCTTGATCGACGCTCGCGTGCATGCATTCGATGCGAGCGTGGCCACATGCAGTTCGGGATAGCCGCCGGGAAGATAGAGCGCATCGGTATCGGCGGGCGGCGGTTCGTCGGCGAGCGGAGAGAACGTCGTGACGCTCGCACCCATTGCAATCAACAAGTCGATGTTCGCCGGATAGATGAAAGAAAACGCGGTATCGCGTGCGATGGCGATTCGCATGCCGTCGAGCAGGCGCGGCGGTGCATCGAGCGTTGCATCTTCGAACTCGACTCGCGGCGGCAGCTCGCCAAGCGAGGTAGTAGCGATGGCATCGGCGGCGCGATCGAGGCGTGCATCGAGGCTCGCGATTTCCTGCGCTTGCGTCAGGCCGAGATGACGCTCGGGCAACGCGATATCGTCCGCGTTGGACAGGTGCCCGCAGTAGCGCAATCCATCGGGAATGGCTTCGGCAAGCATCTGCGCATGACGCGCCGATGCCACGCGATTGGCGAGCACGCCATAGAACGGCACATCCGTGCGATAACGCGCCAGCCCGAACGCCACCGCGCCGAACGTTTGCGCCATGCCATGCGCGCCGATCACGGCGAGCACGGGCACGTTGAACGCGGCGGCCAGATCGGCGCTGCTGGGCGTGCCATCGAACAAGCCCATGACGCCTTCAATCAGAATGAGATCGGCTTCACGCGCTGCTTTTGCAAGCATCGCGCGGCAGGCATCGAGGCCGACCATCGACAGGTGCAGCGAATAGACAGGCGAACCGCATGCCCGTTCGAGAATCATCGGATCGAGAAAATCCGGGCCGGTCTTGAAGACGCGCACGCGCCGGCCTTGCCGCGCATGATGGCGCGCAAGCGCGGCCGTCACGGTGGTCTTGCCTTGATGCGAGGCGCTCGCACCGATGAAGAGTGCAGGGCAGCGCGGCATCAGAACTCGACGCCGCGTTGCGCCTTGACGCCTTGCTCGCGATACGGATGCTTCACGAGCCGCATCTCGGTGACGAGATCGGCGATGTCGACGAGCGCATCGGGCGCATGACGGCCCGTCACGACGACATGCAGCATCGCGGGCCGCGCCTTCAGCACATCGAGCACTTCATCGAGCGGCAGATACTCGTACTTGAGCACGGTATTGAGTTCATCGAGCACGACCATCTGGTACTCGCCGCTCTCGATCATGCGGCGCGCTTCATTCCAGCCTTTGCGCGCGGTCGCCATATCGGCTTCGCGGTTCTGCGTGTTCCACGTATAGCCGTCGCCCATCGTGACGAAATCGCAATTCGCCACTGCGGCGAGGAAATCGCGCTCGGACGTATGCAACGCGCCCTTGATGAATTGCACGATGCCGAGTTTCATGCCGTGGCCGAGCACGCGCACCGCCATGCCGAATGCGGCTGTGGTCTTGCCCTTCCCATTGCCGGTATTGACGATCAACAAACCCTTCTCGTGATCGGCGGCGGCCTGCTTCTTTTCGTGGCCTTCCTTGCGACGCTGCGTCATGCGCAGATGCGATTCGGTATCGGTTTTCATGGGACTTTCGTATCTGATGGCGCGTTCTTCATTGCAATGGCGACAGTCACATCGCCGACGATGGTCTTCCCAAGCACGAGGCGTCCGCCCTGGGTTGCCAGTATCGCGCAAGGTTCGCACACGCCATCGACGTTCATGTGCTTGCCGGCATACGGTGAATAGCTTGCTGGCGCTTCGGCAATTTCTTCCGTTCGGAAGAATTGCAATGCAAGACCATGTTGCTCACAAAACGCAAGCAAGCCTGCTTCATTCGCTTTCGCGGCAATGCTGGCGACCAGCGCAATATCCTCGAACAGAAAGGCGGTTGCGCCAAGCGCCGCGCGCACGGCTTGCTCTATGGCGTCCGCGCTTGCGCCTCGCCTGCAACCGATGCCGACGGCAAGATGGCGCCGATTCGCGCTAATGGTCATCATCGAAATGGAATGGCAGCTTGCGCCGTGCATGCGTCCCTCGCGGATGCGCGGCGTTCGGCAAAGCGCGTCGCTTGCAATCACGCAATGCGCTTCGTCCCCTGCGCTGGCCGGTATCCGGGCTTGCGACCTCATCGTGCGGCCTTCCCGCCTTCGGCAGTGGCATTCGAGCACGATGCGCGGCATTGCACGATGACAATGCCGCCGGTCGCGTACCGTTGCGGGGACAGCACAGGCTGGCGCGTGGTTCGTCTGACGAGCACGGCTTCCTGTTTCCCGTTTAACTGCGCGTTGCGTTGGAACGCGCGGGCACCAGTCGCGGGCCAAAGATACCATAGGCGCTTCTTCAAAGCGCGTGTTTCCTTGACGCTCGTGCCCGCTACGCCTAGACTTTCACGCAGTTTTGGTGCTCGTGCGCGAGCTTCTTTCGCGCACAGTTAAACGGGAAGCAGGGAGCGCCTGGCCATGCATGATCATGGCTTGCGTCAACCTGCGCTGCCCCCGCAACGGTAAGCGACTGGCGGTATCGGTATTGACGATGCCGCGCATTGCGCCATACGCCACTGCCATCGGCAGGAAGGCGGTGCAATGAAGCCGCAAGCCCGGATACCGGCCAGACTTTCGCAAGGACCCATGCCGCGGGGATGCGGCCCGGTCCATGATCACAGAGCCGTGCGCATTCCCGTTCGACATCGCATTCCATGCCTTGAGCGGCACGGCGCACGCACACACGCCACGGAGCAACGATGCAAACCCGCAAGATTCCCGTCACCGTCGTGACCGGCTTTCTCGGCAGCGGCAAGACCACTTTGATGCGCCACATCATGTCGAATGCGCAGGGCTTGCGCCTGGCGGTCATCGTCAACGAGTTCGGCGAACTCGGCATCGACGGCGAGATTCTGAAGGGTTGCGGTATCGGCTGCGATGACGAAGCGGCCTCGGCGGACCGCAATCTCTATGAGCTTGCGAACGGTTGTTTGTGTTGCACGGTGCAGGAAGAGTTCTATCCCGTGATGGAGCAATTGCTCGAACGGCGCGACCGCATCGACCACGTGCTGATCGAAACGTCCGGTCTCGCCTTGCCGAAGCCGCTCGTGCAGGCGTTCAACTGGCCGTCCATCAAGAATGCTTTTACCGTGGATGCCGTGATCACGGTCGTCGACGGCCCCGCTGCTGCGAGCGGCCAGTTCGCGTCCAATCCCGCCGCAGTCGATGCACAGCGCAAGGCCGATCCGAACCTCGACCATGAATCGCCGCTGCATGAACTGTTCGAGGATCAGCTTTCATCGGCCGATCTGGTGATCGTCAACAAGACGGACCTGATGGACGGCAATGCATTCGGCCACGTGGAAGCACTCATACGCCCCGAGATTCCGCCGCAAGTGAAGATCGTGCCTGCGCAGATGGGCCGGCTCGATCTGCATGCGTTGCTCGGCTTGCAATCGGCATCGGAAGAGACGATTCATTTGCGGCACGATCATCACGGTGCGGTAGATGATGAAGGCCACGCCGACCATCATCACGACGCGTTCGATTCCGTCGTCGTTCAGGCGAGCATCGAGTCGCGCGAGCAGGTCATCGCCGCGTTGCAAAGTCTCGTCGAGCATCACACGATCTATCGTGTAAAGGGCTTTGCCGCGCTTCCCGGCGCTGCGATGCGTCTGGTCGTGCAAGGCGTGGGACGTCGTTTCGATAGTTATTTCGACCGGCGCTGGTTCGAAGGTGAAGCGGCCAGCCGTTTCGTGCTGATCGGAGAAGACCTCGATCAGCCGGCGCTTCAGGCCGCATTCGATGCGGCGCTCGCCAGCGCGCCGGTCCAGGCCTGACACGATGCACTTACTACGCACGACACCCGGCGGTTTCGTCGACGATGCCGCTGGCGTCATACGCATCGAGCAGACGCGTGCGCCGATCGTCGTGCTCAGTTCGGCGGACACGACGCTCGCACTGCTGGCGAGCGTGTTTCCGCGCCTCGAAGCGGGCTTTCCCGAAGTGCGGCTCGCGAATCAGTCGTTTTTGCGTCAGCCCGCATCGGTGGACTTTTATATCGACGATGTCGTGCGTCACGCGAAGGTCGTCATCGTCGACCATCTCGGCGGCGAATCGTATTGGCCGTATGGGATCGAGCGGCTCGTATCGCTTGCGAAGAGCGAGAAGCAGGTGCTCGCGATGTTCTCCGGCGATCTCACCGAAGACCCGAATCTGATCGCCAAGAGCACGGCGGACGCCGCGTTCTGCCGCGTCTTGTCGCGTTATCTGCGCGAAGGCGGCGCGCGCAATGCGGAAGCGTTCCTGCGCGCGATCGCTCATCATGCGCTTGGCTTCGGGCGCGAGCCGCAGCCGCCGAGTCCGTTGCCCGCTGTCGCCATCTATCATCCCGAGCACGATATCGCCGTGATCGACGACTGGCGCGCGCGATGGACAGAGGGCGCGCCCGTCGTCGCGGTGCTGTTTTACCGCGCGCATCTGCAAGCGGGCAATACAGCGGTATTCGATGCGCTGATCGAATCGCTCGAAAATGAAGGCCTCAATCCGCTGCCGATCGCAATTTCCTCGCTTAAAGAAAGCGTCAGCCGCGAAGTCGTCGCGCGCTTATGCGCGGAGCATCATGCGTCGCTCGTGTTGAATACGACGGCATTCGCAGCGGGCGTGATCGGCGAGAGCGAAGCATTCGAAGTGGCCGGCGATGCGCCCGTGCTGCAAGTGGTTTTGAGCGGCGGCAATCGCGAAGACTGGCAGAAGGACAATCACGGCCTCAATTCGCGCGATGTCGCGATGCATATTGCGTTGCCCGAAGTCGATGGCCGCATCATCACGCGCGCAGTGAGTTTCAAGGGGCTTGCGTATCACTGTTCGCATACGCAAGTCGACGTCGTGCGCTATCAGCCCGATGCCGAGCGCGTGCGCTTCGTCGCGGAACTGAGCCGGCGCTGGTGCGCGCTGCGGCATAAACCGAACGCGGCCAAACGCATCGCGCTGGTGCTCGCGAACTATCCTGCGAGCGAAGGGCGCATCGGCAACGGCGTGGGTCTCGATACGCCGGCGTCCACGGTCGGCATTCTGTCGATGCTCGCGCGAGAAGGCTATCGCGTCGGCACTATTCCCGAGAATGGCGATGTGCTCATCGCGGCGTTGACGCAAGGCGTGACGAACGATCCTGTCGTGCGCGATTTGCGTCCCGCGCTGCAAAGCCTTTCGCTCGAGGAATATCGTGCTGCGTACGACGCGGTTCCCGCCGATGCGCGCGCTGCACTGGAAGCAACATGGGGCGCACCCGAGCAAGACCCGACGATAAGACGCGGCCGCTTCATGATCGCGGGCTTTCGCTGCGGGGAAGTCTTCGTCGGCATTCAGCCTTCGCGTTCGCGTGAACGGAACGACTATGCGAGCTATCACGATGCCGAACTCGCTCCGCCGCATGCTTATCTGGCCTTCTATTTCTGGCTGCGTTCGCGCTTCAGTATCGACGCGATCGTGCACGTAGGAAAGCACGGCAATCTCGAATGGCTGCCGGGCAAGAGCGTGGCGTTGTCGGCGTCGTGCTGGCCCGATCTGATTCTCGGCCCGATGCCGCATCTCTACCCGTTCATCGTCAATGATCCGGGCGAGGGCAGTCAGGCGAAGCGGCGCGCGCAGGCGGTCATCATCGATCATCTGATGCCGCCGTTGACGCGCGCCGAGAACTACGGGCCTTTGCAGGACCTCGAACGGCAAGTCGACGAATACTACGAAGCGTTGATGGTCGATGCGCGCCGTGCAAGACTCTTGCGCAAGTCGATACTGCAGAACATCGTCGAACACAGACTGCATGAAGAGCTGGGGCTGGATGCGCCGCGCGACATCGCGGGCGAAGACGCATTGCTCACGCGCGCCGATGCCTATCTATGCGAACTGAAGGAAGCGCAGATACGCGACGGCCTGCATGTGTTCGGCGTATCGCCCGAAGGCGTGCAGCGCCGCGATACGTTGCTTGCATTAGGGCGTTTTCCAGTCGGCGATGGCCAAGGTGCGAACGCGAGCCTCATCACCGCGCTCGCACGCGATCTGCAACTGGGCGATGCCTTCGATCCGCTCGATTCCGACTGGTCCGCATCATGGACGGGCCCGCGCCCTGAAGCATTGCAAGCGGTGAGCAGTGCGCCGTGGCGTCATCATGGCGACACGCGCGAGCGCCTCGAATGTCTTGCGATGCAACTGCTGCAAGACGATGCTCACGCGCCCGGACCACATGCGAAACTCGTGCTTGAACGCCTGAAAAGCGATGTCCTCTCGCGTCTCGATGCATGCGGACCGCAAGAGCTGATGCAACTCAAGCGCGGTCTCGAAGGGCGCTTCGTGCCGCCGGGACCGAGCGGTTCGCCATCACGCGGCAGGCCCGACGTCCTGCCTACCGGTCGCAATTTCTATTCGGTCGACACGCGCGCCTTGCCGACGCAAGCCGCCTGGTCGCTAGGGCTCAAGTCCGCGAACATGCTCGTCGAGCGGCACGTACAGGACCACGGCGACTATCCGCGTGCGATCGGCTTGTCAGTGTGGGGCACGGCGACGATGCGCACGGGAGGCGACGACATCGCTCAGGCGTTCGCGCTTATCGGCGTGCGGCCGAAGTGGGCGGCGGGCAGTCATCGCGTGACGGACTTCGAGATCCTGCCCATCTCCATCTTCAACCGTCCGCGCATCGACGTGACCTTGCGCGTATCAGGCTTCTTTCGCGATGCGTTCGCCAATCTCATGCATCTCTTCGACGCGGCGGTGCAGGCCGTTGCTGCACTCGAAGACGAGCCGGACGACGTGAACCCGATTCGCGCACGAATTGTGCGCGAGCGCGATGAACTGATCGGCCGCGGTGTCGATGCAGCGGAAGCGCGTCGCCGTGCAGGCTGGCGTGTCTTCAGCACGAAGCCCGGTGCATATGGAGCGGGCTTGCAGGAACTGATCGATGCGCGTCAGTGGCACACCGACGCTGATCTCTCGGAGGCTTATCAAAGCACGGGCGGTTATGCGTATTCGCAAGGCGGCGACGGCGTCGAAGCGCGCGCGAGCTTTGGCACGCGTCTTTCATCGCTCGATGTGGTCCTGCAAAACCAGGACAATCGCGAACACGATATTCTCGATTCGAACGACTATCACCAGTTTCAGGGCGGCATGGTGGCGGCGGTGCGTTATCTGTCGGGCCTGCAGCCGCAGGCGTACAACGCCGATCACAGCAACCCGGCGGCGCCGCGCGTTCGTACGCTCAACGAAGAAATTGCACGCGTGGTGCGTGCGCGCGTCGTCAATCCGAAATGGATCGATGGCGTCAAGCGACACGGCTACAAGGGCGCATCGGAACTGGCAGCAACGGTCGACTATCTATTCGGCTACGACGCCACGGCGCGCGTCGTGTCCGATCATCAATATGCGCTCGTCACCGATGCCTATGTGAACGATGCCGGCACGCGCGACTTCATCGCCCGTCACAACCCGCACGCGTTGCAGTCGATCTGCGAGCGTTTGCTCGAAGCGATGGAGCGCGGCTTGTGGCAAGCGCCGGGCGACTATCGCGAGGCGGTGACGCGGCATCTGCTCGATGTCGAGCAGCAACTCGAGAGCCGACAGTTTTGAACGAAACCTCTTCATTTCCAGTGTTTCCTTTCACCGCGCTCGTCGGACAGGCGCCGTTGCAGCAGGCTTTGCTGCTCGCGGCCGTCGATCCGTCGCTTGGCGGCGTGCTCGTCAGCGGGCCGCGCGGCACGGCGAAATCAACGGCGGCGCGCGCGCTCGCGGAGCTTCTGCCCGAAGGACGGCTCGTGACCTTGCCGCTCGGCGCAAGCGAGGAGCAGTTGATCGGCACGCTCGATATCCAGAGCGCGTTGCGCGACGGCGGCGTGAAGTTCTCGCCGGGCCTCCTGGCGAAGGCGCATCGCGGCGTGCTGTATGTCGACGAAGTGAACCTGTTGCCGAATCCGCTCGTCGATCAGTTGCTCGATGTGGCGGCGAGCGGCGTGAACATCATCGAACGCGACGGCATTTCGCACCGCCATGATGCGCGCTTCGTTCTCATTGGGACGATGAACCCGGAAGAAGGTGAACTGCGTCCGCAATTGCTGGACCGCTTCGGGCTCGCGGTGGAACTGGACAATTGTTTCGATGCGAACGTGCGGCAGAGAATCGTCAAGTCGCGCCTTGAATTCGATACGGACCCCGAAGCATTTCGTGAGCTTCATGCGGACAATCAGGCGGCGCTCGGCGAGCGTATCGACGCCGCGCGTGCCGCGCTGAACGACTACGATTTCGACGATGCCGTTCATGCCCGCGTCAGCGAGCTTTGTATCGCCGCGCAAGTGGACGGCTTGCGCGCGGACCTCGTGATGCTGCGCGCGGCGCGTGCGCTCGCGGCGCTCGAAGGCGCGCATTGCGTCGAGACGAAGCATGTCGAATGCGTGGCCGAAGCGGTGTTGCGTCATCGACGCCGTGAGCAGGACGCGCAGCCGCAAAGAACGCCGCATGAGATGCCGCCTCGTCAGGCAAACGGCGCGAGCGCACAGGATGGCGAATGGGGCTACGTGCCGCCCGAGCCGGTTGGCGCTGCGAAGATCAAGCAAGTCAGGCCGCTCGCCGAAAAAAAAGCCTGAGCCATCGAAGGCTCGACGCCGATGCGCAAGCGCATCGTCTTCGATGGCAGGACGCGCGTTCGCGGGGCCGCTACGCTGCGCAAGATGGCGCGGACAGCGCACGCATCGACTGGATGGCGACGTTGCGAGCGAAGCGCGCCGCGCCTTTTCATGCGGCACATTTGCGCTTTCGCCGCACCGACGGCGACGCGAGCGCGCTCCATTGCTTCGTGCTCGATTGCTCCGGCTCGATGCTAGGCGGCGAGCGTCTTGCACGCGCCAAAGGCATGTTGATCGCGCTGTTCGACCGCGCTTATCGCGAGCGCGCTGAAGTCGCGCTGGTGTGCTTCGGCGGCGGACGCGCCGAAGTGCGCCGTCAGCCGGGCGCGGCGCATTGGTTCAACGAGCGATGGATCGCGCCGATCGGCGGCGGAGGCGGGACGCCGCTCACGCTCGGGATGGCGAGCGCGGCAACGGTGCTTGCGCGCGCTGCACGGCGCAGGCCCGATCAGCGCCGCTGGCTATGGCTACTGACCGATGGCCGCGTGAACGAGCGGCCCGCCGCGCCTTCTTTTGCGGATCGCATCATCGTCGTGGATTTCGACGATGGACTCGTGCGTGTCGGCGGGGCGGAGGCGTTGGCGGTGTCGTGGCGAGCGCAATGCGTATCGGCGGATGCGCTGCTTCAATACCAGCGCGGCGTATAGACCCAGTCGCCGAAGCTACGTGTTCGCGATGAACCGACGATCACCATCGTCCGCATATCGACGAGGCCGCCGTGCAGCTCGGCCAGCGTGACGGTGCGGATCGTTTCAGCGGGACGTCCCACGTCGCGGCCGAGCACGACGGGCGTCGCCGCATCGCGATACTGCCGCACGATGCTCATCGCGCGATCGAATTGCGAGGGCCGTGCCTTCGATAGCGGGTTGTAGAACGCCATCACGAGATCGGCTTCGCATGCATGTGTGATGCGTTTCTCGATCACGTCCCAAGGCTTCAGGTTGTCCGATAGCGACAGCACGCAGAAGTCATGGCCGAGCGGTGCGCCTACGCGTGCGGCCGTCGCGAGAGATGCGGATACGCCCGGCAAAATGTTCAGCTTGACCGCGTTCCATTCGGGATGCGTCGCGCGGCCTTCGTCCAGTGCTTCGAGCACGGCGGCGGCCATCGCGAATACGCCCGGATCGCCTGACGAAACGACGACCACGTTGCGCCCGCCGCTCGCGAGTTCGAAAGCATGGCGCGCGCGTTGCAACTCTTCGCGGTTGTCGCTCATATGCACGCATTGATCGGCGCGATACGGTCCCGCCATGCGCAAATACGTTTCATAGCCGAGCACGTCCTGCGCGGCGATGAGCGCGGCCTTCGATGCGGGCGTCATCAGATCCGCGTTGCCGGGGCCCAGGCCGATTACGGTCAGCGTGCCGCGGGCGCGGCCAATGGTTTGCACATCGACAGGGCCGTCCGCCACGGTGATGCCGATGTCTCGCGAAGGCATCCCGTCGCTGAAACGCAGCGGCACGTCGAGTGCGCTGGCGGCATCGGCGAGGGCGTCGCAAGTCATCGCGTGCGTCGGCGCGACGAGCGCAGCGAGCGCAAGTGGCGACAAGCGATGCATATGCAACGCGTCGCGCACGCGTTCTGCGACAGGACCGCTCACGTCATGCACCCACGCCACCACGCAGCGTGGATGGATCACGAGCGCATCGTCGTGTTCATCGATATGTGGCGTGACGCGCACCGCCAAGCGCGCGTCGGCATTGCGCGGGACATCGACATGATCGAGCCAGGGCGCATGACCTTCTATGCGCGTCGTTTCGCCCGCGAGCAAGTCGGATACGAAGCGCTTGCCGCGCTCGATATCGGCCAGCGCATATCCTTCCGGCGGCGCAAGCAGGCATGTGCCAAAGCGCAATTCGCCGCTTGTCGTGATCGCTGGTTTCACGTCGAGCGCAGCAGCGATTTTTTTAGCAAGCACGTTGACGCCGCTCATGCCGCCGAGGAGCGGTACCACCGCGCTACCGTCCTGCGCGACGGCCAGCACGGGCGGTTCGGCTTGCTTGTCGCTTAGGCAAGGCGCAAGTGCACGAATCACGATCCCCGCGGCACATAGCGCGACGATCGGCGTATCGGCTGCATAGAGCGAACGCAGCTGCGCGCCGAAATTCTCGTAAGCAAGATCAGCGTCCACGCGGCCCGCAAGACCATGCACGAGCGATCCGGCGTATTGCGCCTGAATGCGCCGCGCAGTGTGCATCGCGCTCTCACCGAGCACGACGATGGCAAGCGTCGAACGCGTCTTCACGCCTGCCATTTTTTCCCCGGCACGACGAGCAGCGAGAAATATGGCGACGCCATCGGATCGACTTCATCGAGCGGGACGATGCGTTGATTCGCCATCGTCGCGCGCTCGACATAAAGTGCGCGCTTGTCCAGCCCGAGTTCGATCAGCACGCGGCGCACTTTCTCGAAGTTGCGTCCGAGTTTCATGACGACGGCCGCATCCGACGATTCGAGCTTGCGCCGAAGTTCCTCTTCGGGCAGCACGCCAGAAAGGACGCTGAGACTTTGATTGCGATACACGAGCGGCGCGCCCAGCACCGATACGCCGCCGAGCATCGAGCACACGCCGGGGACCACATGCGCGTCGAAGCGTCCGGCCAGGCGGTCGTGCAGATACATGTACGAGCCGTAGAAAAAGGGATCGCCTTCGCAGATCACCGCGACATCGCGCCCCGCTTCGAGATGATCGGCGATGGCGAGCGCGGATTCATCGTAGAACGCGCTGATGATCGTTTCGTAGCAAAGCGGCGGTTCGAGCGCTTCCGTCGTGACCGGATAGACGAGCGGCAGGCGCGTTTGTGTATCGTCGAGATGAGACTCGATAATGCCGAACGCGTTGCCTTTCTTTCCCTTCGCGACGAAATACGCAACGACCGGCGCGGATTTCAGCAGCCGCAGCGCCTTGACCGTGATGAGTTCGGGATCGCCCGGACCGACGCCCAGTCCATATAGCCGTCCGCTCATCATTCGGTCTCCGAAGCAAGTGCGTTCACTGCGGCGGCGGCCATTGCGCTTCCGCCGCGCCGTCCGAGCAAGGCGACGTAAGGCACGCCCCGGCTGTCGGACGCAAGCAGAGCCTTGGATTCCGCCGCGCCGATGAAACCCACCGGAAAGCCCAGAATGAGCGCGGGTTTCGGTGCGCCGGCATCGATCATGTCGAGCAGATGAAAGAGGGCGGTCGGCGCATTGCCGATCGCGACGATCGCGCCTTCCAGATGCGACCGCCATAGCTCGAGCGCGGCGGCGGATCGCGTGTTGTTCATCGCACGGGCGCGTTCGGGCACGGATGCATCGCCGAGCGTGCAGATCACGCGGTTATCGGCGGGAAGGCGTGCGCGCGTGATGCCTTCCGCGACCATGCGTGCATCGCAGAGAATGGGTGCGCCCGCAGCAAGCGCCGCGCGGCCCGCATCGCCTGCACCGGGGGAGAAACGCAAGTCATCGACGATATCGGTCATGCCGCACGCATGAATCAAACGCACGGCGAGCTTCTCGATATCGGAAGGAATGGCGCTCAGGTTGGCTTCGGCGCGAATCGTCGCAAACGACTGACGATAGATTTCGGCGCCGTCGCGAATGTAGTCAAGCATCGGCATGGCTCCGGGCAAGCCATGCGGCCGCCTCTTCGATGGAAAGATCGTGCGCGACGCACTGCGCCTGCTGATGCACGTCATAGCGGCCCGTTCCGACCGCGAACAGCGTTACTTCAAACGGATGCGCCGCCGCGCACGAACGATCGCAACCGCTCAAGTGCACGTGTGTATCCGGCGGCAACAGCGGCGCGAGACGGTGCGCATCGGCTTTGGTGTCGGCGTGGCTTTTGGCGCAGCCGGCCGATCCTGTACATGCGATGAGTCGCGCAAGCGGATGGCGCGGGTCGGTGACGAGGCCGAGCGCATCGAGGCGACTGATCACGTATTGCGTGTCCTGCATTGCGACGCCGGGCAGCACTACACTTTGCCACGGCGTGAAAATGAGCCGCCCCTGCCCATGCGATGAGGTGAGATCAGCGAGCGCGTCGAGCGTCGCCGCATCGAGACGGCCAAGCGGCGGTTGTGCGCCGACGTACCATGCATCGTGTTCGGGCATTTCGTGTGCGCCCAGACGCAGCGACGCATCGGACGGCGCACGCCGCCATGTCGTGCATGCGGCATCGAAGGAAAGCGCAGCGAGAAAGCGCGCAACGCCGATGCGTGCAAGCACCTCGCGCATGCGATGTTCTTGCTGCGTAGCCTCCGCCAGAAACGCATGCAGCACTGCAATAACGAAACGCACGACATCATCGCGAGCAACGCTGCCGAGCGCGGGCGCATGTTCGACGCGATGCGGCATCGACCCTGCTAATCCGAACGCAAAACGCGCGCCGCCATCGAGTGCGGAGAGCCACACATCATGCGTATGATCGAGCATGGCGAGGGATTCGCCGCCATCGAACTGCAGCGAAAACTTCGGCGACAACGCGTGCAACGCGGCATCGTTCTGCATCGCGGCAATGATCCCGGCGGCGAGCGTGCGCGTCGCGTGGTTGGCGAGCGGGCTCAGCATGACGTTGCGGATATCGTCGCCGCCTTCCGCTTGCGGACCGAGGCCGGCGTTCAAGGCGCTATCGATGAGGTCCGCGTGGGCATCGTCGCGGATGCCGCGCAGTTGCAGATTGGCCCGGTTCGTCACGTCGATGACGCCCGAACCGCAACGCACGGCGGCGCGCGCAACCGCATGCGCAGCATGCGCGCTCAGTTCGCCGCCGATGAGACGCAAGCGGGCGAGGCCGCCGTCTCGTGCGGAAACGATGCGCATGAGGCCGGGACAAGCCGAGGGCCGCGATGGTGAAGAATGTGCGTTCAAATGCGTGACGGATGCGGTATCGCGCCATGAACAGACCGGTACACCCCGCCCGGCAGGCTCGCGCGAAATAAGCGTTGATTCTGGCGTCGGCAGGTCTCTTGGCTGGCAGGTCGCCATCCGCGCCGGCCTTCCCGGTATAAACCAGTGGCAGTGGAGCGCGGACTCGCTGCGTACAATTGCGGGGGCAGCCACAGTTTTGCTGTGTTCCCTGTTAGGCCCTTCAGGTTTTACCCTGGCAGGCACCGACGGACGTTGTATTATGCCCGCTTTTATCGACCATCAGACCGCTTCGTGCATGCAGTTTTCTCGTGATGCGCGCAGCGAACCGCAAGGAGGGAACGGCGCATGTCGACCTGGCTGACCGTGGTGGGCATCGGCGAGGACGGCTGGCATGGCCTGAGCCGCGCGGCACGTCGCGCGCTCATCGAAGCCGGTTCGATCCACGGTGGCGAGCGTCATCTCGCGCTGCTGCCCGCGCGCATCGCGGCGCGCCGCGTGCCGTGGCCCAAACCCTTTTCCATCGATGCCGTGCTCGCGGAACGCACGCGCGGCGCGCGAGTATGCGTGCTCGCAAGCGGCGATCCGATGCACTTCGGCGTCGGCGCCACGCTCGCACGCGAGCTTTCGCCCGATGAAATGCGCGTGATTCCCGCGCCTTCCTCGCTGTCGCTCGCAGCGGCGCGTCTACATTGGGCGTTGCAGGATGCACAGTGCATATCGCTCGTCGGGCGTCCGGTTGCGGAACTGCTCGCCCATACGTTTCGCGGCGCGCGGCTTCTGGTCCTGAGCGCCGATGGCTCGACGCCCGCGGCTATCGCATCGTTGCTGACCGTGCATGGCTTCGGCGCAAGCCGCATGAGCGTGTTCGAGCATCTTGGCGGTATCGGCGAGCGCCGCATCGACGAACGTGCAGACGATTGGCGCGAGCCGCAAGTGGCTGCGCTCAATCTCGTGGCGATCGAATGCAGGACGCACGCAGGCCACGCCGGCCCGCCGCTCACGCCCGGTTTGCCCGACGAAGCTTATCGTCACGATGGCCAGCTCACCAAGCGCGATGTGCGCGCCATTACGCTCGCGCGTCTTGCGCCGCAGCCCGGCGAGTTGCTATGGGATGTGGGCGCGGGCTGCGGTTCCATCGGCATCGAATGGATGCGCGCGCATCCGGCTTGCCGCGCGATTGCGATCGAAGCGAACGAAGGGCGGCAGCGTCTCATCGAACACAACCGCGATGCGCTCGGCGTGCCGACGCTCAGGCTCGTGAAGGGCGAAGCGCCCGCCGCGCTCGATGGCCTTCCCGCACCGGATGCGGTATTCGTCGGCGGAGGGGCGACTGCGCCCGGCGTGCTCGATGCCTGCTGGTCGCGTCTGCGTCAGGGCGGCCGTCTCATCGTCAACGCGGTGACCTTGCAGAGCGAAGCGGCGCTCGTCGACTGGCGCGCGCGGCACGGCGGCGAACTGACGCGCGTGAGCGTCGCGCACGCCGAGCCGCTCGGCAGCTTCGATACGTGGCGGCAAGCGTTGCCGATCATCTTGCTGCATGTTGCCAAGTCGTGAGCGTTCCTAACTATATCGTTCCATTCGACGCATGCGCGACGAAACGCCCGACACTCCCGCGCCGCTGAGAAGCGGCTATACCACCGGAAGCTGCGCGACCGTGACGAGTCTCGCGGCTGCGCGTCTCTTGTTGACGGGCGAAGCAAGCGAACGCGCCGAGATCGTGTTGCCACGGGGCCAGCACGTCACGATGAAGCTCGAATTCTGCCGCCTGATCGAAGGCCAGCGCGATGAAGCGGAAGCCGGCGTCATCAAGGATGCCGGCGACGATCCCGACGTCACGCACGGCGCGCTGGTGTTCGCGCGCGTGCGACTGTCGGCGGATGCGGGCGTGCGCTTTCATGCCGGGTCGGGCGTCGGCACCGTGACGCGCGCGGGGCTTGCGCTCGCGATCGGCGAACCGGCGATCAACCCTGTTCCTCGTCAGATGATGACCGGGCATCTCGAACGACTCGCGGCCATCGCAGGCTATGCGGGTGGCTTCGACGTGACCATCGGTGTCGAAAACGGCGCGGCGCTCGCGCAGAAAACCATGAACCCGCGGCTCGGTATCGTCGGCGGTTTGTCGATACTCGGCACGACCGGCATCGTCAGGCCGTTTTCGTGTTCGGCGTACATCGCGTCGATTCATCAGGGCATCGACGTCGCGCGGGCCAACGGTGTGCGGCATATCGCGGCATGCACGGGCAATCAGAGCGAAGACGCGATGCGCGCGCGCTACGGCATGCCCGATATCGCGCTGATCGAAATGGGCGATTTTGCGGGCGCGGTGTTGAAGCACTTGCGGCGCGCGCCGGTCGAGAAGCTCAGCCTGTGCGGTGGCTTTGGCAAGCTCAGCAAACTCGCGGCGGGACATATGGACCTGCATAGCCGCAGCTCGAGTATCGACTTGACGCTGCTCGCGGTGTGGGCCGCCGATGCCGGTGCAAGCGATGCGCTGCAATCCGCGATTCGCGCGGCGAATACGAGTCAGGAAGCGTTGAAGCTGGCACGAGCGGAGAGCATCGAACTGGGCGATGTCGTCTGCGCGCGGGCGCGTGACGTCGCGCGTGACGTGGTGCCGCAAGGCATCGTCGTGGAGACGTTCGCCATCGACAGGCAAGGGGTGATCGTGGGAAGCGCAGTATGAAGCGTGTCTTGCTGCTGGGCGGAACGGGCGATGCGCTGGCCATCGCGCGACGGCTAACGAAACCGCACGTCTACAGCATCGCGGGCCTCGCGCGCGTGCCTGCCGATCTGGCGTGCGAAGTGCGCGTCGGCGGATTCGGCGGCGTGGCGGGATTGATTAACTATCTGCACGCGAACGATATCGCGCTCGTCGTCGATGCGACGCATCCCTATGCCGCGCGAATGAGCCGTCATGCGCGCGAGGCGTGCACGGCTGCCGGCATTCCGCTCTGGGCCGTGCGGCGTCCCGCATGGCAGTCTCAACCCGGCGACGATTGGCGCGAGGCGGCGAACTGGCGCGGCATCGTCGAAGAAATCGCGGCGTTTCATCGGCCACTGTTCACGCTCGGCCGCGAGCCGCTTGCGCATCTCGATGAGATTCCCGCGTCGCAGCACTGGACCATCCGCTGTCTCGATCCGCACGAAGGCAACGCGCGCGCCGATATCATCGACGCACGCGGCCCGTTCGATATCGGCGGCGAACGTGCGCTCATCGATGCGGCGCGCATCGACGTGATCGTCAGCAAGAACAGCGGCGGCAAGGCGACGGAAGCGAAGCTCGCCGTGGCGCGCGAGAGAGGGCTGCCCGTCGTGATGCTCGTGCGTCCCTCGCTGCCCGCCGCCGAGCGCGAATTCGACGAACCCGCGAGCGCGCTCGATGCGCTGCTCGCTTTCGACACGAACACCCAATGACCGTCTACTTCATCGGCGCAGGACCGGGCGATCCCGAACTCATCACCGTCAAAGGGCAAAGGCTGATTCGCACATGCCCGGTGATCCTCTATGCCGGATCGCTGGTGCCTGACGCCGTGTTGTCGAGACATCGCGCGACACGTGTCGTCAATACGGCCGAACTCGATCTCGATACGATCGTCGCGCTTCTGAAGGAGGCGCACGACAACGGCGAAGACGTGGCGCGCGTGCATTCCGGCGATCCATCGCTTTACGGCGCGATCGGCGAACAGATTCGACGTATCGAACAGATCGGGATTCCTTATGAAATTGTGCCCGGCGTGACGGCGACGGCGGCATCGGCGGCGGCGCTTGGTTGCGAACTTACGCTGCCCGGCATCTCGCAGACCGTCATCCTGACGCGCTATGCCACGAAGACGTCGATGCCGCCGGGAGAATCGCTCGCGGACCTCGCGCGCCATCGCGCAACGCTTGCGATTCATCTGGGCGTGCGCCATATCGAGCGGATCGTCGCCGATCTCGTGCCGCACTATGGCGAGGATTGTCCGGTCGCTGTCGTGTTCCGCGCGAGTTGGCCAGACGAGGAGCGCGTGAAGGGCACGCTCGCGGATATCGCGCAGAAGGTACGCGCAGCAGGCATGGAGCGCACGGCGATGATCATCGTCGGACGCGTGCTGGACGCAGAAGGCTTCGCTGATTCCACGCTGTACGCAAAGGACTGAATCGAATGCGCGACCTCGACGCCGTGTTCGAAGCACTCGCGAAATCGGCGTTTCGCCGGCGTTTTGCGCTGGGCGTGCGGGAAGGGCGGTACTTGCGCGAGCGCGGAATCGAAACAGTGCTCGCGCAGGCGGACGAGTTGATCGGCAAGCGTCTTGCGCCGCAAGCGCCGCCGAACGACGGCAAGCAGACGCCGTTTCGCGGGCATCCAGTGTTCATCGCGCAGCACGCAACCGCGACGTGCTGCAGGACGTGCCTCGCGAAGTGGCATGGCATCGCGGCGGGCAAGGCGCTCGACGAAGCCGAGCGCCGTCATGTCGTCGATGCAATCGGGCGATGGCTGCGTGCGCAGCCCTTACCGCATACGCCCGAAGCGCCCACGAACGACAACCCGCAGCGCGAATTGCCGTTCTAGCTACATCGCCTGCGACGCGCTCAATGCTTCGCTTCGTGCGGCGCCTGACTCCGGCGCTTGCTGTTCGCCTTGCGCGCCAGCATGTTCAGTCCTTCGACCAGCGCGGAGAAGGCCATCGCCGCATAGATGTAGCCCTTCGGTATAACAGCCAAAATCGCCGAAAGCCGCGACAGCAAAGGGTTTTGGCTGTTTCTTAGGGCTGTTCAATGAGGCGCCAAATGTACAATTGCGGCGTTATAAATCAATGACTTGTACGGCCGTTTTGTACGATAGCGCGCGTCACACTGCGAGCTTTATCTCGGTCCATTCACGCCCGCGGATGTCGCGATAGAGCTCGGTCATCGACGATGACTTGTGACCAAGAAGTGCCTGCGCGAAGGCCGCGCCACGCTCCTCGGCATAAAGACGTGCTGCGAGCGAGCGGATTTCGTGGAATGACGGCGGCGTCTTTCCCGGCGCAACTTTGATCTTTGCCTCGTCACGGATGCGCGCGAACGTCTGACTCATCGTGCTCAGTCCGGGCGCGTTGCCCGGCACTGCGGCACCGTTCGGCCGCGTGAAGTGGATTACGTTCTTCGTCGCCACGTTGTCCCGGCAGCGGCGCAGCACATCTTCCAGTGACGTCCCGAGCGCATCGAGCCTGAGCGAAAGAGGGATCTTGAGCTTCGACTTGCTCCCTTCCTTCCCTTTGCTCTGCTCGATCCAAAGGAAGCCGTCCTTGATCTGGCCGAACTGCATTGAAACGATGTCTTCGCGGCGCTGTCCAGAGATCAGCGCGAGCTCGATAGCGTTCGCCGCCCACTGGCGCTCTTTGTCCTCGCGAGCCTTCGCCAATATGAGCTTGAAGTCATCAAGCGTGAGTCGGGAGCGCGCCACGTTGATCTTGGGCTTGGCAATCGCTTCGACGGGGTTCTTGCCGACATCGACCAGGCCTTGAGCGATGGCTTCCCGAAATACGTCGTGAAGACGCTTCCGGATGTTCGATGCCATCGTCGCGCCGCGTTGCTGCACGCACAAGGCAATGAAGTCAGCGATGTCTTTCGGCGAAACCTTGTGCACCGCTTGGACGGCGAACGTTGCCGCCCGGATCGCTCGCAATTGTGACTTCATCGCCGATACTGAGTTCGGTTTGCCTGAGAGCCGCGGTTCCTCGTACTTGTCGCACCAGTCGGCCAGAGATGTCTCCCCGCCGTTGATGCGCTGGAGCAGGGTCACGTGTCCTTTTCTCCGCTCGATCTCGGCGTTTGCCGTCCGCGCTTCCGCGCATGCGATCGCAAAGTCACGTCCGAGCCCATAGGTCTTTCCGGTCTCCGGGTGCTGGAACCAGTAATATCCTGCCGAGTTCTGGCGGAGATTCTGCGGCCAGTTTCTCCGCGCTGCGATTCGTCGCCTAGCTGCCACGTGCAATCCTCTCTATGCGCTCTGCGCGCGGGTCGACGTATTCGGCATTAGGTGCGCAGAAGTACGCACGTCCGATCTTCTTGGGGCAGGGGCGAATGAGGCCGTTCCGGATCCAATTCCGGATGGTGTGGCGATGCGGCTTGTGCTCACCAAAAACCTCAACCGCCCATTCAGCGACGGGTATCAATCGCGCCATCGTTCTTCTCCATATACGCGCGCGTCACGCGCATGAATTCTTCAATTTGAAGCTTCATTCCAAAACCTAAAGTTCATCGAGATTGCCGCCGATAACGCGGGCATGAACAAGATCAAAGCCCAAACCCTTCTCGAATCCGCCGACGCTCTTGCGGTGGCGGACGTTGTCATTCAATACGGCCATTACGACGCGGATAGCAAAGCGCACGGCGCGGTGTATATGCGTACCTTCATTCACAAGATCGCCCAAGAGGCGCCTGATTGGAAGCTGGGCGATCTGATGGCGCTCGCGCACTCCTGATCCAGCGGTTCGGCAGTTCACGGTTAATCTGCCGGCTCCTCTTTGCTCGCCACGCTCGACGCGTCGGTGTAATGACCAGGGCATCCGCCTTCGGCATAGTCGAACCCCGTGCAGCCATTCCCGGCGTGCTGACACGGGTTTCCGCACTCTGCCGAGAACGGAATGACGTTCCGCCCCTTGGCTTTCTCAAGAGCAAGATAGGTCCGCGCCTCTGCTGGTTCCATCGCCCGGCCGTCGCCGTGCTGAAAAACGCCCTGATAATCGCGTGGATAGCGGTTGTTCCGAATGAATCCGTCGATGTTCATGCTCATGCTGAATCTGCGCATGCGTGTCGTCATCCCTGCTTCTCCTTGCTCGCGGATTGCTCCTGACACTTTGCGGGGCGCTCGTTATCGTATGGCGTGAATTCGAAGCCCGGGTCGCAACGGGCTTCTTCCAAGCAAGCGCGGTCACATTCAAAGTGAAAGCGATTCGTTTGCAGTTCGCCGTCGTAGACGCCGGTCGTTTTGACGTGCTTCTCGCCCGTCAAGATTTTTTCTCCGCACCAAGTGCATCGGTGCTCTTTGTTCGCAGCGGGCTTGCTCGAAGAGAGTTGCGTATAGCTCATCGCGGCTCCTTCGCGGATTGCGACGCGATTGCGGCGTCGATGGCTTCATCGAGCGGAATGTCACGACGCCCATCAGGAAGGTCGACCGACTTGATAAGCCAGTACGTGTTCCATCCGCCATTCCATTCGTTCAAGACCGCGCCCGCCTTCAGGAACCGATACCGCTGCGCGTCGCGCACATCATCTTGCGCCGGGCGATTCTCTGCGCTCATGCTGGCGGGGGCAGACAAAGCAGCGAGTTCTTCGCGCATCCATCCGCAGAACTGTTCGAAGGTTGCATCACTGCGCGTCGAATTGAAGAGTGCTCGCCATTCCGCTTCCCGCTCGCTCA
This sequence comes from Caballeronia grimmiae, assembly GCF_000698555.1. GTDB lineage: Bacteria > Pseudomonadota > Gammaproteobacteria > Burkholderiales > Burkholderiaceae > Caballeronia > Caballeronia grimmiae. The sequence goes on along the minus strand of NZ_JFHE01000011.1, from coordinate 88,700 downwards.
GTGCCACCGCCTGCGCAGGCGCTTCGATAGCAGGGGCACTCTTTCCGGTTCCTCCGCACGCTTGGCAGGCCACGCCGGGATATTCACCGCTTACGTCGCCCGTTCCGCCACAGACGGCGCAATCGACCGGCTCCGCGCTCGCGGATGCGGCGATAAGGGAGCGCATATCGGCCGGATCAGCCGGCAGCATGGCTTCGAGTTCCGTGATTCTTGCGGATTGGCGCTCGATCAGGTCGGCAGCACTTCGCGCGGCTTCGCGGCGGCTGAACAAATTTCCGCTGCCGGGCGCCGAAATCTCGCGCAGAATTTTCAGTACCAAGTCGTATTGCATGTTCGTCCTCAATATCGGTTGCCGCTATCGGCGGTCAGGAGGCGGCGTTCTCTACCTGTTGAATTCGACGGCCAATCCAAGCCATAACCGGCACTGCCATGCTGTTGCCGAGCGCCTTGTAGCGCGGGCCATCGGCAGCGGGCTTGCCGCGCACGTTTATGAGCGTGTAGTCGTCGGGGAAGCCTTGCAGGCGCTCGCACTCGCACGGGGTAAGGCGTCGCACTGCCGAGCCGTGGAATACGGGGTTGATCACGCCCGCGTTGTTTCCGGCACTCGCACCGTTCGAGTTGTGCCACGAGCTCGTTAGCGTGTCGGCAATCGCATGCAGCGCGCTTCCTTTCGTCAGCGTCGGTGTGGGACCAGGTGCGACGCGCGAGCGGTTCTCGGAGCTGGTGATCTGCTGCAGATCGAAGGCAACCGGCACCAGCGGCGTGCCGCGCCCCGTTCCATCCTCGCTCGCGTCGAACCCTTCGCCGCGCAACGAGTGCGCAACGAGCAACGTCTCCGTCTCCGCATCGATTCTCTGATTGCTCGTCGTCAGCGCGCGAGCGACTTGCGGAATCAAGCCGCCATCGCACTCGAAGTCGGTTCCGAGTCCGCCACCTCCTTTAGTGCGTGCGCTAAGGGTCGGGGCAACTCCTTCCCGCGCTTCGCGGCGCGGCGCAGGATGCCCGAGCAGGCTTTCGCGCTCAAAAAGTACCGCTGCGGCACGTCGCCAGTCTCCAAGATTTGCGACAACGAACACACGGCGGCGTCGTTGGGCCACTCCGAAGAATTGAGCGTCAAGAACGCGGTAGGCGAACCCATACCCGAGTTCTGCCAGCCCTCCGAGCAGGGTGCCAAAATCCCGTCCGCCGTTTGATGACAGGACACCGGGGACGTTTTCCCAGACCAGCCAGCGGGGAGCGAATCGTGCAGCAATGGCAAGATAGGTGAGCATGAGGTTGCCACGCGGGTCAGCCAGTCCTTTTCGGAGTCCGGCGACGCTGAAGCTTTGGCAGGGAGTTCCGCCGACGAGAAGATCGAGAGTTGCATCAGGCCATTCCTTAAACTTGGTCATGTCGCCGTGATTCGGCACGGTCGGGTAGTGGTGCGCGAGCACGGTTGACGGGAACGGCTCGATCTCACTGACGAACTGCGTTTGCCAGCCGAGCGGATGCCAGGCGCAGCTCGCTGCTTCAATCCCGCTGCACACTGAACCGAACTTCATCGTTTGTCCTCGCAATAACAGTCTGTCCAACGCTCACTTTCACCGGCATGCGCTCGATCTCCGCGACCATCTGCGCGAACGTGGCGCATGCTCGGTGAAGCAGTGCAGTCGTCGGCGTCTTCGATCTTCCAAGCGCGTCTAGGGCTTCGGCATGCGCGCGGAAGGTGGGGGTGTGGCGGATCACAAGCTGTCGTTCGGTTCGCAAACCTTTACCGGGCCGCGGCGCACCTTGCCGCAGGTCTTGCATTTGTAGACGGCATTCTGCGAGAAACGAACCGTCGTTCCGCGTGCGCTCATCGTCATGCTCTTGAACGTCTTGTTGCCCTTAAATTCGTAGTCGTGCTTGCGCGGGCCGCAATCGTTGATGCTCATCTCAAACCTCATTCATTGAGAAGCGCCGCGGTCGAGGGATGAGCGCGCGGCGCGGAGGGGGTTAGGCGCTCAGCGAATCTGGAACGTAGCCGGGTCGTATTGGCCCAGACGGATGTCCCGTATCAGCTGATCGCGCTCCGCGAAGCCCATGCGTTTCCACATGCAGCAGTGCACAGCCTCCTCAATGTCCTCGTGCGACTCCGCACACATCGGGCAGCGGTTGACCGCAAGCGGGCTCGCCATCACACCGCCGTGCGACGCCTCGCACTGCGTCGCGCGGTCCATGTCTGAGTAGGACTCGTCGCACTCCGGGCAGACATAGACCTCATCGACGTCACGCGGGCAGCACCGCTCGGCGTCCCATTCGTCCCTGTGCGTCTCGTGGCATTCCGGGCACTCGTAGCGGCGATAGCGCTCCAGTTGCTCGCGGGTGAATTTCGGCTTCTTCGAGAATGCCTGCTGGAGCGGCTTGCCGTCCTGCTCGGCGGTATTCGTCGATTCGCTCATGCTTTCTCTCCGGTTGCCTTGCCGGTGCCGTTGCACGCATGGCAATCCTGCTTCCACTCATCTTCCAGATCGCGATTCGTGAACCAGCCGCGACCTTTGCATGCAAGACATGCGCTAGGTGCCGTGAGCGGATCAAGCCCCTTCTCGGCGCGCCACTGGTTCACCGATCCATCCCCATCGAGAACGACGCGGGCGCACATGACAGCCGTCTGAATCGCCTCCTTTCGGACGTTGGCGGCAGGCTCGTCGAGCACGGCTTTGCACAGCTCTCCGAATTCCTCAGCGAGTGCGATCGTCATGATTCGATCACCGGGGAACTTGGCGCGGGCGCGCAGCAATTCGGCGCGAACTTCAGACAGGAAGCTCTCGACAGCCTCGGCACCCTCGTGCAGGACATTCGCCTCGTAAAGCGCGGCGTTCGCGTAGCCCTGCATTTGATGCTCAGTGAAAACGCCAACACCGTTCAGTGTGGCGATTGGCTCAGGCAGTTTCGGCAGTTTGCTCATGCTGTCCTCGTTCTTGTTCGAATCTAAGTTGATGGCGCTACGGCCGAGGCGCTCTCGCGGTCCTCTTCGCCAGCCAGCGGCGCTTGTCGCGCGTGGCCAACCCGGCGGTTCATCGCTTACATCGCTCCACGCCGCGCAACGCCATCAACTGAGAGTCCCGGATAGAGCGCCGGGCCGCTTCCTTGGGTTGAAATTCAGTTCGCGACGGGCCAGTTGATGCGCTTCTTGCGCTGCTCGATCTCTTCGAGGCGGTCGTCGCCGCCGCGCACAAGCAGATAAGCGATGAGGCCGATAAGTACTACTGAGCACGAGAGGGCGATCATGGTGAGCATTTCCGGGAGCGGTTAGCGGGGGCTGACGTTGAGATACGCGAACTGGCGCGCAACGCAGGCCGGGACGTGAAACTTGCCGATCTCGACGCGCGGCGCGGTGAGGCCGAGTGCTTCGCGCTGGCGCTGGCGCAGAACCGCGCGGCGTTCTTCGAGGGTGAGTGCGCCGGACGTGTCGACGTGGCGCAGATCGGTATTGCGGGCGGGCGTCTGCATCACAGGACCCCGTTGAGCACTGCGCAGATGACGGTCGTCGTCATACCGACGATCGAGAGAACTCCTACCGCGATGTTCAGCGCCTTCGCCGCGCTGATGTCTGTGTCGTTGATCGTGTGCATCATCCACCTCTCGTTTCGGCTCACCGACGCGGTGAGTGCATGAGATGGATATTACCAACGGGTAATGGTGTAGTCAATACCAAATAGTAATTTAAGCGATCTTTTGGTAATGAGACGCCTAATGCCTATGTTCCGACGAATGTAAATACTTCGAACAAAGTGTTGACGGAAGTGATGACATGTCGCTTTTTCGTCACTCGTACTGTCTATCGGCGTTTGGCGAATCGTGAGCGCATACGGTTTGGGCGATCGACTACCAATTTGGTAATGGATGACGAGCGACGCCCCGATGAAAGCCACTTTCACGTCGCTATTTTGGCGATCGATGTTGCAGCAGTGCAACGTTTGCGGGCGACTGCACAGAAAAACGCCCGCTCGAGGCGGGCGTCGTATCCGGAAAAGAGAGCTTACTTTGACAGTCCGTCCTTCAGCACTGGCGCCATACGTTCCGCCATGTTCTGATTTGCCATGTTGATCAGGGATGCGTCGGGCGTCCGGCAGTCCGCGCCCATATGCCCGGCGGTAACCGTGTCCGTCGCTACGCCGTTCGCGTCCATTACCACGTTCGCCGAGAGTCCACCGACGGCATAGCCGGATGACAGAGAGGCGGCAGTCGTGGCCGCCTGGATGACGCCGTCTGCTGCGCTCTTGCCGAATGGCTGGTCGCAGGTTCGGATCGGCAAAATTACGAACGTCAGCTTGCCGGCGACGTGCGCACGCTGGATGAAGGTGTACAGATCCTGCTGGAACTGAGCGAGCGCCGCCACCTGTGCCGGGTCGTCGTTCCGCGTGACCATGTCGTCCAGTTGGAAGTTCGCGACGATGAACCCGTTCGGATCGGTCTTGAACTGGTCCTGCGTCGGCGGAAGGCCGTTGTTCTCGCCCATGATCAGGGCGTGCAGCGTGGTGCCGTTCATTACCTGTGGCGTCACGTCAGCAGTCACGCCTTGTGCGGCGAGCGCCTGCGTCAGCGTCTGCACCGTCTGCGCGGCCGCGTCCGACGCCGGAGCATCGGAGGCTGCTCGTGCAACGGCAGCGACCTTCGCCGTGGCAGTCGTCGTCGCTGCTTGCCGCAGCGGGTTGCCGTAGTAGGAGATTTTGGCGGTCGACGACGGAGTGCCGTCTCCGCCACCGCCGCAAGCGGCGAGAACAGCGGCGCATGCGAGCGCAGCGGCAATAGTCTTCTTCATGTCATCCCTTGGATGCTCGGCTTCTGGCGGGGCGAGCTTTCCCTTTCCTTTCCGGAAGGAAAGATAGCATTGTTCAGAGCATTCGCAACCGTTTGCGGCGCACGTCGGAGTAGTGGTGGTGAGCAGGCAACAAAAACCCGCCGAAGTGGGTCTGGTACAACCAGGTCGGAAGTTACTTCTGCGTCTGAGCGGAGGCCGCTTTTTTGGCCTGTTCGAGCAGTTCTTGAGTTTCCTTGATCTGCTGCGCCACCTGCGCCTGAGCCGATGAGGTGTTCTTGCCGGATTCGAAAGACGCCACCATGTTCGAAAGGATCGTGGCATTGAGCGATGCGAGCGCCACGACGGTAGCGATAGCCGTCCCGATAAGCCAGTACTTTAGGCTCGAGCTCGAGTTCTCGACGCGAGAAACCGCATCGTTTGTGCGCTGGAGGCTCTCTTTGAGCGATTCTGCGCGCACCTCTCCCGCTTTTTCGCGCTCCTCCATACGGGCCAAGAAGCTGTCGATCTTACCGTCGATAGATGCAAGACGTCCGTCCATCCGCGCTTCGATGGCTTCCAGTTTGGCGTCAATCTCTTCTCGGGTTGGCGTACTCATAGGAGCGTCAATATTGTCTCTGGTCGAGAACGTGGGGCCATCTCCGCCAAAGACAAGCATCTCCGACAGGCCTCCACCGCCAAAATACCTCGGCGATGGACCGACGTTCGCAGACTTTAACTCATCGTAGACGGTTCTAGCGTGGATCTCTGCAATCGGCGTCTCATCAGCCTTCGTAAAGGACTCTTCAACTAGCCGAAGGTGGTTTTTGCTCATTCTCTTTCTTCGGTGTCAGAGATTCAACAAGCTGCTGCAAAGACGGCCGCAGCCACTCCGGGGAAAGTTCCAAGGCTCGAGCAAGCTTGGCGGGGTTGTAAGTCCAATTTATCTGTGCAAACGGCGGCTGTATCCTCTGCGCAAGGATCTCGTCCAGTTCTTCGACGCCAAAATCCCATGTCGACAAAAGAGTGCAGTTGTCGCAGATGCTCGAGAAAGCGAGGAACTGTAATTCGTTCATCGACTGCATTCCAAACGGCCTGATCGACCAGCCTAGTTTTCTGTTTGCGTCCTGCAAATACGCCATGGCGAACTGTTCGATCGGAAAGAGCAACCCTGTAAGGTTGAAACGACTCAATTCTGTTCCGCAGCCGGGGCACTTTCTGCGCCGGACGTGTGGCGTAACCTTATCCCAATCGACGTCTTGTTTCTGACTGTCAGACACCGGTTCAGCTCCAACTGTAAATTTTTGGGCAGACCGCAAGTGCAGTATTCCCTTACATCGACCTAGCGCGCAGGCATCCGCCAACCAGCAAGAAACACGAACGCTGATTCAGCGCATCCATGATCCGTCGCATCAGCTCACCTTCGACCCATCACAAAGCGGGCTAACGGCGATCGGTCTCTTGGCTTACCCGCGATACACGATCGCGTTGTTTAGGGCATCGACGACGCGCCGTACAAGTCCCTTGTCCTGTGATGAGAACGCTGTGACTTCGCCCGATGACGTCATGAGGCTGATCGCGTACTTAGGCTTGCCACGCGCGAGCAAAATCGCGCCGGGAATGAGGGCAATGACGGCCATGGGCACAAAGGTAAGCCCACAGAAGAGGAGTATTACGCCAACAGCAACAAGAATCGTCCCGGCGAGCCACGACCGGTCTTTCTCGATATGCTTGACGGACGTGATTCCGCTCATGGCGAACGTGTTACCGGGCACCAGCAGCCTAGCATTGGTAACTTTGATCGCCCCTTCATCGAGGAAGATGCGCTCTTCCGCCGTGCCCCGCGGTGCGGATGTTCCAAACGTCGGCTCTTGTATGTCGCTCACATTGCCCCGCTGACGCCCACTACGCGGGCGATGATCTGCACGTGTCCGGACTCTTCCGCCGAGATGTCGACGTCTGGGTAACGCGTCTTGTCCGGATTATCGGATCGGATGCTCAAGCCTCCGCCCGGCCGCTTGAAGAGCCGCTTCACGTACACCTCGTTCTGGTAAGCCAGCACGTAGACCTTGCCATCGACCAGCTCGGTAGCCTTGTAGTTGACGACGAGCGAGTCCCCATCGATCACCCGAGGCTCCATGCTGGAACCTTCTGCGACGATCGTCGCCGCGTGCTCCGCATCCAGGCCGAGCCGCTTCAGCCATGCCTTCCTGAACGCCTGGCGTTGGCCTTTCTCGTCGATGTGCCACACGATCCGGCCATTTCCGGCAGACGCCTTCACTTCGAGTCTCGGAATCAAAACGTACTCTTCGCCTAGTTCTTGATCGTTATCCCATCCGACAATGGGACGAATGTTGACGGACGCTCTTCCATCCGTCAGAACATTCTTCTCTGAAGTAGGCGCTTCATCAAGCCACCCAGTGGGTAGCTTAAGTTTCTCTTCCAGCTTCCTTGCTTTTTTTTCCCCGAAGGACTTGGTCTTCAGAAGAGCGGAAATTTCTCCCTGGTTCTCACCTGTCTGGCGGACGAACTCCGCCTGTGAGCCGTACTTTTCGATGAGCTGCGCCAGGCGCGCGCGGCGATTGTCGATGACTGTCATACCGGAATTATCGACCGGCATTACCGAAGGGTAAATCTCCGAATGGTATTGACTTTCCATTACCGTCTGGTAATATGCAGGTATGGACAAGCTACGCACATACCTCAATTCGATGGCTCCCGAGAAGCAGGAGGAGTTTGCGCGCCGCTGTGGGACGACGCTCGGTTACCTGCGCAAGGCGATCAGTGCAGACCAGCAGTTCGACGTTCAGCTCTGCATCAACATCGAGGTCGAAAGCATGGGTGCAGTCCGTTGCGAACACCTGCGCCCTAAGGTCACATGGTCAAAGCTTCGCGGCTCAGCGGTGGTGGCATGACTGATACACCACTGACCGCTGCGGAGCAGAAGGAAGTGCGCGCGATGCTGTTGGAACTCATCGCGAAAGGTTTTCCGGATGTTGCGCTGGACGAGGCGCGAAAGAAAGCGGTCCTGCAGTTCCGCCGACTGAAAGCGGATTCAGCAGGACCAGCCAAAGCAACGAGGTAAGCGGCGCGCGTCCTTCTTCTGCTGTTTTGAGCGTGGGGCTCACACAGTCTGATTGAGGACTACTAATCGCGCCGAGGTCTCTCAGGCACTTGCCGTTTGTCATTTTTGTTTTACCCCGTTTTCTGTGTCGTTTTTGCTTATGACGCCACTTTAACCGGGTCAACCCCTAGTAAAAACGTCTGTCCGGAGTAGCAATTGAACATCTCTGATGCCGCATACGCAGTTGCACACGACTACCCCGGTGGTTGCGAATCGCTCGCGCCGCGTATGGGCATGTCGGCGAACATCCTGCGCAACAAGGTGAACCCGAATAACACCACGCATCACCTGACGCTCGCTGAAGCGGTTCGGATGTCGCAGATCACGGGGGACGCGCGTATTGCGAAGGCCATCGCGGAAGAGCTCGGCTACACGCTGGTAGAAACGCCACGCGTCGAAGACTGCAACGACGCTGCGATCGTCGAGATGATGGGCAAGGCGTGGGAGACGCATGGCGACGTCGGCAAGGAAATCTGCAAGACATTGGATGACGGTCGGGTCGAGTTGAAGGAAGTAGACCGCGTTGAGAGCCGCATCTTCACGCACGCGCAAGTCCTTTTCACATTGGCTGCGCGGCTGCGCGGCATGGCAAATTAACCATGAACATTCCCGCGTTCCCGAACCTCATCACCACGGGCCGTTTCTTCGACGGTCCGCTCACCGCCGAATGGCAAGCGCGCGAGCGCGCTAAGTCCGAACCGAAGATCTGCATCGGTTGCGGCGCGAAGCAAAACGCCGACGGCACTCTGCCGTGCGGTCATGACCACGACCTGTGAGGTCATCCATGAACGAAATCGCACTGTCCGCGGCGCTCACGATGTCGAGCAAGGAAATTGCCGATCTCACGAACAAAGAGCACAAGAACGTGATGGCCGACATTCGCAAGATGCTCGACGAGCTCGGTTTGAGATCGGCTGATTTTTCAGCCAATGTCGCCGACGCGTATGGCCGCCTTCAGCCCGCTTTCTTTCTGCCGAAGCGCGAAACGCTGATCCTCGTCTCCGGATACAGCATCGCGATGCGCGCGCGAATCGTCGACCGCTGGCAAGAGCTCGAATCGCAAGTCGCCGCGTCGGCGCTACCCGACTTTACGAACCCGGCCGTCGCCGCCCGCGCATGGGCCGATGAGGTCGATAAGAATCTCGCGCTTCAGCAGCAGGTCATCGAGGCCGCGCCGAAAGTCGCCGCCCTCGAGCGCCTGACCGTTGCCGCGCAAGGCGCGATGTGCATCACCGACGCCGCGAAGAATTTGCAAGAGCAGCCGAAGCGCGTGTTCGAGTGGATGCAATCGAACGGATGGATCTATCGCCGCCCGGGCAACGCCACGTGGACGGCCTATCAGGACAAGATCCAGCGCGGCGTGCTCGAACACAAGATCACCACCGTCCATCGCACCGACGGCTCCGAGAAGGTCACCACGCAGGTTCTCGTGACCGCCAAGGGCCTCACCGAGATCGCGCAGAAGATGCGCGGTGCGGATCTCCACTGAGGCCCAGATGAGCACGATGATCATGTCGGCCTGCTGGCCGCTCCAAGGAATGTCGCTCGCGCAGAAGGCTGTTCTGATCTCGTTGGCGGACAACGCGAACGACCAGGGCGTGTGCTGGCCGTCCATCGCGACGATCGCGAAGCGCATTTGCGCATCAGAGCGCGCGGTGCAGAACGCAATCAAGTGGCTTGAGTCTGCGGGCATCGTGCTGGCGAATCGGAACAACGGACGGCACACGAGTTACACCATCACCCCCGCAGCATATGCACCCCCGAAGGAAATGCACCCCCGCACGAAATGCACCGGTGCAGATAACGACAGCACCCCAGCAGCAGATGCACCACACCCCCGCACGCCGTGCGTCCCACCCCCGCACCAGGTGCCGTCTAACCGTAAAGAACCGTCAGAAGAACCGTCATTGAACCGTCAACCTGCGCGGCGTGCGCCGCGAGTTGCGTTGCATGACGAGCTTCGTGCAATCGAACTTCCTCAAGGCATTACGCCGGAAGTCTGGGCGATGTGGTGCGAGCACCGCGAGGCGAAGGCCAAGGAAGCGCCTTGGACACGCGGTGCTGCGGCGGTATCGATCAAGCGCCTGGTGAAGCTGGCTGCTTCTGGCCAGTCGCCGGAAGTGACGATCGAGGAAGCGGTGCTGCGCGGCTGGACCGGCTTGTTTCCGGTGAAAGCGGATTCGGCGACTGTCGCGGCGGCAAACGGCGGGACGGCAATCGCTGCGGACTGGTGGAAGACGTCGAGCGGCATCGAGGCACGCGCCGCGCAGATCGGCGTCGCGAAGAAGGACGGCGAGACGTTCATGCACTTCAAAGTCCGCGTGTTCAAGGCCGCAGGCCCGGGCGAATGGATGGAAGACATGCTGCGCACGGTCGGCCGCGAAAGCGAAGACCGCTACGAAGCCCTGTACGCCTACTTCAACGACATTCCGCGCGATAAGAACGGCAACTCGGAGGCTGCGTGAGCAAGCGAGCACCTTGGCCGATGCACGTAGCGGCCGGCACAAAAACCGTCGGCACTGCGACCGTTCACGAGGAACGCGGCATCACCGGATACGCGCAACGCAAGCTGGCCCAGATCCACGGCACGCAGCCGAACAGCGAATTCGACGACATCGCGTCGTGCTCGGAGCCGGTCAAATCGGTCGCGCCGTCGGCGCGGAAGACGGCAACGCCGCGCGACGCTGCGAAGAAGGCCGTGCAGGCGCTGGGACGGCTGAAGGCTGGCGCGATGAACGCGACTGAGCGCCGGTATGCCGCTTACCTAGAGCAGCGAAAGCACGCCGGCGACATCGTCTGGTTCCGCTTCGAGGGGATGAAGTTCCGCCTGGCCGACAACACGTTCTATACGCCGGACTTCGCCGTGATGCTCGCGAGCGGTGAGTTGGAGTGTCACGAGGTGAAGGGCTATTGGCAAGACGACGCGCGGGTAAAGGTAAAGGTCGTCGCCGACCAGTATCCGCTTCGATTCATTGCGGTGACGGCAAACACGAAGAAGTCCGGCGGCGGCTGGGCAGTGGAGGAATTCTGATGGCAGGCAACAAGAAACCGCGCAAGGCCTATCGCCCGCGCGCGATCAACCCGACGGTCGGAATCGACGTGCTCGAGCGCCGCACACCGATGGACATCGCCCAGACGACGGATCTCGGCATCGCCTATCACGTCGCGCTCGACGAGATGCTGAAGGGGCGCGGCACGGAGGAGCACTGGTCGACGGTGGTCTGCGCGCTGAACATCACGCTTGTGCTGACTGAGCGCGGTTATGGCGCTGGCTTGATCGACGTCGTGAAGAGCGCGCTCGACGGTGCCGTGAGAACGCGTGACCGCGCACGCAAGTTCGGCAAGTGGGGATTCGACGGCGACGCCATGAACTACATCCGCATGTCGCTCGAGCTGCACGACGAGCAGATGCGCGTGACGACGAAGGCTGTGGTGTTGGATGCGCTCGCCGAGGTCCATCGCCGAATCGATTCTGGCGAATGCTTTAAGGAGGCAGCGTGAACAAGCCGTGGATTCGATGGGAAGCCGAGCACGACGCACTGCTGCGCCGCCTATGGAAAAGCCATCAGACCATCAAGAGCTTCGTACACCAGTTCCCAGGCCGATCCTGCTCGTCGCTTTCGCAGCGGGCAATAGCGTTAAGGCTCGGCCCGCGCGCGCCGCAGGTTCGGAAGCACATCTCTCTGACGCCGACAGATGACCTGATTCGCGTCGAGCTTCGGCGCGGGCCGATGGACGTCGTCGAGCTTTCGGCCAAGACCGGCATGTCGAACCGCTGTGTGACGGCCCGCATTAACCGCATGCACGAGCGCGGCGAAGTCCACATCCACGCATGGGAGCGATTCCACGTCAGCGGATACCCCGCGCGAATCTGGGCGCTCGGCAGCGGCCGCGATGCCAAACGACCGGCCGCATCAACCGGCGCGAAGAAGTGGCGTCGGCGGATGGCCGCCCTGAAGAACGACCGCCCGGACGAATACGAACGCCTGATGGCTCGTCGTCGCCACCAGTCTCGCATGCGCGCTGGAACGATCGTCCGTCGTGATCCGCTCGTCGCCGCTCTTTTCGGAGAAGTCACCGCATGAAGCTCTATATCGCCGGCCCGATGTCCAATCTGCCCGAACTGAATTTCCCGGCATTCCACGCCGAAGCAGCACGCCTGCGCGCGCTCGGCTACGAGATCGTCAACCCGGCAGAAATCGACGTCGGCCCGAATCCTGACTGGCTGTCGTGCATGCGCGCCGACATTCGCGAGCTCGTGCTTTGCGACGGCATCGCGCTCTTGCCGGGCTGGGGCCAGTCTCCCGGCGCAACTCTGGAGCACACGATCGCACGCGGCCTCGGTCTGCGCGTCTACCAATCGCGACACATCATCGGCCTCGCCGCCGACATGCCGGTGATTTCGCAAGACGCCGTTGTCGAGCTGCTCGACGAAGCGGAGGCCGCGTGAAGCGATCGGCACCGCTCGCACGCAAGACGCCGATGAAGCGCTCTGCGTGGCCGCTGGCCGATCGCGCGACGTCGCTGCGCCGGTCAACACTGAAGGCGCGCGTGAAGAAGCCGACCGTCGCCGAAGGGTCGAAGTACTTGGACGCGTGCCGCGGCGAGCAGTGCTTTCTGCGCGTGCCGGGCGTCTGCATCGGTGCGGAGACGGTCGTGCCGGCGCACAGCAATCAAGCACGGCACGGAAAGGGCGCAGGCCTAAAAGCGAAACACGAGTTCACTGTGCCCGGCTGCATGGCGTGCCACTCGTGGATCGATCAAGGAAAGGCTCCGCGTGCGGAGAAATTCGAAACGTGGGATCGCGCGTATGAGGCGTGGCAGCCCGTGCGTGCCGCAAAGATGGGTTTGAAAGAGGAAAACGAATGCGATGCCTGATCTACATTCCCAGCACCACTCACTGGCGCACGCCGCGCTCTCGCAGCGGCCGTCGCTATGCACCCGAGAGAGTGACGTCGGACTTCCTGATCGAAACGACCGTGTACCGGATTGCACTGCCGAAGACTCAAAACCGGCTCCTGCCGTATGTCTTGGTCGACGCATGGATCCCGGAAGACAACCGCAAGGGGATACCGATTCTAGATCCCGCCTGGATCGAGCCGGGCATCTACCGCACACGCGCTCTGATCAAACACAACGTGAAGACGCTGGCGCCGTTCCTCGCGAGCGGCTTGGAAGAAATGGACGTGAGCAAGGAGGCCGCATGATCCCCGACAACTTCGACGCGATGTATTACGCACTCGGCATCAAGCGCCGTGATTGGGCCAAGCCTGGGGAGCAGAAATGAACAGCATGACGCTCACTTTGTTGGTGGCATCTCTGACTGTTGTTGCCTTCTGGTTGGGTGTGTTCATCGGCATAAAGACGGTTAGCTCGATCGACTCCGCAGTTGCGAGGGCCATGGAATGAACGTCGCTCAACTATCCGGAGCACAGCTCGACTACTGGGTCGCAAAAGCAGAAGGTCTCGAAGCCCAGGTAAAGCACGCATGCGGGATGGACTGGTGTCAGGTCGACGTGCAGTACGCCGGCTTCATTCAGTACCAACCTTCCGAGAACTGGCACATCGCGGCACCGATCATGGAGCGGCAGAAGTACGTCGTCTACCCCATGCCGCGCGTAGACGGCAAGCTCGAATGGTTGGCCGAGGCTGGTCTTAATCCAATTTTCCACGGCATGTTCACGGACGAGTCGCCGAAGGTCGCGATCTGCCGCCTGCGCGTCGCGGAAGCCTTTGGGCACGAGGTGCGCGAGTGACCGCGCGTGCGTTTCGCGACCCGCTTCAGCAACTGATTTATCGAGAGGGGCAGTCATGCAAGGGCTGCCCGCACGAACGAACCTTCGAATTCATCGGCTCCATGCAAAACATCTGCGCCATCGGCAAAAACCACGGATACCGCTGCGAACAATATGGGAAGAGGACGAACATGACGACGAGCGCAATCGCCGCTGACGAGATCGATGCTGTGTTGACAGAGTGGTACGAATGGAGCGAGGCGTATCAGCCTGCCGTCGGATACGGCCGCGCGAGCGCGATGTTCCGCGACTGCCGCAGCAGCCGCCAATGGATGAGTTACGACGAGATCGGCGATGTCGTCGACAGCCAACTGCGCTCCGCGACCGGGCAAGCGGTCGAGCCGATCATCCAGACGTTGTCGCTCGCGCACCGCATCGCCGTCATGACCGCCGTGCGCAACTTCGTCGCGGGCGCTGTCGTATTCACGAACCCGCGCAGCCCTGCGACGCAGGATCGAGACTATGCAGAGGCCAAAGCCCTGATGCGTCCTGCGTTGCTCGCGAAAGGACTCATCTGCGCGCCGTGATTGTGTAGCTACAAATATTCCTTGCGCTTGTTAATAGCTGTAGCTACAATTATTCACATGGACATCACATACGACCCGGCCAAGAACGAAGCGAACGTCGCGAAGCACGGCGTATCACTTGCGCTGGCAAGCCTCTTGGACTGGTCTGATGTGATGGCCTACGTTGATGTGCGTAACGACTACAAGGAAGTGCGGGAAGTCGGTTTCGGCATCATCGACTCTCGTCTCTACTGCGTGGTGTTCACGCAGCGCGGCGACAGCATGCACATCATCAGCATGCGCAAAGCAAATAAGCGCGAGGTGAAAGACTATGTCGAGCAAGCCTAAGATCATCATGCCGACGGACGAAGAGAACGAGGCAATCAATCGCGGCATCGCCGCAGATCCGGACACGTACGAAGTCCCGAGCGAGGACTTCAAGAAGATGAAGCGTCTCGGCCCGCGTGGGCGCCCTCGGCTCGACTCGCCGAAGGTGCTGCTGTCCGTGCGTTACGATGCGGACATCGTCGAAGCGTTCAAGGCGTCGGGGGATGGTTGGCAGACGCGCATGAACGATGCGCTACGCGATTGGCTGAAGGATCACCAGCCAGCGTGATCATCACAAAGGGGTTGTAAACCAGTTCGTATTGTCGTAGTATTTCGCGCGTGGGGCGTTCGCTCGCCCAAAGAAAAGCCCGCTCGGTTCGCGCCGCGCGGGCTTTTTTGCTTATTGTTCGGCGGAAGCATCTCTGTTGAGTTGCTCGAACATCGAGTTCGCCAGCGTTGCCAAGTACAGCGCGTCGGCTTTCGCATTCTCTTCTGCGAGTTGCTTGCTACCTGTTCCAAGCAGCTTGATAGTTCCGTCTTGCAGTGCCGCAGTGATTGCTTCTTTGGTGATGGCAAGAGCGGAGCTCGTTGAGAATCGACCCACGATTTCCTCCATAGTTTTGCCGGCCTATCCGGCGCAACGATTCTACGATATGCCGAGCAGACCGATGCGCCCCTGCAAGCATCGCGGGTGCAGCGCTCTCGTGCCTGGTGGCAAGTCGTACTGCGAGCCGCACGCGAGCGAGGAAGTGAAGTGGAAGCCTGACGCGGTGCGTGGCAATCGCCACGCGCGCGGATATGGCAGCGCGTGGGTCAAGCGTCGCGAGCGCATCCTGCTTCGTGACTGCGGACTGTGTCAGGCCTGCCGTCGTGCTGGTCGTGTGACCGTCGCGACCGAGGTCGATCACCGCGTGCCTAAGTCTCAGGGCGGCACCGATGAAGACGAGAACCTGCAGTCGATCTGCCGCGCATGCCACAAGACGAAGACCGGCAGCGAGCGGCGATGACGACGGGAGGGGTGTAGGCAAAGTCCAGCCGGAACCGGCTTGGGACCGACCGTTCCGTCGAATTTTCACGGCCGCGAAATATAAAAATCGATTTTCGGGCCGCTGAGTTCGGCGGCGAGTAAGAGTTACAACGGCAAAATGCCGAAAATGGTTGCAAACGGAGAGAAAAATGGCCGGTGTTAAAGGCCGCTCCGGGCGCCGCGCCAAGCCCACGGCCAAAAAGGAACTGGCCGGCAATCCGGGCAAGCGGGCATTAAATAAAGACGAGCCGGACTACGGGCAAGTCACGAATATCGAGTGTCCCGCGTGGATCGAGGGATATGCCGCGGAGATGTGGACGCGGGTCGCGCCTTCGCTCTGCAAACACAAGATAGTGCAGATGACCGACGTGCATAACCTCGAGATCTTCTGCGAGGCGTATGGTCGGCATCGCCTCGCCAGTGAGGACTTGCGGAAAAACGGGCTCGTCGTGCTGAGCGCGCAGGGCGCGCCGATGAAAAACCCAGCCGCGACGATCCAGAACGAGGCCGCGCGGCAGATGGCGACGTTCGGTGCGCTGCTTGGACTCGACCCATCGAGCCGTCAGAACATGGTAGGCGGCGCCAAAAAGAAGCCCGACAACCCATTCGGCGCGCTGCTCGGAAGCTAATTCACGATGTCAACAACGTATCCGCGCGTGGAGCAAGGGCTCCAATTCGCGCGCGACGTCGTGCGCGGCAAGCGCCCGGCCGGTCGGCTGGTCGTGCTCGCATGTCAGCGGCATCTCGACGACCTCGCCGCGAGCAGGAAGAAGGAATTTAAGTGGAAGTTCGACGCGGCGACGGCTGAGAAGAAGCTGGCGCTGATCGAACTGATGCCGCACACGAAGGGCGAGTGGGCGTTCAAGCGCCAGCTCGTTACGCTCGAGCCGTGGCAGAAATTCGGCCTGATGTGCACGTTCGGCTGGCTGAACAAGCGCACGGGCAAGCGTCGATTCCGCGAAAGCTACTGGGAAGTGCCACGGAAGAACGGCAAATCGGTCATCGCGGCGGGCGTGGGCATCGGCATGTTTGTGCTCGACGACGAGTTCGGCGCCGAAGTGTATGCCGGCGCGACGACCGAGAAGCAGGCGTGGGAGGTGTTCCGGCCCGCGCGGCTGATGGTAAAGCGCTCGCCGCTGCTCATCGAGGCCGCGGGCATCGAGGTGAACGCCTCGAACATGAACAAGCCGGAGGACGGCAGCCGCTTCGAGCCGCTGATCGGCAATCCGGGTGACGGCGCGTCGCCGTCGTGCGCGATCGTCGACGAATATCACGAGCACGACAGCTCGGCGCTGTACGAAACGATGTTGACCGGCATGGGCGCCCGTCGCCAGCCGCTCATGTTCATCATCACGACGGCCGGCGCGAACATCGAAGGGCCGTGCTACGACAAACGTCGACAGACGATCGAAATGCTTGAGGGCACGGTGCCCGATGACGAGCTTTTCGGCTGGATCTGGACCATCGACGAAGGCGACGACTGGACCGACCCGCGGGTGCTGGCGAAGGCCAACCCGAATATCGGCATTTCGGTCTATCAGGACTATCTGGAAAGCCAGCAGCAGCGCGCGATTAAGTCTGCGCGCTTCACGAACACGTTCAAAACGAAGCATCTGAACGTCTGGACGTCGGCAAAGGCGGGCTATTTCAACCTGGAAGACTGGAAGAACTGCGAGGACGCGACGCTCACGCTGGAGCGGTTCGAGGGGCAAGACTGCATTCTCGCGCTCGACATGGCGCGGAAGCTCGACTTGAACAGCATGGCGCGGCTCTTTTACCGCGACATCGACGGCCGACGGCATTATTACAGCGTCGCGCCGCGCTTCTGGGTGCCGGAAGACACGGTGAAGAACACCGAGAACCGGCGGATGGCCGAACGCTATCAGAAGTGGGTGAATACGGGCCATCTGCTCGAGACCGAAGGGGCCGAAATCGACTATCGCGACATCCAGCATGAGGCGGTTTTGTCGAACCACAGTTGTCCGGTGCAGTGCGTGCCGATGGACCCGCACGGCGCGACAAACCTCGCTCACCAGCTCGAAGACGAAGGGCTGACGCCGGTCACCATCGTTCAGAACTACACGAACATGTCCGATCCGATGAAGGAACTTGAGGCCGCGATCACTTCGGGCCGGTTCCATCACGACGGCAACCCGATCATGACCTGGTGCGTAAGCAACGTGGTCGGGAAGAACCTGCCGGGCAACGACGATGTCGTGCGTCCGATCAAGCAGGGTAACGACAACAAGATTGACGGCGCCGTGGCGCTGATTATGGCGATCGGTCGAGCAATGCTCGCCGGACATGATCCTGACTTGGACGGATTCACGTCCAACCCGATCGTCGTCAACTGGTAACGGCCGATTGGCGTAACGCAAACAGGGCGAATTTTGGAAAAGAAACCGGGAATGCTGACGCGAGTGAAATCCGCGTTGGTAAGCACCGTCACGTCTAGCCGAAGCACGCTCATTTCGCTCACGGACGGCAGCTTCTTCGCGCGGTTCTTCGGCACCGCAAGCGCGTCTGGCGCGATCGTCAGCACGGATTCGGCGTTGCGCGTCGCGACCGTATGGCGATGTATCAACCTTATCGCAGGCGCGATCGCCACGCTGCCGATCAACGTCTACCAGGACGATCCGGACGGTAGCGGGCGGGTGATCGCGAGCAACCATCCGCTGCAGTTCCTGCTGCATAGCGAGCCGAACAACGAACAGACGGCGGTCGAATTCTTCGAATTCATCCTGCTGAGCTTGCTGTTAGCGGGCAACGCCTACGTTTGGAAGCAATACAACAGCGGCGTCGGCGGCAGCCGGCGGATTTTGAACCTGATTCCGCTTGTGCCGATCCGCGTATCCGTGAATCGGCAGAACGACAACTCGCTGCGGTACGACTACGTCGACTTTAACGGGAACGTGTACCGAGGGCTATCGAAGGATGACATTCTGCATATCAAGGGGCCGTCGCTCGACGGCTTCTTGGGCCTTTCGCCGCTCAGCTATGCGCGCGAGGTCATCGGTACGACCATCGCTGCGAATTCGGCCGGTTCGACCGTATTCAAAAACGGATTGAAGGCGTCCGGAGTGCTGCAGAGCGACCAGATCCTGACGCCGAAGCAGCGCGAGGACCTGCGCAACAGCATGCAGACGTTCGGCGCGAACGCCGGCGGAGTCATCACGCTGGAAGCGGGGTTCAAGTATCAGCAGATCACGATGTCGCCGGCGGACGCGCAGCTGCTCGAGACGCAAAAGTTCAACGTCGAAGAGATCTGCCGCTGGTTCGGGGTGCCACCGCATATGGTCGGCAGTACATCTAACTCGACGTCGTGGGGTTCAGGACTTGAGCAGCAGACGCTCGGCTTTCTAACGTACTGCCTGCGACCGTGGATCGCGCGCATCGAGGACGCGATCAAACGGAGCTGCTTCAGCGACGCGGAGAAGGCGCGCGGGCTCTACGCGGAGTTCAGCGTCGAAGGTTTGCTGCGTACGGATAGCGCGGCGCGCGCGTCCTACTACTCGAGCATGACGCAAAACGGCATTTACACGCGTGACGAAGTGCGCCGTCTCGAAAACATGCCGCCTAAGGGCGGAAACGCCGAGGTTTTGACCGTGCAATCGGCGCTCATGCCGCTCGACAAGCTTGGCGAGGCCGCGCAGAGCGCCCCGTCGAAGGTCGAACAGACGGATCCCGTCGCGGAAACCAGGAAGGTCTGACATGCATATTCAAACGAAATCGATCGAGTTCAAGGCCGATTCGCTGACCGAGCAGGGCTCATTCTCGGGCTACGGAAGCGTTTTCGGCGTGCTGGACAGTTGGGACGACATCGTGGCGCCGGGCGCGTTCACGAAGAGCCTGCAGAGCCTCGCGAGCAAGGGGCGCGCGGTCCCAATCTTGTGGCAGCACGACACCGAGAACCCGATCGGCGTGTGGAGCGACCTCAAAGAGGACAGCGTCGGTCTCTTCGGTGACGGCTCGCTTTGGCTGGACGACGCCCCGAGCGCGAAGCTCGCCTATAAGGGCATGCAGTCGCGCGCGATCACCGGCCTGTCGATCGGATACATCACGCGGTCGGCCGATTACGACCAGAAGACCGGGATCCGAACTCTGAAGGAACTGGATCTGATCGAAATCAGCGTGGTGACGAGCCCCGCGAACGATGAAGCGCGCATCACGAATTTCAAATCGCGCATTGCAGAAGGGTCGCTCACCGAGCGCGATTTCGAGAACATCCTGCGGGATGCAGGATTCTCGCGGTCGGACGCGGTGGCGATCACAAATCACGGCTTCAAGAGTTTGCTCCAGCGGGATGCTGGCGTGCGAAGCGACGAAATCAAGGCAGTTTTCGATGCTTTCAGCATCGCCAAAATCTAACTCTGGAGAGTCACATGGACGCAGCAGAAATCAAAGCAGGTCTCGACAAGATCAACGATCAGGTCCGGGAACAGGGCGAACGCGCTCTCGCCGAGGCCAAGAAGGGCGTCGAAATGGCGTCTGGCCAGAAAGAGCGAATCGACGAGATGCTCGTGAAGCAGGGCGAGCTCCAAGCGCAGATGGATGCGATGGAAAAGAAGTACGGCCCGGGTGCCGCCGGCGGCCGCAGCGAGCAGAAGTCGATTGGTCGACAGTTCGTCGAGTCGGAGCAGTTCAAGGCAATCGCCGCCGGCCAGCGCGGCGCTCCCGCGAACCTCTCGGTGAAGGCAATCACCAGCGCGACCACGGCGAACACCGACGGTAACGGCGGTGTGACGGTGTTCTCGCAACGTCTCGCCGGCATCCAGATGCTTCCGGACCGCCCGATGACGATTCGCGACCTGCTCGCGCCCGGCACGACGAACTCGAATCAGATTGAGTACATCAAGGAGACCGGCTTCACCAACAACGCGGCGATCCAGGCGACGGAAGGCGCGCCGAAGGCTGAATCGACGATGCAGTTCGGCGCAGCCACCGCGAACGTTGTGACGATCGCCCACTTCATGAAGGCATCGAAGCAGATCCTCGACGATTCGCCGCAACTCGAATCGATCATCGACAACCGCCTCCGTTATGGCCTCGAATACGCCGAAGAACAAGAAATCCTGTTCGGCTCGGGCGCTTCGGGGCATCTGAACGGCGTCTACACGCAAGCCACCCCGTACGTGGCACCGGCTGGCGTGACAGTCGCCAACCAGAACTACGTCGACACGCTACGTCTCGCGATGCTCCAGGCCGCACTCGCACTGTTCCCGGTGACGGGCTTCGTGCTGAACCCGACGGATTGGGCGCAGGTCGAGCTGACGAAGGACGCGGAAGGCCGTTACATCTTTGTGTCGCCTGCAAATTCGGCTCAGCCGTCGCTATGGGGTCGCACGGTGGTCGAGTCGCTTGCGATGACGGTCGGACAGTTCCTCACCGGCGCGTTCAAGCAAGGCGCTCAGATCTTCGATCGCGAGCAAGCGAACGTGCTGCTGTCCAGCGAAGACGGCAACAACTTCACGACCAACATGGTCACGATCCGTGGTGAAGAGCGTCTCGCTCTTGCTGTGTATCGCCCCGAGTCGTTCATTAAGGGCGCTCTTGCGGCGGCAAGCGGCGGCTAAGCGGTGATCCTCGCGCGCCGGCAACCCGCTGGCGCGCGGCTCGAAACAGGAGGTCGATGTGAAGATCAAAGCGAAGGTCCTGCATCCGTTCCAACATGACCGCTTCTACAAGCAAGGCGAGATCGTGAGCATGGAGAAAATCATGTTCGACGACCTGCAGCCGCAAGGCTTGGTTGAAGAGGTGAAGGTCCGGACGTCGGAAGACATCGAAACCAAGCCGAAGAAGGCGAAGTAATGGCGGACGCAACGCCCATCATCTCGACGGACCAGGCTCTCGCGCACCTGCGGGTCGACGCAGGTGCTGATGACGCGATCATCGCGCTCTATGTCAGCGCAGCCGTGCAGTCTGCGTCCGATTTCCTCAATCGCCAGATCTACGCCAATGCTGACGACATGGCCGCGGCCGTGCTCGCTGGGACGGCTGGAGATGATCCGATCGTCATCAACGACGCGGTGCGCGCGGCGATCCTGCTGATTCTTGGCAAGCTGTACGCGTATCGCGAGGACGTCGTCGTCGGCACGTCGTCGAGCGTCATGGAGTTGCCCGCCGGCTCTAAGCAGCTGCTGTTTCCGTATCGCGCGGGGCTAGGCGTCTGATGCGCGCGGGCGATCTCAACCGGCGCGTGCGCATCGAGCGCAACGGCAGCGGCACCGATGATCTCGGGCAGCCGGTCGACGGCTGGACAGAGGTCGCTACCGTCTGGGGCAACGTGCGCATGCTCAGCGGCAAGGAAACCGCCCAGGCGAACGCCGACGTCGGCAGCGCGACGGCGAGCATCCGCATTCGGTATCGCACGGACATCACGAACGGAATGCGCGCGATCGTCGATGGCGTGATCTTCAACATCCTGCAGCCGCTTCCTAACGTTGCCGCGCGCGACTACACGGATCTGGCGTGCAGCACCGGCTCGAACAATGGCTAGCGCGGAATCGGTCACGTACGGCGCGCTGAAGGCGCTCGCCGGCGGTCGCGTGTATCCGGACGTCGCGCCTGCGAGCCCGGTTAAGCCATACATCGTCTATCAGAGCGTCGGCGGGACGGACGAAACGACGTTCGACGGCGCCGACACGCTGCAAAACAGCCGCATGCAAGTTTCGGTCTGGTCCATCAGCCGGAGCGAAGCGGCAAGCATCATCAAACAGGTTCGTGCTGCGCTGACTGCCGAACCTGTGCAAGGCGTGCCGATTGGCGCGCCGGTGAGCGTCTACGAAGACGACACGAAGCTTTACGGCAGTCAGCAGGATTTTTCAATCTGGTATCAGGAGTGAACCCATGACCAGCACCGCAATTTCGTCGCAAGGCACGAAGATCTCGAAGAACACCGGCACGACGCAGACGCCGGTCTGGACCGCAGTCAAGAACGTTTCCAACCTCAACGGTTTCTCGGGCTCCGCGAGCGACATCGACGTCACCGACTTCGACAGCACCGCGAAGGAGTACCGCCAAGGGCTGCAGGACTGGGACACGGTGTCGTTCGACATCAACGTCAACATGAAGGAAGCCAGTCACGCGGCTCTGCTCGCGGACAAGCGTTCCGGCGTGGTATCGCAGTACCAGGTGCTGCTGAGCGATGGCACGACCATCGAATTCGAAGGCTACGTGAAGTCGTTCCCGATCACCGCTGGCGTCGATGCTGTCGTGAAGGGCACCGTTGCGATCAAGATCTCCGGCGACATCGATGTCACGCCGGCGGCGGCTTAAGGAGCGTCCGTCCATGCTGACGAAAGAGCAACTCCTCGCGCTGGCACAACCGCCGATCGAGACGGTCAACGTCGAAGGCCTCGGCGAAATCCGCGTCAAGGTAATGGACGGCTTCGCGCGCGACGCGCTGCAGAAGACGCTGCAGGAGCAGGGCACCAGCGACAGCGTCTATTTCTCTGCTGTGATCGTCGCCACGGTCGTCGACGACAAGGGCGAGCCGATGTTCACGACCGCCGATCTCGACACTCTGCGCGGCATGAGCGCCGACACCGTTCGTCGGATCGGCCTTGCGTGCACGAAGGTCAACGCACTTGGCGCGACGCAAACGCAGGAAGCTGAAAAAAACTCCGACGCCATCCAGAACGGATCTTCTGGCACCGCCTAGCGCTCGCGCTCGGAATGTCCGTCGCGCGAGCTCAACGCGAGATAACCAGTGTTGAGTTCGCTGACTGGATGGCCTTCTACAACATCGAGCCGTTCGGCGACCGCATAGCGGACATCCGCATGGGGATGCTGGCGGCGACCACCGCGAACATCCACCGCGACCCGAAGACCAAGGCGTTCGAGCCGGCGGACTTCATGCCGTGGGTGAAGCAGCCGAAGAAGGAAGTTTTGTTCGACGATCCCAAGGATCAGGCGCGCTTCGTCGCTCTCGCGATGTTCGGAATCGACCTTTCGCAAGCGAAGGGCAAGAAGTTCAAGGTCAAGCGGAACCGGAATGACTAAAAAGATCGAGGTCGTCAACCCGACAGCGCTGACCGACTATCTCGATCGGCTCGGCACCATCGCCAGCGAGGAAGTCCTTCGGCAGGCGGCGGTCGCCGGCGCGCGCCTGATCCATGCAGAAGCGCGGATGCGGGCGCCGATCGGCACGGCATACGAACGTAAGGGAACGCAGCACGTGCCCGGCACGCTGAAGCGATCGATTCTGATCGCGTTTGACAAAGAAGAATCAATCGAAGGCCATCGCGCCGTTTACCTGGTGACATGGTCGAAGGACGCCTTTTATGGCCGGTTCGTCGAGTTCGGAACGTCGCACGCCGCGGCGAAGCCGTTCCTGCGGCCGGCATTCGAAGCGAAGAAGCGGGCGGCGGCAGACGCCGTCATCGAAGTGATACAGAAGAAGGCTGAGGAGGCCGGGCGTGGCGAATGAAACCGTCGTTAAGGTAGGAGCCGATGCATCCGGCTATACCGCCGAGCTTGAGAAGGCGCGCAAGTCGGCCAACGCGTTCATCAACACCCAGGCCGACATGGCCAAGCGCACGGCTCTCGCGCAGGATGCGATCGCTGAGGCAGCCGCGAGCGGCTCGGATGCGAGCGCGCGTGCAGTCAAGTCATTCACCGACGCGCTGCTGAAGAATGCGTCGACGGCGGGGAAGTCTCGCGCCGAGATTCTGGCCATGCGCGCCGCGAATCTCGGCCTGTCGGATTCGGTGAAGCCATACATCGACCAGATCGCCAAGGCGTCGGAGCATACGCATAGCTTCAGCCTTGAGTCTTCGGCGGCGAAGCGCGAGCTGCTGGTGCTCGGACACGAGCTGTCGCAGGGCAACTACAAGCAGTTCGCCGGCTCGCTGCTCGTGATGGCGGAGGCGACCGGGGCGTTCAACATGCTGCTGAATCCGGTCGTGCTCGGCGTCGGCGCATTCGTCGGCGTGCTCGCGATTGCGGCTCACTCGACGTTCGCCGCGCGGGAAGAACTCGCCACCTACGGTGAAACGGTCGAGAAGATCTCGAAGCAGAC
The DNA here is from genome assembly GCF_000698555.1 of Caballeronia grimmiae. Classification (GTDB taxonomy): domain Bacteria; phylum Pseudomonadota; class Gammaproteobacteria; order Burkholderiales; family Burkholderiaceae; genus Caballeronia; species Caballeronia grimmiae. The sequence goes on along the minus strand of NZ_JFHE01000011.1, from coordinate 64,143 downwards.
CGGGCTTTCGACCGACGATGTGCAGAAATTCGGCTTCGCGGCGAAGACTGTTGGTGTTGAGACGAAAGATGCAGCCGACGCGCTTGCAGACCTGACCAAAGCGCAGAACGAGGCGCAGCACGGAAACAAGGATGCGGCCGCCGCATTTTCGGCGGTCGGCATCAGCCTGAAGACGCTCAAAACTGCTTCACCCGAAGACCTGCTCACGCGGGTCGCCGACGCGTTCGCGAAGAGCGCAGACGGTGCGGGTAAAGCCGCGGTGGCGAACGAGCTGTTCGGCACGTCGGGCAAGAACCTTATTCCGCTGCTCGACCAGGGTTCGGCGCGGCTCGCGCAACTCGGCGCGACCGCGACGGAAGAGTCGGCTCTTCTTGACTCAGATGGTACGCATGCCGTCGGATGCCTGATGCGAAGCCGCACGAACTCCGACAATGAAACGGTCGCCGGGAACAGCACCGTCAATGGAAACGAAGCCATTGGCGGAACGCTGGGGGTTAATGGGGCAGCGACGTTCTCCTCGACGGTAGGCATCGCCGGAGGTGCAAACTTCGGTTCTGCGGGGCAGGCGTCTATCTCCGTTGCTGGTGCCTATTCGGGGCCTAGTGCTGCATATTCGGGAAATGTGACCGTGGGCGGCACTCTTGGTGTCACTGGTGCGCAGACTTTCACGGGAGCCGCGACGTTTAATGGCGCAGCGTACTTGCTGGGGTCGGTGACAGCCTTCAACTGCACGCAGACGGCAAATCAATACCAGGGCACCGGGACGCAGAACGGATTCCACGTCGAGGCGGGCGGGCTCTTCGTCTCGCAAAGCGTGGGCGTGAATGCGTATCTCACGAAACCGTCGGGATACACGAATGCGGCGTTCCTCGCGTTCTTCGTTGGTGGTACCGGCCTCGGCACGATCTACGCGAGCGGCACGAGCGTCGTCTACGGTACGGGCTCGGACTATCGCCTGAAGTACAAGGTGAAGGCGCTCACTGGGTCGACCGATCGACTGCGCGCGACACGCCCAGTCTGCTATTTGATGAAGGCCGACAAGTCGAAGGTCACGCATCGAGGCTTCATCGCGCACGAGCTGCAGGCGATCTATCCGGAAGCCGTCGGCGGCGAAAAGGACGGCAAGGACATGCAGGTCGTCGACTATGGCCGCATCACGCCGGACATCGTCGCTTCGACGGTCGAAGCGCATGATCGGCTCGATGCACTGACGCGGCGCGTCGAGGAGTTGACGCGCGCGCTCGCGGCAGGGAGCGGCAAGTGACTATCACGGCCGACATCCAGCAACTGGAGCCAGGTCGGCTCGTCGAGTTGTTCGAGGTCGATTGCACCGCGATCGGTGGCGAGATACTGCGCTTTCAGGGTCACCTGCAAACGGCATCGATCTTCTGGCAGGGCAACGAATATAAGCCGTGGCCGATTCAGGCGACGGGCTTCGAGCACACGTCCGACGCGCAGCAGCCGGAGCCGAAGCTGACCGTCGCGAACGTCGACGGCACAATCTCGGCGCTGTGCGTCTATCTCGCGGACATGGTCGGCGCGAAGGTTCGCCGGCGGCGCACGCTGAGCAAGTATCTCGACGCGGTCAACTTTCCGGGCGGCAATCCGACGGCGGACCCGACCCAAGAGATGGCGACCGAGCTGTGGTACATCGAGCAGAAGAGCAGCGAAACGAACGCGCAGGTCGAGTTCACGCTGTCAAGCGCGCTCGACTTCGGCGGCCAGCAGCTGCCGGCGCGCCAGATCGTGACGATCTGCCAGTGGCAATACCGCGATGCGAATTGCGGCTACACGGGAACGGCGTATTTCGATGCGAACGACCAACCGGTGAGCGATCCCTCGCTCGACCGGTGCAGCAAACGAATCAGCGGCTGCGAATGCCGCTTCGGCGTCAACGAGCCGCTCAGTTTCGGCGGCTTTCTCAGCGACACCCTTTCCTGATGAACGAAGAGACGAAAAAAGCGATCGCGGATCACGCGCTCGCGGCGTACCCGCGCGAGTGCTGCGGGCTGGTCGTCTTGCACAACGGTGCGGAGCGCTATGTGCCGTGCCGCAATGTCGCGGGCGCGCCGGAAGAGCATTTCGTGATGTCGGCGGAGGACTACGCGCTCGCCGAAGACATGGGGCCGATCGTCGCCGTCGTGCACTCGCATCCGGGCGCGCCCGCTCGGCCAAGCATGGCCGACAAGGCGATGGCCGAAAAGAGCGGCGTCGACAAGTGGGTGATTATTTCCGTCGGCATTCAGGGCGACGGCGCCGTCGCTGCGGAAGACTGGTGCGAGTTTGGTCCGACCGGCTACGTTGCGCCGCTCGTCGGCCGTGAGTGGGCGCACGGCACGCTCGACTGCTACGGCATCGTGCGCGACTGGTATCGGCTCGAGCGCGGCATCGATCTGCCTGACTTCGAGCGCGCTGAGAAGTGGTGGGAAGACGGCCAGTCGAACCTCTACATGGACAACTTCGCCGCGGCCGGCTTCGTTGACGTCGGCCAAGACGCAGAGTTGCAGCCGGGCGACGTGCTGCTGATGCAGATCCGCTCGAAGGTGCCGAATCACGCAGGCATCTATCTGGGCGACAACATCATGCTGCATCACATGTACGGACGCCTGTCGGGTCGAACCGTGTGGGGCGGCATGTGGGCGCACGCGCTGCGCACGGTGCTTCGATACAAGGGGAATGCAGCGTGAGCGACAAGCTTCGAACCATCCGGTTGTATGGGGTGCTCGGCGTCCGCTTCGGGCGAGTGCATCGGCTCGCAGTCGCTTCGACGTCTGAGGCGGTCCGCGCGCTCGGCGTCCTGCTGCCTGGCTTCCGCAAGTTCATGCTCACCGCGAAGGATAACGGGCTGACGTTCGCGGTCTTTAACGGCCGCCGCAACCTCGCGGAAGACGAGCTGCCGCATCCGGTCGGCGATGAAGAAATCCGCATTGCGCCCATTCTCATCGGCAGCAAGAGCGGGGGCCTCTTCCAGACGATCCTCGGCGCCGCGATGGTCGTCGTCGGCGCAGTCGCGAGCGCATACGGACAGCCATGGGGTGCTCAACTGATCGGGCTTGGCGCGTCGATGGCGCTTGGTGGCGTCATTCAGATGCTGAGCCCGCAGACGACCGGCCTCGCGAGCACGAGCGGTGACAACGGCACCTCCTATTACTTCAATGGCCCGGTCAACAGCGCCGCACAAGGCGACTGCGTGCCGATTGTCTACGGCCGCATGCGCGTCGGCTCGAAGGTGATCAGCGCGGGCATCTACGCGGAAGATCAGGCCTGATATGCGCATTCATGGAGCGAAGGGCGGCGCAACGGCGAGCACGCCGACGGAGTCGCCGGATAGCCTGCATTCGATCGCCTATGCGAAGGTGCTCGATCTCGTTTCCGAAGGTCCGATCGTCGGCCTAGTGAACGGCTTGCAGTCGGTCTTTCTCGACGACACGCCGATTCAGAACAGCGACGGCTCGACGAACTTCTCGAATTACGCGGTTGACACGCGCGTCGGCACGCAGGATCAGGCGTACATGTCCGGCTTCCCGGCCGTCGAGAACGAAACAGCGGTGAGCGTGCCGCTTACGTCAGACACGCCGTGGGTGCATCAGCTTCAAGACACGCAGCTCACTGCGGCGCGCATCCGCTTCGGGCTGCCAGCGTTCCAGCAGTCGAATCAATCGACCGGCGATGTCACGGGTTATCGGGTCGAATATGCGATTGACCTCGCCGTCGATGGCGGCGCATATGCCCAGGTTCTGACAGGCGCATTCGACGGGAAGACCACGTCGCTCTATGAACGCAGCGTGCGCATTGAGTTGCCCACGGCGACGACCGGGTGGCTCGTGCGCGTGCGCCGTCTGACCGCTAATGCGCATAGCTCGCTAATCGCGGACACGGTCAACATCGAGGCGATTACTGAGATCATCGACCGCAAGCTGCGCTATCCGATGAGTGCGCTTGTTGGCTTGTCGTTCGACGCCCGCTCGTTTAGCTCCGTGCCGACGCGGTCCTACGACATCAAAGGCGTGATTATCCGTGTGCCGTCTAACTATGATCCGGATACGCGCAATTACTCGGGAGCATGGGACGGCACCTTCAAGACGGCGTGGACGGACAATCCTGCATGGATCTTCTACGACATCGTGCTCAACGAGCGATACGGCCTCGGTAAGCTCGTCGACGCGTCGATGATCGACAAGTGGAATCTGTATCAGATCGGCCAGTATTGCGACGTCATGGTGTCTGACGGCAAGGGCGGACAGGAACCGCGCTTCACCTGCAATGCCGTCATCCAGTCGCGCGCTGACGCATACAAGGTGCTGCAGGATCTCGCGACCGTCTTCCGTGGCATCGCTTACTGGGGGCCGGGGCAGGTCGTCGCTAATGCCGACATGCCGCAGGATCCGGAATACGTCTACACGGCTGCCAACGTCGTCGGCGGCTCCTTCGAATATGTCGGCTCGTCGCGCAAGACTCGGTACACGACTGCGCTCATCAGCTGGAACGACCCGGCCAGCAGCTATCAGCAGGCCGTCGAGTACGTGCCTGACGAAGATGGCATGGCGCGCTATGGCGTGATGAAGGCGGAGATCACCGCGTTCGGCACGACGTCGCAAGGGCAGGCGCATCGTCTCGGGCTCTGGACGCTGCTGACATCTCGCTACGAGACGAACACCGTCTCGTTTAGCGTCGGGCTCGACGGCACGCTTTGCCCGCCAGGCACGATCATCGCCGTGGCGGACCCGGCGAAGGGCGGGCGGCGCATCGGTGGCCGCATTCGCGCGGCGAGCGGTCGCGTCGTGACGCTCGACAAGGCGCCGACGGTTTCAGTCGGCGACACGCTGACGGTCGTGCTTCCGTCCGGCTTGGCGCAGAAGCGCACGGTGCAGAGCGTCGCCGGCGACAGCATCACAGTCATCGACGCGTTCACGACGCAGCCATCCGCCGGCGCGATCTGGATGCTGGAGAGCGCCGACCTCGCCGCGCAGCTCTTTCGCGTTGTGAGCGTGCAAGAGTCGGACGACGACGGGCAGATCACCTACACGATCAACGCCGCGCAGTACGAGCCGGGCAAATATGCGGCCATCGACAGCGGCGCGGCCATTCAGGTGCGCCCGGTCACAGTCATTCCTCCGTCTGTACAGCCGCCGCCGGCGAACGTCCGCATGTCGACGTATTCGACGATCGATCAGGGCATTGCGAAGACGACCATGGTCATCGCGTGGGACGCCGCGGGTAAGGCGGTGTCGTACCTGCCTGAATGGCGCAAGGACAATGGCGAATGGGTGACGGTCAACCCGACCGGCGGACTGCAAGCGGAAGTCGCAGGCATCTATCAGGGCACGTATTTGGCGCGGGTGCGTGCGCAGAACGCCATGGGTGTGACGTCGGTCCCGGCGTACAGCACCGACACGACGCTCACCGGAAAGACCAGTCCACCGCCGTCGGTCGCGTCATTGACGACGGAATCGAAGGTCTTCGACATCGATGTCACGTGGACGTTTCCGGCCGACGGATCGGCGGGCGATACGCAGCGCACCGAACTCTGGTACAGCCGCACGCCGGCGCGCGCCGATGCGGTGAAGCAGGCTGACTATGCGTATCCGCAGGCAACCGCAAGTCTGATGGGCTTGGCCGCGGGGCAGGCTTTCTATTTCTGGGCGCGGCTCGTCGATACCTCGGGCAACATCGGTCCGTGGTTTCCGGCTGGCGATCCGGGCGTTCACGGCATCAGCAGCACGGACGCCGACGAATACAACGCGTATTTCGCCGGGCTGATCACGAAGACGGCGCTCGGCGCGGATCTGCTGTCTGAGATCGACGCGATCCCCGACCTACAGCAAACCGTCACGGAAACTGCGGCAGCGATCACTCAGGAAGCGCAATCGCGTGCTGACGCCGACAGTGCGCTGTCCCAGCGGCTCGACGTCGTGAGCGCACAAGTGCTGGTGCCGCCGCTCGCGGGCAGCACGGATGACTACGCAGGCTCGACGGAAATCTATGCCGGCGTGTGGTCGGAACAGAGTGCACGCGCCGAGGCTGATCTCGCGATCGCGCGCAACGTCGAGACCGTCACCGCGCAGGTCACATCGAGCAGCACTCAGCTGATCGCTGCGGTGCAGACGGAAACGCAAGCACGCGTCGACGCAGACGCCGCGCAAGCGTCGCAAATCACGACGGTCCAAGCGACGGCGAACAGCGCGCAGGCGCTGGCGCAGACGGCGTCGAATTCTTACGCTGACATCAACGGCCGCGTTGCCGCGTCGTATCAGATCAAGACGCAGATCACGTCGAATGGCCGAACCTACATCGCTGGCATCGGCGTGGGTGTCGACAACACGAGCGGCACCGTCGAGTCACAGGTGTTGGTGTCGGCATCGCGCTTTGCTGTTCTTGACCCGAACGGTTCGGCAGTGACGGCGCCCTTCGTGATTCAGGGCGGCCAGGTGTTCATGAGCCAGGCGCTGATCGGCGTCGGCTGGATTCAAAACGCCATGATTGGCGACGTCATCCAGGCGACGGCGGTCGGCGCGAACGGTCAGCCGCGCTGGGTGCTCAACAAGAACGGAGCGCTGACGATGAACGGCGCGAACAACGGCGACGGGTACACCGTGATCGACGACAGCGGTGGCCGCACGTATGACGCCAACGGCACGTTGCGCGTCCGATGGGGGAAATGGTAATGCCCGTAGGACTTCAGATATGGGATGCGCAGGGCCGGCTCGTCGTAGACCTCACCACACGGCTTGCGCGGATAGTTGGCTCCGTCGTAATCGACGGAAACCCATTTCAAGTTTCGAGCCCCTTGCTCGCGCAAGGCGACATCTTTGTCGCGTTTCAGCCCACAAACCTCTGGAATTTCATCGATATGGATGTGAGCCGACCGATATTTACGATCCCCGCGCGCGGCGGCACTACCATCAGCTGGACATATTCTCCTGGCTTTGGATCGCACAATATGCGTATCGTCGGCAGCATGTTTTACGGGGTGAAGTGATGCCTGCAGGTTTTCAGAGTTTCGCCGCCGATGGTACGAACACGATCCAGATCGATAGCGACAGCGGCCTGCCGAATTTCCAACTGCGGCAGAAGATCACGCAGACGATGGCCGTTGGTGCCATTCCGGTCTACACGGTGGCTAGCGGTCAGCGATACCTATCTAGCGGGCCGGTTACGACGTTCTCGTTCTATGCAGTCAGTCCACTAGTCGTGTTCGAGTGCAGCGGCGCCCACGTCTGCCCGCATGCGTGGACGCAGTCGGGCAGCAACTTCTCGGTGACGGTCGTCGGCGACGCATCGGTTCCGGTCACGATTTACGTGTTCGATAAGAACGACTTCAGCGTCACGGCAAACCGCTTCGGCCTTCAAGTCTTCAATGCGGCCGGTGTGCTCGTCGCGGACGCGGCAGCATCTTTCGCAAAACCGGTTGGCTTCGCACAAGGCAATCCGAAGTACGCGTATGGGTCGACCGGATACACGACCGACAGCGGCACATGGGCGACGGATCAAGGCACAAACGCATTTTCGGTCGTGGAGCGGGTTGGAGTGGCGTGCATTCAGCCCGCATGGGCCATTGGTGGGGGTTCCGGTGGCGCAACGAACGCAGGCATTTATCTATCGACGTTCCGGACGTCAGGGAATTCGATCAACGCCAACATGACCGGATTCGGCGACAACCGCAACGTCAATAACTACACCGGCTTCCGTGAGGCTCTTTCATGGAGCTACATGGCAGTCGACATCTCTTACCTTTGAGGCACGCATGCCAATCGCATCTAATTACACGACGCCCAGCACGTGGGCGGTCGCGACGTATCACGTCGTGCAACAACTCACGCTCGACTATGTGTCTGGCCAGTGCACGGCAACAGTCGGGTCGTTCCTGTCGAAGGAAGCAAAGGACGCCGGCAAGTTCACGATCTATACGCAGCAGATCGTGCTCGAAGGATTGCCAGCAGCCAATGCGGACCCGAAGGCATACGCCGAAGGCGTGCTCGTCGAGGCGCAACCGGCCGATGTGACGTCACCGCCGTACGCAAACAGATACGCCTTCGCTGGCGGAACAATCGTCGAATAACCAGCGGAGCGACAGACGCAGCCGTCCTCGGCCAAGGACGGCTTTTTTTTATGCCCGGATGACCGGCGCACGAGGGGTGCTGAATGCCTGCTGATGAAATTTCGGGCTTGCGGGACAAAGTTGCTGAGCACGGCGAGGAACTTGCTGCTCTGCGGGAATGGAAAACGGGTGTCTCCATCCGAATCGATACGTTCGTCACGAAGACGGAATTTACCGTCGTGAAGATCCTCGTCTATTCGCTTGCAGGCACGACCTTGACCTCTGTTCTCGCCGCACTGCTGGCAAAGGTGATCGTTAAATGAAGCCCGAAGATCGGAAGCAGATTGTCATTGGAGGAATCTACGCCGTGACGCTTATCGCCAGCGCCGCCGCGCTGATGTATATCGCGCTTGTTGGAGGGAATCCATATCACGCTGGAGTCGTCGAAGCATACGACGCGGCTGGCGTTGCGCGATCAAGTTTTCACCGCGGCGAGTGGGTATACGTGCGGCGGCATGTCTGTCTCGATCGCGACATCTACGCGGAGCAGTCGCCCTCGCTCTACGACCTCGAACGAAAGGCGTATGTCCCGCTGCGCGGCACGGCGACGCTCGCCAAGGCGGGATGCGCGGTGCGCAGCTCGGCGTTCGAGATACCGCCCACGCTTCCTGCAGGCGACTACGAGTACCGGAACGTCTCCCGATTCCAGAACAACCTGGTCGGACGCGATGAGAGCAACGTCTATCCGCCGATACGAATCACGGTGACCGAATGACTGACCTGACAGAGCCGGTTAAGGCGCGCGATGGTGTGCACGTCGAACGAGCGTACTTCCTTCGAGCAAAGCATCTGCCGTGGGTCTGCGCGATCCTGCTATTCGGTGCGCTATGCACCGGTGTCGCGGGGGTGTACGCCGGAAGCACCATGCAGGCGAAGAAAAGCGAGCAGGACATCGTCGAGCTGAAGGAACAACTCGCGCAGCAGAAGCTCGAGTACGAACAGCGGCTTGGCAGGCAGTCGGCGCAATACGCCATCGATGTGAACAACTTCGCTGACGCGATCGCGAAGTTCGGCCAGGCGCTCGCGTTGATGGACGCGAAGAATGATCGGCGTGCCGCGGAGCGCGAGCGCGCGCAGGCCGCTGCGATCGTCGCGGCGCAGAAGGCTGCGGCAGCGGCGGCCGTTGCCGCGCAGAAGACCGATCAGATCCTGGTCAAGACTGACGTCGCTCAACAGCAGGCGACTGAGGCGGCGTCCGCCGCAAAGGCGACCGAGAAGAAGCTGGATACAGCGACGCGTGGCACCGCAGCCGTCCCGCCAACTCCGTGGACGGGAAGCCGCCGTTAGGTTTTCTGAAGTTCTTCAATGCAAGCATCAGAAACCGGAACATGCTTGCATTGCCTTTCAACTGATCATACAATGCAAGCATTGGGACAACATTGGATGCTTGCATGACAGCCGCAAAAAAAACTGCAGCAACGAAGAAGGTCGCAGCCCGGGCAAACGGGGGAGTGGCAAGAGCCAGAGCTTTGACTGAAGACAAGCGCCGTCAGATTGCGAAGAAAGCGGCGTTGGCGCGGTGGGGCGCCAAGCCACTGAAGGCAATCAGAGAAGGAAACTTTCGCGGGGAATTTGGTATCGACGTCGATTGCTATGTGCTCGACGACGAAAAGAAGACTGCGGTCATCAGCCAGCGGGGAATGGGTGTGGCGATTGGGCTCTCCTCCAGAGGAAACGCATTCCCGAGATTTGCTACCGGCAAAGTGATGGCGTCTTACCTAGGCGCGGAGCTCCGAGAGAAGATCGAGAATCCCCTTAAGTTTCAATGGGGGTCCGGCGGCGCGGAGGTTCCTCCGACGCTGGTTAATGGCTACGACGTGACGCTGCTGATCGACGTATGTAAAGCGATCTTGGACGCCGACTCGGCGGGCGATCTCGCGCCCAACCAAGCCATCCTGGCTAAGCAAGCCCGGATCATTTTGAACGCATCGGCGAAGTCCGGTATTCAGGGGCTGGTTTACGCGCTGTCCGGATACGATGCGACCCGTGAAGAGGTGATCACAGCTTTCAAGCTGTACGTCCAGGAAGAAGCGAAAGAGTACGAGAAGGAGTTCCCGCCGCAGCTCTATGAGGAATGGTACAAGCTTTATCAATTGCCGAAGTTCGATCGCGGTCGCCCCTGGGAATTCAAGACGCTCACGCTCCAACATATCTACTATCCATTGGCAAAGAGCAACGGGAAGTTGTTGGAGCTCATGCGGGCAAATAAAGAGAAGGGTGGCGATCGGACCAAGAAGCTGCACCAGTTTCTTTCGGAGATCGGAACCAGAGCACTTCGAATCCATCTAGGCCGGATACTTGAGATGACGGAGTCATCGAGTTCTCAGGAGGAGTACGAGAAAAAGATCAGGGATCGGTTCGGCGACCAACGCGAGTTCGATTTTTAGGCTCCCCCTTTCCTAGCGATTAGATTCCTTTAAGACAGCCACCTTCGGGTGGCTTTTTTTGTGCCCTGCTATGTGCGGGGCTTTTTCATCTCTGGAGCGCATATGCCTCTGATCCCGTTCACCCGGTTGCGGCTGACACTCGCCGACGGGTGGCAGAAGCTACATAAGCGCGGCACTGTAATCGCCGGCGCAGCATTCACCGCGCTGGCCGCCGCTGGCCCGCTCATCGCCCAGGCGTGGGAAGGCATGCCGCGTGAGCTGCGCGATGTCATCCCGCAAAACGTGCAGCAGTGGATCGCATACACGCTCTTCGGCTTGAGCTTCATCGCAATCCGATACACGTCCGTTCGTCGCGTGCAGAAGGAGGCCGACGATGACGCTCAATGACGTACTTCGCACGGCGATCGAGCCTGCGCTCGCGATTCTTCCGCACCAGATGGATACGCCGGAAGCGCGCGTCATGTTGCTGTCGATCGGCCTCCAAGAATCCCGGTTCGCTGTCCGTCGGCAAATGGGCGGCGGCCCGGCGCGCGGCTTCTGGCAGTGCGAGCAGGGCACGCAAAGTAGTCGAGGCGGCGTCTGGGGCTTCTTCCTGCATCCGGCCAGCCGCTACTGGATGAGCGTGCTGTGCGCCGCGCGTGGCATTGCGTTCACTCCGGCGGCCATCTACAACGCGCTAGACAAGGACGACGTGCTGGCCGCCGGTGTTGCGCGCCTCGGCCTGTTCACCGATCCGCGCAGGTTGCCGGCGACCGACGACGTCGTGGGTTCGTGGGCGCTTTATCAGCGCGTGTGGCGCCCTGGGAAACCGAAACCCGATACGTGGCCCGATCTGCATGCGCAGGCGGTCGCGGCAGTCCAAATGGAGGCAGCATGATCGAACTCTTGATGAAACTCGGTCCGTGGATTCTCGGCGGGCTCGGCCTGGCAGGGGGAATTCTGTTCGGCTCCTTTCGCCATCAGCAAGCGAAGTCCGCGACAGCCGACGCAGCCGCCGCAAAAGCGGACGCCGCGCGCGCCGTCGCGCAGAAGCAGAGCGAAGTGGATCAGGCGAATGCTGCTGCGTCTGCGGCCGGCGAGCAGGCCGTCGTCAATCGCGCATCGGCTGATCAGGCGGCTGCGTCTACAGCGCGAGAAGACCTCGACGCCGAACTCGACCAGATCGGGGCACTGCGAAAGGAGCAGCAATGAGTACGCGGGCCATGACTATCTGCTGCGCACTGGCAATCGCTGGGTGTGCGACGACAGCGCCGACGCCCCAGCCGCCGCAGACCGTGACCGTGACGAAGGTCGTTGACACGGCGTGCGACTGGGTAAAGCCGATCACGGCGAGCAAGGCCGACACCGACGAAACGAAACGGCAGATCCTCGCGCATGACCTCGCCGTCGCGAAGAACTGCGCAGCCAGATAAAAAAAGCCCGGCACGGGCCGGGCAATAGATTTAGATGAATCAAGCGCCATGCAAGCGCTCACAGTGAGTATGACCGACACGCTCCGAAACTCAAGCACGATAGTGAAGCGCTGTTTTTCGTGTATTGGGCTGTTCGTCGTCAGCGCCTATCGCGCGCACCCAGAAGGCACACCCGTTCTCGGGCAGCGCTTTCACTTGCGCGCGACCGCCGAGCATGCACAGCGCGTGATTTCCGTTTGCGACGTCGCAGCTCCAGTGCTCGCACTTGCGGCAGTGGTGGACGCCCGGCTCAGCTTGAAAGAGTCCCATGTCGGCCTGCTCGATACTGTATGGATACACAGTAATCGTATCAAGCCGCCGAGCCGATCGCGAAAAATTCGGTACGAATTCGGGACTCATGCCAGACGAACGACCGTTCGGTGTGATGCATGTTTGCACCGAACGGCTTGCGCCGCTGCTCAGTTGTCGCCTGAAACCCTTGCCGGGCTTGACCTTCGCGCCTTCGCCTTGCGCGCCAGCATGTTCAGCCCTTCGACCAGCGCGGAGAAGGCCATCGCCGCATAGATGTAGCCCTTCGGCACGTGCGAGCCGAAACCTTCGGCGATCAGCGTCATCCCGATCACGAGCAGGAAGCCCAGTGCGAGCATCACGATGGTCGGATTGCGCTCGATGAACCGCGACAGCGGCCCCGCCGCGAACAGCATCACCGTCACCGCCGCGATCACCGCGACGAACATGATCGGAATGTGCTCGGTCATGCCCACCGCCGTCACGATGCTGTCGATGGAGAACACGAGGTCGAGGACGAGAATCTGGCCGATCGCGGACAACGGCGTGAGCGTGCCGCCTGTCGCGGGGCCGGCGTCGCTATCGTCGTGCGAAACGTGATGGTGGATTTCCGTCGTCGCCTTCCAGACGAGGAAGACGCCGCCCGCAATGAGGATCAGGTCGCGCCATGAGAAGCCGTGACCGAATGCCTCGAAGATCGGCGCCGTGAGCCGCACGATCAGCGCGACGGTGCCGAGCAGGCCGAGCCGCATCACCAGCGCCAGCCCGATGCCGATGCGCTGCGTGCGCTCCCGATGGGCAAGGGGCAGTTTGTTGGTGAGGATCGAGATGAAGATCAGGTTGTCGATGCCGAGCACGACCTCCATCACGACGAGAGTCGCGAGGGCGGCCCAGGCGGCGGGATCGGTGACGAGGGCGGCGAAATAGTCCATGCGAGCGTGTTGGTTGATGTGAGAACGAGGGCGTGATCTTAGCCTGTCCGCCCATAGCTTGAAAGCAAGATGAAAACTTTTCGAGACGAACGGGGGTAGAAAGTTCTCACATATCCTAAAAAGCGACAAATATCGGATTTGAAACAGAAAACTCCGTCTGTTCCGATGATGCGCTGCCGCATTTACGGGTAAACTCCTATGCTTCGATGCCGCGTGACGCGGCCCCGCTTTTGAACCTGCCTGCGAGCCGCGCAGGAACCCACCATACGCCGCATGTCCGGAAAATCGCAACGCCTCGTCGAGCTGGATTTCTTTCGTGGACTCGTCCTGCTGATTATCGTCGTCGATCATATCGGCGGAAGCATGCTGTCGCGATTCACGCTGCATGCGTTCGCGCTGAACGACGCCGCCGAAGTCTTCGTCTTTCTCGGCGGTTTCGCCACCGCGACGGCGTATGTGTCGCTCGCGGAACGCCGCTCCGAAAGCGCGGCGCGCATGCGCTTCATCAAGCGCGCGTTCGAGATTTATCGCGCTTTCGTCGTCACCGCGGTGCTGATGCTGGTCGCCACGTTCCTGCTGCGGCCGTTCTACGGTCACGCGCCCAACCTCGCATTGCACGATCTCGACAGCCTGTTGTCCGCGCCGTTGTTGTCCATCGCGCAGATTCTGACCTTCGAGCGCCAGCCGTATCTCGCCGCCGTCCTGCCGATGTACGCGCTGTTCGCGCTCTCCGTGCCGCTCGCGCTGCCGCTGGCACGCAGCAAGCCGTGGCTGCTGCTCGGCCTGAGCCTCGCGCTGTGGGCGTGCGCGCCGCAGATCGGCGAATACATGCCTTCCGTCGACGACACCCTCTGGGACTTCAACCCCGCCGCCTGGCAACTGATGTTCATGCTCGGCGTGCTGGCGCGCTGCCAGCCGGTGTATCAGCGGATCGCGTCGCATCGCTTCGGCTGGACAATCAGCGCGGCGGCGTTCGCGCTCATCGCCGGCATGGCGTACTACAAGCTGCTCGTGTTGCCGCCCGTGCTCGACAGCGCGTTCAAGCGTGATCTGGCGGGGGCGCGCGTCGTCAACTTTCTGGCGATTGCGTGGATTGCGTCGAATCTCGCGCGCTACGGCGTCGTGAAGGCGATTGCACGGCGTTTGCCGTGGGTCGGAGCGATCGGGCGCGTCGGCATGGTTTGCTTCGTCGCGGGAACGGTGATTTCGCTCGTCGTCGATTCGATTCTTTTCACGATGACCGACGGTCTCATCAACGTGCCGGCCGGTCTTGCCGCCGATGCCATCGCGATTACCGCGCTGCTGTCGGTGCCGCGACTGCATCAGCCGGTCGCGGAGTGGCTGCGTGCGCGCCGGCCTGTACCGGCGAGTGCGGCGGTTGCTGCAGCGGACCATCGGGCAGTGCGCTAACTCCGAGAAGGGCAGCACAAGAGTGTGCTGCCCTTTTTTCAGTGCGCTAAAAGCAACTAACCGTCTATTCTTCCGGCGTCTTCGACAACTCCGGCACGACCCTTGCAGATAGCGAAGCATCCATAACCAAAAAGGACTCGCTGTCATGCTCAAGCTCGCCATCCTCTTCGCGGTGATTTCCGTTATTGCCGGCTTCTTCGGCTTCGGGCGCGTGTCGTCCGGTGCGGCAGGCATCGCGAAAATCTGCTTCTTCATCTTCCTCGTCCTGTTCGTGATCTTCCTGATCGTCGCGATTTCGGCCGGATCGCTCGTGCTGTGACGTTGATGGTGGAAGCCGGGCAGTAGCGCTTCCTCGCATCGACCCGAGTGCCGGGAGAATGTTAGATTCCGTCGAGGAGACATTCGACCGGCCGCGCCGGCCACATCGGTCAGGCGCGCGATGGATCGAAAGGAGGAAGCCATGCATGCCATCGGCGCGGCTTTGCGGCCGGCGCATCATGACGTCGTGCAGCAGGACGTCATCCGTCACGCACACGAGCGTTCCGCGACGTTCGGCCTCATCGCCGACATGCGACCCGACTACGCCTTGCTGTCCACGTCCGAACTCGCGTCCCGGCTGGACGAAAGCCACACGCTCTTCGCCCATGCGTTGCCGGTCATGGAAACGCTGTACGCGCAGATCGCCAATACTCACAGCATGATCGCGCTGACGGATGCCAGCGGGCTCATCCTCCATTCGCTCGGCGACGACGATTTCCTCGCCCGCGCGCAGAAAGTCTCGCTGCGGGCGGGCGCGGTCTGGAGCGAGGCGCTGCAGGGCACGAACGCGATCGGCACGACCATCGCGGCGCGCGAAGCCATCACCGTGCACGGCGACCAGCACTATCTGCGGGCCAATCACTTCCTGACGTGTTCGAGCGTGCCGATTCTCGATCCGCTCGGCAACTTGAGCGGCGTGCTCGACGTGACCGGCGACCGGCGCGGCTATCACCAGCACACGATGGCGCTCGTCAGGATGTCCGGGCAGATGATCGAAAACCGGCTCATCGCGAGCGCGTTCGACGATGGCTTGCGCATTCACTTCCACAGCCGCCCCGAGTTCATCGGCACGTTGATGGAAGGCATCGCCGTTTTCGATTCCGGCGGCCGCCTGCTCAGTGCGAACCGCAGCGCGCAGTTTCAGCTGGGCGTCGAACTCGGACGGCTGCGTAGGGAGACGCTGACCTCGCTATTCGGCGCGACTGCGGACGCATTGGCCGCGCAGGCAGGCGAAACATGCCGGCTCGAATTGCACAACGGCGTCGGCGTGTTCGCGAGCGTGCAGTTCGATGCGCGCCGCGCACCCGCCACGCCTCGCCGCAGCACGCAGCCTGCGCCGCCGTCGCATCTGCTCGAGCTCTGCACCGGCGATCCGGCCATGCGCGATATCGTCGAGCGCGTCAGCAAGGTGATCGGCAAGCCCATTCCGATACTCATCGGCGGCGAGACCGGCGCGGGCAAGGAAATGCTCGCGCGCGCCATTCATCGCGATTCGCCGCGTCGCGATGGCCCGTTCGTCGCGGTCAATTGCGCGTCGCTGCCGGAGACCTTGATCGAATCCGAACTGTTCGGCTATGCGCAGGGCGCATTCACCGGCGCGGCGAAGCGGGGCGCGACCGGCAAAATTGCGCAGGCGAACGGCGGCACCCTGTTCCTCGATGAAATCGGCGACATGCCGCTCACGCTGCAAAGCCGTCTGCTGCGTGTCCTGCAGGAGCGTGTCGTCGAGCCGCTCGGCGCGGCGCGCGCGACGCCGGTCGATTTCATGCTGATCTGCGCGAGCAACCGCAAGCTGCGGGAACAAGTCGCGGCCGGCGCGTTTCGCGAAGATCTCTATTACCGGGTCAACGGGCTATCGGTGACGCTGCCGCCGCTTCGCGAGCGGACCGACCTTCGCGCGATCATCGACCGGCTGCTGGCCGGCGATGACTGCGCGGGCCGCACCGTCGGCATCGCGGACGACGTGCTCGCGCTGTTCGCGCGGCATCGCTGGCCGGGCAACTTGCGGCAGTTGAGCAACGTGCTGCGCACGGCCTGTGCGATGCTCGACGAACACGACACGCAGATTCGCGTCGGCCATCTTCCGCGCGACTTCCTGGAAGAACTGGACGATGCGCCGACGCCGCCCGCAAGCGATGCGCGTCTCGCCGATATCGCCGTGAGCGCGGTCACGGCGGCGCTCGACAAGCACGGCGGCAATGTATCGGCGGCGGCGCGTGCGTTGGGGGTATCGCGTACGACGGTGTATCGGAAGCTGCGGACTTAAGCCTCTTCGTCGAGCCGTTTTGCGTTCGCGGAAGAGGGCGGCGGCAGCGCGCCGCTGTGATCTTTCAGCGCGACGCCCGTCAGTTCGAGCCTGCGCGCCTCGTTCAACAGCCAGTGCAGCTTGAACGCGGCGGCGTCGTAGCCGAGTCCCTCGGGCCGCACGTTCGATATGCAGTTGCGCTCGGCGTCGCTTCGTCCGGCGCGCGGCGCGTAAGTCACGTAGAGGCCGAGGCTGTCGGGCGAACTCAGGCCCGGCCGCTCGCCGATCATCACGACGACGATCGTCGCCCGTAAAAGCTCACCGATAGCATCGCCAATCGCGACGCGCGCCTGTGTCGCGATCACCACCGGACCGATCGACCAGCCGTCGAGCATCGCGCGCAGCGCCGACAGCAGCGGCGCGGCGTGGCGCTGCGTTGCGATTGCAGAGAGGCCATCGGCGGCGACGAACACGATGTCGCAGCGCGACGCGCGTGCGGCGAGGCGTGCGGCGCTGGCATCGTCGAGCACGCGGCCCAGGTCCGGCCGGCGCAGATAGTGATCGCGATCCGGCGCGGCGCTCGCGGCGTCGAGCGTGTCGAAGCCGGCGGCGCGAATCGCGGCGGCGAGGGCGGCCGTATCGAGCGGATGATGCACCGCGTCGCGCGCCTGCGCATGGGCGAGCTGGAAGGCGAGCAGCGGCGCGGTCGGCAGGCTGCTGCCCGCGCGCCCGAGCGCAATGCGGGCATTCGTGAACCGGCGCAGTGCATCCCACGGATTCGCGTCGATCGTCATGTGTCGATCCAGTCGAGCAGCGGTTGGCCTGGCGCGGAAAGCAATTCACCGCGCGTATCGGTGACGCGCATTTGCGCGAGCCACGCTTCGAATTCAGGCGCGCGTTGGAGATCGAGCGCGCGGCGAATAAAGAGCGCGTCGTGGAACGAGGTGCTTTGATAGTTGAGCATCACGTCGTCGGCGCCGGGCACGCCCATGATGAAGTTCACGCCCGCGACGCCGAGCAGCGTCAGCAGCGTGTCCATGTCGTCCTGATCGGCCTCGGCGTGATTCGTGTAGCAGATGTCGCAGCCCATCGGCACGCCGAGCAGCTTGCCGCAGAAGTGATCTTCCAGGCCGGCGCGGATGATCTGCCGCCCATCGTAGAGATATTCCGGGCCGATGAAGCCGACGACCGTGTTCGTCAGAAGCGGCTCGAAGCGGCGCGCGACCGCGTAGGCGCGCGCCTCGCAGGTTTGCTGATCGACGCCGTGATGCGCGTTCGCCGACAACGCGCTGCCCTGACCGGTCTCGAAGTACATGACGTTGTCGCCGACGGTCCCGCGCCCGAGCGACTTCGCCGCCTCGTGCGCTTCCTGCAACAGCGCGAGCGATACGCCGAAGCTCGCGTTCGCGCGCTCGGTGCCCGCGACCGACTGAAACACGAGATCGACGGGCGCGCCGTGCTCGATCGCGGCGATCGTATTGGTCACGTGAGTCAGCACGCACGACTGGATCGGCGCGTCGTAGCGCCGGCGGAAGTCGTCCATCATCGTGAGCAGCGCGGTGATGGCGGCGGGCGAATCGGAGGCTGGATTCACGCCGATGACGGCATCGCCGCAGCCGTAGAAGAGGCCGTCGAGCATGGACGCCG
Source organism: Caballeronia grimmiae (assembly GCF_000698555.1). GTDB lineage: Bacteria > Pseudomonadota > Gammaproteobacteria > Burkholderiales > Burkholderiaceae > Caballeronia > Caballeronia grimmiae. The sequence continues at coordinate 45,685 of NZ_JFHE01000011.1, read as the reverse complement.
CGATGCCTTTTGGATCGTCGGTCGGATGATTCGGCTGCAGGCGCACCGAAAGCCGCCCCGGCAGGCCGATCGTCGTGCGAAAGCGCGTGACGACCGGGCGCTTCTTCGCGGCGAGGATCAGATCCTGATTGCGCATGAGCTTGGAAACGGCGGCGGCCATTTCCGGCGTGACGCCCATCTTGACGCGTTCGAGCGCGGCGGTATCGACGCTATCGGAGAGCAGCCACTCGCGGAACTCGCCCACGGTCAGGTGCGCGATGGGCGCGAAGGCATCGGCGTCGTGGGTATCGAGGATCAGGCGCGTGACTTCGTCGTCCTCGTACGGAATCAGCGGTTCGTCGAGAAACGTGCGCAACGGCACCCGCGCGAGCGCCATTTTTGCGGCGACGCGCTCTTCTTCCGACGCGGCCGCGACGCCCGCGAGTTCGTCGCCGGAGCGCTGCGGACTTGCACGGGCGAGCAGCGTCTTCAGATCGTCGAAGCGGTAGCGGCGCGCGCCGATCGTCTCGTAGTAGCTCATCGCTTGTCCCTGGACCGATGGTCCTGTCACTTTAACCGCATTGCATCGCTTGCAAAAAGCGTGACCAAAATCGCGTGCTGAAGCGAAACCGTGAGCCGTGCGATAATTTCAGGCTTCGCCGCCGCTTCTTTCGCATTGATTTTCCAGTGAAAAACCTGCTCGTTTCCATCGATCGCCTCCGCGACTTCGACGAAATCATCGATGTCCGCACGCCGCTCGAATTCGCCGAGGACCACATTCCCGGCGCTATCAATGCACCCGTGCTCGAGAACGAGGAGCGGGTGATCGTCGGCACGATGTACAAGCAGGTCTCGCCGTTCGAGGCGACGCGTGTCGGCGCGGCGATGGTCGCGCGCAATATCGCGCGGCATCTCGATACGCTCTTCGCCGACCGCCCGCGCAACTGGCGGCCGCTGATCTATTGCTGGCGCGGCGGCAAGCGTTCCGGCTCGATGACGACGTGGTTCAACATGATCGGCTGGCAGGCGCGTCAGCTCGAAGGCGGCTACAAGAGCTATCGGCGTGACGTGCTGGATCGCCTGACGACATTGCCGGCGCGCTTTCGTTATGTCGCGCTGATCGGCCACACGGGCAGCGGGAAGACGCGGCTGTTGCAGGCGCTCGGGCACGCGGGCGCGCAAGTGCTGGACCTCGAAGGACTGGCGGCGCATCGCGGTTCGCTGCTCGGCGCGCTGCCGGGGCACGATCAGCCGTCGCAGAAGGCATTCGATTCGGCGCTGGTCGCGACGCTGCGCGGCTTCGATCCGGCCCGGCCCGTGTTCATCGAGGCGGAAGGGCGGCGCATCGGCGCGGTCACGATGCCCGACTCGCTGCTCGACAGCCTGCACGCCGCCGCGTGTGTCGAAGTCGAAGCGCGCCGCGAGGACCGTATCGCGTTCCTGTTGCAGGACTACGCGCATCTCTTCGACGATCCGGAGTCTTTCAAGGCGCAGTTGTCGAAGCTCGTCGCGCTGCATAGCCGGGAGCGGGTCGGGCACTGGCATCGGCTGATCGATGAAGGCGCGCGCGCCGAGCTTTTCGCGGAACTGATCGACCGGCACTATGATCCCGCCTATGGCCGCAGCAGCCGCGCGCTCTACACGCAACTGCCTCAGGCGGCGCATATGCTTTTCCGTCCGAACGACGCCGACAGCCTCGATCAGGCGAAGGTGCTGCTCGCGCAATTGTCCGAGACGTCCGTCGTGCTCGGCTAATCTTTTTGTTCCACTCAGAAATAAGAAATATGACCACGCTCCGACAACCTCGCGTCGCGCTCGGCTGGATGGTGTTCCTGCTGATCGCCGTCGCGGGCCTCTTCTACGTCAAATGGTTTCCCTACTACAACCGCGCGTTCGTCGCGGCGAGCCAGCATTCGATCGGCAAGTCGATCCTGATGGGCGCATCGGCAACCGCGCCGGAGCCGTCCTGGCAGGCTGCGCTCGATTACGCGATGGCCTACGGCAAGGCCATCTGGCAGGCGATGGTGCTCGGCCTGCTGCTCGGATCGGCGGTGCAGGCGTTGATTCCGCCGCGCTGGGTGGCGCGTGCGCTCGGCGAGCATAACTTCGGCAGCGTCGTGAATGGCGGGCTGATGTCTCTGCCGGGCATGATGTGCACGTGCTGCGCGGCGCCGGTCGTCGCGGGCTTGCGGGCGCGGCAGGCGGCGCCGGGCGCGGCCATCGCGTTCTGGCTCGGCAACACGGTGCTCAACCCGGCGGCGCTCGTGTTCATGGGCTTCGTGCTCGGCTGGCAGTGGACGGGCTTGCGTCTCGTGCTGGGCATGCTGATGGTGTTCGGTCTCGGCTACGCGGTGAATCGCATGGTGACGCCGGCGCAGGCGGCGGCATCGCGCGAGGCGTTGTCGAAGCTGGTTCAGGAGGACGATCCGGGCACTGCTTTCTCGCGCTGGCTGAAGATTCTCGGCCGCATGACGCTGCGGCTCGTGCCGGAGTACATCGTGCTGGTGCTGCTGCTGGGCGCGGCGCGGGCGTGGCTCTTTCCGCATATCGGGCCGGATATCGGCAATGCTGCGCTGTGGATCATCGCGTTCGCGGTGGCGGGCACGCTGTTCGTGATCCCGACGGCGGGCGAGGTGCCCATCATTCAGGCGATGCTGTCGCTCGGCATGGCGACGGGTCCTGCAGGCGCGCTGCTGATGACGCTGCCGCCGGTGAGCGTGCCGTCGCTGGTAATGCTCGGGCGGTCGTTTCCGCCGAAGGTGCTGGCGTTCGTGGCGGCGTCGGTGGTCGCGTTCGGGGTGATCGGCGGGGTGGTGGCGGGGTGGTTGTTCTAGGCGACGCGTGAGCAAGGGTCCGATTGCCCGACCCGCTCATGCCGATGTTGTTCCGCTTCGTGCTGCTTTGCGTCGGTTCTAACCGGGCAAAGCGGCTCGACTGACATTGAGGGCGATTCAGGGCTGCGTCGGGCTCGTTCCACTCAGCGCTAAGCATCGAACCGGAGCAGGAGCCAAAACGTCAAAAACTCTGGTCGACACCGCCGGGAACCGTCTACTGCACTAAACCGTACGTAGCAGGCTCCCTCACAGCGACAACTCAAAATCCCGCCGCAGTCCCCCACCGGATCAGCAACTTGAACGGCAGCGCGAGCAACATCGTCGCGCCGACGCCAGCGGCCCAAAGCGCAAAGAACCAGAAAACGCCGCGCATCCGCTTAGTGATAGTGATGTTCGCCATGGCGCACCTTCCCTCTGAATACCCAATACCCCAGCGTCGTGTAAGCGACGATCACCGGCAAGATCACCGCCGCTCCAACGATCGTAAATAGCTGGCTCGAACGCGGCGACGCCGCATCCCAGATCGACACGCCCGGAAAGATGTCGTGCGGCGAAATGCTCGCCACCAGTCCCGCATAGCCGAGCAGCACGAAGCCGAGCGCCATCGCGAACGGCCGCTTCTCGTGACGCGAATCGATCGACCGGCGCATCGCCCACGCGCACGCCGCGACGAGCACCGGAACCGGGAGCATCCGATAGAACAGCGGCGAGTCGAACCAGCGCGACGCAATGCCCGCATCGAGCAGGGGCGTCCACACGCTGACGACAGCGATCGTCGCGAGTTGCAGCAGCGTCAGCGGCCACACGACGCGATACATCCGCCGCTGCAAGTCGCCTTCGGTCTTCGCGATCAGCCAGCAAGCGCCGAGCAGCGCATAGGTGACGACGAGCGCGCCGCCGGTGAACATCGCAAACGGCGTGAACCAGCCGAAGGCATCGCCGGAGAAGCGTCCGTCCGCAACGGGAATGCCTTCGAGGAACGCACCGAGCGCCACGCCCTGAAAGAACGTCGCACCCGCCGACCCGCCGATGAACGCAAGGTCCCACAGATGCCGGGTGCGCGTCGCCTTGGACCGGATCTCGAACGACACGCCCCGGAAGATCAGGCATACGAGCATCAGCACGAGCGGCAGATAGAGCGCCGACAGGACAGTCGAATAGACCATCGGAAAGGCGGCAAAAAGCCCTGCGCCGCCGAGCACGAGCCACGTTTCGTTGCCGTCCCAGACGGGCGCGACGGTGTTCATCATCACGTCGCGGTCGTGCTGGTCCGGAAAGAACGGAAAGAGAATGCCGATGCCCAGGTCGAAGCCGTCGAGCACCACGTACATGAAGAGGCCCAATGCGATGATCGCGGCCCAGGCAACTGTCAGGTCCATGTTGTTACGCTCCTTCGATGGACTGGGTAGGCAAGGAAAGCGGCCGGCGCGCGGTGCCTTCCGATGACGGCTCGTGCGGCGTCTGTCCCGGCAGCGCGGGGCCCTGACGCAGCAGCTTCAGCAAGTAGTAGATGCCCGTGCCGAACACGATCGTGTACACGATCACGAACGCGAGCAGCGACACGCCCACTTGCTGCGCGGTGACGGGCGAGACTGCATCCGCCGTGCGCATCACGCCATACACGACCCACGGCTGACGCCCGGCTTCCGTCGTGACCCAGCCCGCAAGCAGCGTGATGAAACCGCTCGGGCCCATCAGCAACACGAAGCGATGAAACCAGCGTGCCTCGAACAACCGGCGCTTGCGATGCAGCAGCCACGACGCCACCGACATCACGATCATCAGCACACCGAGGCCGGCCATCACGCGAAAACTCCAGAACACGATCGTCGAGTTCGGGCGCTCGTCCTTCGGGAATGACTTGAGACCGCGAATTTCGCCGTCCCAGCTATGCGTGAGGATCAGGCTGCCGAGGTGCGGGATCTGCACGGCGTACTTCGTGGTCTCGGCTTCCATGTCGGGGATGCCGAACAGGTTCAGCGCGGTGCCGCCTTTCTCGGTTTCCCAGATGCCTTCGATCGCCGCGATCTTCGCCGGCTGATGCTCCCGCGTGTTGATGCCGTGCGCGTCGCCGACCAGCGCCTGAAGCGGCGTCAGCGCGAGCAGCAGCCACAGCGCCATCGAGAAAGTCTTCTTGATCGCCGGGTCGCGCCGGCCCTTCAACAGGTGCCATGCGCCCGTCGCCGCCACCACGAGCGCCGCGACGATGAACGCGGCTATCGCCATATGCGCGAGCCGGTACGGGAACGACGGATTGAAGATGATCGCGAACCAGTCGACCGGCACGACATGATCGCCTTCGATGCGAAAGCCTTGCGGCGTCTGCATCCAGCTATTGGATGCGAGGATCCAGAACGTCGAGATGAGCGTGCCGATGGCGACCATCAGCGTCGCGCCGAAATGCGCCTTCGGGCCGACCTTGTTCCAGCCGAACAGCATGATGCCGAGAAAGCCCGCTTCGAGGAAGAACGCGGTCATCACTTCGTAGGTCAGCAGCGGCCCCGTGATGGGACCGGCGAAGGTGGAGAAGCCGCCCCAGTTGGTGCCGAATTCATACGCCATGACGACGCCCGACACCACGCCCATGCCGAACGCCACGGCGAAAATCTTCGACCAGAACAGGCAGAGCTCCTTGTAGACGGGCTTGCCTGTTTTGAGCCATGCGCCTTCGAGCACGGCGATGAAACTCGCGAGTCCGATGCTCAGGGCAGGAAAGATGATGTGAAACGATACGGTGAACGCGAACTGTATCCGCGCCAGGTCGATTGCTTCGGGAGTCGAGTGCATGATGACTTGTCTTTTTGAAATTCACGCGGCCGTTCGTGGAGGTCTGGCCGGTTGTGTGTCGCGACGAATGCGTCTGATCACGGCCGGAGCTTAGCGCCGAAAATGAACGACTGTTGCGCTGCGTCAGAGATGCCGCATTGTGCGGAAATGCCGCACTTTCAACGAGTTGGCGGCGTTATCCGCTTGATATCTATGCGTTTTCGAGATGACGACCGGCGTGGCGTCGCCGGGCGCGCGACGTGCTTCTCGCGACAATCGACCGCACTGCATCAGACGGACTGAAGCGAAATGGGCGGGCGAAGTTTCACCTGCGTGCGGTGCAGAATCCACAGAGCGCGCGGGTACGATACTGGCTTTCCAGAAGCGCATGACGCGCGAACACAAGGAGAACCTACATGCGCCTCGATGATGAAAGTGAAAGTCAGAACGTCGAAGACCGGCGGGGCTCGGGCGGCTTCGGCATCGGCGGGGGAACGATAGGCATCGGCACCATCGTGCTGGCGCTGGCCGCGTCGTACTTTTTCGGCATCAACCCGATGACGATCATCAATGGCGCACAAGTGCTGCAAGGCAATGCGCCGCAACGTCAGGCCGCGCCAAGCAATGCGGAACCGGCTCACGATGCAGGCGCTGTGTTCGTGCGCCGCGTGCTCGGCAATACCGAGCGCACCTGGCAGCACATCTTCCGCACGGAGTTCAATCAGGACTATCCGGCGCCGAAGCTCGTGCTCTTCTCGGGCGGCACGCAGACCGCCTGCGGAACGGGGCAGGCCGCCATGGGCCCGTTCTACTGTCCGGCCGATCGCAACGTGTACATCGATCTTTCTTTCTATCGCGAACTGCGCGACCGCTTCGGCGCAAGCGGAGACTTCGCGCAGGCGTATGTGATCGCGCATGAAGTGGGGCATCACGTGCAAAACGTGCTCGGCGTCTCGGACAAGGTCGATCGCGCGCGCTCGCGGATGTCGCGTGAGCAGGCGAATGCGCTGTCCGTGCGAGTCGAGTTACAGGCGGATTGCTTTGCGGGCGTTTGGGCGGCGGTCGCGCAGCAGCAAAACGCGAAGCTGATCGAGCCGGGCGATTTCGAGCAGGGGTTGAACGCAGCGGCCGCAATCGGCGATGACCGCTTGCAGCAGCAGACGCAGGGGCGCGTCGTGCCGGAGGCGTTCACGCACGGGACGAGCGCGCAGCGACAGCGATGGTTGAAGCGCGGGCTGTCGTCCGGCGACGTTCGCCAATGCGACACATACTCGGCGCAGGCGCTTTAGTTTTTATGCGCATAACACTGCGCCGCGCTAGGGGAAACGCGGCATCAATAACCGAAATTGTGAGGCGTTCCGTCCCGATATGTAATGATTTCCGAAAACACTTGACGATTGAGCGAGCAACTAAGAGGATTGCACCAAACACTTAAGAATAATCCGACCAAATGCTCGCGGAACCCGTCTTTGAGAAACGACCGGCTCTCGTCCGTCTGAATGCAGCCGATATCCCGCTGAAAGCGCCGCTCGAATGGCCCATCCTCGCGCCGGACGGCGCGGTACTGTTCGATAGCGGCACCGTCGTCCCCGACGAAGCCGCGCGCGCTTTCCTTTATCGTCATTTCGAGCCGCATCGACCGTCGCGGGAAGCGACGCTCGCTTCCGCCGCCATCGACACAGCCGCCGATGGAGCGCCGGCACTCGAGGACATGGGCCTCGCCATTGGCGGACGCGTCGGCTTGCGCGGCGGCAGCATCTCTGGGTCCGCGATGTACGCGAGCCGCGTAATCGGCTTCTCGAATCCGCGTCGCAACGGCGAGCGGTCGCTTTTCGTCACGCAGCCGGTCATGGCCGGTTCCGGTCCGCTCGAACTGACGCGCGGCGAGCAGGTCGATCTCGTCGCGCTGACGGGACGCGGCGTGTTCCGCTTCGCCTGCACGGTCGATGCAACCAGCCGCGAGCCGTTCAACTACGTGGTGTTATCGGCGCCGGGCGCGATCCGCCGCTTGCGGGCGCGCAAGTTCGCGCGGCTGCCGACCTGCCTCGGCGCGCGCTTCTCGACGGAAGCCGTAGCGAGCGCGGTGCCGCAACTCGGCCGCGTCGCCGATATCAGCCCGTATGGCATGTCGCTGTCGGCGCCCACCGCGACTGCCCGCGCCGGGGACCGCCTGAAACTTTCGTTCCGGTTCTGCACCGATGGCGTCGATGTTGAAATCGATACGACCGCGATCGTGCGTCACGTCGGCCCGGCGGAGTCAGGCGCGCCGGGCGCGGCCTACGGGCTCGAGTTCGAAGCGCTGGATGCTTCGCAGCGCATCGCGCTGAAGTCGTTCATGGCAGAGCACAGCTAGACGGCTGCGCGCGCCGATGTCAGCTTCCCGGAAAACCGTCCGGGAACAGCCGCTCGATTGCGGCTTCGTAATGCTGAATCGGCGCGGCGCCGCGCAGTGCGATCGGCGGCGGCGGTTCCTGGCCCGGCGCCGGTTCGCGCGACAGCACGGCGAACGGCACGCCGCTGATGCCGAGTTGCTTCGCGAACTCTTCGTCTTCGATGACGAGATCGGTGTACGTGCCGTCGTCGAGCGACTCTTCCAGCAGTTCCGGGTCGATGCCGCAGGTCGCGGCGATGTCGATGAGCGCATCCTGATCGCCGATATCGATGCCTTCCTCGAAGTAAGCCTTGAAGATGGCGCGATGCACGTGGTCGTATCGGCCGGACTCACGCGCAAACAAAACCGTTTCGAACGCTTTGCGGCTGCGAGGCGCAACGGACGGCTGACGCATCAACAGGCCGCGTTCTTCGGCGAGCGGACGCACCGATTTTTCCCATGCCTCGTGGATCGTGTCGCTGTTCGGATCGAGCAGCGGCGCAGGTTCGGGGCGCAGCTCGAACGCATGCCAGCGAACCTCGACGGCGTCTCCGTAGGCGTTGCGCAACTGGTCGAGCACCGGCGTTTCCAGATAGCAGAAAGGACACACGAAGTCGGACCAGACGTCGACATACAACAGCGGCGTGGATGCCATGAAAGCCTCTAGCGATGATTGCGGCGGCCAGCGCGCGTGCGCTGGCCGCAAAACCGGTATGTTAGCGCGCCGCCTCGCGCCGCGCCGCATCGTCCGATGCGCTCAGAAGCCGCCGTCCAGTTCGATGCGGCTGCCGTCGAAGAAGCGCGACAGGCGGAACGCGTGCGGATCGACGAGGGGCGCATCGTTGGCGACGAGGTCGGCCATCAGCTTGCCCGCGCCCGGCCCGATGCCGAAGCCATGCCCCGAGAAACCCGTCGCGATAAACAGCCCGCGCGTGCGCTCGACGCCGGAAATGACGGGCACCGCGTCGGGCGTCACGTCGATATAGCCTGCCCACGCTTGCTCCACCGCAACCGGCGCGAGCGACGGGAAGATCGCGCGGAACTCGGCGAGCGCGGTCTCGTTGAACGCTTCGACGGGCGCGGGATCGAGCGTGCGGACGGTTTCGAAGACCGTCGGCTGATCGAGCGGCCAGCGGCGCGGACGCCGCAGTTCTTCGAAAAAGCGCGCGTTTAGACTGAGCTTGATCGAGCCGAACTGGCTTTTGAGCGCGGGAAGGAATTTGGTAAAGAGCCGGAAACTGTCGGGCGTGATGTCGCTGTAACTCCGGAAGGCATTGGCGAGGGTGTATCCGCCATCCATCCGCTTGCGATAGCCCAGCGCCTGATTGCACGCGCTGACTTCGGGGCCGCCGGGAAGCGGAGCCGTACGCATGACCGACGAGCGCACCATCAGTTGCGGCACGTCCACGCCCAGATTGCCTGCGAAGAGACGCGTCCACGCTCCGCCCGCGACAACCACGCTCTGGCAGCGAATCCGGCCGTGTTCCGTCACCACCGCGCTTACCGCACCGCCGCTTGTTTCGACGCCGCGCACCGCGCACGGCATCGCGATTTTGACGCCGCGCTGGCGCAGCGCCGCGGCCATCGCGGGCACGGCGCGTTGCGGTTCGGCGCGGCCATCGCTCGGCGTGTAGATGCCGCCCGCGAATCGGCGCGCCGCGCCGGGCATCAGCGCGGCGGTTTCATCGGGCGACACGATGCGCGAATCGATTCCGTCGCGGCCCACTTTGACGACGGCGCGCGCCAGCCAGGCTTCGTGATCGGCGAGCGCCCGGGCGTCGTCGGCGGCGTAGAGGATGCCGCATTCGCGATAGCCGCTGTCGATGCCGAGATCAACGTCCATGCGCCGCCACAGCTTCAGGCTTTCGAGGCTCAGTTCGAGTTCGCGCAAATCGCGATGCGTCGCGCGGCACCAGCCCCAGTTGCGGCTCGACTGCTCGCCGGCGATATGTCCTTTCTCGCAGACGGCGACCGACAAGCCCTTCTCCGCGAGAAAGCGCGCCGTGCTGATTCCGATGACGCCGCCCCCGACGACGACCACGTCGACGCTTTCGGGCAAGGCCTTGTCTTCCGCGATGCGTTCGGTTGGCGGTCCCATCTTATGCGGCCTCTTTGCGTGCAGTGCGTGTCATGTGTTCCTTCGTTTGCGGTCGAACATCCGGCGAGGATGCTAAGGGAATCGGCGGGCTTTGACCATCGGCGCAAAAATTTCAGGCACCGGGACCGCGACGCGAGCGCTGCATCGCCGGGTGCGATCCGCTACGATGAAAGTGAGGCATCGCGTCATCGGCGCCGGGCACGGTGCGTGCAATGAGTCTGCGCTGCTGACGCAGTAGCTCGGCCGGCAAGGCCGGTCATCGCAATCTCATCTCTCATGGAGAACTCTCGTGCAAAAGACTGCATCGGCAAAATGGAGCGGCGGCATCAAGGACGGCAAGGGATTCATTTCGACACAGACCGGCGTGCTGAATGACGCGCCGTACGGGTTCAAGTCGCGCTTCGAAGAAGGACCGGGCACCAATCCCGAAGAACTGATCGGCGCGGCGCATGCCGGCTGCTTCACGATGGCGCTCTCGCTGCAACTCGAGCAGGCGGGCATGAAAGCCGAAAGCCTGGAAACGAAGTCGACCGTCACGCTCGAAAAAGACGGCGAAGGCTTCACGATCACGTCGTGTCAGCTCGATCTGAAGGCGAAGATTCCCGGCGCCGACAAGGCCGCGTTCGACAAGGCCGCGCAAGCCGCCAAGGAAGGCTGCCCGGTTTCGAAACTGTTCGCCGGCAACGCCCAAATCACGCTGAACGCGCAACTGGAGTCCTGATCGGGCGCGTACCGTCCGCGTCTCATCGCCGGCCTGCGCGCATCAATGCCGCAGGCCTTTTTTCTGCGCCATCTTGTGCGCGTACATCTGACTGTCGCTCGCCGCGAGCAGATCGATGACCGTCGCATGCCGCGCAGGGTCGTACTGCGTCTGTCCGACGCTGAAGCGGATGTCGTAGCCACGCTCCGCCGCCGCTTCGTGACCGGCGAGCGTCGCGCGCAGGCGATCGAGCGCGCGGGCCGTTTCGTCGTCGCCGGCATCGGTCAGGAGCGCGACGAATTCGTCGCCGCCGAGCCGGCCGATCACATCGGTGTGGCGAAACGAATTGCGCAGCGCGGCGGCGAAGGTCGCGAGCGCGCGGTCGCCTTCGGCGTGGCCGTAGCTGTCGTTGATCTGCTTGAAGCCGTCGAGATCGAAGAACAGCAGGGATGCGCGATGCCCCATGCGCTTGCAGACGTTCAGCGCATGTTGCGCGAGCGCCTCGAAGCCGCGACGGTTCGGAATCAGCGTGAGGTCGTCGACGGTGGCGAGCTCGATCGCCGCCAGTTCCTGTTCCGCGATACGCGCGAGGTCGAGCAGCAGTCCGCGCTGCTTGGCGTCGAGCGTGCGCGGGCGGCGATCGATCAGGCATAGCGTGCCGAGCCGCGCGCCGTTGGGCACGGTGAGCGGCTGGCCCGCATAGAAGCGGATATTCGGCTCGCCGACGACCAGCGGATTGTCGCGAAAGCGGCTGTCGGCGCGGGCGTCGGGAATCATCAGCAGGTCGTCCTGCAGGATGGCGTGCGAGCAGAACGATACATCGCGCGGTGTCTCGCGTGCTTCCAGGCCGGTACACGACTTGAACCACTGACGGTTCTCGTCGATCAGGCTCACGAGCGCGATGGGCACGTCGAACAGATGCCGCGCGAGGCGGGTGAGCCGGTCGAAGCGTTCTTCGGGCGGCGTGTCGAGGATACGCAGCGTACGCAGCGTGGCGAGGCGGGTCGATTCGTTCTCGGGTTTCGGGGCGACGAGCATGAAGTCTCGGTTCCTCCTGCAGAATTGATGCGTCGAGCGATGCAAGCGCACGTATTGTCCGGCAAATGAGGAATCTTCGGTTGGAAGACGGAAAATTCACCGCGAGACCGCGCCGGCCGCATCCGGCGGCTATTATGCCGATGGCAGGCGGGCCTTTGCCGCAGCGCTTTCATCGCACGCTCACAGCGCGGGCGGGTCGGATTGTTTCACCGTCTCGCCCCGGGTCGTGTACCGACCATCCCCTCCACCGATTCCCCCGGAACGCCGATGAAAAACAAGCTCAACTGGACCACTCTCGCGCCGATCGCCGCGATCGTCGTGCTCGCCGGCGCAGCGTTTGTCCATAACGCGCTGGCGACCGGCCTGTCCGCGATTGCACTCGCGCTCGCGGTATTCGCAGCGGTACATCACGCCGAAGTGGTCGCGCATCGCGTCGGGGAGCCGTTCGGCACGCTGGTGCTGGCAATCGCCGTGACGGTGATCGAAGTCGCGCTGATCGTCTCGGTGATGCTTTCCGGCGGCCCGGAGAAAGCCGCCCTGCCGCGCGACACCGTGTTCGCCGCGATCATGATTTGCTGCTGCGGAATCGTCGGAATGTGTCTGCTCGTCGGCGGTCTGCGGCATCACGTGCAGGATTTTCAGTTGCAGGGCGCAAGCGCGGCGCTCGCGAATCTCTGCGCGTTGTCGGTGCTGACGCTCGTGCTGCCGAACTTCACGAGCACGGTAGTGGGTCCGGCGCTGTCGACTTCGCAACTGGTTTTCGTGGGCGTCATTTCGCTGGTGCTGTACGTGGTCTACGTGTTCGTGCAGACGATCCGGCATCGCGATTACTTCCTGCCCGCCGCTGCGAAAACCATCGTCGACGAGGACGAGGCCCCGCACGCGCCGCCGCCGACGAGCGGCGAAGCGTGGTTCGCGCTCGCCTTGCTGGTGGTCTCGCTCGTGGCGGTCGTCGGGCTGGCGAAGCTGCTGTCCCCGGCGGTCGAGGCGGCCGTCGAGGCGGCGGGCGCGCCGGAGGCCGTGGTCGGCGTCGTGATTGCGGCGCTCGTGCTGCTGCCCGAGGGACTCGCGGCGGTGCGGGCGGCTCGGCTCGACCGCATCCAGACGAGCCTGAATCTCGCGCTCGGCTCCGCGCTGGCGAGCATCGGCCTGACGATACCGACGGTTGCCGTCGTGTCGATCGCCATCGGCCAGCCCATTTCGCTCGGCCTCGAGCCGAAGGAAATCACGCTGCTCGCGCTCACGCTGCTCGTGTCGGTCATCACGCTCGGCACCGGGCGATCCACGGTGCTTCAGGGCGTCGTGCATCTGGTGATTTTCGCGGCGTTCCTGTTCCTCTCCGTGGTCCCTTGACGCGCTTTGACGCGCGCTCGCCGGCGTGCCGTTTTGTTACACTTCAGGGTTTTCCCGCAGGGGCTCCACTGCGCGCCCGCTGCCGGCTCGGCGCGCCTGCATTAACAGCAAGTATCGAAGGATCGGAATGTCGCAACAGAAGTTCGTTAGCAAGACTGCATCGTTCGCCCTGCGCGCGATGCTCGCCGCCGTCGCCGCCACGTCGTTCGCCGCGCATGCCAGGGAAATCACGCAGATCCGCTTTGCCGTCGATCCGTCGTATCCGCCGTTCGAATCGAAGCAGGCGGACGGCAAGCTGGTCGGTTTCGATATCGACCTGGGCAATGCGCTGTGCGCGCAGATGAAAGTCAAGTGCGTGTGGGTCGAGAACAATTTCGACGGCATGATCCCCGGCCTGAAAGCTCGCAAGTTCGACGCCGTGCTGTCCGACATGGGCATCACCGAAGAGCGTCTGAAGCAGATCGATTTCACGGTCCCGCTCTACGATACCCACGCGCAACTCGTCGCACGCGCCGGCTCCGGCATCCTGCCGACGGCGCAGGCGCTGAAGGGCAAGCGCGTCGGCGTCGAGCAGGGCACGGTGCAGGAACGCTACGCGAAGGCGAAGTGGGAAGCGCAGGGCGTGCAGGTCGTCGCGTATGGCGATCAGCAGCAGGTGGAGTCGGACCTCGTCGCGGGCCGTATCGACGCGATGTTCACCGACGCCGCGCAAGCCGCCATCGGCTTTCTGAAGAAGCCGCAAGGAAAGCCGTTCGCGCTCGTCGGGCCGATCGTCGAAGACAAGGCGATCATTGGTCCGGGCACGGCCATCGGCCTGCGCAAGGGCGACGCGGACCTGCAGAAGGGCTTGAACGATGCCTTCGGCGAGCTGAAGAAGAACGGCACGTTCAAGCGCATCATGGCGAAGTACTTCGAGACCGACGTCTCCATCCAGTAATCGCTGCGAAGCGCACCGACGCAATCACGGAAAGGCATCGCTTGCGGTGCCTTTCTTGTTTCTCACGCGAGTTTCACGGGGATTTTCGCCGATGCAGGTACACAGCCATCCGCTCGTCGGTGCGTCGCTCGGCACCGAGCGGGCGATCACGAGCTATCGGTTCGGACCGGACGACGACGCCGCGCCGAAGGTCACTATCCAGGCATCGCTGCACGCGGACGAACTGCCGGGCATCGTCGTCGCGTGGCTGCTCAAGCGGCGGTTCGCGGAACTCGAGGCGGCGGGCAGGCTGAACGCGCGCATCGTGCTCGTGCCGGTCGCGAATCCGGCGGGTCTCAATCAGCATTGGTTCGGCACGCACATGGGGCGCTTCGACATGCGCTCCGGTCACGACTTCAATCGCCGCTTCCCCAATCCCGGCCCCGCACTCGCGATGCAGCTCGATGGCCGTCTCACCGCCGACGCCGCGCACAACGCCAGCCTGATCCGCGCCGCGCTGCGGAATCATCTCGCGGGTTACGAAGGCACGACGGAACTCGAATCGCAACGCATCGCTCTGATGCGGCTTGCCTGCGACGCGAACCTCGTCATCGACCTGCATTGCGACTGGGAAGCCGTGCCGCATCTCTATACGACGCCGCAAGCGTGGCCGTCGATCGAGCCGCTCGCGCGCTATCTCGGTAGCGAGGCGCAACTGCTCGCGGACGTTTCGGGCGGCGAGCCGTTCGACGAAGCGTGCGCGTCGGCGTGGCGTTATCTGCGCGGCGCGTTCGACGGGCGCTTCCCGATTCCGCTGGGGCTCACGCCCGTTACGCTCGAATTGCGCGGCGTGCGCGACGTATCGCACGAAACGGCCAACCGCGACGCCCAGGCGATCGTCGATTACCTGACGCACGCGGGCTTCATCTCCGGCGATGCGCCCGAGCCGCCTCCGTTGCGCCATCCCGCGACGCCGCTTGCCGGGTGCGATTACGTCGAATCGCCATCGTCGGGCGTGATTCTGCATCTCCGCGACGTGGGCGACCGCGTCCGCGCGGGCGAGACCATCGCTGAAGTCCTCGATCCGTTCGACGACCGGCTCGTGCCGCTCATCGCGCAGACGGACGGCGTGCTTTACGCGCGGCACTGGACGCGTTTTGCCACGGCAGGGATGCTGGTCGCGCGGATTGCAGGCGAGGGGGCGGCGCGTAAGGGAGACTTGCTCGTGCCGTGAGCGGCGGCAAAACTGACCGGTGTGTTTTCAGCAAACGCTGTAGCTTTTTTGACAATTGGTTGCAATGCAGCATGAAAAGCGTATACTTAGGGTTATCCCCTAGCTACTTACCCTGAGACACGCTCATGAAAACCACCGCTCAACAATCCGTCGTCGTTTCGTTCGGTTCGTGGGTGCGCGCAGCCAAGGCTGCGGTGCTTCGCGAGTGGAACCGTGCGCTTCAACTGCACCTGCAAAACTGCGAAATTCTCGTTGAATCGTATCGCCGCAAGTAAGCTGCGTTGCACGCCGGTCAGGCGGTTTAGCAGTTTCAAGCAGTATTGGACAAAGCCCCCGGAAGCTGATGCTTTCGGGGGCTTTGTCGTTTTGGCGAATGCTTTCGAATGTCGATTGAATATGCACAGCTTTGCTATTCGTCCGGAGAGGCTTGAGGCCGAGTCACCAGGATCACAAAACGGCGTGCTTTCTCAAAAGCGCGCCGTGTGCAGATGCGAACCCGTCAAATCGCCCACCCGCCCAGATAAAACACTGCCAGCGCCACCGCGATTGCCACAGTCCCCACATTCAGCTTCCGGAATTCGCCCGCAACGAGCCGCCCGATGACCAGCGTGCAAAAGCCGAGCATGATCCCGGTGACGATATTCGCCGTCAGCACGATGAACACCGCACACACGAGCCCGGACATCGTGTCGACGGTATCGTCCATATGCAGTTTGGCGACGTTGCCGAGCATCAGCAGCCCGACGTACATCAGCGCGGGCGCCGTCGCGTAGGACGGCACGAGGCTCGCGAGCGGCGAGAGGAACATCACGGCGAGAAACAGCGCGCCGACGACACTGGCCGCGAGGCCCGTCTTCGCGCCGGCCGCCACGCCCACCGACGATTCGATATACGCCGCCGCCGGCGCACCGCCGAAGCAAGCCGAGAAAATCGAGCTGAGCGAATCCGCGGTCAGCGCGCGGCCGCCGTTCACGATGCGCCCGTTCCCGTCGATCTGCCCCGCCTGGCCCGCGACGGCGCGGATCGTGCCGGTGGCGTCGAACACGGCGGTCATCACCAGCGCGAGGACGCTCGGCAGGACCGCCATCGACAGCGCGCCCTTGATGTCCATCGCGCCGATCAGCGACGCATGCCCCGGCGCGGACAGCGAGGGCAGCGCGAATACGCCGTGAAAGCGCACCGACGGGTCGAACGCCAGCCCGATGGCCGACAAGCCGACCACCACGAGCAGAATGCCGCCCGGCACGCGCCGGCGCTCGAGACCGAAGATCGCGGCGAGGCCGAGCACGGACATCAGCACCGGAAAGGCCGTGATGTGGCCGAGCGACACCGGCATGCCGGGCGCGGGATTCTTCACGATCAGCCCCACATCGTTCGATGCGATCAGCAGCAGGAACAAGCCGATGCCGATGCCCGTCCCGTGCGCGACGCCCGTCGGCAGGTTGCGAAGAATCCACGAGCGGACGCCGGTCACGGAGATCGCGGTGAAGACGACGCCCATCAGGAACACCGCGCCCAGCGCGACAGCGGGCGACAGCCCCTTGCCGAGCACGAGGCCGAACGCCGTGAACGCGGTCAGCGAGATCGCGCAGCCAATCGCGATCGGCAAGCGCGCCCACACGCCCATCAGCAGCGAGCCGAACGCGGTCGTCAGGCACACGGCGACGAACACGGCGCTCGTATCGAAACCCGCCTTGCCGAGCATGCCCGGCACGACGAACACGGAATAGACCATCGCGAGGAACGTCGTCACGCCGGCGACGACTTCGCGCTTCTGCGTGCTGCCGGACTGCGAAATGCCGAAATAACGGTCGATAAAGCCGTCGTGCGCCGGCTGAACCGCGTCTGTCTGTTCAGCGGAAGAGATATCGCCAAGCTGCCGGGCGGGGGATTCCAACATGATAAGCTGCTCCTTTATCAGCACGCTGAAACGGATAGCCGTGCGCGCACGGCGGGTCCGTCGTCAGGGTCGTCTCGTATGATTTTCTTGATGTGGGCCGCATGCATCGCCGGAAAGGCTGCACTCGGTCAGGCAAAGACTAGGTGAACGGGATACGCGGTCCAATCCCGTGAAAAACATTCCGCCCATGCGAGCATTCTTATATTTCTGAGAAGCCACGCAGGGCGGACGTGTGTGCAATCGAAGCGAGCACCGGACTAGGGCAAACGCCTAGTCAGGCAAGGCGGTTCAGGGGATGACTTGCGATACGCCGCGTCCACGCGGATCGGACATCGGCTCGGGCGTCGTATCGTCGATGCGAATGGCCTGGATATCGCCATTGAAGCCTTGCATCGAGAACGTATAGCCCTTCGCTTCCAGTTCCTTCACGACTTCCGCGTCGAGCTGATGATAAGGCTCCTGGTAAATCGTGTTCGGCGGCAGCAGTTGATGGTGAAAGCGCGTGGCGCCCACGGCATCGGCGAGCGGCATCTTGAAGTCGTAGACGTTCGACAGCACCTGGAAGATCGACGTGAAGATGCGCGAGCCGCCCGGCGTGCCGATCACCATCGCGACCTTGTCGTCCTTGGTGAGGATTGTTGGCGTCATCGACGAGAGCGGGCGTTTGCGCGGCGCGATGGCGTTCGCATCGCTGCCCACCACGCCGAACATGTTCGCGACGCCCGGCTTCGCGGAGAAGTCGTCCATCTCGTCGTTCAGCACGACGCCCGTGCCTTCCGCGACCACGCCCGAACCGAAGTAGCCGTTGATCGTGTACGTGTTCGACACGGCGTTGCCCCACTTGTCGACGACCGAAAAGTGCGTCGTCTCGGCCTTCTCCGGCATCGACGTGCCGAGCCCCGGCTGGACGCTCTTCGTGTCCGACGGCGCTTCCGGGTTGACTTCCTGCGCGCGCTTGAGGATGTAGTCGTCGTCGGTCAGCTGAGCGACCGGCACCTTGTAGAAGTCCGGATCGCCGAGATATTGCGCACGGTCGGCGAACACGCGCTTTTCGATCTCCGCGACGAGATGGATGTACTGCGCGGAGTCGAGCGGCACGCCTTCGAACTTGTCCTTCAGGTCCGCTTTCATCTTCAGCAACTGCACGAGGCCGATGCCGCCCGAACTCGGCGGCGGCGCGGTGATCACGCGATAGCCGTTCCAGCTCGCCACGACCGGTTGCCGCCAGACGGCCTTGTATTCCTTCAGATCGCGTGCGGTGATGAGGCCGTGACCGGTCATCGACGTGGCGATCAGTTCGGCGGTCTTTCCTTCATAGAAGCCCTTCGAGCCCTTGTCGGCAATGCGCTGCAACGTGTCCGCGAGGTCGGGCTGCTTGAAGACCTGGCCCGACTTCATGCTGCCGAAGTAGAGATCGAAATTCGTCTTGCCGGCAAATTCCTTCGATGCGCGGTCGCGCCGCTCGATAAGCTGATCGTCGACGACGAAGCCATCCGCCGCGTATTTGATCGCCGGCGCGAGCACCTGCTTCCACTTGAGCTTGCCGAAGCGTTTCTGCGCTTCCCACATGCCGTCGACGGTGCCCGGCACGCCTACTGCACGATGCCCGTAAAGGCTCATGCCCTTGATGACTTCGCCCTTGTCGTCGAGATACATGTTGCGCGTCGCGCTCATCGGCGCGCGTTCGCGATAGTCGAGGAAGTACGGGCGATGGTCCACATACAGCGTCATGAATCCGCCCCCGCCGATGTTGCCTGCTTCCGGATACGTGACCGCCAGCGAGAACGCGATAGCCACGGCGGCATCGACGGCGTTGCCGCCTTGCTTGAAGATCTGCGCGGCGGTGTCGGCGGCGTATTTGTCGGCGACGGCGACCGCCGAGGCGGTCAGTACCTGGGGCTGCGCCTGCGGCGCCTTGGCATGAGCGGGCGTGCTTTCGACGAAGCCGGCCACGCTGAGCGCGGCGGCGGCCATGGCCGTCAGCGCGAGGGATCGAAAGCGATGTTGCTGATTCAACGGCATCTCCTGCGTTCTCCTTCCTCGACAATGGGTTAGCGCTTATACCACGATCACGGCATCAATTGCCCACCGTTCACGTCGATGATCTGGCCTGTCACGTAACGCGACATCGCCTCCGACGCGAGATAGAGAAACGCGCCGCTGCAATCGTCCGGCTCGCCGACGAAACCCATCGGAATGACTTTGCGGAACGCCTCCAGTTGCTCCGGCGTGGTAAAGCGCTCGTGAAACGGCGTCTCGATGACGCCCGGTGCAACGGCGTTCACGCGGATGCGGTCCGCGACGAGTTCCTTCGCCATGCCCTTCGTGATCGTGCTGACGAAACCCTTCGATGCGGCGTAGAGCAGCGCGCCCGGCCCGCCGCCGTTGCGCGCCGCAACAGACGTCACGTTGATGATCGAGCCGCCGCCGCCCTCGCGCAGCGACGGCAGCGCGGCGCGCGTGAACGCCACGACCGAACGCGCGTTGATGTGCATGATCTCGTCGAAAAGCTCGTCGGTGACGGACGCGATCGGCTCGCGCTTCACGAGGCTGCCCGCGTTGTTGATAAGCACGTCGATCTTGCCGAAAGCCTCGACGGTGGCCGCGACGGCCGCGTCGATGGCTTTCGAATCGCGCACGTCCGCGCCGACCGTGATCGCCGAGACACCGAGCGCGCGCACGTCCTTCGCGACTTCCTCGGCCTTGTCCTTCGAGCTGTTGTAGTGCACCGCGACATTCGCGCCGTACTGCCCGAACGCGCGTGCCGCGGCCGCGCCGATGCCCGTGCTCGCGCCGGTGATGAGAACCGATTTACCTTTCAGATCGTGCATGTGTGCTCCGTGTTGAAGGATGTAAATGGGTGCTGCGAACCCGCAGTATGAGGCAAACCGGCACTTTGCCGCGCCCCGTCAAAAGCGGCAACATGACGGCAGCGGCGCGACGCAGCTCTGTCCGCACGCTCAACCCTTGCCGAATTGGAGGCACACATGAATGCACAAGTCGATCCCATCCCCGAAGGACGTCACGGCGTCATTCCGTATATCGCGGTAGCGGGCGGCGTCGCGGCCATCGACTTTTACAAGAAGGCGTTCGGCGCCACCGAAGTGTTCAGCATGCAGGACCCGGGCGGACGCATCGGGCACGCGGAATTGCTGATCGGCGGCAGTCCTTTCTATCTGAGCGACGAATATCCCGAGATGGGCGTGAAAGGGCCGCTCGCTGTCGGCGGCACGCCGGTGATGCTGCATCTGTACGTCGATGACGTCGATGCCGTCGTGCAGCGCGCACTCGATGAAGGCGCGACCATCATTCGTGTGGTCGAAGACCAGTTCTATGGCGACCGTGGCGGCAAGCTGCGCGATCCGTTCGGCCACATGTGGTGGATTGCAACGCACAAGGAAGACGTATCGCCCGAGGAACTGCGCGCGCGCGCCGAGCGGCTGTTCGGCAACGGGGCGTGACGCGTCGTCATCGACTGAATTTAGCCGGCGCATGACCCCGTGCGCCGGCCTTCTGCGCGAAGTCAGCCATCGTTATCGCCTGACCGGGCGAATATTCGAAAAATTTGGTCATGTTTCGGCTCGGGTAGGTGGCATCCGCCTTGTTCATGCGAAATACTCGCGCCCAGCCGCGAGACGCTTTGAAGCCGCCACGATAGCTTCCGAACGGCCATTCGCAGGCATAGGTCGTTAGGCAGCCTAACAGTCGGCTGTCGTCCGTTTCGCCTGCGTGCGATAAGTCAGGCGACACGCGAAGCATCCACAACAAGTAATAGAACGAGACAATCAGGAGGAACCCGATGAAGTCATTCGCCGCTCTCACGCCCTTCAAACGCACGGCGCTGGCCGCCGCCAGCATGACGCTCGCAGTGGGCGCGCTGTCGCTGCCGGCCGTGGCCGCCATCGTGCCGCAGGGCGTCGCGCTTGCCGCGAAGCAGGAACTCGTGCGCAACAACGGCTCGGAAGTCGAGACGCTCGATCCGGCGCTCGTCGAATCCGTCGGCGCGGCGAATCTCGGGCGCGATCTCTTTGAGGGCCTGACGGTCACGAATGGCGACGGGGCCGTGGAGCCGGGCGTCGCGGAGAAATGGGAGCAGAAAGACCCGACGACGTGGATCTTCCACCTGCGCAAGAACGCGCGCTGGTCGAACGGCCAGAACGTGACGGCGAGCGACTTCGTGTACGGCTGCCAGCGTTTCATCGATCCGAAAATGGCGTCGCCCTACGGCAACGTGTTCGGGCCGTTCCTGCTGAACGGCGCGGATATCGTCGCGGGCAAGAAGCCGGCGAGCGCCCTCGGCGTGCGCGCCATCGACGCGCTCACGCTCGAAGTCAGGACCGCCGGCCCGGTGCCGTTCCTGCCGGAACTGATGTCGAACCCCAATCTCGGGCCGGTGCATCGCGCGACGATCGAGAAATACGGCCGCGACTGGACGAAGCCGGGCAATCTCGTCAGCAACGGTCCGTTCCAGTTGAAGGACTGGCAGGTCAACAGCAAGCTCGTGCTGGCGAAGAACCCGAACTACTGGGACAAGGACCACGTGCAACTGACGCAGGTGACGTATCTGCCGGTCGAGGACGAGAACACCGACGTCAAGCTTTTCCAGTCGGGCGACAACGACATGACGTATCAGATGCCTACCGGCACCTATGCGAAGTATCGCCAGCAGTTTACGAATGACACGCGCAATTCGCTGATTCTCGGCACGCGCTATTACAGCTTCAACAACCGCGATCCGCTGCTGAAGGACGTGCGCGTGCGCAAGGCGCTGTCGATGGTCATCGACCGCGATCTGCTCGCGCAGCGCGTGACCGCCGACGGCCAGACGCCGATGTACGGCCTGATGCCGAAGGGCGTGAGCGGCGCGGACGTGTCGAACTACGAGTGGGCGTCGTGGCCGATGGACAAGCGCGTCGCGGAAGCGAAGAAGCTGCTGGAGCAGGCGGGCGTGAAGCCGGGCACGAAGCTGCGTTTCGCGATGAATACGAGCGACTACAACAAGAAGATGGCGATCTTCGCGGCATCCGAATGGAAGACGAAGCTGGGCCTCGCCACCGACATCGAATCGATGGAATTCAAGGTGCTGCTCAAGAAGCGCCATGACGGCGACTATCAGATCGCGCGCAACGGCTGGGTGGCCGACTACAACGACGCAACGACCTTCCTGCAACTCGTGCAGTGCAAGTCGACGCAAAACGACAACTTCAACTGCAATCCGAAGGCCGACGCGCTGATCGCTCAGGCAAGCGAAACGACCGATCAAGCGAAGCGCAAGCAACTGCTGACCGAAGCCGCGAAGCTCGTGATGGACGACTACCCGATGCTGCCGCTGCTGCAATATGGCCTGCCGCGCCTCGTCAAGAGCTACGTGGGCGGCTATTCGCTGAAAAACCCGATGGATCATTACGGCAGCAAGGATCTCTACATCGTCAAGCACTGACGCACAGGAGCCGTTCGCATGTGGTCCTATACGCTGCGGCGCGTGTTGCTCACGCTGCCGACATTGCTGATCGTCGTCACGGTCTGCTATCTGCTTCTGCACGCTACGCCGGGCGGCCCGTTCGACGGCGAGCGCAAGGTGTCCGCCGAAGTGCTCGCCAATCTGCAGGCCAAGTATCACCTCGGCGAGCCGTTGTGGAAGCAATACCTGCTCTATCTCGACGGCCTCTTGCATGGCGATCTCGGCGCGTCGTTCCGGTACGCCGACTGGAGCGTCAACGAGCTCGTGCTGCGCGCGCTGCCGGTGTCGCTCGCCATCGGCGGGGTGTCGATGGCGCTGGCGATCGTTATCGGCGTGCTGCTCGGCGTCGCGGCGGCGCTGCGCCGCAACAGCATCGCCGATTACGCGCTGATGCTCGTCAGCAATGCGGGCAACGCGTTCCCGTCGTTCGTGATCGGGCCGGTGCTGATCCTCGTGTTCGCCATCGCGCTGAAGTGGCTTCCGGCGGGCGGCTGGAACGACTTCGACCCGCGCTACATGGCGCTGCCCGTCGCGCTGCTGGTGATGATCAACGTCGCGACGGTCGGGCGCGTCACGCGTGCCAGTCTCATCGAAGTGATGAACACGCCGTATATCCGCACCGCGCGCGCGAAGGGCCTGGCGATGCACACCATCGTGCTGCGTCATGCGCTGAAGCCGACGCTGATTCCGGTCGTCTCGGTGATCGGCCCGCTCGCGATCCAGTCGATCACGGCGGCGGTCGTCACGGAGTCCGTGTTCTCGCTGCCGGGCATCGGCAAGCTGATCGTGAATGGCGCGGCCAATCGCGATTACACGCTGGTGCTCGGCCTCGTCGTGCTCGTCACGGTCGTGGCCGTGCTGCTCAACTTGCTGGTCGATCTCGCTTACGCGTGGCTCGATCCGAAGATCCGCTACTGAGAGGGCGCGCGATGAAATCAGCATCTCTGAGCGCCACGCTCGAACAAGCGGTCGCGGGCCGCAGTCCGTGGCAGGACGCCCGCGTGCGCTTCCTGCGTAACAAGGCGGCGGTCGTGAGTCTCGCGCTGCTCGCGATCATCACGCTTGCGTGCATCGCTGGTCCGTGGCTGTTGCCGAATCAGTTCGATTCCGCCGACTGGAACGCGATGAGCGTGCCACCCACGTTCGCACACTGGCATCTGTTCGGCACCGACGAAACCGGCCGCGATCTCTTCGTGCGCTGTTTGATCGGCGGCCGCGTCTCGCTCATGATCGGCGCGCTCGCCACGCTCACGTCGGTCACGCTCGGCATCGTATGGGGCGCGGTGGCGGGGTTCATCGGCGGCCGCGTCGACAACGCAATGATGCGCTTCGTCGACATGATGTACGCCATTCCATACCTGCTCATCGCGATTCTGATGGTGACGCTGCTCGGCCGCGAGTTCTATCTCGTCGTGCTGACCATCACCGTGTTCTCGTGGATGGACATGGCGCGCGTGGTGCGCGGCCAGACGCTCGCGATCCGCTCGAAGGAGTACGTCGAAGCGGCGCGCGCCATCGGCGTGCCGACGCGGCGCATCATCGTGCGGCATGTCGTGCCGAATCTGCTGGGCATCGTCGCCATCTATACGACCGTCACCGTGCCGGGCGTGATTCTCACGGAGTCAGTGTTGTCGTTTCTCGGGCTCGGCGTGCAGGAACCGATGACGAGCTGGGGCGTGCTGATTCAGGACGGCGTCGGCGTCATGGAATCTGCGCCGTGGATCTTGCTGTTCCCGGCGGCGCTGCTCTCCATCACGCTTTACTGCATCAACTTTGTCGGCGACGGGCTGCGCGACGCGCTCGATCCGAAGGACAGGTGAGTCATGCCGCTACTCGAAGTCAAAGGCCTGCAAGTCGAATTCAGGACGCACGACGCCGCCGTGCGCGCCGTCAACGGCGTGAGCTTCACGCTGGAAGAGGGCGAGACGCTCGGCATCGTCGGCGAGTCCGGCTCGGGCAAGAGCCAGAGCGTGCTCGCGATGCTGGGGCTGCTCGCATCGAACGGACGCGCGAAAGGTGAAGCGCTGTACCGCGGCGAGAACCTGCTCGGCATGCCGGACCGGGCGCTGAATCGCATTCGCGGCAATCGTCTCTCGATGATCTTTCAGGACCCGATGAGCTCGCTCAATCCGTACCTGACCATCGAGCGGCAGATGACGGAAGTGCTCGAACTGCACAAGAACCTGACGCGCCGCGAAGCGAAGAAGCGCGCGATCGCCATGCTCGAAGCCGTGCGGATTCCCGAGGCGGCGCATCGCATCGGACAGTATCCGCACGAGTTGTCGGGCGGCATGCGCCAGCGCGTGATGATCGCGATGGCGCTGCTGTGCGAGCCCGAAGTGCTGTTCGCCGACGAGCCGACCACCGCGCTCGACGTGACCGTGCAGGCGCAAGTGCTGCAACTGCTGCGTGATCTGCAGCGCGACTTCGGCACGTCCATCGTGTTGATCACGCACGATCTGGGCGTCGTCGCCGGACTGTGCGAGAAGGTCATGGTGATGTACGGCGGCCGCGTGATGGAGCAGTGCGACGCCGCCACGCTGTTCGCGAAGCCGTCGCATCCGTACACCATCGGCTTGCTGCGCGCGTTGCCGCGGCTTGACCAGCAGGGCGGCGAACTCGCGGGCATCCCCGGCAATCCGCCGAACATGGCGCATCCGCCGGCAGGATGTCCATTCCATGAACGCTGCGCCGATGCGACCGCCGAATGCGCGGAGCGCGAGCCTGCGCTCGAAACGGTCCGCACGTCCGGCGCGCACGCTACGCACTGGCTGCGCGCGTGCCATCGTCCCGTCGATGCGATGACGACGCGCTATCAGGAGTCGAACCATGTCTGATGCGACGATCCTTTCCGTGCGCGACATGCGCGTGCATTTTCAGGTGAAGGCGAAAAGCCGCCTGCCGTGGGCGCCGTCGCGCACGCTGAAGGCGGTCGACGGCGTGAGCTTCGACCTGCGCGCGGGCGAGACGCTCGGCGTCGTCGGCGAATCGGGTTGCGGCAAGTCCACGCTCTCGCGCGCCATCCTCAATCTCATCCCCGCGACGCACGGTGAAATCGTATGGATGGGCGCGAAGCTGACGCAAGCATCGGCCCGCGAGTGGCATGCGGTGCGCGCCGATGTGCAGATGATCTTCCAGGACCCGCTTGCATCGCTCGATCCGCGCATGACGATCGGGCAGATCATCGCGGAGCCGTTGACGGAACACCGACCCGGCATGAGCCGCCAGGACATCGACGCCCGCGTGCGCGCGATGATGACGAAAGTCGGCTTGCGCGAGCAGATGATCAACCGCTATCCGCACGAGTTTTCGGGCGGGCAGTGTCAACGCGTCGGCATTGCGCGGGCGCTGATCGTCGAGCCGAAGCTCGTCGTTTGCGATGAGCCGGTCTCCGCGCTCGATGTGTCCATTCAGGCGCAGATCGTCAATCTGCTGAAGGCGTTGCAGGCGGAGATGAAGCTGTCGCTGATCTTCATCGCGCACGATCTGGCCGTGGTGCGGCATATTTCGGATCGCGTGATGGTGATGTACCTCGGCCGCGTGATGGAGCTTGCGGACAAGCACGCGCTCTATGAAACGCCGCGCCATCCGTACACGCGCGCGTTGCTGTCGGCGGTGCCGGTGCCCGATCCGGCGATCGAGCGAGGCAAGGTCGTTCAGATCCTTTCCGGCGATATCCCGAGTCCCATCGATCCGCCCGCCGGATGCGTGTTTCATACACGCTGCCCGATGGCGCAGGCGCGCTGCTCGCAGGAAGTGCCCGAATTGCGCACGCTGGCGCAGGGTGTTTCGGCTGCATGCCATTTTGCTTGATGTATCGGTTTCCTAACTAGTCGGAATCGGAGTCGCGAAGCCGTTTGAACGAACGATAAGTCCACGCATCGCCCGTTTTCATCGAGTCAAACAAGCCGTCCGCCGACCTCTCCGGTCGCCAGGCGCGGCTGGTTGCATCCATTGAGTCGTGAGTTGTTGTTTTGTCGTTAGCAGGTTGAGTCAGGAGTTTGGAGATACGTTTCATGAAAAAACAAAAAACATCAGTTGCCCTTTCGATTCTACTGTTCAGCGGCTTCATGGCTGCGAACGTTGCCGCCTATGGCCAGGAGACCGATACCGAGGCGCCCTCGCGCCACACCGAAGCCGTGCCGAGTTCGCCGCCCAATACCGAAGCCGATGCGCCGGTGAGCAATCAGGCCAAGGCGAAAGGCTTTATCGAGGACGCGCATTTGAATCTGCTTGGACGGTCTTTCACCGAGCATGACGAATTCAAGGGCAATGGCAAGAAAGACGCCTGGGTGCTCGGCGCGCAGGCGGTCTTCGAGTCAGGCTATACGCGCGGCCTGCTCGGGCTCGGCGCGGACGTATCGCTTTTCGGTGCGTTCAAACTGAACGGCGGCGATGGCGCGGGCAACCGCGTGCACGTCGGCACGGACGGCGGCGGTTCGCATCAGCTTGCCTGGGCGTATCCGGGCGTGTGGGACGTGAAGGCGCGCGCGTCGAACACGGTGCTCAAGTACGGCCAGCAACTCTTCGATAACCCGTTCCTCGTGCCGCACGACAACCGCGCGCTGCCGCCGACATATCGCGGCTTCTCGCTCGCGAGCGAAGAGTTCAGGAACCTCACGCTGAAAGCCGGCACGGTGGATGGCGTGATCGCGCGCGGCATGACGACGGTATCGGGCCTGAAGACGGAATACGGCGGCACGCATGTCTCGCAGTTCACGTACTTCGGCGGCGACTGGACGCACGGCGACGATACGGCGGTGTCGCTCTACGGCAGCGTCGCGAACAACGTGTGGCAGCAGTACTACCTGTCGGCGACGCAGAGCATCGGCGATCCGAAGGCGGTTCGCTGGACCGGCGCACTGAACTACTACTACACGGGCGCAATCGGCGACAAACGGCAGGGGCCGATCAACAACAACGCATACAGCCTCGCGCTCGCCGGCACGCATGGCGCGCATACGCTCCAGTTCGCGTTCCAGCAGATTCTCGGCGACCAGATGTTCGACTACATGGGCCAGTCCGGCGGCGACTACCTGTCGAACTCGCTCGACGTGGACTACAACCAGCCGCATGAAAAGTCCGTGAGCCTGTCGTACTCGCTCAACATGAAGGACTATGGCGTGCCGGGCCTCAAGGTGACGATGTGGACCGCGTACGGCTGGGGCGCCGACGGCAGCGCAATGGCCAACAGCGGCACCGCGAACGCGGGCAGTTACGTCGTGAATGGCCGTCCGTTGCAAGGCTCGCATTACGAGTTCGGCATCATCCCCGGATACACCGTGCCGGACGGCAAATTCAAGAACACGTCGGTCAAGTTCTACTACATGCATCATCACGGCAGCGAGTTTTATCCGGACGGGACGAGCAACGTCTATCGGCTGATGGTGAACGTGCCGTTCAACGTCTTCTGACGGCGCATTTGCTCTTGGCGCGCATCGTGTAAACCCTACAAATTCTCACCTTTACATTACGTTTAACTTTCATCTATAACGTGAGTGCGTGTAGCGGATTGCCATGTCTCGCCCACGCTCATCGCCCGGCAGGCTTTATTCCTGCCGGGCTTTTTTTTGCTGCATCGCCGCCCAGCGCGCCTTTCAGTGCCTTACGAAAAGCACTGTCCTAAGTGAAAACCCCGCCGTTTCTTTCGCTTGACTTACTTGATATATCACATACTGTGTATATGCGATGACGCTTCGGCGGCGGCATCGTAAGAGGCGTCGCTCGACGTCCGATTACACAAAGGCAGCAGTGCCAAGGAGACAGGCATGGACCAGATGAATCGCCAGGAGGGGGCGTCGCGTCTAGCGTCGCCGTGGGTGCAGTTGGTGTTCGGCGTGATCTGTATGGCGATGATCGCCAACATGCAGTACGGATGGACACTTTTCGTCAATCCGATCGACGAGAAATATCACTGGGGCCGCGCCGCGATTCAGGTGGCGTTCACAATCTTCGTCGTCACCGAAACATGGCTCGTGCCGGTGGAAGGCTATCTGGTCGACAAGTACGGGCCGCGTCCGGTCGTCGTCGGCGGGGGCTTGCTCTGTGCGATTGCATGGGCGATGAACTCCGTCGCGTCGTCCTTGCCGCTCCTGTATCTCGCGGCTGCAATCGGCGGCGTCGGCGCTGGTGCGGTGTACGGCACGTGCGTCGGCAATGCGCTGAAGTGGTTCCCCTCGCGGCGCGGCCTCGCGGCGGGCATCA
Organism: Caballeronia grimmiae; assembly: GCF_000698555.1. Lineage (GTDB taxonomy): Bacteria > Pseudomonadota > Gammaproteobacteria > Burkholderiales > Burkholderiaceae > Caballeronia > Caballeronia grimmiae. The sequence goes on along the minus strand of NZ_JFHE01000011.1, from coordinate 16,831 downwards.
CGGCGGCGGGCTTCGGCATGGGCTCGGCGGCAACCGTCGTGCCGATCGCGCACATGATCAAGTCGAGCGGCTACGAGGCGACCTTCCTGTGGTTCGGCCTTGGACAGGGCCTCGTCGTGTTCCTGCTCGGCATGGCGCTCTACGCGCCGCCCGCGCACATGCTCGCGGCCGTCAAGACCACATTGAAGCGCGCGGTCTACAACGCGAGTCCGAAGCAGGTGCTGGCATCGCCGATCTTCTGGGTGATGTACCTGATGTTCGTGATGATGGCCGCCGGCGGCCTGATGGCGACGGCGCAGCTCGGCCCCATCGCGAAGGACTTCGGCTTGCATGATTCGCCCGTGTCGATACTCGGCCTGACGCTGCCCGCGCTCACGTTCGCGCTGACCATCGACCGCGTGCTGAATGGCCTGACGCGGCCGTTCTTCGGCTGGGTGTCCGACAGGATCGGACGCGAAAACACGATGTTCATCGCGTTCGCGATCGAGGCGGTCGGGATCGTCGCGCTATCGAAGTTCGGGCATAACCCGGTGGCGTTCGTCGTGCTGACGGGCATCGTGTTCTTCGCCTGGGGCGAAATCTACAGCCTGTTCCCAGCGACGTGCGGCGACACCTTCGGCCCGAAGTTCGCGGCGACCAACGCGGGGCTGCTGTACACCGCGAAGGGCACGGCTGCGTTGCTGGTGCCGTTCTCGAGCGTGCTCACGAAGGCGACCGGAAGCTGGCAGGCGGTCTTCATGCTGGCAGCGGGGATGGCCGCGATTGCCGCGCTGCTGGCGCTCTTCGTGCTGAAGCCGATGCGCAGCGCGCATACGCAGAAGCATGCACGGGATACGGGCGTGGAGATGGGATATTCGCCAGCCGTGAAGGAGTGATCGCAGGTTTTTGAGGTTCTAGCGAATGGGGAAGTAAAGCCGGTCCGCGCGGCGTGCGTCGCGCGGACCGGTTTCTGTTTGTTCGCTTCGGATGGCGAATCATCGTCTTGTCGACGTCAACGCGTGGCCCGCGTCCGCTGAACTCGTGCACGTCGATAATCTGCGTCGCATCGCGCCGTCGCTTCAACGAAACGTCAGAACCGCGTGCCGACGCTGCATCCGCCGAAACTGCCGCCGTTGGTGGCCCAGCCCCCGCAGCCGAAGAGACCGCATCCGCCGAGCATGAGCGTTGCAACGATGAGAAGGGCGACAGCGCGGAGGCGTTTCATGGCAATAAGCAGGTTTCTGACGATGGCGCGCATTGTCCCCGACGCGGCGCGCGTGACTGTCAAAAACCGTCGTCAGCCGGGCTAGCCATCCGCACGCGGCCGGGTGAGCCGTCGCGCGTAGGGCGCGACGTAGATCGCGAAGGCGAAAACCCAGCACGAACCCGCGCCGACAATCCAGAACCCATGCGCCGTTGGCGCAGCGATCGGCCCGAGCACCCGCAACGCGCTCGCTGACATCACGAGTGCCCACGTCCCATCTGTCCGCCACGATCCGCAAGCCGGTATGACCGCGTGCGGTCCGCGTGAACGTCGCGATGACCGCGCCGCCGATGACGGGACTCTCCATGTTGTCCTCGATCAGCGATGAAACCTGCGCGTGCGGTCAACGCGGAATCGGCGACTTGACCGCATCGCCTTCGCCGGCGATCGCAAACACGAGCAGCACCGCCTTCTCCGTCCCGCTCGCGTTCTTCGCGACGATGTGATGCGCGCCCGGCGGTTCGTACCACGATTCGCCCGGCCCGTATGTCTTCGCCGCCGATCCTTCCAGCTGCGACACGACGCGCCCTTCGAGCACATACGCGAAGATCGACCCCGGATGCTGGTGCGCCTCCGATGCCTGTCCTGGCTCGAAAGCGACCGTCGCCATCAATACGTTCTTGCCGGGCGCTTCGGGCAAGGCTTGCTTCATCAAGGGCGTGACCGTTTCCTCATCGCCCCCGTGCGCCGACGCGCCGGACGCACTTGACGCTCCGACTGCGAGCGCCGCCATCACTGCCACACATCGACGGATGTTCATGCGCGCGCTCCTCACTCGGGCATCTTGCGAAACGCAATCGAAAAGCGGTTCCAGCTATTGATCGCGGAGATGAGCAAGGTCAGATCGGCGATATCCTCGTCGCTGAAATGCGGCTTGACGTTTTCCCACACGGCATCCGGCACACGGTCCTGCGCGATCAGCGTGAGCGCCTCGGTCCATTCGAGCGCGGCGCGTTCGCGGTCGGTGAAGAAGGGCGTTTCGCGCCAGGTGACCACCGTCGCGAGACGCCGGTCTGTTTCGCCGCCTTTGCGCGCGTCGGCCGTGTGCATGTCGACGCAGAACGCGCAGCCGTTGATCTGCGATGCGCGCAGCCGGACGAGTTCGGCCAGCGACTGTTCGATCGACGACTTGCCGATGCGCTCTTCGACGCCAATCATGGCCTTGATCGCGGCGGGGCTGGCTTTGTAGAAGTCGAGACGGGGTTGCATGGTTAGCTCCTTTATCGGTTGAGAGACTGTGCGAACTGCGTTGCCACATCGACAGATTAGGCGTGCAGGTGGCGTGATCCAATGACCGATTCCGGAGGATTTCAGGTGACCAGTAACGCTGTCCCTCTTGCGGCGAACCGGACCGCGCGCGATAGCGCACGTGCCTCGGATCGCCGCAATTCTCGACAAGCCGACGCCGCTTAATCCAGCGACGAAGCCGGCCCGAAGAACTCATAGCGGCTCTGCGATTCCGGCACGCCGAGCGCCTTCAGATGCTTCTTCACCGCTTTCATGAACGACTTCGGACCGAGGAAGTACGCATCCACGTCGCGGCTCTTCGGCAGCCATTTGTCGAGCAGCGCCTCGGTGACGAAACCAAAGCCGTGGGCCTCGCGATCGCCTTCGCGCTGTTGCTCGTAGCAGTAGAAGTGCTTGAGCTGCGGATGACGCGCCGCCAGATCCTCGATGACCGCGCGGAACGCATGCACGCCGCCATGCCGCGCCGCGTGGATGAAGTGGACCGGACGGGTAGTCGCGGTGAGCGCGGCCTGCAGCATCGCGAGCGTCGGGGTAATGCCTACGCCGCCGCTGATCAGCACGAGCGGCTTTTCGCTGTGGTCGAGCTTGAAGTCGCCGGCGGGCGGATAGAGGTCGAGCGTGTCGCGCTCGCGCACCTGATCGTGCAGGAAGCCGGAGACCTTGCCTTCGGGCTCGCGCTTCACGCTGATGCGGTATTCACGGCCGTTCGGTGCGGCCGACAGCGAGTAGTTGCGGCGCACTTCCTCGCCGTCGATGAGCATGCGCAAACCGATGTACTGGCCCGGATGGAAGTCGAGCACGGCGCCGCCATCCTCGGGCACGAGATAAAACGACGTGATTTCGTCGCTCTCCGCAACCTTGCGCGCGACGGCGAAACGCCGCGTGCCGCGCCATCCGCCCGGCGCTTTCTCGCGCTCGCTGTAGATGCCTTCTTCCAGGCCGATCAGCAAGTCGGCCAATTGCTGATACGCGGCAGCCCATGCTTCGATCACGGCATCGGTGGCGATCTCTTCGCCGAGCACTTCGCGGATCGAGCGCAGCAGGCACGCTCCGACGATCGCGTAATGCTCTGCCTGAATATTGAGCGCGACGTGCTTGTTGATGATCTGCCCGACGAGACCGCCGAGCTTTTCGAGTTCGTCGATATGCCGCGCGTACATCAACACGCCGTTGGCCAGCGCGCGCTGTTGCGCGCCACTCGCCTGATGGGCCTGATTGAACATCGGCCGCACGACCGGATACTCGTTGAGCATCATTGCGTAGAAGTGGCGCGTGAGCGCCTCGCCGCCGCTTTCGAGCAGGGGAACGGTTGCTTTGATAATGGCGCGGTGTTCTGCTGACAGCATGGTGTAGTCCTCGTGACAAGGGCGAAACGTGTGCTTCGCGTTCGGCCTATTCCTATACAGTTTCCATTCCAGTGTAGAATCGTCAAATAATCAACGAATTACCTATCGTTATGGTCGATACGACTCTAGTCAAACGGACTGCCGATGTAGTCGCAATGACTTCGCGCGTCCTGCTCGACGCGCTCGTGCCGCTCATCGAAGACCTGTCGCGCGACATGCCGGACACCGAGCGCTACCGGCGCTTGCTGAGCACGCTGCGCGCGCTCTTCCCCGGCGACGCCGCCGCGCTCTTGCGTCTCGACGGCGAGACGCTGGTGCCGCTCGCCATCGACGGCTTGTCGAGCGATACGCTGGGGCGGCGCTTCCGCGTGAGCGAGCATCCACGATTCGCGCGCATTCTTGCCCGTCCCGAACCGACGCGTTTTCCGGCGAACTCCGATCTTCCCGATCCCTACGATGGCCTCGTCAAACACGCGGGCGCGCGCCTCGAAGTGCACGACTGCCTTGGCAGTCCGCTGTTCGTCGATGGCCGGCCCTGGGGCTTGCTGACTCTCGATGCGCTCGATCCGGCGCGTTTCGACGGTATCGATATGGCTTCGTTGCAGGCGTTTCTCAGTCTCGCGGCGGCGACCGTGAGCGTCGCGGAACGCATCGACAGACTGGCGCAGACGAGCGAGGCGGAACGGCAGCGCGCCGAGGTGTACCGGCAGGCGAGCGGGCCGCGCCGGCGCGAGATGATCGGCAGCAGCGCGAGCCACAAGCATCTGATGGACGAGATCGCGATCGTCGCGTCGAGCGATCTGACCGTGCTCGTGACCGGCGAAACGGGCGTGGGGAAGGAACTGGTGGCGTCCGAGATACACGCGCTGTCGCCGCGCGCCGACAAGCCGCTCGTCAGCCTCAACTGCGCGGCGCTGCCGGACACGCTCGTGGAAAGCGAACTCTTCGGGCATGTGCGCGGTGCGTTCTCCGGTGCATCGGCGGACCGGCGCGGGAAGTTCGAACTGGCCGACGGCGGCACGCTGTTTCTCGACGAAGTTGGCGAGTTGCCGCTCGCCATTCAGGCCAAGCTCCTGCGCGTGCTGCAGAACGGCCAGTTGCAGCGGATCGGATCGGATAGCGAGCATCGCGTCGATGTACGGCTGATCGCCGCGACCAATCGCGATCTCGCCGATGAAGTGCGCGCGGGGCGCTTCCGCGCGGACCTGTATCACCGGCTGTCGGTTTATCCGCTCGTCGTGCCGCCGCTGCGCGAGCGGGGCCGCGACGTACTGCTGCTCGCCGGTTACTTCCTCGAGGAGAACCGCTCGCGGCTCGGGCTGCTGAGCTTGCGGCTGTCGGCGGATGCGCAGTCGGCGCTGCTCACCTACCGGTGGCCCGGCAACGTGCGCGAACTCGAACATCTGATCGGACGCAGCGCGCTGAAGGCGCTCGCGGCGCATCGCGAGCGGCCGCGCATTCTTACGCTGACAGCCGCCGACTTCGGTATCGCCGATACCCCGAACGCCGCGTCTGCGACCGCGCCCGAAGCGGCCGCGCCGGGCGCCGACTTCCGCGAAGCCGTGACCGCCTACGAGCGCACGCTGATCCTCGATGCCCTCGCGCGCAACGGTCAGAACTGGGCGTCGACGGCGCGGGAGCTGGGCATCGACCGGGCCAATCTGAATCGGCTCGCGCGGCGGCTCGGTCTCAAGTGATGCGCTCCGCCTTGTCTCGATAAAGCCAACACCGATTCCGCCGCACAACACCGGCGCGGCAGTCGCGCGATCAACTGATCAGTTGAGCATCTCAAAATAATGCGTCTCTTTGTCTAAACGCAAAGAAACGTGCCGTCTTGTCACGCGTATCGATAGCAGGTATTGAGACAATCTCCGGGCTGGAGAAAACGGGGACTTCCTCCTAACATTCGAGAAGCCAGGCACCACCCGTCATCGGCAAAACCATTGCAGTGCTCTCAACAATCGCACGCGCATGGATCGAACGTGAGATCGAACCGTGCGCGGCGAGTCAAAAACGGCAACGCGGCACGGGGGATACGTGGGAAACGTGGGATACGTGGCTCAACGCAGCGCCAGGATCGCGTGCTCCGCGCTCTTCGCGTTTGGCAGCATCGCGGCGTTCGCCGCGGACGCTCCGCCGGCCACCGCCGCCGGCGCGCCCCTCGAACGCGCACCGGACACGATGCAGGCCCGCGTGATGGGATGCGCGACGTGTCACGGCGCGCACGGCGAGGGCACCGGCAACGACTACTTCCCGCGTCTGTCCGGCAAGCCCGCAGGCTACCTCTACAACCAGTTACTCGCGTTTCGCGACGGGCGCCGCAAGTACCCGCCGATGAACTACCTGCTCGCATATCTGCCCGACGCCTACTTGAAGCAGATCGCCGATTACTTCGCCGCCGAACGTCCGCCGTTCCCGCAGCCGGGCCCCGTCACCGTCGACGCCAGGACGCTCGATCTCGGCAAGACGCTCGTCATGAAGGGCGATCCGTCGCGCAAGGTGCCCGCGTGCGTCAGCTGTCATGGCGCGTCGATGACCGGCATGGAGCCCGCGATTCCCGGCTTGCTCGGCCTGCATGCGGACTACATCAGCGCGCAACTGGGCGCCTGGCGCTACGGCACCCGCACGACGGTCGCGCTCGACTGCATGCGTCAGGTCTCGCAGCTTCTGAGCGAGCGCGACATCACCGCGATTTCCGCCTATCTCGCTTCGCTCCCCGCGCCCGCGAATCCGACGCCCGTTGCGGCCGGCTCATTCAAGATGCCGCTTGCATGCGGCAGCGTTCACAACTGAAGAGGACCCGACGTGCTTCGTTTCCGACAACTTGGGGCGCTTGCCGTAACGGTCCTCGCGGCTTTCGTGGCAGCTTTGTGCGGGCCTGTCCGGGACGCGGCAGCGCAAGCGAAGACCTACGACGCGGCGACCGTCAAGCGCGGCGAGTATCTCGCGCGCGCGGGCGATTGCATCGCGTGCCACACCTTGCCCGCGGGCAAGACCTTCGGTGGGGGCCGCCCGATGGAGACGCCGTTCGGCACGCTCTTCACGCCGAACATCTCATCGGACAAGGAGACGGGACTGGGTCAATGGACCGCCGACGAGTTCTACAAGATGATGCACACGGGCCGCTCGCGCGACGGCTCGCTGCTTTACCCGGCAATGCCCTTCACGTCCTATACGAAGGTCACGCGCGCCGACTCCGACGCCATCTACGCCTTTCTGATGTCCACGCCGCCCGTGCATCAGCCGAACCGCCAGCATGAACTGCGCTTTCCGTTCAACCGGCGCGAATTGCTGCTCGGCTGGCGGTCGCTGTTCTTCAAGCAGGGCGAGTACGAGCCGGACCCGAAGCAGTCCGTCGAATGGAACCGGGGCGCGTATCTCGTCGAAGGACTCGGGCATTGCTCGATGTGCCATACCGCGATCAACGCGCTCGGCGGCAATGTATCGTCGAAGGCGTTCGAAGGCGGGCTGATCCCGATCCAGAACTGGTACGCGCCTTCGCTCACGTCGAACCGTGAGGCGGGCCTCGGCGACTGGAGCATCGACGAGATCGTCGGCCTGTTGCATGCGGGCGTGAGCAATCGCGGCGCGGTGTATGGGCCGATGGCCGAAGTCGTCTATGACAGCCTGCAATATCTGAGCGAAGAAGACGTGCGTGCGATGGCGGTCTATCTGAAGGCGCTGCCCGCACGCGCCGGCGACAAGTCCGAGCCGCCGAGCCAGGCCGTCACCGAGCAGCGCACGAGTCTCTCGCCGCTCGGCAAGAAGATCTACGACGCGCAATGCGCCGAATGCCATGCCGCGCAGGGACAGGGCAAGCCGCCCGATTTCCCGCCGCTTGCGAACAATCAGTCGATCGTGATGAGTTCCGCCGTGAACCCGATCCGCATGGTGCTCAACGGCGGCTATCCGCCGGGCACGTTCAAGAACCCGAAGCCTTACGGCATGCCGCCGTTCGCGCAATCGCTGTCGGATGTGGAAGTCGCGGCGGTCGTGACGTATATCCGCACGGCGTGGGGCAACCGGGGCGCGCCGGTATCGGTGAAGGAAGTGAACGAGTTGCGCTCCGCACCACTTTATTGAGCATCGACGACACCATGAACGAAGATCCCAACGAAGACGCAGTCGACGAAATCGTGAGAAGCGGCCCCGGCGGGGCGCTTGCGGTCGCAGCCGTCGCGACGGCCATCGTCATCGGAAGCTGGTTCGTCTTTTACTTCGCCGTGTTCCTGCCGCGCGGCGTTATTCAGTGAATTTATGGCCATCAATCCGCATTCACACGAAGTCGCCGAGCGCGTCGAAAAACGCTGGGCGATGCTCGTCATCGCGATCGTCGTCGTGCTCGTGGCGATGGTGGTCTACACCGGCCTGCACTGGGCGATGATGCCGCCGTCGCGCGTCGAAACCGTGCGGCCCGAAACGCTGCACGTGTCCGGCGAATTCATCGAAAGCAATCTCGGCACCGCGCCGGAAGCGGACGGCTCGGTGACGGTGCGTGTCGTGGCGCAGCAGTACTCGTTCACGCCGCAATGCCTGCTCGTGCCCGCCGGCGTCCCGGTCACGTTCCGCGCGACGAGTTCGGATGTCGTGCATGGCTTTCTCATCACGAAGACGAACATCAATTCGATGCTGGAGCCGGGGTATGTGTCGACCTTCAAGACCACGTTCGACGAACCCGGCGACCATCTGATGCCGTGCCACGAGTTCTGCGGCGTCGGGCATCACGGCATGTGGGCGCATGTGAAGGTGATCGATCGCACCGAGTTCATGCAGATGGCCGACAAGCTGCCGGCCGATTCGCGGAGACTGTCCTGTGTTAAATAGCAAGCGCCTCATCCTCGCGCACTTTTGGCTTGCGTTCATCGCGTTCGGCGTCGCGCTCCTGCTCGGCGCGTGGCAGATGTTCGCGCGCAGCCCGCTTTTCGCGGGGCTGCAGAATCCCGAGATCTACTATCGCTCGGTGACGGCTCATGGTTCCGCTATGGGCTACGTGTTCCCGACGCTCATCGCGATGGGCTTCGGCTACGCGGTGACGGAACTGTCGCTCAAGCGCGCGCTCGTGGGACTGCGCTGGGCGTGGATCGGCTTCTGGCTCGTCGCGGTGGGTTCCGTCATGGCGATGATTCCGGTCGCAATGGGCCTCGCCTCCGTGCTCTACACGTTCTATCCGCCGATGATCGGCAGCGCGTTCTATTACCTCGGCGTGGTGCTCGTCGTGGTCGGATCGTGGATCTGGGTCGCGCTGATGTCGGTGAACCTGCACGCATGGAAACGGGACAATCGCGGCAGGACCGTGCCGCTGCCGATGTTCGCCACCGTCGCGGGCGCTTATCTGTGGGGCTGGACGGCGGTGGGCGCGGCGATCGAAGTGCTCTTTATGATTCTGCCGGTCGCGCTCGGCTGGAAGTCCACGATCGACGCCGGCCTCGCGCGCGTCTTCTTCTCCTGGACGCTGCACGCGATCGTCTATTTCTGGCTGATGCCCGCGTATATCGCGTATTACACGATCATCCCGCGCGCCATCGGCGGACGCCTCTATAGCGATGCGATGGCGCGCATCTCGTTCATTCTCTTCCTCGTGGTCTCGATGCCGATCGGCATTCACCACCTGTTCGCCGATCCGCAAGTGGGCTCGGGCTTCAAGTTCATGCACTCGGTGTTCACCGCGCTCGTCGCCGTGCCGACGCTTCTGACCGTGTTCACCATCTGCGCATCGGTGGAGATCGCGGCGCGGCTGCGCGGCGGCAAGGGCGCGTTCGGCTGGGTCAAGGCGCTGCCGTGGAGCAATCCGATGATGCTCGCCGTCGCGTTCTCGTTCGTGATGCTGGGCTTCGGCGGAGCGGGCGGCCTCATCAACATGAGTTATCAGCTCGATTCGACCGTGCACAACACGCAATGGGTCACCGGCCACTTCCACCTGATTTTCGCGGGCGCAATCGTCATCATGTACTTCGCGATCGCCTACGATCTGTGGCCGCATCTCACCGGGCGCGCGCTGCAAAGCATCCGCCTGATGCGCTGGCAACTGTGGCTGTGGTTCATCGGCATGATCGTGCTGACGTTCCCCTGGCATTACACCGGCATTCTCGGTATGCCGCGCCGCATGGCGTTCTATGACTACGGCGATCCGCAGATTGCGCATCAGGCGGCATCGGTCATCATGTCGGTGATCGGCGGCTTCGTTCTCGTCGTGTCGGCGGTGCTGTTCTTCGTCGTGCTGATACGCGGACATCGGGCGCCGCAGGTGAGCGTCGAGCAGTACACGTTCAGCCGCGCGGTGCATGAGCCGCGCACGATACCGGTCGCGCTGAACAGCTTCGCGCTCTGGCTTGCGCTGATGATCGGCCTCACGCTCGTCAACTACGGCTATCCGATTGCGCAGCTTCTCGCACGCTCGGACACATCGGTGCCCGCCGTTCCCATCGGAGCGCAGCGATGAGCGACGAGCGCCTCTTCACCTTCCGCAATCGCTGGTTCGCGACCAGCGTGCTCGGGACGATCGGCATCGCGGTGGTATCGGCGGTGATCGGCTTCGTGTGGCTGCCATCCGTTCAGCGCGATGCGTCGTTCACCGGCATCTGGAATGCGATCTGCAGCGCCGCGGGCGTGCCGCGCAACTGGTATTCGGGCGACACGAACGTCGAGCCGAAACGCAAGCTCAGTGCTGTCGAAGTGACGCCGCAACTGCTCGTCAACGCGAGCGCGAATTCGATCGGGCGCGGTGCGACGCTCGCCCTGCGATGCACGATGTGTCACGGCGAACGCGGCATGAGCGAGGCGAATTCGCCGAATCTCGCGGGGCAGTATGCATCGGTCATCTACAAGCAACTGATCGATTTTCAGACGGGCGCGCGCAACAACGCGGTGATGTCGCCGATGTCCGTCAACCTGAGCGATCAGGACATGCGCGATCTCGCCGCCTATTACGCGAGCCTGCCGAGGCCGCCCGCGCAGCGCAAGGTGAGCGATGCGCTGGCGCCGACGATCGTTTCGCACGGTGCGCCGATGCGCAACATCGCGCCGTGCGCGGCGTGTCATGGCGGCATCGACAACAAGGCGGGCAGTCCGTGGATCGATGGCCTGCCGGCGGCTTACACAAAGTCGCAACTGATCGCGTTCGCCAACGGCACGCGCACGAACGACATCAACGAAGTCATGCGCAACGTCGCGCGCAACATGACGCCCGAAGAAATCGACGCGGCTTCGAACTACTATGCGCGAGAGTTGACCAAGCAGTGAGCATGGCGTTCGACATCCGATGCGAGCAGCCGGCGATGCGGTGACGGCTGCTGCCTTTCTTGATCGTCGATGCGCTTCGTGCAGCCGGGCGCTTGTCCGTGTCGATGGTGGCGCTGTCGCCGGTGCTGATCGACGGCCGCGATGAACGATGGTTCGGGCTCGGGCCGCTTTCAGTCGCGCCGATGCGTCAGCGGCAGGGCAACGGCAGCGCGCTGGCACGAGACGCGCTCTCGCGACTGCGGGCGTCGGGCGCGGCGCGATGCGTCGTGCTTGACGATCCCGCGTATTACGCGCGCTTCGGCCCTCGCACGGAAGGAGGGCGCTGATCCTGCCCGACATTCCCGCGCCGTACTTCCAGGCGCTCTGATTCCACGGCACGACGCCCTCTGGCATCGCCGCTTTCAACGCCGCTAGCCAAAGCGAGCGAGCAATCGCCGCTTGGCGGGCAGGGGCTTCGTTGCCCGGTGCGAACGCTTTCTGTATCGTGACCGAAGAATGCTGTGCAAAAGCGAAACGGCATGCACAGCCGCATTTACGGAAAACGATCACATGGAACCACAAAGCAGCCCCATTCGCACCGACGTACTGATCATAGGCGCGGGCCCCGTGGGCCTTTTCGCGGCGTTCGAGGCGGGCGTCATCGGGCTTTCGTGCCATATCGTCGATGCGCTCGGGCGTATCGGCGGGCAATGCATCGAGCTGTACCCTGACAAGCCGATCTACGACATTCCCGCGATTCCATCATGCACGGCGCGCGAACTCGTCGATCGGCTGATGACGCAGATCCGGCCGTTCGATGTGCCGATCCATCTCTCGCAGCGCGTGCAGACGGTGGTTCAGCGCGAAGATCATCGCTGGACCGTGCACACCGAGCAGGGCCTCGTGTTCGACGTGGCCGCCATTCTGATCGCAGCCGGCAACGGTGCGTTCGTGCCGCAGCGCCTGCTGGTGGCGCAGGCGGATGCGCTCGAAGATCGCGACGTGCATTACAGCGTGCCGCGCATCGACGACTTCCGCGATCGCGACGTCGTGATTGCGGGCGGCGGCGATTCGGCGCTCGACTGGGCGCTCGCGCTAAGCGGCGTCGCGCGCAAGCTGACGCTCGTGCATCGGCGCAACGGATTCTCGGCGGCGGCGGCATCGGTGGCGGCGATGAAAAGCAAGGTCGAAGCGGGCGAGATGGACTTCGTCGTCGGCATGATCGATTCGCTCGACGCCCCTGATAACGCGCTGCGCGCCGTGCGCATCAAGCACATCGACGGGACGACGGACATCCCCGCCGACAAGCTGCTCGTGCTGTACGGGCTGGTCGCGGATCTCGGGCCGATCGCCGAGTGGAACCTCGATATACGCGGCGGGCGCATCGAAGTCGATACTTCGAACTACGAATCGTCGCGTCCGGGCATCTTCGCGGTCGGCGATATCGCGCAGTATCCGAACAAGCAGAAGCTGATTCTGTCGGGGTTCCACGAAGCATCGCTTGCGTTGCGCAAGGCTTATGCGTATGCGTATCCGGACAAGAAGCGCGTGCATGTCCATTCGAGTTACGACGCCAAACTCGCCGAACGCGTGCAGGCCAGTGCAGCCGGATAAAACGCGGTGCCGGCGATGATCGCGCGAATCGCCGGATGGCTGTTGTTGCTGGCGTTCGTCGCGGCGCTGGGCTTCGGCTATGCCGTGTATTCGCGGCGCATCGCCGTGCCCGAGCAATACGATCCGTTTGCTCCGCTCGATGTGCGCGCCGCGCGCGGCCCGCTCACCGCGTACAAGCTCTGGCGCACGACGCATGACGCGCAACTGTGCGACGCCGCGCTCGCGCAATCCGGCTTCGCCTATCGGCCAATGGCCGATACGACCGGCGCAGGCGGCTGTGAACTGAAAGACGTGGTGCGCGTGTCGCAGTCGGAGGACGTGCGCTTCAGCGCGCCTTTTCTCGCGACGTGTCCGCTCGCGGTCGGCATGGCGTTCTTCGAGCATCAGTATCTTCAGCCCGCAGCGATCGAAGTGTTCGGCAAGCGCGTCGCGCGCATCGAGCATGTCGGCAGCTATGCGTGCCGCAATGTGAATCATCAGAAAGACGCGGCGCTGAGCCAGCACGCGAGCGCGAACGCCATCGACCTGACGGGCTTCGTCCTCGCGGATGGCCGGCGCATCACGCTCAACGACTGGAACGACGCAGGTTCGCTCGACGCGGACTTTCTGCGCCGCGTCCATGACGGCGCGTGCCGTTCGTTCGATACGACGCTCGGTCCCGACTACAACGCGCTGCACAGAACGCACTTTCACGTGGACATGGGACCGTATCGAATCTGCCGATGAAACGCGTCAGATGGCGCGCGGCTTCAGGTTCGCTAGAATCGTCATGAATGCGGCGCTCGAGCATGACCGGCGCTCGCCCTTGTTCACCCTTTACGAAACGGAAGAGCGAATGACGAAAGAGGCCGCCACGCAAGAACCCTACGAACGCCGCGCACTGCTGCTGCATCTCGGCGATGTGCTCGAAACGGTCTTCTGCCTGAGCCAATGCGCCGACGATTACGCGAGCATCGGCGATGCGGTTCGCGGCAACGACGCGCTCGCGAGCTTCACGCTGCTCGGCTTCGTCGATCAGCGCATGACGCCGCGCGATTTCATCCGGCGCGCATCCGGTGCGTTCTTCATCTGGCCAAAGGCGCTGCTCGACGAGACGCTCAATCGCCCGATGCTCGCGAGCACGGTCAAATCCGATCTCTTCGATGACAACGCGGCGGGCTGGCGCTCTTACGTCGAAGAGCGGCGCGCGGAAGTGCCGTGGTTCGGCGAGGACGTGCCGGAAATCGCCGAGAGCGCCGCGCCTGCGCATCCAGCGGCGCTTGAATCGACGGCATCGCCATCGTCATCTTCAACGCCCGCGCCAGCGCCATCGCCATCGGCCGAAGCGAAGACGGAGGCGACTGCGCCCAAGCGCAAGCCGGTTGAGCCGAGCGTCAAGAAGGAAGTGAACGCGAAGACGGAGCCGTCGCGCTACGCGACGTGGCCCTGGCCGGAAAAGAAGTAAGCGCAAGCGGCAACGCGCCGCTTGCATCGATCAAGGCTCAGGGCTTCTTGCCCATGCTCCCCGCATCGGTGTCGAAGCCGATGCCATTGGGCCGCTTCGGCGGCGGCTCCTTTCCCGCCGATGTCTTTCCCGGGTCCGTTTTCAACGCACCGCTTGCGGCAGTGGCCGCATGGCCCGGCGGCGTGACGTTGCGCTCCTGATAAGCCGGCGTGCTGTCGGTATCGAGCCGGCTTGGCTTCGGTGAATTCGGTTGCGTTTGCTGCTGCCCGGACGGCTTCGGCGTCGGCGTGGCCGTCGGATTCTGTGCGCTCGCGGTCATCGTGAACGTGCCGGCGACGAGCATCGCCGCGACGCCGCCGAGCATTGTCGATATGGGTCTCATCTCGTCCTCCCTATGTTCTGCGGTTTGTTGTTTCGAAGCAAACACCGGTCCTGCCGCGCACGTTGTTTGTCGTTGCGCAATGTTGCGCGTTGTGCGTCTATCGGCTGAAACGGTGTTTTGTCGGCCATCAAAAGCTCGTTCGCTTGCCCCCCGGACAATCAGGCTTTCAACGGGGAAAGCAAATGAGAAGAAGTCTCGGAGCAATGTTTCTGGCCTGCGCTGCACTCTTCGCTGGTGCGGCGCAGGCGGACAATGGCCCATCCAGTGTCGATACGACGGGCGGCATCCACGCCGGCGATGTCCTCGTGCGATTGCGCGCCATCAGCATTCAGCCGCAAGCTAGCGCGGGCGGTGCGCTCGGCTCGCTGGGCGTCGATGTGAACAACGCGATCGTTCCCGAGCTCGACTTCACGTACATGATCCGCGATGACATCGGCGTCGAACTCATCCTCGGGACGTCGCGGCATCAGGTGACGTCGAATATCGGCGGGCTGGGCGGCGTCGGGGTGCTGCCGCCGACGCTGCTGCTGCAGTATCACTTCAATCATCAGGGACGCGTGCGGCCCTACGTCGGCGCGGGTCTCAACTACACGTACTTCTATAACGACAAGCTCAAGGCCGGCGATACGCCCGTCTCGATCAAGCGCAGCAGCTTCGGCCCCGCGCTGCAGGCGGGCGTCGACGTGCAGGTGACGAAGACACTCTTCGTCAATGCGGACGTCAAGAAGATCTGGATGCGCACGAGCGCGTCGGCGGGCGGGGCCGATCTCGGATCGCTCAAGATCGATCCCTGGGTGCTCGGTCTGGGCGTCGGCATGAAGTTCTGACGCGGCGCATTTCCCGGTAAGACGAATTTGGCGGAAGAAGCCGGTGCTTCTGGCGTGGCGCGCGCAGCGGCGTGCACGGTATCCTTGAAAGCAGGCCCGGCGCAGGTTCGCGGCCGTTCGCCGAACAGCGAACGGCGGGCGGGACTGCAACGACTAAAAACACCGCATCGGGGAAACGCACGCCAATGAAACCTTCCACTTACGCGGGATTCGCGTTGCTCGCGGTGTCCTGCACCGCGCTCGCACAGCAGCCGTTGACCTTGCCCGGCCGCAGTCAGAGCACGTGGCAACAGTCCGTCGACACGGCCGCTTGCTACGCCTTTGCCAATCAGACGACGAAGGTCAACGTCGCGCGCGAATCACAGACGCCGCCGAAGCACAGCGCGACGGAGACGCGCACGCTGGCTTCGCCGCGTCCGGTCGAGCCGCCGCTGCCGGCGGTTCCGTCAGGCGCGCTCGCCGCATCCGGCGCTTCGGCTGCGGTCGCGGCATCGGGCGCTTCGGCCACGGTGGCTGCGGGCGCATCCGCGCCGCACGGCGCATCGGCGGCGATGCCGTCGTCGGATGTGGCGATGCCTTCGGGTGCCTCGGATGCCATGCTCGGCGGCGACATGAAGATGCCGCCGCTGCCGCCGCCCGAACCGCCGATGGTCCGCTACTGGCGCGCCTATGGCGACTGCATGCAGGGCAGGGGGTATTTCGTGCGCTAAGGGCGGGTTATCCTGCGAGGGCGGCAACATCGGGAGCCCCGCATGAACCGAACGCCGATTCACCAGGGACACTGCGCATGCGGCGCAGTCAGCGTGAGCGTCCTCGCGGAGCCGAAGGAGGTGAATCTCTGCCACTGCATGACGTGCCGCCGCATCCACGGCGCGCCGTTCGCCGTCTATGCCATCTTCGAACGCGATGCGGTGGAAGTCAGCGGCGACACCATCGCCTGGGCAAGCTCGCCGACAGGCCGGCGCCATCATTGCGCGGCCTGCGGTTCGCCTATCTATCTCGTCTTCGACGGCGTGCCTGAGATCGAAGTGCCGGCTGGCATCTTCGATGAAGCCGGGCTCTATCCGCCCGCCTATGAAATCTGGTGCAAGACGGCCGAGCCGTGGCACGACGCTCGGGGACGGCCGCGCTATCCGCACAGCCGCCCTGACTAACGCCGTTCAGCCGCCGAACTTCAGCATTCGACGATCGCCTTCACCACGCCCGCCTTCGGATCGAGCAGCGTCGAGAACTTCTCGGGCACGTCGTTGAGCGTGAGGCGGTGCGTGTTGAGCGCATCAGTCGGGACCTTGCCCGCGCGCATCGCGGCGAGCACGGTCTCGAAGTCCTCGGGCGTCGCGTTGCGGCTCGCGAGTAGAGTGGCTTCGCGCTTGTGGAACTCGGGATCGGCGAACGAGAGACGATCCGGCACGATCGACACCAGAACGTACTTCCCACCGTGCGCGATGAACTCGAAGCCGCGCTCCATCGCGCGCGGATTGCCGGTCGCATCGAAGACGACATCGAAGA
>NZ_JFHE01000010.1 GCF_000698555.1 Caballeronia grimmiae | reverse complement strand
CCAGTCGTGCGCGTGGACGATGTCCGGCTTCCATTCGGGATCCGCGCCGGTGGCGATGCGCGCGGCGGTCCATCCGAGCAGCGCGAAGCGGCGATCGTTGTCCGCGTACGGGCGATGCGCGGCATCGAGATACGGATTGCCGGGACGGTCATAAAAGGCGTCGGCGCGCACGACGTAGACGACGACCCCGTGCGGCTTCAGCACGCCGCGTTCGAGGCGTACGCCGGCTGCGCCGAATGCGCCGCCGAGATCGGCGACGGGCGCGAGATCGGCTAGGCCCGCGAGCACGGCGGGAAAGCCTGGCAGCACGACGCGCACGTCCATGCCTAACTGCGATTGCGCGGGTGGCAGCGCGCCGGCGACATCGGCGAGGCCGCCGGTTTTCAACAGCGGAAACATCTCTGCTGCGACGTGCAGCACGCGTACGGTCATTGATCCTCCTGTTGGCTGCGGTTGGCGCTTCACCGCCTTATGCGGCGCCATGCGAGAAATAGCGGTCGGTCGCGGTGGGGTGTTGTAGCGGCTTATTGTGGCTTTATGCGGCGAAGTAGCGATTGGCGCTTCAGCAGTCTCACGGCGGCTCGGTGCGACGAAGTAGCGGCCGGCCGCAGTCGACACTTGAACGCGCTATCACAGCCTCATGCGACGAAGTAGCCGCTTCATGCCCGAAAGCGGCAATGCGACTTCGACTCAGCGAACGCGCCGGAGCGGGCGCTTCAGCGCCTACTCCGGCGTCCGGGCAACATGGGTTCTGTCGGTAGTGATCTGGCTTCGCTCTGGAGCGCCTGCGAAGCCCAGCCCAACTACCTCTGCGCTAGCCGGTCGAGCGCCTCCCGCGTGACGAGGGTGATCCCCGTCTCGGTGCGGAAGAATCGCGCGGCGTCGTCGTCCGGGTCCTCGCCAATGACGAGCCCTTCCGGCACCGTGCATCCCCGATCGACCACCACGCGCTGCAACCGGCAACTCGGCCCCACGGTCACCTGCGGCAACAACACGGCCTCGTTGATGTTGCAGAACGAATGCACGCGCACCGCCGACGAAAACACCGACTTCGACACCTGCGATCCCGATATCACGCAGCCGCCGCACACGAGCAGATTCGTGATCGCGCCTTGCTGGCCGTTGAGATCGCGGACGAACTTGCCCGGCGGCAGTTGTTCCTGGTTGGTCCAGATCGGCCAGTTGCGGTCGTAGAGATCGAGTTGCGGAATCGTTGAAGCGAGATCGAGATTGGCTGCCCAGTAGGCATCGACGGTGCCGACATCGCGCCAGTACGCCGGCGCGTTCGGATCGGCGTCCGAGGTGACGCAGGACATGCTGAACGGATGCGCGATCGCCCGGCCGCTCGTCACCACGCGCGGCAGGATGTCCTTGCCGAAATCGTGATCCGTGCTCGACGCAGCGATGTTCTCTTCGAGCAGGTGATACAGATACTTCGCGCTGAACACGTAGATGCCCATGCTCGCGAGCGCGATATCCGGCTTGCCGGGCATGGCGGGCGGATCGGCGGGCTTTTCGAGGAAGTCGGTGACGCGGCGGTTTTCATCGACATGCATCACGCCGAAAGCGGTCGCCTCCATGCGCGGCACTTCGATGCAGCCGACCGTGCAGTCCGCGCCGCTCTCGACGTGGTCCAGCACCATGCGCGTGTAGTCCATCTTGTAGACGTGATCGCCCGCGAGCACGATGATGAATTGCGGCGCGATCGACCGGATGATGTCGAGGTTCTGGAAGACGGCGTCGGCGGTGCCGCGATACCAGCTCGAATCGACGCGCTGCTGCGCCGGCCAGATATCGATGAACTCGTTGAACTCGCCGCGCAGAAAACCCCAGCCGCGCTGCAGATGGCGCAACAGCGAATGCGCCTTGTACTGCGTGACGACCGCGATGCGGCGGATGCCCGAGTTGAGGCAGTTGGAAAGCGCGAAATCGATGATGCGGTATTTGCCGCCAAAGTGGACGGCGGGCTTTACGCGCTTGTCCGTAAGCGGCCCGAGACGCGTGCCGCGCCCGCCGGCGAGGACGATTGCGAGGGTCGACTTTTGCAAATCGGTGCGATTCTTAGACGGCGTCTCCATGTCAGCTCCTGATTTGACTCGGGTTCGTTAATGTCGTGTATGCGGGTGGTGCGGGGGTCCTCGTGTGATGGCCGTGCGTGGTGCGCGGGCGGCGCGCCTTTGCAATCGTTGCATTATCCGGCGCGCATTCGAATTCGTGTGCTGAAGTCGTTCGATTTTTTATTGCGGTGCTGATCGGGTTATCCGCAGCGGACCAGTGCATGGCATCGGCGACGGTTCGAGCAAGCATCATGCCGTCGCAGTCGTGCATGATGTTGCAGGCGCGCGACTACCCGGCGTGCTTTGCCGCAATTTATAACCGCCACACCGTGCCGCGGCGCGTCGAGGCACGGCACAATACGGAGCACGTTCAGGCGTCGCCTGCCTGGACGCCCGCCGATCATCGCTCATGCCTCGCCCCGGAATCGCAATATGAATAACGTCCTGAGTATCCAGTCGCACGTCGTCTTCGGGCATGCGGGCAACAGCGCGGCGGTGTTTCCAATGCGCAGACTCGGCGTCAACGTGTGGCCGCTCAACACGGTGCAGTTTTCGAATCACACGCAATACGGCCGCTGGACCGGCGGTGTCGTCGATGCCGATGAACTGCAAAGCGTGATCGAAGGCATCGGCGCGATTGGCGTGCTCGGCCGCTGCAACGCGGTGCTGTCGGGCTATCTCGGGGCGACCGAACAAGGACGCGCGGTCGTCGAGATCGTGAAGATGGTGAAGGCGGTGAACCCGCGCGCACTGTACTTCTGCGATCCGGTGATGGGCGCGACGGGCGGCTGCACGGTCGCGCCGGGCATCGAAGATTTCCTCGTCACGACGATGCCCACCGTCGCCGACGCGATGATGCCCAACCATACCGAACTCGAGAAACTCGCGGGGCGGACCATCGAAACGGTCGAAGAGGCGGTCGACGCATGCCGCGACGTGATTGCGCGCGGGCCGCGTATCGTACTGGTCAAGCATCTGTTCGATCGCAACAGCCGCGCCGATACCTTCAACATGCTCGCCGTCACGGCGAGCGAAGCGTGGTTCGCACAGCGGCCGTTGTATCCGTTTGCGCGGCAGCCGGTCGGCGTCGGCGATCTGACGAGCGCGGTGTTCGTCGCGCGCACGCTGCTCGGCGATTCGCTGCGCAATGCGCTTGAACATACGCTGGCGGCAGTGAACGCCGTCGTCAAGACAACCTACGATGCCGGCCGCTACGAACTCGAGATCGTGGCTTCGCAGGATGAAATCGCGAAGCCGACGGACCGCTTTCCGGCCATCCGCGTGACGGGCGGCGACGTCGTGCGACGCGGCTAGGCTCCGCACCGGACTCAGGCAGTCGCCGCGGCCGCCATCGCCCGGAAATTCTCCGGCGTGGCGAACGCCAGGTACTGGGCCTGCATCTCGGGCGTGAGGAATTCGAGCATGGTCGAGTTCTCGATCCAAAGCTCGATCACATCGAAGAAATCGTTGCCGCGCGTGCATCGCACGGCGCGCCATCCTTCGCGCTCGCCAATCGCCAGTACCTGATCGGCGCTCAGCTTCGTGGCGATTGCCATGTGGAATGCGCTGTATTGAGGGCGGTCTATCGACCCGGCGCCATAACTCACGCTCGTCTCGTGTCCGCCGCCCGGCGTGATGACCCGATCGCCCGGATAGACCTCGACGATGGTGCCGCGATCGTCGCCGGCCACGGCCATCCAGGCATCGGGAAACGGCGAGAAAGGCGCGGCGAAGCCGTCCCACAGTTCGGCGAGCACATGAGCGACGTGCTTCGGATCACGGGCGGGAATGGATGCGTGGAAGATCATGGGGAGCGCTCCGGTCGGGATGAGGAGACTGCGCCGGCGATGCTTTCATGCGGCTGTCAGCGCTGTCAATTGGCGTTTTCGGACGAGTTGCGGATTAATACTTTATTTTGTCTTCCGCCATCGACCAGTATGAACATATGAACGATTAATCCGCGTTAAAATCCGCCCGCACTGGAATATGGGGACATTTCTACTTGCGACGGCGCAGCTTGAACGTTACGCTTCGTCTCACCGGCGAATTCGCTCGCCGAAATGCGTTTCTATTAATCACCGTATTCGTGATTGATTAACCCGCGCCCGTCAGGGCGTTATTCCGTGGCCTTCGGCACAGGTTCGGCTAAATCGACCGAATGTCTAGGCCACACACGGCAAAACTTGCGTGCATGAGACCCGCGCCCGGAGCGAAACGAATCGTTTCGTCTGTCTTATGCCGTTTTCAATGGTTTTGCGAGTGTGCTCGATTCACGCGGACAAGGCATGCGTGCACATGCCGTCGAATGCGTTGTGCGTTTAAAGCGTACCTCGCCACAAGAGTTTGATTAACGAAAAGCGGAGTTGAGACATGAAAGAAGGAAAGCATGCTTATTGGATGAGCGCAATTGCTTCGGCGGCGGCGCTCGTCGTACTGGCCGGTTGCGGCGGCGGAGGTGATTCGTCGAGCGCGTCTTCGCCTTCCGGCGCGAGTTCGCCCTCGGGCGCCAGCGCGCCCTCCGGCGCCAGCACGCCGACGACGACCACGCCGACGCTCGCCGCAGCGACAGCCGTGGTCGACGGCAGCACGATCGGCGCCGCGCAATGGCCCGATGGCTCGACGGCGACCGGCGGCGCGGGCCAGGCGGTCGGCGGCCTGAACTGCGCACCGGCAGGCGCGTCGTACACCTATTCGCATCTCTCCATCTATCAGAACGGCAAGCAGCTCGCGCTGCCCGCCAACATCGGCACGGTGGGCTCGAGCCTGGCTCTGCAGCGCGGCTGCGTCTATCCGGTCCACACCGACGACGCCAGCGGCAAGATCCGCATCGATGCGACGACCAACACGCAATACACGCTCGGCCAGTTCTTCGCGGTCTGGGGTGAGACGCTGTCGGCGACGAACGTCGCAGGCGTGACGGGACCGGTCACCGCATGGGTGAACACGGGCGGCACGCTCACGAAGTACACGGGCGATCTCGCGAGCCTCGTGCTGCCGCGCAACGGCGAGGTGACGCTGGAAGTCGGCACGCCGCTCACGCAGATTCCGACCTATGCGTGGACCGATCCGCCGCCGCTCGCCACCACGCCGATCACGCTGACTTACGGCGGCACGGTGGGCACCCTGTACTGGCCGAACGGCGCGACGTCGACGGGCGGAACGGGCTCGCCGGTGGATGGCGTGGTCTGCGCATCGGGGATGGCCGAAACGTACCACGTGCATTCGCATCTCTCGATCGTCTATAACGGGCAAACGCGTGCGCTGCCGGCGAACATCGGGCTTCCCGGCTCGTGCAACTACGAGCTGCACACGCACGACAACACCGGCATCATTCACGTCGAGACGCCCAACAACAAGCGCTTCACGCTGGGTCAGTTCTTCGACATCTGGGGTGAGCCGCTTACGACGACGAACGTCGCGGGCCTGACCGGAGACGTGGTGGTCTACATCCGCGACAACGGCGATATCCGGCGCTATATGGGCGATCCGCGCAACATCCAGCTCGGTTCGCTGCGTGAGATCACGCTGCAGGTCGGCACGCCGCCCATCGGTTCGATCGCTCAGTACAACTGGTACGAAGCGCAATAAGCGCGTGATGTGAGCTTGCAGGACGAAGCCGCCGTTTCATACGGCGGCTTTTTCTTTGCGCCAAAAAAAAGCCGCCTGGGGTGGTAGGCGGCGAGAGCGCGTCCGTTGCGAGACTGTCCCGGTCGGGGAACGGACGCGTGAGGAGACAACTGGACCTCGGTCAGTATGGCAAACGCCGATGACCGGCTCAATCGTCTGTTTGAAGCAGTGCGTTTCGGTTCGGCCCGTTTATGCCGATGCCCCGATACGCCGCCGCTGTATCGCCATAAAGCACGCGATCCGTACTGAAACGGCGGCATGGGCCGTTGCCGTTCAGCAATTCAAATCAGCATTCGTTCGACGGCGCCAGTCGCGGATAACCCGGCTGCGCGGAATCGATCGTCGTCACGCATGCGCCATCGGGAAGATCGAGCGTGCTGTCGATGTCGCGCTTTACGCCTTCGCGCATCTGAATGCTGTAGCGATAGACCTTCGCCGTCGGCTCCGGGCTTTTGTCGAAGAGGCTCGTCAGGTCGAAGCTCAGTCCCGCGCCGGCTCCGATGCCGCTCCATCCGCTGCCGCCGATGCCGCCCGCGCCCACGCCGACCGTCGGCGCCGACGACGATGCCGCACCGGTCGCGACCGTCGTCAAATATTGCTTGCCGGCGACACGGCCGCTCGCCAGCTTCGCATCGGGCGGCATCGCCGTGGATGCACCCGGTCCGCTCGCGCATGCCGCGAGCAGCGCCAGCCCGGCAGCGGCGACGCCTGCGCGCGCCACGCGTTTCAAAATGCGTTGGTTGAAATTCATCACAGCTTGATTGACCCTTGATTGACCCTCTGTTTTCGCCGGCGTCGGCGTCGGGCAAAAAAATACCGCCCGTGAAAGGGCGGCTGGTCGATGCAGGCCATGAGTGCGGCCCGCTGCCATGCCGGGCCAGCGTGCGCTCCCGAGGGGACGATGGCGCGGCGCTATGGTGCAGGAACGCGCCGGCCGTTTGAACCAGACTGGTCCTATTCCCAACGCGCGTTGCGAGGAATCAGCCCTTGATCAGATAGTCGACGATCGCATCGCAGACGCGGCCGAACATCTGCGTGCCGGTGACGGTCGGACAGCCGCGCGCGCGCGCCGCTTCGATGAACGGCGTGATCGGCGGCTTGGTCACGACATCGCCGACGAAGGTCGTCGGGACAAGGCGGGAGACGTCGATCGGAAGCGGATCGCCGGGCCGCATCCCCGCGGGCGACGCATTCACGACGATGTCGTACGTCTCCGCGCCCGCGTCATCGGCGATGCCGACCGCACCGCGCCCGAGCGATGACAGCCGCGAGGCGAGGGCGTCGGTGCGCGCCGCATCGAAATCGCGGATGGCGAGCGACGCCACGCCCGCCTCGACGAGCGCATGACCGATCGCCGAGCCCGCGCCGCCAGCGCCGATCAGCAGCGCGCGCTTGCCCTGCGGTTCACAGCCCGCATCCCCGAGCGCCGCGACCATCGCGACGCCGTCCGACATGCCGCCGTGCCACGTGCCGTCGGCGTTGCGCCGGAGCATGTTCGTCGCGCCGAGAAAGGCGGATTCGCTCGCGAGCGTGCCGCAATACTTCGTCGCGTTGAACTTGTGCGGCACCGTGATGATGACGCCATCCACGTTTTGCATCCGCGTGACGCCCGCGAAGAACGCGTCGAGGTCGGCGGGCGCGACGTGCGCCGGAATCACGATGGCGTCGCGTCCGGCGGCGCGCAATGCCGCTGTCACGCCGGAAGGCGAGCGCACCTGCGCGATCGGATCGCCGACGATGAAGTAGACGCGCGTTGCGCCGCTCAAGCCCGCATCGAGCGATGCGGAGAAGGTTGTGTCCTGCGCCATGCTTTCGATGTCTCCCGTGAAGCGCCCGTCGTCGAGCGTGCGAGCGCGTGGTGTCTCGATGAAAAAATTCGTCAACGCGTGGACGAAACTGTAGTTGAAAATGGAATAGGATTCAACAAACGCGTTTTTCCCTGTGAGGCAACTAACTGTCGAATTTTTTCAAGTACAGCGAATCGGAGGAGCATACGCATGATCAAGAAACGGCTGGCAATCGCAGGCGCGGGAGCCATCGGACGGATGCATATGGAGCGCGCGCGTCTGCATCCTGATTGCGAAGTGGTGGCGGTGGCGGACCCATCGGCGGGAGTGCAGGCGTTCGCGCAAGAGCACGGCGCGAGCTGCTTTTCCACCGTCGACGCAATGCTCGACGCCGCATCGCCCGACGGCGCCATCGTCGCGACGCCGAACGCCACGCACGTCGAAGCGGGCCTTGCGTGCATCGCGCGCGGCATCCCGGTGCTGATCGAAAAGCCAATCGCCGATACCGTCGAACAGGCGCGCGTGCTCGTCGATGCCGCCAGTCGCGCGGGCGTGCCGCTTCTCGTCGGTCATCATCGGCGGCATAGCCCGATTCTGCGGCGCGCACGCGAAATTGTCGCGAGCGGGCGTATCGGCGAGCCGGTGTCCGCTAATGCGCTCGCGACGTTCTACAAGCCCGATCCTTACTTCGATATCGACTGGCGCAGGCAGGCCGGCGGCGGACCGGTGCTGATCAACCTGATCCATGACATCGACATGATGCGGTTTCTGCTCGGCGAAATCGTCGAGGTGCAGGCGCTGACGTCGAGCGCGGTGCGCGGCTTCGAGGTCGAAGACACGGCCGCGGTGCTGCTGCGCTTCGCGAATGGCGCGCTAAGCACGCTGACGGTGTCGGACTGCGCGGTGTCGCCGTGGAACTGGGATCTGGCGGCCGGCGAGGCGGCGCACTATCCGCGGCAGAGCGTGAATACGCACTTCGTCTCCGGCACCGATGCGTCGTTCGCCTTGCCGCAGCTCGATGTCTGGGAGTATCGCGGCGCGAAGGGTTGGCACGATCCGCTGACCGTCGAGCGCACCGCGCCGCATGCCGGCGACCCCTATCACGAGCAATTGCGCCATTTCGCGGCGGTGATCGACGGCAAGGAACCGCCGCTCTGTTCCGGCGATGACGGGGCGCGCACGCTCGCCGCGACGCTGGCGGTGCATCGGTCGGCGAGAGAGCGCGCGCCGGTCGCACCGGCGTACTGACGCGGTATCGCAAAAAAACCGCTTGGCACGAGCTGCTTGTTTGGAATAGCATTCCACAATCAAATAAAGTTCCGAAAAGGGGCGAAAGATGGTGGAGACGGTAGCGAGCCTGAGCGGCAACGAATCATTCGATGTGGTCGTCATCGGCGCGGGCGGCGCGGGCATGTCGGCTGCGCTGTTTGCAGCAATCGACGGTGCGCGCGTGCTGCTCGTCGAAAGCACGGAATACGTCGGCGGAACGACTGCTTATTCGGCGGGCACGACGTGGATTCCCGCGTCGATGCACATGGCGAGCGTCAATCGCGACGATTCGCAGGCCACGGCGGAAGCCTTTCTGAACCGCGCCGTCGGCGCACGCAGCAGCGCCGCGATGCGCCGTGCGTTTCTGGACGCCGGGCCGAAGGCGGTCGCGCATATCGAAGCAAACTCCGATGTGAAATACCGGGCGCGCCCGTTCCATCCCGACTACCTTTCGGAACTCGAAGGCTCGACGCTCTGCGGCCGGGCGCTGGAGCCGCTGCCTTTTGACGACCGCAAGCTGGGCCGCGCATTTGCGCTGATTCGTGCACCGATTCCCGAGTTCACCGTGCTGGGCGGGATGATGATCGACCGCGACGACATCGGGCATCTGCTCAACATGACGAAATCGCTCGCGTCGTTCAAACATGCGGCGAAACTGCTGGCGCGGCACGCGCGCGACCGGATCGGATCGCCACGCGGCACGCGGCTCGTGATGGGCAACGCGTTGATCGGCCGTCTGCTTTATTCGCTGATGCAGCGCGGCGTCACGGTGCTAACGCGCACGACGGTCGAAGCGCTGCATACGGGCAAGCGGGGCGTCGAAGGCTTAACGCTCGCTCAGGGCGGCGAGCGGCGGCGCGTTTCGGTGACGGGCGGCGTGATTCTCGCGAGCGGCGGCTTCAATCGTCATGCCGCGCGACGCGCCGACATGCTGCCCGGCGCCGATGCCGCATGGTGCCCGGGCGCGCCGGGCCATACCGGCAACGCGCAGGATCTCGCGCTTGCCGCAGGCGCGCGTTTTGGCGAGGGCGCGTTGTCGCACGCGTTCTGGGCGCCGGTCTCCGTGCGCAAGCGAGCCGACGGCACAACCGCCGTGTTCCCGCACTTTCTGATGGATCGCGGCAAGCCGGGCATGATCGTCGTCGATGCCAGCGGCAGACGCTTCCTGAACGAGAACACGTCGTATCACCTGTTCGGCATCGCGATGCAGGAAGCGCATCGTACGAGGGCGTCGGTTCCGGCGTACCTCGTTACGGATTCCGAAGGAATTCGCAAGTATGGGCTTGGCATGGTGCGTCCCGGGGGCAAAGGACTGCAACCCTTCATCGACGATGGCTATCTCACGCAGGCCAGCACGCTCGACGAACTCGCAGCGAAGCTCGGCATCGACAAGACAGGGCTCGCGGATAGCGTCGCGCGCATGAATCGTTATGCGGAAACGGGCGTCGATCCGGACTTTCAGCGCGGCACGACCGACTATCAGCGCGCGAACGGCGACGCCAACTGGACAGGCCCGAATCCTTGTCTTGGCCCGATTGCGCAGGCGCCGTTCTACGCGGTGCGGCTTTATCCCGGCGATATCGGCGCGGCGACGGGGCTCGTCACCGACACGAACGCCCGCGTGCTGAATCGCGACGATCAGCCGATCGGCGGCCTGTACGCCTGCGGCAACGACATGCAGTCGGTGATGGGCGGCGTCTATCCGGGGCCGGGCATCACGCTCGGGCCGGGGCTGGCTTTTGCGTATCTGGCAGGCCGGCATGCGGCGGCGAGGGCGGCATCGCCGGAAGCCGGTCATGCGGATGCGCGCGAGGAAACGCGAGCGCAGACATCATGAGCGCGCTGCAATGCGACGTCCTCGTGCTCGGATCGGGCGCAGGCGGCCTCTCGACCGCGGTCACTGCAGCTACGCTGGGTTTATCAGTCATCCTATGCGAAAAGGAAGACGTGTTCGGCGGCACGACCGCGTGGTCAGGCGGCTGGATGTGGCTTCCATGTAATCCGCTCGCGAGGCGCGCCGGTATCGTCGAAAATGCCGATGCCCCGCGCACCTATCTGCGCAACGAACTCGGCAAGCACTACGACGCCGGGAAAGTCGATGCGCTGATCGAGCACGGCCCGCGCATGATCGAGTTCTTCGAGCGGAACACGTCGATGCGTTTCATCGACGGCAATCGCATTCCGGACTTTCACACGACGCAAGGCGCGGGCAGCGGAGGCCGCTCCGTATGCGCGATGCCGTTCGATGGCCGCGCGCTCGGCCCGCTTATCGACACGCTTCGTCCGCCGCTCACGGACATGACGATCAGCGGCATGGCGATCGCATCGGGGCAAGATCTCGCGCACTTCTTCAACGCGACGCGCTCGGCGCGCTCCGCGTGGCACGTGACGAAGCGCTTCGCCGCCTTCGCGTTGCACAAGCTGCGCCATGGCCGCTCGATGCATCTCGTGAACGGCAACGCGTTGGTCGCGCGTCTGTTGAAGTCTGCCGCCGATCTCGGCGTGCGGCTGGAAACGCGTGCGAAGGCTGTCGATCTGATACGCGATGGCGCGCGCGTCATCGGCGCGTGCATCGAGATGAATGGCGTGCCGCGCGATGTGATCGCGCGGCGAGGCGTCGTGCTGGCGTGCGGCGGCTATCCGCACGACCGCGCCCGGCGCGCGCGCACCTTCGCGTACACGCCATCGGGCGATGAACACTGGTCCGCTGCGCCGCGCAGCAATACGGGCGACGGCGTGCGCATCGGCGAAGCGGCCGGCGCGCATTTCGACGCATCGCTGAAGGCGCCGGCGGCGTGGGCGCCCGTATCGCTGGTGCCGAAGCGCGAAGGCGATGCCGTCGCGTTCGCGCATCTCGTCGAGCGGGCAAAGCCGGGCGTGATCGCGGTGACGCGGGCGGGGCGGCGCTTCGTGAACGAGGCGTCGTCGTATTACGACTTCGTCTCGGCGATGATCGACGCCACGCCGCCTGGCGAGGAAGCATGCGCGTGGCTCGTCTGCGATCACCGGTTTCAACGGCGCTACGGGCTGGGCGCGGCGAAGCCGTTCCCGTTTCCGCTGCATCGCCATGAGCGCACCGGCTATCTGAAAACCGCGCCGACGATCGAGGCGCTCGCCCGCCAATGCGGCATCGACGCCCGCGCATTGAGCGAAACCATCGCGGCCTACAACGCGCATGCGAAAGACGGCGCCGATCCGCACTTCCACAAAGGCTCGACGCCCTACAACCGGATACAGGGCGATGCGTCGCACGAGCCGAATCCGTGCGTCGCGCCGATCGTCGATGGCCCGTTTCATGCGGTCAAGGTGCTGCCCGGCAGTCTGGGGACCTTCGCGGGCCTCGCCACCGATTCGCGCGCCCGCGTTCTCGATGCGACCCGCACGCCGATTCCCGGTCTCTACGCCGTGGGCAACGACGCGGCCAGCATGATGGGCGGCCACTATCCGGCGGGCGGCATCACGCTTGGACCGGCGATGACGTTCGGCTATCTCGCGGGCCACGACCTCGCTCGTCCCGCCGATACCGACGCCGATACCAATACTGATAACGCACTCTCTCTATCCAGTCACGCAAGGACGATCCCATGAATCTGTACGACACAGTCACGCTCACCGTGAAGATCGGCGCCAACGCGCAGGTGTTCGAGCACATTCAGGCAAGCGCCGCGCAGCCCGGTTCGACGCTGCTCGGCTGCTGGTATTCCGATATCGGCGCGCTCGGCAAGGTGATGGTGCTGCGCGGCTTCGAATCGGAAGCGGCCCTGATCGGCGAACGCAGACGGCTTCTTCTCGAAGGCAATCCGTTCGGCTGCGGCGAGTTCGTCACCGATGTCGAAGTGAACAGCTACGCGATGTTCCCGTTTCTCCCGCCGATCCAGCCGGCCGTGCACGGCGGCATCTACGAGATGCGCGTCTATGGCACGAAGCTCGCGAGCCTGCAGCACACCATCGACGCGTGGGAAAAGGCCGTCCCCGAGCGCACGAAGCGCTCGCCGCTGATCGGCGCGATGTTCGCACTCGACGGCGCGGTGCCGCGCTTCCTCAACATCTGGCCGTACAAGTCGGTGGACGAACGCTCGCGCATTCGCGCGGAGGCGGTGAAAGACGGCATCTGGCCGCCGAAGGGCGGGCCGGCGCATCTCACGACGATGGAATCGACCATCTACGTGCCCGCGCCGTTTTCGCCGCTGCGCTGAGGCCCGCGAAATGACGACGCCAACACGCAAGCTGTCGCTTTCCGCACTCACGGTGCTCGAACTGACGCCGCCGCAGATGGTCGAGTGCGCGGCGCGGGCGGGTTACGATTTCGTCGGCCTGCGGCTCTTGCCCGCGACGGACACGGAGGTTCGGCACGAGATCATCGGCGCGACGCGGCTCAAGCGCGAAACGCTCGCGGCGCTGCGCGACACCGGCATCCGCGTGCTCGATGCCGAAATTCTGCGGCTCCGGCCCGATACCGATGTGACCGCGTACGAGCCGATGCTCGAAACCGCCGCCGAACTGGGCGCGCACTTCGTGCTGGTCGCGGGCAACGATCGCGATGAGGCGCGCACCGTCGACCGGCTTGCGCAACTGTGCGATATCGCCAGGACCTACGGTCTCGCGCCGAGCCTGGAGCCGATGCCCTGGACCGACGTGAAGGACATCGAGCAAGGCGCACGCATCGTGAAAGCGACGGGGCGCGCAAACACCGGGCTGATCGTCGATCCGATCCACTTCGACCGCGCGGAGTCGTCCGTCGATGCGTTGCGTGCGCTGCCGCGTGAGTATTTCGGCTATCTCCAGTTCTGCGACGCGCCCGCCGAGCGCCCGGCCGATCTCGCGACGCTGCTGCATCAGGCTCGCTGCGCGCGGATGATTCCGGGCGAAGGCGCCATCGACCTTGCTGGCATTCTTCGCGCGCTGCCGGACGATTTGCCAATTTCCATCGAAGCGCCGATGGACGAATGGGCCAAGACCACGACGGCGCTCGAACGCGCAAAGCGTCTGCGCGAAGCGACGATAACGGTGCTCGACGCGACGTACGGTTGAATTCCGTGGTGGAATCGTGTTCTCATTCCGAACAGGACATTTCGAACGAGAAACTAAATGGCAGGAAACCTCGAGCGCGCGTTGTCGATCATCGAATTGCTCGCGAAGAACGGCGGGCGCATGCCGCTCGCGACCATCGCGGATACGCTCAACATTCCGCGCAGCGGCACGCATCGGCTGCTCGCGATGCTGATCGACGAAGGCTACGTGCGTCAGGACAAAGATCACGGCGAGTACATGCTCGCGCTGAAGCTCGTGTCGCTGGCGCTCATCTATCTGTCGACGGGCGGCGTGCTCGATGTCTCGCAGCCGGTGCTGGACCGTCTCGCGGCGGCATCGGGGGAACTGGCGCGGCTCGGCGTCGTCGAGGACGATCAGATTACGTTTGTCGGCAAGGCGCAGGGCGCGAAGTCCGGCCTGCGCTACGACCCCGACATGGGCAGCCAGCCGCCGTTGCATTGCACCGCGAGCGGGCAGGCGTGGCTTTCGTCGTTGTCGGATGAAGAGGCGCTCGCGCTCGTGTCGAAGCAGGGCGGGCTAGGCAAGCCGGGACAAGGCGGCCCGAAGGCGCCCAAGACCATTCAGCAATTTCTCGCGGATCTGCACGCGGCGCGAAAGCGCGGCTATGGCATCGCGAGCGAGACGTACGAGGCCGGCATGACGTCGATGGCCGCGCCGATTCATCATCCGGTGACGGGCGCGGTCGTCGGCGTCGTGAGTCTCGCGGGACCGACGAGCCGCCTGCCCGACGCGCGTCTGAAGGAACTTGCGCCTGCGTTGCTGGAGGCGGCGTCGGATATGGGAGCCGCGACGTTGAGCTCGCCGTACTTCAAGCGTTCCGCGACGAAGCCCGATGCTCCCGAACCGGCGCGCACGGAAGGAAAGAAGCGCAAGACGGCGGTTTGACGGCGTTCGATTGGCCGAACGGTCGTCGACCGTGCAGTATCATGGTTTGCGTGACTCGAAGTCACCACGTCGCGCACGCGCGCCAGCGTTACATGTTCGACTGAAGCGCTCCACAGAAACGCATCCAGGAGACCTCCGTGCAACGAGTCGATCCCGCAGCCTTCACTCCCGAACTCGCCGTCGATGCCCTCCTGAACGGTCCCGGCGCCATCTGCGTGCGAGGCTTGTTCAGCGCGGCGCAGATCGACGAGGCGCGGCGGATCGTCATGGCGCAGTCCGATGATCGCGCGCAGACGGTCACGCATTTTCAGGGGCAGGCCGCGCAAGACGACACGCTGCACTTGCAGCGCCGCGTATGGAACCTGCTCGCGAAAGGCGACGTGTTCTCGCAGATGGCCGAGCAGGAAAGCATCGTCGCGGCGATGCGGCGCTTTCTCGGCGACGACTTCATCATGGGCTCCATCGCGGCAAACCGCATTCTGCCGGGCGGGCCGGGACAGGAGCCGCACATCGACTATCCGTACTGGGACTATCACATGCCCGCTACGTTTCCAGCCGGGATCAACGCGAGCTTTCCGCTCAACGCGCAAGTGACCATTCCGCTCGATCCGTTCACCGCCGAAACCGGCGCAACGGCGTTCGTGCCGCATACGCAGCATACGCTTCGGTATCCGAACGAAAATGATCGATTCTACGAGCGGGCGGCACGCATGGAGGCGGAACCGGGCGACGCCATCGTGTTCTTCGGCGCAACCTGGCATTGCGCGATGCCCAATCACAGCACGCGCGACCGCAGCGCCGTCCTGATCCAATACCTGCCGAAATTCGTGAAGCCGATGGAAGACCTGCGCGCGATGGTCGGCGAAGCGTTCGTGAAGCGCGCAAGCAAGACGATGCGCCAGTTGCTCGGACTGAACTACCCGTATCCGCAAAACCTCGAAGCGATCGAACGGGCCACGAACGCCGAAGGCCGAACGAACGCGAAACGCTACTGAGCGGCGGGCGGCACGCCGCCGCCGGTCGCCATCCAGAGCACTTCCGCGTCTTCCTCGCTGGTTGAAATCGCGGCGTGACCCGTGCGGCTGTCGAAGTAGAGACTGTCGCCGGCGTTCAGATGCGTCGGCGCGTACAGTTCCGAATAAAGACACACGCTGCCGCTGATCACATAGAGAAATTCCTCGCCTTCGTGACGGCCCCAGTCGTCGAACGCGTCGAGCGTGTGCGCCGAGATGCGAATGCGAAACGGCAGCATCGCCTTGTGCGCGAGATCGGTGGCGAGCAATTCCATCTGATAGCCGCGATACGCATGGCGCTGGCCTTCGTTACGGCGCGTGAGCGCGCGGCGGCCGCTCGCGGTGGGCGCGCTTGCGCTGCCGAACAGTTCGCCCAGATCGATCCGCAAGCCGCGCACGATCTTCTGCAATACGTCGAAAGTCGGCGACATCAGCCCGTTTTCGATCTTCGACAAGGCGGAGCGCGACACGCCGCATAGCCGGCTCGCGGTTTCGAGCGTCATGTTCTGAGCGACGCGCGCCTGTCTCACTCTGCGCCCGAGATCGGCGAGAGACGGTTCGGGCGAGTGGTTCATGGGGACGGTGTTCATGGAGGCGAGGCGCATTTTGTTTCCGATAATACATCAGCGCACGGTCAGCCGTCCGGACTGGAGAAAACCCGAATATTGGCTGCATTGTGAGCGCGGACAACGGCGAGTATAGTCTCCGGACAGCGAAAAGTTTCTGATCAGAAACACGCGGCGCCTCTCAACGCATCGGCTTCAAAAGGACTTCATCGTGGACGCTCAATCGATTCTTTCCGACCTCGGCATTGGCAGTCTCGTCGCTGACGGCGACATCGCCGTGACTTCACCGATCACGGGCGAAGTCATCGGACGCGTGAAGCGTCACACGTCCGCGCAGGTCGACAGCACACTCGCGAACGCGCGCACCGCCTTTACCGCGTGGCGCAATGTGCCCGCGCCGCGCCGTGGGGAACTCGTGCGATTGCTCGGCAATCGCCTGCGCGAGAAGAAGGCGGCGCTCGGGCGGCTGGTGTCGCTCGAAGCGGGCAAGATTCTTCAGGAAGGCCTCGGCGAAGTGCAGGAGATGATCGATATCTGCGACTTCGCCGTCGGCCTGTCGCGGCAGCTGTACGGGCTCACGATCGCGTCCGAGCGTCCGGGGCACCGGATGGCGGAGACGTGGCATCCGCTGGGCGTCTGCACCGTCATTTCGGCGTTCAATTTTCCGGTCGCAGTGTGGTCGTGGAACGCGGCGCTCGCGCTCGTCTGCGGCAACGCGGTCGTGTGGAAGCCGTCCGAGAAGACGCCGCTTACCGCGCTCGCCGTCGATCGCATTTTGCGCGACGCCATCGAGGAATTCGGCAGCGCGCCTGAGGGCCTGGCGTCGGTCGTCATCGGCGATCGCGACATCGGCGCGCAACTGGTCGCGGACAAGCGTTCGGACATCGTCAGCGCGACGGGCAGCACGGAGATGGGCCGCGCGGTGGGTGTCGAAGTGGCGCGGCGCTTCGGACGCCCGATTCTCGAACTCGGCGGCAACAACGCGGGCATCGTCTCGCAGACGGCGAATCGCGATCTCGCGCTGCGCGGCATCCTCTTTTCGGCGGTCGGCACGGCGGGGCAGCGCTGCACATCGCTGCGGCGTCTGTTCGTGCATGACAGCATCTACGATGAAACCGTCGCGCGCCTCAAGGACCTCTACGCGAAAGTGCCGGTCGGCAATCCGCTCGAAGCGGGTGTGCTGATGGGGCCGCTCATCGACGTGCAGGCGTTCGCTCGCATGCAAGATGCAATCGAGCAGGCCAAGGGCGAGGGCGGCAAGGTCTCCGGCGGCGAGCGCGTGGCGGTTGACGGTTGCGAAGGCGGCTATTACGTGCGTCCGGCGCTCGTCGAAATGCCGGCGCAAAGCGAAATCGTGTTGAAGGAAACGTTCGCGCCGATTCTCTACGTGATGCGCTACACCGATTTCGACGAAGCCATCGCCGCGAATAATGCCGCCGTGCATGGCTTGTCGTCGTGCGTCTTCACCACCGACTTGCGCGAGGCCGAACGCTTCCTGGCGGCGTCGGGGAGCGATTGCGGCATCGCCAACGTGAACATCGGGCCGAGCGGCGCGGAAATCGGCGGCGCATTCGGCGGCGAAAAGGAAACCGGCGGCGGACGCGAATCCGGCTCCGACGCATGGAAGGCGTACATGCGGCGCGCGACGAACACGATCAATTACTCGTCGGAATTGCCGCTGGCGCAGGGCATCGACTTCAATCTCGGCTGAAGCATTCACTCGCGACGGGGGCGGTGTGGCATCTCATGTGGTGATCGTCGGTGGCGGGGTGATCGGCAGTTCGGCGGCGTATTTCCTGCGCGCATCGGACCCGAGCGTGCAAGTGACGGTGATCGAGCGCGATCCGACTTACGCGCGCTCGTCGTCGGCGTTGTCGGCGGCGTCGATCCGGCAGCAGTTTTCCACGCCGCTTTCGGTGCGGATGTCGCTTTACGGTATCGAGTTCCTGCGTGCGGTCGGCGAGCGGCTCGAAGTGAATAGCGAGCGTCCTTGCATCGATCTGCACGAGGGCGGCTATCTGTTTCTCGCGACGCCTCCCGGCGAAGCGACGCTGCGCGAGAACCATGCGATGCAGCGCGAACGCGGCGCGGATATCACGTTGCTCGATCCCGCTGGCCTGCGCGCGCGCTTTCCGTGGCTGAACACCGACGATCTCGCAGCGGGCGCGTTCGGTGAAAGCGGCGAGGGCTGGTTTGACGGCTACGGGCTCGTGCAGGCGCTGCGACGAAAGGCGCTATCGCTCGGTGCGCGCTACGTCGCGGCGGAAGTGACTGGCATCGAACGCGAAGGCCGGCGCGCCACGCGCGTGCGTGCATCCAACGGCGATGCGTATGCCTGCGATGCCGTCGTCAACGCGGCGGGCGCATGGTCGCGTTCGCTGGCGGCGATGCTCGACATCGACATTCCCGTGCGTGCCCGGCGACGCAGCATCTTCAATGTATCGTCGCCCGCAAAGCTCGAGGGCAGTCCGCTGTTGATCGATCCGACCGGCGTGTATTTTCGGCCCGAGGGACGCACCTACATTTGCGGCGCTTCGCCCGCCGCCGATAACGACCCCGACGACCTTCCGCTCGACGAAGTGGATCACGCGCTTTTCGACGACGTCATCTGGCCCGCGCTCGCGCATCGCGTGCCGCAATTCGAGGCCTTGCGCGTCGAGCATTGCTGGTCCGGCTATTACGAGTACAACGTCCTCGATCAGAACGCGATTATCGGCGCGCATCCGGGCATCGATAATTGCATCTTTGCAAGCGGATTTAGCGGACACGGTCTTCAGCACGGTCCGGCGACGGGGCGCGGCATTAGCGAACTGATTTTGCACGGCCGCTATACGACGCTCGACTTGTCGCCGCTTGGCTGGGCGCGCATTATCGAAGGAAGGCCGATCGTCGAGAAAAACGTGGTGTAAAAGCGATCGTTTAAGACGCCGTCGCCGCGAACGGCCAGGCATCATTTTAGCTGGCTTGAAGACAGGCGGAATCGTTATCGAGGTCAGGCAATTGAGAAGCGTCCGCCAGGCGCGCATTCTTTAAATCATCCGCACAGTTGCGGACTGCGTCCATCAATGAAATCCACTAGGGCCACTTGGCCCGTAGAGGCGCATTCTGGAACTGTTAAGGAAAAAAGGAGGCGAAAGATGGATGTTCGATCAAATATGTCCAACACGCGTTTTGCAGAATGGATGGAAGACTCCGAAGCCCCGGGCGACACGACGGCTCATGCATCGCATCGTTCTAGCCAGGTCAGTGGCGAGCCGGAATATGTTGCCGAGATTTGCGGCCGTTTTGCCGGCGAAAAAGCAGACGAGGAACAAAAGTCTTGCGTGGTTCGGGGATATAACTAATCGTTTTACGATGTAATGACTTGCGCGCGCTATCGCTATTTAGCGGGGCGCGCAAGGGCGGTGCCCCTAGTCCATATCAATTTGCGCTTTGACGCGAAGTTTCTCTACTTCCCCGACCCCGAATCTCGCCAAGCTGCCGTCGCACATAACCCAGCGTACGACAGGCACGGCGACACGATGGCACAATCCCTTGCATCGGATCATTGAGACGACCACGCATCTCGTCGTCCATGACAATTACGACGCAGGGAGACTGTAGCTTGGCGAATCTGGATCTCGACAATCCTTTCCTCGAAGCACTCGGCGCGACGCTAACCGAATGGCGCGCCGGCTACGCCGAATTCACGATGCCCATTCACGCGGGCCATCTGAACCGTCAGCGCATCCTTCAGGGTGGCGCAATCGCAACGCTGCTGGATGTCGCCTGTGGTTACACCGGCCTCTTCACGACCGGCTCGACACCCATACACGGCTTCACGTTGTCGCTGACGGTGAACTATCTCGATCGCGGCATCGGCGACAAGGTCGTGGCGAAGGGCTTTCTCGAACGGCAGGGCCGGTCGGTGTACTTCGCACGTGGCGAAGCGTGGGTCGATGGCCGGCTCATGATTGCGAGCGCGCAGGGTACCTTCAAGTACGCGCGGTGAACAAACAGGGATGCGGCGAATTGCATGCGGCATGCAATGCGCTGCATGCCGCATGCAAAATGCCAACTCAGTGAGCCAGCATCCGCCGGCAATGCCGCGCAATCTGCCGCTCTTCGTCCGTTGCTACGACACGATGTTCGGCATGCAAAAAACCAAGACCATCGAGTATTTGCGTGCGGATCGCCTCGGCATGCTCGCCGATTCCGCCGCTGAACACGATCAGATCGACGCCGCCCAGCAGCGCCGCATATGCGCCGATGTGTTTGCGGACCGCCGTGCAGAACACGTCGATCGCAAGCGCGGCGTCCGCATCGCCCTGGTCGCGTCGCGCGAGCAGCCCTTCCATGTCGTCGTCGGAACCAGATAGCCCCTTCATGCCGCTTGCGCGATTGACGAGCGTTTCGAGCGCGTCCGCATCGCGCGCTTCGTGGCGCAGAAGGTGAATGAGCACGCCCGGATCGAGATCGCCGCTGCGCGTGGCCATCGGGATGCCGCCGGTCGGCGTCATGCCCATCGACGTATCGACGGAGCGGCCATCTTTCACGGCGCACAGGCTCGCGCCGGAGCCCAGATGCGCGATCACCACCCGCGAAGGCAAGCGCGCGCCGAGCGTGTTCACGATCGACTCGTACGACAGCCCGTGAAAGCCGTATCGCACGACCCCGCGCTCCGCGTACTCGCGCGGTAGAGCAAAACGCTGCGCACGCTCGGGCATCGTGCGATGAAACGCGGTGTCGAAGCATGCAAAATGCGGCACGTTCGAAAAGATGCGCTGCGCCTCGTCGACGAGCGCGAGCGATTGCGGCAGATGCAGCGGCGCAAATGGAATCGCTTCACGCAACGCATCCTTCACGCTCGCTGTGATTTCGCCGTGCATCCGCAGATGCGGGCCGCCGTGCACGATGCGATGCCCGACGCCCGCCAGCGGCTCGCGCAAATGGCTCGCAAGCGCATCGGCGACGCGCTGCAACGCATCGTGCTGCGACTCCATCAAGTGATCTTGCGCGATATCGATGGCGCCATCGGACGAGCGCATCGACAGCGAACCGCTCGCGCGTCCGATGCCTTTTGCGCTGCCCGAGAGCCACGCCGCTTCATCGCCATCGCGCGCGATGAATACGCCGAACTTGAGCGACGACGAGCCGCTGTTGAGGACCAGGATGCCTTGTGTCATGGCGTCAGCCCTTCCAGGTCCAGTCGCGGATTTCCTCGCGATCGATGCCTTCGTCGTGCGCATAACGCACGCTTTCGATGATGCGGTTCTTGAGCAGTTCCTTCGTATGCGCGGCGGTGCTCGAAAGACCCGGCACGCGATCGATCACGTCGATTGCAAGCGTATAGCGGTCCACGCCGTTGATGATCGCAAGCTCGAAGGGCGTGTTGATATTGCCGCGCTCACGATAGCCATGCACGTGCATGTTTGTGTGATTAGTGCGGTTATACGTGAGCTTATGCACGAGCGATGCATACGAGTGAAAGTTGAAAATCACCGGCTTGTCGCGCGTGAAGATGGAATCGAAGTCGCGATTCGACAGGCCATGCGGATGGTCTGTGTCGGGCATCAGCCTGAACAGATCGACGACGTTGACGAAGCGAATCTTCAGATTCGGGCATTCCGCCTTGAGTATTTCGACGGCGGCGAGCGCTTCCATCGTGGCGATATCGCCGGCGCATGCGATCACCACATCTGGCTCATGCCCCTGATCCGTCGATGCCCAGTCCCAGATGCCGATGCCCTTCGCGCAATGGACGATCGCCTCCTGCATGTTCAGATACTGCAAATGCGGCTGCTTGTCCGCGACGATCACGTTCACGTAGTCATGCGAGCGCAGGCAATGATCCGCGACGCTCAGCAGGCAGTTCGCATCCGGCGGCAGATAAATACGCACGACGCCCGGGCTCTTGTTCGTAACGACATCGAGAAAGCCGGGGTCCTGATGCGTGAAGCCGTTGTGATCCTGTCGCCAGACGAGCGACGTGATCAGCAGGTTGATCGATGGCACCGGCGCACGCCACGCCAGTTCGTTCTTCGCCTTTTCGAGCCACTTGGCGTGCTGGTTGAACATCGAATCGATCACATGCACGAACGCTTCGTAGGTCGCGAAAAGGCCGTGGCGGCCGGTCAGCACGTAGCCTTCGAACCAGCCTTCGAGCGTGTGCTCCGAGAGCATCTCCATCACGCGGCCATCGGGCGAGAGCGCGCCGCCGTCGGCGTCCTCCGGCTTCGTTTCCGCAAGCCACCGCTTGCCGGATGCTTCGTAGACGCCATCGAGCTTGTTGCTCGCGGTTT
This sequence comes from Caballeronia grimmiae, assembly GCF_000698555.1. Lineage (GTDB taxonomy): Bacteria > Pseudomonadota > Gammaproteobacteria > Burkholderiales > Burkholderiaceae > Caballeronia > Caballeronia grimmiae. Next base: position 158,453 of record NZ_JFHE01000010.1, on the reverse strand, counting down.
CATCGGGACCGAAGAGGCGGAACGTCTTCATGTTGCGGCGGATCACGTCGCGCAGGAACGTGGCGAGCACGACGGTCGGCGATTGATAGACCGCGCCCGGCTTCTCCACATCGAACGCATACTCGCGAATGTCGGGCATATCGAGCGATTCGCGCAACACGCCGCCATTCGCATGCGGATTCGCGCTGATGCGCCGCGTGCCCTCCGGCGCGAGTTCCCGCAGGCTTTCGACGAGCCGGCCGTCGTCATCGAAGAGTTCTTCGGGCTTGTAGCTTCGCATCCACTCTTCGAGCACCGCGAGACTCTTCGGATTGGTGGCCGGATCGGGCACCGGTACCTGATGCGAGCGCCAGAAATTCTCCACCTTGTGCCCTGCGAATTCCTTGGGGCCGGTCCATCCTTTCGGTGTACGAAGCATGATCATTGGCCACCGCGGGCGCGTAAGATCGCCAGGATTCGCGCGTGCGCGTTGCTGGATGACCTTGATGTCGCCGATACAGCGTTCGAGCGTCGCGGCCATCGACTGATGCATGAGCTCGGGCTCGTCGCCTTCGACGAAATGCGGCTCGTAGCCGTAGCCTTTGAACAGCGCTTCGAGCTCGTCGTGCGGAATGCGCGCGAGGATCGTCGGATTGGCGATCTTGTAGCCGTTGAGATGCAGGATCGGCAGCACGGCGCCATCGGTCGCGGGATTGAGGAACTTGTTCGAATGCCACGATGTGGCGAGCGGTCCCGTTTCCGCTTCGCCATCGCCGACTACGGTTGCGACGATCAACTGCGGATTGTCGAACGCCGCACCGAATGCATGCGACAGGCTATAGCCCAATTCCCCGCCTTCGTGGATGGAACCCGGCGTTTCCGGCGTGCAATGCGAACCGATGCCGCCCGGCGATGAAAACGCGCGAAAGAGCCTGAGCATGCCGCGTTCATCGTAACTGCGGTCGGGATAAATCTCGGAGTAGTGGCCTTCGAGGTACGAATTGGCGAGCGTCGCGGGCGCGCCGTGACCGGGGCCCGACACGAACAGCACATTCAGGTCGTCGCGCTTGATGAGCCGGTTCAGATGCACCCAGACGAACGATTGACCGGGGTCCGAGCCCCAGTGCCCGAGCAGGCGGCGTTTGATGTGTTCCGGCTGGAGCGGCTCGCGCAGCAACGGATTGGCGCGCAGATAGATCATGCCGACGGAGAGGTAATTGCACGCGCGCCAATAGGCGTCGATGTTGCGCAACAGGTCGGCGGAAAGCGGTGCGGGGGTTGCGGTTTTGCCCTGGACGTCGTCGTTCACTTGCTTCTCCTTGCGGTCAGCGTTGCGTGGAGCGTCGGTCTTGCGGCTTCGTACCCGGGAAGGATGCGGAAGCGTCGCGCTGATCATACTTTGGATCGCGCGACGCGTTGTTGACAGAAACGGAGGGCGCGCTCACTCCATGGCAGATTGCGTGATGTCGTAATCCATCAGCAAGGCTTTGTTGTCTTGCCACGCACCGATGTAGTGAACCATGAAGCTATCCGGGAGACGGTAGGACCACGGCGTATTCCATTCGATGAACGACGAGAGGTGCGCCGCATCGAAGCCCGCATGCTCCCTGAACTCGCGGTTGAAGTAATGCTGATCGCCGTGATTCACGTAGATGGTGGACTTGTCCTGAAGTTGCCCGCATGCATCGATAATGCGCTGGAACGCATCGTAGTTCTGCTGTGTGCGCTTGTAGCCCATGATGCCGGAATTGAAGGTCCAGGTGCCGACATCGCGGGCGAAAATCGTATCGTGCCCCTGCATGATCGATTCGAGCTTGCGGCTCATGTCGTTGAAGAGCACATCGGCGTCGACCCAGAAGACCCATTTGTGATGCGGCAGGTACTCACGCAGGAGCGCGGCCTTCAGCCAGTTGCCGGCGGTTTTGCCATCGTTCAGATGCGACGGAATCTCGCGATGCACATGGAGCGTATAGCCATGCCCCTCGCAATAGCGTTTGAAGTTCGCCTCGGCGATGCATCCATAACGCGCGATGTTCGGCGTGTAAAGCGTGACGACAGCGATGGGCTGGCCCGGCTGATAGACGCTATGCGGCTCCGTGTCGCAAGCCTCGGCGCCGGGGAACGAGAGCAGCGGCATGTTGCGCGTCAATCGTTCGTTGATGTGCGCGAAGAGCGCCGCGCGAAACCGCCGATGATGCTTGTCGTCGTCGATGCTGACCGAGAACGTGCTCCACGTGCCCCAGACGCTTTCAAGATTCGCCGCGGCCGGAACGACCACATGGGCATCGGCGATCTTGTGCCGCGAGGGCAGCGCTTCGAAGTCGCGTAGCAACTCGCCTTCGTCGGGGGGAAGTTCGACGCCGAACCGGCAATGCGTGACGACTTCTAGCAGCTTGCGACGAACCCGCTCGGTATTGCGCCAGAGTTGGATATCCGTCTGAGGAAGCGGCGATTCGGCGCAACTGAGCAGCCAGTCGCGGCCGTCGAGCAGCGTGGGAAGCGGCGTCGAGCCGAGGATCACGGCGTTCTCGCTGAGCAGCAACACGATCTCGCCCGGCTCGATCCGTTTCAGCTCGTGCAGCAGCACCTCGTATTTGTACGTCCACCGCTTTTCCGACGGGCTGCCGGATTGCTGCGACATGTCAATCTGCACGTGCCGGTAATCATGTCTGCGTGCGTAGCGGCGATGATTGGCGAGCGCGCCCGGTGCGTGGTCGAAGAAAAGGCTGATGACGAGCATGGAAGGCCTGGAGTGAGCGATAAGAAACCCCCTAGCATCGCCGCAAAAGCGGTGCGTTCCGATGGGACGTGTCCTAAAACAGCGCCAGATCGCGTACATGCACCGTTGCGCGCCTTGTCGCAAGCGCCCCTAAAATGTTCCGATGACCGCCGAATCCGAATCCTTTTCACCCGATACCGCGCTCGACGGCTTTCATCCCGCCGTCGCCAACTGGTTTCGCGCGCATTTCGCCGCGCCGACGTCCGCGCAGGCGCGCGCCTGGCCGCTCATCCATGCACGCCGCTCGACGCTCGTCGCCGCGCCGACGGGCTCGGGAAAGACGCTGACCGCGTTCCTCGCCGCGCTGGATGAACTGGTGCGCGACGGCGTCGCGGGCGGCGGCGTTCTGCCGGACGAAACGCGCGTCGTGTATGTGTCGCCGCTGAAGGCGCTGTCGAACGATATCCGCGTCAACTTGCAGGAGCCGCTTGCCGGCATCGCGCAGCAGTTGCGGGAGATGGGCGCGGCTGCGCCGGAAATCCGGGCGGCGGTGCGCACCGGCGACACCACTCAGCAGGAGCGCAACGCGGTGCGAAAGCGTCCGCCGCATATCCTCGTGACGACGCCCGAATCGCTCTACGTGCTGCTGTCGTCGGATTCCGGCCGGGCGATGCTGTCCACCACGCGCACGGTGATCATCGACGAAATCCACGCCGTCGCGGGAAGCAAGCGCGGCTCGCACCTGAGCCTCAGCCTCGAACGGCTCGATGCGCTCTGCGAGGCGCGCGGCGCGGCGCGTCCGGTGCGCGTCGGCTTGTCGGCGACGCAAAAGCCGATCGAACGCGTCGCGCAGTTTCTGGCGGGCGAGGGCCGACCGTGCGAGATCGTCGATGTCGGGCACGTGCGCGCGCGCGATCTCGCGCTCGAACTTCCGCCGATGCCGCTCGAAGCGATCATGTCGAACGACATGTGGGAGCGCGTCTACGACAGGCTCGCGGAACTGTCGGCGCAACATCGGACGACGCTCGTGTTCGTCAACACGCGCCGCATGGCCGAGCGCGCGGCGCGGCACCTGACGGACCGGCTCGGCAAGGAGGCGGTCGCGGCGCACCACGGCAGCCTGGCGCGCGAGCATCGGCTAGACGCGGAGCAGCGGCTCAAGCGCGGAGACCTGCGCGTGCTGATCGCGACGGCGTCGCTGGAACTGGGTATCGATATCGGCGATGTCGATCTCGTCTGCCAGATCGGCTCGCCGGGATCGATCGGCGCGTTCCTGCAGCGCGTGGGGCGCTCCGGGCATCACGTCGGCGGGCTGCCGAAAGGGCGGCTTTTTCCGACTTCGCGCGACGATCTGATCGAATGCGCGGCGCTGCTCGATTGCGTCCGCCGTGGCGAACTCGACGCGCTGACGATTCCCCGCGCGCCGCTCGACGTGCTCGCGCAGCAGATCACCGCCGAGGTGGCGTGCCGCGAGTGGGGCGAGGACGAACTGTTCGGGCGCATTCGGCGCGCGCATCCCTATGCGACGCTCGACCGCCCGCACTTCGACGCGGTGCTCAGGACGCTCGCGGAAGGCTATACGGGGCGGCAGGGCGTGCGCGGCGCTTACGTGCATCGCGATGCGGTGAGCGGCACGCTGCGGGGCCGGCGCGGCGGCAAGCTGACGGCGGTGACATCGGGCGGCGCCATTCCCGACAACGCGGATTTCGCGGTGCTGCTCGAGCCCCAGGGCTTGCAGATCGGCACGGTGAACGAAGACTTCGCCGTCGAAAGTCTCGCCGGAGATATCTTTCAGCTTGGAAACACGTCGTACCGGATCGTGCGGGTGGAAGGCGGCCGCGTGCGCGTCGAGAATGCGAACGGACAGCCGCCGAATATCCCGTTCTGGCTCGGGGAAGCGCCGGGACGCAGCGATGAGCTGTCGTTCGCGATTGCGCGGCTGCGGGCGGAAGTCGATGCCCGGCTTAGCGAGGGCGATGGCGCGCAGGCCGCAGGAAGCAGTAACGTCGACGCCGCCACCGCCTGGCTCGCCGGCGAAGCCGGCATCGGCATGGAAGCCGCGCGTCAGATCGTCGACTACTTGGCCCGCTCACGCGCCGCGCTCTCTGTGCTGCCGACGCAGGATACGCTCGTCATGGAGCGCTTCTTCGACGAATCCGGCGGCACGCAGCTCGTCATTCACGCGCCGTTCGGCAGCCGCGTGAACCGGGCATGGGGCCTCGCGCTGCGCAAGCGCTTTTGCCGCACCTTCAACTTCGAACTGCAGGCGGCGGCGACCGAGGACGCCATCGTGCTCTCGCTGACGGGCGGCCACAGTTTCGCGCTCGATGAAGTCTGGCGTTATCTGAAACCGGCGACGGCCGAGCACGTGCTGATTCAGGCGCTGCTCGACGCCCCGCTCTTCGGCGTGCGCTGGCGCTGGAACGCGACGAACGCGCTCGCGCTGCCGCGTTATGCGGGCGGACGCAAGGTTGCGCCGCAATTGCAGCGGATGAAAAGCGAAGACCTGCTCGCCGCCGTGTTTCCCGATCAGGTCGCGTGCGCGGAGAACATCGCCGGGGAGCGCGAGGTGCCGGCGCATCCGCTCGTCGAACAGACGATCGACGATTGCCTGCACGACGCGATGGACAGCGACGCGTGGCTTGCGCTGCTACGGCGCATCGACGCGGGCGCGGTGCGGCTCGTGACGCGCGACTTGCCCGCGCCTTCACCGCTGGCCGCCGAAATTCTGTCGGCACGGCCTTACGCGTTTCTGGACGATGCCCCGCTCGAAGAGCGCCGCACGCAGGCCGTGCTCGCGCGCCGCTGGACCGATCCGCAATCGACCGACGATCTCGGCGCGCTCGACGCCGAAGCCATCGCGAGCGTGCGTGCCGAAGCGTGGCCGTCGGTGACGAGCGCCGACGAAATGCACGAAGCCCTGACGACACTCTCCTGCATCACCGATGCCGAAGCCGCCGCCAGCGATGGCTGGCCCGCCTGGCTCGATGGCCTGGCCTGCGCCGGCCGCGCGACGCGCCTCAGGATCTCCGATGACGACGCGCTGTGGACGCCGGTCGAGCGCCTCGCGTGCGTGCGCGCCGTCTACCCGCATGCGCCGATGCATCCGCGTCTCACGCCGCCGCCCGGTTTCGACGATGCCTGGAGCGAAGACGACGCGCTCGTCGAAATCGTGCGGGCGCGGATGTCGGGTTTCGGGCCGCTGACCGTGGCGGAGATCGCGCGGCCGCTGGCGCTGCCGGCATCGGCCGTCGCGGTTGCGTTGACGCGGCTCGAAAGCGAAGGCTCCGTGATGCGCGGCCATTTCACGCCGCACACGCCAGGCGCGCCGGGCATGGACGAACAGTGGTGCGAGCGGCATTTGCTCGCGCGGATTCATCGATACACCGTGCGCCGGCTGCGTCGCGAAATCGAGCCGGTCGAGCGGCAGGACTTCATGCGCTTCCTCTTTGAATGGCAGCGCGTGGCCCCCGATGCCCGCGGCGAGGGCCGCGACGCGCTGCTCGCCGTGCTCGAACAGCTCGAAGGTTTCGAAGCGCCCGCCGTCGCATGGGAGGACGAGATTCTGCCCGCGCGCATCGCCGATTATTCGGGCATCTGGCTCGATGAAATCTGCCGCGCGGGAAAGATCGTCTGGTCGCGGCCGGCGGGGCGCGCTCGTGCGACGGGCGGCCCGGTGCGCGGCACGCCGATCGTCCTGTTGCCGCGTCGTCAACTTGCGGCGTGGAACGCGCTGATGGCCGCGGATGAGTCGCCGCAACAGTCGTCGCGGGCGCAACGGGTCTTCGACGCGCTAAGCGCGCACGGCGCGATGTTCTTCGACGAACTGCTCGCGGACACGCGGCTCCTGCGCACCGAACTCGAAGACGCGCTCGGCGAGCTTGTCGCGCTCGGACTCGTCAACGCCGACAGTTTCGCGGGTCTGCGCGCGCTGCTCGCTCCCGCCGCGAAGCGCAATGCGTTGTCGCGCCGATCGCGCGGGCGAACGGGCGGCCTGTTCATCGGCGGAATGGACGATGCAGGGCGCTGGGCGTTACTGCGAAAAGCAAGCGCAGGCGAAGAGCATGGTCGAGACGGCGACATCGAGCACGTCGCGCGGACGCTGTTGCGGCGTTACGGCGTCGTGTTCTGGCGGCTGCTGGAGCGCGAGGCGCAATGGCTGCCGCCGTGGCGCGATCTGCTGCGCGTCTATCACCGGCTGGAAGCGCGCGGCGAGATTCGCGGCGGGCGCTTCGTCGCGGGGCTGGCGGGCGAACAGTTCGCGTTGCCCGAAGCGGTGCCGGTGCTGCGCGAAATGCGAAGGCGGCCGAAGGAAGGCGTGTTCATCGCATTGAGCGCGGTGGACCCGCTCAATCTCGTCGGCACGCTGCTGCCCGGCGAGAAGGTGCCGGCGCTGGCCGGCAATCGCGTGCTGTATCTGGATGGCGTGCCGGCCGGCGCGGTCGTCGCGGGCAAGACGCGCTATTTCGGCGGCTCCGGCGACGCGGACGGGGAGACGCGCGAACGCATGCGTCTCGCGCTCGTCAGGCGCACGGCGCGCTCGTTGAGTCCGGGCGCCATCGTGCAAGGTTGATGCATCACTTCGAAACGATCTTGTTGCGGAACGGCCCCGGCTGCTGCACCTGCACGTCCTTCACCGGCACGCCCGGATAATCGACGACCCGCCCGGGATTCGAAGCGCGTATGCGAAACAGCGGACGCGCCGTATCGCGTGCGCCGCCGGCGATCGTCGTCATTGCCTGCCGGTCTAGCTCGACGCTGTCCGCGAGATCCCTGATTTTGATGACGGCCATGACTGCTTCCTCCTTCGTGATGGAGCCGTGCTGCGGGGCATCGTTTCGAGTATAGGCAATCCCGGCCGGCTCCTTGCCGGGATCGCATCGAGGCGACGCCATCCACGTGAAAGCGACGAAAGGCGGCGAAAAGCCGTAGCTTCTCGCCGCAAACGCCGCGTTCGATGTTCGATGCTTCTACTCCGGCGCGCGCGTCAGAACGACGCCGATGCGTTCAGCTTGCCGATCTGCATCGGGTTGATGTCGAAGTGCGGCGAGACGCCCGCGCCGACATAGCCGATGTTGCTCAGCGCCGTGACATCGACCTTCTGAATCTGCGTGAGGTTCTGAAGGATGCCGACGTTCACTTCGACGTTGGCATACGGCCCGTAGCCTTGCCCGCCGGATACGGCGGACATCGCGCGGCAGTCGAGTTCCTTGCTGTGGGACAGGTCCCTGACGATGATGGACGACATGGTGGTGCTCCTCGCGAAGGGTGTCGTTGTTCCGGCTCAGGCCCAGGCGAGCCCGCCGCCGATGTTGATGTTGCTCGTGTTGCGCGCCTTCTGATCCGGCTGGACCTTCGAGTGAATGTCGTCGGCGAACGCGACGTTGACGCCGTTCTCGTTGAACGTCTTCTGGTCCTGTTGCACCATTTGCTGCGTGTTGAACGACAGCGAAACCTTCGAGATGTCGAAGACCGGCACGAAATAGCTCGAGCCGCCTCGCACGGCCGACATTGCGCGGCGATCGAGTTGTTCGGTGACGGGCAGGTCCTTGATGGTCAGCGTCTTCATTGCGGTTCTCCTGATTGCGCATGGCGCGTTCGGTGGTGGATTGAGCAACATGTCTGCTCGGGCCACTTCAATGCATCAGCCATGCCATGCGTGATGCTGCAAAGCGCCAGACGCCGCGATTCCTTGCAGGACGGGCGTGTGCGGTGGACGAAGCCGCGCGCCGCGAAAGCGTCGATCGCATTGAATGCCTTCGCCCGACCGACAGCCGTCGCGTTGTGTCGGTATCCGAACGACATGTGCGCGATGCCGCTCTTCGCTGAAAACGCCATTTGCCTAAGCCGCATGCGAGGGCTAGTATCGAACGAGCATGGGTTGTTTGGTACGACAAGTGAGTTTGTCGGTCGATTGGCGCCGCAACGAGTCGCACAGATGACTAGCTTCCGAGAAGCGCTTCGCACATATCGGGGCGATGGCGGTTCGCGCGACGCGTTTTTTGCAGGGGTCGATGGCGCGTTGGCCGCCGATCGCACGCCGGGCGCGCGGCTCATCGAGATCCTCGACGAGGAGAACGCGGCGAATCCGTTGCCGCGCGATCTCTACTCGGCCATACGCCGCCGCATCGAACATACGGCGCGCATGCGCCCGACGCCGGACCCCGGCACGACCTATCAGCCAGGTCGCGACGAAACACGCCTGCACGTCACGCCCAGTGCGCCGCCGCCGCTACCGCCGCGCGCATCGGACGGCGCAGGCGCGAGCGCGGGCGCCGACGCGACCGGCGGGACCGGCGCGACATCGGGACAAGCAACGCAGGTGCTTCCCGAAGTCGATCAGGTCAAGGGCGTGGGCGATACGCTCAATAATCGCTTCGTGCTCGAAGAATGTCTCGGCATCGGCGGGATGGGCACCGTTTATAAGGCGCTCGATCTGCGCAAGCTCGAGGCGTCGGACCGTCGGCCTTATGTGGCGATCAAGGTGCTGAATCTGCAGTTTCGTGGCAATCCCAATTCGCTGATCGCGTTGCAACGCGAGGCGCGCAAGGCGCAGCAGCTTGCGCATCGCAACATCGTCACCGTGTACGACTTCGACCGTGACGGCGCCATTGTTTATCTCACGATGGAATATCTGTCCGGCCAGCCGCTATCGAAAATACTTCGGATGCCGAACTTCCGGGGCATGCCATTCCACGAGATGTTCCGCATTTTTAAGGGCATGGCGACGGCGCTCGCGTATGCGCACGAGCGCGGCTTCGTGCATTGCGATTTCAAGCCGGCCAATGTGTTCGTCACCGATGCGTCGGAAGTGAAGGTCATCGACTTCGGTATCGCGCGGGTGATTCAGCGGCCCGAAGAAGACACCGAGGCGACCGTCTTCGATCCCGGCAGCCTCGGCGCGCTGACGCCCGCGTATGCGAGCCCGGAGATGCTCGCGCATCGCGAGCCCGATCCGCGCGACGATATCTATGCGCTCGGCTGCATCGCGTACGAGCTGTTGACCGGAAAACATCCGTTCGACCGCGTGCCCGCGTTGCAGGCGAAGAGTGCGGGCATGAAGCCGCAACGTCCCGAGAATCTCGGCAACAAGCAATGGAAGGCGCTGAAAGCCGCGCTCGCTTTCGAGCGGGAAGAGCGGACGCCGACCGTCGCACAGTTTCTCGACGAGTTCGGCGAGGAACAGCCGGTTGCATCGGCGCAACCGAAGACGAAGCGCGTTGCAGCGCCGAAGCTCGCTATCGGAGCGATGGCGCTGGTGTTGATCGCCGGCGCGGGGTACGTGTTCTTCGCGCATCAGAAGGGCCGCAATTCGACCGCGACGACTGCGACGACCGCGACGACGGCCGCGCCAGTGACCATGCCCACGCCCGAACGACCCGCGATCACGCCGGCGTTGCCCGCCGCGCCCGCGCCGACGCTCACGATTGCCGCGGTCACGCCGGTGCTCGCGAGTGTGCCGTGCTCGGCGCTCGTGGCGTCGGTGCACGATCAGACGGTGGACGTGCAAGGCTTCGTGTCGGAGAAATACGGGCTCGCGCGGCTGAAGGAATCGCTCGGCCGCGTGCCGGGCGTTCGTGCGACGAACTTCGGCGTGCAGCAGGTCACCGACGACAAGTGCGACATGCTGACGACGTTCGCGCCGTACTGGACGGCCAATCGTCAGGCGGGGCGTCCCGCGTCGGTGCATACGCGATCGAGCCAGACGCGGCTTACGGAAGGCGATCCGCTGATCGTCGAGCTCATGACGCCCGCGTTCGATTCCTACGTGAACGTCGACTACTTCATGCTGGACGGCAGCGTGGTTCATCTGCTGCCGAACGGGCGTTCGCGCGACAACCAGGCGCCGCCGAGCTATAGCGCGACCATCGGAGCGATGGGCGACTGGGTGGTCGGCAAGCCTTTCGGCGCGGAGATGATCGTGTTGACGGTGGCGCCCGCGCCGCTCTTCGACGCTCCACGTCCCGACAGTGAAGCAAAGCCGGAATATCTGCGTGCAGTGGACAAACGCCTGAAGGCGCTCGCGGCCCGTTTCGGACGCGAGCGCGTGCTGGTCGATATCTTTCAGATCACGACGCAGCCAAAGAAATAACCTAGCTTTGCGGCTTCTCGATGGCCGCCTTCAGTTCGTGCAGTGCCTCTTCGACGCGTTGAGTCACGAGCGCATAGGCCTCGGCCTGCGTTTGCTGCGTGGTGCGCGCGATGTCCTGCATGTCGGCGAGCGCATTGTGGAGGGTGCGCTGCACGACTTCGTTCGCATTGAACGGCGGTTTCGCCGACGACGAAGCGAACTGCTTCGCAATGTCTTCGAGTTCGCCGAGCGTGCGGCGCAGGATTTCGACTTGCTTGTCGCGCAACGCTTCCATGCCGCCGAACGCCACACGATTGGTCGCGGCGAGCGCTTCGACGTCCTTGCGCCGCGATTCCATGATCGCGGTGACATCAAAGCCCGGCAATTGATACTGCTGGAACATGGCGGCAAACTGGCTGAACGGATCGCTGAATTTTGATTGATTCATCTTGCCTCCCAGGTTCTTCCCGTATGACCGCGAGCGAGACCGAAGAGACCAGCGTCGTCGCGCGGCAATGTGCGGTCGCGGCAAGTGCAAAGAAGCCGCATCCCGACCCCGATACTACCAATATAAGCACCCGAAATGGGGCAAGGGAAAACACCAGAACGGCGGGGCCGCCTTGACTCAGGTCAATACGGATACCGCAGCAGCGCCGACGATAACAAATGAAGGCGCCGTGCGGTGCAAAAGGGGAAAGAGATGATAAGCAGCGAAGCGCGGATCGTCGCGGCGGCGATCGCGGTCTTCACGGCGCTGGCGGGAATCGTCGTCGCGCTGCACGGCCTTGTCTTCGACAAGGTGAGCGTGCTCAACTATGGCGTGCTGACCATCCTCGTCGGGGTTGCGTCTTTCGCCGTCATGCTGATGCCGATGCCGGAAGACCAACCCTGACTGGCCATCGTGCGGCGAGTTGGCGGGCTAGACCCGCCAGGCGTCCTCCTCGCCAGCGAATACGCTGTGCTCCGCCTTGATTTGCGCCCGGTCGATGCACTGCACGTGCCACCGGCCCGCGCATTCCTGACGCGCCGCATCCACATACCAGACGACGCGCCCGGCGAGACCTTCGCTCGGTCCGTCGGGCGCGTCGACGTCGAGTTGCTCCAGCACGCATATGGGCTGCTGCGTGTGCTGATCGCAGATCAGCGTTCCGTTCGAACCCGAGCGCAGTCCGCCCCAGTCCGGCACGTCGATCGCCTGATGGCCCTCACGCGACCAGCGGCGGGATTCCTTGTCGAGCCACAGGATGGCGTAGGCGGCGTCCTGAGCGCCTTCGAACCCATCCAGCTTGACGGTGATACGCATGACATCCTCCATGAACATCGAGTTCAGCGAATGCGACGCTCCGGCGCGATCGCGCTGGCCATGAGCGTTCGGTCTGTATGCGGCATTTCACCCGGACTTCGAAGTGTCTCGCGCCGCTCGTCGTGCGTCGATTGAATCGCGTGCATGCCCTGGATTTGACACGTCGACATGATTGCACGCGCACCCGGTTCGATTGTTTGAATGGCTTTCAGTTCGCTCTTCGTGATGCGAAAGATTTTGTGCGGCGCATCAGTGCGGCACGGTCTGTCAAAGCAAGTCCGGTGCCGGGCGCTTGATCCTAGCTTTTTCGTTCAGCTTAGCTGCGTATTTTGACGGCGATGCGACAAGCGTCATGAGCGCGATGAATTGTCCGCATTGCTCGCGCGCTCTGTTCGTGCATGCGTGCACGGATCGCAAGCGCGACGCCCAAGGATGCGGCGCGAATCATTAAGGCATGCGTTGCATTGCACCATGAACCGGTCAGCCGATGCGTTCAAGCCGCGTGCGATCCACGATACGCAATTGCCGTCCGTGAAGCGAAATGGCGCCCTCGCGCTGCAGCTTCGACAGCATGCGGCTCACGGTTTCGAGTTCGAGGCCGAGATAGCTGCCGATATCGGCGCGCGTCATCGGGAGGATCACATCGTCGAAGGTATCAGGCCGCGCGCCGCTCGCATCGAATCGCATCGACAAGTCCAGCAAGAAGGCGGCGACGCGTACGAGCGCGGGCATCGTGCCGAGCATCAACGCGAGCCGCGCCGCGCGCACGATCTCGGCACTCATGATCGCGAGCAACGCGTGCTGCATCGGCGCATATTCGCGGCAAAGCGGTTCGAGAATGCCGACCGGCATGATGCGGACGACGCTGTCTTCGAGCGCGATCGCGTCGCTTTCGTGATGACCCGTGCAGATGCCATCGAGTCCGAGCGTCTCATCGATCAGATGGAACGCGGTGACCTGCGCATGCGGAACGGCGTCGTCGTTGGCGCTCGGGTACGCGGCCACGCTCTTGAAGCAGCCGGACTGCACTGTATAGAGACTTCGCAACGGCTCGCCTGCGCAATACAGCGCATCGCCGCGAGCGATTGAGCGCGTGGGGAACGGAAGCGCATCCGTGTCCGTGAAGTGAACGTGCAGGGCAGGGACGTGATGCCGCGCACCGGGACCCGCTGGTGTGGCCATGCTCTTCCCTCCTGCCGGTTCCACCGCTTTTAGTATGGGCGATGGCGGCGGGATTGGTACTCCGTTCGATTCACGGCTGCGTTTCGTTTGGCGATGCCGGCATCGGCAAGACGATGACCGCTTCGACGCCGCCGCCTTCCCGCGCGCGCAAGTCGAGCCGGCCGCCATGCAACCGCGCGATGCGTTCGACGATCGCAAGCCCGAGGCCCGTGCCTTTCGGCTGACCTTCGCCGCCGCCGCGCTTGAACGGCTGCTTGAGCGATTCCGGGTCCTGCGTGCCGAGGCCCTTGCCGCGATCCGCCACGACGATGCACGCCGCGTTCGCCTGTTCATCGGTCCATGTACGCACTTCGAGCCCGCTGACGCCATAGAGCACTGCGTTCTGCATGACGTTCATCAGCATGCGCATCACGCTGATCGGACGAAACGCGAACGTTCGGATGCTGCCGAGCGATAGCGAAAACTCATGCCCGAGCCCCGCGAAATCCGCCGCGAGACTGGCGACGAGCGCATTGAGATCGCCGGCGACCGCCGTTTCCTTCGCGCCGCTGCCCGCGTAATCCATGAACTGCTGAAGAATGCTGTCGATCTGATCGAGATAACCTTCCGCCGATGACGCGAACACCGCATCCGTCGATGGCACAGCGGACATCGCCATGGCGAGCCGCAGCTTGGTCATCGGCGTGCGAATGTCGTGCGAGATGCCCGCGAGCATCAGCGCGCGCGTGGCTTCGGCTTCCGCGAGCGCCGCCGTCATGCGGTTGAACGCGTCGCTGACCTGCGCGATTTCGGTCGGGCCGTCGGTCGGCAGCACGCCCGGGTCATCGCCGCTGGACACGCGGCGCGCGGCATCGGCGAGATGTTCGAGCGGGCGATTCAGATGCCGCTGGATCGCATACGCCGTCGCGACAGCGAGCGCGCCCAGTCCGAGCGAGAGCAGCAGCGCCGTCGCGAGGCCATCGTCGTGCGCGGCTTCGGGAACGGGCAACGCCATCCAGCGCGGCTCGCCGGACAGATGCACGCGAATCCATAGCCGCTGCTGTCCATCGTCGGACGTATCGGCGCTTTGCCAGCGCACGGGCATATCGGCGGGCAGATGACGGCGCAGGCTTTCGACGAACGTCTCGCGCTGATACGTCCGGTAGAACCGCAAACGCGATTCGTCGACGCTCGCGCTGGCGGCGGCAGGAAGATTGCGGCGCACGTCGAGATGCGCAGTGACGTCGCGCGCCGTGCCGGGTGCGGTCGAGCGCAGCACCGTATCGAGCGTCTGGATATAGCTTGCGAAGGTGGCCGCGGCGCGTTCGATGCGCGGCGTCTGGATGAAATGCAGCAGCACCGCGAGCGCGCATACCTGACTCACGGCGACCAGCGCGACGAGCAGCAGTACATTGCGCGCGAACAGCGAGCGCGGCGCCACCCTCACGATTCGACATCCGCGAGCAGCATGTAGCCCACACCCCACACGGTCTTGATGAAGCGCGGCTTGCCGGGATCGTCTTCGATCAACTGACGCAGCCGCAACACCTGCACGTCGATGCTGCGGTCGAGCGCGTCGTGATCGCGGCCACGCGTTCGCGCGATGAGGTTGTCGCGGCTGACCGCGCGGTTCGGTGACGACCCGAGCGCGTGCAGCAACTGCATTTGCGCGGAATGCATCTCGAACGGTTCGCCGCCGCGCGAAAGCCGTTGCTTGGCGAGATCGAGCCGGAAATCGCCGAAGCGGATGACTTGCGAAGTCAGCGTCGGATCGCCCGCGGCGATCTTCTGGCGGCGCAGCAACGCGCGCACGCGAGCGACGAGTTCTTGCGGAAGGAAGGGCTTGGCGAGGTAATCGTCGGCGCCGGTTTCGAGGCCCACGACCTTGTCGACCGGATCACCCTTCGCCGTGAGCATCAGGATCGGCAGCGTGTGGCCCTCGGTGCGCAACCGGCGGCAGACGGAGAGGCCGTCTTCCGGCTCCATCATCCAGTCCAGCACGAGCAGATCGTACGGTTCGCGCTGGAGATAGCGGTCGAGCCGCTTGCCGTTCTCGACGACGCGCACGTCGAAACCATGCGATGTCAGGAAACGCTGAAGCATGTTGCGCAACTCGGCTTCGTCGTCGAGCACGATGATCTTCGGCAGGGCTTCCATGCAGCGGCCTCCGTGGGCTTTCAGCGTTGCGTCGCGTGTTCGCGCAGGAAGGCTTCGATCTGCGGCAGTGTGACGTAGCCGTTCTTTTGCGCGTCGATTTCGTCGAAGTGTTTCGCGACCATCGGCATGCCGGTAGAGGCCTGATCGCGGGTGAGCTTGCCGTCGTGCGTGGTGTTGGCCTGCGCGAAGCGCGTCTGCAGCTTCGGCATGGCTTGCGCAGCCTGTCCGATGTGCGGGCTCGCGCCCATCGGCTGCGTCGCGGTTTGCGCGTATGCCCCGCCCGACGCGAGCGCGGCGCAGCAGGCGAGCACGGCGGCGATCTTGTGCATCTCTTTCTCCTCGATTGGAACGCAACGTCGATGTGATTCTATTGAGCCGCACGCCGATGGCAATGTCAGGGATGCTACCGGGCGTGTCGCCATATTTCACGGCGTTGCGGCGCGTGATCGCCGACATTCGGCGACACATCTTTGCGCTCACCCTTTGCGCAGTCCTTCGCTATCGTTCTGCTGGCCGGCTAAGCCGCCACTTCTTTCGATGATCGAGGACATTCATGATGAACATCCGTCTCTTCAGTGCTACTGCCGTCGCCGCAATCGGTCTGACGTGTGCGCAAGGCGCATCGGCGGGAACGACCGTCAGCGTCGCGTACGTTGCGCCCGCCGTCGTTTATGCGCCGCCGCGCCCGGTGTACTACTACGCGCCGCGTTACTACGTGCCGGCGCGCACTGTCGTCGTCGCGCCTGCCGTCGCGCCGGTGGCCGTGCTTCCGCCGCCGCCGCCGATGCCCGCGCCCGTCCCCGTGTATGCGCCCGTTCCCGTCTATGCGCCCGCCGTGCGCGTCACGTACGCGCAGCCGGTGCTCGTCGCGCCTGTCGTCGTGATGCATTGAGGATAGTGCATCGCATGCTCAGCGATGTCCATGCGGGACCGCTCCTTGCGCATCGCTTGCGATGGCGCCGTCGCCGGCTCCTATACTGGATGAGACCGCATCGGGCAGACGCGTCCGATGCGGGATCGCCGGAAGGAGGGCCGAGCCATGTTATTCATCGTGAACTGGACCGCGCTGCCCGAAGTGCAGAAAACGGCAGCCGAACGCTTCTTGCAAAGCGGCGGTGCGCCGCCCGATGGCGTGCGCTTGCTGGGGCGCTGGCACGGGATCGGATCGATACGCGGCTTCGCCGTGTGCGAATGCAGCGAGGTGGAACCGATCGCGCGATGGGCGCTTGGCTGGGCCGACCTGTTCTCGCTCGACATCGTGCCCGCGATGACCGACGAACAAGTCGGCAAGCTGCTCACGGAAGCGGCCGCGCAGTAGCTTTCTCGAAGACGGGCATCGGTCATTCAAAAGGAGACAAGCGTGACGCAAGCCACCACCACCGAACCGTGCATCATATCCGTCGCCATTACCGGGTCCGTGCCGCGCAAGAAGGACAATCCGGCGGTGCCGATCACGATCCCCGAGCAGATCGAAAGCACACACGAGGCTTACGAAGCGGGCGCGACGCTCGTTCATCTCCACGTGCGCGACGAGGACGAGAAGTCGAGTTCGGACCGGCATCGCTTCGCGGAGCTGCAAGAGGGCATCCGCAAGCATTGCCCCGATATCATCATCCAGTTCTCGACGGGCGGACGCGGACGATCGTTCGAACAACGCGGCGCGATGCTCGACCTGAAGCCGGACATGGCGTCGCTGGCGACGGGATCGGTCAATTTCCCGACGATCGTTTATGAGAACCCGCCCGACTTCGTGCGCTCGCTCGCGCAACTCATGCTCGATCACAACGTGAAGCCCGAAATCGAAATCTTCGATCTCGCGATGCTTTACAGCACGGTCGATCTCGTCAATCAGGGCTTGCTGAAGCCGCCCGTCCACGTGCAATTCGTGCTGGGCGTGAAGAACGCACTGCCGGCGCGCCGGGAGATTCTCGAATTCGAAGTGGCGCAACTCAAGAACCTGCTGCCCGATGCGACATGGACGGCTGCGGGCATCGGACGTCATCAGCTCGAAGTGAATCACTGGACGCTGCAGATGGGCGGCCATTGCCGAACGGGCCTCGAAGACAACGTGCGCTGGGACAAGGACACGCTCGCGAAAAGCAACGCGCAACTAGTCGAGCGGGTGGCGTCGTTGTGCGCGGAGTACGGACGGCCGGTGGCGACTGCGAAGGAGGCGCGGCAGTTGTTGGCGCTTTGAGCGTGATGGCGAGGCAAGTGGCGAAGCAGGACCGCGATTGAGACGGTCGATTCAGGTCGACAAGTCCAGAATCTGTCTTACAATCGACTCCCACCTGACAAGCACGCCACGGCGCGAACATGAACGAGCGTAAGTCGCACGGCCTCGCCGACCGCATCTACAGCGATATCCTCAGCAGCATTATCGAAGGCGAGTTCAAGGAGGGCGACCGGCTCATGACCGAACACGCGCTCGCTGAACGCTTCGCCACTTCGCGGCCGACTGTCCGCGAGGCGTTGGCGCGTTTGCGTGCGGACGGGATCATCGTCACGCGACGCGGTTCGGGAACCACGGTCGGTCGCCGGCCCGATCCCAATGTGCGCCGCTTTGCACCGCTCGAAACGCTGTCGGACATCCGGCGCTGCTACGAATTCCGTATCGTCACGGAAGCGGGCGCCGCGGAACTGGCCGCGTCGAAGGCGGACGAAGACGACATTTCCGCCATCCAGGACGCGTGGGATCGGCTGGAGCGTGTGGTGGAAGCACAGCAGGGCATCGGCGCGAAAGATGATTTCGCGTTCCACCTCGCGGTGGCGCGCGCGTCGAAGAACCAGTTCTTCATCACGGCGTTGTCGTGCATCGAAGAGCAGGTCGTGTTCAGCATGAACCTGTCGCGCAATCTGTCGCTCGTGAAGACGCTGGAACGGCAGCGGCTGGTCCAGCGCGAGCATCTCGACGTGCTCGATGCCATCCGCGCCAGGGATTCCGCAAGCGCCGCCGACGCAATGAAAACGCACCTCGAAAACGCGCTCGACCGGATGTTCGGCGACTAGTTGTCATACGACTGTCTTTCGATTTCTCACGATTTCCGATCTGGCTTCAAGTTGTTTGACAACTTGAAGCGGACTTGTTACTTTCTGCGCACATCCAGTCACCACGCGAGGCGCAATGAAAGTCGATCCGATAGCAGTCAGCGAACTCTCCGAGAGTGTGATGGCCGTGCCGCCATTGGCACGACGCGCAGATTTCACGCGAGAACCCGCCCAGAACCGCGCGCTGATTCGTCACATTAACGCAGGCGGCGTTCGCACGCTCCTTTATGGGGGCAATGCGAATCTCTACCACGTCGCCGTGAGCGAGTATCGCGAGTTGCTTGACATGTTGGCCGAGAGCGCGGATTCGCAGACGCGGGTGATCCCTGCTATTGGTCCGGACTACGGGAAGATGCTCGACCAGGCGGCCATCCTCGCGCAGACGCAATACCGCACCGCCATGGTCCTTCCGCTCGCCGGCTTCACCACGCCGCAGGGCGTGGCGACAGGCCTGAGACGCCTCACCGACAAAGCCGGGATGCCGTTCACGCTCTATATCAAGAGCGAGGACTATATCGACGTCGACACGCTCGCGGCGCTCGTCGCGGACGGCACGCTGCTCGCGGTGAAATACGCGATCGTCCGCGCCGATCCGTCCAGCGATCCTTACCTGCGCCGCCTGCTCCAGAGCGTGCCCGCATCGCAGGTCGTATCGGGGATGGGCGAGCGTCCGGCGCTGATCCACACGCGCGACTTCGGGCTCGCCGCGTGGACCACCGGCTCCGGCTGCATTGCGCCGCACGCGGTGATGGCGCTGCTGCGCGCCGCGAAGTCCGGCGATACCGCCGCCGCCGAGCCGCTCTACGATCGCTTCCTCCCGCTCGAAACCCTGCGCGACGATATCTCGCTGATCCGCGTGCTCCACGATGCCGTGACGCTGTCGGGCATCGCCGACATGGGGCCGATCCTGCCGCTCCTCAGCAACACGCCCGATCACGCGCTGCCCGCCGTCGAACAAGAGGCGCGGGCGCTGCTCGCGTTTGACCGCTCGTTAGCGTGATAACAAAGGAAAACGCCGGTTAAAAGCGGTTAAACAAGTCGGGTAACAAGCGCTTCGGGTATATCCCGACCGTCTCACGGAGCGCCAATCCGCGCGTGGATCAGGCACCTTTCAGCGCGCTTGGGAAACACGCAAAGGCGCTTGCAATTTGCTTGACATACGACGAGTGGGTTGGCTATTTTTCAGCTTCGTGAGCTAATGACGGATCGCGAGGACGCAAACCGACACAATAAAGTCCGCGCGGCCCGGGGCAAACAACCAGAACGAAGTTCCAACAGCGGTTGCGAGAGAAGTGAGGAGACAACATGGCTTTCAAGGCAGGACTGTCAGTGAAACTGGCGGCGTTGTGCGTCGCTGCGAGCGCGGCGTTCGCGACTAGCGCGGCCCGTGCGGCCGATCCCGTGGCGATCAATATCGTCGACGTCGCGGGCAATCTTCAACTGACGCAGAAGGGTTTCGAGGCGTTCAAGGCCAAGTACCCGAACCTGGTTTCCAGCATCACGTTCACGAACGCGCCCGCACCGCAATTGCCGGGCAAGATCAAGGCGATGCAGGGCGCTGGCCGCTCCGACATCGACCTCGTCGTGACCGGCACCGATGCGCTCGCCGCCGGCATCCAGCAAGGCCTGTGGGAAAAGCTGCTGCCCGAGCAAGCGGCCGTGTTCCCCGGCGTGCTCGACAAGTACGCGCCGGGTCCGCGCAAGATGCAGGACATCGCGCAGGGCTACGGGCTCGAAGTCACCTACATGCCCGCCGGTCCGCTGCTCGAATACAACCCGGCGAAGGTCAGCGATCCGCCGAAGACGCCTGAACAACTGCTCGCATGGTGCAAGGCGCATCCGAACAAGCTGATCTACGCGCGCCCGGCCAACTCCGGTCCCGGCCGCACCTTCCTGATGGGCCTGCCCTACGTACTCGGCGACAAGAACCCGACCGATCCGATCAACGGCTGGGACAAGACGTGGGCGTTCCTCAAAGAGCTGAACGAATGCATTCCTTACTATCCGGGCGGCACGTCGGCGGTGATGAAGGAACTCGGCGAAGGCACGCGCGACATGACCGTGACCGTCACCGGATGGGACATCAACCCGCGTGCGCTCGGCATCGTGCCGGCGGAATTCAAGGTGCAGGCGTTCGACAACATGACGTGGGTGAACGACGCCCACTACATGGTGATCCCGAAGGGCGTGCCGAAAGAAAAGCTCGACGTGCTCTACAAGCTGATGAACTTCATGCTCGAGCCTGCGCAGCAGGCGCTGACCTATGACGACGGTTACTTCTATCCCGGCCCGGCCGTGAAGGACGTGCCGCTGTCCGCCGCGCCTGCGAAGAGCCAGGAAGTGATCCAGAAGTTCGGCCGTCCCGAGTACGCGAAGCTGCTGGCTGACCGTCCGCACGTGGTGCCGCTGAACGCGCAGGCGATGGTCGCCGCGTTCCAGAAATGGGACCGCGAAATCGGCGCGCAGAAGACCAAGTAATCGGCTGTTCATTGCCATGAGACGGCGGCGCTCCTCGCGAGGGGCGTCGCCGCTTGCACAAAGAGCGCGGGAAAGAGCGCGGGAAATCGTCATGAAGCACACTTTTGAGCAGTTGCGCCTGGACTCGGTCTCGCGCAGCTTCACCAACGCGGAAGGGCATCAGCTCGCCGCGCTGAAGGGCCTCGATCTCAACATCCAGCGGGGCGAATTCATCGCGCTGCTGGGACCATCGGGTTGCGGCAAGTCCACCGCGCTGAACTGCATCGCCGGCTTGCAGCCGTTGACGGGCGGGGGCATCTGGCTGGATGACACGCGCATCGACATCCTGCCGCCCGAGAAACGCGGATTCGGCATGGTGTTTCAGAACTACGCGCTGTTTCCGCATATGTCGGTGCTGGATAACGTCGGCTTCGGCTTGAAGATGCGCGGCGTGCCGAAG
The DNA here is from genome assembly GCF_000698555.1 of Caballeronia grimmiae. Classification (GTDB taxonomy): domain Bacteria; phylum Pseudomonadota; class Gammaproteobacteria; order Burkholderiales; family Burkholderiaceae; genus Caballeronia; species Caballeronia grimmiae. Next base: position 137,098 of record NZ_JFHE01000010.1, on the reverse strand, counting down.
GCCGAGGCGGTCAAGCGCGCGAAGGCCGCGCTGCAGCTCGTGCAACTGATCGGCCACGACGCCAAGCTGCCCGGTCAGCTGTCGGGCGGCCAGCAGCAGCGCGTGGCGATCGCCCGCGCGATCGTCATCGAACCGCCGCTGGTGTTGATGGACGAGCCGCTGTCCAACCTCGATACGAAGCTGCGCATCGAAATGCGCGCCGAGATCCGGCGCATCCACGGCAAGCTCGAACGCGCGACCATCTACGTGACGCACGATCAGGACGAGGCGCTGTCGATGGCCGACCGCATCGTCGTGATGAGAGAGGGCGTCGTGCAGCAAGTGGCGTCGCCGAAGGAAGTCTATTCGCGGCCGAAGAACCTGCACGTCGCGCGCTTCATGGGCTTTCGCAATGTCGTGCCGTTCACGCTCGAAGGCTCGCAAGGCGAGTCCGTCGCGGTGAGTGCGAACGGCGTGCGCCTGCTCGGTACGCCGATGGAAGGCTTCGACAGCAAGCAGGTCAGCGTCGCGCTGCGTCCGGATGACATGGAACGCGCGTCGCCCGGCGATCAGAACGCATTCGACGCGCACGTCGAAACGGTCGAATACGGCGGGCGCGATTCGCTCATCATCGTGAACACGGCGTTCGGCAAGCTGTGGGCGCGCATCGCGGGCGAATGCAGCGAAGGCGAGCGCATCGCGTTGCGCGTCGCGCCGTCGAAGGCGCTCGTGTATGGAGAAGAAAAATGATCGCGCTTCCCGCGCAGCCGCGCGATCCGAAGGGCTGGCTGGTGACGCCGGCGCTGGTCTTCATCGTCGCGCTGTTCATCTATCCGTTCGCGTATGGACTCATGCTGTCGTTCAATCCGATGAACGGCGGCGGCGTCCTGGCCAACTACGTCACGTTCTTCACCGATACGTCGATGTGGCCGACCATCATCGTCACGCTGAAGCTCGCCGTGCCCGCGACGATCATCAACGTGGGCGTCTCGGTGCCGGTGGCCTTCGCGCTCAGGCGCTCGTCGCCGTATCAGAAGTTCGCGACGACGCTGCTCGTGATTCCGGTCACGCTCGGCACCGTGCTGATCGCCGACGGCATGCTCACGTACTTCAGCCCGAACGGCTGGTTTCCGCAGGCGGTTCAGGCGCTGCATCTCTACGGCGACGAAGTGCGGCTCACGCATAACTACTGGGGCGTGCTGATCTCGCTGATCGTGTCGGGCTTTCCGTTCGCGTTTCTGCTGACGCTGTCGTACGTGACGGGCATCGACCCGACGCTCGCGCGCGCAGCGGCCACGCTCGGCGCAAGCCCGTGGCAACAGTTTCGCCAGATCTATCTGCCGCTCCTGCTGCCGGGCCTCACAATGACCGCCTGCCTTTCGTTCGTGCAGGCGTTCTCGGTGTTTCCGTCGGCGGTGCTGCTCGGCGCGCCGGCCGGCCCGACGCGCGTCATTTCGATCGCCGCATCGGAAGCCGCGTTCGAGAGTTACGACTACTCGCTGGCATCGACGATTGCGATCGTCATGGGCTTCGTGCAACTGCTCGTCGTGGCGGGCATGCTCGGCGCACGGCGCTTCTTCTACACCGGTCCGGTGACGGGAGGCAAGGGATAATGGCTACCGACAATCGTGCGGCTTCCGCCTGGCAAGCCCCGGCTCCGACTCAACGATCCGGCAAGAACATGAAACAGCATGCGAGCCTGCGCGACAGGCTGTGGAAGTTCTTCGTCTGGACGACGATGGGCTTCTTTCTCGTCAACGTGCTGCTGCTGATCGCGACTGTCGCGGTCAACTCGGTCGCGACGCGGTGGTTCGGCACGCTCTTGCCGCAAGGCTTCACGCTGCACTGGTATGCGCAGGCGTGGAGCGACTTCCAGTTGTCGAGCGTGCTCCTCGTGACGCTGGAAGTAGTGGGCGCGGTGGTGCTGCTGTCCATCGTGCTCGGCGTGCCGGCCGCGTATGCGCTCGCGCGGGTGCAGTTTCCCGGCAAGCGCCTCGCCATGCTGATCTTTCTGCTGCCCCTGATGGTGCCGCCCGTGACTTACGGCATCCCGATGGCGACGGTCATGTACAAGTTCCATCTGGCCGGCACGCTGACTGGCGTGATCCTCGCGAATCTCGTGCCGGCGCTGCCGTTCGTGATTCTCGTGATGACGCCGTTCATCGAGCAGATCGATCCGAATCTCGAATCCGCTGCGCGCATCTTCGGCGCGAACACGGCCCGTTATTTCCGCTATGTGCTGTTGCCGCTGCTCGTCCCTGGCATGCTGGCGGCGGGATTGCTGGTGCTGGTGCGGACCATCGGCATGTTCGAGCTGACGTTCTTTACCGCCGGGCCGACGACCCAGACGCTCGTCGTCGCGCTGTACTACGCGGTCTTTTCGACGGGCGTGCGCGCGCCGCAATCCATCGACGCCATGGCGATGATCTATATGGCCATCACGCTGATCTGGGTGCTGATCGCGTTGCAGTTCGTGAGCCCGACGCAACTCGTCTCGCGCGTGAAGGAGCAGCGATAGTGACGCGCGCGGTCATCGACCTGAAGGCCGAGCCGCTTCTGCGGATCGCGAAAGGCGCGCATAGCGTGTACGTCGCGCCAGCGGCGGGCGGGCGCATCACGCGTTTCACGACCGATGACGCGCACGGCACGCACGACTGGCTCGTGCCGATCACGGCGTCGGCGTGGCCGTGCGACGCGTGGCCAAAAGGCGGCAGCTATCCGCTGGTGCCGTTTTCGAATCGCGTGCGCGACGCGCAGTTTCCCGCGCCCGATGGCGCGCGTATCGAACTGGCCACGTTTCCCGGCATGGCGCACGCGCTGCACGGCTTCGGCCAGTACGCCGCGTGGAGCGTCGAGCGTCATGATGCGGATTGCATCGCGATGCGCTATGTGCATCGCGAGGGCGAGCATGGCTGGCCCTGGGCCTTCGAAGCGATGCAGACCATCGAAGCCACCGCCGATGGCGCGCGCCTGTCGATGCGCGTCCTCAATCGTTCCCCGCACCCGATGCCCGCGGGCTTCGGTTTTCATCCGTATTTCGCAGCGCAGGAAGCCGAACTGGACGCCACGACGCTCTGGCGTCACGAAGCGGAAATCGCGGTCGGTGTGTCGGACGAAGCGCCGCCGCACCATCACGCGAGAGAGGACGACGGTTACACGCGTTATCTCAGCGGCTGGAACGGCCGCGCGACGCTGCGTTACGCCGATGGCCGCACGCTCGCGCTCGTCGCCGATGGCCCGCTCGATCACGTCGTCGTGCATTGTCCGGCGGGCGCGGGGTATTTGTGTGTCGAGCCGGTTTCGCACGTGAGCGACGGTTTCAACCTCCATGCGCAGGGCATGGCGGGGACGGGTGTGGTCGCGGTGCCGCCAGGTAGTGAAGTATCGGCGTCGCTCGTGATGGCAACCGGCGCAGGCCCGCGCGCGAACCGCGCCGCCGGCGCCGCCTGACGCGCGCTTCGACGCAGCGCCTTGTGTTGGTCGAGTGCATCGCGTTCACCGGGAAACGGCGGTGGAAAAGAACGCATCGACCATATCGACGATGCGCCATGTCGAACACGGCCGGCGGCAATGCGCGTCGAAGCCGGCGTCTTTCAGCGATTCGATGGAATCGGCGGGCCATACGTTGCTCATCGCGACGAGCAGACGCCCGGTGACATCCGCGTCCATGCGCAGCGTGCGGATGAAGACATAGCCGGATTCGCTGTCGAGACTCGTATCGAGCGCGAGCGCCTGCGGGCGCCAGTTGTGCACGAGCGAGCGCACCGAGCCGAGGTCCTGCGAATGAATGACCTGCAGGCCTTTGTCCCGCAGTTGCAGCGCGAGCGAATCGCAGATGGACTTGTCCCTGTGCGCAATCAGCACGCGGCGCGCCGAAGCGCCGGCGGGTGCGCGCTTGATGCGCCACAACGCGAATTCGCTTTCGTGATCGGCTGATCGGGGCGACATGGCATCCTCCTCTTCGTCATGCGCCCAGTGTCGGCGTTGCGCGCCGCGCGCCCAACCCGGCACGGGCGGGGAGTCGCGGAGTTTTTAGGAGACCCGCGAAGGTATCCCTGCGAAAGGAGGGATGGGAAGCCGTTCGAGCCGCGCGTAACATCGGAAGCGTTCTCGGGGACTCGCAATGGAAAACGGTTATTTCAAAACAGTATTGCTGGTAGAGGACGAAGGGCTCACCAGGAGCGCGATGAAAAGCCTGATCCTGGCGAATGAGCCTCTACTCGATATCGACGAGGCGGACGGCTTCGAGCAGGCGAAAGCCAAGCTCGCGACGAACTCGTACGACCTGATGTTCCTCGACTACAACCTGCGCGGCGAGGCCACGGGCATCGACCTGCTCAACTGGATACGCGAGGAAGAGCGCGAGGTTCAGACCATCATGCTGTCCGCGCAGGACGACCGCGATACCGTCCTCGAATGCATCCGCCAGGGCGCGTGCGGTTTTATCTCAAAGGGCAGCGAGCAGGGCGCAAGCGTATTCCGCGAGGCGCTCAAGACCATTCTGAACGGACGCGTCTACTTGCCCAACACCGTGCTCGGCAAAGGCGGCCATAGTCCGAAGCCCGTTTCGACGCATTCCGCCGTGACGGTCGAATCGCTCGACCTGCCGCCGCGTCTCACCGAAACGTTGCGCTATCTGCTGCAAGGGCTGTCGAACAAGGCCATCGCGCGCAAGATGAACATCAGCGAAAACACCGCTAAGGAATATTCAAGCGACTTGCTCGCGCGTTTTCATGTGACGCGACGAACGTTTCTGATCGTCGAAATGGCGCGGCGCGGAATTGAAATGCCGATGGGCAACACGTCGTCGGCTTCATAGTTTCAGACGGCGTCTCCCCGATTCTCAAAAATCCGAGCATTACACGCCGGGATGGTAAGGTAACGCTAGGACTATTTCTAAGACGGGATGAGTGCAGGTGAATAGCAGGTCGATGGTCAACAGAATGAAAGGCGCCGGCAAGGCCTTCGCGTGTGTAGCGGCAATTTCAACGGCGTTCGCACTCGGCGCGTGTGCGCCGCTCCCCGAGCAGCAGGCCAGCGCCGACGCGGCCGCCGCCGCTTCCGCCGCATCGGCGGCACGGGCCGCGAGCGCCGCCGCAGCGGCATCGAAAGCCGCCGCGCCCGCGCCGGGGCCGACGGAACAGCGCATCGTCGTCGGCGGGGCGAGCGGGTATCGCATGACGGTCAAGGTGACGCCGCCCGCTCAGGTCTGCGACAACGCGGCTTTTGCCGATGGCGTCCGCTATGGCTACGCGCTGACCTGGAACCGGCTCGTCGGCGAGGAAATGCGCAACAGCGGCGGCAAGCCGCCCAAGCGCAAGCTCGTCAAGTTCGACGCCTCCGCCGTCCACTCTCAAGACGACGACTACAAAATCCAGTGGAACGGCAAGGAGCGCACGAACGCGTGTGCTTCCGACGGCTATCTGATCGGGCGCATCGTCGGCACGCATCTGGCGGGCGAAGACCTGCGCAACGGCAAGTCCTCGTAAGCGCGACGCTTCAGTCGCACAGGTGAGTGGCCGTCACGTACCGGCTCGCCGCGATTTCGCCGTAGATCGTATAGCCGGTGCCTCGCGCGGCGGGTTGCGCGACGACGAGCACCATCGACGCGCCGCCCGCGCCTTTCACCGACACGGCCTGGCTATCCGTGCCGAGCGCGTATTCACGCACCGGGCCGCCGAGCGGCGTCCATCTGTCCTTCACGCAGCGCACGAAATCGAAGGTCGCCTGAGTCGACGTGCCCGAGCCGATCGGCACGGTCTTGAGCAGGGCGTCGTCCGTGGTCGCGCATCCGGCGAGACCAAGCGTGAAACAAGCCATCAACGCATTTGCGACAGTTTTTCTCATTTATCCGATCCCTCAGTGAGCGGTATCCGCTTAGTCTTTGCGCCGATGGTTCGCGACGCGGCTTTTTCGATGAGCAGCCATCGCTCCCGGCAGCGACGGTTTCGTCGATAGCAGTCAAGTCGGGTCAACCGTAGCCGTTATACAGACGTTTCTCAGTTCACAACGTTTCGCATGGCGCGAGCGCAACGGTCGAAAGCCCAAGCCTCGCCCACTGTGCATCACACGCGGCCCCACTACAACGATTCGCGCGGCAGCCGGCGGTTTCATCGTCAGGCTGCGGCGCCAGCAAGATCACATAACGCATGTCTCGCAGAAAGTTGTTCGCCCGGCTTCGCGCCCACTCCACGCCCGGAGATTCCCAAGGCGCCTTTCCCGATTTGCAGCGCTTCGCGGCGCCCGCGCTGACGGTCGTCGTGTGCGCGCTGCTGCTCGTCGTGTTCCAGCATCTGTCGCATTCGGTCGATTACAAGTCCGTCGTCCGTTCCCTGCGCCTGCTCACGCCGCAAGCGTGGGGCGGGGCGCTGTTCGCGACGGCGCTCAGTTTCGCCGCGCTTGTCGGGCGCGACGCGATCGGCTTGCGTCATATCGGCGTGACCGTGCCGCGCTCGCTGCTGTGGGTCGGCGCGACGGTCGGTTCCGCGCTCGGCAACGTCACCGGCTTCGGCGCGCTGACGGGCGGTGCGGTGCGCTGCCGCGTGTACGGCGCCGCGGACGTCACTGCGGCGCAAGTGGGCCGCCTGTCGATTTTCACGGGCGTGACGCTCGCGCTGTCGCTGGCGTTCATGACGGCCGTCGGCATGGTCGCTTCGGCGGGCACGCTCGCCGGCATGATGCACCTTTCCCCGGCGATACTGCGCGCGATCGGCGCGGCGCTTCTCGCCGTATTCGTCGCGATGCTCGTCTTCTGCGGACGCGAGCAGCGCACGCTGCGTTCGCGCTGGAAGTGGCTCGCGTTCAACGTGCCGACGCGCCGCGATTTCATCGCCCAGACGGCGCTCGCCATCGTCGATGTCTTCGGCGCGGGCCTCGCGCTCTGGGCGATGCTGCCCGGCGCGCACGTCGGCCTCGCCGAGTTCATGACGGTGTTCTCGGCGGCGATGCTGCTCGGCATGATCGGCCACACGCCGGGCGGCGTCGGCGTATTCGAGGCGGCGATGGTCTTCGCGCTGGGCCGCGAGGTCGCGACGCCCGACGTGCTCGCCGCGCTGCTCGCGTATCGCGCGATCTACTTCGGCCTGCCGCTGATTCTCTCCGCCGGCGTGATGGCCGCGTTCGAGGGCCGCGCGCTCAAGGGCCGCTTCGCGTTTCTGCGCCCGCATCGCGTGTCGCAGCTTGCGCCGCTGTTCCTGGCGATCGTCACGTTCGCAGCCGGCTCGATGCTCGTCATCTCCGGCGCGACGCCCGCCTTCAAGATGCGTATCGCGTTGCTCCAGACCGTCGTGCCGCTGTGGGTGCTGGAAGGCTCGCAATTGCTCGGCAGCGTGCTCGGCGTGCTGCTGTTGTTCGTCGCGCGTGGCCTGATGCGCCGGCTGGACGCCGCGTGGTGGCTCGCGTTGATTCTCGCGGTGGCGAACTTCGCGCTGTCGCTCGCGAAAGGCCTGGCGTTCATCGAAGCGGGCGTGCTCGCGTTCCTGATCGTGCTGCTCGTCGCGACGCGCGAGCGGTTCAATCGCCGGGCCTCGCTTTTTGCGGAGCGCTTCACGCTGACGTGGCTGTTCTCGGTCGGCATGGTGATGGCGGTGGCCGTGTGGATCATGTTCTTCGCGTTCCGCGACGTCCCCTACGACACCGACCTCTGGTGGCAATTCGCCTTCGACGAGCGCGCCCCGCGGGCGTTGCGCGCGACGCTGGCCGCCGGCGTGTTCGCCTCGGCGTTCGCGGTGTGGCAACTGCTGCGTCCGGCGGCGGGCCGCTTCGTGAAGCCCGCGCCGCAGGATCTCGCCAACGCCGCGCGCATTTTCCGCGCACAGGAGCGTAGCGACGCCGGCCTCGCGATGATGGGCGACAAGAGTTTCCTGTTCTCCGAATCGCGCGAAGCCTTCCTGATGTACGCGAAACATGGCCGCACGTGGGCCGCATTGCACGATCCGGTCGGCCCGCGCAGCGAGTGGGCGGGGCTGATTCGCGAGTTCGTCGCGCTGGCGCACAAGCACAACGGCCGCGCCGCGTTTTATCAGGTGCGCGCCGATGCCCTGCCGCTCTATCTGGACGCCGGTCTCACGCTGATGAAACTGGGCGAGGAAGCGCACGTCGCGCTGGCGGATTTCGATCTGAAGGGCTCGCACCGCGCCCATCTGCGCTACGCGCTCAAGCGCGGCGAACGCGATGGTTTCGACACCGAACTGATCGGCCCGGACCGTATCGCCGAATGCATGCCGATGCTGCGCGAGATTTCCGACGACTGGCTCGACAGCCGCTCCGCGCGTGAGAAAAGCTTCTCGGTCGCCGCGTTCAATGAAGACTATCTGGCGGCGCAATCGGTGCTGCTCGTGCGTCAGGCGGGCGCGCCGGTCGCGTTCGTCACCTTCATGACGACGGACCTCAACACCGAAGCGACCGTCGGCGTGATGCGCCATGTCGCGAATGCGTCGTCGTATGCGATGGAGTATCTCTTCACGAAGCTCGCGCTGCATCTGAAGGAAGCGGGATTCCGCTCGCTGTCGCTCGGTATCGCGCCGCTTTCGGGGATGGAGCCGACGCCGCTTGCCTCGCACTGGCACCGGCTCGCCGGACTGGTGTGGCGCTTCGGCGGGCGTTTCTACAACTTCCGCGGTTTGCGCGGCTTCAAGAGCAAGTTCCAGCCGCACTGGGAGCCGCGCTATCTGGCGGCGTCCGGTTCGGTCGGCGTATTTTTCACTTTGGCGGACCTTTCGCTGCTGGCGGGAGGCTGGCGTTCATGATTCACTTTGGCAAGAAACTGGCGGCGCTCGCCGTTCTGGGCGTATCGATCCTCGGCGCGGCCCACGCCTCCACCATTTCCGGCGGCCGCTACGGGCAGGTGACGCTGACCAAGCCCGCAGGCGAAATGACGGGCTTCGTCGTCCTGTTCTCCGATAAGTCCGGCTGGAGCCCCGCCGATGCCCAGGCCGCCGATGCGCTTGCGGCGAAAGGCGCGATGGTCGTCGGCGTCGATACGCCGCGTTATGCCGCGCGCCTCGCGACGGAAAAGAAGGAGACATGCCACAACCTCGTCGGCGATGCGGAAGACATGAGCCATCAGCTCGAACGCACCGTGCAGACAAGCCGCTATTTCTCGCCGATTTTCGCGGGCTCCGGGCAAGGCGCGATGGTCAGCGAGCAGGCTTTGACGCAGGCTCCTGACAACACGGTGGCGGGCGCGGTGTCGCTGGCGGCGGATGCACAACTCGACGCGCGCTTCAAGCCGTGTCCGCCCGACCCGACGATCATCCACATGAAGGGCTTGCCCGGTTTCCTGGAGCGCGCCGCGTTGCAGCCGGGCCGCTCCCGGGCCGATGCGATCGTCGCGATGACGGCGCCGCATCTGAAGAAGGCGGAAGCGCCCGTCGATAACGATGTCTCGGATCTGCCACTCATCGAACTGCGCGCCGCGAAGCCGACCGACCTGCTCGCCATCGTCATTTCCGGCGACGGCGGCTGGCGCGATCTCGACAAGACGATGGCGCTCGCGCTGCAACGCGATGGCGTATCGGTGATCGGTATCGATTCGCTGCGCTACTTCTGGAGCGAGAAGTCGCCGGAGCGCACGGCAACGGACATCGCGCGAGTGATTCGCACTTACAACGCGCGCTGGCATACGAACCACGTTGCGCTCGTCGGCTACTCGTTCGGCGCGGACGTGATGCCGTTCGCGTACAACCGCTTGCCGGATGCGGTACGCGCGCAAGTGTCCTATGTCTCGCTGATGGGTTTCGCGCCCGAGGCGGATTTTCAGATTCGCGTGACGGGCTGGCTCGGCATGAAGGCGAGCGAGAAGGCGCTGAAGGTCAAGCCCGAACTGACGAAGCTGCCGCCCGCGATGGTTCAGTGCATCTACGGCGAAAAGGAAGACGACACGCTGTGCCCGACGCTTACCAAGACGGGCATCGAAGTCGTGAAGCTGCCGGGCGATCACCACTTCGGCGGCGATTACGATGCGCTCGCGCGGCGCATTCTGACCGGCTGGCGCAAGCAGATCGCGGCGCGGGCGGGAGCCTGAGTCCGCCCGACGTCAAGCCAGGCTTTGCTTCGTGCTGGCAGCGCCGCCCGATGGTCTCATCGAGCGGCTTGCACTCGGTTCAAATGCTCACTTGAGCGCGCCGAGATAGTCGCGCTTGCCGATCGGCGCGCCGAGATGGCGCAGGATGTCGTGCGTCGTGACGACGTGAAAATAGAAATTCGGCAGCCCGAAGCCGAGCAAATAATCGACGCCTGAAAACGACGGCGAAAAGTCCGGAAACTTGAGCGTGACCGTGCGCGATTCGCTATCGGCGAGCGCGGCCCGATCGATGCTCTTCAGATACGCAATCGTCTTCGCGATGCGCTCCTGCAGCTTTGCAAAGCTGTCCTCGTCGTCCTCGAAGCGCGGCGCTTCGACGCCCGACAGGCGTTGCGCGGAAAGCTTCGCCGTATCGCTGGCGCGCTGGATTTGCGCGGCCAGCGGCAACATGTCGGGCGCGAGGCGTGCGCCGATCACATCGGCGTGGGCGAGGCCTTTCTCATCGGCGAAGGCTGCGCCTTTCTCCAGCAGGGACGAGCACACTTCCAGCCCGCGAATAAAAACCGGAATCGACGCGCGATACATCGAGAGGGACATGTTCTTGCGCTCCTTGATTGTGCGGACCTTCGCGGTCCTCTTGTCGAAAGGACGACAAGGATAGCGCCGTGCGCTATCGGGCGCTCGAATGACCGCGGCTACCCCTGCAAGCCCGGCGCATGCCGCGCTTCCCACGCACGCAATTGCTGCTCGTAGCGGTCGAGCGCGTCCTGATAGAGATCGAAGACGCACGGATGGCAGCCGCTGTGGCAGCACTCGTCCGGCGATGGGCGTTCGGGCGGCGTCGGGCGCGGGTCGCCGGGTGTTTGCTCGGATGAGGTCATCGAAACTCTTTATTCTCGTGCGCGGACTCAGTCTCCCATTGTGCAACCCGCCGATGCTTTGCCGCTGACGCTGCAAGCGACGCCGCGACGCGCCATGAGCCGGAGCTAACTTTTGGCGGTGCCCGCGCGCCGCACGGTGCGATACTGGCCGACATTCCGCCCGGGCTTCCGCCCAATCGAGTGATCGGAGGACCGTGACCGATGAATCAGACCGTCAGTCGTGCGATGCTCGGCGCGCTCGCCATCGCGATGCTCGCCGGCTGCGCCGCGTCGCAACAGGCGTCGCAGAGTGCCGACGCGGCGCCGTATCGCGCGGAGATTCGCCGCACGCAGTCGGGCATCCCGCATATCCGCGCCGCCGACTGGGGCAGCCTCGGCTACGGTTACGGCTACGCGCAGGCGCAGGACAATCTGTGTTCGCTCGCCGATGGTTTCGTGACCTGGCGCGGCGAGCGATCCGAGCATTTCGGTGCGGACGCGCGTCCTCCGAATCCGTCGATCTTCGGCCAGCCGCGCAATCTGGACTCTGACTTCTTCTCCCGCCTCGTCGATGACCAGGCCGCCGTCGACCGCTATCGCGCCGCGCAATCGCCGGATTTACGCAGTCTTATCGACGGCTTCGCTGCTGGTTACGACCGTTATCTCGCCGATCTCGACGCCGGCAACTTTCCCGGCGCTCATGCGGCCTGCCGTGGCGAGCCGTGGGTCGGCCAGATCGAGCCGGACGATATCTACCGGCGGCTGATCGCGGCGAATCTGGCGGGCGGATCGGCAAGATTCGTTGAGGCAATCGCGGCGGCGCATCCACCGAAGGCGGGAGCCGTGTCGGGCGGGCCGGATGCCGTGCGTGGTGCACCGGGCGTCGGCAGCGCGCTCGATGCGAGTGTCGATCAGCCGCCCGAGCTAGTTCCGTCTGCGCAGCGCGTCGCAGGCAACGCGCTCGCGTCGAACGTCCGCGCGAGCGATCTCCGTTATCCCGTAGGCGAATTGCCCGGCATCGGCAGCAATGCGCTCGCCTTCGGCGCGCCGATCACGCGCGACAAGCGCAGCATCCTGTTCGGCAATCCGCACTGGTTCTGGCGCGGTCCGGATCGTTTCTATCAGGCGCAACTGACGATTCCCGGCCGGCTCGACGCAGCGGGCGTGTCGTTTCTCGGCGTGCCACTGATCGTGCTCGGCTTCAACGAAAACATCGCGTGGACGCATACGGTGTCGACCGCGCGCCGCTTCGGCCTCTTCGAACTGACGCTCGATCCCGCCGATCCCACGCGCTACCGCTTCGATGGCGCGACCGAACCGATGACGCCCGTCCCGCTCTCCGTGCGCGTACGCCGCGCCGACGGCTCGATCGAACCGGTGGCGCGCACGCTGTATCGGACGCGCTTCGGCCCGGTCGTCGATCTGTCGACGCTCAACGCCGCGCTCGGCTGGAACGCGCAGCGCGCCTACGCACTCGCCGACCCGAACGCGGACAACGTGCGCAGCTTCGAGAATTTTTTCGCGTGGAACCAGGCGCGGTCGCTCGACGATTTCATCGGCATCCAGAAGCGCTATGCGGCGATTCCGTGGGCCAACACGTTCGCGATCGGCCGTGGCGATCCGCGCGCGTGGTTCGCGGACATCGGCGTGATGCCCGGCGTATCCGACGCGCTCGCCGATGCCTGCACGCCGCCCGCCGGCCGTGCGCTCGCGAGCCGCATGCCCGGCGTGCCGTTCCTCGACGGCTCGAAAAGCGCGTGCGCGTGGACGCAGCGGGGAACGCTGCCCGTCGATCAGATGCCGAGCACGGCGCGCGGCGATTACGTCGGCAACTTCAACGACAGTTACTGGCTCACGAACGCGAACGCGCCGCTTTCGGGCTATCCGCGCATCGCGGGGGCGACGCGCTACGAGCAGTCGCTGCGCACGCGCTACGGGCATCTGCTTGCCGCGCGGCTGCAGCGGGAAAGCGCCGGGGTCACGCGCGAGGCGGTGGAATCGGCGGTGCTGGAGGCGAAATCGATGTCGGAGGCGCTTTATCGGCAGCCGCTGCTCGACGCCGTCTGCACGCCGGGCGACGCGGCCAGCGCGCTCAACGACGCCTGCGACGTGCTGCGCAACTGGAACGGCACAGCGGATATCGATGCGCGCGGCGCGAATCTCTGGGACGAACTGTGGCAGCGTCTGATGCGCATCCCGCCCGAGCGTCTTTTCGCGACGCGCTTCGATCCATCGCGTCCGCTGACGACGCCGAGCGGCCTGAACACCAGCAATCCCGCCGTCGTGCAGGAGATCCGGCAGGCGCTGGGCGGAGCCGCGCTGTCGCTGCGGTTGAACGGCTTCGCGCTCGATTCGCGCCGTGGCGATCTGCTCTATACGACGCGCGACGGCGCACGCGTCCCGCTGTTCGGCGGTTGCGACGAAGCGGGCTATTTCGCGGTCGTGTGCGCGGGGCGTCCGCTGGACGCGAAGGGGTATCCGATGGACGCGAACGGCGAGGGCGACAGCTACCTGCAAGTCGTGACCTTCACCGGAAACGGGCCGCAAGGCGTCGAAGCGGACACGCTGCTCGCGCCCGCCGAATCGGACGATCCTGCCTCGCCGCATTTCGGCGACGCCACGCGCCTTTTCTCGGCGAAACAATGGCGGCGGTTTCCGTTCGCGGATGAGGCGATCAATGCGGAGTCGTCCGCCGCGCCGTTCGTCGTCACGGGTCCGCGCTAGAAAACGGGCCATTGTTCATACGGCAGAACATCACGCGAATCGTAAAGATTCCCGTCTATCATGGTGGTTTGTCCGCGTGGAACCACCGTCATGAACTCTGGCGACAGCACACAACACGAAGAAGCGGTACGGCTCGATCCGGCCGCATTGCAGCAGTTCGTTAATCAGAAGTGGGACGACGAGATCGTTCCCGCGCTGACCGACTACATCGCGGTGCCCGCGAAAAGCCCGATGTTCGACGTCGACTGGGCGCGCCACGGTTTTATCGAACGCGTGGTGACGGACGCCGCCGACTGGGCCAAGAGGCAGCCCGTGAAGGGCCTGAAGGTTGAGATCGTCCGGCTCACCGGCCGCACGCCGGTCATCTTCTTCGAAGCACCCGCGACACGCTCGGGCAGCACCGAGACTGTCGTCCTCTATGGACACCTCGACAAGCAGCCTGAATTCGAAGGCTGGCGCAGCGATCTCGGCCCGTGGACACCCAAGCTCGAGGACGGCAAGCTCTACGGCCGTGGCGGCGCCGACGATGGCTACGCGACTTACGCGAGCATCACCGCACTCGCCGCGCTGGATGCGCAGGGCGTGGAGCGGCCGCGTTGCGTCGGCATCATCGAGACGTGTGAGGAATCGGGCAGTTACGACTTGCTGCCGTACATCGACGCGCTGCGCGACAGGCTCGGCGACGTCGGCCTCGTCATCTGTCTCGATTCCGGCGCGGGCAATTACGATCAACTATGGCTCACCACGTCGCTGCGCGGCCTCGTCGCCGGCGACCTCGAAGTGCAGGTGCTCGAAGAAGGGCTGCATTCGGGCGGCTACGGCGGCATCGCGCCGTCGACATTCCGCATCATGCGGCAATTGTTCGAGCGGCTCGAGGATGCCGCGACCGGGAATCTGCTGCCGAAGAATTTCCACTGCGCGATTCCCGGCCAGCGCATGAGAGAGGCCGAAGCGACCGCGCACATCCTCGGCGACGATGTCTGGAAGAAGTTGCCCTGGAGCTGCGGTCAGGACGGCGGCAGCGTGCTGCCGACCACGACCGATCCGAAAGAAGCGCTGCTCAACTCGACGTGGCGTCCGTCGCTGACGGTGACGGGCGCGGCCGGCCTGCCGCCGCTCGCGGACGCCGGCAACGTGCTCGCGCCGCGCACGGCTTTCAAGCTGTCGCTGCGGCTGCCGCCGCTCGTCGAAGCGACCGAAGCGGTTGCGCAATTGAAGTCGCTGCTCGAACTCGATCCGCCGTACAACGCGAAGGTCACGTTCAAGCCCGAAGCCGGCGCGGCGACCGGCTGGAGCGCGCCGGAGCTTGCGCCGTGGCTGGCGTCGTCGCTGAACGATGCGTCGCGTCGTCATTTCGGCGCGGATGTCGCGTATATCGGGCAGGGCGGCACGATTCCGCTGATGAACACGCTCAAAGAGGGTTTCCCGCGCTCGCAGTTCATGGTGTGCGGCGTGCTCGGGCCGAAGTCCAACGCGCACGGGCCGAACGAATTCCTGCACGTGCCCTACGCCAGGAAGCTGACGGCGGCCGTGGCCGAAGTGATCGCCGCAGCGCCCTGAGCGGTTCCCGGCAATTCCGGAACAGCAACGCCCGCCACGAGCGGGCGTTTTTTCGCCGTTTTCAGTGTTTTCTGAAAAACAAACTGGTCAGGCCAGTTGAACGTCTGTAAAGTAACAGGCACGCGCGCTTCTTCAGAAAGCGCCGCACCAGTCATCGATCAAAGGAGACGAGAGTCGCAATGAACGAAACCAGCAAACCCGAACAACGCATTGCCGCCGATACGCTGCACGCCTACGTCCGCGCCATCTGGGAACGCGCCGGAAGCGCGCCGCGCGAAGCGGAACTGGTCGCCGATCACCTCGTGATGTCGAACCTGTCGGGCCACGATTCGCACGGCGTCGGGATGATTCCGCGCTATGTGTCGTCGCTCGGAGACGGCCAGTTGCAACTGAACACGCACGCGGAAATCGTCCGCGACGCCGGCGCGGTGCTGACCGTCGACGGCCGCAAGGGCTTCGGGCAAGTCGTCGCCTACGAGGCGATGGAGCACGGCATCGAGCGCGCGAAGAAGTTCGGCGTGTGCGCGGTCGGCCTGCGCAACGCGCATCACATCGGGCGCATCGGACACTGGGCCGAGCAGTGCGCGAACGCAGGGCTCGTGTCGTTCCACTTCGTGAACGTGGCGGGCGATCCGCTCGTCGCGCCGTTCGGCGGGATCGACCGGCGCTTCGGCACGAACCCGTTCTGCGCGGCGTATCCGCGCGACGGCAAGAGCCCGCTCGTGCTCGATTTCGCGACAGCGGGCATCGCCTACGGCAAGACGCGCGTGGCGTACAACAAGGGCGTCCAGGTCGCGCCGGGCATGCTGCTCGACCACGAAGGCCGGCCGACGGTCGAACCGAAGGTCATGCACGAGCAGCCGTTCGGTTCGCTGACGGCGTTCGGTCTGCACAAGGGTTCCGGCCTCGCCGCGCTGTGCGAGATCTTCGGCGGGGCGCTCTCGGGCGGTTACACGACGCACGAAAGCACGCTCGAAAAGACCAGCGCGATCATGAACTGCATGACCTCGGTGATTCTCGATCCGAACGCCTTCGACGCTCCCGCCGCTCAGGCCGAAGCCGAAGCGTTCCTCGAATGGATGAAGGCGTCGCCGCGCGCCGAGGGCATCGACGCGATCTACGCGCCCGGCGAGCCGGAAGAGGCGCGCCGCGCGGAACGCCGTGCGAATGGCGTGCCGATCGATCCGACCACGTGGAAGCAGATTCGTGAATCGGCGCAGAAGTCGGGCATGGCCGAAGCGGACATCGAAAAGTTCGCGAGCGCGCTGAAGTAAGCGGCTCAGATGTGAAACGCGGCTAAATTGGTCAAGCCAATTTAGCCGCGTTTTCGTTGGTCGCCGATCAGCGCACCATTTCCTTCTCGATCCACTCGACCACCGACTTACGCTCCGGCGCCCAGCCCAGCAGCGTCCGCGCGCGCTCGCCCCGCACCCGGCTATTCGACCCGAGTCCGTAGGACGCCATCTCGTAGCCCCATTCCTCGATCGCCTGTTCCAGCGGCCAGTCTTCCGGTCCCCGCAGGTCGAGCGTCTTCGCCATTGCGACGGTCATGTCGCGGAACTGCGCTTCCCCGCTTTCGATGAAATAGAACGTGCCCGCCGGCGTCTTGTCGAGCGCGCGGCGATAGGCGTCGACCACATCGTCGATATGCACGTTCGACCAGATGTTCAGTCCGCGTCCCACATGCCGCACGACGCCGCTCTTTTTCGCCTGCCGCTCCAGACGCGGCAACTGCACGCTGGCGGTATCGGGAATCGCGCCGTGGCCGTAAATCAGCGTGTTGCAGAGCACGGCCGAGCGCACGCCGCGCTTCGCGGCATCCAGCACCAGATTGTCGATGGCGACGCGCGGCGCCTTGTCGGCAGTCGGCTCCGGCAGCGTGGTTTCGGTGTAGACCGAATCCGATGCCTCGCCGCCCGACGCATCACCGACGATGCTCGATCCGCTCGTATGCAGAAACGGCTTGTTCGAGCCTTCGAGCGCGCCGATCAGCGCTTCAACCGCGCCGCGATGATCGCTGCTCGCCGCGTTGATGACGGCATCGGCCGCGCGGGCTTCCGTGGCGAGCAGGGCGGCGTCGTCGAGGCTGCCGACGACCGGCTCGATGCCCGCTTGCTTCAGCGCCGCGCCTTGCTCGGCGCGGCGAATGAGGCCCCGCACCTGATGGCCGTCGCGCACCAGCCCCGCCGCAATCGATCCGCCGATGAAACCGCCTGCGCCCGTAACGAAAACCTTCATGTGCTTGCTCCTGAGAATTGAATCGGTACGGACAGTATCGGCGGCTTCGACTTTCGCAAAAAGAGTGGTAGTCTCAAATCAACCTTGACTACAAATCAACAATCACGCGTATCACCATGAAAACGAATACCGACGAACTGCTCGTATTCGTCACCGTGATCGACAGCGGTTCGATGACGGCTGCAGCCGAAACCCTGCAGCAGACGGTTTCCGGTGTCAGCCGCACGCTCACGCGGCTCGAAAAGAAGCTCGATGCGACGCTTGTTCGCCGCACCACGCGCCGCCTGCAACTGACGGAGGAGGGCGAACTGTTTCTCGCCCGCGCGCGCGCCATTCTCGCCGCGATGGACGACGCGGAAGAGGCCATCTCGCGACGGCGCGAGCGTCCAGCCGGGCGGCTGCGCGTGGACGCGGCGTCGCCGTTCATGCTTCATTGCGTGGTGCCGCACGTGAAGGCGTTCGCAGCGCTGTATCCGGAGATTTCGCTCGAGCTGACGAGCAACGAACGTATCGTGGATTTGCTGGAGCAGCGCGTGGATATCGCGATAAGAATCGGCGCGCTGCAGGATTCCACGCTGCACGCGCGCACGCTCGGCAGCAGCCGGCTGCGCGTGCTTGCGAGCCCGGCTTATCTCGCGGAGCACGGCGAGCCGCGCGATGTCGAAGAGTTGATGCGCGCCCGGCTCATCGGTTTTACCGCGCCCGAAAGCCTCAACGACTGGCCGCTGCGTGATGGCCGCGCCGCGTTCGTGACGATCAAGCCGGCCGTGTCCGCGTCGAGCGGCGAAACCATCCGGCAACTCGCGATCGACGGCGGCGGCATCGCGTGTCTCGCCGATTTCATGACCGCCGCCGATGTCGAAACCGGCCGCCTTCGCACGATTCTCGACGACGCACTCGAAGACGTTCGGCAGCCGATCAGCGCGGTGTACTACCAGAGCGAATCGCTGGCGGCCCGCGCTCGTGCGTTCCTCGATTTCCTCGCGAGCAGACTCGCGCTCTGACCCATCGACTTTCAACTAATCAACGACGATGCCACCGATAGAAACCATCAACGCTCCCGGCCTGCCGATTCCCGCAGGCCACTACAGCCACGCGACGCGCGCCGGCAATCTGGTCTGCGTCTCCGGCCAGTTGCCGATGCGCCCGGACGGCACGCATACCGGCGACCGCCCATTCGAAGAGCAGGCCGAGCAGACCTTGCTCAATCTCCGAACCGTGCTCGAAGCGGCGGGCGGCGGCCTGACGGACTGCATCGAAGTGACGGTTTATCTCGTCGGCGTCGAGCACTGGAAGGCGTTCAACGAGATTTACGCGCAGCACTTCGGCGCGTGGAAGCCGGCGCGCGCCGTCGTGCCCGTCGGCGCGCTGCACTACGGCTATCTGCTGGAGATATCGGCGCGTGCGTGGATCGAGCGCGTCTAGGCCAGATCCAGCGAGGCGGTGAGGTCGCCAAGCGGCGCTTCGCCGTTCGCCGCGAACGCCCGGTCCCGCGCCACGACGCCATCGAGCGGCGCTAGATCGTGCACGCGCGAGATGAAGCGCAGGATCGAATTCGTGTCGTAGACCGTATGATCGACGTAACCCTTCCTGGCGAACGGCGACACGACGAGCGCCGGAATGCGCGAACCCGGTCCCCAGCGATCGCCCTTTGGCGGCGCGACGTGATCCCACCAGCCGCCGTTTTCGTCGACGGATACGATCACGACCGTGTTCTCCCACTGCGGCCCGCGCCGGATGTGCTCGATCACGTTCGAGATATGCCGGTCGCCCGATGCGACGTCCGCATAGCCCGCGTGCATGTTCAGGTTGCCTTGCGGCTTGTAGAACGTGACGGACGGCAGGCGGCCCGCGTCGATGTCCGCGAGGAGCTTGTTCGTCGAAGGATCGTCGCCGAGACCCGCGTCACGCAGATACCGCTCGCGCGCTGACGTGCCCGGCGCGAAGTTGCGGAAGTAATTGAACGGCTGATGGTGATACTGGAAGTCGGGCACAGCGCCGGTGTCGCGATGCTCGAGCGCGTATTGCCACGCGCCGCTGTACCACGCCCAGTCGACGCCCTTCTCGGACAGGCGGTCGCCAATGGTCGCGTACGTCTGCGGCGGCAGCACGAATGCGTTCGCGGTATCCGCGAAACGCGGGTCGCTGTCGGGCGCGGGCTTGACGTTGCTCGGCTGATACGGCGGCGCCATCGTGTTGACCGCGTAACCGTCGGCGGTGAGCGAACTGTCGCGCACGAACTTAGGCGGACCCTCGAGCGCGGACTTCGGTGAATCGGGCGCGAGCTTCAGGCGCGAGCCAGTGGGATCGTCGCCCTCGACCGCCGAGATCAGCTTCGCCGCCGGGCTGTTGTGCGCGTCGGGATAATACGGCGCCTGCGCCGAAATCAGGAAGATGTGATTGAGCCAGGAACCGCCGAACGCCGACATGAAGAAGTTGTCGCAGAGCGTGTATTGCTGCGCGAGGCTCCAGAGCTTGAAAGTGTCCGGCGAGTTCCGGTAATGGCCCATCACGAGGCCGCCCGAGTCGCCCCATGCCGCAAACTGGTTGTTGCGCCCGGCGTTGATCTGCATCTGGTTCTGATAGAAGCGATGCACGAGATCGCGTGTGATGACGCCGGTCGGCAACGGATCGCCTTGTGCATCGGCGAGGCGGAACGGGCCGTTGCGCAAACCGGCTATCTGCTTCTCCGCGATGGCGTAACGCTTGCCGTCGAACTCCTGCGCTTGCGGCACGAGTCCGCCCCAGATTGCGGGCAGCGTGGGCAACGGCGTGACGCCATCACGGTCGAGCTGCGTGTATTGCGAGGCCGGCACCGCCGACAGCGGATATTGCACGCCCGGGAAGTCGCCGTACAGATTCGTGAAGCTGCGGTTCTCCGCGTAGATCACGACGATCTGCCGCACCTTGGCGGCGAGCGTGCGGTCGAGCGAAAGATCGGCTGCGGTCTTGGGCGTCGACGGCTTGTGCTCGAAGAGATTGCATCCGCCGAGAGACAGGCCGGCAAGCCCGACGCCTGCCGCGATCAGCCGCCGCCGCGCCGGATCGGCGGGCGCGTCGTGGTCAGCCGGAAGGTCCTGATGCGGATGCTCGTTCTCTTTCATTGCCTGACTCCTCGTGAACGTTCAGGCTGCCGCCGGTTTGCCTCGCAACGTCGACGGCAGAAGACGGCGCACGCATCGCGATGACCTCAACACCGCGCCGCGCCGCCGGACTGGCCGCGCGCATCGCAATAGCGGCGCGTCAGCCGATTGACTGCGCATGATGCCGCATCGGCCGCTCGTGTGAAACCCGGTCAAACGGCTAGGCCGAACGACGGGCCATGCGATTTGGCCTATGCCGTCCGGCCGGCTGTGCATCGGCGGGCGGCTCGACTAACATCAGCTCAACACGAGTTTTAAGCCAACGAGGACGAGCGTTGCGGCGAGGACGTGGCGCAGCAGCGCTTCGGGCGCTTTGGACGACAGCGCACTGCCGGCGGCGATGCCCGGAATAGAACCGACGAGCAGGGAAAGGAGCAGCGACCAGTCGACCGAGCCGACCATCCAGTGTCCCGCGCCGGCAATCAGCGTGAGCGGCACCGCATGGGCCACGTCGGAACCGACGATGCGCGCCGTCGCAAGACGCGGGTAGAGCAAAAGCAGCACGGTGACGCCGATCGCGCCCGCGCCGACCGAAGTGATCGACACGAGCAAGCCTAGGATTGCGCCCGTGAGTATCGTCCAGGCGGCGGTGCGCGCAGGGTTTTCAGGGCGGCTGCGGCCCTTTTCATAGGCGAGGCGTGCAAGCTGCGTGCGGAAGACGAGCGACACGGCGGTGATCAGCAGCGCGGTGCCTAGGATCAACTGAATGAGCCGAGCCGTGTCGGGCGAGGCCATGCCATGCCGATGGAGAAAATAGAGCGTCACGGCGGCGGCGGGCACGCTGCCCGCCGCAAGCCGCCCGGTGATGCGCCAGTCGACCGAGCCTTTCAGGCCATGCACGAGCGTTCCGGCGGTTTTGGTCGCGGCGGCGTAGAGAAGGTCGGTGCCGACCGCCGTCGCCGGATGGATGCCGAACAGCAGGACGAGGAGCGGCGTCATCAGCGAACCGCCGCCTACGCCCGTCAGTCCGACGAGGAAACCGACCGCGAGCCCGGAGGCGGAATAGAGGAAATCGATATGCGGAAAGGACATCGCGCGGAAGAGGACCCGTCAGGCAAGGTGGAGTCGAAAAACCGTCGATGATAGCCGGTAAGACGTTCCGTTGCTGCGCGTTGGCCGCGGGCGGAAGCTTCGGGCGTGCCGGAGCGGTCGGGAAAAAGGCGCAGTCCCCGCGCAGCCGGGCGTTCCCGCCCGGCGCGCGGAAGCGCATCAAACAGCCACGCTTCCCACGTAATTTTCCGCCAGCGCCGTAGCCGCCGCCCGCGAAGTCGTCACGTGCTCCAGTTCCGCCACCTGCAACCGTTGCTCGAATGGCGAGGTGTCTTCGAGCTTGTGCAGCATGCGCGTCATCCACCACGAGAAATGCTCGGCGCGCCAGATGCGCTTGAGCGCCGTGTCGGTGTATCGCGCGAGCTTGTCGGCGTTGCCGTCGTGATAGAAGCCGACCAGCCCGGCGGTCAGCACGCGTACGTCCGACACCGCCAGATTCAGCCCCTTCGCGCCCGTCGGCGGCACGATATGCGCGGCGTCGCCCGCGAGGAAGAGCTTGCCCGACTGCATCGGCGTGGAAACGAAGCTGCGCATGCCGACAATGTTCTTCTGGAAAATCTTCCCTTCCGTGATCTGCCAGCCGTCAGCCGTATCGACGCGTGCGTGCAGTTCGGCCCAGATGCGGTCGTCGGACCAGGCATCGACGGAATCTTTCGGGTCGCACTGGAAGTACATGCGCTGCACGCCCGGCGACCGCGTGCTGATCAGCGCGAAACCACGGTCGTGCCGCGCGTAGATCAGTTCCTCCGATGAAGGCGGCGCTTCGACCAGAATGCCGAACCAGCCGAACGGATACACGCGCTGATAATCCTGCCGCACGGCTTCCGGAATCGACTGCCGCGACACGCCCTGCGAGCCGTCGCAACCGACGATGAAATCGCACTCCAGTTCCTCGTCGCGTCCTTCGTGGCGATACTTGATGCGCGGCTTGCGGTCGCTGTTGTCCCCGAAGTCGTGCAGCGAGACATCCGACACGCCGAATTTCAACGCGCCGTTCGCCGCCATGCGCGCCGCGACCAGATCCTTGATGACTTCGTGCTGCGCATAAACGGTGATCGAATGGCCGGTCAGTTCCGTCAGCGCGATGCGCCGGCGCTGTCCTTCGAACGCCAGCTCGAAGCCGTGATGCAACGCGCCTTCGGCCTGCATGCGCGCGCCGAGGCCCGCTTCGTTCAGCAGGTCCATCGTGCCCTGTTCGAGCACGCCCGCGCGAATGGTGGACTCGATATCGAGCCGGCTGCGCGTCTCGAGCACGACCGATTCGATACCGCGCTGATGAAGCAGATGAGAGAGCAGAAGCCCGGCCGGGCCCGCGCCGACGATGCCGACTTGAGTACGCATGTGTGTCTCCGTTGCGTCGTGATGTTGTGCATACAGTGTCGGCAACGCGGCCTTATGTCGCAACGCGATACGGCGGATAGCGCGTATCGGCGATCCGGATAAAGGCCCGAAAAGCGGCTAAAAGCGGGTCCGGTGCTTGCTGAATGAGGGTAAATCCCGACTCTTCATCAATGAGGACACCCATGAACACAAACGCCTATCCCACCCCGCCTTTCCCCGATCAGCAGCAGGACCGCACGCCGGGCCTCACCGCACCGATGGACCCGAAGCCCGATCACGGCGAGCAGAGCTACAAGGGCAGCGGCAGGCTGGCAGGGAAGACGGCGCTCATCACGGGCGCGGACAGCGGCATCGGGCGAGCGGTGGCGATCGCCTATGCGCGGGAAGGCGCGGATGTCGCCATCTCCTATCTCGACGAACACGACGACGCGAAGGAAACCGCACGCTGGGTCGAGGAAGCCGGGCGCAAGGCGTTGCTGCTGCCGGGCGATATCACCGATCGCGCGTTCTGCAAGGAACTGGTCGCGAAGACGGTCGAGGCGTTCGGACGCGTCGACGTGCTCGTGAATAACGCGGCGTACCAGATGACCTACGACAGCCTCGAGGAAATCAGCGACGACGAGTGGGACAAGACCTATTCGACGAATATCGGCGCGATGTTCCGCATCACGAAGGCGGCGCTCCCGCACATGAAGGAGGGCGGGGCGATCATCAACACGACGTCCATCAACGCGGACAGTCCCAACCCTGGTTTGATCGCTTATGCCAGCACGAAGGGCGCGATTCAGAACTTCACCGGCGGCCTCGCGCAATTGCTGGCCGAGCGCGGCATCCGCGCGAATTGCGTCGCGCCGGGGCCGATCTGGACGCCGCTGATTCCATCGACGATGCCGCCCGAAAAGGTCAAGAACTTCGGCTCGCAAGTGCCGATGAAGCGCGCCGGCCAGCCCGCCGAACTCGCCGCTGCCTACGTGATGCTGGCATCGGACGAGGCGAGCTACATTTCCGGCGCGACAATCGCGGTGACGGGCGGCAAGCCGATCATCTGAGCGGCCTGCCGCATCGAGAGCACGTTACTCGGCCGCCGCTTCCTTCAACTGGTTGCGGCGGTACTCGCCTTGCCGCGTGAACATCCAGCCGGGGTATTCCGACGGCAACTGGCTGACTTCATCGAGCGCGGCGAGTTCGTCGCTATTGAGCTTCACGCGCGTCGCCGCGATGTTGTCATCGAGCTGCTCGACCCGCTTTGCGCCGACGATCACGCTCGTCACCACCTTCTGATGCAGCAGCCACGCAAGCGCGATCTGCGCGACGGACACGCCCTTGCTTTCCGCCATGCGGCGCATCACGTCGATGCAGTCGTACGCACGTTCGACGTTCACCGGCGGGAAATCGAACTTCGTGCGGCGGCTGCCTTCTTCCTTGCCGCCTTCGCGCGTGTATTTGCCCGACAGCAAGCCGCCCGCGAGCGGACTCCACACCATCAGGCCGACGCTTTCGCTTTGCAGCAGCGGCACGATTTCCCGCTCGAGGTCGCGGCCGGCGACGGTGTAATACGCCTGCAATGACTCGAAGCGCGCAAGGCCGAGGCGCTCGGAAATCCCGAGAGCCTTCATGATCTGCCACGCTGCCCAGTTCGACACGCCGATGTAACGCACGTGGCCATGCTGCACGAGCGTATCGAGTGCGCGCAGTGTTTCTTCGATGGGCGTTGCGGGATCGAATCCGTGAATCTGGTACAGGTCGACGTGATCCAGTTGCAGACGCTTCAGGCTTTCCTTCACGCCGTCGATGATGTGAAACCGCGACGCACCGCGCGAGTTCACGCCCTTGGTGCCCGCTTCGCCGAAAATCTTCGTCGCGACGACGACGTTTTCGCGCGGCACCTTCAGGTTTTTCAACGCCTGACCGGTGATGATTTCCGAGCGGCCGTCGGCGTAGACATCGGCGGTATCGATGAAGTTGATGCCCGCGTCCAGCGAGCGGCCGACGAGCGTGTCCGCATCGGCTTGCTGAAGCTGACCGATGTTGTCCCAGATGCCGCCTGTACCGCCGCCGAACGTCATCGTGCCGAGGCACAGCTCCGAGACGAACAGACCGGTATTGCCGAATTTCTTGTAGCGCATGCTTGCTCCTGTGTCCGCGTTAAAGGTCGGCGTAAAGCGCCCGCGAAAATTGACGAGCGTTCGCCAGCCCGTGCAGTATCGTCCGGCAACGCGGACCGTTCATAGCCTGATCCTGTCGGATCCTTGCCTTTTCCTGCAAACGGTGGCCCCTCGTGCGCGCACGATCGCGCTTGCGCGAGTAAGCTATCGACACTCTTCCACGCTTACATTTCCGCGGACATCATGGCGCTGAACGACACGCCCGGCCTCGCCGGTAGAGATGCTCACGATCCACCTCGCGACACCCGCCACGGCGGTTCCCTCGACGCTGCGCTCGACCAAGCGCGCGTCGACCTCGTCTCGCTGCTCGACCGTTTCACGGCCGGATGCGAAGGCTCGCTCGAAACGCCGGTGCCGGGCGTCTACCTGCATCGCATCACGAATCCGGGCGGGCCGAAGCCCGGCATGCAAACGCCCGCGCTCGCGCTGATCGCGCAAGGCAGCAAGCGCGTGATGGTCGGCGACGATGTCTACGTCTACGACCCGATGCACTATCTCGTTTCGTCCGTCGATCTGCCGGTGATCGGGCAGGTCACGGCCGCGAGCGAAACCGAGCCGTATCTCGGCATGCGGCTCGATCTGGATGTCGACGAAATCACCTCGCTGATTCAGGACCAGAACCTCCCGCCTGCAACGCAGACGGAAGCCTCGCGCGGCCTCTATGTGAACCGTCTCGGCAGTTCGATGCTCGACGCCGTGCTGCGTCTGTTGCGTCTCATCGATACCCCCGAAGACGTGCCGATCGTCGCGCCGCTCGTGAAGCGCGAAATCCTGTATCGCCTGCTGATGAACGGCTCCGGCGCACGCCTGCGCCAGATTGCGCTGCAGGACAGCCAGACGCAGCGCATCGCGAAGGCCATCTCGCTGCTGCGCCGGAACTTCGATCAGCCGCTGCGCGTGGAGGACATCGCGAAGGACGTGCATATGAGCGTGTCGTCGCTGCATCATCACTTCAAGGCGGTGACCGCGATGAGCCCGCTGCAGTATCAGAAGCAGTTGCGCTTGCAGGAAGCGCGCCGGCTGATGCTGCTCGATATCGCCGATGCCGCGACCGCGGCGCATCGCGTCGGGTATGAAAGCGCCTCGCAATTCAGCCGTGAATACAGCCGCCTCTTCGGCGCGCCGCCGCTGCGCGACACGCGGCGCTGGCGCGATGCCGCAGCCGGCGCATAGCGGCATGTGAAGGCGCGCAGGACGCCGTAAATTTATTTCATCGCTCGTGGAATAGAACGGCGACGCCGATCGTTCCACGAACACCCCACCGTAGCGCCACGAAAAGGAAGATGAGATGAACAGGCAAATCGTGTTGGCCCTGACCGCGGTCGCGGCCGTCGGTTGCTTCGCGTCGCAAGCGTTCGCGGCGGCGCCGAAGGAATCGAACGGCGTCTTCGTCGACGAAAACGGCATGACGCTCTATACCTTCGACAAGGACACCAAGGGCGGCCCGAGCGCATGCACCGGCGGCTGCGCACAGGCGTGGCCCGCCGCGATGGCGGCCGGCTCCGATCAGCCAGGCGGCAAGTGGACGCTCGAATCCGCCGACGGCGGCAAGCAGTGGGCCTACGACGGCAAGCGCGTGTACCGCTTCGCCAAGGACACCAAGCCCGGCGACAAGAACGGCGACAACTTCCGCGACGTGTGGCACGCGGTCAAGCCCTGAACGTCGTGATGCCCGCGCGAGACGGTTCGGCATGACCGCAAAGAGCTTCGAAAGCGATCTTCTCGCGCATCTTCCCCAGTTGCGCCGCTATGCCCGCGCGCTGGCCGGCGATCGCGCCTGGGCCGACGACCTCGTTCAGGACGCGACCGAGCGCGCACTGAATCGCGCGAGCGCCTTTCGTCCGGGCACGAATCTGCGCGCGTGGCTGTTCACCATCATGCGCAATCTCTATATCGATCAGTTGCGCGGACGCCGCGACATCGCCGTCGACGATGAAACCGCGCCCTGGCGGCATATGGCCGCGCCGCGCGGCGAAGTCGACGGCCTTGTGCTGCGCGACGTGCAGCGCGCGCTCTATTGCCTGCCCGTCGAGCAGCGCGAAGTCATGTTGCTCGTCTGTGTCGAGGAAATGAGTTATCAGGAGGCGTCGCAGGTGTTGAACGTGCCAGCGGGCACGGTAATGTCGCGTCTTTCGCGAGCACGCGAGCACATGCGCGTGATGCTCGGTGAAGATGCGGGACGCAAGGCGTCGTCGCTCAAGGTAGTGAGCCGGTCATGACGAATCACGAGCACGCATCTCACGGCAACGAGCGCGACCTTCAGGCGCTGTCCGCTTATATCGACGATGAACTCGGCGACGCCGAACGCGCCGCCGTCACCGATCGCCTCGCGAGCGATCCCGCCAGCCAAGCGGCGGTCGCCGCCTATCGCGCGCAGGACGGCGCCCTGCGCGCGCTGTTCGCCGCCGATGCACCGGAGCCGCAAGTCATCGTGATGCGGCCACGTGCGCGCGGGCGCTATCTGCTTGCGGCATGCTTCCTCGTCGTCGGCATTGCGTGCGGTTATCTCACGCATCTGCTGTTGCCGAATCTCGACGATACGCGCCCGCGTTTTGCCGAACGCGCGGATATCGCGTACGCGGTGTATGCACCCGAGCAGCGTCATGCGGTGGAAGTTGCGGCTTCGCAGCGCGATCATCTCGTGACCTGGTTATCGAAGCGCCTGAACCGCTCGCTCACGATACCGTCGCTCGCGGAATACGGTTTTCA
Organism: Caballeronia grimmiae; assembly: GCF_000698555.1. Taxonomy (GTDB): domain Bacteria; phylum Pseudomonadota; class Gammaproteobacteria; order Burkholderiales; family Burkholderiaceae; genus Caballeronia; species Caballeronia grimmiae. The sequence goes on along the minus strand of NZ_JFHE01000010.1, from coordinate 109,305 downwards.
GCTCGTCGGCGGACGCCTGTTGCCGGGCGAGAAAGGACCGGCCGCGCAGATTATGTATCAGAACGCGGCGGGTGAACGCCTCACGCTGTACATGACGACGGTCGCGCGCAACGACGCGAAAATCCGCTCGTTGCGCGACGGTCCGCGCACTACTTACTACTGGACCTACGACAGCGTGGGCTATGCGATCTCCGGGCAGATCGGTGAAACGAAGCTGCAGGCGATCGCCTACGACACATGCAAGGAACTCGGCGGCGATCCGGCGAAGTGGTAGCGCATGGTTCGATAAAAAGCCGCAACGGACTTAACACGCTGCGGCTCATGCATCAACGATGCGCCGGTTCCATATGACGCGGATGATGGCGCTCCCACTCCGTCCGCTCCCAGTAGCGATGGCCGTCCCAGTAACGCTCGCCGTGCCAGCCCAGCTTGACCGCGTGATGCGGTTCGTGATGCATTGCCGCCGATGCGACGTTCACGAGGCCAAGCCCCAGCGATGCGGCAACCGATGCGATCAGCAGGCTCTTCTTTGTCTTGTCGAACATGATTGTTCTCCTTCGATGGTCATGCGTTTTCGTGCGTGAGCGTATTGGCTGTCTTAACGGTAGTAGTCACGATGATGGTGATAACCGCCGCCATCCCCCGGCAGAATGATGCAGCCGGACAACGTGCTTCCCAGTAAAACGCTCAATACTGCAAGAATCGCTACCTTCTTCATGGGTTTCTCCCTGTGAATCCATGAAGCGAAATTTAGCCGCTCGCCAAATGACAAGCCGTGTTCCTTTGTAAGCAAACGTGTAGCGTGAAATATTTACGAAGGGAGGCTGTGAGCGACGAAGGCGCACATGTGGACAGCGCCCACATTAGAGCGGGCGCAGAGAGAAGCGCGATACGGAGATCGGCTCGCTAGCGAACGATCTTCGGCTTGAGATTGGGCGTGAGCGCTACGCCGACGACATGACCATCGCGGACGCCGCATCGGCTATCGACGCGCGTCCATTGCGCCTTGCCGCGCGCTTTCGCAAACGCGCGCATCACGATGACCTGATCGACCGGAATCGGATTGCCTGCATCGAAGATAGGCGTCTGGCTATCGATCTTCGCGGACAGCACGCGCCGGTCCGGAACGATCAACGTGTCGTACTTGGGCGCGTCTTCGACCCAGCGGTCGAATGCAGCGACGCATTGCACGACGGTGTCCGGAACATGGAGACGGGCGAGATACGAATAGTCTTCCGATGCGTCAGGCGTTTCTTGCGCCTGAACGAGCTGAAACGCAGAAGCCGAAAGCAGGAGCGCGGCGAGCGCCGAAGCGAAAGAGATTTTCATGTGATGACGATGAGGATGGCGGCAGACCGCGCGGCGGAACGAGGCGCGCATCGCGGCAGCACGGCGATGACGACGGCTGGCTCACGAAGCCACGCGCCTTTTCGAGATGGCGCGAAGTATACCGCGCGGCCTTTTTATGCGTCGAGTGAATCATGCATTCTGAATGCAAAACGAAAGCCCACGCGACGCGTTCTCGAAGTGCGCGTTGTATCCTTTCCGGCTGATGACGCAAGCCGGACTCTTTCATGAAAACAGTGCGATGGTCGCAGCAGGACGGGGCAGGGCTGGAGCATTTGCTGTTCGACGCACGGCCCGATGGCGTGCTCGTAGAAAGCGCGGTAGTGGGCGAGGACGATGGGCAGTCCTTCGGGCTCATGTATCGCATTGAATGCAATATGCAATGGCAAGTGACGCGGCTTGCGATTCGTCTTGCGGGCAGCACCGCGCTCGACCTGCGCCGCGAGGCCGACGATCACGGCGTCCTGCACGGATGGACCGACGCCGACGGCGCGCCGCAACCGATGCTCGACGGCTGCATCGACGTGGACATCACGGCAACGCCTTTTACCAACACGCTGCCGATACGCCGCTTGCGCTTGCAACCCGGCGAGCGGCGCGTGATTCGCGTCGTGTATGTGAGCGTGCCGTCGATGACCGTTCGCGCTGTCGAGCAGGCTTATACGTGCCTCGAAACGGGGCGGCGGTATCGCTTCGAAGGACTCGATACGGGCTTCGAAGCGGAGATCACGACCGACGGCGATGGTCTTGTCATCGACTATCCCGGCCTTTTCAGGCGCATCCGGTAAAGGCGCCCGAGGCCGAGAGCGGCGATAATGCAATACACCGACCGAACTTCTCGCACGACACACACGATGAACACCACGCACGACACCACGAACTTCCCACGCCTCACGAGCCTTTCGCATGGCGGCGGCTGCGGCTGCAAGCTCGCGCCCGGCGTGCTCGCCGAACTGCTGAAGCGCACGACGCCGATGGCCGCGTTCCCCGATCTCCTCGTCGGCAACGATACGGCCGACGACGCCGCCGTCTACAGGCTCAACGACGAGCAGGCCATCGTCGCGACGACGGACTTCTTCATGCCGATCGTCGATGATCCGTTCGACTTCGGCCGCATCGCGGCGACGAACGCGCTCTCCGATGTCTATGCGATGGGCGGCAAGCCCATCCTCGCGCTCGCGCTCGTCGGCATGCCAATCAACGTGCTGCCGCATGAGGTGATCGCGCAAGTGCTGAAGGGCGGCGAAGCCGTTTGCGCGGAGGCGGGCATCCCGGTCGCGGGCGGTCATTCGATCGATTCCGTCGAGCCGATCTACGGGCTCGCCGCGCTTGGCATCGTGCATCCGTCGCGGGTGAAGCGAAACGCAGCGGCGCGCCCCGGCGATGTGCTCGTGCTCGGCAAGCCGCTCGGCGTCGGCGTGCTGTCGGCGGCGCTGAAAAAGGACAAGCTCGATGCGGCCGGCTATGCCGCGATGATCGCCGCGACGACGAAGCTCAATCGTCCGGGCGCGGACCTCGCGCAACTCGACGGCGTTCATGCGTTGACCGACGTAACCGGCTTCGGCCTGCTCGGCCACACGCTGGAACTTGCGCGCGGTGCGGGTTTGACGGCGCGCATCCGTTATGCGGATCTGCCGTGGCTGCCGCAGGTGCGTGACTTCGTGAGCGAAGGCATTTTCACGGGCGCATCGGGGCGCAACTGGACGGCGTATGGCGCGGATGTCTCGCTCGCCGAGTCGATCGGCGGTTCCCTGGAAGCGGCCCGCGCATTGCTTACAGATCCGCAAACATCCGGCGGGCTGCTCGTCTCGTGCGCCCCCGAATCCGTCGACGACGTGCTCGCGATCTTCCATGCCGATGGCTTCGACCATGCGGCGGTGATCGGCGAAATGACAGACGGAGCGGGCCGCGTCGAGGTGAGATGAGCCGTCAACATCGACGACCAAGGTGGACATGAAGGAAGAATCGCCGAAAGCCATTTTTTACGCGCTGGCCGCGAACCTGGGCATTGCCGTGTGCAAGTACGGCGCGGCTGCCTACACCGGCTCGGGGTCGATGTTTGCCGAAGCCATCCATTCCACCGCCGACTGCTGCAATCAGTTGCTGCTGCTTTTGGGCCTTAAGCGGTCGCAGGCGCCGGCCAGTGCGCTGCATCCGCTCGGTTCGGGACGTGAGGTCTATTTCTACTCGCTGATCGTTGCGCTGCTGCTGTTCTTCGTCGGCGGGGCGTTTTCGGTGTACGAGGGCGCGCATCGCCTGATGCATCATGAGCCGTTGTCGAATCCGATCGTCGCGCTGGTGATATTGGGCGTGTCGGTCGTGCTGGAGGCGCTTTCGCTGGCGGGCGCGTTGCGGGAGATTCGCAAGGGCGCGCCGAACAAGACGCTATGGCGATGGTTCCGCGAGACCCGCGAGTCGGAATTGCTGGTCGTCGCGGGCGAGGACGTGGCGGCGCTGGCTGGACTGGCGATCGCGTTCGCGGCGGTCCTCATGACGATGCTCACCGGCAACGCGGCTTACGATGCGGCGGGTTCCATCGGCGTGGGCGTGCTGTTGATGGTGATTGCGTTTCTGGTGGCGCGTGAAGTGAAGTCGATGATCGTCGGCGAATCGGCGAGTCCGGAAGTGCGCAAGGCGATCGACGCGCACTTGAGAGGACGGCCGGAGGTGACGCGCATCATCAGCCTGATCACGTTGCAGTGGGGCAAGCACATCGTGGTGGCGGTGCAGGCCGAGATGATCGACTATCCGAGCGGCCGCGCGATGATCGATGCGATCAACGTCATCGAGGAAGACTTGCAGAATGCGTTTCCGCAAGTGCGATGGGTATTTTTCGAGCCGGACGTGGCGAACGAAGCGAGTAAGCGCGCGGCGGCGTGAATGTTCCGCAACGTCGTCTCAGCGTTTCGTGCTTCGGCCCCGATCGGGGCCTTCCAATGAACCGGCGCGATCCAGCGCCCAGGTGCGGTTAGTGCTATACCGACACGAGCGGTCACTGGCCGCCTCGTGCACCGCACGATGAGCCTTCAATCAAGTTGACCCTTACAGAAGCGCACCCGGAGTTCGCGCGAAAGCGCCTCCGTGCATGGCGACACCCATCGCGTTAGCCTGCAGCATGCACCCCCTCGCATCGAGTCCCCGAAATTTCGAGATCTTCATCCGACCCATGCGCAAACTATTTCTTGCTTTCTATCTGATCGTCGTCGCGATCAACTTTCAACAAGCCAACGCAGCCACATCGCAACCGGCCTCGCAGCCCGCTGTCGCGCTGACGCCGCAGCAAGCCCGCGATGCGCTCTCGGTGCTCAACGATCCGCAACGCCGCGCGCAAGTCGCCGACACGTTGCGTGCCGTCGCCGCAGCCGGCGCGCTGGCCGCACCCGCGAGCGCAGCGCAGCCGGCATCGGCGGCAGCGCCGGCATCAGGTGCTTCCGGCGTGCTCGCCAATTCATTGACCGCGAACGGACTCGCGTCGCAATTATCGCGTCAGGCGGGCAACTGGCTGGTGCATTTCGGCGCCGGTCTGCGGCACTCGGCGAGCGCGTTGCTCAACGTACGCTCGGTCGTGTACTGGTGGCGTGACCGCATCAACACGGAGCAGGAACGCGCGCTATTGGTCCACGTCGTATGGACCGTCCTGTTGTCGCTCGTGCCTGCGCTGCTGATCGAATTCTTCGCGTCGAGGCTCCTGCGCAAACCGCGCGAGAAGGTCGCGGCACGTGGAATCGCGGATACCAAAGCGAACGAGCCGCAACTCGTGCACGAACAACGCGCGGCCGAGCGCGCCGAAGACACGGCGCAGCGCACCGGCGATGAAGTCGCGATGCACGTCGCCGAGCGCAAGGTCGACGCGGCGCGCGGAAAGCGTCACGCCGCGCATCACTGGACCTTGCTGCAGCGCCTGCCGAACGCGCTTTTGTATCTGCTCTACAACGTGATTCCGCTCGGCGCGTTCATGGGCGCGGTGGCGATCCTGATGTCCATCTTCATCGACGACAACACGACCGAAGCGCACGTCGCAGGCGCGCTCATCGACGTTTACCTGGTTTGCCGCGCCGTGATGATCGTCTGCACGTTCCTCGTCGCACCGCGTGCGCGCGGACTGCGCCTGATCCAGATGCGCGACCAGTACGCCATTTACACAACGCGCTGGCTGCGCCGCATCGTGATCGTCGGCGGGGCGGGCATTGCGTTCGCGAACGGCTGCGAGCCGCTCGGGTTGTCCGATGCGGCGCATATCGCGATCCTCAAGATCGTGACGCTCGTCGTGCATGTGATGATCGCGTGGGTCATCTTCGAATCGCGCAATGTCGTGGGCGAGAGCATTCGCCAGCGCATGTCGGCGCATCGCTCGGTGGCGCTCGTCGGCAGTTGGGTCGCGGATGTGTGGGCCGGCGTCGCGATCTTCTTCGTGATGGCGATGTGGTTCGTATGGGCGCTCGGCGTGGAGAACGGCTACGCGACGCTGTTCCATCTGGGCGGCGTGTCGCTGCTGGTGCTCGTCGTGTCGCGCGTCGCGGCCATCGTCGCGTTCGGTGCGCTCGGACGCCTCTTCCGCGATAACGACGAAGAGGACTTCGCCAGCAAGTCCATTGCGCATCGGCACGCGTACCGCTACTACCCGGCGCTGCGCCGCATCGTGCAGACGGTGATCGGCGTGGCGACCGTGATCGCCCTGCTCGAAGTGTGGGGCGTGCACATCTTGCGCTTCTTCACCTCGGGCGGGGTTGGCAACCGGCTCGCGTCTGCACTGCTGACGATCGCGGTCGCCGCCGTGTTCGCGGTGCTCGTGTGGGAATCGGCCAACGTGTTCGTCGAACGGCGTCTGGAGCAGTGGAACACAACCGGCGATCGCGTGCGCGCGGCCCGCCTGCGCACGCTCCTGCCGATGATGCGTACCGGTCTGTTCATCATCATCGCGATGGTGGTCGTGCTGACCGGTCTCTCGGAGATCGGCGTGAACACGGCGCCGCTGCTCGCGAGCGCCAGCATCTTCGGCGTGGCGCTTGGCTTCGGCTCCCAAAAGCTCGTGCAGGATTTCATCACCGGCATTTTCCTGTTGATGGAAAACGCGATGCAGGTCGGCGACTGGGTGACGGTTTCGGGCGTTTCGGGAACGGTCGAGTATCTGTCGATCCGCACGGTACGCCTGCGTGGCGGTGACGGCTCGCTCTACACGGTGCCGTTCAGCTCGGTGACGACGGTGAACAACACCAATCGCGGCATCGGCAATGCGGCGGTGCGTGTGTCGATCGCGCTTGGCCAGGACGTCGATCTCGCCATTTCGACGCTCAAGGAAATCGGCGCGGCGCTGCGCGAGGACGAAGCGTTCCGCGACGGCATCTTGTCCGACTTCAGCTTCTGGGGCGTCGACGCCGTCGACGGTTCGACCGTCACGCTCGCCGGCCAGATCCAGTGCCGGGATAGCTCGCGCTGGCCGGTGCAGCGTGAGTTCAACCGCCGCATCCTGAACGAGTTCACGGCGCGCGGCATCGAGATCGCGAATCCGCAGCGCAATTTCGTGATCGTCAACGGCACCGGGCAGGATTCGACACTGGACATCCAGGACGACAGCGAGAAGGCGGGCGCGGATCAGCGCGCTGAGCCGTCGAAGGCGGCGCAGCATCCGACGAACGAAGCGGCCGCCGGCAACGATGCCGCGTCGAGCGCGCCGCCGCCGCGCGGCGCGCAGAGCGGGACGTGAGTCGATGGACCGCGCCGTTTGATAGAACGGCGCGGTTCGTACGGGCCGTGAACGTCTTGCAGACACGCTTGGATCGCTGCCGGTATCGGCGCGTTGCCGGCGCTCAGCGTACCCGCGTCAGGCCCAGTTCACCGCAATTTCCCGCTTCCGGCTCGTCTAGCTGAACAAGCGCACGACGCACATTTTGCTGAACCGCTGCCGCGCAACGCGGCTTTGCGCCCGCCATTCGGAATTTGTAACTGGGGGGCAGCCGCCTCGCACATGAAATCGTCATGTATGGCGAAGCGGCGTTCGAATGCACGGAGTCTGCCGAAACGCTCGGCATGGGACACATGTAACGTGCACAGCGAAAAAATTGCGCCATCTCCCGTTAATCGGTAAAACAGGTTTTCACGGCGTTTTTACCTGTTTTTTACCGTCGATATACCTCTCGAAAATACCCGCGAAACGTGTCAACGGAATCCCGCAATCGCCCGTTGATGCGGGCGTCAGGCGATTACTCCCATCAAAAACCAGCCTGTATCGCGCCGTCCTGAAAGTCCCATCATCCTACAAAACGACGCGGTCAATTTTGCAGGTCCAAAACTTACCGAGTCGAAGTGTTGTTTGCAACAAAATATTATTGAGATGGGCTTGCGTTCGTTTCAGGCCGTACTTAGAATCCGTTTCACAGAGTTTGTTACGAGTTGTAACGGCTGTATCAAAGTACGTAGCCGGTCCAAACCGGCACGGCGACGGAATAAAAAAGAAAGCGGCAACAAGCCGGCGGGATATTCGGGGATTTACTGGAAGCAGCAACCATGAACGGTCGCGAAACGCTGGAATCAATCCGGGAAATCAACTTGTCTTACATCATGCTCGCTCAGCGTCTGCTGCGCGAGGACCGGGCCATCGGCATGTTCCGGCTCGGGCTGTCGAAGGAACTGGCTGACTTGCTGTCCGGGCTCACGCTCGCACAGGTCGTCAAGCTCGCGCAATCCGACAACCTGCTGTGCGCTTTCCGCTTCAACGATCACACGATGCTGTCGGCACTGACGCAGCCGGCGAAGAACGCCGACATCGCGCCGACGCATGCAGCAATCCTGCTGGCTGGCCAGCCGGCTGAACAGTTCGCTTAAGTGATGACGGAGCGAGCCATGCTTAAGAAGAGCCTCACCGAAGACGCCCAGGAAGTATTCCGCGCCATCGCGCTGATCGAGCTTGGCGCGCGCATGCAAGTGCTGGAGAGTGAACTGACGCTCTCGCGCGACCGCATGATCCGTCTGTATCGCGAAGTGAAGGGTGTATCGCCGCCCAAGGGCATGCTGCCGTTTTCGGCGGACTGGTACATGACGTGGCTGGCCAACATCCACGCATCGCTTTTCTACAACACCTATACGTTCCTCAAGAACGAAGCCGGTTGTTCGCATCTCGATGCGTTGACCAAGGGGTATCGGCTGTATCTCGAGCACTGCAAGCATAGCGGCGCCGAGGCGGTACTCGATCTTACGCGGGCCTGGACTCTTGTGCGCTTCTTCGACGCGGGCATGCTGCAGATGACGCCCTGCTGCCGCTGTACCGGGAAGTTTGTCGCACACAAGCATGATTTGCAGAACAACGTGGTGTGCGGGGCCTGCCAGCCGCCGTCACGCGCGGGGAAGACCAAGAAAGCGGCGGCCGCGAAACAGGCCGTTCAAGAAGCCGCTCTGGAGGGTGTGTCCATCAAGAACGAAGTGCCGCAAGCGCCGGATCATCTGGAGCAGATCGCACTCGAGAACGTTGCGGCTATGCAGTCGCAGCGCGCGAGCCTGGTCGCACAGGCTGCTTAGGCGGTAGCGGCGCCGGTCGCCCAGCGAGGGCCATCCGCTGGATGGTGGACGACCGGCATGCCGCTACCGTTTTTTAGTTCTCTTTGCAACGCGCCATTCGTGCGCGGAGCAGACATCTTCCGGCCCCAAGTAAAATGCTTCGACAGCACGCGCTATCGAAGGAAACGCCTTGGCTCAGGCCGCACAGACATCAAAGCAAGGCTTCTTGCTGACGCGTCATTGGCGCGATACGGCAACCGGCACGGAGGTCGAGTTCTGGCTCGCCACCGATGACGGCCCGCGCAAGATCCGCATTGCCCCACAAACGCCAGTTGCATTCATTCGCGCGGAAGATCGCGAGCGAGCCGAGCCGCTCGTTCGCACTGTGCGCGATGCGCAACTGCGTGAACTGCCGCTCAAGGACTTTCGTCGGAAGCCGGTGCTTGGGCTGTATTGCCCTCAGTATCGCCAGTTGCTCGGGCTCGAAAAGACACTGAAGAATGCGGGCGTCAATGTCTTCGAAGCCGATATCCGCCCGACCGAACGCTATCTGATGGAGCGCTTCATCACCGCGCCCGTTTCATTCGATGGCGAAGCAAGCGGCGGTGTCGTTCATAGCGAACTGAAGCCTGCTGCCGCTTATCGTCCGTCGCTGAAGCTCGTCTCACTCGATATCGAAACCAGTGCCAAGGGCGCGCTCTATTCGATTGCGCTCGAAGGCTGCGGCGCGCGTCAGGTTTTCATGCTCGGACCGCCGAATGGCGATACCGAAGCCGAACGCGATTTCGCTCTCGACTATTGCGCGACCCGCGCCGAGATGTTGCAGCGTTTCAACGCGTGGATAGTGCAACACGACCCAGATGCGATCATCGGCTGGAACGTCGTGCAGTTCGATTTGCGCGTGCTGCAGAAACATGCCGACGATTACGGCGTGCCGCTTGCATTAGGCCGGGATGGCAGCGTCGTCGAATGGCGCGAGCACGGCATGAAGCGCAACCATTTCTTCGTGTCGATTGCAGGACGGCTCGTGATCGACGGCATCGAAGCGTTGCGTTCGGCGACGTGGAATTTTCCGTCTTTCAGTCTCGAATACGTATCGCAGTCCCTGCTCGGCGAAGGCAAGGCGATCGACAGTCCCTATGCCCGCATGGACGAGATCGAGCGGCGCTTTCAGGAGGACAAGCCCGCGCTTGCGCATTACAACCTGACCGATTGCGAACTGGTTACGAAGGTCTTCGAGAAGACGGAACTGCTGCCGTTCCTGCTCGAACGCGCGACCGTCACGGGACTGGCGGTCGATCGTAGCGGCGGATCGGTGGCCGCGTTCACGCATCTGTATATGCCGCGCATGCATCGGCTTGGCTACGTCGCGCCGAATCTCGGCGACGTACCGGAAGAAGCGAGCCCTGGCGGCTTCGTCATGGCCTCGCGGCCCGGTCTCTATGACTCGGTGCTCGTGCTCGATTACAAGAGCCTGTATCCGTCCATCATCCGCACCTTCCTGATCGATCCCGTTGGTCTCGCGCAAGGCATGAGCGAAACGGATGCGACACGCACCGTGCCCGGCTTTCGCGGCGCGCTGTTTTCGCGCGACAAGCATTGCCTGCCCGCGATCGTCGAGCAGGTATGGCAGGGGCGCGAGGCTGCGAAGCGTCAGCGCAACAAGCCGCTTTCGCAGGCGCTCAAGATCATCATGAATTCGTTCTATGGCGTGCTGGGATCGAGCGGATGCCGCTTCTTCGATCCGCGCCTCGCGTCGTCGATCACCATGCGCGGCCATGAAATCATGCATCGCACGCGCGAACTGATTGAAGCGCGAGGTTATGGCGTGATTTACGGCGACACGGATTCGACCTTCGTCTGGCTGCGCCGCGCACGCGATGAAGCCGACGCCGCGCGCATCGGCCGCGCGCTCGTCGATTACGTGAACGACTACTGGCGCAAGCATCTGCATGAAACATTCGGACTCGAAAGCGCGCTCGAACTGCAATTCGAAACGCACTTCACGCGCTTTCTGATGCCGACGATCCGCGGCACGGAAGAGGGCAGCAAGAAGCGTTACGCCGGTCTCACGCAACGTGCGGACGGCAGCGAAGAAATCATCTATAAAGGGCTTGAGACGGTACGCACGGACTGGACCCCGCTCGCGCAGCGTTTTCAGCAAGAGCTTTATATGCGCATCTTCAAGGGCGAGCCGTATGCGGACTACGTGCGCGATTACGTCGACCGCACGCGGCGCGGCGAACTGGATGCGCTGCTGATCTATCGCAAGCGCCTTCGCCGCAGCCTCGCCGAGTATCAACGCAACGTGCCGCCGCATGTGCGCGCTGCGCGCAGCGCCGACGAGTTCAACGCACGGCAGGGCCGCCCGTTGCAATATCAGAACGGCGGATGGATAAGCTATGTGATGACGCTCGGCGGTCCCGAGCCGGTCGAAGCGCGTTCCGCACCGATCGACTACGAGCATTACGTGAGCAAGCAGCTGCAGCCCGTGGCGGATGGCATCCTGCCTTTCATGCGCGACGATTTCGCCGCGTTGATGTCGGGACAGCAAGAGCTGTTCTGAGCGTAACCGTTGCTCGCCTGGAATGCGGGCGCGGCATTTGCTGCCGCATCTCACGTTGCCTGCATCGGGAAAATCGACAATGGAAGCACGCACATGATGATGGCGTCCACGGAAATCAGCCGCTCGCAACTGCGCAACCGCATCGTGAGCGATCTTGCGCAGGCGATCTGGAAGTATCGCCTGCAAACGCTTGCCGCCGTCACGCTGATGATCGCATCGCGGCTCGCCGTCGTGTCGGTCCCGCTGATGCTGAAGCATGTGATCGACGAATTCAGCCGGCCGACGGCCAACGCCGTGTTTCCGGTGTTCGTGATCCTGACGTACGTGCTGATGCGCTATCTCGGCGACGTGCTGAACGAAGCACGCGACATCATATTCAGCATCGTCACGCAGCGCACCGTTGCATCGTTCACCGAACGTACGTTCTCACATTTGCACGGCATGGGTGCGCGTTTTCATGCGCAGCGCGAAACGGGCGGCGTCGTGCGCGACGTGCAGAAGGGCGCGGATGGCATCGGCTTTCTGCTGGGCGTTGCAATCTTCACCATCGTGCCGACGTTGATCGAGATCGCCACGGTCGTCGCAATCATGATGAGCCAGTATGCGCGCACGTTCACCATCGCCATCGGCATCACTTTCGTGTGCTATGCGGGCTATACGCTGATTTTCACGCGCTATCGCATGCGCTTTCAGCGCGCGGTGAACCGGCTCGAAGCGCAATCGGACAGCCGTCTCGTCGATAGTCTGCTCAACTATGAAACGGTGAAGCTTTTCGCGAGCGAAGACGTCGAGCGCAAGCGCCTTTCGACGGTGCTCGACAAATGGGTCACGGCGCGCACCGCGAACCAGCGCGCGTTGACCATTCTGCACGTGGGGCAGAGCACGGTGATTGCGATCGGCATTGCCGCCGTCATGCTGCTGGCTGCGCAAAACGTGGTGGCGGGCACGATGAGTGTCGGCGATCTCGTGCTGGTCAACGCTTATATCGTGCAGGTGTGCGCGCCGCTCAATACGCTCGGCTTCGTGTTTCGCGAGACCAACGATGCGATCGTCAATGTCGAACGCATGTTCGAAATACTGCTTGCACGCGGGCGTCGCGGCGAGGATGTCGATGAAGTCGATGCCAAGCCGCTCGAAGTTACAGCGGGCGAGATCGAATTCAAGCACGTCGATTTCGGCTACGATCCGGCGCGTCAGATTTTGCGCGATATCGATTTTCGCGCGCATCCGGGCAAAAAGCTCGCAGTCGTGGGCGGTAGCGGCTCGGGTAAATCCACGCTGATGAAGCTGCTTTTCAGGCTCTATCAGCCGACTTCCGGCGTTATCACCATCGACGGTCAGGACATCCGGCACGTCACGCAAAAGAGCCTGCGTGAAGCGATCGGCATCGTGCCGCAGGACACCGTCCTCTTCAACGATACGATCGCGTACAACATCGCGTATGGGCGTCCGTCGGCCACGCGCGCGGACGTGGTGCGCGCGGCGCGTGCGGCACAGCTCGATAGCTTCATCGAACGCCTGCCGGATCACTACGAGACGCGCGTCGGCGAGCGTGGCGTGCGGCTCTCTGGCGGCGAACGGCAACGCATCGCCATTGCGCGCGCTATCCTGAAGGACCCGCGCATCATCGTGTTCGACGAAGCGACTTCCGCGCTCGATACACGCTCGGAGCGGGCGATTCAAAGCGAACTCGACAGACTCGCGCAAGGGCGTACGTCGATCGTGATTGCGCATCGGTTATCGACCGTGGTCAATGCGGACTGGATTCTCGTGATGGAGCACGGGCGTATCGTCGAGCAGGGGCAGCATTCGGAACTGATCGAACGTGGCGGCGTTTATGCGCGCATGTGGTCGCTGCAATCTCAACAGGGCGAACTCGCGCAAGTGCAGCGCAAGGTGTCGGCGCAACCGGTCCATCTCGGCGCGTTGATCGCGGGCGTCGTCGATGGCTTGCACGAAGAGATCGTCGAACATGGCGTGCATCTCTACACGATGCTGCCCGAAGACGATCTGCGCGTGACCGGCGATCCGGGCGTGCTGCAACTCGTGATCGCGGACCTGTGCCGCACGGAAATACATGCGGCGGATCGCGGCGAACGCGTTGAATTGCGCGTGGAGCGTGAAGCGAACCAGGTGCGTGTTTGCGTACTCGGCCGCCGCGCGCAGCCAGCGCCGCTATCGCAAGAGCAGGCGCGCAAGCTCGAACAAGCGTTGAGCGAAATGGGCGGCACGTTCACCGTCGGCTATGTGGACGGTCACCTCGCGTACGTCGCGATGATGCCTCTGCGTCCCGTCGTCGACGCCGATGGGCAGGCAAGCCCGCAAGCGGATGTCACCGGCAATCTCGACGGCCTCTGCGTGATGGTCCTCGACGATCAGGAAGCCGCGCGGGAAGCACTCGGCGCGGTGCTCGAAACGACGGGAGCAGGCGTGCGCCTCGTGGCATCGGGCAAGGAAGCACTCGAATGGCTCGCTGCTACGCCGACCGAACAGTGGCCCGATGCGTTTCTATGCGACATCGTGCTTGGCGAGGAAGACGGTTATCAGGTGTTGCGTCGCGTGCGGGAACTGGAGGCGAGCCGGCGCGTATCGCTCGATCAGCGCATGCCTGCGATAGCGTTGACGGGTCACACGCAGACCGAAGACCGCTTGCGCGCGCAGATGGCGGGCTTCCAGATGCATATGACGAAGCCTGTGCCTGCGGAACGGCTGATCGCCGCGATCAGGCAGGTCGCCGTTCGTACCGAAGCGTGAAAGATGACGAGGGCGCATCAGGTGGACGAGAAGACATCCGCACGCATCGATGAACTCAAGCCGACGCAAGGCGCATTAGGGATGGAGCATGTGCGCGAGAAGATGCGTTTGACGAGCGAGCAGCCCGATGACAGGCGTGCGGCCTTCATGGACGAACATGCGCTGCGCCTCGTGCGCGGCCCGGGCGGGACGCTCCATGTGATCGATCATCATCACTGGGCGCGCGCGTGGCATGAGCTTGGCATCGCAGTCGTGCCGGTATCCATCGCATGCGATTTCAACGATCGGGACCACGACGCCTTCCTTGCGGCGATGCGCGAGCACGGCTGGATTCATCCGTTCGATGCTCAGGGAAACGAAACATCGGTCGAAGCGTTGCCGCCTTCCATCGGCGCGATGCCCGATGATCCTTATCTGAGCCTTGCCGCCTTCGTGCGCATGGCGGGCATGTTCGAAGATTCGCCGGAGTTCAACGCGAAGTTCGCATGGGCCGAGTACTTCCGCGAGCGCATACAGGGCGATTTCGCATCGACTGCGGGCTTCGCCAAGGCGCTCGCTCAGGCAGTCGCGGCTTCGCGTGAGGACGAAGCGCGCGAGCTGCCGGGCTTCAAAGCGTAGCCATCGCGGAGCGCGTTTGCTGCGCCTCGATGATTTGCCGAAAGTACGCGGCGGTGCGCCGCAAGCCTTCATCGAGCACGGTCACCGGCTGCCAGTCCAGCAGCGTGCGCGCCTGCGTGATGTCAGGCTGACGATGCCACGGATCATCCATCGGCAGCGGACGGAACACGATCTCCGACTTCGAACCCGTCAGCGCCACGATGCGCTGCGCGATTTCGAGCATCGACAGTTCATGCGGATTGCCGAGATTGACCGGGCCGGTAATGTCATCGGGCGTGTTCATCAGGCGAATGAACGCATCGACCATGTCGTCGACATAGCAGAATGAACGCGTCTGCGAGCCTTCGCCATAGACGGTGATCGGCTCGCCGGCGAGCGCCTGCATCATGAAGTTGGACACCACGCGGCCATCGCTCGGATGCATGCGCGGACCATACGTGTTGAAGATGCGCGCGATCTTGATGTTGAGCCCATGCTGCCGGCGGTAATCCATGAAAAGCGTCTCGGCGCAGCGCTTGCCTTCGTCGTAGCACGAACGCGGACCGATCGGGTTCACGTTGCCCCAATACGCTTCCTGCTGCGGATGCACGCGGGCATCGCCATAGACTTCGCTCGTCGATGCCTGGAAGATTTTCGCCTTCACGCGCTTGGCGAGTCCCAGCATATTGATCGCGCCGTGCACGCTGGTCTTCGTCGTCTGCACGGGATCATGCTGGTAATGTACCGGCGATGCGGGGCACGCGAGGTTATAGATTTCGTCGACTTCCACATACAGCGGGAACGTCACGTCGTGGCGCATCAACTCGAAGTTGGCGCTGTCGAGCAGATGCGCGATGTTGTCCTTGGTGCCGGTATAGAAGTTATCGACGCACAGCACGTCGTGCCCTTGTGCGAGCAGGCGCTCGCACAGATGCGAGCCGAGAAAGCCCGCCCCGCCAGTCACCAGAATGCGCTTGCGAAATGCTTCTTTCATGACGATTCCCTTTGATGTGATTGCATCCTGATGCCCTAATTGCAGACGTGCCGCAACGTTGCTTCCCATTCGGCGGCGAAGCGGTCGATATGAAAACGCTCGAGCGCGAGCCTTCGCGCGCCTTCACCCATGCGTCGCGCCTCGGCGGGATCGCGCAGCAGGCGCTGCATTGCATCGACGAGCGCGTTCGTATCGGTATGGATGAAGCCGCTGTCGCCATTGCGAATGACGGTGGCAAGCTCCGTCGTCGCCAGGCCGATGATCGGCATGCCGATGGTCATCGCTTCGACGATCGCAAGGCCGAGACTCGTCCAGCGAATCGGATTGAAGAAGAAGCGATATTGCGCGGTGAATGCCGCGAGTTCCAGATTGCCGACTTCGCCGAGGCCGCCCGCCGATTCGGCGTCCATGCCAACGAGATCGAGCGGAACGCGTTGTGCCGCATCCGCGAACACGTCGTTGCCGAGCCTGCGCCCGCGTTGCCGCAAATGATTGATGACGACGATGCCGCGTTCCTTCTCGCCGCTATAGCGCACGCCTTCGGGCAAGACCACACCATGCTCGATCACGCGCGTGGGCGTCTCGCCGCTGTCCCACATCAGGCGGTTGAAGTGCGTCACGTGCACGAGCAGGGTATTCGGATCGTTGACCCAATGGCGCTGCTCGAAGGGATTTTCTTGCGGCGGATCATGTTCGATATAGACACGCGGCAAGCGTCGTTGCGCATCGGAAAGAAGGTTGATGCGATCGTCGTCCCAGTGCGTGCGATGCTGAAACAGCACGACATCGAACTCCTGTGAAGCCACTTGATCGGCGGGTACCTCATGCACGTTGTCGCCCCACGGCAGCACGCCGACCTTACCCGCATAGCCCGGCGGATGACCGGGCTTCGTCACGAGATAGAAGTCGTGCTTCGCCTGGCTCAGGTAATACATGTAATTTCCGTGGACATGCCACGTAAGCACGCGCAGGCGTTTTTGATTAGCAGTGGGCATCGGTTTCCAGTTTTTCTGCGGGCAATTGGATTCGAGCAGCATCGAGCACTTGCCCGACGGTGATGTTCAGTGCGCAGGGATGCCCATAAGGGCAATCGCGGAACGCACAGGGGCGGCACGGCGGGTAGTCCGCGAGTACGCGATGACGTTCATGATCGAGCGGCGCCCAGCGTCGCGTGTCGCTGCCCGATGCAATGACGACGCTCTTCGTGCGCATCGCCGCCGCGACGTGGGAAAGGCCCGTGTCGTTGCATACGATGAGCCGCGCACGCGCAACGAGCGCGGCGAGTCCGCCGAGCGATGTCTTGCCGGTCAGATCGATGGCGTGAACGCCAGGCGTGTTGGCGATGCTCGCCGTGATATCCGCCTCACCCGCGCTGCCGGTAAGCGCAACCTGCCATCCATCGTTTGCCAGCGCGGCTGCAACTTGCGCGAATCGTTCGGCAGGCCAGCGGCGCGACGGCAATTGCGAACCGGCATGAACGAGCACGAGGCGGGATGGTTCGAGTGCGTATCGGTCGATCAGGGCGTCGCACTCGCGCGTGTCGTCTCGCGTCAGCGGAATTTCAAGCTGCATATCGCTTGCATCGATGCCGAGCGCATCCATCAGCGCGTTATAGCGAGCGACCTCCTGCAACGCATCGGGCCACGCAATGAACACCCCTTCGCGCGCTGCTTCATCCGGCTTCAGAAAGCCAGCGTTGATGCGCGCAATCATCTGCTCGACGATGTCATTGGCCACGCCGCCGCTGCCATGCAACTGGATCGCCAGATCGAAACGGCGCGCACGCATCGCATCGTAAAAAGCGGGCAAGTGCGCGTCCGTTTCCTCTTGCTCGGGAAAACCGATCGCGCCGGGAAACACGATCAGTTCATCGAGCAGATGCGCATATCGTTCGACGAAGCTGCGCGCCCAGGGCAGGCCGATCAACGCGATATGCGCTTGCGGATACGCACGACGCAACGCGCGCAACGCTGGTACGGCGCACAGCATGTCGCCGAGCTGAAGCGCCCTGAAGATGGCGATGCGTTCGACGTTCGCGGGTCTCATACGAACAGCACGCGGAATTTCACCGCGCCATAGAGCCGCCAATAGATCGAGAGGAATGGAATCCATAGGGACGTCCACGCCATTTCGAGTATGTGCGTGCGGGTCAGCGCCGTTGTTTTGAGGCGCTTCAGGCAGAACCACGCACTCAACGCTAACCACACTTCCAGACCCAGCAGTCCCAGTGTGGCGTTGCCGTTGACGAATGCGAGCAAGGCGATCACGACCACCGCGAGTATCGCGTAATAGAGCAGAGGCGGCGTGCTTCTGATGCGTTCCTTGAAGAGCGTGCGATGCTTCTTGTAAAGCAGCGCGTCGAACTGGCTCTTCTTCTGCTGCGAAAGACTCACGCCCCAGCGCGCGGGACGCACGGGATGCAGCACTATCGCGTGTTCGGAACGCACGATGTCTGCGCCGGTGCGCATCAGCTTGAACTGAAGGTCGGAGTCTTCACGCCACGCCGACGTGAAGCGCGCATCAAAGCCGCCGACACGCTTCAACGCCGATCGCGTGACGAAAGTATTGGCCGTCGCGAACTCCGTATGCGCAAGTCCCGCGGCGTCCTGTTCATAATCGGTCGGTCGCGGGCCGAGCGGCACCACGATCCGGCCGGACACCGCATCCGCGCCCGCGCGCAGTTCTGCGACGCCACTGGCGAGCCACTGTGGATCGGGGATCGTATCGTCATCGGTGAATGCGATCCATGCGGCGCCCGACGCGCGCCATCCCGCGTTGCGTGCGCCGGCTGGTCCCTGCGTCGCCGTCACCGGCACATAGCGGATGCGCGGACCCTGCTCGCATTCGCGTGCAAGCGATGTGACGCGTGAGCGCGTTGCATCGTCCGGACCGTCGTCGCACACGATGATCTCGTAGCGCGTCTTGTCATAGTCCTGCGCGATGATCGCGCGCAAACAACGCTCGAGCATGTCGGGCCGCTGATACGTCGGCACGACGACCGACACGTCGAACGCAGCACCCGTCCCAGTGCTCGCATCTTGCGCTGCGGCGTCGCGTGCAGCATCGCCTGCGCCGTCGTAGGAAAACGAGCCTGAGATGGTGCTCATGCAGGCACCCCCGGCTTCTCGATGAGGAACGGGCCGATCACGAGCGCATCGAGCGGCGACGTCCAGAACGATTCGACCGCATCGCGCGGCGAGTTGACCATCGGCTCACCACGCGTGTTGAACGACGTATTCACGAGCACAGGCACGCCGGTGCGCGCATTGAACGCGGCGAGCAGGTCATAGTAAAGCGCATGCTGCGAGCGATTGACGGTCTGCACGCGAGCCGTGCCGTCGATATGAGTGACCGCCGGAATGCGCGCTTTCATGTCCTCGCGCACATCGAAGACGAAGAGCATGAACGGCGCGACGCGTGCGTCCACGAACCAGTCGGCTGCGTGCTCTTCCATCACGACGGGCGCAACCGGGCGGAAATCCTCGCGATCCTTGATTTCGTTGAGGCGCGCCTGCATCGACGGATCGATCGGTGAAGCGAGAATCGAGCGTGCGCCCAATGCTCGCGGACCGAATTCCGTACGGCCCTGATACCAGCCGATCACGCGGTTCGATGCAAGAATATCGGCGGTTTCACCGGCGATATCGTTGAGCCTGCGATACGGCGTCTTGGACCACTTGAGGAATGATTCGATGTCCTCTTCGCTATAGCACGGTCCGAGATACGCATGGTTCATACTCCAGCGGCGGCTGCGATCGCCTTGCTTCACGCGTTGCTGATAGTCGGTCCAGAGCGCGGCGCCGAGCGCGGTGCCTGCATCGCCCGCAGCCGGCTGGACCCAGATGTCTTCGAACGGGCCGCGATCTCGCAGGCGTGCGTTCATTACGCAGTTGAGGGCGACGCCGCCTGCCATCGCAAGATGCTTGAGGCCGGTGCGCTCATGCAGCCAGCGCGCCAGTTCCAGCGCGGTCTCTTCGAGCACCGCCTGCAGCGAATGCGCGATGTCGTAGTGATGCTGCGTCAGCGGTCCGCCGCGCTCGCGTCGCGGGCCGAAGCGTTCGACGAGACGCGGTGCATCGACGGTATAACTGCCGTCATTGCGATACTTGACGATCTCGCGGAACTGATCCACGTAGGCGGGCTTGCCGAAGGACGCCAGCGCCATCACCTTGTACTCGTCGGACGAGTGCAGAAAGCCGAGATAGTCCGTCACGGCTTCATAAAGCAGCCCGAGCGAATGCGGCAATTCCACTTGCTTTACGCGCTGATATTCGCCATCGACGAATTGACCAAGGCTCGTTGTCACGCCTTCGCCGCGGCCGTCCATCGTCAATACAGCGGCGTTTTCATAGGGCGCGGCGAGAAACGCGCTGGCTTCATGCGAAAGATGATGATCGACATAATGCCATTCGAAGCGCGGCGCACGGCCGCCGCTGATGAAGCGCTTCTTCAAATGATGCGGCGCGCCGTCGATCAACTGGCCGCGCGCATTGGCGATATAGCTTAGAAACAGCGGGTCCCACGGCGACTCGGAAGGATTGGTGCTGACATGCTCGGACGGCATGAAGGGCAACGTGATGGTCGCCTTCGCCTGCTTCGGCATGCCCGAGAACAGATGCGGATCATACGAGTAGGCAATGTGATCCACATCCGCCAGTTCGATGCCCGTTTCCTTGAGGCAGTAGTCGATGGCGTCGAACGGAAGCTGCCACGTCGAGAAGGGCACGGGACGCTTTGCGTGCTTCACATGCGTGAAGCGCTCGTCTTCCGCTGCCGCGATTACGACGCCGTCGTGAACCAGCGCCGCTGCGCTGTCGTGATAGACCGCATTGATTCCGAGTGTGTACATAAGGCGCGTCTCTCAGGGTAATGTCAGATGAGCAGGATGGTGTTCGGTGCGGGCATCGAGGAGCGAGAGGGCGGCATCGACGACTTCATCGACACTCACGCCAAGCAGGCAAAGATGATGCCCTTCGGGACATACGCTGCGATAGCACCAGCGGCAAGGCACATCGTGATAGAGCACACGATGCGTCGTCTGCCACGGCATGTGCTGCGGATTCGTCAGCGCGTAGAGATCGACGACGGGCGCGCCGAGCGCCGACGCGATATGCACCGGACCACTGTTGTTCGAAATCAGCACGCGGGCCTGCTTGATGAGCGCCGCGAGTTCGCCTAGTTGCAATGCGCCCGCCAGATCGACGATGCGCGCATCGCCCGCACTCACTGATTCGCACAGCGCCGCTTCGCTCGACGAGCCGGTGACGAGCACGGGCCAGCCGGT
The DNA here is from genome assembly GCF_000698555.1 of Caballeronia grimmiae. Lineage (GTDB taxonomy): Bacteria > Pseudomonadota > Gammaproteobacteria > Burkholderiales > Burkholderiaceae > Caballeronia > Caballeronia grimmiae. The sequence goes on along the minus strand of NZ_JFHE01000010.1, from coordinate 88,272 downwards.
TCGCGTTGCGAGCTCGCGTGCGGCTTGCGCAAAACGCTCCGGCGGATAGCGGCGCGATGCGGCGGTCGCGCCGGGATGCATGACGAAATAGGGCGCGTCTATATCGATGCCGCGCTCGCCCAGCTTGCGTTGAAGCGAGGCTTCATCGGCTGTGCGCAAGTCGAATCGCATGCGCGTATCGCTTGCATGTGCGCCGACGCTTGCAACGAGCGCAAGCTGGCGCTCCACTTCATGCCGCGTACCTTGTTGCGGCTCGCATTCCGCCACCCAATCCGTCAGTAGCCCGTATGGATTCTCCCGGCAATGCGCCAGCCTTCGCGGTATGTTCGATAGATGGCACAGCATCGCAGCGGGCAGCGGATTCTGGCTATAGACGCTGAAGATCACCGCGGCATCGAAGCCGAGCGATTCAAGACGCTCGCGCATCGCGAGATCGGCGGTTGCGTCGATCGGCTTGTCGTGCTTGACCCACGGCGCGTGATATTCGATCACGTCATCGATATCGTCGATGAAACGCGCCGCCTGCGCGCCTGAACCCGACGCAAGCAGCGTGAGATGCCGTCCCGGATACGCATGCTTCAACGCATGAATCGCGGGCGTGGTCATCAAGACATCGCCGAGGTTGTCGGGACGAATGCAGAGAATGCGACGGACGTCCTCGCCCCACACGCGCTGCGCAGACGTGGCCGGCGCGCGTGCATGAGCGATGGCGGGCTGGATCGTGACCGGAACCTCGCGCTTCATGTCGACAGCTCCGTCTCGTGCCACGCCCGCTCGATGATGCGCGCGGCTTCATGCATGTCGCTCGCGACTGCATCCGGCTCGCGCAGCGGGCCGCGCTGCCACACCGTCTCGTTGCCGTTATCGATGAGCACCGCGCGGCAGCCCGCGCGATGTCCTGCCTCGATATCGTCGAGGATATCGCCGACGAACCAGCTTCGTTCGAGATCGAGTCCGAGCTCACGCGCGGCGCGTTGGATCATGCCGGGTGCAGGCTTGCGGCAATCGCACGCCAGCGCATAACGCGCCACCGTCCCTTGCGGATGATGCGGACACCAGTAGACGCCCGCGAGCGTCGCACCCGCCTCAGCGGCAAGCGCATGCAGCTTGTGTTCGACATCGATGAGCGCGGATGCATCGAACTTTCCCAGCGCGACGCCGCTTTGATTGCTGATGACGACGATCGGCGCCTTCATTCGCGCGAACGTCGCGAGCGCATCGAATGCGCCGGGCGCCAGACGCATCCTGGCGGGATCGACGTTATAGGGCACGTCGTCGAGCAGGGTGCCGTCCTTGTCGAGAAAGACAGCAGGCTTCATGCGCTCGCACCGCCGTAGGCCGCGCGGCGGCTTTGCACATCGCTGGCCGTATCGACATTCGCCACGCGCGCATAGACGCGCTCCAGCGATTGCGCAACGCTCGCCCATGTGAACATCGCACGTGCGCGTTCGAGTCCGGCCTCGCCCATGCGTTCGGCGAGCGCGGCATCGCGTTTGATGGCGGCGAGTGCATCAGCGAGCGCGGCCGGGTCTTTCGGCGGCACGAGCAAGCCCGTCTCGCGATGCGCGACCGAATAGCGAATGCCGCCCACGTCCGCGCCAATCACGGGCCGGCCGCAAGCCATCGCTTCGAGCGGGGTGATGCCGAACGGTTCATACCACGGCGTCGTCACGAATACGTCCGCCGCGTTATAGAAGATTTTGAGGCGTTGGCGTCCATGACGGCCAAGGAAGTTCACCTTGTCGGCGACGCCGCACTCGTCGGCGATGCCGCGCAAACGGCCGATCTCGGGCGTCGCGATCTCATTGGCTTCGTCGGAGTTGCCGCCGATGACATACAGATGCGCTTCTTCGTTCAGCTCACGATTGCATATGCCGATGCCGCGCACCACGTTATCGATGCCCTTGCGCGGAACCATGCGCCCGAGCTGCAGCACGATGAAGCGATCCTGCGGCCAGCCGAGGCGTTCGCGGGCTTCGGCCTTCTTCATCGGATGAAACTCGGTGCTGTCGAAACCGCACGGCACGAGATCGATGCGCGAGGCATCGGCGTGATAGAGCGAGAGCAGATCGGCTTCATCCTGCGGGCATTCCGCGATGACGGAGTCCGACTCGCGCACGAGCGCGTCTTCGATATCGAAGCGTTCATCGGGAAAGCCGTCGCCTGCGCCCTGATGAATGCGGCGCACGCGGCCAAGCGCATGGAATGTCGTGACGAGCGGCGTGCCGAGCGCTTCCTTGATGCGCATGCCGACGAGCCCGGACATGAAGAAATTCGCATGCACGACGTGATAAGGCGTCGCCTGCTTCTTGAAGTAGCCGATCATGAAGCGCGCGAATTCGTCCATGTGCGGCAGAAGCTGCTCTTTGGGCAACTGCACGGGCGGCCCCGCCGGAACATTGATCACGCGGATGTTCTGGATGCCTTCGAAGCGTGATACGAGCGGCAGCAGCGAGCGGTCGCGGCGCGTAAAGACATCGACTTCATGGCCGTTGCGCGCCAGATGACGCGCGACGTGCGCGACGTAAATATTCTGCCCGCCGCTGTCGACACCGCCCGCCACCGCAAGAGGCGACGCATGCTCACTGATTAGTGCGATCTTCACGTGATGGCCCCTTGATCCGCGTTGTTTGGAATGAGCCTGGAAGCGCTCGCGGCTCAAGGATTGCGGCGCGCTTCGAAGCCTTCACGGCTTTGAGCATTCGTTGTGCCACGCTCGGAAAAATGCGCAGAATCGTTTGTTCGTCGGGAGACGAAAGCAATTTCGTTGAAACGCTTCTTAGCCAAGGACGCGGTTTTACACGCTGCTTGTAGTTATGCGTGGTTTCGTGCGATGGCGCTCATCGTGGATCGCGGCGGCGGTCGTCATCACGAACGATCGCGCGCATCATCTGAACATGGCGGCCTACTACACGCCGCCGGGTCAAGGCCCACGGCAGCGCGCGCAGCATGTCCAGCGCATCGCGCGACAAAGTGCGTTCACGATGCATCACGTTCAACGCACGCAGGCTTGCGCCGATGGCTTCGCGCAACGGCAGCCGCAGCCATGCGACCCACGCCGCGTTACGCGCAAGCAGCCGTCGACGTAACGCGCTGTCGCGTATCGGCGAAGGATGATGATGAAGCACCAGCTCATCGGCATACACGAGCGCGTGGCCCTGATCGAGCATGTCGAGCGCGAGCAGGGATTCCTCGCCGCCGATGAAGAGGCGCGGTTCATAGCCGCCCATCGCTTTGAATATGCTCGTGCGAAAGACGCTTGCGCCGGCCATATAGCCGACGAGCGAGGGCCCCGGCAAACCACGCGCGCCGAGCGGGCTCACGCGCATGCGTTCGCATGTTTCGTCGGCAGCGCCGTCTTCACCGACGACCACGCGCGCACTCAGCACCGCGACGCGCGGCGCGGCATCGAGCATCTCGACTGCGCGAGAGAGCGAACCCTCGCCCCACCATGTATCGTCATCGCAAAAGGCGACGTATTCGGTACGCACGCGGTCCACGCCGAGATTGCGGCCAGCGGCACCCATGTTCGACGGCGCGACGACGAGTTCTACGAACGGAAAGGCCTGCGTGACGCGTTCGGCCGTGTCATCGGTGGACGCGTTGTCGACCACGATGATGTCGATGCGGTCCGGCAACGCGGCGAGTCTCGCCAGCGTGTCGAGCACCTGATTGACGCGGTTATACGTGAGCACGACGACGCTGATGCGGGCTGCCCGCGCGTCATGCGAAAGCGGCGACGGTTGCGGGACCGCGCTCATCGGCGGTCCTCTGCGAGTTTCAGTGTCCAGTAACGTTCGGGCATGAAAACGTCGTCGTATCCATCGTCGCCGAAGGCCTTCAACTGGCTGGCATAGACGCGCACCGCTTCGCGCTTGAGCGCATCGCGGCGCTGCATCTCGGCCGCTGCGGGAAGCGGCGGGTTGTACGGCGTGGCTTCGATGCCACGTTCGAGGAGATCGGCCATGCGTTGCTGCACGATGCCAGGCATCCGGCGATACAGCCCTTCCTCATATCCATAGCACGGTACATCGGGGCGCTTCAGCCATGCATCGCAAGCGGCTTCATGCACGAGGATATGATCGGAATGAAAGAGGCCGAGCGGCATCAGCAGTGCATCCGGGCGATGCTCGTCGATCGCATCGATCAACGCCTGCGCAATCGCGTCGCGCGTCGGCCTGGCGGACTCGGACGCATCGGGAGCGTATTGCGAATCGAGAAAGCCGAGATGGTAGGGCGCGGCGCCGAGGACGCCGAGCGCACGCTTGTCCTCTTCGATGCGCGCGGTCATCGCTTCGAGCGCGCCGGTAAAGCCGCATTGCGCGTCCCAGTCGGTATGGAGGTCGTTGGCGGGAAGGGCGGTGAAAACCGTGCAGACGCGCGGCCGGGACGCGCCCGCGAGCGACGCGCCGCAACCGAATACGGCATCATCGAGATGCGGGGAAATCACCAGAAGTCTGGGCGTGGCTTCGAACATGGGCGAGCGTCGAGTGCTGGGAACGGCTCGTTCTTGTGCAAATAACGGGCCACGTCCCGTTGCACGCGGAAGCCGGCGCGTTAGAAGCGCATGCCGACGCCCGCCGCGATGATGTCCGCATCGCGGTCGTATCGCGTCACCATGCGGTTCCACGTGACCCGCGCGAGCCAGCGGTTCGTGAAGCGATAACTCGCCGACAGCGATACCAGCCCCGCGAAGCGTCCGTCGCCGGTGCGGCTCTGCGGAAGATCGTCGTTTTGCGTGATGGACAGATACGGCCCCGCGCCGACGCCGAGCGTGAGGCGGTCGTCGAAGAATGCGCGCGTCGCCCAGAGTTGCGCCGCCACGCCATCGCGCCGCGACTGCACATGCCCGCTTTCATGCAGATACGACGCGGTGAAATCGACATAACGCCAAAGCCCGCGACGATACTCGATGCCTGCCGCGAGATTCGTTTCCGAGTCGAGGCTGTTCAGCACGGTTGTGCCGAGCATGACGGTGACTTCGTTGCCGGTGACGTTGGTCGTGCGCGAAGGCGCACTATCGCGCGGGCCGTGACCGTTCGGCGCATCGAGCTGATAGCCGATGCCGAAGAGCAGGGCCGTGGTGTCCGGGCCGCCGAACGCCTGCACGTGATTGAGCTTTACTTGCGCGATCCATCGATTATCGAAGTAATACGCCGCGCGCAGCGTCAACATCGCGCCCCAGCCGTGCGTGTTCGAATAGTCGCCGCCCGCCTGCGCCTCGCTGGTATCGAAGTACCGATACGGCCCCGCGCCCGCCGACAACTCCAGCCGGTTGTTCATCAGCGGCAGCCGGCCCCACAACTGTACCGCCTGACCATCCCGATGATGATTCGGAATATGGCCTTCGTTGAGCCACGAGAAGCTCCACGCGGCATAGGGTCCGAGGCCTTCGCGATAGTTCGCCTCCCATGAATACGTGTTCTGACTATTGCTCTTGAGCGGCCCGGCGAGGACGGAAAATTCCTGAGCGTGCGCGTTGGCGCTGATGAAGGCGACAGCGGCGCAGGCGAGTGCCCAGCCGATAATTTTATGTTGTCGTTGCGGTCGAATTGGTGTCATCGAGCAGGGATTCATGGCGAATGTGGAGCGTCCTCGTCCTGGACGCTAGGTCGAGCTTAGCGGCTAAATGAGAAGCATGCACAAACGAGCCTGTCCGGTCGCGGCGAATGTTCGTCGACGCACGGGCGGATCACGCGATCAGCGCTACATATGAGGCTTACCGACCCGCTTCGCGAAACCGCGCAGGCACGCTCGACCGACGAGCGGCTTTCGCGTCGAATGCCTGCATGGTTCGGCCACATCAATCGTAACGAGGTCAGCAATGGACTCCATTCCAGTCGACTATCAAGGCTGCGAGTTGTCGGCGGTCGTCGTGCATGCGGCGGGCGAATTCGTATCGACGGTATTGATCGAGCGACCCGGCGGCGTACGGCGCGCGGTCGGGCCGTTCCGGCCTTTCGACACGGCGCGGGCGGCCGAGCAGTTCGCCATCCAGTATGGGAAGGACGAGCTGGACGGCCGGCACGTGCCGAAAGAGCTGCAAATGGCGGCGGGGTGATCGCGGCGTCCACGTTCAGGCTCGACGGGCGCCGCCAAGGGCGCTGTCGAGCCACGCCATCAGCGCGACAGCCGAGCAGTCGCCGCTTCTGAAGCCGATATGTCCGTCGGGCCGCACGGCCCACATCATGCCGCTTCGTGCGCCGAATGCGCCGGCGAATTCTCCAGCAGAATCGGTGAGCACGCGATACGCTTCGCTCGCGTTGCACGCCGTCCCCGGCGCTGCGATCAGTACCGCATTCGATGCCGCGCCGAGCGCGCCGCGCCACGCATCGGCGACGGCGTCGAACGAAGCAGCGGCGCGGTCGCCCGTATCGTCCGCGCAATAGCCGATGAGCGTGTGTCTTGCGTGGCCGATATGCGCCGCAAGCCGCTGTCGATGGCCGATGAAATCCTCCAACAAGCCGCCGATCTCCGGCACGCGATCGCCCGGCGCGGGCAACTCGGGCGCGAGGTGGTCGCACGCATCCGCGACGATCGGGCTGCCGCGATAGCCAACGAGCAATTGCGTCTCGCGCATCGCGGGCCTCACTTCGCCATGAGCGAGTACGGTGTTGAGCGCGCGGCTCGTCGATTCCACCACGTCCAGCCCGACTGGACGCCGTTCCGCTTCGTAACTGTCCAGCAGCGACCGGCCCGCGAGTCCGCGCGCCGCGAGCGTCAGTTTCCACGCGAGGTTGTGCGCGTCCTGCACGCCCGTGTTCATGCCCAGGCCGCCGACCGGCGGATGAATGTGCGCGGCATCGCCGGCAAGGAAGACGCGTCCTTGCACGTAATGCGCCGCAATCCGATGACTCACGCGATACACCGACGACCAATGCATCGACGACAAGCGCGTGCCGCCGGGCAGGACCGGCAGCATGATGCGTTCGATCTCCGCGAAATCCGGCGCGGCGACGGCTTGGAGGCGGGCGGCGTCGTCGGGCGGCAGCACTATCGACATGCGATACCGGCGCGGCGATCCGCGCACCGGCACGGCTGCAAGCGTCGCCGCGCCGCGACCGTCGGCAGCCGCCGAGTGACTGATGCGGATCATCGGGCCGCGCGGCAGATGCCAGTCGACATCGAGATCGGCGAGCATGAACGTCTGCGGATAGCGGTCGCCGTCGAACGGGACATTCAGATGCCGGCGCACGGTGCTGCGCGCGCCGTCGCAACCGACGAGCCATCGGCAGCGCAACACGCTCGCCGCGCCATCGGGCGATTGCAGGTTGCATGTCACGCCGTCCGCATCTTCTGCGAAATCGATGAGCGTCGTGCCGTACTCGACGCGCCCGCCATGCCGCGCAAGCGCGCGCTCGAGGATGCGCTCCGTCTCATGCTGTGCAAGCGACAAGGCCCCGTACGGCAGACCTTCGCGCGGCACCGGCGTGCTCGACGCAAGCTCGCCGTCACGATAGGCGTCCGCGCCGGTCAGCCAGATGCCAGCATCGATCGCCTCGTGGACGACGCCCAGATCCTCGAACAGTTCGAGCGTGCGCGCAGTAACGCCCAGCGCCTTCACGAAGAAGGTGCGCCCGGTATGGGCGTCGATCACGCGGACATCGACGCCATCGCGGCGCAATTCGGCGGCGAGCATCAGGCCGACCGGGCCTGCGCCTGCAATCAACACGTCGGTCGTATCGGGCATGCGCGGGCTCCTTGTCGAATGGAGAAGGATGTCGTGTTCGAAGGATAACCGCGCGGCGGACCGGCGTGGGCGCTTTTTGATAGCCGGGAGGCAAGGCGCGGCGCAGGCCCGCGTCCGCTACCATGCGTTGCGCCGCAAGATGCGACGGAGAGGTCAGCGTGATCGCAGGAAACGGAAGAAGGATGAAGACTCAATGACGCTGCTTTGCGCGCCGCATCGCGTCCTACAATTCTGTGCGGGACGATTGCGCCGCTGACTATCAGTGCTTCGAATGACGCAATAATTTGCAAGTCGGTTCACGCTGACGGATATGCTGAGTCCCTCTTGCGCGGCGGCATGCGCCGCGCGTCACGCTTTCGCCTATCCGATCCTGATCCGACATGGTCACACTCCATAGCTGCTTCTCCAGCCGCCACGCGATCCATTCTCGCGACAATCACGTCGAGTTCTGCCGCAGGACGCATGCGGCTTACGTCGAAGAACTTATTTCCAGCAGCGCCGATTCGCTTGAACTGGGCGTGCTTTTCAAGTATCAGATGATCAGTGACCGTCTCGCCCGCGCGGCAGACGGCGAGATTCTCATCTTTGCGACCGAGCACGCGCTCTTTGTCCGATTCGAGGATTTCGCGCGAATCATGGAAGGACGCGACAGTCTCGTGACTCAGGGTCACTTCGGCATCAATACGGAAATATTCGTTATCCGAAGCAATGATGAAACGCGGCGCATTGCTCGCGACATGGCCGCGAAATGCCGCGCGTACTTTGAATTCGGCAAGTTCGTGACGGAGAAGGAACTGCTCGAAGCGTTTCCGACCGTGCCGGACTGGGACTATCTCAACGGCGTGATTCCGCTTGCATCGATGTGGTCGGGTCAGCATCCGGATCTTCTTGGCATGCCGGTCGTTGCGGTGTCGCTCATTTATACGCCGCAACTTTATAGCAAGTATGGTCCGCGCTGGCGTGCCGTGTTCGCGCGACACCTCAACGAGTGCCATGCGGCGGGCGATCTCCGGCTCTTCGACATGCCGCCGCCCGGGCACGTGACCGATGAGCCATTGACGGTGTATCAGCCGGGGAGACCAATTGCTGTCGTCTCGTTATACACGCCGAATATCGCGAGTTATGCGCGTTATGGAGAGGCCAGCCTCCGCGCCTATTGCGAACGAAACGGCTATACGCTCTATCAGCATCGCGATGTTCCCGCTGATTTCCCGCGCGAGGCGTGCGGCAACTGGTCGAAGCCATTTCTGCTGGACAAGTATCTGCCACATCATGAGTGGGTTTTCTGGGTGGACGCCGACATTCTCGTGACCGACCCTACGGTCAGGCTCGAACGGTTCACCGAAGGCCGCGACCGCATCTTGACGGCCGATATCTGCGGCTGGCGTTTCAACTCTGGCGTGATGGGTTTTCGTCGCACGGAAGCGAATCAGAACGTCTTGCAAAGCGTGCTCTCACGCGTGCTTCGAATCGACGACGTTAAATACACATTCTCAAGCCACGGCGACCAGTTCATATTCCTCGAGGAAACGCTCTCTCACGGTCTATGCCCCGAGCCGGACTCGCCCGACCTTCTGAGCTTCCACGAACTGAATACGCCGTGGTACTTCGCCAATCCGCGCACCTTCATGTGCCACTTTCACGGATTGAGCACGGAATTGCGGACGCTGTTCATGTCGATGGGCGCGGTGCCCGAGGGCGGCTTCGAAGCAATCGAGGACCGCGGTCGATAACGACGGGACCGAGGCTTGCTGCGCTATTCGGAGAACGTTGTCTCAACCGAAGGAGGTCAGCATGACTCGAACGCCGGGCGAAAACCCCGTGCCCCGCACGACAGCCGATGACATGGACGAACCGCTCAGCGAAGCGACTCCCGCGAGCGATAGGCGTCAGGAGAACCTCGACGCCGAAGAGAAGCGCAAGCACGAAGCCAGCGAGAATGCGCTGCCGTCATCGCAGGACAAGAATCCGGTCCCGCCAGATTCGACGCAACGATAACGCAAGGAGTGAATGATGAGCGAATACATCGACTGCATCGAGAAACTGGATCGCTGCGCGGCGGCCTGTCACAACTGCGCATCCGCGTGCATTGCGGAAGGGCATCTTCCGGAGATGGAGAAGTGCATCCGGCTCGATCTCGACTGCGCTTCACTGTGCCGCTTCACCTCAGAAGCGCTCGCACGCGATACCCAGTTCATGCGCGATTTCTGCGACCTGTGCGCGCGAATTTGCGATGCTTGCGCCGACGAATGCAGCCGTCATCCCGCCGATCACTGTCAGGCGTGCAGCGACGCCTGCCGTCAGTGCGCGGAAGCTTGCCGCGCGATGTAGCGGCGGGACGCGGCCGAAGTTCCGTCAGACTGCTTGCGCGATGTCTTTCAGCGCGGCGTCGGATGAGCCCTCGAACGCATGGCTGCGGGCGCGCACGCGTCTCGTCGGCCGCATACTCTGGCGCTTGCGCACGAGCGTTCGAACCGCGCGGGCGAGAGCGAGATCGATCGCGCCTCGCCAGTCCCGTGCAATGGACGTCGCGACAACCTTGTGGTCGCGAGTCACTTGCAGTTCGACCTGGCATCGCTTGTCGATTCCGCCGCGCGGTCCATTGATGTCCGACAGGCTGACTGTGGCCCGCGAGATGAGCCACGCCAGACGGCGAAACACGAATTCGCTGCGTGCCTTGGCGAGGTCGTGCATCGAAATGGCTTCGGGATCGCGCGATTTGAACAAGAGTTTCATGTATGCCTCCGTGTTGAACGTGAGTCCAGCGTAGGGGCAGGTGCGAATCGGAAAAAGCAGACGCTCTCGAAACGGTACTTCGAAAAAACCGAAGTTACCCATCCACGCCTGCAAGCACGCGCTGCGTCAGCGGATGATGCCGCCCACGACGCGATACGATCGCGTGCACTTCTTCCTTGACTTCCGGCGATCGTCCAAGCCAGCGCAGGCCGCGCAGCAGCGGGACATCGCCGGCGCCGAACTCCGCGAGTGGAAAGACGCCGAGACCGCGCGCGCCGAACACCGCCATGAGCGCGCTGTCTTCGAATTCGCCGACGACGCGCGGCGCGATGCGCTGCGTTTCGAGCCATCGATCGAGCCGTGAGCGCAACGATGAATGTCCTGTTGGCAAGAGAATTGGCAGCGAGGCGAGGCTTTTCGGGAAGTGATCGATGGCGCTCTTGCGCACGATCGACGCGGGGCCATACCAGTCCACGGGCGACGCAACGAGTCTTTCGCTCGTCAACCGCATGTTCTGGTTATGCGGCGCGGGCTGGCTGGCGAGCACGAGATCGAGACGATGCAGCGCCAACTCACCGAGCAGTTCGTCCGTCTCGCCTTCGTGACACAAGAGACGCAACGATGCATCGCCGAGGACGGGCGCGAGCAGGGCTTGAGCGGCGAGTTTGGAAATACCATCGGAGAGGCCGACGGCGAAGCGCGCGAGCGTGCCGCTTGCCGCTTCGCGCACTTCGTCGTGGATAAGCTGGCCGATTTCGAAGATCTCTTCGGCACGTGCGAACGCGGCCTGGCCTGCGTCGGTCATCGTCACGCCGCGCCCGGCGGGTTTGAGCAGTTGATGACCGAGGGATTTTTCGAGTTCGCGGACTTGAGCGCTGATGGTCTGGACGGCCATGTCGAGGCGCTCTGCTGCGCGGGCGAAACCGCCTTCCTTTACGACAACCCAGTAATAGTGGAGATGGCGGTAGTTGAGCATTTTTTGCGCGCCTTGGCCGGTTTGGATTGGTTCGGAGAAACCGAAGTTTTGGGGCGATTATCGCTGATTTTTCGGGGGCGCTGGATGGTGATGGTGGTGGATTAGTGCACGGTAGGTTTCCTTCTACCGGGTTATCGACCAGACTATTCGGTATGGTTCGTCGTGCTTGATCGGTTCGCACAAAGGCGAGGAGCCAAAGCATATCGACGTGGCATTGCGTCCCATGATCTCGAGCGTGTCCGCTACCTTATGCGAAGGGTCTTCACTGTGAGGCTACTTCTCTCGACCATGCAGGTGTTAAAGCGCTCGATGAGCGTCGGCACTTGCACGCTCAGGTATTTGATGTGCTCACCGTCTCTATGTTCGCGAAGAAGGAACCGCAAAGTCATACAAACGCGTGCGGTGAATGTTGGCGCGCGTTACGTGCTTGCCATGTTGTCGCTTTGTTTTTCTTCCGTGCGGGGTGTTCAAGAACAACTGTATGGTCATGGCGAGCCGTAAACGACCAGTCCGAAGCGTCGAGCACGGAAAACTATCCACAATTTCTGTTCACAAGCCTGTGGACAAACCGGGGACCCAGGCGCTATCCAATTGAACCGACAGCGAAACTTCGAAGCGCACTCCAATGCGCGCCCGCACACCGACAGCCTCACGTTTCGCTGATACAGTCACGCGCCTGGGCCAGGTCCAACAGCATCGAAGGAGCAAGCATGAAAAGCAAATCGTCGGGCGTGACAGTGGTAGCGGTGCTGATCGGCGTCGCGGTGGCAGTCACGCTCTATATCGCGAGCTACGGCAGGTCGTCGGGACACGCGGACATATCGCCCGCTTCCAGCCAAGCTGTGGCGACACAGGATTTGTCCACGAGCGATGCCGCATTCAGCGCCGCGCCGATGCAGTCAGCATCTGGTCCGCACGAACAAACCGCGGGCCGCTAGTTTCAGACGGACATCGACGGGTATAGCCCTTGCTTGACCGCTTGCCAAAGTCAAGCCGGAGCACGTCACTATGGGCCACCCGTCTCAGCAAGTCTCACACGCCGCATTGCCCGTCGATGCGCGCGGCGTGATCGGTAACATGAAGACGGCTGCGCTCGTTTCGCTGCGCGGTGCGATTGACTTCATGTGCTATCCGCGCATCGATTCCCCAACCGTTTTTGCGTCCCTCCTCGATAACGAGCGCGGAGGCGCCTTCTCCATCGCGCCGCAAGACGCCGGGGCGAACGTCAAGCAGATGTATCTGCCCGAAACGAACGTGCTCCTTACACGCTTCATGACGGGCGACGGCGTATGCGAGTTGCTCGACCTGATGCCGGTACCGTCATCCGATGCACGCGTAGAGGACGTGCCGAACTGCGTGATGCGCATCGTAAGAATCGTGTATGGACGCATGACGGTCAACGTGCGATGCGATCCGCGCTTCGACTACGCGCGTGCGACACATACCGCCCATGCAGTGGAGAAGGGCGTCGAATTCAGACAGACCGGTGACGCTCCGCCGTTACAGTTGCGAGCGAGCGTGCCTTTGTCGATCGAAAACGGCGGTGCCCGCGCGACGCTCGAGATGAGCGAAGGCGACTCGGCGTGCTTCGCGCTCGGCGCCGTCGATGAAATGTCGAAGCTCGATTCGAAAGAGAAGTTCGACGGCATGCTGCAGGAGACGATCGATTTCTGGAAGGCATGGTCGTCGCAATCGACGTATCGCGGACGATATCGCGAGGTCGTTCTTCGATCGGCGCTTACGCTCAAGCTGCTCAGTTCGGATGAGTTTGGCGCAATCGTCGCTGCGCCGACCTTCGGCTTGCCCGAAGCGCAGGACGGTTCCCGACGCTGGGATTATCGCTTCACGTGGATACGCGACGCCGCATTCTCTGTCTATGCGCTGCTGCGGCTCGGCTACACGGGCGAAGCAGAGCGCTTCATGCGATGGATCGCCGAGCGAAATCGCGATTGCAGTTCGGACGGCTCGCTTAGCGTGATGTATGCGGTGGACGGCGAGCCGCCGATGGAGGAAACGGAGTTGTCGAGCCTCGCACCATCGTCGTCGCCGGGCAAGGTTTTTATCGGCAATGGTGCGCGTGACCAGACGCAACTCGATGTCTATGGCGCGCTGCTCGATTCGGTCTATCTGTACAACAAGTACGGCGCGGCGATTTCTTATCAGGGCTGGCGGCATGTGACCCGCACCGTCGATTATGTCGTCGCGCATTGGCGGGAGGCGGACCACGGCATCTGGGAGTTTCGCAACGGCACACGGCCGCTGCTGCATTCACGGCTGATGTGCTGGGTGACGGTGGATCGCGCGCTGCGGCTTGCGCAGAAGCGTTCGCTGCCCGCGCCGCTCGCGACGTGGTTTCAGACGCGTGACGACATCCATCGCGACATCCACGAGCAATTCTTCAACGAAGAACTGCAAGCGTTCGTGCAGACGCCGGGTTCATCGACGCTCGACGCATCCGCGTTGATGATGCCGCTCGTGCGCTTCATCGGGCCAAAAGATCCGCGCTGGACCAGCACGCTCGATGCAATCGGCCGCGACTTGCGCGTCGATCCGCTGGTTTTCCGATACACGCGCGGGGACGAGCTGGATGGCTTGCCGGGTATGGAGGGCGGCTTCAGTGCGTGTTCGTTCTGGTATGCGGAAGCGCTGGCGCGCGCGGGCCGTGTCGATGAAGGGCGGCTCGTGTTCGAGAAGATGCTGGCTTATGCGAATCACGTCGGGCTTTTTTCCGAGGAAGTCGCGACGAATGGCGAGGCGATGGGGAATTTCCCGCAGGCATTGACACATCTCGCGTTGATCAGTGCTGCGTATCAATTGGACAGGGATCTGGATCGGACGCACGTGGCTTGGACTTGAAGTGTTTCGGGCAAGTGGAAATAGCAGGCTTCGCTTCTTACGTCGTTGCCACCGTGCTCGATGAGAAAGCGTGACACGCCACGAAAGTGTTCTCCGGGTCAGCTATCGCGCGAGTGCAAGATTGAGTGAACTTCAGCGCGTGGAGTTTGTGCTGTCTTCGTAAACCGCCACTCGGCGCAATGAGAGAGCCACCGTCGTCCTTTGCTGCGTTCTGAATAGACATCGGAATCAGAGAGCCTTGAATGACGCTTCGATTCCGACGTCTTACGTATGCAAGAAATTCGCTCACGCATCCGATGGTCAAAAGGCGGCGAAACCGCGACCACATCACTACGAGGTAACCACGTTGACTGGCGTCGTGCCGAGTTAGCCGTTGCATGACGTGTGTGCCGTTGCGCGCGATTGCTGCCTTCTTGGCCGCCGAGGGCAACGCACACGCCTTTTAAAAATGGCAGACCCGGGATAAAGCCGATTAGAACTGACTGCGCACGCTGCCAAAGCTGGCTCCCGCCTGAATAGGTTCTCCCCTTTCCTCCGCGCCCGATCGTGAATAGCCGGCGATCCGTCATATCTTTTCCCGGATTGAGCAAACTGCCGAGCGTACAACATGCATTTTCTGGAAAAAGATCGGTATTGCCTTCAGCAATGGCCCTATTGAAGCCATTGCATTGCCGACATGTCCACAGCGTCGTATCTTCGTCTCCAGTTCAAGGAGACGCAAATGAAGATCGCATTTCTGGGCGCTGGCGCGCTGGGTTGCGCCATCGGCGCCGCGCTGACCGAAGGCGGCCATGAGACGTGGCTCGTCGACCGGTTCGCCGCGCACGTCGAGACCATGTCCCGCGACGGCCTGCAAGTCGACGACGAGCGCGGCACGCGCCGCGTCGAGGTGCGGGCGACGATGAACCCCGCCGAAGCCGGTCCTGTCGACCTGGTCATCGTGCTGGTCAAGTCCTTTCACACTGATCAGGCGATGCGCGGCGCACTCGATCTCGTCGGTCCTGAAACGGTCGTGCTGTCGTTGCAGAACGGCCTCGGACACGAAGACGTGCTGAGCGGCATCGTCGGACGCGAGCGCGTGCTCGCGGGCAAAACCTATGTCGGCGGGGTGCTGCGCGCGCCCGGTCATATTCAGTCCGGCGTCACGGGCAAGCTGACGATCATCGGCGAACTCGACGCCCGCATCACGAACCGTGCGCGTGCGATCGCGGACGCGTTCAACAGCGCAGGTCTGACGACTTCCGTCAGCGACAACATCATGGGCACGATGTGGGACAAGCTGCTGATCAACGTCGCGACCGGCGCGATCACGGCTATCACGCGCCTCACTTACGGCCAGCTCTACGACGAGCCGGTTCTGAAAGCGACGTCGCTCGCGGCGATTGAAGAAGCGATGGCCGCCGCCAAAGCCGCCGGCGTCACGCTGTCCATCACCCATGCTGAAGAAGCCTGGAACATGGCCGCCGAAGGGCTTTCACCCGCATTCAAGACGTCGATGCTGCAAAGCATAGAGAAGTCCTCGATTACCGAAATCGACTTCATCAACGGTGCTGTCGTGCGCTGGGGCGAACGCCTTGGCGTGCCGACGCCGGTGAATTCGACGCTCGTCGCCTGCATCAAGGGCATCGAGCGCGCGATGACGGATCGCCAGAAAGAAGAAGGAGCCGCAGCGTGAGCCCGCCGAAAGCCTATCTTGAGCACGTCGCCATCTGGGTGAAGGACATCCACTGGCATATCCGCTTCTTCGAAGACGTGCTCGGCATGACGATGCGCGAAGTCGACGGCACGCGCGAACAGCCGCGTCAGTATTGGACGCTCGGCGGTCTGCAGTTCATCAGCGCACCGCAGCACGAAGAGCCCGAGGGCCGGCTCGCGCATCTCGGCGTCATGTGCGAAGACCTGGAAGCCGCGCTTGCCGCCGCGCAAGCCTTTGGCGTGACCGAGATGCCACAGGGTCGCAACTGGCTGCGTCTGCCCGACGGACTCGCGGTTGAACTCATTCAGGCCAAGCCTGCCACATGCGTCGCGCAGGCGCTGGCGATCAACCCACGCGCGGAGGCGTGAGCATGAGCACCATCACCACCACTGAGAAATACTGGGACGATGCGCGCGAAGGGGACGAGTGCGTCAGCCCGACTTACACCGTTACCAAAGAACGCATTCTCGCTTACGCAGATCTCACAGGCGATCACACGCCTGTGCATGTCGATGAGGAATACGCGAACGCGAGCCACTTTGGTTGCATCGTCGCGCACGGGCTGTTCGGATTGTCCATTGCCGATGGCCTCAAGACGCAGAGCGACTATCGCTTCCTGCCCGGCATGTCGCTCGGCTGGACATGGGACTTCCTGCTGCCGATCAAGGTCAACGACGTGCTGCACGTGAAGTTTCGCGTCGGCACGATGCGCGCAAGCAAGAGCAAGCCCGAGTGGGGCATCGTCGTGTTGCCTTCCGAGTTGATCAATCAAAACGGCGAGGTCGTTCAACGCGGGGAGCATCGTCTGATGATCCCGCGTCGGCCGGGAGCGAACTGATGCAAGCCCGTCCTTTAGAAGGTATCCGCGTCGTCGATTACAGCCACTTTCTCGCCGGCCCCTATGTCGGACGATGCCTCGCCGCACTCGGTGCGGAAGTCATCAAGGTCGAGCGCCCCGGCAGCGGCGATGCAGGCCGTCAGCACGCCACGATCCTCGACGATCAGCAAAGCGCCTATTTCCTGCAGCTCAACATGGGCAAGCGCGGCGTGAGCGTCAACATGAAGGATCCGCGCGGCAAGGCGTTCATGCAGCGTCTGTGCGATTCGGCGGATGTGTTCATCGAAAACTATCGGCCGGGTGCGCTGGACAAGCTCGGGCTCGGATATGCCGCGTTGTCCGAGCGCAATCCGGGCCTCGTCTATTGCTCGATCTCGGCGTACGGACACACTGGACCCGATGCGCATCGCGCGGGCTTCGGTCTCATAGCCGAAGCGAAGAGCGGCATCATGCAGATGATCGGCAACCCGGGCGAACCGCCGCCTCTCATGCGCATTTCGCTCGGCGACATGTACACGGGCATTCATGCCGTTGCCGCCATCAACGCAGCGTTGCTCGGCCGTGTGAAAAGCGGCCGTGGCCAGCATATCGACATGGCCTTGTACGACACCCTCGTGTCGATGCACGAATACGCCGTGCAGTGCTACACGATGCAAGGCGTGGTACCCGAGCAGACGGGCCATGACATGCCGACTTCGACCTTGTACGGCGTATTCCGCGCAGCCGATGGCGATCTCGTCATCGCGGCGCAAGTGGACGATTCGTGGAAGCGCTTCGCTGCACTCGTCGAGCAACACGGCGGTCCGGCTGGCTTCGGCAACGACGAGCGCTTCTACAGCCTGAACGGACGCAATGCGAATCGCGAGGCCATTCTTGCGGTGGTCAAACCGTGGGTGGCGGGGCGGCCCGTCGCGGATGTGCTGGCTTTGCTCGACAGTGTCGATGTGCCTTGCGCCAAGGTGCAACGTATCGACGAGGTCGTGGCCGATCCGCAGATCGTCGCGCGCGGCATGGTGATCGAGCAGGAGCATCCGCGCTTCGGAAAACTGCGTTTGCCGAATCTGCCGTTCCGCTTCTCCGACTGTGATACGTCGATCCGCGAAGTCGGACCCGACCTCGGGCAGCACAACGAGGAAGTGGCGCAATCGCTGGGCTTCAGCGCAGCCGAAATCGACGCGATGCAGACCGACGGCGTGCTCTTTTCGAAGCCGGGTGCGTGATGAACGATCGATACGCGGTAATTGGCAATCCGATCGGGCATACGAAATCGCCGCTGATTCACGGTCTTTTCGCGGAGCAGACCCAGCAGGACATGACGTACGTTGCCATCGAAGGACCGCTGGAACCGGCCGATGCCTTCGACGATACGGTGAGAACTTTCATCGCAGAAGGTGGCAAGGGCATGAACGTCACCGCGCCCTTCAAGCTGCGAGCGTTCGCCATGGCCGACGAACGCAGCGAAAGAGCGTCGCTGGCGGGCGCCGTCAACGCGATGACGTTCGAGAATGGCCGTATTGTCGCGGAGAACTTCGACGGCGTCGGCCTCGTGCGTGATATCGAAAGCAACCTGCAGCAGCCGATGGCGGGCAAGCGCGTGCTCGTTCTCGGCGCGGGCGGTGCGGTGCGCGGCGCGCTGCTACCGTTCATCGCGGCTCGGCCAGCAGACATCGTTATCGCAAACCGGCACGTCGATAAGGCGAGGGCGCTCGTCGAACAGGTTGGGGCCGAAGGCTCGCTCACCGCGTGCGGTTATGCGGAACTCGAATCGATGGGACAGTTCGATCTTGTCGTTAACGCGACGTCCGCGAGCCTGACGGGGCACTTGCCGCCCGTTCCGCCGAGCGTTTTCAGCGCGAACGGCACAGCCTATGAACTCGCCTACGGCAAGGGCCTCACGCCGTTTCTGCGGCTCGCGCGTCACGCGGGCGTGCAAGGTATCGCCGATGGCGTCGGCATGCTGGTCGAGCAGGCGGCCGAAGCGTTCGCATGGTGGCGAGGCGTGCGTCCGCGCACGCGCGCCATCATCGACCAGCTCACCGTTCCGCTCGATTGACGCGACGAGGAAGCGCCGGATGCAAACCGAGACTTATCGCTATTGCCGCTACGAAGTCGAAGGGCCGTTGCTCACGCTGACGATCGACCGGCCCGAGGTGCTCAACGCGCTGCATCCTGATGCGCACCGTGAACTGGCCGATGCCTTCGACCGCTACGCCGCCGATCCGACATTGCGCGTCGCCATCGTGACCGGCGCGGGCGAGCGGGCGTTTTGTGTCGGCACGGATTTGAAAGCACTCGATGCCACCAGTGACCACACGAAACCATCGACGGGATTCGCGGGCATCACGCATCGCTTCGATTTGTGGAAGCCGTTGATCGCCGCCGTGAACGGCCTGTGCCTTGGAGGCGGCATGGAGATTCTCGCCGCATGCGATCTCGCGGTTGCAGCCGATCATTCGCAATTCGGCCTGCCCGAACCGCGCGTCGGTCTCGCCGCGCTGGGCGGCGGCCTCTTGCAGCGCTTGCCGAGGCAGATCGGCATGAAAGACGCCATGGCGCTCGTACTGACCGCTAAGCGTATTTCCGCCGAAGAAGCGAGGCGCATTGGATTGATCAACGAGATCGTGCCCGCTGGTGAACTGATGACCCGTGCGCGGGCGCTTGCCCAAGAGGTTCTGGCGTGCGCGCCCCTCGCAATTCAGGCATCGAAGCAAGTGATGTTGACGAGCCTCGCGCACGCGAATCTTGCATCGACGATGCACGAGGACTATCCGCTCGCGCAACGCATGCTCGCAAGCGACGACGCTCGCGAAGGCCCGAAGGCATTCGCGGAGAAGCGCCCGCCGAAGTGGACCGGGCACTAGGGACGCATTCCTTTATCGAACCGCTCGAAGAAGCGGCCATTAATACAGACAGGAGACGCAATGACGCCGCAAGAAAACACGATGAACGGCGATGCCGCCGTTCGCGCGCAGCATTCCGACGAGAAGCAAATGGCGAACCGGGCGGCGCTCAGCAGCATCGCCGGTTCCGCGCTCGAATGGCTGGATTTTGCCGCTTACGGGGCCATCGCGGCCACGGTTCTGCCTCAGCTATTCTTCTCCAAGACAGACACGACGACAGCCGCGCTCGCTGCGTTCGCGACCTTTTCCGTGGGTTTCATCGCGAGGCCGCTCGGCGGTCTGATATGCGGCTATCTGGGCGATCGTGTCGGCCGCCGCAACATGCTGGTCTTTACGTTTCTGCTGATGGGCATTTGCTCGTTTCTGATCGGCATTCTGCCCACTTATGCGTCGATCGGCGTGCTCGCGCCCATTGCGCTCGTCGTGTTGCGCTTCATGCAGGGCTTCGCGCTCGGCGGCGAAGTAACTGGCAGCCAGTTGCTCACGATGGAACACGCGCCCAGGAACCGGCGCGGCTTCTATAGCTCGTTCATCGCGATGGGCTCGCCGCTCGCACAAGTGCTGGCGAATGGGGTGCTATTCGGCGTTGCCGCGCTCGTGACCAATGAGCAGTTCCTTCGGTTCGGCTGGCGCGTGCCGTTTCTCTTCAGCTTCTTGCTGGTGGCGATCGGCCTGTTCATCCGTATGCGCATCTCCGAGACGCCCGCGTTCGAAGCGCAACTGAAGCAACGACGCTCGGGCCGCGTGCAACCGGCGTCGGGTTTCTCCAACCACACCGGAACGATTCTGCGCCTTATGATGGTATGGGCCGCTGTGTCGATCGCGTACTTCATCGCGACGGTGTTCATCCTGTCGTACGTGACGGGCAAGCTCGGCGTATCGAAGCAGACGGCGTTTGCGATTCTGATCGTCGCGCATCTCTGCTCCATGGTCGCGATGGGCTTCGGCGGGGCCTTGTGCGATCGCATCGGACGCCGCCGCGCTATGCTCATCGGATCGCGTTCGATGCTCGCTGCGTTCATCGTGTTCTTTCCGTTGATTCTGAGCGGGCACGTAGTGTTGATCGGCGTCGCTATCGTGTTTCTGCTTTGCGCGGCGCAGTTTCATGCGGGCGTGCAGCCTGCCTATTTTGCCGAGGCTTTTCCGACGGAATTCCGTTATCGCGGTTCAGCCGTGGCTTATAACCTTGCAGTCGTCATCGGGAGCAGCGCGCCGTTCGCCGCGACGTTGATTCAGGCGCATACGAATGGCGCGACCTGGCCGATCGTCGCGTTGGGTATCGTGTTCAACCTGATTTCGATGTGGGCGATTCACGCTGGCCCCGAAAGCCGTGGAGAGTGACATGGAGAAAACCCGTATCGCCGTGGCGGGTGCCGGCTACATCGGTCTCGAACATATTCGTGTCGTCCGCGAAAGCGCGACGTGCGTCTTGTCGGCGGTGGTCGATCCTTCCGATGCGGCGGCCGGCATTGCCGCGAAAGCACACGTGCCGCATTACCGCTCGCTCGATGAACTCTTCGAGAAAGACCGTCCTGACGGTGTGGTCCTTGCAACGCCGAACACACTTCACGTGGACCACGCTCGCTTGAGCATGCAGGCAGGCGTGCCGATGCTGCTGGAGAAGCCCATCGCGCCCACGGTGGAGCAGGCGGAAGCACTCGTCGCCGATGCGGATCGCTACGGCGCGAGCGTGCTGATCGGTCATCATCGTGCGCATAGTCCGATCATGGCGCGCGCGAAGGCGGTCATCGACGAAGGCAGGCTCGGCTCGCTCGTCGCGGTCATGGGCAGCGCAATGTTCTTCAAGCCCGACCAGTATTTCGCGGACGCGCCCTGGCGCAAGCGGCCGGGCGCAGGCCCGATTCTGCTCAACATGATTCACGAGATCCACAACTTGCGGATGCTGTGCGGCGATATCGTGGCGGTGCAGGCGTTTTCGTCCAACGCGACGCGCGGCTTTGCAGTCGAGGACACCGTCGCCATCAATCTGCGTTTCGCTAGCGGCGCACTCGGCACTTTCCTTCTGTCCGATACCGCCGCCAGCGCACGCAGCTGGGAACAAACCTCGCAAGAAAACAAGGCCTACACGTCTTATGCCGACGAAGACTGCTATGTGATTGGCGGCACGTTCGGATCGTTGTCCATTCCCACGATGCGCCTCAAGACCTACGGAAACGCCGAGGACAGATCGTGGTGGAAGCCGTTCGATGTCAGCGTGGCGGACGTGACGCGCGACGATCCGCTCAAGCATCAAATGGAACACTTCGGGCAAGTCGTGCGAGGGGAAGCGAAACCGATCGTCACCGCGCGCGACGGCTTGCAAAATCTTCGCATCACCGAAGCGATCGTCAAGGCTGCTAAAACCGGCGCAGTCGTCGAAACGGCTTACTCCTGAACATCATACGGATAACTGATGAAAACCTTTCTCATGCTGCACGGTGTCAATCACAACATGTTCGGCAAGCGCGATCCGGTTCAATACGGAACGGCTACGCTCGCCGACATCGATGCTCAACTTCAGGCACTGGCCAAAGAGCTTGGCGTCACGGTGGAGAGCTACCAGACAAACAGCGAAGGGGACATGTGCGCGCGAATCCATCAGGCGTTCGTCGATAAAGTCGATGGCGTGCTGATCAATGCCGGCGCATGGACGCACTACAGCTATGGTATTCGCGATGCGCTCGCCATATTGACGGTACCCATCGTCGAGATTCATATGTCGAACATCCACGCGCGTGAAGCGTTTCGCCATCATTCGGTGTTCGGCGAAATCGTGAAGGGACAGATTTGCGGCTTCGGTATCGACAGTTATTCGCTTGGACTGCGGGCGGCAGTGTCGGCTGCTTCCTGATAACTCATGCGTCGGCCGGTGACGGGATGCATTTACACGCGCAATGCAATGAATAGAATGGCGATATTGCCTTCGACAATACCGCCATGAACCGGTCTGAACTGCCCGATCTCAAGCTGCTTCAGCTTTTCGACCTCCTGTATGACCTGCGCAGCGTGACACGCGCGGCAGAGCAGCTTGGACAGAGTCAGCCCACGGTCAGCATCTGGCTGGGCCGTCTGCGCGAGCATTTGCAAGACCCATTGTTCGTCCGCACGCCGGGCGGCATGACGCCGACGCCTCAGGCGGACGCGCTGATCGGACCGTGCCGGGAAATTCTGGAATCGATTCGCCGGTTCTCCGCATGGGAAATTTCATTCGATCCGACCACGGCAAAGCGCCGCTTCCGTATCTGCATGACCGATGCGAGTCACATTACGCTGCTGCCAAGGATGCTGGCGCACGTGCGCTCGCATGCACCGGGCATTCGGCTGGAAGCCGCAAGAATCGATGGAAACACGGAGCGCGCGCTCGAATCCGGCGAGGCCGATTTGGCGATAGGACATGTGCCTTGGCTCGGCAGCGGCATGTATCAACAACAACTCTATATGCAGGATTGGGTCTGTCTCGCCAATCCTGATCATCCGCGAGTGCGTGCGAGGCTCAGCACAAAGCAGTACGGTAGCGAGGGGCACGTGATCATCGCCGCCGGGACGGGCGCGCAATTGCTCGAGCAGGCGCTATTGCGCGAGAACATAGAACGCGACGTCGTGCTCGAGCTTCCGGGCATGCTCGGGCTTGGGTCGATCATCAAGTCCACTGACCTGATCGCCACGTTGCCGCGAAACATCGGGGAAACGCTGGCGAGAGTGAACGGCCTCTCGGTCCATTCGTGTCCTTTCCCTGTCGACAGATTCGCAGTGCGGCAGCACTGGCATGCGAAGTACCATCACGAGGCAGGGAATCGCTGGTTGCGATCCGTTGTGGCCGACCTGTTCTCGACCAGAAGCTAGTGTCGCGAGCCGCACACGACGTGGCGTGCGGTGTTCGGGCAGCCGCCGCTTTGCAAAAAGGCAGGCGGCGGGTGATAGAAGGCATTCCCTTAGGGAATGGGCGGCGGGTCGGATTGATTTTTGATCAGCGTTGACAAGCAAAAATTCGGCGCTTTAGACTTAGTCATCCCACGTGGCCTGACAAAGATGTCCGCCCGAGGACCCGGCACAGAAGCCCCCTGACGAACCAGCGGTTCGTCAGGGGGCTTTTTTTTGTCCGCGTTTTTCCCCTTGTTCTAGCGCTCACTTCTGGAGAATCCGCATGTTGCTGAAGCCGTCGGGCTGGACGCGTCTCGCCCTCACCGCAGGACTTGCACTCACTTCGCTCGCATCGAGCGCCGCTGATCCCGTGAAAATC
This sequence comes from Caballeronia grimmiae, assembly GCF_000698555.1. Taxonomy (GTDB): domain Bacteria; phylum Pseudomonadota; class Gammaproteobacteria; order Burkholderiales; family Burkholderiaceae; genus Caballeronia; species Caballeronia grimmiae. The sequence continues at coordinate 64,340 of NZ_JFHE01000010.1, read as the reverse complement.
GGCCTGCTCGAAGATGCCTCAGGAAACTTCGCACTGGCGACCATTCCGAAGATTCACGCGACGCAGCTGGCAGTCGATGAGATCAACGCCAAGGGCGGCATTCTCGGACGTCCCGTATCGCTGATCGCCTACGATACGCAGTCCGACAACACGAAGTTCCAGGAACTCGCGCGGCGTCTCGTTCAGACGGACAAGCCGGACGTGATCTTCGGCGCCTTCTCGAGCGCCTCGCGCGAAGCGATCCGGCCGATCATGGACCGCGCGCATCAGCTTTATTGGTACGACAACCAGTACGAAGGCGGCGTATGCGATACCAACACCTTCGTGACGGGCGCCGTCCCCGAACAGCAATTCTCGACCCTGATCCCCTGGATGATGCAGAAATACGGCAAGAAGGTGTACACCATCGCCGCCGACTACAACTTCGGGCAAATCTCGGCGGAGTGGGTGCGCAACATCGTCAAGGAGAACGGCGGCACCATGGCCGGAGAAGAATTCATTCCGCTCTCCGTATCGCAATTCGGACAGACGATCCAGAACATTCAGAAGGCGAAGCCTGACTTCGTGGTCACGTTGCTGGTCGGCGCGAATCAGGCGTCGTATTACGAGCAGCAGGCTTCGGCGCACCTGAACCTGCCGATGGCGAGTTCCGTGAACGTCGGTCAGGCGTATGAGCACAAGCGTTTTAAACCGCCTGCATTGAAGGACATGTATGTGACGGCGAACTATGTCGAAGAAGTCGATACACCGGCGAGCAACGACTTCAAGAAGCGCTTCCACGCAAAATTCCCGAACGAGCCGTACATCAATCAGGAAGCCGCGAACGCTTACGACGCCATCTATCTCTACAAGGCCGCCGCTGAAAAAGCGAAGACGACCAATCAGGATGCGGTGCGCAAGGCGCTCGAAAGCGGCATCTGCACCGAAGGCGCGCAGGGCAAGGTCTGCATCGATCCGAAGAGCCATCACGCAAGCCACACGATCTACCTGGTGCACGTGAAGGAAGATCATTCCGTCGAGATCCCGAAGGTCTGGGACGATGTGCAACCGTACTGGCTCGGCAAAGTGGGCTGCGATCTGCCCAACAAGCCGGATCATCGCCAGTACACGCCGTCGAACCTGCCCAAGAAGTCCTGATCCGGGTCCGCGCGCTCGCTGAACGCCGCGAGCGCGCGGTTGCCCTCGAACGTGGAGCATGCATGGCCACCTTTTCGGTTCTCTATTCGCTGATCTATCAGTTCGGCGACAGCTTCGCCTATCTGGTGCTCGCGGCGCTCGGTCTCGCGGTGATCTTCGGCATGATGGGCGTCATCAATCTCGCGCATGGCGAGTTCATCATGTGCGGCGCGTACGTCACGATCATCACGGCCAAGCGCGGTGTGCCGCTGCCGCTCGCGATGCTGCTCGGCGCGGTCGCGGCGGCGCTTGCGGGTGTCGTGATCGAACGGCTCGTCATCCGTCATCTGTATAACCGCCTGTTCGATTCCGTCGTCGCCACCTGGGCGATCAGCCTCATCGTGCAGCAGACGATGCTGCTCGTCGCCGGACCCTCGATAGAGGGCATCGGCACGCCGTTCGGATCGTTCTCGCTCGGCGACTACTCTTTCTCGACGTATCGCGCGGTGCTGCCGGTCATCGCGCTGGCGATTCTGTTCGGCCTCTATCTGCTGTTCTTCAAGACGAACTACGGCGTCTGCGCGCGTGCGACGATCCAGAACGCAAACATCGCGCAGTGCCTCGGATTGCGCACGGACCGGCTCTATACGTTGACCTTCGCCCTCGGCGCGGGACTGGCCGGGCTGACCGGCGCGCTCTATGCCCCCACCATGACGGCGGTCCCGACGATGGGCAGCAACTTCATCGTGCAGGCGTTCGTGTCGGTAGTCGTCGGGGGCGCGAACGTGATCGCGGGAACGACGCCCGCAGCCGCGGTGCTCGCCGTCATCCAGACCGGGCTCACGGCGTCGTACGGCCAGTTGTTCGGGCAGATCGGCTTGCTGGTGACGGTCATCGTCGTCATTCGGCTGATGCCGCAAGGCCTCGGCAATCTATTTTCCCGCTCGCGCTAGGAGGCAGACGTGAATCAAACGAATGTGTCCCCTAACGGCGCTGCCGCGCGTGCGCTGCATTGGGCGCCCTGGCTCGTGGCGCTCGGCCTGCCGCTCGTCGTCGATGCGAACACCAGCGGCAACCTCGCATACTGCCTGCTGTGGGCGTTCGGCGCAGTGGGGCTCGCCGCGATGTGGGGTTATGGCGGCATCCTGTCGTTCGGGCAGACCGCCTTCTTCGGCCTCGCGGGTTATAGCTACGGCATCTTCACGCTCAACTACGGCGATGCCTGGTTCGATTCATGGCTCGGTCTCGCTGCGGGGCTGGCCGTGAGCGTCGTGGTGGCGGCGCTGATCGGCTACATGATCTTCTATGGCCGGATCAAGGGCGTGTTCATCGGCATCGTCACGCTGTCGGTGACGCTCGTGCTCGAAACGTTCATGTCGCAGACGGCAGGACCGCAGTGGGCCATCGGCGAGGCGCGGCTGAACGGCTACAACGGCATGGGCGGCATGCCGCCGCTGACGATTCCCTGGCCGGGCGGACCGCTCACGCTAGAGAACGCGAGCTTCTATTACCTCGTGCTGATTCTGTTGCTTGTGGTGTACGTTGTGATGCGCAGGCTGCTCGACGGCCCCTTCGGCCTGACGCTCATCGCCATTCGCGAGAACCCGCAACGCGCGGAGATGCTGGGCGTCGACATCCGCCGTCATCAGTTGCTCGTGTTCGTGCTGGGCTGCACGCTCGGCGGCCTGTCGGGCGCGCTGTACACCATCTGGGGTTCCTACATCACGCCGTCGACGATGGGCCTCACGTCTGCCGCGATGCCCGTCATCTGGGTGGCGACGTCGGGCCGCAAAAGCATCGGCGGGACGATGATCGGCACGGCCTTGCTCGTCTGGCTCTCGCAGAATCTCGCGGTGTACGGCAGCCAGTACGCGCTGATCCTGCTCGGCGCAATTCTTCTGATCGTCGTGCTCGCGGCGCCGGAAGGCCTGCTGCCGTTCGTCACGCGGCATCTGCGACGGGTTCATCGCGGGGCGAACGAAGGCGCGCATCGAGGCGGCGCATGTCTCAAGCGAGAGGAGGGCAAGTCATGACCACGCTGCTCGAAACGCGCGGACTGAAGAAGCATTTCGGAGGCGCGCATGTCATCAACGGCATCGACTTCAGGATTGATGCAGGCGAGATTCGCTGCGTGATCGGCCCCAACGGTGCGGGCAAGAGCACGTTCTTCAAGCTCATCACGGGGGAACATCGGCCGTCGGAGGGCAGCGTGATGTTCCTCGGCCAGGACATGAGTCATGTGCTGCCGCACGAACGCATCCGTATGGGCATGAGCATCAAGTTCCAGATTCCGGGCGTGTTTCCGGATTTGAGCGTGCGCCAGCATCTGCAACTGTCGCTGCATCGCGCGAAGGACGATCGCCCCGAAAGCCTCGACGAGCTGTTGCATCGATTCAATCTGGAAGACGAAGCGCCGGTGCTCGCGCGCAATCTCTCGCACGGCAAGAAGCAATGGCTCGAGATCGCGATGGCCGTTTCTCTTCGTCCGAAGCTGCTCTTTCTCGATGAACCGGTGGCGGGCATGTCGGTCGAGGAAACGCATGCGACCGGCGAACTCATCAAGCGTCTTTCGGCGGCCGGTCTCACGATGATGGTCGTCGAGCACGACATGACCTTCGTCAAGCAGATCGCGTCGCGGGTGACGGTGCTGCATGGCGGAAGCCTGCTCGCCGACGGCCCGCTCGACGAGATCCTCGCACGCGACGATGTCGCCGAAGTCTATCTGGGGAAAAAGAAATGAGCGCGTTGCTTCAGGTGTCGGGCGTGGAAGCGGGTTACGGCGGCGGACGCGTCCTCAACGGCGTGTCGTTCGACGTCGAGCGCGGCGAAGTGCTCGCGCTGATCGGACGCAACGGCGTCGGCAAGACAACACTGATGCGCGCGTTGATCGGCCTCGTCGGCCTCGATGCGGGCAGCATCGAACTCGAAGGCGATCCGATCGGCCACGAGAAGCCCTATGTGCGCGCACAGAAGGGCATGGGCTACGTGCCTCAGGGCCGCGAGATCTTCGGCGCATTGACGGTCGCCGAGAACCTTCAGGTCGGCGCGCAGGCGAATCGCGCGCAGGCGGCGCAAATGAGGGATAAGGTGGTCGGCTACTTTCCCATTCTGAAAAAGCGCTACGAGCAGAAGGCGGGAACGATGAGCGGCGGCGAACAGCAGCAGCTTGCCATCGCGCGGGCGCTGATCAGCTCGCCCAAAGTGCTGCTGCTCGACGAGCCGTCCGAAGGCATTCAGCCTTCCATCGTCGATCTGATCGGCGAGACGCTGCAGCACATCGCCCGCGAGACCGGCATCGGCGTGGTGCTGGTCGAACAGGACATGGGGATGGTCGAGCGCATCGCGACGCGCTGCTGCGTGATGGACAAGGGCCGTATCGTCGACACGCTGACCCCGGCGCAACTCGCCGACGAACAACTGATTCGCCAGTATCTGGCACTGTGACGGAGAACGGAAAGATGAAATGGCTCGAAGACTCGATCATGATGAAGCGCGGCGTCGGCGCCGGTCGTGAACCCGTGGAACATCATCTCACCGAGGAGATGCAGAAGACCTATCACTACACCATCGGTCCGTACTCGCAGCCGGTGCTGCACGTGAAGCCGGGCGACCGTGTCGTGGTGGAAACACGCGACGCCTTCGAAGGCAAGATCAGGGAAGAGACGGACAAGCCCTCCGAAGTTTTGCAGGTGCCGTTCCTGAATCCGCAGAACGGGCCGATCATGATCGAAGGCGCGGAGAAGGGCGATGTGGTCGCTGTCTACATCGAAAAGATGGCGCCGCGCGGCGACGATCCGCATGGCTTCTGCTGCATGATCCCGAACTTCGGCGGACTGACGGGCACGGACTACACCGCGCTTCTCAACGAGCCGTTGCCCGAAGTGGTGCGGAAGATCAAGATCGACGAGGAAAACGTCTACTGGAGCAAACGCAACACGCTGCCGTACAAGCCGCATATCGGCACACTGAGTCTTTCGCCCGAGATCGATTCCATCAACTCGCTCACGCCCGACAATCACGGCGGCAACATGGACGTGCCCGACATGGGGCCGGGCAGCATCACGTATCTGCCGGTGCGCTCGCCCGGCGGGCGGCTTTTCATCGGCGACGCGCACGCCTGTCAGGGCGACGGCGAAGTCTGCGGAACGGCCGTCGAGTATCAGAGCACGACGACCGTGCGCGTCGATCTCATCAAGCAGTGGCGCATCGACTGGCCGCGGCTCGAGAACGAAGATGCGCTGATGAGCATCGGCAGCGCGCGGCCCCTGGAAGACGCGACGCGCATCGCCTATCGCGAACTGGTGCTGTGGATGGCCGCGGAGTACGGCTTCGACAAGTGGGACGCCTACATGATGCTGAGTCAGGTCGGCAAGGTCCGCCTCGGCAATTTTGTCGATCCAAAATACACCGTTGGCGCGATGGTCGCGAAGCATTACCTGAAGTAACGCACCGGCCGACAAGAAGCGAAGACAGTACAACCCGCGGGGCGTCCGCTCCCCGCGCATTCGAGAGCGTGTTACCCATGGCTTTGTCCGATCCCATCCGAGTGGGTCTGCTTTGCTCGACGAGCGGCTCGACCGCCTTGCTCGAGCAGTCTCAATGGCGCGGTGCGCAACTCGCCATCGCGGAGATCAATGCGCGCGGCGGCATCGGCGGCCGCGAGCTGGTCGCGATTCACTACGATCCCGCCTCGGACCCCGCCGCGTTTCGCGAGCTGGCCGAGCGTCTGATCGTCAAGGATGGCGTGAACACCATCTTCGGGGGATACACGTCGACTAGCCGGAAGGCGATGCTGCCTGTCGTCGAGAAGCACAACCGGCTTCTGGTTTACGGGCAGATGTACGAAGGCTTCGAGTATTCGGACAACATCATCTACAGCGGCGCGTCGCCGAACCAGAACGGCGTACAGCTCGCGGACTTCATGACCGAGACTTTCGGCGCCCGCGTGTACTTCGTCGGTTCGAGCTATGTGTATCCGTACGAATGCAATCGCACCATGCAGGAGTTGCTGCTTCAGCATCCCGAAGGCGCGATCCTCGGCGAACGCTATCTTGCGCTCGACGCCACGCGCGAGCAATTCGAGCAAGTGGTCGCGGATATTCGCCGCAAGTCGCCGGACTGGATCTTCAGCACGGTCATCGGTGCGACCGTGCCTTATCTCTACGATGCCTTCGCTCACGCGGACCTCGATCCGTCGGGCATGCCGATCGGCAGCCTCAATACATCGGAGACGGAGATTCACGCGATGCAGCGCGGCATCGCGGCGGGGCACTACACGGCAGCGCCTTACTTCCAGAGCCTCGACACGCCAGAGAATCACCGCGCGGTCGCGCATCATCAGTCGCGCTTCGGTTCCGACACCCCGACGGACATGAACTGGGAGGCTGCGTACTATCAAGTGCACATGTTCGCTGAAGCATTCGCACGCGCGGGCTCGGACGAGATCCGCACCATCATGCCGCAGCTCCTTGGCTCAGAGTTCGCCGCGCCGCAGGGCCGCGTGCGTATCGACCCCGTCAATCATCATATGGCGCTTTATCCGCGCATCGGCCGCGCCAATGCGGACGGACAATTCACGATCCTGCGCGAATCGAAGTTCGCCGTCGGCCCCGACCCGTACATGACGCGTCAGACGCTCGGCGACTGGGTCACGAAGTTGAGCACGCGAGACTACTGACGTGAGCGCGCGCACGGACAGAGGCCAGCGAAGCCTCACGAGCTCCATCCTCGAGCGCAATGCGCGGGTGGTCGTCTTTCATCCGGACGACGACGACGGGCTGACGCTCACCAATCACCTGAGACGCATGGGTTTCGACGTCGAGCGATGCTGGCCGCCGACGGACACGCTGCCCGAGAAAACCGATCTCGTGTTCCGCGCATTGCTGCCCGAGGAACGGGCGCCGAAGGGCGAATGGTCCGGGCCGGATGCGCCGCCCGTCATTTGCGTGGTGGCCTACGAGAATCCGACTTTCATCGATCAGGCCATCAAGATGGGCTCCGACGGCATCGTCACGACGCCGATCCGCGCATCCGGGCTGCTGTCCACGGTGGTGATGGCGCTCTATCACGCGAAGCGCGCCCGCCAGCACGTGCAGCGCATCGCGAAACTCGAACAGAAGCTGCTCGACAGCCGGCACTTGCAGGAAGCCAAGAACATTTTGATGACGATGCATCGCGTGAGCGAGCGCGAAGCGTATGACATGTTGCGCGCGCAGGCGATGGAAAAGCGCGTGACCATCGACGATATCTGTCACTCGGTCATCCAGGCGGGGGAAGTACTGCAGATTGCACGCGGCATGCCGCCGGAGGATGGCCGCGAGAAGGGATGAGCGCCGCCGCGCGGCCGCGTTTTCGAATCATCGACATACAACGGAGCAACGGACATGGACCTGCAACTGAAGGGCTTGAAGGCGATCGTGACCGGCGGAACGAAGGGCATCGGCCTCGCGATCGCGCGGACACTGGCGGCAGAAGGCGCGGACGTGGCCATCTGCGCACGCGACGAAGCGGCTGTCCGGTCGACCGCGAGCGCACTGGCGCAATTGAGCGGCGCGCGGGCGTCGGGTGAGCGCGTCGATGTCTCGGATGGCGCTGCGTTGAAGGCGTGGGTCGGGCGCGTCGGGGCGGAGTGGGGCGGGCTGGATATCGTCGTGGCCAACGTCAGCGCGCTCGCGATCGGCAACGACATCGAATCGTGGCGCAAGGAGTTCGAAACGGATCTGCTCGGCACGGTCAATCTCGTCGATGCCGCCATGCCGTATCTCACATCGAGCAAGGCCGCTTCCATCGTCGCGATCTCCAGCGTCTCGGGCCGCGAGATCGACTTCGCGGCCGGACCTTATGGCGTATTCAAGGCGGCGCTCGTGCATTACATGCAGGGGCTCGCGAATCAACTGGCGTCGAAGGGCATTCGCGCGAACACGGTCTCGCCGGGCAACGTGTATTTCGAAGGCGGCGTGTGGGACTGGATCGAGCACAACGATGCGGCGCTGTTCGAACGGGCGCTGGCATTGAACCCGACGGGCCGCATGGGCACGCCGCAGGAGATCGCCAATGCGGTGGCCTTCGTCGCGAGTCCGGCGGCGAGCTTCGTGAGCGGCGCGAACATCGTCGTCGATGGTGCGCTCACGCGCGGCGTACAGCTTTGAGGAACAGGTCAACTCGACAAGGGGCATCGAATGAATACTGGCAGTGCAATGGACATCGATCTCGCGGAACTCACGGTCGAAGCCGTGCAGGAAGGCTTTCGGACCGGCAGCTTCACGGCGGAGCAATTGGCGCGCGCGTGCTTCGAGCGGATCGAGCGCTACAACGCGAAGTACAACGCGCTGATCTTCTTGAATCCGGCCGCCATCGACGATGCGCGCAGGATCGACGAGCGGCGCGCAGCCGGTGAAACGCTGGGGCCGCTCGCGGGCGTGCCGGTCGTCATCAAGGATCCGATGGACATGGTCGGCTTCCCGACCACTGCGGGATGGGCGAAGCTGTACAGCAAGACAGGCGGCGTCGATTTGATGCCCGAGCGCGATGCGCCGGTCGTCGCACGGATGCGGCGGGCGGGCGCGATCCTGCTCGGCAAGACGAACGTTCCCATCCTGAGCCATACCGGTTCGCACGCGAACGACAGTTGGGCGGGTCCCACGATCAACGTCGCGATGCCGGACCGCGTGCCGGGCGGCAGCAGCGCGGGGACGGCCTCGGCGGTGGCAGCAGGCATGGCCGTGCTCGGACTCGCGGAAGAGACGGGCGGCTCGATTCAGAACCCCGCATCGGCGCAGGATCTGGTCGGCATCAAGCCGACGATAGGGCTGGTGCCGAACGCGGGTGTGGTGCCGTTGTCGGCCAATCGCGATGTCGTCGGACCGATCGCCCGCAACGTGCGCGATGCCGCGCTATGCCTCGACGCGCTGGCAGGCTATACGAGCGAAGATCCCAAGACGCTCGCGAGCGTCGGCCGGCAACCGGAAGGCGGCTATGCGGCCGCGCTGGACCGCAACGCACTGAACGGCAAGCGCATCGGCCTGTATGGCCCGGGGTGGCGCGCACAGCCGCTCTCCGATGAAGCGGCGGCGCTCTATGAGCGCGTCAAAGGCGAACTGATCGCGCTCGGTGCGACGCTCGTCGACGATCCGTTCGAGGGGTCGGGATTTGCCGAACTGCGCGAGCCGACTCCGCCTTTGAAGAATTTCGATGCGCGCGGTCTCGAATCCATTCCTTACGATCTCGAGAAGTACCTTCAGCGGCTCGGCAAGCACGCTGCGCTCAAGACCTTTGCCGAGTTCGCCGAGGCAACACGGGACGAAGACGCATTCGCACCGCAAGGCGTGCTGCGCTACATGCATAGCTTGCGGGACTTCGGGGCGGCGCTTGCCAATCCGTCGCTGCCGCCGGAGATGCCCGAGTTCGTGGAACTGAAAGCGCGCTATCTGCGAATCTTCGAGCAGGTGTTCGATGAGCAGCGGCTCGATGCGCTGGTCTTTCCGCAGATGCGGTGCGAGCTTCCGCCGCTGCACGGCAACGACACGATCCAGGAGACGACGGTAGGCGAGATCAACATCGCGGGGCTGCCAGGCATCGCGGTGCCGGCGGGATATTACGAGTCGGGAGCGCCGTTCGGACTGATCTTCGTGGGCCGGCAGTGGGATGAAGCGGCCTTGCTCGGGTTGGCTTTCGCGTATGAAAGTGGCGCTGGCAGGCGGAAGGCGCCGGCGCTGGATTGAATTTCGTGTGGCACTCGGGGGCTCGTCTCGGAGCAAGTCGTATGTAGACGAGCGGGCCCGACGTACGCGGGTTGCGGCACGCGACGCGACGCGCTCGGCCGCTCGCCGACGCATTCGCCGTTCTTCGACGAAGCGACGCGAGCGCGATGAGGATGTCGAGATGGGCAGGAAGAAGCAACTGGTGGACGTTCTCTGCGCCGCCGACGTCTAACATGAGGCGTCGGCGCGCCGGGCTGGCGTCGTCCCCGGCGCCTGCTTGAACATGATTTCGATGGCGGCACAAGGACAGAAGCTGGTCTCGTCGTAACGCTGGCTTCGTGCTTCGGTTCGGTGTTAAGAGTGACGCGGGCAAGCGATGGCAAGTCAGGCGTTATTCGATGTCAAGGCGAGGTTGTGGGGAGGCGTTGGCGCGGTCGGAGATTTACAGCCGCATGGGCACATCGCGTAGTTGACATAACGCAAATTAGCGATAATTTTTGTTGTTAGAGCTTTTTAGTAATGTCCGGATTGGGCTCATTAGAAATGTCCGCTTTTGGCCAAGTTCAAACGTCGCGCTCGCCGAACGCAATGGTAACGCCAAGGCCGGCAAACGCATCGCCGGCCCGAGGCACCTCAGCCTAAGCCTTCCTCCAAGGCCCAGCCGGCGCACGCACCGTGATAACCGGCTGCGGCGCTGGCGCATACGTCTCCTTGCAGACGCTCTCGCACAACGCAATCACTCGCGCAGAACTCGCTGGATTGAACAGCGAATGATCGATATCGCCGAAGGTCATCACACGCACGCTCTTGTAACGCGCGAGCCGCGTGCCGAGCTTGCCGCAATGTGCCGCAAGCACATCCAGACCCGCGTCATAGCTCCCATAGACAAGCACCGTTTTCACCCCTTTAGCGTCCAGCGCCCGGGCGATGCTTTGAGGCGTCGTCGCCTGTTCCGGCGGCGTATGACTCAGACTGTCGAGCCTGAATGCATCAGCGATACGCGAACGCGCACGCGTCGTCACATAGTTGCCGATAAAGCCAAGCACGCGCAAAAGGTTCTTGTCGCCGCGCAGGATCGCTTTCCATTTATCGAGTTCGAACATCGACGCTGCATAACCGGCCATTGAGTTGCGCGTCGATTCACGCATCGCTTCAGCAGTCTTGTTTTCTGGCTGCTTGAACGTGGGGATATTCACTGCGACCACGCCGGTGATAGCCGTTTCGATCACCGCGGCTTTGAGCGCGTGATAGCCGCCGGAGCAAATGCCGAACGAAACGATCGACTTGTAGCCCTGGCGCGATAACCATCGTGCTGCAGCAGCCGTGTCTTGCGTCGCTACCGGGTTATATATGCGTTGATACGGCGTGTCCGATTGCTCGATACCCGGCACAGCGGGACTGTCGCCACGGCCACGCGCATCGAAACGCAATGAAGCGATGCCGCGTCTTGCCAGGTCCCGCGCAATACGCACGGACAATCTACTGTCGCCGACTCGCGAGCTCGACGATGTATTCGCAAGCAAGTACACCGAGTTGCGCGACGCTGCCAGGCGCGGCTCACACAGAATGCCAAAGATGCCCTCCTCGCCGATGCAAACCGGCCGCTCGATCGCTTCGGGCGTTTCAATGCGCAAGTCCTCTTCAGGCCACGGCGAAAATGCCTTGACCGGTTGGCGAGGCTGATCCTCCGCGATCCATTCGACCACTTTGGCAAACGCCGCATGAGGTGTCACCGTGAACGCGGATTCCTGAATGAAGCCCGTCATGTCATCGAAGACTTGCGACTGTGCATCGACGCCCGCTTGGACGAGCGCATCGCGCAGCGGATCTTTCGAGCCGATCCGTCCGTGCATCAGCAACGCGCGGCGCGCCGGTGCAACGCCCGCGCGCTTGACGCTCGCCGGCAGATCGATGGATTCGAGCGAACGCTTGAGATCGTCGCCGTACGCCTGACCGAGCACATTGAGCGGTCCGTCCTGCGGCTGTATTTCACGAAGCGGCGCAGCGAGCTGGTCGAGCCACGTCTTGCGCGTCACGCTCAGTTCACGCATGTAAGTGCGTCCGCTGACGACAGGCGCAAGCAGCACGAGATCATCGACGGGACGCTTTAGCGCCGCCTCCACCGCGAACGCGGTGCCGACGCGAAAGCCGCATAGCGTGACGTGCTCGATGCCCGTTTGCGCCTTGAGAAAATCGACGGCGGCGCCGATATCGTCGATCGAGGATTCATACTGTCCGGGCGCTGCATCTTCACCGCTCGAGTCTCCGGTGCCGCGATAGTCGAAACGCAACACCCAAACGCCACGCGCTGCGAGCGCTTCCGCAAGCACACGCATGCCGCTATAGGTCCATACATATTCGTGGCCGTATGTATTGCACAGCACCACGCCGCGCTTGCTGGCCCCCGCATGCAGCCATCCGAAACGACTGCCGAATACCACCGGTTTCATTGTTATGTCCTCGTCTCTGGCGGCGTACAAAGTAAGGGATGCCCCCGCTCCCTCTGCCTTGACTTTGCGCGCAATCGGGAATGACGCGATGCATTCCCGACGCCTAACCCGCCTTCCGAAATGAAAACGATCGGCGGGCTATTCCGTACAATGATAGGAATCGAGACGGCCTTTCAAAGTCGCCTTGCCAACATAGCGGCATAAACGACGATTGAATCGTTGATGAAGCGACCCGTTTTTTCTGGTTGATTCGTGCAACACCGATACGCAGGCGCGTACTTGCAAGCGCGTATGTGCGCTTGCCAACGCGCCACGCAGCGAAGCAGAAGCGCAATTGTCGCAGGCAAATGCAAAGCTCGGATTGAGCAGGACGGAAGTGGCGTACGCAACGCGGCCAAGGCCCGTCGCAGTTACGCGGCGATGCTTACCGTCGCAGGTTGCTCGTCGGCTGTGCGGGCGTGCGCGTAGACACGCGCCCGCTCACTCGCCACGAGGGCCTTCTTGCGGGCGAGTGTCTGTGGTTGATATTTGGGATCGCCCATCGTCTGAACGTATTCGCTGTGACGATAACGAAGATAACGCTGGAAAAACTCTGTGCCGGGTAGTCCGCTATCGAGCGCGAGAAGCACGCCATAATCAATATCACGCAAATCACCTAGCGTTTGCACGGCGGTTTCAAGTGCGGCATACCTTTGTACCAGTGGCACGCCCTTGTCACATAATGAATGAAAACGCTGATAGGTCAGCAATTGCCGATGAGACGCACAGCGTCGCAATGCTTTCGCAAGCCGTTGGCTCAGTTCCGTTTGCACGTTTCCTCCGCAAGGTCTCGGATTACAAGCGCAAAGCTTCCTCGCGTCATTCGCCATTCGAACGACGTCACTGTATATGTATGACACCTGCAAGAAGCCAGGAATAACGGCGACCCTGACCGTGCCCGTCGCCTGTGAAAAACCAAGCAAGAGGTCAGGATCAGTGGGCGTGTTGTACACAATGCACGCCAGGCGCATTGCATCGGGGAGCGGTTGTTCCGCGCGAAAGGCGAGGTTCGAAACCGTTTGCGCGCCGCTGTTATGACTACATGCTAGCAAACATACAGCATCAAACCAAGAAATGTTTGCTGTGTGACACTCCCGCAGCTTTCAGGCGTTTGAACAAGCGGAAGTTATTTCCGGCGAGCAACTCTGTCGGATCAGGTGAGCCAGACCGGCGCTGGAAAAAGAAGAGTAACGTGCGGGCGCAGTGCGCTGAAGACGGCTAGACGAAATGGGCGGATATATATTCCGCATCAATGACCGCGCCGCTTAAGCCTGGTTTAAGCGACAGTATCTAAAACTATATGGACGGTTATTTCGATTTCGAATTTGTCCACGCGGATGATCAGACCGGGCAACGCCTTTAGCGCACGCAACGGCGTTTGAGGCGCAGGCGACGATCATCCCCTTTTGGCCCGGCAGTTCTGCCGGGCCTTTTTTATATAGCGTTAAGCACTGACAGCCGTCGACGTGCAGTGCAACTCAATGCCCAAAATAGACAGACTGATTGCTGTCGTTCATCGGGCGCATCGAACGCATGCCGGCTGCCGAGCTTCCGCCGTTGGCGCCGCCGTACTCGCTTTCGTCGCCTCTCATCGCCCCGTTCTGCTGAGAAGCGCGGCGCTCGGCGGCTTGTACATCGTTCGGGTAGGTGGTGCGGTCCGACTGTGCAGGGTTATAGCCCGCGGCTTCCACCTGCCGCAGGTCCTGCTGCACTTGCGCACGCGTTATCGACGAATTGTCCTGAGCGAAACTCATTGCCGGCGCCACCAGAACGGCAGCGGCGGCCACAGCTTTCACGAATGACTTCATGGCGAAGCTCCGGTTTGTAAGGCAGCACGTCTTAAATACGTGCTTGCCCCAAAACTTCAGCATCGCCCGTGCCCAGCCTTAGCGTTTCTCGCGTTCGGCTTCCAGTAGCTTGACGAGCACATGCAGCATGCGATTAGCCGGCGTCGGCACGCCTAGCGCCTCTCCGCGGCGCACGATCAATCCATTCAAGTGATCAATCTCACTGCGTTTGCCGCGCGCCATGTCCTGAGCAGTCGACGAATACTGATTGGGCATCGTCTGTGCGATCCCGCGCACTGCTGCATCCACGTCGCCGGGAATGGTGACGCCATCGGCGTTCGCCACAGCGAGGCATTCGTCGACGATGTCGCGCATCACCCGAGTGACGCCCTCTCCCTGAACCAGGCGTCCATACGGTGTCTGTGCAATCGCCGATAGCGCGTTGTAAGCGCAGTTGAGGACGAGCTTGGCCCAAAGCGCGCCGCGCACATTATCGGAGATTTCAGTGGGAACCGAGGCGGCCGACAGCGTGCGAGCTACTTCCTCACTCATGCTCGAAGGCTCGATCACGAGTTCACCCCTGCCGTGATGCCGGACATGCCCCGGCCCCGCCAGTTCCGTCGCTACATAAACGACGGCCGCGGCGACTTCCTGCGGCAACAGTTCACGCAAGCGTTCCGCGTTCTCGACGCCGTTTTGCAGCGACACCACGAGCGTGCGTTCATTCAGATACGGTTTGAGCGCAAGCGCCGCGCTGTCGGTATCCGTCGACTTCACGCAAAACAGCACGACATCCGCGCCTTCTGCAGCCGAAGGTTCGGTGCTTGCGGACAGACGTACGTGCTCGTCGAATGACTTGGTGTCGAGCCTCAGACCATCCCGTTGAATGGCCTCTACATGTTGCCGCCGTGCGATCAGCACGACATCGTGACCCGCGCGGGCCAGCATGCCGCCGTAATAGCAGCCCACCGCGCCCGCACCCATTACCGCAAATTTCATAGCCTGTTCCTCGTAGCTTTGTGACTGCATCGGCGGCATCAACAATCGATGCCTTCATCCATGCGACGAGAAAATAACATAACGTTTGCCTCGGCACGTGTTGCGACGCCTGTCAGGCGCAAACGCTTGCGCAACCGACGATGCCCTTGCTTTGTGGGCGGACGCACGATAGTCAGTCGAATTCGCCGTGAACCATATTGTTAAACCGTAGCGCGGGACGATACGCTTGCTTCAGCGGATCGACGGGTGGTTTCCAACAATGGCCGACCGCTATGGGGCATGTGCTGCGCCGGTCCGATATTGGCAACGATTGTCGAACGGCGATCGCGGCACTGGAGACCAACTCTCGACGCACCGAGGCGTCACATCAGGAAAAACAAAATGCGGCGCGGCCTGTCGACGGGCAACGCGCAGCCGAAGCGTGGGCGTTTTCACGAGAACAAAAAATGAACCATGGATATGAAGCATCGCTCGTCAAGCGCGTGGTCAATCAGCTTGTCGCGAGCATCGTCAACGGAGAATACAAAGACAATGTCCTGCCCCCACAAGTAATCCTCTCGAAGAAGCATGGCGTGTCCCGCACCATCATGCGCGAAGCATTGAGCGTCCTCATCTCGCGACGCATGCTCGATGTACGACCCAAGACAGGCACACGAATCAGGCCGGCAAGCGAGTGGCTGATCATCGATGCCGAAGTCGCCGAATGGCGCCTGCGCGCCCTGCCCGAGCCCGACTGCATGCGCCGGCTCATTCACTTCCGTTCACTTGTCGATCCTCCCGCCGCCGAACTTGCCGCGACGCGTGCGAACCGGCATCAGCGCATCGGCATCAATGCAGCTTTTCAGCGGCTCGTGCACGCCTCGCCGTCCGAGGACTTGCAGTCGCAGGCAGAGGATGCATTGCTGACGACCATCATCGATGCAAGCGGCGATGAAATCTTGCGGCAGATGGGAAGCGTCGTACGCGTGGGCCTCAGGGCGATGAAAGCGTCCTTGCGCGTGCAGCCGCATGCCCTTGCGCGCGTCTCCGAATCGCAACTGAGCGACTATGGCCGCGTCGTGCGTGCAATCGATACAGCCGATGGCGGCGGCGCTCGTCTTGCGATGTGGCAAGTGCTCGGGCGTGCGTCGATGTGGGTGGAAGAACCGGTTTGAGCGCGTCGAGCGCGCCAAGTGAAATCAATGACTACAATGTTCGAGTGTCCTGACTGGCCGTAACGCGCTTTGCAACGCAATGACGGAGGCAACGATGGCGGAACTCGACAAGGAAGAGGTCGTTGGCGTATTGAACCGGATTCTCGAATCCGAACTCGCTGGCGTCGTGCGCTATACGCATTATTCGTTTCTCGTGTTCGGCTTCGGCCGCATTCCGATCGTGTCATGGCTGCGCGCGCAGGCGGACGAATCGCTGATGCATGCGCATCAGGCGGGCGAATGGATCACGACGCTAGGCGCTTATCCGTCGCTGGAAATCGGCCCGCTTCTCGACAATCACACGTTTGACATCGCGACGATTTTGCGCGAATCACTGCAAGCGGAAAACGTTGCGCTCGACCTGTATCGCCAATTGCTTAAACTCGTCGAGGATCGTTCGGTGGCGCTGGAGGAGTACGCGCGACAGATGATTCAGACCGAAGAAATGCATGCCGGCGAGGTCGACAAGATGCTGCGCCGCCCCGGCGAAGTCGAAACGTCGCCCGAGAGACGAAACGGGCATGTGTAAAAGAAAGCGCGCAGCCCTTGGACGGACAGCGCGCTCTCAGAAACACAACGAGCTTACTTGGGCTGCGCCACCGTGCGGAGATAAGGCTTGAGCGTCTTGAAGCCTTCCGGATACTTCTTCTTTGCGTCTTCGTCGGATACGGACGTCGGAATGATCACGTCTTCGCCCGGCTTCCAGTTCACGGGCGTCGCCACCGTATGCTTCGCGTTCAGTTGCAGCGCATCGAGCAGGCGCAGCACTTCGTCGAAATTGCGGCCGGCGCTCATCGGATAAGTGAAGGTCGCCTTGATCTTCTTGTCCGGGCCGATGATGAACACCGCGCGAATGGTCGCATTGTCGACAGCGGTACGCGGGCCGCCGCCGCTCGCGTTCGGATGGATCATGTCGTAAAGCTTGGCCACGTTAAGGTCCGCATCGCCGATCATCGGATAGTTCACGGCTGCGCCCTGCGTTTCCTCGATGTCCTTCGCCCACTTCGAATGGTTATCCACGGGATCGATGGACAGCCCGATGACCTTCGTATTGCGCTTGTCGAACTCCGGCTTCAGCTTCGCCATGTAACCGAGTTCCGTGGTGCAGACGGGCGTGAAGTCCTTGGGATGCGAGAAAAGAATCGCCCATTGGTCGCCGATCCATTCATGAAACCGGATCTGGCCTTGCGTGGTCTCTGCGGTGAAATCGGGGGCTTCGTCACCAATACGGATGGACATATTTGATCTCCACGTTGAAATGTAATCGGAGAGCGTTCCGCGCCGTTGCGAAACGGATTCCGGCTGTGAGAGCGCAACAGACAAGCCGATTATAGTGCGCCGCGACCGCCCGGCGGACCGGCTTGCGAATTCCCCCGCTGGCGAGAGGGTCAGGGGCATAAGAAATGCTGGCGCGAACGGGCGTTCAGCGCAGACGCCTCGTGCAAACTCGTATTCCTCGGGGAAATCTGCTATCACGGAACAGCGTTTATCTCGACAGCCAGCGGCTGTCACCCAGGAGGCGATCGTGACCGTCATGCGAAAGAAATCCGTTGCTGCGCTGCAAAGCGAGGCGGCAGAAACCGATGAGGTGCTCCAGGAAACGCATGGCGGACATGCACTGAAACGTTCGCTGTCTTCGCTCGATGTCACCTTGCTCGGCATCGGGTGCATCATCGGCGCGGGGATTTTCGTGCTGACGGGTCATGCGGCGGCGACGAATGCGGGCCCCGCGATCAGTATTTCGTTCGTGCTCGGCGCAATCGTATGCGCGCTCGCCGGGCTCTGCTACGCGGAGATGGCATCGACGGTGCCGGTGTCCGGCAGTGCCTATACCTATGCGTATGCCACGATGGGCGAACTGATCGCCTGGCTCATCGGCTGGGATCTGATACTCGAATATGCCGTTGGCGCAACGACGGTCGCGATCGGCTGGTCGGGCTACGTGGTGAGCTTTCTACATTCTTTGCATATCGATATACCCCCGCAATTGTCTCAGGCCCCCTTCGCTTACGAACCGGGCAAGGGATGGAGTCATGCGGGCGCAATTCTCAACGTGCCAGCAATGGTGATCGTCGGGCTCATCACGATGTTGCTAGTCATAGGCATTCGCGAATCGGCGCGCGTCAACAGCATCATCGTAGTGATCAAAGTGCTGATCGTGCTCGCGTTCATCGCGGCGGGCATCGGTTATGTCGATACGAGTCACTGGGTGACGGCCAGCAATCCGACTGGCGCATTCATTCCACCGAATACGGGCGAATCCGGTGTGTTCGGCCTGAGCGGCGTCTTGCGCGGCGCGGCGGTGGTTTTCTTCGCGTACATCGGTTTCGATTCCGTGTCTTGCGTGGCGCAGGAAACACGCAATCCAAGGCGCGACATGCCTATCGGCCTGCTTGGTTCGCTTACGATCTGCACGATCCTGTATGTGCTCGTCTCATACGTGCTGACCGGCATCGTGTCCTACGACAAGCTGAACGTCGCCGACCCCATCGCCGTCGGCGTCGATGCAATCGGCATGCGCTGGCTTTCGCCCATCGTGAAGCTCGGCGCCATTTTCGGCCTGACTTCGGTGATTCTCGTACTGCTGCTCAGCCAGCCGCGCATCTTTTATTCGATGGCGAGAGACGGCTTGCTCCCGCCGTTTGCATCGAAAATTCATCCGCGTTTTCATACGCCGTACATCACCACGGTCGTGACCGGACTCATCGTGATGGTTCTGGCGGGCTTGCTGCCGATCGGTCTCGTCGGCGAACTCGTCAGCATCGGCACGCTGTTCGCATTTGCGGTCGTCTGCATCGGCGTGCTTGTCCTGCGCATCACACAGCCGGAACTCAAGCGCGCATTCAAGACGCCTGCCGTATTCATCGTCGCTCCGCTCGGCGCGCTTTCATCGGTCTTTCTGATGACGGGACTGCCTGCCGATACGTGGATACGTCTCATCATATGGATGGCCATCGGCATCGTCATTTACTTCGTCTACGGCATCCGCCACAGCAGGCTGCGCGACGCGCGACAGACGCCGCCGGGCCACACTGCGAGAAACTGACGATAGATAGCCTCAGCCGGAGCGTCGCGTGCTGTGCTCGCGCGCTTCTTGCGCGCTTTCATAGATGTACGGCGCGACGCCCCGTTGCTTGAGCGCATCGCCGAGTTTCATGCGCAGAAAACTGCTGGTGGTATAGCGTGTAACGCCGTCGTATAGGCCGCTGACGAGTCCCGTGACCATTTCCGAATAGGCATCGAGCATCTCGGGGCGAATCGAAAAGTTGTCGTAGTTGACGATGACATGCGGCTTCGTGTTCACGTCCGCGAGTTGCTTCTCCACTTCGCGGCGTATGTCTTCCACGTCTTGCAGTGTGGCGACCTCGTGCCCTTCGAAGTTGATGAAGAATAGATTCTTCTCCGCGTCATAACTGAAGCGTTCGGCCAGGCCGAGGCCGAGCAGCACGTCGCGCAGGCCCATCGGCGTATCGTGGAAAATGCGCTCGTTCATCAGGCGCGGCGCCGACTTGATCACGGGCCTGAAGCCCATTTGCGCGACGATATCCCGCTCGATATCGATGCCCGGCGCGACTTCGGTCAGCACGAGCCCTTCTTCAGTCAGTTCGAACACACAGCGTTCGGTGACATACAGCACCGTCTGCCCGCGCTCGACAGCATAGCGGCCGCTAAAGGTGCGATGCTCGACGGCATCGACGAACTTGCGGCAATCGCCGTCGCGACGAATGTTCAGCTTGCCGGCGTCGATCGCTATATCGAGCTTGCCCGCGTTGAACGTGCCGACGAATACGACTTTTTTCGCGGACTGACTGATATTGATAAAACCGCCGGCGCCCGCGAGTTTGGGCCCGAACTTACTGACGTTCAGATTGCCTTCGCGGTCCGCTTGCGCAAGCCCGAGAAAAGCAATGTCGAGGCCGCCGCCATCGTAGAAGTCGAACTGATACGGCTGATCGATGATGGCCTGCGTATTCGTCGCCGCACCGAAATTGAGTCCGCCCGCGGGAATGCCGCCGATCACGCCGGGCTCGGTCGTCATCGTGAACAGGTCGATCACCTGTTCCTCGTTCGCCACACTCGCAATTCCTTCTGGCATGCCGATGCCGAGATTCACGACGCTATTCGCCATCAATTCAAACGCGGCGCGGCGTGCTATGACCTTGCGTTCATTGAGCGGCATCGGCTGCACGGAACTCGCGGCGACACGCAATTCACTGGAAAACGCCGCACTGTATTGTTCGCCGAACGTCTGCCAGTGATTCTCCGGACGCGCGACAACGACGCAATCGACCATCACGCCGGGAACCTTCACTTGTCTTGCACTGAGTGTGTTGGATTCCGCAAGCCGTTCCACTTGCGCGATGACGATGCCGCCTGAATTGCGCGCGGCCATCGCGATGGAAAGTGCTTCGAGCGTAAGCGCCTCCTTCTCCATCGTGACGTTTCCGTTGAGGTCGGCAGTCGTGCCTCTCACGATCGCGACATCGATTGGGAAAGCCTTGTAATACAGATATTCGACGCCGTCGATCTGCATGAGCCGAACGATATCCTCGGTCGTGCGCGCATTGAGTTTGCCGCCGCCATTGCGCGGATCGACGAACGTGCCGAGGCCCACGCTCGATAGCTGTCCGGGCCGATGCGCGGCGATATCGCGAAAGAGTTGAGAAATGACGCCCTGAGGCAGGTTATACGCCTCGATGCGGTTCTCCATCGCGAGCTTTTGCAAGCCCGGCACGAGTCCCCAATGTCCGCCAACGACTCGCTTGACCAGTCCTTCATGCGCGAAGTGGTTCAGCCCTTTGCTGCGGCCATCGCCCTGCCCTGCGGCATAAACGATCGTGAGATTTTCGACTGGCTCGTGTGGATCGGATGACGCCTTGTCTTTGCTTTCGAGGAACCGTGCTTCGAGCGCAATGGCCACTTCTTCAGCGAAGCCGACACCGACGAAGCCGCTCGTCGCGATGGTGTCGCCTGAACGAATCAACCGGACGGCCTCACTCGCGGAAACGATCTTGCCGCGTTCCACGAGGCGCGCCGACGATGGAAACGGATGACGAGGCGTGGCGGTCATGGTGTCTCCTTTATTCGATGCTCGTGATGGTCACGCTCACGATGCTTCGCATCACGGTATCACCAAATTGCAATCAATGACTCGCGCCGAGATACGCCGCCTTGACCGAAGGATCGTTGCGCAACTGCTCCGCTGGCCCATGCGTCGCGACGCGACCGTTTTCGAGCACATAGCCGTAATCGGCGACATTCAGCGCAGCAGCGGCGAACTGTTCGACGAGCAGCATCGTCACGCCGTCCTGCTTGAGGCGCTCGATGATACGAAAGACTTCTTCGACGAGGATCGGCGCAAGACCCATGGATGGCTCATCCAGCAGCACGAGATCGGGATTGAGCATGATGGCGCGCGCCATCGCGAGCATTTGCTGTTCGCCGCCGCTAAGCGTCCCGGCGAGCTGGTGCCGGCGCTCCTTGAGTCGCGGAAACAGCTCGATCGCCCGTTCGAGATCGGCAGCGACGTCGCCTTTGGGACGCGCCCACGTCAGGCGCGGAAATGCGCCCAGCAGCAGATTGTCCGTGACGGACATCGTCGCGAATACGCGTCGTCCTTCGGGCGAATGCGCCAAACCCAGACGCGCGATCTTGTGAGAATCCAGTGCGTCGATACGTTTTGCCGCAGTGCCGACGCCCATGGTTATCTCGCCGTCAGTCGGCTTGATCATGCCGGAGATCGCGCGCATGGTCGTCGTCTTTCCCGCGCCGTTCGAGCCGATCAGCGTGACGACTTTCGCCTTCGGCACGTTGAGCGATATGCCGTGCAGCACTTTGACCTTGCCATAGCCCGCGTGGAGGTTATTGATCGTTAGCATCGGTGATCCTTCTCGTGGCGTTGCTCTGCGATTGCCTGAGCGTATTCATCAAGCCGTTTCCGCGGCCTTGCCGCCCAGATACGCTTCAATCACTTTCTCGTTAGCCTGAATGTCGGCAGGCTTGCCTTCCGCGATCTTTTGCCCGAAGTCGAGCACCGACACGGTATCGCACACGCTCATCACCACATCCATATGATGCTCGATCAGCACCAGCGTAATGCCATGATTGCGCACCTTGCGAATGATCGCAACGAGCTCGCGAATATCCGGCGCAGTGAGTCCGGCGGCAGGCTCATCGAGCAGAAGCAATTGCGGATCGAGCGCGAGTGCCCGCGCGATTTCGAGCAGACGCTGCTTGCCATAAGGAAGATTGCGCGCCTCTTCGCCCGCGACGTGCTCCAGCCCCACGAAACGCAGCATGTTGAATGCGCGCTCGCGTGCGGCCTGCTCTTCCCGCCGATAACGCGGGCTCATTGCACCGACATCCGCGAAATTCGAGCGAAACGTATGATGCAGACCCACGAGCACGTTCTCGAGTGCGGTCATCTCGCCGAATAGCTGCACGTTCTGGAAAGTGCGCGCGATCCCCGACAGCGCGATCTTCGATGAAGTACGGCCGCCCAGCGACTCGCCCTGATATTCGATGACGCCCGAGGTCGGCACATAGATGCCCGTCAGGACGTTCATCATCGTGCTCTTGCCCGATCCGTTCGGTCCGATCAGGCCGTGAATCGTGCCGCGTTTTACCGTCAGGCTGACGTTGTTCAGCGCTTTGAGGCCGCTGAACTGCATCAGTACGCCGCGCACATCGAGAATGGCATCCGCGCCTTCGCGTGCGACGGCGGCGACTGCATCGTCTTCGCGTGTATCGCTTGCAAGGGCGTCGGTATCGACCTTGGTGACGCGCACGCGCCCGAGGTGCAGCGTCTTTCGCACGAAGCCGACGATGCCGTCCTGCAAGTAATAGACGACGAGCAGAATCATCAGGCCGAAGATCGTGAGACGCCAGTCGGTCAGCGCATCGATCCAGAACGAGAATGCGGCAAGGCCCGCAGTTCCGATCACCGGGATCGCCACGCGTTGCGGCGTCGTTGTCTTGCGTGCCAGCGCAAGCGCGGCTCCTGCAACGACGAGCACGGCAAGTGCGGTAGCGACGATCCGAAAGTTCGCTATGTCGTCGAGCAGCTTGGGCAACAACACGATGACCGTCGAACCGATGATCGCGCCCGTGCGAGTCTTGCGGCCGCCCATGATGATCGCGAGCAAGAAGAGAATCGTCAGCTCGAAGTTATAGGTATTGGGCGAAATGTATTGCTCGGAATAGGAATAGAGACAGCCAGCCAGTCCGGCAAAGCCCGCACTAATCACGAACGCATACACCTTGTAGCGATAAACCGACACGCCCATGCAATCCGACGCGATGGGGCTATCGCGCAAGGCTTCGAAAGCACGCCCGAGATGCGACTTCAACACGCGATGCACTACGATCAGCGATGCCACCAATAGCGCGGCAACAAGCCAGTAATACTCGACTTCATCGAGCTTGTGACCCGCCAGCGTAGGCTTGGGAATCTTGAGTCCCATCGGGCCGTTCGTCAGGAAGTCCATCTCGTTGATGAGAATCTGGATGATCGTGCCGAACGCGAGCGTGACCATCGCGAGATAAGGACCGGACACGCGCAGCGCGGGCAACGCGAGTATGGCGCCGAATGCGGCAGTCACGGCGATCGCGAGCGGCGCGGTCACATAGAACGGCATGCCGAGCTTCGCAAACAGAACCCCCGCCGTATAAGCGCCGACGCCAAAGAGGCCCGCGTGACCGAGCGATACCTGACCGGTGTAACCCACCACGATATCGAGCCCGAACAACAGGATCGCGTAAATCATGATGGTTTCGACGAGATGGATGTAATACGGATTTCCCGACACGACCGGGAACGTCGCAAGCGCCGCGAGGCCGATCAGGGCCGCAATCCAGTTCTTTGCTTTGTTCATGGCCGCCTCAGACTTTCTTGATCGCTGTCTTGCCGAACAGACCCGCAGGCTTGACCGCAAGCACGATCAAAAGCAGCACGAGGCCGGGCACATCCTTGTAGCCGGTGGAGATATAAAAGCCCGTTGTCGTCTCCGCGATGCCGAGAATCATGCCGCCGACGATGATGCCCATGCCGCTCGACAAGCCGCCGATGATCGCCACCGCGAAAGCCTTGAGGCCGAGCACCGCGCCCATCGTCGCGCCTGTCAGCGTAAGCGGCGCAATGAGGACGCCCGCGAACGCCGCCGTCAGCGACGACAACGCATACGAGAACGTGATGACGAGTCCCGTATTGATGCCCATGAGTGCCGCGGCATCGCGATCGTTCGCGGTTGCCACGACGGCCTTGCCGAAGATCGTTTTGCGATTGAAGAATTCCACTGCCAGCATCATCACGAGCGCACCCGCCACGACAAGCAGTTCCATCGGCAATACATTCGCGCCGAACACGTGAAGCGGCGATTCGGGCAGCGGTGAAGGAAAGCGCAGATCGTCACGCCCCCACACGTTTTCCGCGACGTTCTTGAAGATGATGCCAAGCGCAATCGTCGACATGATCCAGCCGAATTCCGACTTGATCTTGATCGCCGGCCGCACGCCGATTCGCTCGACCAACGAGCCTTGCAGAAGCCCGAACAGGCACACGAGCGGAATCATCAGCCAGTAGTTGACGCCTGCCGATACGAGCGTCAGGCCCACGAGTGCGCCGAGCATGAGCGCATCGCCCTGACCGAAGTTCAGCGTGCCGGACGTCGCGAAAGTGAGCTGATAGCCGAATGCGATCACCGCGTAGATCATGCCAAGCGCGATGCCGCTGTAAATGAGCTGAAGAAGAATCATCGTCTGGACGCCTTTGGATCGGAACACCAAGCGCATGCGTCAAGCCGCGCCCGCCATCTGCGGCGGGCGCGGCTCTTACCCTCGGAATGGAACTCGTGCCTCAGTTCGAAGCGGTCGTCGTCTGCTTGGTGCGCAGCGTGCTGCCGCCTTTCTTGTCCGCGTCGTATGCGTAGACGACCCGCCCGGCCTTCACTTCGCCGATCACAGGCACGTTCGGGCTGATCGCTTCGTGGTCTGCCTTGGTAAAGGGCTTGTCGTAGGACATCACCACGCCGTCCACCTTGGTGCTCAGGTTTTCGAGCGCTTCCTTCACCTTCGGGCCATCGGTGGAACCGGCTTGCTTGATGGCCGCTGCAAGCAGATAAACCGAGTCATAGCCTTGCGCCGCCGACACCGGCGAATCGATGCGATCGTTCTTCGGCTTGAATTCCTTCAGATACGCTTCGATAAAGGCTTTACGCTTCGGCGTATTCGCGTCCTGAATGAAGGTCTGCGGCATGCGCGCGCCTTCGCCATTCGCGCCGGCGTTGTCGATATAGTTCGCCATGGAAAGCGTCCAGCTGCCGATCAAAGGCACTTTCCAGCCGAGCTTCGCCATGCCGTTCGCAATCTGCGCAAGCTCGGGCCCGATGCCATAAGTAAGGACGGCTTCCGCGCCCGCCGCCTTTGCCTTGAGCAATTGAGCGGTCATGTCGACGTCCTTGATATTGAATTTCTCGACTGCCACAGGCTTGATGCCCTTCGACGAGAGCGCCTTTTCAAGGTCTTCGCGGCCAAGCTGGCCGTAGTTCGTCGAATCGGCGAGAATCGCGACCTTCTTGAAGCCGCGCTTGGTGATGGCTTCCTCGACGATCATCGGCGCCTGAATGCGGTCGGCTGCGGCGTTGCGGAAGACATAGTTGTCGGGCTGATCGTCGAACTGTTTGGTGACGACCGAACCCGTCGCGACATTGTTGAAGACGGGAATCTTCGCTTCCTGGAAGAAGCGTTGGGAGGCGAGCGCGACGCCGGTATTGATATAACCGACCACGGCTACGACCTTCTCCTTGTTGATCAGCTCTTGCGCGATCTGCACGCCGCGTTCGTTCTTGGCTTCGTCATCGCGTTCGACGAGCACGATCTGCCGCCCGAGCACGCCGCCCGACTTGTTGATTTCCGCAGTCGCGAGCCGCACGCCGTCGCGCATGCTGACGCCCATCGACGACGAGCCTCCCGTGAACGGGCCGTCGACGCCGATCTTGATCGGATCAGCCGCATAGGCCGACGAAAAAACGCCGAACGCGAGCATGCCCGCGATGAGCTTCATCTGCATTCCCATTTCTGTCTCCGTCGCTTGAACCGCTTTGTGAAAGCCTGACCGCCCGATTCTTTTAGCTGTCGCTCTAATTAGGCGCTTGGTGACCGAGTTTAGAAAAATGTAAGGATCAGACCATATTCGGACATACCCGAACGGCACGAGCGTTAGCGCACATCGGGACGCAAAACGGCGGCATCCCGAAGCGGCCGCTTCGGGATGCAAAGGAACAGAGAAGGTACGATGCACTGTTTTAGCGCGGCGTGCCCTGCTCGACGGCGTGCGTGAACTGGCGCAAGACCGAGGCGGAAGCGTCAGTCACGGCCCAGAACGTCATGCCGTCGCGATTCCAGCGGGCAAGCGCATAGCCATCGTCGGACTGAGTGACGACGATCTGTCCATCCTTAAGCGGCGGCTTCTCAGGAAACACATAAACGTCGATGGGATGCTTCAGGTATCGATAAACAACGACGGCGACCGGCCGATGCCCGACGTAATCGAGCCGTCCGCCAACGAGCGCGAAGCCGGGTCCAGCCGGATCGACTACAGGCGGCGCATAGTCGATGCGGCCGTTGAACCACGGCTTGACCGTGTGCTTGTCGCTCGACAATACATCGATGGGCCGATCCGACATCAACGCGCGCACGTGGCTCGACACGATCTCCTGCGCGAGCGGTGCATCGCTTGCAGGACGCGGCGCGGTCTGGAACCACAGCATCGCGCCCAGCACCATCGCGGAGAGTGTCGCGCCCGTGAATGCGCCGCCGAAGAACGGCCCCGGTAAAGCAAGCCCCAGACGCCAGGGACGGCGACCTTGCTCAGGCTTTTGCGAGCGCTGACTTTCCTCGCGCACGCGCGCCAGCACTTGCGCGCGCAAATGCACCGGCGCGTGCTGATAAAGCGAGCCATCGTTGAGCCTCGTATCGAGCGAAGCGGCTTCGTTATTGTCCATTGCCCGACTCCTCGGAATGACCCGGCCCCGACTTGCGCACGAGCCTGACGCTCGGTCTGTCGCATTGCGCCGCGCGCACGGCCCCGGCCAGCATCTTGCGGCCTCGCGCAAGCCGCGACATCACCGTTCCTATCGGCACGCCCGTGATGGCGGCGACTTCCTTGTAACTCATGTCTTCCAGTTCACGCAGCACCAGCACCTCGCGAAAGGCGAGCGGCAACGCCTCCAGTGCGCGATGCACGAGGTGGACTTCGTCCTTACGCACTGCAAGCGTCTCGGGGTTCACGCCGGCTTCATCGGACCAGCCAGGCAAGGTTTCATCCCCGGCGATGTCTTCATCGTAGGGCGTCCCATCGGCCATGTGCACGCGCTTGCGCCACTCGGTGAACCAGGTGTTGCGCACGATAGCCAGAAGCCATGCACGCGCATTCGCTTCTTCGCCGCCTTCGAAGCCGCTAAAGAAGCGGAATGCGCGTAAATAGGCTTCCTGGACGACATCATCCGCGTCGCTCGCGCTGCCGGATAGCCAGCGCGCAAGGTTGTATGCGGCGTCGATATGCGGCATCACGGTCGCCTCGAAGCGCGCATGCGGGGACTTCTCTGCTCTCGACCTGCTGGGCCACATCGCGCGGGTCTCCTCAAGGCGGATCAACGCACGCCCGGTGTCGCGCGTGCACATCCTCCTTTACTTGTTGCAGGACCGCTTTATTCCCTTCCCCTGAAGAAATTTTCCAGGAATATCGCGCCGCGTAAGCCGGTTCGATGGACGGATGCCCGCTGCGTCATTCATTCCCTCTTACATCACTCGCAAAGGAACCGTCATGAATACCAAACCCACGGACTTGCCGCCCGCGTCCGAACTGGACGATCACGGCAAGCGCCGGCGCACCGCTCTGTCCTGCATGGCGTGGGCGGGCGCAGGTGTGCTGTGGACGATCAGCGGCGGCGTGCCGCGCTCGAGCCTGATTTCCTCGGCTCATGCCGACGAAAGCGCGCATTCCTTCAGCTTCGTGCAGATCAGCGATAGCCATATCGGATTCAACAAGGACCCGAACACGGAACCGGCGAGCACGCTCGAAGCAGCCATCGGCCAGGTGCGAAAGATGCCTCAGCGCCCCGCTTTCATGATTCATACCGGCGACATTACACATCTCTCGACGCCGTCCCAGTTCGATACTGCGACGCAGATCATCGGCAATGCGGGCATGCCGGTGCATTACGTTCCCGGCGAACATGACGTGCTTGTCGATAACGGCGACCCGTTCTTTGCGCGCTTTTCCGTGCAGTATGGACGCGGCAGTATGCGTCACTGGTACAGCTTCGACGAAGGCGGCGTGCATTTCATCGGCTTGACCAATGTAATTGACCTGAAGGGCGGCGGCCTCGGCTTTTTAGGCGATGAGCAACTCGCATGGCTCAAGCAAGACTTGCAGGGAAGGACGAGCAGTACGCCCATCGTCGTATTCGCGCATATACCGTTATGGGCGCTGTATCCGGCATGGGGCTGGGGCACCGACGACAGCGCACAAGCACTCGCTCTACTGAATCGCTTCGGTTCGGTGACGGTCCTGAATGGACATGTGCATCAGGTCGCGCAGAAAGTAGAAGGCGACATGCGGTTTTATTCGGCGATGTCGACCGCGTTTCCGCAACCCGCGCCGGGCGCAGCAACCGGCCCCGGACCGATGAAAGTCGGCGCGGACCGCTTGCGATCGATGCTCGGCTTGCGCGCCGTGACGCACGTTGCGGGACGCGAGCAGTTGGCTATCGTCGATACCTCGCTGGCGGAGGCAGGAGCATGAACATCACGCTCATTCGACAATGCGCCCGGCAGCTTGCAATCGCACTCGCGATCAAGGGCCTCGTTGGCGCGATGCCATCCGCTTGCGCCGAAGAACCTGCACAGCAAGTGGCCGCCGTGAGCGCGCCCGTCGTGTCCATCGACAATTTCGCGTTCAACAAGGACACGCTGACGGTCCCTGCCGGCACGAAGGTGACATGGACGAATCACGATGACATGCTGCATACGATCGTCGACGAGACAAAATCATTCAAGTCCGATCCGCTCGACAGTGGCGACAGCTTCTCGCATGTATTCGATAAGCCGGGAACCTATAAGTATTTCTGTTCGCTGCATCCGCACATGACAGGAACGATTATCGTGCAATGAACGCGCGACGCCACGGCGCGGTCTGTCAGCTTCGCGCTTTGGCGATCGCATCGAGATTGCCTTCGCCGAAGCCATGATGTCCGCGCCGCTCGACGATTTCGAAGAACATGTCGCCCGGCTCGCGTTCGATGAAGGTCTGCAAGAAGAGTTGCGGCGTGCCGTCGGGAAGAATCTCGCCATCGACCAGAATTCCGCGCGTGCGCAGCTTGTCGATATCGAGGCCATGACCGGGCAGGCGGGCGTCGATCTCATCGTAATAGCGTTGCGGCGGCATCAGGAAGCGCACGCCCCGCGCGCTGAGGGCGTCGACGGAAGCGAAGATATCGGCGGATGCCAGCGCGATGTGCTGCACGCCCTCGCCTTCATGATCGGGCAAATATTGCTGCATCAAGTCCGTGCGATACGTGCCCTTCTCGTAGACCGTAATGCGAATGGAGCCGCATGGCGAGACCGTAACAGCGGAATCCTGCGACACGTGCCAGTCCGGATGCACTTGATGAATTTCGCGGAAATGCAGCACGTCGTCATAGAAATCGAGCCATTCGCGAATGCGGCCAGCGCCGACCGTCTGCGTGAAGTGATCGACTTCGAGCAGGCCCGCGCCCTTGAGATCGGCATTCGCATCGGGAATCGCGCGGAAATCGATGTCGTATATTGATGTTTCGCCGCTATTCTTGCCCGGCCAATGATCGACGAAATAGATATGTGAATCGCCAATGCCTTGAATGGCCGGTATTGCCAGTTCGTTGGGGCCGATCTTCTCGCCTTCGAAATCCCATGCGCCGTAATCGACGGCGCGTTCATGCGCCGTTTGCGCATCCAGCACGCGAATGCCGATGGCCGCGATGCCGACGCCATGCGTCTGGGCGAACCGCGTCGCGAATGAATCCGGCTCGGCGTTCAGCAAAAAATTCATGCTGCCCTGCCGATACAGCGTGACCGCCTTGCTGACGTGCTGCGCAACCGGCGTGAAGCCCAGCCGCTCGAATAATGCGGCGAGCCCTTGCGGATAGGGACTCGAAAACTCTACGAACTCCAGCCCCGCAATGCCGAGCGGATTCTCGCCGATCTGAGATTCGGCGGCCGTGCTGGCGGACGGAGAAAAGTCAGCGGAGTCAGGCTGGGTCATCGGCAATACCTCGAATTGTACGAACTGGTTCACGGATGCGAAAACTACCATGACTGCCGCATCGCGTGCCACCATCGCGTTTGCGTGGCACATCTTTGCAGCTAGAGTAGCGGCAGCGTGTCGTTCGTGTCAAAGCGGGGCCCGCCCGCGCCTCAGGCGGCCAGCCGCGCGGGACTCATCGAGAGACGCCTGACCTGCGGCGGAAATACATTCCAGGTGCCATCTTCGTGGCGGAAAAAGATGATCGCAATGGAGCCGCCCGCATGCCACGCCTCGATGCGAACAAAGCGCATGCCCGTGAGATGCGAACGGCACAGTTGCACGACGCGTGCCGGATGCGCCGGCGATGGTGCGAGCCATTTATCGACGGCCCAGTGAAGCGAATTTTCGGGGGTGTCCATGATGGTCTCCTCACATGGCTAAAGACGTATTCAGTCCGCTATTTGCAAACGCGCTTGCACGGCGGCGCCGTTCGGCCGAAACATAGGCCTTCAGCAGTCCCTTGAGTGCATCGAGCGCGACGCCTGGATGAACGAGGCACGCGCGCACCTGACTGCTGCGGGCTTCACCGAACAGGCACCATGAAACGAAGTGCTCGCAGTTATTGGTCAACAGGCGGTAACGATCCTCGCCGAGCCTGCTGCGCGCGCGCCGCACCGCTTCCATGCCGATAAAACGCGCAGCCGCATGCTGGCGCATCGTCACGCCATAGCCGCCCGCAAACTGCGCGAGCGTCACTTCCTCGATGGGGCCGCGATGCAGTGACTTGGCGAAGCCGGCATAGTGGATAACCATGCCGTTACCCGCATATATTCCGTGATGCTCGTACCCGGAGCGGCGCGTGACGACTTCGGCGCCGAGGGAAAAGCCGTGCTCGGCGGCTGTTTCATCGAACGATCCGGACGTTTCGCTGCTTGACATGACTCGCTCCGCTATGAGTTCTTAGGCTGGCGCTGGGTGTTTGTACGGCGCCTGGTTGCGATGTCATTTGCAGCTTTCTTGCCAGTTTTATAATCCCTTGATTCGATTGAGTTTATTGATTTTTGTCGACTCGGAGTAATGGCGTAGTGTTCGGGTCCAACAAACGGCGTTGGTCCGTTTCTGTTGGGGTTTGGCCATCTGGCGGTAAGCGCCCCGCGTGTCGGTAGGAAACTGACTGCCGGATCGCGAATGTCGGTGCGCGCCCAACGCCATTCGACGTAAGCCCGCGTCGAATGGGCCTCGAGCGCCCGCCACGACGTCGGCATACGACTTGCATTGGCTCACGCGTCCCTCAAAGCGCTTTGCGGAGAATGAATATGAGCGTCCTGTCCGTCACCGATCTCGAATGCAGTCGCGAACTCGACGACGCGGCGATGTCGGCCATCAGTGGCGGCGGCGGCGCGCTGTGGATCTTTGGCTGGATCACGCCGTACATCTCGGGGCGTCAGGAAGGCTTTGGCGGCGTCGTGAATATCTACGACATCACGAACAACTTCACTGCGGACCAGATGATCAATCAGTTCCAGTCGGTCAATGTCCATAATTCCGGCAACGGCGCGAATCTCAATGTCAGTCCGAACGCAGCGTCGGCAAACAGCGCGGGATAGCGCCCATCGCGTTTAGCGCGCGCATTCTGGCGCACAATCGGCGGATTGCGTGCGCGCTTCAGGACCAAGGGAGGTTGTCGTGACCTTCACGGCTGAATTTAGATGGACATCGGCTGCCCGCTCCGATGTCGGATGCGTTCGGCAAATCAACGAAGACGCCCTGCTCGATTCACCCGAGCGCGGTCTGTGGGCCGTCGCCGATGGCATGGGCGGACACGCTGTCGGCGATCTGGCGAGCCGTATGGTCATCGAGAGCCTGTCGGCTATCTCGTCGAATGGCGGGCTTGCCAGTGTCATCGCGGATGCGCGCGAACGTCTCATCGACGTCAACGGCAAGCTGCGCGTGGAGGCCGCCAGACGGCTGGTATCGCGCATCGGCAGCACAGTGGTCGTGCTTGCCGCTCGGAATGGTGCATGCGCTTATCTCTGGGCCGGCGACAGTCGAATCTATCTTTTCCGGAACGGAAAGCTCGTGCAATTGACGCGCGATCATAGCCACGTCGAAGAACTTAAAGCACGCGGGCAGTTGACCGCGGAAGAAGCGCTGCATCATCCGGCGCAGCATTTGATTACACGCGCAGTGGGCGCGCTCGACGTTCTCGATCTGGATGAAAGCACCGTCGCGCTGAACGACGGCGATACCTTTCTCCTGTGCAGCGATGGCTTGTCGAACGAGATCAGCGAAGCGGAAATGGCAAGCGAACTCACTGCGGGCAACTGCGAGCTTGCCGCGCAAAGACTGCTTGAAAAAGCGCTGGAACGCGGCGGGCGAGACAATATCTCACTGGTCGTCGCGCATGCGGAAGACGTGATGGCGATGGACAGGACTCAGGTCAATCCGTCGATCTAGCGTCTCTCGCCTTTTGCGCTGCAAGCCGGAAATCCTTCGAGTGCAGCCCGTGCTTTTTCAGTAGCATCTGCAGGTGCGACCGGTTCATCTCGTAGCGCCGCGCGAGTTCCGCTACCGTGCCGCCCACTTCCTGCAAGCCGCGTTCAAGAAAGGCGCGCTCGGCTTCGTCGCTCGCGACGCGCTTGGCTTCGCTCAGGGAACTCGCTGTAGCAATTCCGTCGCCGCTTGCCGATGCTCCGCCAATGGCGAGTGACAGCGACGACTTCGGCCTGATATCCAGCGGAAGATGCTCGATATCCGCCATTTCGCCGGCCAGACAAGCAAGCCGGTACACCACGTTGCGCAGTTCGCGGATGTTGCCGGGATACTCGTAGTGGCGCAGAAAATCGCGCAGCCGGGGCGACATTTTCACGGGCCGGCGTTTGAGCGTGGCCGCAGCTTCATCGCCGAAATAAGCAAGCAGAAGCGGTATCTCGTCGCGACGCTCACGCAGTGCCGGCAAGGTCACGTGTATCACACTCAGGCGATAGTACAAGTCTTCGCGAAAGCGCCCTTCATCGCAAAAGCGCCGCAAGTTGCGGTTGGTCGCGGCGACGATGCGCGTGTCGACCGCTATCGGCTCGTCGGAACCTACGCGCTGAATCTCATGCGCTTCCAGCACACGCAGTAACTTCACCTGGCCTGACAGCGGAAGCTCCCCAATCTCGTCGAGGAAGATAGTGCCCGTATGTGCGCTTTCGAATTTCCCTTTGCGGTCGTTCGTTGCGCCCGTAAAAGCGCCTCTGCGATGCCCGAACAACTCCGATTCGAGAAGATTGTCCGGAATCGCGCCGCAGTTGACGGAGATATAAGGCTTGTCCGCACGCGAGCCGTTGGCGTGAATGACTTTAGCCATCAGTTCCTTGCCGGTGCCGCTTTCGCCATCGATCAGAACGGGAAGATCCGTCGGCGCAGCTTTCTCCGCAATTTCCAGTGCTTCCAGCAGTTTCGGGTTGTCGCCGAACGTGCCTTCGAAAACGAAGCTGCGTTCGATCAGCGCCTGCCGCCGGGCCGCAGCCGATAGCTCGCGCTTGGGCTCCGAGGCTGCGGCTTGCACGAAGCGCTCCTTGTGCGAAAGCTGCATGACTTCGTCGCGCAATGCGCTCGCCTGACGCAACAGCTTTTCGATTTCCGGACGCTCGAGGCGGGAAGTCCATCGCAGCGTCGAACGCAATATCTCGATCTTCTCGATGATTCCCGCATACGAGATCGCCGATGCGGGCACGCTGTCGCTTTCAGGCTGGTCGAGTATTTTCATGCTGCGCTCAGTTGCTTCTGCACGAGTTGGTAATACATGCCCTTTCTTGCGACGAGTTCGTCATGCTTGCCTTGTTCGACGATGCCGCCTTCATAGAGCACAAGAATCTTGTCGGCGCGCATGATCGTGGAGAGTCGGTGCGCGATGATGACCGCCGTACGTCCCTTCAATATCTCCTGCATGTTTCCGAGGATATTGCTTTCCGATTGCGTGTCGAGTGCGGACGTGGCCTCGTCGAACACCAGCAGACGCGGATCGTGATAAAGCGCGCGTGCGATGCATAGCCGCTGAATCTGTCCGCCCGACAGCCCGACGCCCCGCTCGCCCACCACTTGCTCATAGCCGAGCGGCATGCGCGTGATGAACGCGTGGGCATCGGCCATCTTGGCGACTTCCTCGATGCGTCGGCGGTCCGGCGCTTCGTCGCCGCTCGCGATGTTATCTGCGATGGTTCCTGAGAACAGCAGGTTGCTTTGCATCACGTAACCGATCTGCGCGCGATAGAAACCTTTGTCGATCACGTTGATGTCGTAACCATCCACCGTCATCTTTCCCTCGCCCGGCGCATAGAAGCCGACCAGCAATTTTGCAAGCGTCGTCTTGCCCGATCCGCTTCGGCCCACCACTGCAATCAATTCACCCGGCTTGATATCGAAGCTGATGTTTTCGAGCACATAGGGCGTGTCGCCATCGCCATAACGGAAGTACACGCCGTTGAAGCTGATATTGCCCTGAAGGTCCGGCAACATCACGCGCTGCTGCATTTCAGAAGGTTTCTGCTCCGGCTCGATGTCGAGTACATCTCCGAGTCGCTCCATTGCGACGCCCGCATCGTTGAGCAGGCTCCATAAGCCGATGAGTCCCATGAGCGGCGACAGCACGCTTCCCATGAAAGCGTTGAATGCAATGAGTTGTCCAATAGTCAGTTCGCGTGAGAGCACGAGATTCGCACCGACCCATAACACCGCGATGGTCGTCGCGGCATTCAATAGCTGACTGCACAGCCCCACGACGATATTGAATCGCTGCGACTTGTACTGCACTTCGAGGGACTTGGCGTACTTCTTCTCCCATTTCAGGCGTACCGCCCGTTCAATGCCCATCCCCTTCACCGTTTCGACGCCGCCCAATGCCTCCATCAGATAAGAACGCGCGTCCGTGCTGGAAGAGAACATCTCCCGCGCGTTGTGTTTGATGCGCGGCGTCGCCAGCACCGTCAGCGCCATCAGCGGAATCACGAATGCGATGAGCAAGAGCGTGAGCTTCACGTTGTAGAGAAACATGATCGTGAAGTAGATGAACACCATCAGCAGATTCAGCACCGTCGTGACCGTGGACTCGGTGAGAAACGCGCGGATCGTATGGTTTTCCTGAAAGCGCGCGAATACGTCCCCTGTCTTGCGCTTCGCGAAAAAGCTGAACGGCAGCGAGAACGTATGCTTGAAGAACTGCGACATCATCGAGAAGTCCATGTTTCGCACCATGAAGTTCGCGAGATAGGCGCGTATGGTGGACATGAGTTGAGAGAAAACGTTGGATACGATGAGTCCCGCAATCAGCACATGCAGCAGCCCGACGTTCTGATGCACGATCACGCCGTCGAGAATGTTCTGGATGATGAGCGGCGGAACGACGCCCAGCATCTGAATGACGAACGTCGCAAGAAAAAGGTGCAGCAGTATCTTGCGATAAGGCTTGAGATAACCGACGAAGCGTATCCACGGCGAATTGGACACCGCCTGTTGCACGAGATCCTGCGCTGGCGTGAAGAGCAGACATGTGCCGCTCCAACCACGTTCGAACTCGCCCGCTGTCATCTTTCTGAAGCCGATAGCCGGGTCCGCGACCCAGACGTTCTCGCTCGATATCCCATAGACGATGATGTAGTGATAGCCCTCCCAATGCGCGATGAACGGCAATTCGAAACCACGCAGCGATTCATAGGTGCACTGCATGCCGCGCGTCGTGAATCCGAGTGCTTCGCCGGCGCGCGCAAGGCTGTCGAGCGTCGCGCCTTGTGTCGTCACATTAGCGAGTTCACGCAGCTTGCCGAGCGTCATGCCGACGCCGTAATGCCGGCATATCATCGCGAGGCACGCAGCGCCGCAATCCATTTCTTCGGCCTGCTCGACCCATGCAAAGCGCTTGATGACGCGCTCGCCGAATTCCGGCTTCGACTGAAGATCGAGCATCGCCGGCAGCTTGCGCCGTTCCGCCAGCTTTCTTTGCCGCTGCAATTCACGCTCGATGTACCGGATGCGCTCTTCGAGCACCTCGCGCAGTTTGACATTGCGCTCGATGATGAAATGCACGGTCTTTTCAGGTATGACGAGCAGGCGCGTATCGACGCTCGCAATGGCCGACGCCATCTGCTCCTGACGCATCACGCAAGCCTTCTCGCCAAAGATCTCGCCGGGGCCGAGCGTCGCGATCACATGTTGCTGGCCGCCTTCATCGCGCACGAGGCGCACTTCTCCTTGCCGCACAACGTAAAGGCGTCTGTCGTCGCGCGTGTCCTGCTTGAAGATCTCTTTGCCTTCGCCGATGCGCTTGACGCCGACGCTGCGCACGCACTCTTCGAGTTCCGCCTTGTTCAGCTTGCCGCGCAAATCGAATAGCTTCGCGACGAAACCTCCGGCCGAAGCAATGGCGACGTAGCTGGTGACAAACGCAAGCGCGGCGGGATTCCTCGCGATGACCGGCTCGATGACCTTGCGCGGAATGAACAGCAACTCTGTCTTGCCGGAGGAACGCACCGACGACTCATGCCGATACTCGCGCAACATGGCGATATCCGCGAACGTCTCGCGCTCCTTCTTGACCCCCATGCTGATTTCCTTGCCGTGCTCCTCCGTGAAGATGCGCACGGAGCCGGCCCTGACGATGAACAGGCCATCGGCCGGATCGCCCGCATTACATACGGTCTCGCCGAAAGCATAGCGGCGCGACTCTGCGTGCGCGGCGAGTTGCTCCGTTTCCTCGCGCGAGAACGGAGAGAGTATCTCGACTGCCGCAAGAAACTCGGCCGTCGAATCGAAGGTGGAAGGGGCGTCCATCGGCGTGGCGGCGCTTTAGCGCGCTTCGATCACGTGCTCTTGCGCACGCGCAAGCAGCCATTCTTCGCGCAACAGCCGGCGTATTTCGGCGGTAACGTCTTCGTCGAGCGTCGCGGGATAGGTGGCCGTCACCGCGAAGATTTCATAGGCGGAGCCATCGGCGGATACGAACGGGCCAAGAAGATCGCCGGGCGCGGCGTTGAAGACTTTGGCTTCGATATCCGGCTTGAGTTGCCCACGCATGACACGTCCAATGACACCGCCACTCTCGCGCGTATCGGCCAACGAATGCTCGCGCGCCATGTCTGCGAAGCTATCGGGGTCGTCGCTGAGATACGAGATCATTTCTTTGGCGCTTCCCTCTGTGTCGAGGACGATATGACTGACTTCGATGCTGTCGAACTTCGGCGAATTCAGTTGAAAATACTCTTCGATGGCCGGCTGCGTGCCGACGTTCTCCAGCATCTTTTCCTGATAGAGCGTGTCTGTGATGAAGACTTCGAATTCGTCGAGACTTACATTCAGCGCATCGAGATAGTTATTCATATCCGCCGCGCGATGCAGCCCGCGTATGCGCCGGAACTGATCGGCACGCGTCTGAATCTCATCGGCCGTCAGTTCGATCCGTGCTTTCTTGGCCGCACGTACCGTGAGCTTGTCGCGTACCAGTTGCTCGATGAGGCCGTCGAACTGACCATTGAGTTTGAGAAGCCGAATGAATTCGCCCACATCGACCACTTCATCATCGATACGCACAATTGCCGTCATATCGTTCTCCGTTTGGTTTAGCCAGCCACGTTGCGGAATGGATCGAGGCCCATGTCGATGAGCCGCCGTTCACGCACGACGACTTCCGCTGCCGCGGTCATGCCGTAGCGCAGCGGATATCGCGTGCCGCCAATCTGGTAGTAGTCGCGATCCAGCGTGACGCGACCTTCGTACACGGGCTGTTTCGTCGCCGGGCTCGGTTTGGCAGCGGGCGAGATGAACGCGAGCGTGCCGTCGATCACGCCATAGCGCTGATAAGGGAATGCATTGAACTTGATCTTGACGCGCTGCCCTTCTCTCAGGAACGCGCGATCATGCTCTGCAATTTCAATCTTCAAAACAGGACGGGCATTGGCGGGCGCTATGCCGCCAAGCGGCGTATTAGCCTGAACCTTGTCGCTGGGCTGCGTGGAAGTCACATCCGTGACGACGCCCGACACCGGGGCCAGGATCAACAAAAAATTGTCCTTGTCGATGTTCTCAAAGCGAATGCGCGCCGCGGCGTCCGCGACGAGCCGCGCCGTCTGCAATTGAAGACGCAACTTGTCTTCCGTGCTTGCGACTTCCCGCATCGCCGCCTCGTATTGCAGCCTGAGATTCGTCGATTCCTGACCGCTCGTTTCGAGTTGCGCCTTGGCCTGAGTGAATTCATGACTCAAACGGAAGTCCAGTTCCGCGAGCTTCGCCTGCTCGACGCGATAGGCCCCGTCCGCTTCGAGGTAGATATTGCGTTTGGCATCGACCTGCGATTCGGACACGCCGCCGCCGCCCGGCAACGCGAACAGGCGCGTGAAACGATCGAGTTCGTTCTTCGCGGCATCGCGTGCGCGCCGGGCGTTCTCGAGTGTGCTGCGCAGCTCCTGCAGTTGCGCCTTCTGCCCTTCCGCGAGCTTGCTGGTGCCCTCGGTCACGCGCTGTTGATGCTGATGCTCTTCCACTTCCATCTGATTCCTGAGCGCCACGATCCTGCGTTCCATGAGCAGCTTCTTTTCCGGAAACTGCTTCCATTCACGCTCGGCATCGTCGAGCTTGAGTTGCGCTTCGAGCGCGTTCGTGGCCGCTTCGATCGCGCCGCGCGCGTTGAGACGAGCGACGACATCGTCCTTGCGCACGGGTTGCCCTTCGGCAATGTACAAGTCGGCGAGTTCGCCATCGATCGGCGCATAAAAGCGGCGCACTTCCGACTCCGGCGCGAGCGTGCCTTGCGCCGTCACCATCACATCGGCATGACCGACGAAGGACCACACGAGCGCAGCAGCCACGAGCAATACCATCGCGTAGATGAGCGCCCGCGTCAGCTTGAGCGGTTCGGCCGTGAGAATGGCGACGCCCTCCGCGCCGTGATCCTCCAGCGCCTCGGAGAACGGCTTAAGGGGCGCGTCGCGCTTCATCGCCTTCTCCTTTGAGCAACGCGAGCTTGCTTTGCAGCAAAGCCGGTTCGAGCACCATACGGAGGTCCTGCAGCGAACGCCGTTGCAGATCCACTTCGTTGTCGATATCGCCTTTGAGGGCGGTCCATTTATCAGGATCGCCGTTGACCTGTTTCAGGATTCGCATGCCACGCGCGGCTGTGTCTTGCGCATTTAACAAGAGGCGCGCCTGCGTGCGGAATGTGTCGGATACGCCCGATTCAAGCCGCTGTGATCCGCCAATGCCGCCGTTGGTCCGATAGTGTGTCCATAATCCTTGCGCCTGATTCATCAACGATTGCGCGCGGGACGCTGCCTTGCTCTTCAGCGCAGCAATCTCAGGTGCGACTGCTTTCGCGAAATATGCATCACTCTGTGCATCCAAAGTTTCGTTGAAAGAGAGCACTGAATCTTCGTACTGTTTCGAGCCGCGCGCTTTTTGCAAGTCAGCGAACTGCGCGGCGACCGATTGCTTATGCGCGATTTCCTTTTGAACGATTGGCGTCCACGTTCCTTGCCGAAGCTTTTGTAAAGCATCGATGGCGCGTGCGCTATTTCCGTTTGCCCATGCGGCCGACACCGCCGCGTATTGCGCCAGCACATCCGCCGGTGGCAACTGGCTCGCGCTGATTTGCGCGAAGCGCGTCTGGAACGGCGGCGTCGAGAAATTCGCTTTGCTCAAGGCCGCAACCACTGGCGCAAGGCTTGGCTCGCTCATTGCGCGCTTGAGGCTCGCGTAGGCGCTCGCATCGGCGCGAACGCGATCGAGGCCGCTTAGGCGTGGATACTTCTCCGCGTATTCCTTGAGAGTCGCGTCGATGGCATCGGGATCGTCATCAGCGAGACTCTTGACGATGCTCGCATTTAGCCGGTCGATGGCCGCCAGATAAGCTGAATCGTCGCTTTGCAGCTTTCGCAAGTGACTCAACGCGAGCGCATACGGATCGCGAAACTCGGGCACGTATCCCGCAATGCGATCGAGATCGCGTTGATGACCCGCCGCGTCCGCTTCCCAATGCTTAAGAATCTCTGCGATGCTTGCTTCATCCACGTACATGCGAATGGGCGCATCGGGTCCGCCGCGCCCGATGACGAAGCGCTCGAGCCTGCCTATCCAGCCGAGCTCATCGAGCATCGAACGCACGTCCGGATTGTGCGCGCCCAGCGTTTGTATCTGCGCAAGGATGACATCCGCATCGG
Organism: Caballeronia grimmiae; assembly: GCF_000698555.1. GTDB lineage: Bacteria > Pseudomonadota > Gammaproteobacteria > Burkholderiales > Burkholderiaceae > Caballeronia > Caballeronia grimmiae. The sequence goes on along the minus strand of NZ_JFHE01000010.1, from coordinate 23,589 downwards.
CGTATTTGCCTGCACGCAACGCGTCCAGCCAGCGCGGCACGCCAGACTTCAGCACGGCCTCGGTGTTCATCGCCGTGAAGCGTGCGTCATCGGGATGCCCTTTCAGATATCCGTCGCTGAAGGCGGCGGCTTGCGCATAGTCGCCACTTGCCATCAGCGACTTTGCCCGACGTTCCGACGACCCTCCATAAATGAGCGCAATTCCGGCCGCGATCAATGCGACGACGATGGACGCAACGACGATGCGTGTGCGTCTGGCGGCGCGCGGGTCGTCGGGGGCGAACGCCTTGCGCAATTCCGCCATAAAAAGCGCGACTTTAGTGTGCCTGCCCGAATGTTTGACAGAGTGCGCGTCTTTCGTGGCGGCGTGTGCGTCCTCGTTGACTTCGTCATCGGCGGGAGCGGCTTGGTCGATGCAGAAGATATCGAGGAACGAGTGCGCCGAGCCGACGAACGTCGTCTTGTCGTTGTCCTGCTCGGCCTCGGCTTTTGCGGCCGCGGATGGCCGAACCATTTCGGTGAGCGTCGATTCGCTCTCGTCGCCATGAAGATGAACGCGATAAGCGAAGTGCGTGCCGCCGAATGCGACCGTGTCGCCGTTCTTCAACTCGACCGCGTGATCGGCGATTCGCTGTCCATTGACGAACGTGCCATTCGTGCTGCCGAGGTCTTCGACGAAAGGCGCACCGCCTTTGACGAACAAATGCGCGTGGCGGCGCGATACGTAGTTCACCTGATGCGGATATGCGTCGCGATACCGCGCGAACGTTTCATCGCTCTTGCTGAACAGAAACGGAAACCGCACGACTTCGATGGGCAGCAGCCCGCGATCGTCGTGTTGCGGCACGAGCGTGATGCCGAGCGGCTTGGGAACGCGCGTGCGGCGTTTGCGCGGCACGAACTGCACGCGATACGCGAGCCGGTTGCCAAAGGCGATTTCGTCGCCATTTCGCAGTCGCACGGGCACGTCGCGAACGGGCGTGCCATTCACCGACGTGCCGTTTTTGCTCGCGAGGTCCGCAATATAGGCGTCGCCGTGTTCAATGAAAATGCGCGCATGCCGGCGTGACAGTTGCGCGACAGTGTCGGGCGGACTCTCGTCGAAAGGCGGCTCCGCGCGGCCAATCGCGAAGAGATTTTCATCGATGCGTATTTCACTGAGCGAATTGCCCGGATTGCCGCGCGACATGGGCGTGAGAAGGACGTCGAACGCCTCGCCCACGCTTGGCTGCTGTTCCGCTATCGGATCGCCTGGGGCCATGTTCACGTCGCAAGGTTCGTCCAGCCGCCCTCGGTGCAAAGCGCATGCGGCGGCTGTCTTGAGTTTAAGTCACGCATCGTCGTAGTCAATTGGCAGCGCTTTGCACATCGACTGCGGGCCATCCGCCGCCGAGCGCCTTGTATAACGTCACCGTGTCCGAGAGCATCTGTTGATGATTCGCGAGCAGCGCAAGCTGCGCGGCCAAAAGCGTACGCTCGGTCTCGAATACCTGAAGTTGTGAAATCACGCCTTCCTTGAGTTGCGCATCGATTTGCGCCGCCACGATGGTCAGATGCGCGACTTCCTGCTGCAACTCGCCGCGCTGCTTCGTGTGCGCATCCAGATTGACGAGCGCATTCTCGACTTCTTCAAAAGCGCCCATTACCGTGCTTCGATATTGCTGTTCGACGACGGTCGTTTGCGCCTGCGTTGTCTTCACGTGAGCACGCACGCTCGGGTCGAGTATCGGAATGTTGATGCTGGGTAGAAAGCTGAACGTGAAGGACTTCAATAAGTCCGTTAGTGCGAAGCTCGCCGTTCCGCCGCGCCCGGTGAGACTGATGGTCGGCAGTTGCGCGAGCTTCGCCTGGCCGACTAGATCGTACGATTCGAGCACGCGGTATTCAGCGGCGATCAAATCAGGCCGGCGCGATAACAATTGCGACGGCAAGCCAGACGGCACAGGCGGAATCTGGACGCGCTTTTGCAGTTGACCATCGGGGACCTTGAACTCGCCTGCCGGAACGCCGGTAAGCGTTGCCAGCGCGTTGTTCGCAAGATCGCGCGAGCGGCGTAAATCGAGCAACTCCCGCGTCAGGCGGTTGAGCTCTGCTCGCTGTGTGAGCACCTGCGTATGAGGCACGAGGCCATTCTTCTCCATCCCTTCGAAGATCGTCAGGATCTGCTGATTCGTCGCGATGGTCTGCTTCTGCTGGTCGATCTGATCATCGAACTGAAGAATCTGGAAATAGGTCGTGGATACGCTTGCCACGAGTTGCAGATAGCCCGCGCGCCAGTCGGCCTCGGTCGCGTGGAACTCGGCTTTCTGCGCCTGTACGCCTTTTTCCACCGCGCCCCAGATATCGATGTCCCAGTTGACCTGCGTGCCGAGGTTGTATTGCTTCGAGAACGGCTGACCCGTGGTCTTCTCGAAGCTCACGCCCGCGCCGACATCCATCGTCGGCAGCGCACCCGCTCGCGCCTCGCCGATCTGCGCGCCTGCAACTCGTATGCGCGCGGCCAGCACCTTGATATCGAAGTTGCCTTGGATCGCCTTGTCGACGAGCGCATCGAGATAGGGATCGCGAAACTGCTTCCACCAGTCGGGCTGGATAGTGTCGGCGGCGGCGACCTTCGGGGCATCGAAGGTCGTAAAGGCGGTTTTCTCAGGCGTATCGGGACGCTTGTAAACCGGCACTTTCACGTCGATACACCCCGCCAGCAGCACGGACGCGCATACACTCGCACATCCGATGGTCCGGCACAACGATGACAACAGAGCTGGCACGATCGACTCCGGCGCTCACGTTGATGATGGGAATTCGCGCGCCAGTGACGCAGCGCGGTCACGATGCGGATCGCTCGCCGTCCCGGGAACGACGAGCGATCCACGCCGCCGTTCAAGGCGGTTCATGCGACGGAGTTCCCCGTACTCCGCTTACCGAGGCCGCGTCGCTGCGCGGCCTTCTTCTTCCGGCACGATCACAGCACGTACGGCCCGTAGACGTTGATACTGCTGTCGTTGTGCGCTTTTTGCTGCGGCTCGACTTTCGACTTGATGTCATGCGCGAATGCGTCGTTCACGCCGTTGACGTTGAACGTCTTCTGCGCCTGATTGGCAAGCTGTTGCGTGTTCGCGCTGAGGCTATAGCTCGAGCTGTAGCTCGGGAAGTACAGGCCCATGCCGCCGTGCACGGCGGACATTTCGGCGCCGTTCATTTCGGCGTGGTGGACGAGATCGTGGATGCTCAATGTGGACATGATTTCAGGCTCCTGGCTAGGCGTAGGCGGGTATGGAAAGCACGCGCGTCGTTCAGCGGACCATGAAGCCCGAACCGATGTTGATGTTGCTGGTGTTATGCGCTTCCTGCTTCGGCTTCACATTCGACGTGATGTCCTCGCCGAACGCGACGTTCACGCCGTTATGGTTTTCAGTGCTCTGCTTCTGGTCGATGAGTTGTTGTGTGTTGAAAGTCAGGTCGTACTTCGACACATAGCCGGGAAAGTAAAACGAACTGCCGCCGCGCACGGCCGACATCGCACGGCGGTCGAGTTGTTCGGTGACGGGAAGGTCCAGGATGGTCAGCGTCGTCATGGTGGTTCTCCTTGGGTGCGCATCGCGCGTTTGGGTGGATTCGAGCATCTGTCTGCTCGGGCCACTTAAACGCATGAGGTATGCCATGTTTCGCGCTTTTGGCCGTCTTTCCTTGCTGCACAAGCATGAGAGCGATTCGACAGGTGTTTCGCTTAATACCGCACTGACGTCTCACCACCAACACTTCGCAGTCCAACTGTTTCTTAATCACAGACAGGGTTCACTTCACGTAGATGGTGATCTTCTTTGAGTAGATCGGCGGGTTGTGCGGAATATGGCGGTCATCGCCCATGAGAAGCTGAAGCGTGTGCTTGCCCGGAGCAAGCTCGATCATCGCTTCGGTTTCTCCTGCTCCGTAATGCAGATGATTGCGGTCCGACGGAATTTCATGATCGAGTGGCGGCAAGTCCGTATCGACCAAAAGATGGTGATGGCCCGTGTTCGGAAACTTGACGCCGCGCGGCGCGACACCCATGAAGCGCAAGCCGAACCACACGCGAAAAGGCTTTCCGGCAGGCATCGTCTCTCCGTTGTTCGGATAGCCGATATACGCATAAGCGTTTGCGGGCGCGGGCGTCGGCCCGCCTTGCGCGAAGCTCAGAGCGAACGGCGCCGCGAGCAGCGCGACGAGCAGAAGCGAACGGGAGCGCGCAAGCGCGCCAGCCTTATGCAGTTTCATGTCGTTAGCCCTCGGCGTTACGCGTTACGCCCGCCTCACGTCACCGTGATCGTGATCTTCTTCGAATAAACGGGCGGGTCGTGCGGTACGTGGTTGTAATCGCCCATCAGCAATTGCAGCGTATGTTTTCCGGGCGGCAATTCGACGCGCGCATCGGTTTCGCCTGCGCCGTAGTGCAGATGATTTCTGTCGGACGGAATCTCCTGATCGAGCGGCGGCAAATCCGTATCGATCAGCAGATGATGGTGGCCGACGTTCGGCATGTCGATGCCCTTCGGACAGACGCCCATGTTGCGCAAGCCCATGCGCACCCATAGCTTGCCGCCGCTGATTACAGCGCCGTCGGACGGCCAGATGACGTAGGCTTCCGCATTCGCCGGCGCGGGCGTGCGGCCACGCCCCGCCGAGAAAGACCTATCGGCGGCCAGGGCGGCAAGCGAAGCCAGTGCGCCCAGCACGGTTCTTCTCAGCATGTCGTGGATGCCTCTTCATAAAGCAGCAGGAGATCCGGCAGTCGCGCGTTTTCGCGCTGAGACGCACGTCCGTGCTCGACATGCCGCGTGGAGTTCGCTTCCAGATTAGGACGTAACGTTTTAAAAAGATACGTGCGTCGGAAGGGATGCGTATGCCGCATTCGCATACCTTCTTTTGGGGGATTAGACGCCGAAAGACAGCGTGCTATCGTTGTTGGGTAGGTCAGCGCAATACGTTGCAAGGTGTTCGCTGCGCTTGCCGTTCACTCCAGCCGGACGTAAAGAATATGAAGATGTGGCGAATTCTATTCATCGCAGGCATGTTCATGATCGGCGTGGCGTTCGCCCGGTCTCCGTCGCCACCCTCTCCGCCTGCCGTGCGTAACCTCGCGATTGTCATCGGCAATGCTGATTATGCGGAACATGCGTTGCCGGGTGCGCAACATGATGCCGGGGATGTGAGCGCCGCACTCTCGTCGCTGGGCTTTGACGTGACGCAGCTGAGGGACGCCGACGCAGACGCAATGCAGCATGCAATCGATGCATTCATGGATCGTCTCGGCCCCCGCGATAACGCGCTTGTTTATTTCGCCGGCCACGGCATTCAGGCTGGCGGCGACGCAATGCTGCTGCCGATCGACGTTCACGAGAATGCGCCGCTTCAACTGATGACAAAAGGCGTTGCGGTGCGAGATCTAATCGCGAGACTCGCGCATCGAAGGCCGCTCGCGAAGAACATCGTCGTGCTCGATATGTGCCTCAATGACCCCTTCGGCAAAACGCCCCCACGCACGCTGCATTTGCCGCCGCGTACGCTCGTCGCGTTTGCAGCATCGCCGGATACATTGGCATCCGAAAGCGAACATAACGGCGTGTTCACCGCAGCGATTCTGCGGCAACTGCGCGGACAACGGCATCTATCGCCCGCATTGTTCGATGCTGCCGCACTCGACGTCGCTCGCCAGTCGCATGGCGGTCAGCAACCGTGGATCGCATCGACTTTACGCAACGAGGTCTCGCTCGGGCGGCAAGTATCCATCATGCAAATGACGGCCGCCGACGAAACACCGGTGCGCACGCGCGGCATTCTTCCGAAGGACAGCAACGAGCAATATGAGTTGACCTTCTGGGATTCGATCAAGGACAGCACGTATCCCAGCGATTACGAGGCCTATCTGAAGGCGTATCCGAACGGGCGCTTTGCGGCGCTTGCGAAGGCGCGCATCGACCGGTTGCGTGCGAGCGCAACGGCGAAGCCCGCTGTGCCGCCGCCCGGCAAGCCTGCCTCTCCCGCAGTAACGGCAGACAAGCCACGTCAGGATGCCGCCGCCTCTGCAGCGGTCGCGACAAAGCCCGCCACCAACGCGAACACGACCGTCAAGGCCGCCGCCAGCGAAATCAAGGACTGCGCTGCGTGTCCGCTGCTGATCGCGATCACGCCCGGCAGCTTCACGATGGGCAGCAATAACGACGATCCCGCCGAGAAGCCGCCGCATCACGTGACGATTGCGCGGCCCTTTGCTATCGGCAAATACGAAGTGACGGTCGAACAATGGAACGCCTGTGCGGATGCGGGCGCATGCACGCGCATCGCACCGGACAGCAGCGCCGCCGCGCCGGTCGCCAATTCGCCGATGCGCAATGTCAGTTGGGACGACGCCCAGGTCTATGTGAAGTGGCTGAGCAAGGTGGGCGGCAAGCCGTATCGCCTGCCAACGGAAGCCGAATGGGAATATGCCACGCGCGGCGGGACGCAGAGCACTTACTGGTGGGGCGAGCAGATGAAAAAAGGCACCGCCGATTGCAAGGATTGCGGCGAGCCGTATCGCGCCGACGCGCCGACGCCGGCCGGCTCGTTCGCCGCCAATCCATTCGGTCTATACGACACGAACGGCAGCGTATGGGAATGGGTCGCCGATTGCTGGCATAGCTCGTACAAGAACGCCCCCGCCGATGGCCGTGCATGGGACGACCCTTCCTGCTCCGTGCGCGTGATTCGCGGCGGATCGTGGCGCGAAGGAGCGGCCTATATGCAATCGGCGACGCGCTTCAAATACAGCGCAAGCGTGCGCCAGTCGCAGAACGGCTTCCGCGTAGCACGCGATGCGCAGTGAAGTCACTCATCGTACGGATGACTTAACAATGATCTGCGCTTGCGTATCCCGCTCTATTTTCTTGAAAGCGGGTAACGCCGCCTGAAAATCGTCGGGCGAGCAGACCTGCTTGCCAAAGCGCGCATCGAGTGTGCGCGACACCTGAACCACGTTCGTCGACGCATCGAACACATAGCGCGAACGATACTGAAAGAATTCACTCGTCACGTCGACATCGTCGGGGACTTCCACGACTTGCATCGCCCTGGGAAGCGCAATCTGCGCGACTTCGTCGTAAGCGCCGCCGACGCACAAGTACGGCTGCGTGCGCGTGCGTTCGGCAAGCCAGTTGCGCGTTTGCGTCGCAATGCCGCCTGACAGGCTCGTCAGGGCGGGCAGCGCGGTCGTGCCCGTCGGCCATACGATTTCGTCGAGCGTGCCGCGCAGCGTCGTCGCGAACGGGCCGCTGGTGGCGTCGACATCGCTCGTGGTGAGCGCGCCCGCACCGCGCAAGTTCGTGTATCGCAAGCGGTCTGCCGCAATCTGGTCGCGCCGCTGGCTGCTCGCAAGCCGAAGATTCATCCGCTCGATTTCAGCGCTCCATCCCGCATCCTCGACCCAGTAGGCGAAGTTCGCGACGCCCTCCGGCGCGACATCGATCTGCAGCCGCGCCGTGCGAGAAAGCGGCTGCGTCGGTGGCGTGCGCGACAGCACGCCCGATTCGACGAGCACCGTCGGCCTGTCCATATCGGCAAGCGGCAGGAAACCGAACTCGACGCTCGACGCCGTGCTGTCCGCATACATGCCGAGATCGTGCAGATACGTGATGACGTGATTGATCGCGCCCGCTCCGTAACCCGGCACCGATGGCAGCGCATACACCGAGCCGAGCCCGATCAGCGCGGCTTCGTTGCGCACGCCGACGGCATCGAGCAACGCACCGTACAGCGCCACATGGTCCTTGCAATCGCCATAACGGTTCGCGAGCACTTCCGTCACGCGATGCGGCGCCGCCGGGCTCTGGCCGATGAACATCGCCACGTAGCGGATATTGCGGCGCACCCAGTCGTACAGCGTTTTGGCCTTCGCGCGGGCATCGGCGTCGCTGGCGGTCAGCGATAAGGCGAGCGCGCGTATCGCCGGATCGGTTGCGGTGGCGTCGACGGCCGGCCCGCGATAGCTCGCCGCAAAGGCCGCGTAGTCCGCGAACGTGGAGACCATCAGCCGGTCGCCGTACTGCGCATAGCCGACGGAGCCGCTCTCGATGCGCGCCACGCGCTCGCGGCGATAACCGAACGCATAGCGCGTGCGGCCGTTCGCGGTCACGGGCGGATCGGCGGCAAAGCCGCGAGCATCGGCGTAAAGCGGTTTGGCCGCCGGAAGATCGAACACCAGGCGCTGGTCCAGCACGGGCCGCTGCCCCGGCTCGACGAAATAGTTGAACTGTCCGGGGATGACCGGGCTGGCCTGGCTCTTTCGGAAATGCAGATGCACCGTCGAGCCGACGCCTACCGCCGGAAAAATCACCGCGCGCAGTTTCGCGTCCTGAAACGTCGGCGCGCCCGCCGAACGCGGTTCCTGAATGTCGCGGATCTGATCGGGCGATACATCGTGACGCGCGCCGTTCGCATCGACGGAATACGCCTCGACGATCTCCACCTTCGACACGCTGCGGTCGTACCAGACATATCGCTGGGCGATTTCGTCGATGCCCGCCGGCGTGTTCGCGCGCAGCACGGTTTCGTCGTCCTCGGTGACGGAGCCGTCTTCCGCGACGATGAACTCGTGAACGTCGCTCACGATGGTCGAAGGATCGTCGCCGCCCTGCGCGACGGGAGGCGCGGCGAACGCGGGCAGTGCGGCCATCAGCAACGCCAGTGCATGCGGGAAGCGCTTCATGGCGGATCGACGAAAGGAACGGTGCGAGCGTCCATCGTACAGGAGCCGAACCGGTCGCGACAATTTGTATCACGTTGCGATATAATTTCACGCTTTGGCGAGCACCGTCCGGGCTCGCCGTCCAAATTCGACACCTTCAATCTCACGATCAAGCAACGTGACGCGCCCCGTCTTGCTCCGCTGGTTACACGGCTTTCTTCCCGCTCCGGTCACGCTCCGATGGACCGAGCGCCTGCGCGCCGGCGTCGGCGCGCTTATCGGCATTGCGCTGACGGGCGGCATCGCGCATCTGCTGGTCGGCGATGCATCGGCGATTCCGTTCCTCATCGCGCCGATGGGTGCCTCCGCCGTGCTGCTGTTCGCGGTGCCGGCGAGCCCGCTCGCGCAGCCGTGGCCGATCATCGGCGGCAATCTCGTCTCGGCGATCGTCGGCGTGACGTGCGCCGCATTGATCCACGATCCCGTCGATGCCGCCGCCCTCGCCATCGCGCTCGCGATCTGCGCGATGTTCGCGCTGCGCTGCGTGCATCCGCCCTCGGGCGCGGTCGCGTTGACGGCGGTGCTCGGCGGGCCGTCGATCCACGCGCTCGGCTACGGTTTCGTGCTGGCGCCGGTCGCGATTCAATCGTTCGCGCTGCTGTGCTCGGCGATCGTGTTTCATGCGCTGACGGGCCACCGCTATCCGCACGTCGCGCAAGCCGCGCCGAAATCGCCCGATGCGGCGTCGTTCCTGCGCGCCGATCTCGAAGCCGTGCTCGCGCGCCGCAGCGAAATGCTCGACATCGATCCTGACGATCTCGAAGCGCTGCTGCGGGAAACGCAGTTGCAGGCGTACGCGCGCCGCTTCACCGAGTTTTCCTGCGCGGACATCATGTCCCGCGCGGTCGTCGCCGTATCGCCGGAAACGAGTGCGCAGGAGGCGCTTGCACTGCTCGCCAGGCATCGCGTGAAGGCGCTTCCCGTGATCGATGCGACGCGCCGCGTGATCGGCATCGTGACGCGCGCCGATCTCGCACCGGCGCACCGTGCGACGCCGCGCCATCCGTTCAGACGCGCCGTCGAGCGGTTGATGCGCGGGCCATCGGCGACGCCGCCGCGCATCGCGTCGCTGATGACCACCGACGTGTGCACCGTGAGCGCGCGCACCGCCATCGCCGACCTGGTGCCGATGTTCGCGGACTTCGGCCATCACCACATTCCGGTCGTCGATGGCGACGAACGGCTGCTCGGCATGATCACCGAAACCGACCTTATTTCCGGGCTGTATCGCCAGAGCTTTGCGGGCGAACGCCGGAGCGCCTGATGCAACGATGAAACCGCCCCGCACCCTCGCCAAGCCCGACTTCGAGCAGCTATCCGAGTTCCGCTATCAGATGCGGCGATTCGAACGATTCTCCGAGCGCGCGGCGCAGGAGGAAGGCATCACGCCGCTGCAATATCTGCTGCTCCTGCATATCAAGGGCTATCCCGGCCGCGCCTGGGCGACGGTCGGCGAGCTGGCCGAGCGGCTGCAATCGCAGCATCACGGCGTGGTGGCGCTGGTCACGCGCTGCGAGGCGCTCGGGCTCGTGCGGCGCGAACCGAGCGCGGAAGACCGGCGGCAGGTGCAGGTGCATCTGGAGCCACGCGGCGAGCAAGTGCTCGCGCGGCTGGCGGCGCTGCATCGCGCGGAGCTGAAGTCGCTGGAAGGCGCGTTTCGCGTGCCGCAGATCGACCTCTGAGTTATCCGCAGTTTTCTGGTTCGGGAGCGAAGGCATGAATCATCACAAACGCGACTTCTCCGTCAACGACAGGCTGCTGCGCATCTGCGGACTCGCGGCGATCATCGGCGGCATCAGCACGCTCGCGGCGGTCGTGCTGCTCGCGCTCATCCACCTGTTCACCAACCTGTTCTTCTTCGGAACGTTGTCCATCGCGGACCGCTCGCCCGCGCTGAACACGCTGGGCGCGTGGGTCATCGTGATTCCGGTGATCGGCGGGCTGATCGTCGGCATGATGGCGCGCTTCGGCTCCGAAAAAATTCGCGGACACGGCATTCCCGAGGCAATCGAGGCGATTCTCTTCGGCAAAAGCCGCATGTCGCCGAAAGTGGCGGTGCTCAAGCCGCTGTCGTCGGGGATCGTCATTGGCAGCGGCGGACCGTTCGGCGCGGAAGGGCCGATCATCATGACGGGCGGCGCGCTCGGCTCGCTGATTGCGCAATGCATCGACGTGACCGCCGCGGAGCGCAAGACGCTGCTCGTCGCGGGCGCGGCGGCCGGCATGACGGCGGTGTTCGGCACGCCGGTCGCGGCGGTGCTGCTGGCCGTCGAACTGCTGCTGTTCGAATGGCGGCCGCGCAGTTTTCTGCCCGTCGCGCTGGCGTGCGCGGTGGCGGGCTTCGCGCGCGCGATGGTGTTCGGCACCGGCGCCCTCTTTCCGATGCAGACCGAACCGCCGCAGATGCTGTCGCTCTTGTCCTGCCTCGTCGCGGGATTGCTGTCGGGCGCGCTCGCGTCGGGATTGTCCGCGGCGCTCTACAAGCTCGAGGATGCGTTCGGCAAACTGCCGCTGCACTGGATGTGGTGGCCGGCGATCGGCGGACTGGTCGTCGGGATTGGCGGATTCATCGAACCGCGCGCCCTCGGCGTCGGCTATGACGTGATCGGCGATCTGCTGCATCAGCACATTGCGATTCAGGTCGCGCTCGCGATTCTCGCCGTGAAGGCGGTGATCTGGGTCGTCGCGCTGGCGTCCGGCACATCGGGCGGCGTGCTCGCGCCGCTCCTGATGCTCGGCGCGGGACTCGGCACCGTGCTCGGCGCGGTCCTGCCCGGCCACGACGCCGCGCTATGGCCGCTCGTCTGCATGGCCGCGACGCTCGCCGCCACGCTGGGCGCGCCGCTGACCGCCATCGTCTTCGCGTTCGGCCTCACGCACGACAGCAACGCGCTCCTGCCGCTGCTCACGGCGACGCTCGCCGCGCACGGCTTTGCGACGGTCGTCATGCGGCGTTCGATCATGACGGAGAAAATCGCGCGGCGCGGCTATCACATCTATCGCGAATATGGCGTCGATCCGCTGGAGCGTCATCACGTCGATGAAGTCATGACGCGCGATGTCCACACCATCGACGCCGCCACGCGGATCGACGACGTGCTCGCGCAGCACTTCGGGCCGCAGCAGGCGCACCGGGCGTATCCGGTCGCGCGCGACGGCGCGCTCGTCGGCGTGCTGGATCGCGCGGCCCTGCTCGATGCGTCCGGTGCGGCGACCGCCGGCGAAGTGCTGTCGCGCCGCGCGGATGCGCCGCCGGTCGTCGCGCTACCCGGCGAACCGTGCCGCCTCGCCGCGACGCGTCTCGCCGTGCATGAACTAGAGCGCCTGCCGGTTGTGACGGACACGGCGTCGATGCGGCTCGTGGGCATCGTGTCGCGTAGCGATCTGGTGAAGCCGGCGCGCGCGCACTTCGACGAGGAGCATCGGCGGGAACGGTTCAGGACGTTTCGACGCGCTCAGGCGCTGAAGAAGTCCTAGGCGCGCTTTTCCGCGGCGAGTTGCGCGAGTTCCGCGGACATGTCGGCGAGCGGAACCGACCAGTCGCCGAGACGTTCCTGACGATAGAGCCGCATCGACGCATACCACGGCGTATAACGCCGGCAGTCGTACCAGCGGTGGTCGCATGCCTGCGAGAGCAGCACCCATACCGGACGATTCAGCGCGCCCGCGAGATGCGCGGCGCCGGTATCGATCGAGATGAAGAGATCGAGTTGCTCGTACGCGCGGCCGGTGTCGCCGAAGTTGTGCAAGTACGGCCCGAGATCGACGACGTCGTGTGCCTGCATCAGCGCGCGCTCGTCATCGCTCAGGTCGCCGACTTGCAGCGAATAGAAGCGGCAATCTGGATTGCCCAGCACTCCGGCGAGTTGCGCCAGTTGCATCGAGCGATACGGCTCGTGGCGCGCGCCGCTCGTGCTGCGCCACACCAGCCCGACTTTCAGGCGCGACGATTCCTCGGCTAGCAGCGCGGCGGCTTCGGGCGGCAAGGACCGAACGGCGTCGAGCGAAATGAGCGCAGCGGGGTTTTCTTGCGGAAAGTACGGCGAAGACTGATAGCGCGCCCACAGGTGGAACGGGCTGGCGACGCGGTCGCATCGCTGTGCTTCGTCCGTGCGCGCCTCGGCAGTCATCCGGGCGACGCGCAAGCCCGGACGCGGACGAATGACATCGGCCCAGAAGTCGAACGCTTCGAGCTTCACTTCTCGCGCGCCTTCGCGGAACAGAGCGTCGATGTATCGGGAGAAGAGGACCATATCGCCGAAACCGCCTTCCCCCAGAAGCAGAATCGATTTGCCGGCGACCGGCTCGTCGATGCCGAGCATCTTGGGTTTCAGCAACTCCACCCAGGTCTGATTGCCGCTGAAAAGCGTGGCGAGGAGCGACTCGGCGCGCGGCAGATCGCGGTTGATGCGGTGCAGTGCAAGCGCTTCGTGATATTTGCCCTGCGCGTACAACGACATGTACAGTTCTTCGGTGATCGTATAGCGGACGAAATCGCTCAACGAACCGAGCAAGCCGCGCCGGATGCATTTCTCCGCTTCGGCGTGCATGCCGAGAAAATTCAGATCGACGCCCAGTTGACCCGGCCAGATGCCGCCCTGATTCGGCGAATTGACAATTTCCCGTAGCATCGTTTGCGCTTCCGCTGCGCGGCCCGCGAGGCGCAAGACGCGAACATTGTCGATGGTGGTGGGCAGCGTTGAATTCATTTCAGGCGTTCCGGCCGAGGCGATGGCCGATATGTTAGTTCGACGTATCGGCCCGAATGCAACAAAACGTGAAAAGGGTCGGCGATAGTGACTACACGTCCGGCGTTGTTGATTTGGTCGCTGCGCGGTTCAAGCGGTATTCAAAAGGGCTGACTTTGCGTTGCATCACTGAAACTGTTTCGCTTGCGCGCATTAACGGCTCTCGGTTCAATCGGTTTTCCTTCAATTAGCTTGATGCGATTGCTCGAATCTCTATACGACCGAAAGGAAAATTACAGAGAAGCGCTCGAGAACTCATGTCGCACTGTCTCGCCGCTTCGTTGTAGGTATCATCGCGGTCATCGTCAGATAAACGGTGACGCAACTTGCTCGATAACCATTGAGGCCGGCCGTGTTACAGTCCCGCCCCGCCAGCGACTAGCAGCACCGATTCATGATGGAATACCTGCGTCAACGCGCGCCCATTATCGCGGGCACAGCAGCCCTCTTTCTCGTCACGCTCGTCGCGAACGAACTGCTCTTTCCTTCTTCGGAATATGTGCGAGGCGCAAACTGGATTTATCTGCCCGCAGGCATGCAGCTTTTATGCACACTGCTTTTCGGTGAAGCGGGTGCAATCGGCATGTTATGCGCCGCGTGGATCAGTTGCATCTTTCTTTATTTCCCGAACGATCCGGTGCGCTCGCTCATGTACGGCACCATCTCGGCGCTCGCCCCTTACCTGATCTACCTCTTCGCAACGCGCGTGCTCGGCTTGCGTACGTCGCCATCGAATCTCACCGCTCGCAGGCTGCTTTTCCTTATCGTGCTCTATGCAATTGCGAGTCCATTGCTGCATCAGTTGTGGCTGGCGATGCAAGGTGAAATCGCCGGGGCGGGCAAGCGCTTCGTCGTGATGGTCGTCGGTGATTTATCCGGCAGTCTGATCGTCATCTATACGATCAAGGTGACCTTGTGGCTGATGGTCAGGCTTGCACCCTTGCGCCGCCGCCCGGGCGATTACTGACCGCATGAAGCCGCAAGACACCAAGCGAGCATGCAAAAAAGACGCCGCCTCGCTCGAAGCGAGGCGGCGTCCAGTTCACCACGTTCTCTCTGTTCTCTCAGGTCCTCGCGTAGACGATCATGTGTGCACATCATCGCCAGACGGATCAACGCATGATAACAGTTGCTTATCAGTTTGATAAGTTATTTTGTGCCGGGGCGCGAACGAGTATGATGAGCCGCACCCGCAAAGCAACGAAACGCAGCGCCTAAGGAAGTGCAAGATCATGGCGAATAAACACCTTGTCGACGCCTATTTCCGATTCCTGAACCTCGCGCAGGCGGTGCAGGCCTTGCCGTCCGTACCGAAGCTGGATGCCGCCGAAGAACGGCTGCTCGAAGCGCTCACCGCTGCGTGGCACGCGGGCCGCGCGCTGACCGTGACCGAGACGATGGCGCTCTCGACGGCGGGCGCGCCCGCCACCGTGCATCGCAAGCTCACGCGGCTGAAGGAGCAAGGCCTCGTCACGCTGGACGAAACGGCCGCTGACCTGCGCACCAAGTCCGTCGTGCCGACGCGCAAGGCGCTCGCGTACTTCGAGCAGCTTGCCGCTTGTCTGGAAGAAGCCAAGAAGAAGTAGCGCGCCCGGTCCGGCGTGGCAGGTTATGCTGAGGTTCGACCGCGAACGAACCTGACGCCATGAGCCGCGCCGCGAAACCGACCGCTTGCAACCGAACCCAGGCCGCCCGGCGCGGCTTTCTGCGCACCGCGACCGGCGCGGCGCTCTATGCGCAATTGCCCCGCCTGTCGCCGGCGGCGTCCGCCGAACTCTCGCCCATGCACAAGCGCCCGATTCCATCGACGGGCGAAGCGTTGCCGATCGTCGGATGCGGCACCTGGCGCACGTTCGACGTCGGCGACGATCCCGCCCGCCGCGCCGAACTCGCCGCCGTGTTGCGCGTGCTGTTCGCGGCTGGCGGTTCGGTCATCGATTCCTCGCCGATGTACGGCACTTCCGAAGCCGTCGCCGGCGCGCTGCTCACGGAGCTTTACGCGCGCGACAAGGCGTTCATCGCAACGAAAGTCTGGACGGAGGGCCGCGAGGAAGGCATCGCGCAGATGCGGCAATCGATGCAACGCCTCGCCGCCCCGCGCATCGACCTGATGCAGATTCATAACCTGCTCGACTGGCGCACGCAGCTTGCCACGCTGCGTGACTGGAAGGCGGCGGGACACATCCGTTATATCGGCGTGACGCATTACACGTCGAGTGCCTTTCCGCAGGTCGAAGCGGTATTGCGCTCCGAGCGCGTCGACTTCGTGCAGATCAATTACGCCGCCAACGACCGCGACGCCGAAGCGCGGCTCCTGCCGCTGGCGGCGGAACGCGGCGTCGCAGTCATCGTGAATCAGCCGTTCGGCGGCGGCTCGCTGCTGTCGAGCTTGCGCGGCCGCCCCTTGCCGCCTTTCGCGGCGGAACTCGGCTGCACGAGCTGGGCACAGCTTCTGCTGAAATTCGTGCTGGGCCATCCGGCCGTCACGTGCGTGATTCCGGGCACGGGACGGCGGGAATACATGATCGACAACGTGCACGCGGGCATCGGCGTCTATCCGGATGCGGGGCTGCGCGAGCGCATCGCGCAAGCGGTAGCGTGAACGAACGCACGCATGACGGGAGACATACGATGAGCGATCCGTTCAACCTGCAACGCTTCGTCGATGCACAAGCCAGCGTCATCGACGACGTGCGCGCCGAACTCCAGGCCGGCCGCAAACGCACGCACTGGATGTGGTTCGTGTTTCCGCAGATCGCGGGGCTCGGGCATAGCCAGATGGCGCAGCATTACGCGATACAGTCGTGCGCGGAAGCCGAGGCCTATCTCGCGCATCCGGTGCTGGGCGCGCGCCTCGTCGAGCTGACTGGCATCGTCAATGGCGTGCGGGACCGCAGCGTCGACCAGATTTTTGGCTATCCCGACGACATGAAGTTTCATTCGTCGATGACGCTCTTTGCCCACTGCGCGCCCGACCCCGCCCCGTTCGAAGAAGCCCTAAAGCGATACTTCGGCGGCCGCCCGGACGACGCGACGCTCGCGCGGTTGCGTTGACGGGCACGGCCGTTGCACTGGCTGCAGCGTCACGATCATTCTGGGAAAACGTCATGAGTCACAGCCTGAAGCTGCACGATCACGTAAGCTGGAACACGCCACAGGGCGAAACGACCGGCCGCATCGTGCGCGTAATTTCCGAGCGCACCAAGGTCGACGGCCACACGGTCAACGCATCGCACGACGATCCGCACTACGAAGTGGAAAGCGACAAAAGCGGCAAACACGCGGTGCACAAGGGCGATGCGCTGAAGCGAATCTCGCACTGAGCCTCGCCGCCGCGCCCGGTGCGGTGCGGTGCGTCACATTTCCTGCAAAAGCCACGGTAAACGGTCACACTGCTACCGCGCTACAGGCTTGCTCATCGGTGAAGCGTGGGCGAGCACCGGGCGCGTCAAGTCGAGAACCGTCTGCCAAATCTTTTGAGGAACAACAGATGAACTTGAAACTCGTGGCATCGCTCGTCGCATCGTCGGCCATTGGCCTCGTTTCCACACCCTCCTTGGCTCAAGTTGCAGGCGCACAGCCGCTCGGCGTGTCGGTCGAAGTATCGACCGCGATCATCGACGGCTGGAGCGTCAGGAAGTCCATTCTCAACAAGCCCGTTGTCAACGATCAGGGCGCGCGCGTCGGCGTGATTCACGACATCATCGTCGCGCCCGACCGTTCGGTTTCTTTCGCGATCATCGCGGCAAACCAGTTCCTCGGCGTGTCGCGCCACGATGTCGCGATTCCGATCGAGCAACTCGACTTCAAGAACGGCAAGCTCGTGCTCGCGGGCGCGACGAAGGACGCCATCAAGGCGCTGCCGGAATTTGAGTACACGAAGGTCAAGGCAGCGCCGGTCCCGCGCGCGCAATTCGAGCATCATTGATACGCACGCGATGTGTGCGGGCAGCGGCGCGGGTCGCCGCTGCTTTTGCATCGCCGTCCTTCAATCGCCAACCGGAATCCGTTCATGTTCAACGCACTCTTGCTCGACAAACAGGAAGATCGCACGGTCGCGTCCATTCAGTCGATCGACGAATCGCGGCTGGGTACGGGCGACGTGCTCGTGCGCGTCGAGTATTCGACGCTCAATTACAAGGACGCGCTCGCGATCACCGGCCAAGCGCCGGTCGTTCGCACCTTTCCGATGGTGCCGGGCATCGACTTCGCGGGCATCGTCGAGGAAAGCACGCACGCGGACTACCAGCCGGGCGACGCGGTCGTGCTGAACGGCTGGGGCGCGGGCGAAACGCATTGGGGCGGGCTCGCGCAGAAGGCGCGCGTGCCGGGCGATCATCTGATCCCGCTGCCCGCCGGCATCACGACGCAACAGGCGATGGCCGTGGGCACGGCCGGCTATACGGCGATGTTGTGCGTGCAGGCGCTGGAGAAGTACGGCGTCGCGCAGGATGGCGACGTGCTCGTGACGGGCGCAAACGGCGGCGTCGGCAGCTTCGCGGTGGCGATTCTGGCGAAGCGCGGGTATCGCGTGATCGCGTCGACGGGACGGCCGGAGGAAGCCGTGCGGCTGCGTGAACTCGGCGCGGCGGAAATCATCGACCGGACGACGCTCTCCAAGCCAGGGAAGCCGCTGCAGAAGGAGCGTTTCGCGGCAGCGGTCGATTGCGTCGGCAGTCACACGCTGGCGAACGTGTGCGCGAGCTT
Organism: Caballeronia grimmiae; assembly: GCF_000698555.1. Taxonomy (GTDB): domain Bacteria; phylum Pseudomonadota; class Gammaproteobacteria; order Burkholderiales; family Burkholderiaceae; genus Caballeronia; species Caballeronia grimmiae. Next base: position 5,376 of record NZ_JFHE01000010.1, on the reverse strand, counting down.
GCGTTATGGCGGCGCGGTTGCCGCGTGCGGACTTGCGCAAGGGATGGATTTTCCGGCGACGGTCGCGCCTTTCATTCTTCGTGGCGTCGCGCTGCTGGGAGTGGATAGCGTTTATGTGCCGCGTGCACGGCGCATGGCGGCCTGGGATGCGATTGCGAATGAGTTGCCGGTGGCGGTGATCGAAGGCGTCGCTGCGACGATCGGGCTTTCTCAGGCTGTGGAAGTCGCTGGACAGTTGTTGCGCGGGGAGATCAAGGGGCGCGTCGTCGTAGACGTGAATCGTTGATCGGTTTCGGGCTTCCAGCAATGCGGCGCGGAGGAACGGTCAGAGGTCTCGTGTGCGGAGGGTTTCAGCTTATGTCAGCGGACCTGCCACAGATCTTTTGTCCCGAGGCCGCTTAAATGATCTCAGCTTATGGCGTTGGTAAATCGCTCGTCAAACAGAATGGCGAACTGATGACGGCTTGCCGCCCGCTGACAGGCTCGCTTCGGGAAAATTGCGCTGCCAACGAGCCTGTTCGCGTAGCTGCCCGTTCTCAAAACACGGCGCGGACGAAAATCATCCGCGCCGTGTCTCGCAGGCCGTTCCCGCGCACCCTCACACCACGAACACCTTCACCACCTCGTTCAGCTTGCGCCCCTGATCCTCCAGCGCCTGCGAGGCCGCCGCCGCCTCTTCCACCAGGGCCGCGTTTTGCTGCGTCACCTCGTCCATCTGGGTGATCGCCTGATTGATCTGCTCGATGCCGCGCCCCTGCTCCGCCGACGCCGCCGCGATCTCCTCCATGATGTCCGTCACGCGTGCGATTGCCTTCGTGACTTCGCTCATCGTGTTGCCCGCTTCGCCCGCCAGCGTCGATCCGCCGCGCACCTGATCCACCGAGTTCGCGATCAGTTCGCGAATTTCCTTCGCCGCCGTCGATGAACGCTGCGCCAGACTGCGCACCTCGCTCGCAACGACCGCAAAGCCGCGTCCCTGTTCGCCCGCCCGCGCCGCTTCCACCGCCGCGTTGAGCGCCAGAATGTTCGTCTGGAACGCGATGCCCTCGATCATTCCCGTGATCTCCGCGATCTTCGTCGAGCTGGCGCTGATGCCCTGCATCGTCGATACCACGCGGTCCACGACATCGCTGCCCTTTCTCGCCACCTCCGACGCATTCGATGCCAGCGCGCTCGCCTGCTGCGCGTTCTCGGCGTTCTGACGCACCGTCGACGTCAGTTCCTCCATGCTCGCCGCCGTCTGCTCGAGCGACGCGGCCTGCTCTTCCGTGCGCTGGCTCAGGTTCGTATTGCCGCTCGCCAGTTCCTTCGCCGCGCCGCCGACCGCACCGCTGCTTTCGCGCACGCGACCGACGGTCTCGGTCAGGCGCGCGTTCATCTCGGCCAGCGCACGCAACAGGTCGCCGGTTTCGTCCTTCCTGCGCGCATCGATGCGGCTGCGCAAATCGCCGCGCGCCACCGTCTGCGCGATATCGACGGCAACGCCGATCGGCGCCGTGATCGAACGCGTAATCGCCATTCCCGCGAGCACCGCAAACAGCGCGCCGAGCGTGCAGAGCGCGATCAGCATGTTGCGCTGGGTCCGAAAGTTCGCCTCGTATGCGCGGACCATCTCGTCGCGGCGGTGGTCCGTGTAGGTCAGGTAATCGTCCGTGGCCTTCACCAGTTGCGCGAGCAGCGGCCGGCAGGCTTCGTCGAGCTTGACGATGGCTTCCTCGCGATGCCCGGAGAGCGCGAGATTCGCGATGTCCGTCGCGACCGGCCCGTAGAGCGCCTCGACGCGCATCATTTCGGCGACCATACCGCGCGCCTGCTGGCTCGCGTCGGGCGCGGCCGCGATCATGTCGTCCAGTTGCTTCAGGCGCGTCTTGACGTCGTCGTGCGCCCGGAGCGCTTCGGCCTCTTCCATGTCGATATCGGCGGGCTTCGTGACGAGCACGAGATTGCGCGCCGCGATCGCGCGACGGTCGACGGCCGTGCGCACCTGGACCGCCATATTCGCCCGCGCGGTGATGCCGTGGACATAGTGCGAGAAGTCGTCGGTGGCGACGGACAGCGCGTGCAGGGACATGCCTGCGACCGCCATGACGAGGACGGCGAGCACGCCAAAGCCGGCAATCAGCTTGTTCTTGATCGTAACGTTCTGCAGATTCACTTGTGGCCTTTTCCCTGGATGGGTCGGAATGGACTGGCGCCAGTCGTCCCCGGACACGCGCAACCGCATGCGGTAACGTTTGCCTGTACGGGAACGCGGGACGCTCTTCTTTTCCCTATTACGGCGCGTTCGCGTCGCTCTTGATGCCCCACCGCGCGAAAGAACAGAATTTGTCCAACCTTCGCTTCTGCGCATCGGCGCTTCGGAGATTAGGCGATACTGAGCGACTTCCTCTTCCAGACAACAGCACATGTCCGATTTGCTCGACATCCGCACCCCGGAATTCGAAGCCGCCATCGCCACGCTTCCCCCTGCACCCGCGCTCGCCGGCGACGAAACCAATTGGGACGCCGTGCGCGGCCTGTATCGACAGTCGGATGCGCTCGTCAATCTGGAAAACGGCTACTGGGGCGCAATGACGGAGCCGGTCAAGTCGGTGTTCCATTACTGGACCGACCGCGTGAACCACGAAACGACGATGCTCGTGCGCCGGCACTGGTCCGCCATCCACGATGGCCTGCGCGAGCGCGCGGCCGCGGCGATGGGCTGCGGCGTCGACGAGATCGAGCTGACGCGCAACGCGACCGAGGCGCTGCTCGCGCTCATCAGCGGCTACAACCGCCTCGCGCCCGGCGACACGGTGCTCTATAGCGACCTCGATTACCCCTGCGGCAAGGACGCGATGGAATGGCTGCGCGAGCGGCGCGGCGTCACGCCGGTGCAGATCACGATTCCCGAACCGGGCGCGTCGCAGGACGAATTCCATCGACGCGTGATCGACACTTACGCGGCGGCGCTGCGCGCGCATCCGCGCACCCGGCTCGTGCTGCTGTCGCATGTCTGCTTTGCGACCGGGCTCGTCATGCCCGTGGCCGATATCGCGGCGATGGCGAAGAATGCGGGCGCGGACGTCATTGCGGACGCCGCGCATTCCTGGGGCATGCTCGATTTCGACGTGCCGTCGCTCGATGCGCCGTTCGTCGCGCTGAATCTGCACAAGTGGATCGGCGCGCCGCTCGGCTGTGGCGCGATGTATATCCGCCGGGGACATGTCGACGCCATCGATCCTTATCTGGGCGACCGCACCTGGCCCGCCGGCGACATCCGCGCGCGCGTGCATACCGGATCGCCGAACTTCGCGGCGTGGCTCACGCTGCCGGCGGCGCTGGAATTGCATCGGCGAATCGGCGCGCATGCGAAGGAAGCGCGTCTGCGCGCGCTGCGCGATGCGTGGGTCGAACCGGCGCGCGCGCTGCCGGGCGTGCAAATCCTGACGCCGGACGGACCGGCTATGACAGCGGGCATCAGCGCGTTCCGGCTGCACGGCCAGTCGCCAAAAGCCACGTGCGATGCGTTACGCGAGCGCTTCGGCGTGTTCACGGTGACGCGGCCGGGGCCGGATGCGGGCGAAGTCGTGCGTGTCACGCCGGCGCTGTTCACGCACGTCTCCGATGTCGAAAAACTCGTCGAAGCGCTGACCGTGCTCGCGCGCGAAGCAGGTTAGCGGACCTCTGCGGCCCGCGCGTCGAGACGCTCGATCAGTTCGCCCAGCGCCTCCGAGCAAGGCGCTTCGACCTTCAGCGCGAGCAGCGAATCGGCGCGCGTCTTGCCGATGTTGATCGCCGCGATCGGCTTGCCGCGCTTCGCCGCCCATTCGCAGAAGCGAAAGCCCGAATACACCATCAGCGACGAGCCGATGACGAGCATCGCGTCCGCCGCGTCGAGCGCGCTCGCGGCGTCGTGGACCAGTTCGCGCGGCACGCTCTCGCCGAAGAACACGACATCGGGCTTCAGCATGCCGCCGCAATGCGTGCAGCCGGGGACATCGAAGGCGGCGAAGTCGAGATCTTCGATTAGCGCGTCGCCATCCGGAACCGCGGGCGCGGTGTAGCCGACGAAATCCGGATTCGCCGCTTCGAGCCGCCGCTGCACCGCCGCGCGCTCGTGCCGCGCGCCGCACGCCATGCAGCGCACCCGGCCGATGTTGCCGTGCAGCTCGATCACGTCGGGATTGCCGGCGCGCGTGTGAAGTCCATCGACATTCTGCGTCACCAGCCGATGCACTCGCGAGCGCGCCGCGAGCGCCCGCACCGCATGATGCGCGGCGTTCGGCTGCGCGTTCGCCACCACCGGCCAGCCGATCATGCTGCGCGCCCAGTATCGCCGGCGCGCGTAGTCGGAATCGAGAAAGTCCTTGAGCATGATCGGCGCGCGGCCGGTGCGCTGGCCCTCGCGATCGCGATAACACGGAATGCCGGATTCGGTGCTGATGCCCGCACCGGAAAGCACAAAGAGCCGCGGATGGCGCTCGACGAAGTCATGAAGTGAAAGCACGTGCGGTCCCTGAGGCCGAAGTATCGTGAAAATATACGGGCAAATGCGCGGGCGCGCTCGGCGGAGGCTCGGCGTCGAAGTGGCCTTACCAATTGCATCAGGGGAATAACTGGCTTGACCAAACTCCGGCACACCGTTAGATTGATACGCTCCCCGCCCTCACACAGAAACGAGACCCACGATGCTGACCGTCATCTGCGAAACCCCCGGAACCCTGAAGGCCGAACAGCGCGACAAACCGCAGCGCGGCGAAAACGAAGTGCTGCTGCGCGTGAAGCGCGTCGGCGTGTGCGGCACGGACCTGCACATCTTCACCGGCAATCAGCCGTTCCTGTCGTATCCGCGCGTGATGGGCCACGAGTTGTCGGGCGTGATCGAGGAAGCGGATGTATCGAGCGGTCTCAAGGCGGGCGACACCGTCTATGTGATGCCCTATCTCTCGTGCGGCAAGTGCATCGCGTGCCGTCAGGGCAAGACCAATTGCTGCGTGAACATCCAGGTGCTCGGCGTGCATCGCGACGGCGCGTTCACCGAATATCTGAACCTGCCCGCGCAATTCGTCCACAAGGCGGAAGGCGTCACGCTCGATCAGGCCGCGATGATCGAATTCCTGGCGATCGGCGCGCACGCGGTGCGTCGCGCGGATGTGCAGCCGGGCCAGCGCGTGCTGGTCGTTGGCACCGGGCCGATCGGCATGGCGGCGATCACGTTTTCGCGGCTGCGGGGCGGGAACGTCACGGCGCTCGATACGCGCGAGGACCGGCTGGCGTTCTGCCGTCGCGAGCTGGGTGTCGATTCCACGGTGCAGATCGGCGAGCGCGACAAGGAAGAGCTGTCGCAACTGACGAACGGCGAGTTCTTCGATGTCGTCTTCGATGCGACCGGCA
>NZ_JFHE01000009.1 GCF_000698555.1 Caballeronia grimmiae | reverse complement strand
CGCGATGGCCAATCAACCGCAACAGCTGACCTTGCCGCCGCCGCGCACCTATACGCGCACCGACTTCACGGCGCCGCGCGCGTTCGTGCAGCGGCTGCCGGCGGCCACCATCGCGCGGCTCGACTACGATCCCGAACACGCGCCGCACGCGGCGAGCGCCGACGCGATGGAGCGGTTTCTCCGCACAATGCGCGATGACCTTGCGCATGGTCGACCAGGCGTCGACGCTCGCCGCGGCGGTGCCGGTCGCCCCGCACCCGGTGACCCTGTGGTTCCGGCCGCTGATGGCGCAGCGCCTGACGGAGAGGGGATCGCCATCCTGGGCGCGCGGAGGATCGTCGCGTGGCTGCAGCGGCATGAGGCGACACTCTGCGTGAAGGTGGCCGCCGACGTCGACTCGGCGTCGTTAGTGCCGGCGCGTGCCAGCGCAGGGACGGGGCCGACCGCGTCATCGTGGTCGGCGGCGATCCGAGCGAACCGCGCCTGGCGCCGTTCGAGCACCTCGCGGTGCCGGCCGAATTATCGGGGCCAGGGCTTTTACCGGGCGACGAGCTTTGCGTTCGTTCGCGCCGAACACGAGCTCGCCGCGGTGCACGCATACCTGCACCGCTATCGGGATCGGCCGACCACTTTGCGCGCGTACACGCGCGAGCTCGAGCGGCTGATTCTGTGGAGTGTGGTGGTGCGGCGCAAGGCGCTGTCGTGGCTGAGGGTCGAGGACTGCGAGGCGTACAAGGATTTTCTAAGGACTCCGCTACGTCGTTCACCGGACCGAAGCGCCCGCAGCAGCGGCCGCTGGCGCTCATTCGCGCCCGAAGGGCTGTCGGCCGACGGTCAGGCGCATGCGGTGCGGGTGCTACGGGCCGCGTTTGCGTGGCTGGTCGAGGTGCGGTATCTCCCGGCAATCCGTGGAGCGCGGTACATGAACCGGCGACGGTGACGCGTGAGCTTTTCGTGCAAGGCCACCGTGCGCTGCCCGCGAGCTTATGGATGCAAGTGCGTCAGGCGCTCGATGCTCGCTGCGACGGGTTCAAGGGTGTCGTGCCCGAGGCGGGCGATGAGGCGGGGCAATGGCGCGCTGCGCGGGCGGCGATCCTATTGATGGGGGATTCCGGATTGCGGCGCGCGGAGGCGGCGCTCGCCCGGCGCGAAGATTTGCGCCTCGCCGAGGTGGCCGGGGAGGGGCACGCGTCGCGAAGTTCCATGCTCCGCTCACCGTCGCAAGCAACGCCGCCACACTCGGTCGAGTCGAAGCGTGGCAGTTCGACCGTCTGGACACTGACCGTCATCGGCAAGCGCCGCAAGAAGCGCACGGCGCCCGTCAGCGGTGCAACCGTCGCGGCACTGCGCGCCCATTGGCAAGACCGGGCGCGCGACTTCCACGCGCCGCATGAGCACGGGCCGCTGATTGCACCGCAGTGGATCCCGGCCACGCCCGCCGCACTCAAGCGGCATGATGCCCAGACGAAGAAAGGGCCATATACGTCGATGCGTTCGGGCGGCTCGTGAGAACGGCCGTCCAACGGCTCGCCAGGGACAGTGCTGCGCTGGTGGACTTCAGCACGGACGACCTTGCTTCTTTCATTCGAATGCGGGCGTTCGTTCGCCGTGTCGCTTCGACGACGTAACCGCTACTCCTCGTCCTTAGCATACTAGCGCGCGGCGGCCTCGAGCATCCGCCGATGCTCGGCCCCGCACATAGATGGAGGTCGTCTGCAGCGAGGCATGTCCCAGAATTTCCTCCACGACATCGGCGGGCGTCTCCCGCGCGACCGCCCGCGTGCCGAATGTGTGCGTCGCGCATCTGGGGCAACTGCGGCGCGTCTATGTCGAGGCGTCCGGTTCGATCAGCATCGTCTGGAGGGCCCAGCAGTGTCCCGGCCTGGCGGTGCGGCCTGATTTGGACGAGTCCCTGCTCGATGCGATCGGCGCTCCGGGCTACTTTTCATGCTGGAGCTGCAGCTTCACGGTGCAGTCCGACGAGCGGCCCACGACGGCGTGCCCGGCATGCGGCTTTCAACGGTGGGAATCCTCGGTCAGGGTGCCGGTTGAGCGAACGACCAAAACCGAAATTGAGCAGACGAGCGAGGCTTGGCCGCGTTATGGTCGAGAAGGCAGCGCAACAGAGGTGCACGTCGAAGATTGATCGGCTTCGAGCTATATGCATTGAATCCAGCGTCGTTCGCCGCTCGGAAATCCCGATTCCCGGATACAGCCGAATGGCCCGACGCGATAGATGTGGAAATCCCGCCGCACGAAAGCGACTGCTTGTTGCTGTGGCGTCGCCACCGTCAGCTGTAGGCACAAGCGGCGATACGTCGGCCGGGCCGTGCGGCGCGTACGAATGAATCCATTACGTCTATCCTAAAGGTCGTTGAAAACGCGTAGATAAGGTTGAAACTGCCGCGTAGATGAAAGCGTCGCCAGTAGTACCACCTCTCGTCAAAAACGCGGTTCCGGCTAAACCAATGAGGGCTTACGAAGCGGCCGTATGCCCAAATGCGCCTGCGCTTTACTGACGAGGGCTATAGACACGACGAGATCGGTGCCGAAGAGTGCCGGCCGTGCAGAACCTGAGAGAAAACCAATGATGATCTATCACAGCGGACCGGCGTTCGAGCCGAATGTCGTGCGAAACGGAAACATCTTTGAGGCAACGGCGTCAATCGTCGAGGAGGACGGTCGCGTAAAGTCGCAGGGGAAGCTTGGTTTTTTGCGAGCGAAGACTGCGCGATGCAATTCGCGGTTCGCGCGGCGACGGCGTATATCGAGGGAGACGATTTGCCGGTGCCGCCTGTGCGCTTGTCCGCTTAGACGTGGTTGATCCCATCGCCCTTATCGCAGGCTACTGCCAGCGTTTGCCCATCTTCGCCTTATTAACTCACGACGCGCGTCAGTTGTTTGGCAATGAAGTCCGGTGCCGATGCCTCGGCAAACGTCCATCTACTTCGTGTCAGACGATTGATCCAATGTCCAGTTCGGGTGTATCAATCCTTCTCTAGCGTGTCCCACCAATAGGTCGAGGCGTTCATTCCAGTTTTCGTTCTCTAGGCTCTTAACGTTGCGACCGGTATCGTTGTCATACCGCTCACAGCGCATTCACTGGTTCCGCTGTCTGCTTTGTTTGCCCCTTGCCGCGACGCGGGTCCGCGGCGCCGCCCGAAAAGCGCAGAAACTGTCGCCGCTCCACCCGAACAGACGATCAGTTCTCGGAAGGCGGCGTGGCCAGGGATACGAGTAACCCGCGGCGGAGATACGCAACAGATTGCTTCCGGCTTGCGGACACCGGTGGGCGGACCTCTGTCGTGCGATATCGACTAGCGCAGCCCGGGTGATCCACCGGCGAAACGTGTTACTGGTCGCTCACGCTCTCAAAGCCTTTGCGTGAAGCTCGGCTGCGGGAAGTCGGTTTACGCGACGGCTTCGCCGGTTCCTCCTCCGCTATCACCTCCTGCACCGCCTGCTTATCGTCCTGTGTGTCGGGTTTCCGCAGTGGTGATTTAGTTGCTGCGGTCTTCTTGGCGCGGCGCTGCCCGGACGCCTTCCCCTTCCTCGGTTCGTCCAGCAGTTCGGACTTCTTGGATTGAACGTCCGCCTGCGTCTCTAGGCCATCCGCCGACGCCGCTGTTGCCGTTTCCTTGGGCGTTACGGATTCGGGTTTGTCGTGTTCTCCGGGAACGACCGGTGCCGCCGCATGGCCGGCGTCCTTCGCACTTGTGGCATACGGACGAGAAACGAAGGCGCCGGATTTGTCGTCGCGTCCCACGACCAACAAGCCACGCAGTTGAGCCTCGTCGAGCAGGTTACCGAACGCCCTGAACCCGTACTGCGTCTCGCTAAAGCCAGGCTTGCGTCGCTTGATCGCGCTTTTCAGCACAGACGCCCAAATTTTGCCGCTTTCACCTCGTTCAGAGGAGAGCGCCTCGAAGGTTTCGACCGCGATTGCGATCGCGTGCGACCTACGCGCCTCAATCTCCTCTTTTGGCTGACGATCTTCTTCTGACACACGCTTGGCTTCACGCGCTTCCTGCTTTGCGCTCGCGCGTTGCTGCTCACGAACCAGATCGTCGTAGAAGATGAATTCGTCGCAGTTCGCGACAAGCAAGTCGGACGTGGACTGCTTAACGCCGACGCCGATCACTTTCTTCGCGTTTTCCCGTAACTTAGAAACGAGGGGCGAAAAGTCAGAGTCTCCGCTGATGATGACGAAAGTATCGACGTGTGACTTTGTGTAGCAAAGGTCGAGCGCATCGACGACAAGACGGATATCGGCCGAATTCTTGCCTGACTGGCGCACATGCGGAATTTCGATCAATTCGAAACTGGCTTCATGCATCGACGCCTTGAAGCCCTTGTAACGGTCCCAGTCGCAATAGGCTTTCTTGACGACAATACTCCCCTTCAGCAGTAGACGCTCTAGCACGGGTCTAATATCGAACCTCTCGTACTTGGCATCGCGTACACCGATAGCGACGTTCTCGAAATCGCAGAACAACGCCATGTTGACGCTTTCCTGAGGTCCGGCCATTCGATTCTCCCGTTTATGACGTGCATTGCTCAATGAACGCATGATAGCGCGCCGTCAATCTGTGAATCGCAATTCATGGACTATCTGCCGAACATAACGTTACCGTTAAGGGCGATTCCAGCCTAGCTGATCGGTCGAGATTCAGGGCACGGTCGGCGCCAGCAAAGGCCACCATCTCGGGCAACGGCAAGCTGAGCGTGCACGCGGCGTGGGGCGCAGTCGTCACGCGCGGCGGCAACGAGCATTCGGCGCGCGACTACCTGCACGCGCTGCTGGAACACACCGTGAGACTCGATCCGGGCGCGCGCCGCGCCGCCGGCACGTTCACAGTCGAAAAGCGGGGCGATGTGCAGCTCGCCTGGGAAAACGACGCCTTGCGGGAAGTCGGGGACAACGCTACCGATCTCGAAGTCGTCTATCCGCCGGTGAGCAACCTCGCGGAGCCTTACGTTGCGTGGGTCGATGCCAACGTCGCTCGCCATCACACTGCACGCGAGGCGCAGCCCTATCTCTCCTTTCTGTTCTCCGACGATGCGCTACGCATCATCGCGCAACCCGGCTACCGTCCTTATGACCCGCGTTTTGCGGCCTCGTCTGCGCCGCTGACGCTGTTTCCGGTGACCGCTATTGCCCGCGACTGGGACGACGCGAATCACCGTTTTTTCGATGAAAACGGCATTCTGGACAGCGTATCCCGATCAGCGAGCATCGCCACGAAAGGAAGTCGATCATGACACGAACCGCCTTGCGCTACGACTGGCCTACCGGGCGACGCGATCGGGCTGGCGGTGCTGACCGTCGCGGCGATCTTGTTGCCACAGGGCATGGCTTACGCTTCGATCGCGGGTGTAGATCCCCGCTTCGGTCTCTACTCGGCGGTGGTGGCGACGCTGGTGGCATCGCTGCTCGGTTCGTCGTCGCATCTCATCAACGGGCCGACCAGCGCCATCTCGCTGGTGGTACTCAGCGCGCTCGCCTTTCTCGATCCGAACAACACCGCCGATGTCTATGAAGCGTTGTTCCTGCTCGGCGTGATGGTCGGCATCGTGCAGATCGGCATTGCGGTGTTTCGGCTCGGCGATCTCACACGGTACATCTCGGAGTCGGTCATCATCGGCTTCATGGCGGGCGCGGCGGCGTTGCTGGCGATCGGTCAGATCGGTAATGCCTTGGGCGTGCGCGAGAAAGGCAATGGCCATCAGCATGTGCTCGAACGGCTGTGGCTCACGCTGGCCCACGGCGATCCAGTCAACCAGAAGGCACTGGCCGTCAGCGCTGCTTCCATCGTGCTGGCGCTGGTGTTGCGTCGCGTGGTGCGCCGCCACCGCTGCCGGAAATGGACATGTTCGTCACGCTGATCGTGATCTCCGCGCTTGCCTACGCTCTCGGCTAACCTGGTCGACTACCGTGCGGGCCGTACGCCGCACTTACGCCTTGCTCGGCGACGACAACGTGTGCCCACATTGCATCGGACGCGCGGATGCAGCGCGCTCGGCCGAACTCTATTACCTGGTGTGAACGCTCTTCAGACGCCGCGACGCGGAATATCGATGTTCCGAACGCTCGTTTTGCGGGTGTCGTGACGGCTGATAGATTGTCCGGACGCATCGATTTTTTGACCGATCGCTTCGGACCAATCCAGGGGAGAGTCAGCTTGTCCGCGCCATTGAACATCGGAATCGAACTATCCGGAAGTGAACTGCTGAACGCGCTCGGTCCGCATGGAGCGGGCGATCTCGGTCGCGCGCTCGATGCCAGCGGCGCAGATTATGCCGTGCTCGGCGGCGAGCGCGACAGGGAGGTGCCTTTGGCATCACCGAGTCCAACCGTAACTGGCGCGTTGCTGGCAAGTCATACGGTGCGTGTCGGATGGGTGGTCGCGGCTTCGCCGCAGCGAGATCATCCGTTCAACATTGCGCGGCGCACGGCATCGCTCGATCATTTCAGCGCAGGCCGCGCGGGTTGGCTGGCGCTTCGCCGGGACCGGGCGGCGGAACTCGGACTGGGCGAGAAAAGCGTGTGGACCCACGCGCCCGCCGATGCATCGACACTTGCCGATGCCGTTCTCGCGGTACGCAAGCTATGGCGAAGCTGGCCGCGCGAATCGCTCGATGCCGATCACGCCGTGGCGCTCGAAGCGCCGGTGCGCATTGCCGGCCACGAGGGCGTTTTCCCGACCCGTGGACCCTTGAACAGTCCCACCACGCCGCAAGGCGAACCCGTGGTGTTCTGGCGATGGCACGCCGACGCGCCAGTCGCAGAGGAACTCGCAGCGCTGCGCAGCGCCGATGTCGTTCACGTCGATGCGGACGCGCTCGACGCTTTCCTTTACACGTCCGCCGACGTGCTCGATCGCGCCGATGCATCCGGTGAACCCATCCGCATCCATGTGCGCACAGTCTGGCGCGACACGCTCGAATCGCAACTGAGCCGATGGCGCGCGTATCCCCACGTGACGGGCATCACCTTGCTGCCGCGCGCGGGCGAGCTGCACGCATGGTTTGCCGATGGACGCATCGCGCGCCTGGCGCAAGCGTCCGCCGACCGCAGCGAGCAAGCCATCACGCTTCGTGCGCGTCTCGGGATCGCGCGCCGTATCGAACCCGATCTGAGCGGCAATCCGCCCGCTTTCGAAACCGCGAAAAAGGTCGCCGCATGAGTCAGCAGTCATCGCGCCACGTCATCCTCAACGTCAATGTGCTCGACTTCGGCGTATCGGCCGCGGCCTTCGAGTATTCGGGCTTGCCCGCCGATTCGGTCACCTCGGCCGATTACTATGCGCAGATCGGCCGCATTGCCGAACGCGGCAAGCTCGATGCGTTCTTTCTCGCCGACAGTCCCGCCCTGCCACACGATCCACGCGGCCGTGGCGCACGGGCGCTGGAGCCATCGCTGATCCTGACGGCGGTGGCGGACGCAACGCGTCATCTCGGGGTCATCGGTACGCTGTCGACCACCTACAACGATCCCGTCGAACTGGCCGAACGGTTGCTGACGCTCGACCATGTGAGCGGCGGTCGCGCCGCATGGAACGCGGTGACCACCTACAGTCCCGCCGTCAGCCCGAACTTCGGTCTCTCCGATAACCCCGAGCGTGAACTGCGCTATCGCCGCGCCAACGAGTTTGTCGATGTCGTGCTGGGTCTCTGGCGCGGCGCGATCGATGGATCCACAGTTGAGCATCACGGCGAGTTCTTCGATGTACACGGACGACTGGCGCTCGGTGCGTCGCCACAGGGACATCCGCTGGTGGTGCAGGCGGGCGGCTCGCCGCAGGGACGGAAACTGGCGGGCCGGTCGGCTAACGCGGTGTTTGCCGCCGAACTGGACCTCGAGGCCGCGCTGGAGCACTACGAGCAGGTCAAGGCCGCAGCGGTTTCGGCAGGCCGCCGGCGCGAAGACATTGCGATCTTGCCGGGCCTGATCACGATCATCGGCAGTACGCGGGAAGAAGCCTACGCGCGCGAGACGCGACTGAGCGAACTGGCGGGCGGCCGGCACGAGGTCGGCGCGCTCAGTGCGCGGCTCGGTTACGACCTGACGCGACTCGGCTACGACGAGCGTATTCCTGCCGAGGGTTATGCCGATCTGCCCGATCCGCAGTTGTTCAAGGCGTCGCTGGGCTTTCGGGAATCGATCGTGCGCGTGTTGCGCAAGCGCTCCTATACGGTGCGGGAACTGGTGGCGGAATTCGGTCACAGCACGCACAAGCGTTTCGTCGGCACACCAGAGGAAATCGCCGGGTTTATCGAAACGTGGTTCCGTGCCGGGGCGGCAGACGGCTTCAATCTGATGCCCGATGTATTCCCCGGCGGTCTCGACGTATTCGTCGAGGAAGTGGTGCCGCTGTTGCGCAAGCGCGGCCTGTTTCGGCACGAGTATGAAGACGATACCCTGCGCAAGCGGTGGGGTGTGGCTCAGCCGGTGCGTATCGCCGCCTGAGTACGGAGTCAACGGGAGGGCCGGGTTGACCGGCCCGCTTACCCTGCAACGTCACCGTCAACCTCAACCGTTACCCACCCGATACGACGCCGGCGGCACCGTGCCATTCACGACAAACGCGCCGACCTGCCGTTCCCGATACACACGCGGATTGTGCGACGAGATGGTGCGGGCATTACGCCAGTAGCGATCGAGTCCTGCCGTGCGCAGCGTCGCGGATGCGCCGAGGGCATCGAATAGATCGGTGCTCGCATCGAGCACCAGCCGCGTAATCACCGAGACGGACTGATCGACTTCCACATGAGCGAGTGCGTTGGCGTGTTCGCGTTGAGCGGCGTCGGCATCGGTATCGAGATGCGTCTGGTAGCTGCGTTGCAGGGCTTTCGCGGCATGCAGCGCGATCGCGCCGGCTGAATAGGCCGCACCGTGCACGCGGCCCACCACCTGAAGGATCTGCGGATCGTCGGCGACGCGCGCGGCGTTGCCATGACTGTAGACACGATCGCGTTGCTGGACACGGCGCGCCACATCGTCGGCCAGCGCACGGCCGATTCCCGCCAGCGATGCCAGATGCACGAGCTGGTAGAAGGGTACGGCGTAAGGGAAGCGCGCGGCGCTGGGGCGGACCCATTCGGGCTCCACGGTCACGTTCTCGAATATGGCCGTGCCGCTTGCGGTGAGTGCCTGACCGAAGCCGTCCCAGTCGTCTAGCACTTCGACGCCGGGGGCCGTGCGCGGCACCTGCAGAAATACCGTTTCTTCGCCGTCCTGTGCCGCGACGGCCACCCAGTCCGCAAACAGCGAGCCGGTGGTGTAAAACTTCTTGCCGTTGAGCCTCAGCCCCTGCGGCGTGCGCGAGAGCACGGTGGCGAACGTGCCGACCTTTGCCGTCCCGGCCTCCGAGAGTCCCGCGCCGATGAGCGCTCCCTGCGCGAGCAGGCCGAGCCAATGCGCCTGCCATTCCTTCTCGTGCGCCGTCAGCACGTCTTCGACGAAACCCAGGTGCGCCCGCACCGCATTGACCACGTTGGTATCGGCGGCGCCGAGTTCGATCAGCAATCCGAACAACTCGGGCAGCGTTGCACCGACGCCGCCCTGATCGCGGGGCAGTCGCAGACGTGGGAATCCGGCTTCACGCAGCCACTTGATTTCATCGTGCGGCAGACGATGCTCCAGATCGCGTTCGACGGCGCTGTCGCGAATGCGCGCGAACAGCGGGCGAAAGCGGTTCGCCAGTTCTTCGTAGCGTTCGCTGGGCGGCGCGCCCCACGCGGACAGCGGATCGTCGATCGCCTGTTCGTCGAGTGCCGGCGGCAGAGTTGCCTGAGTCATGATGATTCAATCCTTTGAGAAATGTCGATACGGGTTCAGACGGTCGCGGCGCTTGCGTGAGCGGGACGTTTGAGTCCGAGATGCTCGCGCAACGTGTGGCCGCTGTATTCGTTGCGAAAGAGTCCGCGGCGGCGCAGTTCGGGCAGCACCAGGTCGATGAATTCCGCCAGCCCGCCGGGGAACCACGGCGCCATGATGTTGAAGCCGTCCGCACCGCCTTCCTCGAACCATTGCTGCAACTGGTCTGCAATGCTCGCAGGCGTGCCGACTACCTGCTGATGACCCCGCGCCCCGGCGATGCGCAGATAAAGCTGGCGGATACTCAGTTTGTCGCGCCGCGCGAGTTCGACCAGCAGATGCTGGCGGCTCTTGGGTCCGTTGGTTTCCGGCAGTTCGGGGATCGGACCATCGACATCGTGGCCGGACAGATCGACTCCGCCGATCACCGTGGACAGCAACGCAATGCCGACCGCCGGGTCCACGCGCGATTGCAGCGCTTCGAATTTCTCCTCGGCTTCGGCCTGGGTACGCCCGGCCACCGGGAAGATGCCCGGCATGATCTTCACATCGTCGGGTTCGCGGCCATAAGCCGGCAGGCGGCCCTTGATATCGGCGTAGAACGCCCGGGCTTCGTCGAAGGTCTGATGTGCGACGAAGATCACTTCGGCGGTGCGGGCCGCGAGCGCCCGGCCGTCTTCCGATGCCCCCGCCTGCACCACCACCGGCCGCCCTTGCGGCGAACGATTGACGTTGAGCGGCCCGCGTAGATGAAAATGCTTGCCGCGATGCGCGAGCACATGCAGTTTGTCCGCATCGAAATAGATGCCGCTTTCCTTGTCGCGCACGAAGCTGTCGTCTTCCCACGAATCCCACAGACCCAGCACGACATCGTGAAATTCGGCCGCGCGCTCATATCGTTCGGCGTGATCCGGCAGGGCGTCGCGATTGAAGTTTTGCGCTTCGCTCGAACTGCTGGACGTCACCAGATTCCAGCCCGCGCGGCCACCGGAAATCTGGTCGAGCGTGGCGAAGCGGCGCGCGACGTTATACGGTTCATGGAAAGACGTGGAGACCGTCGCGATCAGACCGATACGTTCGGTCACGGCTGCGAGCGCTGCCAGCAAGGTGACCGGATCGAAAAAGTCGCTGCGGGCCGTGCGCGCGAGCGAGGGCAAATGCGTCGAGCGCACACCGGATGAATCCGCGAGAAAGATCGTGTCGAATTTAGCGGCTTCGGCCAGGCGCGCCAGTTCGACGTAATGTCGGAAGTTGCTGCCAGCATCGGCCTGCGCTTCTGGGTGGCGCCAGCCCGCGATGTGATGGCCGGTTTGCATCAGAAAAGCGCCGAGTGCGAACTGTCGAGTGGGGCGGGTCATGAATGCTCGCTGAGAGGAAGTTAATGGGATGAGTATCGCGATCGATTCAGAGCGCCGGTTGCGCCGCATCTTTGCGCACCACCTCTCGCAGCACCCGCGCCGGATGATGGTCGGGCAGATAAGGCCCGCGCCCATGCAGCTTTTCGCGCAGCGTGCCGGGTGCGTAGTGCGTCTGCATCAGGCCACGTTTTTGCAGCACCGGCACGACCTGATCGACGAATTCGCTCCACCAGCCGAGCGTCGTGACCGGCACCACGTTGAAGCCGTCCACGCCGGCCCGCGCGTAGCGTTCGACTTCGTCGGCGATCTGCTCGGGCGTGCCTGCGAAGCGGCCCGACACGGTTTCCTTCAGCAGATCGCCGAACGTCACCGTGCGATCGGGCGCGGCCTCGATGAAAGCGCGCACGTTGCCGCGTACGTGATTGGTCAGCAGCAGTTCGGAAAGCGGACGGCCCGGATCGATATCGGACAGATCGACGCCTAGGCTGCCGCTGTAGAACGCCTGCAAGGCTTCGAGACTGAGCCATTCCTTCAACTCGCGACGGCGTGCGTGCGCCTCCTGCTCCGTCGAGCCGATCACCGGCGCAAGCGAGACGATGATCTTCAACTCGTCGTCGCGCCGGCCGAATGCGCGGGCCCGCGAGCGCAGATCGGCGACGTGCTTCGCGGCGCTTTCCGGCGTGCGTGCCGCAATGAAGGTGGCCTCGGCGTGACGCGCGGCGAACGTGCGACCCGCTTCCGAGCCGCCCGCCTGAAACAGCAAGGGCGTACGTTGTGGCGACGGTTCGGCCAGATGCGGTCCTTCCACGCTGTAGCGCGCTCCGCGATGCAGTATCTTGCGTACCTTCGACGGCTCCGCAAACACGCCTGTGTCGACGTCGGCGACCAGCGCGTCGTCTTCCCAGCTCGCCTCCCACAGCTTGTAGGCGACTTCGACATATTCCTCGGCCCAGCGGTAGCGTTCGTCGTGCTCTTCGAGCTTGTCCTGACCGAAGTTGCGCGCGGCGTTGTCGAGATAGGACGTGACGATATTCCAGGCCACGCGTCCGTCGCTGAGATGATCAAGCGTGGACATGCGACGGGCGAAGTCGAAAGGATGATCCTGTATCACCGAACTCGTCACCGCAAACCCGACATGCTCCGTGGCTGCCGCAAGTGCCGAAACCAGGCTCGCCGGATCGAGACTCGGAAACTGCATCGCGGTCCGGATGGCGGTGTCGCCGTTGCCGCGAAAGCGGTCATACACGCCCACCACATCGGCGAGAAAGACCGTGTCGAAACAACCTCGTTCGACGGTTCTTGCCAGTTCGAGCCACGGCTTCAGGCGTTTGTAGTCGAGCTGGCCGTGTCCTTCGGGATGCCGCCAGTAACCGTGGCTGTGATGGTTCGGCGTGACATGGGTGAAGGCGTTGAAGATCAGTTGTCGTCGGGTCATGACAGCAGTTCCGTGAGCGGGGCGTGTGCGCGCCGCGAGCCGGTGCGCACGGGCAGCACGGCGTCGAGCAGCCGCAACGTCGATGCATGTGTGGCGTGCGCGCGCAGATCGTGCGCATCGAGCGTTTCGACAATGCGCCCACGCTCCATGACGGCCACGCGGTCGCAGAGAAATTCGATCACCGGCAGGCTGTGACCGATGAACAGATACGTCAGCCCGAGGGCCTCGCGCAGTTCCAGCAGGAGATTGAGAATTTGCGCCTGGATCGATACATCGAGGGCCGAGGTAGGCTCGTCGAGCACGATGAATTCGGGTCGAACCACCAGCGCACGGGCAAGGCCGATGCGCTGCCGCTGTCCCCCGGAAAAGGCATGCGGATAGCGGTGAAGATGACGTGCTTCGAGGCCCACGCGTTCGAGCGCTTCGCGCGCCAGCGTGTGTGCGTGGGCACGGTCGTGGGCCACGCCGAGGCGCAACGCGGGATTGCTCAGTTGATCGAGCAGCGTGCGGCGCGGATTGAGCGAAGATGCGCTGTCCTGAAACACGAACTGGAAGCGGCGGCGAAAGGACTTGAGCGCGGTGTGATCGAGCGTCGCGAGGTCGGCGCCGTCGAATCGCACCGTGCCGCGCGTGGCAGGCAGCAGATGCGCGACCACGCGCGCCAATGTCGATTTCCCCGAGCCCGATGCGCCGATCAGGCCAAAGATTTCTCCGCGCCGGACTTCGAACGAGGCGTCGGCGACGGCGTCGAAATGTTGCGTGCGGGACGGCAGCCAGGATTTCACCGAGACGAAACTGCGATACACCGCGTGTGCCTCGAGCAGAACGGGGGTGTCCGCAGATGCAACAGGAACAGCCGGAGGCTGAGCCGAAACCGCGCCGAGCCGGCGTGACGGCGATGGATTGCGTGCCCGCAAGCCGATCCCCGGCACCGCATCGATGAGACTGCGCGTGTAGGCGTGCTTCGGCGCAGACAGGACATCGGCAGTGCGCCCCGTTTCGACGATCCGCCCGGCCCGCATGACCGCGACTCGCTGACTGAGCGCCGCGACCACGCCGAAGTCGTGCGTGATGATCAGGATTGCCATGCCATGCTGACGATTCAGCCGCGTGAGCAACCCAAGCATGTCTTTTTGCAGCACCGCATCCAGTGCGGTGGTGGGTTCATCGGCAATCAGCAGACGCGGATGGTTGAGCGTGGCGAGCGCGATCATCACGCGCTGGCGCATGCCGCCGCTCAACTGATGCGGCCATGCCCGCAGTACCCGCGCCGTATCGTCGATTCCGACCTCGGCGAGCGCGGCATGCGCCCGTTTCAGTGCCTCGCTGCGCGTCAGCCGCGCACGGAGTTGCGCGGTGATCGCAAGCTGATCGCCGATGCGCATGGTCGGATCGAGCGAGGACAGCGGATTCTGGAAGATCGTCGCGACGCCCGCGCCGCGAATCGGCTCGAATTGGGCTTCGCCGAGTCCGACGAGTTGTTTGCCGTCGAAGCGAATGCTGCCGCGCACCCGCGCCGTACGTGCCGGCAGCAGACCGTTGATGGCGGTCGCCGTCACACTCTTGCCTGAACCGGACTCACCGACCAGCGCGACGATCTCGCCCGGATCGAGCGACAGGTCGACGCCACGCACGGCGGGTTCAGCGCCACGCGAGCCGATGAAATCCACTTCGAGTTGTTCGATATCGAGAAGGGGCATATGCGTCAGCCTTGCGGGTCGAGGGCGTCGGGCAGACCGTCGCCCAGCCAGTTGAAGGCCAGCGAAACGATCACGATGACAAGTGCCGGCAGTGTCGCGGCATGCGCACCGCCGAACAGCATGACTTTCGCGCCTTCGCTCACCATCCGTCCCCAGTCGGGTGCGGGCGGCTGCACGCCGAGACCGAGATAGCTCAGGCCCGCCAGGAACACGATCATGCCGCCGCACAACGTGGTGCCATACACCGCCAGTGGCGTGAGGACGTTCGGCAGAATGTCGCGCGTGACGATTGTGAATCCGGAGGCGCCGAGTGCACGCGCGGCTTCGACGTATTCGCGTTCCCGTTCGGCGCGCACGTTCGCGTAGACGACTCGCGTGAGATAGGGCAGGGCGCTGAACAGAACGGTGGCGCCCGCAGTGAAAGGTCCGGGGCCGAACACCGTGGCGAGATTGATCGCAAACAGGATCATCGGAAAGGCGAACAATAGATCGATGGCGCGCATCAGGAGCACGGCCCAAAGCCCGCGCGCGTATCCCGCGAACAGTCCGATGACCAGACTTGCCACGCAGGCGGCGGGTACGGCCGCGACCACGATGGCAAGCGAGGTGCGTCCGCCCCACAAAAGCCGGCTCGTGAGGTCGCGGCCCTGGGCATCGAGTCCGAGCGAGTGACCAGGCGTGCCGATTCCCGCCAGCCGTGCGGCGGGTTCGGCGTAGTTGGGATCGTACGGGGCGAGCCAGGGCGCAGCGAGCGACAGGCAGGCCACGACTACGAGCACGGCGACGCCCGTCAGCGCCAGCCGGTTGGCGGCGAGTCTCGCCAGCGCGTCGCGCCAGCCTTGCGGGCGCTCGGGGGCGCCGTGGGGAGCAGCGGCGCAGGTGTCATCGATGGGTGCGGCGGAAAGATCGGCATGCGGCATAAATGTCCTCGACGATACGGCGCGTATGGCCTCAGGTTCTGAGCCGCGGATTAAGCAGATCGAGTGCGATGTCCGTCACCAGATTGGCGGTGACGAAACATGCCGCGACCAGCATCACGCCCGCCTGTTCGAGCGGGTAGTCGCGCCCGGCGGCGGCCACATAGAGTTGCGAGCCGAGTCCCGGCCAGGCGAACACGTTCTCGACCAGAATCACGCCGGACAGCAGATAGCCGATTTGAAGACCGGTCATGTTGACCACCGGCGCGAGCAGATTGCGCCCGACATGCCGGCGCAATAACGCACCGCGCGGAAATCCCAGCGAACGGAAGGTGCGCACATAGTCCGCGCGGACGATCTCGATCGTGTTGGCGCGCACCAGGCGGGCGAGAATCAGCATCGATATGACCGCGGCGGAAAACGCCGGCAGCACGAGATGGCGCAGCGTGTCGAGCGCACCGCCGTCGCCGCGCAGATCGGCGATGCCGGATGCGGGCAGCCAGTGCAGCTTCAGCGAGAACAGCCAGACGAGCACCAGTCCGAGCCAGAAGATCGGGACGTTATGGCCGAGCTGAATAGCGAACATGGAAATGGCATCGGCGCGCGTGCCGTGACGCAAGCCTGCGAATACGCCGATCGCAACGCCGAACACCACACACAACACCACGGCAGCGAGCGTGAGCAACACGGTATTGAGAAAGGCCGGCGCAAGCACGCTGGCGACGGGCACGCGCAACACCAGCGAGTCGCCCCATCGCCCGGAAAGGAAATGTCCGAGCCAGACGAAGTATTGTTCGACGATCGGCCGGTCCAGACCATAGGCGTGACGGATGGCATCGATCGACGCCTGCGAGACTTGCCCGGTCAACGCGTTCGAAATCGGATCGCCCGGCGCGAGATGCGCCGACCCGAACACCAGAACGGAGATCGCCAGGAACAGCGGAATGGCTTGCACCAGCCGCAGTAGGATCGTACGGATCATGCCGACAGCGAGACGCGCGACAGGTCGTACCAGTTCTGCGCCGGCACATTGAAGCCCCGAACCTTCGCACTGGTCGTGAAGTATCGCGTGAAGGAAACCAGCGGAACCGTCGCGGCCTGTTGCTGCAGCAGACCATTGGCGTGCTGCCATGCGGCGATGGCTTTGGATTCGTCCACCTCGCGCGAAGCGGTTTCAACCGCTTCCTTCAACTCCAGGCCGACCAGTTCCGCTCCGCCGCGCGAGACCACATAGCCCTGGTAGACGATCCGCACCCACAGTGGCGTGACGAAGCCCCATTCCATGCTGGTCAGGGCGACTTCAGGCGCAAGCTTCGGCAGATTGGACGTGTAGGTCAGCCATTCCTGCGACAGGATATCCACATGAATGCCGACCTTGGCGAGGTCGCGCTGAATCCATTCGATGCTGGGCTGATTGGCCTCGTCGGTCGCGATCGTGAAACGGATGTCGCCGTCCTTGAAGCCTGCGCCGGCCAGCAGCCTGCGCGCGGCCTCGGGGTCGTAGGCATAATCGCGCTGCTTCGGATCGAAGGCGGTGTTGCCGGGATTGAGAATGCTGTAGGCCGCCAGTGCATGACCCTTGAAAAGCGTCTTCGCCAGCCCTTCGCGGTCGATTGCCTGGATGATCGCCTGACGCACCGGCAGTTGCTGCGCAAAGCGATTGCGGAAATTCCAGCCGAGGTAAAGCAGCCCCGCGCCCGCGCTCTCGGGCACGCTGTAGCCGCTGCCGGTAAGCGTTGCGACCGCGTCCGCCGGAGTGCGGGTGAGAATATCAATCTCGCCAGCCTGTAGTGCGGCAAGACGGGTGGCGTCGTCGGTGATCGGGCGGAACACGACACGCTCGACATGGGCGCGCGTGCCCCAGTATTGATCGTTGCGTGCCAATTCGGTTTTTTCGCCATGCACGCGTGTGACGAGCCGGAAGGGACCGGTTCCCGTAGCATGCTGCGCCAGCCCGTCCTGGCCGTATCGCTTCAGCGCCTGCGGACTGAAGATGCCGGACACATAGTTTCCCTGCGGCAACATGCGCAGAAAGTCGCGGAACGGATGATTGAAGGTGTAGCGGATCGTGTGGCTGTCAAGCACTTCGAACGACTTGAGATCACCATAGACGGCTTTCATGAAGGCATTTGCCTTCACGTCGTAAAACTCGAAAGCCGGATCGTGGAAGCGGCGTACGTTGAATTCCACCGCATGGGCGTCGAAATCGGTGCCGTCGTGGAATTTGACGTTGCGACGCAAATGAAAGGTGAAGGTGGTGGCGTCGTCGCTGACCTGCCAGCTCTCGGCGAGCGCGGGGACGAGATCGGGCGGTCCCTTCGCGGCAGGCTTCGACAGATCTTCGGCCAGCAGCGATTCGTAGATATGCCGATCGACGCGATAGGTTTCCCAAGAGTACTGATGATTCGGATCGTAGACGGTCGGTTCCTGATACGAGCCTACGACGAGCGTGCCGCCATCGCCGGCGGCGGCCGCCGATGCCACGCCCGAAGAGCGGGCGCCGCGCCATACACCGTAAGTGATCGCGCCGACGCCGATGGCGGCGCCTGCGGCAAGTACCGCCCGACGGCGTGGCCTGGCAGGGGAATTGGGAGGAGTAGTCGACATCGGACGGAAAAAATCGGTTGAGCCTGAAGCGGGCAAGGCCGAAGCCGGCTTGCCCGCGATCAGCAGAGAAGAAAGAGGCTAGGGCCGCGCGGCTTGCCGCACAACCAATGATTCGTGCGATCGTTATGGGGGCCGGCGTGCTAACGAACGATCGGAGTCGACAGACCGCCTGTCGCTACTTTTCGATGTAGAGGTCTGCGAAGTTGCCGCGCAGGCCCTCGCCGGTCGGCGCATAGTTTCTGACCTTGTTGGACACGATCGTGATGTTCGGATTGGCGCCGAACTCGATCGACGGAATGTCGTCGTGAACGATCTGCTGAAATTGCAGGAACAGTTGACGGCGCTTTCCTTCGTCGGTCTCGACCGACGCGGCTTCGAGCAGGCGGTCCACCTCGGGGTTGAAATAATGGGCAGCGTTCGAGAAGGGCAGGCCGATCTTGAAGTTCTTCGACCAGAACACGCGCTGCACGCCCACGGTCGGATCGAACACATTGGCAAGCGCTTCGAAGGTGATGTCGAAGGCCCGGTCCGTATAGGCCTTGACCACGTAGGTGCCGAAATCGTAGCTCTGGATCTGCGCGTCGATGCCGATACGCGCGAGCGATTGCCGGACGTAATCGGCGGCGCGCGGGTCTTGGAACGGGTTGTATAGCACGCGCAGCGTAAAGCGCTTGCCGTCCGGACCGCGCTTGAGTCCGAGTTGATCGAGCGCGGCGTTGGCCTGGCCGGGATCGTAGGGGAAGTAGTGAATGTTGGCGTTGTGATAGCGCGTGTTGGCCACGCCGATGGCCGCCGCCGACACTGTTCCGTAGCCGTACCACACCACCCGGTTCAGCGCGTTGACGTCGATGGCCTGCGAGATCGCGCGCCGCACGGCTTTGTCCTTCAAGACCGGCGTGTCCAGATTGAAGATCAGTTGCTGATGGTTGCTGACATAGGGCCAGTTGGTGGTATCGACGTGAAAATTCGGCAGGCTGCTGAAGCGCTTCACGTCCGATAGCGGAATGGCTTGATCGCCCAGATTCGCCGCGCCGGTTTCGAGTGCGGCGGCGCGGGCTGCCGCATCCGGAATGAAGCGAACGATCACGCGGTCCACATAGGGCTTCGGTTTATCCCAGTAGTCCGGATTGCGTTCGAACAGAATATGGTCGCCGCGCACGAACTTCTTGAAGACGAACGGACCGGTGCCGATCGGCGCGCTGTTATGCGGATTCGAGACGATGTCCGTACCTTCGTAGAGGTGCTTTGGAATGATCGGAGACTCCGAACCCGACAGCGCGGTAAGCAGAAACGGCGCGGGTTTCGACAGGTCGATGATCGCCGTATAAGCATCGGGCGTCTCCACGCCCGTCACGTTGGCGAAGGTGCTGCGGCCACGCGGATGAACCTGCTTGAGCGTCAGGATGGAGAACGCCACGTCGTCGGACGTGAAAGGCTTGCCGTCATGCCACTTCACGCCTTGTCGAAGCGTGAAGCGATAGTGCAGGCCGTCCTTGCTGACCGACCACGCGGTGGCGAGCAGCGGCTTCGGATTCAGATCCTTGTCGTAAGTAAGCAGGCCCTCGACGACCTTCGGGCCGATCTCGGCATTGCCGCCTGCGGTGGTGGTGAGCGGAACGATGGACGAGGGCTCGGGCGTGACGATCCACGTCAGCGTGCCTCCGCTGACGGGCGCGGCGGCCACGGCAACCGTCTCCGCGCCGATCAGTGCCACTGCAAGAAGCCAGCCCAGGAAACGTCTGCGCGCCCCGTTCGTCATATCCGATACCCCGCTTTGTAAGTATGCGGATGGTATCGGCGCAGCGGACTTTGAGAAAACGAGAAATACAGCTTTGCTTTGCGGCGCGTGACGCAAGCGCCGAGCCGGACGTCGCGGCCGCCAAAATTCACGAGGCCTCCTGCGATATGCATATCGACATTGCTTAGTTAGCGGCACTCGCAGGCGAGGCTATCGTGATGGACCGCGACGACACAAGTGAGCGACTGAACTGCATCAACTCGATAGAGACATGACATGTCTGAATGGATATCGCTGACCACCCGCGACGGGCGCAGCTTCGAAGCATTTCTGGCTGCGCCTGAAGCGCATTCGAAGGAAAACGGACGCGGGCTGATCGTCTTGCCGGAGGTTTATAACGTCAACAGCTTCGCGCACGACGTAGCGCAACGTTATGCGGCGCTCGGCTACGCGGTGCTGGTACCTGATTTGTTCTGGCGGCAATCGCCGGGGAAACATTACGACTACGATCAGCCGGACGCGGCGCGAGAACAGGGTGCGGCGGTTAATACGGACGCGGTGGTATCGGACGTCGGTGTGGCGGCACAGGCGCTGCGCGAGCGTCTGGGCGCGAGCGCGACAGTCGGCGTGCTCGGCTATTGCCTGGGCGGCCGGATTGCGGCGCTCGCTGGCGCGCGCGAGTCCGTCGATGCCGTGGTGTCCTACTACGGTGTCGGTCGCGACGCACATCTCGATGAACTCGCCCGCGCGAACAAGCCGTCGCTGTATCTGTTCGGCGAAACCGACCCGTGGGTGCCGCCGGCCGTGATCGATGCCGTTCAACAGCGCGCATCGGGCAATATCAATCTCGAAGTGGAGGCGTACGCAGACGCCGGACATGGTTTCGATCGTCAGGGCTTTGCGCCCTATCACCCGGCCGCCGCCGAAGCTGCCCGGGCACGCGTATTGGCGTTCTTCGATCTCCATCTTCGCTGACGCAATCGCCGTGCATCGCCTGACTTGCTGCGAAATGCCGGATGGCGCGCGACGGCTCGAAGCCTGGCTGCTCGACTCGCTGGTTCGCGCGTGAGCACGCAGACTTTCGACGGATCGTCCGGTTCCGGCCCGTTCAGCCCTTCTGTCCCGTCAGGCCGTAGCAATACGGCAGGGAGGAAGCGGCATGACGTCGCCGTCGATGAACGCGGCGGCGCAGCGAACCGCGAATCGGCACGCGCCCTTCTTGTTGGCGAATACACCGAGATCGCCCAGCGAAGTGGCTTCGCCGTCTTCCTCGAGGATCGAAGCGCGGGCAATGAACAGATTGCCCATGCGGACTGCTGATGCCTGAATCGCAGCGCCGTTGTGGTAGGAAATCATCGACGGGCACCTGTGCTGGCGTGGAGTCATCGAGCTGAGGCAGGGTGCGCCCCAGTCTCCCGGAGTGCGAACGGATTCATGAACCCTTTGTTCGCCACGAGTTTCGATCCTAATCGCGTTCGGCGGCGAACTGAACGACGTTATGTTGCATTGCATATCTGGATTTCATCGGTCAGGGCGGTATCGGCGCGCCGATCGTGCCTATCATGTGAGTCACGCTGACCTCGAGGACCACGTCATGCCGGATGAGATTCACATTCTTCTCGTGCTCGCAGGCGCGCTGCTGCTCAGCGTCGCAAGCCCGGGCCCGAATTTCGCCATCGTCACTTCTTCGGCGATGGTTTCGCGTCGCGCAGGGGTGATGACCAGACTCGGTCTTGCCGCCGCTTCGGGTACCTGGGCAGTCATCGCCGTCACCGGCGTGGGGCTATTGCTGAGTCACGTGCTCTGGCTCGACGTCGTCGTTCGGCTCGTCGGTGCCGGTTATCTGATTCTGGTCGGAGCCAGGATGATCCGACACGCCCGGCGTCCATTGATCCTGCAAACGGAGCGGCTCGAATCGGGCTGGCTGGCGATGAAGAAAGGCTATGTCGTCAGCATGACCAATCCCAAGTCGATCGCGTTTTTGCTTTGCATTGCTGAATTGCATCATCGGGCCACGAGGCAACGCCGGTAGAATTCGCCGACCGGCCGCGGGCAGTGGTTCGCTCATCCAATTCCGGCCATTCTTGCTGACAAAGGTCCGACATGAAGTCATCCGTTCTGTGCTGCTCGTCACGATGTTCAACGCTGCTGCCGCCGCCACGGCATCGGCTGCCGATGACCTCGCGCAAATCAAGTCGGCAGGCGTGTTCCGCGTCGGCACGGAGGGGACCTACGCACCGTTCACGTATCACGATGGCCGCATCGATTGCTCAGGACGCGGTATTTCTGGAAAACGGCGCTGTCGTGGAGGCGGGCCCGTCACGACGACTCTTCGGTCAACCAACTGACCCGCGCACCGCGCGTTTCATTTCCACGATCACGCAGGCGGGGCCCATCGCCTGACGGCATCTCAAAGCGGATCGATCTGGGATGCCTGACCTCCTTTCGGACCTTGCTTGACTTCGTAATTTACCTTTTGATTCTCACGCAGCGTCTTGAATCCTTCTGCGCGCACTTCGGAAAAATGCGCGAACAGATCGTCGCCGCCGTCATCCGGCGTGATGAGTCCGTATC
Source organism: Caballeronia grimmiae (assembly GCF_000698555.1). Lineage (GTDB taxonomy): Bacteria > Pseudomonadota > Gammaproteobacteria > Burkholderiales > Burkholderiaceae > Caballeronia > Caballeronia grimmiae. Next base: position 175,087 of record NZ_JFHE01000009.1, on the reverse strand, counting down.
CCTTCGCGTCGTTGAACCACTTCACCGTGCCCGTTGCCATGACTGTGTCCTTCACCGGTTTCGACGGCGGACCTCGACGTAGGCGTTGCGCACGAAGCGTGCCCCGTTGCTGTCGGGTCCGCCGTTAGGACATTTTACTTTCCACCCACTACACGCGTGACGATACGTCGCTCAATTTATCAGGCAAACGAACGAATTATTCGATGCTTATGAGCACGCGCGCTGCCGCGCTAATCAACGCTGTCACGTCAGAACTTCACGCGCAGGCCACCGAACGCCGCTACTTGCCGGTTCGTCGACGAAGCCGTGCCCGCATCCGCGATAGCCGCGATCTTCTGATAGCCGGTGCCCACGCGCGTCGACGCATCGCCTGCTGCGAGCTGATACACGCCGGACAGGTAGACATCGGTGCGCTTGGACAAGGCGTAGTCCACGCCCAACGTGAATTGGTGCCAGCGCGGCTTCAGCGTGCCCGTGGTGCCCGGCAGACTGTTGGCGCGGCCATCGGTGAAGGTGTAGACACCCACGAGCGTGGTCGATGGCGAGAGGTTGTAGCGGCCGTTCACGTCGTAGTTATTGAACTTGCGCGATGAGCCGTCGTTGTAATCGAGTTGCGTATGGCTCCATGCGAAGCCGACGGTCGCCAGGCTGCCAATGGCATAGTTCGCGCCCGCCACGGCCACTTGCTGACGGTTCACGCCGCCGTTCAGGCCATAGAAGAACGCACCGCTGTAGTCATCGCCCGTCGTGGTGGATGCGCCGCCGATCGCGCCGCTCGTATTCGTGCCCGTGTCGGGATGATCGAGCTTGTAGTAGCCCGCGCCGAGCGACAACGGACCGTTGGCGTAGTTCGCGGCCACGCCCCACGCACGGTTGTTGCCGAAGCCGGTGCCCGCGCCGCCGTTTGCCTGATTGCTGAAGGCATACAGTGCATCGACCGTGAAGCCCGCGATGGTATCGCTTCTGAACTTCGCCGCATTGTTGATGCGAAACGTCTGGTTCAGGTTGTCGTTATCGCCGATATGCGTGGCGGGCGACCAGAAGCCAGGACCGGCATAAGGCGTGAGCAGGTCGGTGTTCGGGTCGTACTGGCGTCCGAGCGTCAGTGTGCCGATACCGGTTTTCGCCAGACCGACAAAGGCCTGACGCCCGAACTCGCGTCCGCCCTGAGCGAGCGTGCCATCGTTGATGCGGAAGCCATTTTCGATGGTGAATACAGCCTTGTAGCCGCCACCGAGATCTTCCACGCCTTTGAGACCCCACCGGCTGCCGCTCTGCTTGCCGCTCGTCGACTGGATATTCGAGGCGCCGCGCTGGTTGTTCGTATAGGCGATACCGGCGTCGACCAGCCCATACAACGTGACGGAGCTTTGTGCGTGGACGATACCCGGAAGAGCGGCCAATAAGCCGGCGGCGCCGGCGAGTGCGACTCGTTTCATTCGCTTCCTTAGTTAAGTGTTAACCCCGAGTTTCGAGGGAAGCCGGATATTACGGTCGCGTTGACAGTAGCCGAACGAACGATTTCTGATTTGTAATGCCCGTAAGGAGTCGTATGTAATCCGAAGCGATGCTGAAAACAAAAACGGCCGGATTCCTTTCCGGATAAACGCAATCGGTAATGTGCTATCGGTGCACCCGAAGATTTGCTAAGGCTAAAGAGTTCTTTGTTGAGGCTGTTTCGTGGTAATAGCATGAGTTTGTTTTCTGCCATCAAGGCAGGCGCTTCATGGAACTCTTCATGCTTTACAAGGGATATGAAGTCGCGCCATCGGCCGATGTGCTTCCGAGTGGGCTGTACGCGGCAAACCTGATTATCGAAAATCGATCGGCTCCGCTCGGCGCTTCTTTCACCTTCAGTGAACTCGATTACTTTTTCGAGGCCGATCATGCCATCGCCTACGCATGGCGTTGGGCGCGGCTGTGGATCGATCAGAGCAACAAGCGGGCGGGTCACTAAAGATTCCTAAATAAGTACGCTGAGATTGATCGTCTGTCAGGTTCAAGGTTGCAACTAACTGTCTAGCGCGCCAGTCGCCGGATGAGGGTGGAATGCCGAACGGCCTTTGGGGCACTGTGTTTAGCAGATTTAGTTAGTTCAGTTTGCGCGTATGCTCTGCTAAGGTCTCTGCCTTTGCCCGTCACCTTCTCATGTCCAGCGATTCCCCATCCATGCTTCTCCAGGTGCATCGGCTCAATGTCGATTATGGTGCGCACCGCGCCGTACGGGATCTTTCTTTCGATATTGCAGCGGGTGAATCTCTCGCGCTGGTGGGCGAGTCGGGTTGTGGCAAATCCACCACTGCCATGTCGCTGATGCGCCTGTTGCCTAAGCATGCGCTCACGCAAGGCACGGCGCGTTTCGAGGGCGTCGATCTTCTGAGTGCACCGGAAAGTCGACTCGCGGACTTGCGCGGCAGTCGCATGTCGATGATTTTTCAGGAGCCAATGACCTCGCTCAATCCGGTGCTGAGCATCGGCACGCAGGTCGCGGAAGCACTCATCCTGCACCGGGGTATGTCGCGTACGGCGGCGAAAAAGCGTGCGATCGAATTGCTCGATCTGGTGCGCATTCCCGAGCCCGCGCGCCGTGCGGACGACCATCCGCATCATCTTTCCGGCGGGCAGCGCCAGCGCGCAATGATCGCTGCGGCAATTGCGTGCGAACCCGTGCTTTTGATCGCCGACGAACCCACCACCGCACTCGACGTTACCGTGCAGGCAGGGATTCTGCGTCTGCTCGATGACCTTCGCCGCGATCTGTCGATGGCGCTCCTGCTCATTACCCACGATCTCGGCGTGGTGTCGGACTGGGCGGATCGCGTGATCGTCATGCACGATGGTCAGTCGGTCGAGGCGGGCCCGACGCGCGAGGTGCTCGATCGTCCGCGTCATGCCTATTCGCGCGGCCTGCTGGGCGCAGCGCTGGACTTGTCCGCCGACAAGCACTACCGCGATGCGCGTCTGCCTGAGATTCGGGCCGTGCTCTCGCCGGCAGGGAAGCCGGATTTCGCCCTCCATGTGCCGGAGCGTGCTGTACGGTCAGACCTGCCTGCAAGCAACGCGCCTTTCCTCTCGGTAGACCACGTGAACACGGTCTATGCGACCTCGCGTGGCGCGCGTCATGTCGTGCGTGACGTATCTTTCGATATCTCGCGGGGCGAGACGCTCGGTCTCGTCGGCGAATCGGGGTGCGGCAAGTCTTCGCTCTCGCGCACCATCATGCGCCTGATCGAACCGCAGTCCGGACGCATAGTGCTCGATGGCGCGGACATCGCGAAGTTGTCACGGCGCGAACTCGTCCCGCACCGGCACAAGATGCAGATGGTGTTTCAGGACCCGTATGCATCGCTCAATCCGCGCAAGACGATCGGGCAGATTCTGGCGTTCGCACTCGACGTGCAAGGCACCGTGCCCAGACGCGATCGCGAGCGCAAGATCAACGCCATGCTGGATGCGGTCGGTCTGCCCGCAAGTGCCGCGAAGCGTCATGCGCATGAGTTTTCGGGCGGCCAGCGGCAGCGCATCGGCATTGCGCGGGCGCTGATTCTTGAACCCGCGCTGCTAATTTGCGACGAACCCGTGTCCGCACTCGATGTTTCCATTCAGGCGCAGATCCTGAATCTGCTGTGCGATCTGAAAGATCAGTTCGGGCTCTCGATGTTGTTCATCTCGCACGATCTCGCCGTCGTGCGATATATCGCCGACCGCGTGATGGTGATGCAGGACGGACGGATCGTGGAGCGAGGCGGTCACGACGAAATCTGGTCGAAGCCGTCGCATCCTTATACCCGCGCGCTGATTGCGTCGGTGGCCGGGCAGCGTCACGGTGCGAGCAGCGATCCGGTCGCTGCCTGACACGGCTTCAGCGCTGCGCCCGTAGTCCGAACAGCGCGGCGAGACCATCGCCGAGCAGGTTGAGCGCCAGCACCGTCACCAGTATCGCGATGCCGGGCAGCGTCGCGATATACCAGTCCGTGCGCAAGACCTCGCGCCCCGCGCCGACCATGTTGCCCCAGCTTGCGACGTTGGGATCGCCCAGGCCAAGGAAGGCGAGGGCAGACTCAGTGAGAATGGCCGTGGCCACCAGCAAGGTCGAGGACACGAGCACCGGCGTCAGCGTGTTCGGCAACACCTCCGACAGGATGATTCGCAGGTCGCTCGCCCCTAGCGCGATGCTGGCCTGAACCATTTCCCCATGCCGCAGCTTCTGAGTTTCTGCGCGCACCAGCCGCGCGAGATTCGGCCAGGACGTGACACCGATGGCAAGTGCGATCGTCAGCACTGAGGGCTGCACGATGGCGACGATGGCGAGCGCGAACAGGAACGGCGGCACGGTCTGGAAAAACACCGTGATGCGGTTGATCTCGCGGTCCGCCCAGCCGCCGAAATATCCACCGAACAAGCCCGCCAGAACACCGAGCACGACACTGATGAGCGTTGCGGCAGCAGCGATCAGTAGCGACGCACGCGCGCCGTACAGCAGCCCGGCCAGAATATCGCGCCCGAGCATGTCCGTGCCGAGCGGAAAGGCCGGATCCTGCCCAGGTCGGAGGAAGGGCTCGGCGACAAGTTCGAGCGGGTCGCCGGGACGCAGCCAGTGTGCGAACAGCGCCGCGGCGATCACGCCCGCCAGCATGACGCCACCGATCAGCGCGGACGGTGCGCGCAGCCAGCGCCAGGAACGGGTGAGACGAGTAAGCGAAAGATCGGACATGAACGTTCTCAGACGATGCGCGGATCGAGCCAGCGGTTCACGGCGTCGGTGGCCCAGTTGACCAGCACGACGAGGACCGAGCTGCAGAGCAAGATGCCGAGCAGCACGTTAAGATCGCGGCGCACCAGCGCATCGAAGGCAAGACGTCCGAGGCCGGGCCAGGAAAACACGGTCTCCACCACGACCGCGCCGCCGATCACCGAGCCGATCTGCATGCCGAGCATCGTCACGAAAGGAATCAGCGCATTGCGCAGTACGTGCACGCGAAACAGACGCCAGGGACGCACGCCGCGTGCAATGGCGGTACGGACGTAATCTTCGCGCCGTACTTCGATGATGGTCGCGCGAATCAGCCGCGCATAGGTGGCGACATAGAACAGCGCGAGCGTGACAGCAGGCAAAATCAGATGATGGATCACGTCGACGACATGCGCCCAACCGTTGAGCCCCGATGAGATGGTCTGCATGCCGCCGACCGGCAGCCAGTCGAGCCACACGGAGAACACCACCACCAGCATCAGGCCGGTCCAGAACAACGGCGTCGCGAAACACAGCAGCGACAAAGCAGAGATGACGACATCGACCCATCTGCCCGCATACCACGCCGCCAGTGCGCCGAGCATGACGCCGACCAGCGCAGCGAGCAGCACGGCGGCGCCCATCAGCAGCAAAGTCGCGGGCACTCGATGCCAGATCAGTTCGGCCACCGGCATGCCTTCGCGAAACGAATAGCCGAGATCGAGATGCGCGAGATGACCGAGGTACTTGAAGAACTGCACGTAGAGCGGCTGATCCAGCCCGAACTGCTGGCGCAGCGCGGCGAGATACGCCGCCGACGCCCCGCCGGACTCGCCGGCGATGACCTGAGCGGCGTCGCCCGGCGCGAGTCTGAGCAGAAAGAAGTTCACCACCGCGATGCCGAGCACCACGCCCACGAGTTGCACGACGTGGCGCAGCGCGACGGACACCCATCGTGCGGCGCGCTGCGGGCCGGATAAGCCGAGATCGCTCATGTTTTAGGGATGCTTCGACGGGTCGGTGTACCAGACGTTCTTGAACGATCCGTAGACCTGATCGACGCCCGAGACCGTATCGTTCAGATCGGCCGAATGCACGGTGAAGAAGTGCAGTTCGAGCAGCGGCAGCGAGGGCAGGTCGGTCTGCACCTGACGCTGAAACTGCTTGAAGAGTTTCACGCGTTCGGCCTGATCCCCGGACGCCTGCGCTTCGCGGATCCATTGATCGACCTGCGCATTGCGGTAGCCCGAGCCATTGGTGAACGGAATGTTCTTGCCGATGCTGTCCGACTGATATTCACGCGTGACGCCCACTTGCGGATCGGAGAAGCCTGCATACCATTGGATCGTCACGTCGTAATCGCGGTCGCCATAGATGCGGCGCGTATAGGTCGGTGTGTCCTGATTGCGGATGTCGGCATCGATACCGATACGCTTGAACGCCTGCTTGATGAATTCTGCGCTGCGCAGGAATTCATCGCCATAAGGCAGATAGTCGATGGTCAGCTTGAAGCGCGTGCCGTTCGCCCCCGCCTTGTAGCCGGCCTGATCGAGCAGTGCATTGGCCTTGGCGACATCGTACGGATACTGCGGCACGTTCGGCTCGAAGAATTCGGTCAGCGTCGATACCACCGGGCTCACCGCCGGTTTCCCGAATCCGGACCAGACCACCCGGTTATACGCATTGCGATCGATGGCCAGATAAAGCGCCTGTCGGACGCGAGCATCCTTGAGTTGCGGGCGCTCATTATTGATATCGAGGAACAGCCACGGCGAGAGCCATTCGTAACCCTTGGTATCGACCTTGAGCGTCGGCAGCTTGGCGAGGCGCTGTGCATCGCGCGCGGGGACCGGGCTGAGCGGCGCATATTGCACTTCACCCTTTTCGAGCGCGGCAGTGCGCGCGCCGCCATCGGGAATCACGCGGTAGATGACCTTGTCGAGATACGGCTTGCCCTTGTCCCAGTAGTCCGGATTGCGTTCGAGCAGGATGTAGTCACCCTTCACCCACTTACGGAAGATGAACGGTCCCGTGCCGACCGGCTTGTTGTTATACGGATTGTTGAGAATGTCCGTGCCTTCATACAGATGCTTCGGCAGCACTTGCGCGCCGTTGCTGTTGAGCGAACTCAGCACCGCGAGCGAAGGCTTCGAGAAATGCACGATGACGGTGTAATCGTCGGGGGTATCCACGCTTTCCGCATTGGCGAACAGCGCCTGATTGCGCGGATGATATTTCTTCCAGACGTTTTCGAGTGTCCACTTCACGTCTGCCGAGGTGAAGGGCTTGCCGTCGTGCCACTTCACACCTTGACGCAAATTGAGCGTCAGCGTCTTGCCGTCCGGCGAGAACGCCCATTTCACCGCAAGGCCGGGTTTCAAGTGAAACGCATTGTCGTATTCGATAAGACCGTCGAAGACATTCGTACTGAAGATGCCGGTTGGCGACGACGTGCTCAGAGCCGCCGTCAGGATCACCGGCTCCGGCTGTGCGATGACCGTGAGCGTGCCGCCGCGTTTGGGCGTCTGCGCATGAACGCTGCTCAGGCCCGCGAGGAAAAGCGCCGCGATGGCGAGCGGCCGCGACCAGCGCTGCAGGAGCGTGGGCGAACTGTTGATGGACACGTGTGATTCCCCTTGGATCGATTTAATGTTCGTGGCGCGTCCGATAACTTTCCAGGACGGGCGGGACCGCACGATAGCAACAAAGCGCGCTATGCCGAACCAATTAAATCTGCGCTGCATATGACGGTTCGATGCGCACCGGTGGTGCATCGAACAGCACTGCGCAATGCGTACGAATGGTGTACGGTTCGCCTCTGCGACACAGAACTCCTCTCAATCTTCACGCCATGACCCATCAAGCCGAAGCCCGCTCACTCGCCGCGCTCGAAACGCGCAATGCCCACGCGCAGGCGTTTCGCCGCCTCTCGCAGCCGCACTGGAATGACGGCTTGTTATCGAGCCGCGACAAACACCTGATCGCCGTGGCGGTCGCTCAGGCGACGCGCTGCGAGTACTGCATCGAGCATCACGCGGAAATTGCCAAACGACTCGGAGCGTCGCTCGACGAACTGATCGCGGCGTCCTACATCACGGCAGCGCTGGAAACGTATGGTCGCGGTACGTTGCGCATCGACGAAGATCTGCGCGTCGGGCAGCCTGATTCGGCGCTGACGCAGACGGCGATCGGTGCGAGCCGCGATGAATTCGCAAGCGCAGTATTGCGCGACGACACGCTGCCCGTTGCGTTGCGTCTGGTCACGGCAGCCGCCGTTGCGCAGGCACAGGACAATCAGGCCTTGCGCGCACAGCTTCATACGCGCGCTGTAGAGAGCGGCGTGTTGCCGGGAGCACTCGACGAAGCCTACGCAGTCGCCGTGATACTGCGCGCCGGGGTGGTCTACGCCCACACGCTGCCGATTGCGAATTTATTCAAGGCATCCTGAATTTTGTGACAGTCCAGGTGGCGGAGTATTCGCATATAAGAAGCCCCGCATCGCGCGAAGCGACGCGGGGTTGCATGAAGCGGGCAAGCGGACAGAATCAGAAGTCGAAGCCCGGACCGCCCGCGCCGGGACCGCCGGGTGACGCAGCCGGTGCGGCATCCTTGGGCGCTTCGTGGATAGTTGCATCCGTCGTCAACAGCAGACCCGCCACCGACGCCGCGTTTTGCAAGGCCGTGCGCGTGACCTTGGTCGGATCGAGCACGCCGGCTTCGACCAGATCGCCGTACTCACCGGTTGCGGCGTTGTAGCCGAAATTGCCGGTGCCTTCGGCAACTTTAGACACCACCACGCTCGCTTCCTCGCCCGCGTTCGATACGATCTGACGCAGCGGCTCTTCGAGTGCACGCAGCACGATCTTGATCCCCGCGTTCTGATCCGGCGTTGCGCCCTTCAGATCGGCGATGGCCTGCTTCACGCGAATCAGCGCCACGCCGCCGCCGGGCACGATGCCTTCTTCCACTGCCGCGCGCGTGGCGTGCAGTGCGTCGTCCACGCGGTCCTTCTTTTCCTTCACTTCAATTTCCGTCGCGCCGCCCACCTTGATCACGGCCACGCCGCCCGCGAGCTTCGCCACGCGTTCCTGCAACTTCTCGCGATCGTAGTCCGACGTGGCTTCCTCGATCTGCGCGCGAATCTGCCTCACGCGTGCTTCGATATTCTTCGTGTCGCCCGCGCCGTCGATGACAGTCGTGTTCTCCTTGCCCACTTCCACGCGCTTGGCCTGGCCCAGTTCAGCGAGTGTGGCTTTGTCCAGCGTCAGACCCGTTTCTTCCGAGATCACCTGGCCGCCCGTGAGAATGGCGATATCTTCGAGCAAGGCCTTGCGACGATCGCCGAAGCCCGGCGCTTTAACGGCCACCGTCTTGAGGATGCCGCGAATGTTGTTCACGACTAGCGTAGCGAGCGCTTCACCTTCCACATCTTCCGCGATGATGAGCAGCGGACGCCCCGCCTTCGCCACCTGCTCGAGCACCGGCAGCAGATCGCGGATATTGGACACCTTCTTATCGTGCAGCAAGATATACGGCTCGTCGATGGCTGCGACCTGGCGGTCCTGATTGTTCACGAAGTAGGGCGACAGATAACCGCGATCGAATTGCAGACCTTCGACCACATCGAGTTCATCGGCGAGCGACTTGCCGTCTTCCACCGTGATGACGCCTTCCTTGCCGACGCGATCGATCGCTTCCGCAATGCGCTGGCCGATCGATTCTTCGCCGTTGGCGGAGATCGTGGCGACCTGCGCGATTTCCTTGCTCGTGGTTGTCGGCTTGCTGATCTTCTTCAGCTCTTCGACCGCAGCGATCACGGCGCGATCGATGCCACGCTTCAGATCCAGCGGATTCAGGCCTGCCGCAACATACTTATTGCCTTCGCGAACGATGGCTTGCGCCAGCACCGTCGCCGTGGTCGTGCCGTCGCCGGCGAGATCGCTGGTCTTCGATGCCACTTCCTTGACCAGTTGCGCGCCGATATTCTGCAACTTGTCCGCAAGCTCGATTTCCTTCGCCACCGACACGCCGTCCTTGGTCACGATCGGTGCGCCGAAACTGCGTTCGAGCACGACATTGCGGCCCTTCGGACCCAGCGTGACCTTCACGGCGTTGGCGAGAATATTGACGCCCTCGATCAGTTTCGAGCGGGCGCTGTCCGAGAAAACAATGTCCTTTGCTGCCATATCCGACACTCCTTATTTTGCGTTCACGACTGCGACGATGTCCTCTTCGCGCAGCACGAGCAGTTCGTTGCCATCGACCTTGACGGCCTGTCCCGAGTATTTGCCGAACAACACGCGGTCGCCCACCTGTACATCCGGTTCGACGCGCTTTCCGTCGGCATCGCGCCGGCCGGGTCCGACGGCGAGAATCTCGCCCTGATCGGGCTTCTCGGCTGCACTTTCGGGAATCACGATCCCTGACGCAGTGCGCGTTTCCTGGTCCAGTCTTTTGACGATCACGCGATCGTGCAAGGGACGCAAACTCATCTGCTATTCCTCCGGCGGCTACGGTTGATCTATCTGAATTGGCACTCTCACGAGGCGAGTGCTGACGGAACTGCGAGTATAGAAAGCACGACCGGACGGACCAAATACGCGTTTCTCGGATCGATAGCGTCGAATGCGCGCAATGCAAATCATCGCCGGCGGCCGGCGTGCATGCGCGCTTCTATACAAATGAAAATTGCTTGGTTCGGCTTCGGGACCGCACCTCGGACAATTGATTTTGATGGCTATAGACGGCCTTGTTTTACGAAAGCGTCATCAGCAATCCTGCGCCGCCGGGGTCCGCGCTAGCGGGTCCGGGCGGGACGGGTACGGGCATTCCGGGCAATGCGATCCCGCAAGGCATAGTGCCCGGTGCGAATCTCGCGCCCTCGTCACCGCTTCATGTGCTGGCGCTCGGGAACCGCGTGCCTGCGCTTGCCCCGCATGCGGTTGCGCATGACGGCGTGCCGGATCTCGTGCAAACGGTCGCGCCTGCGCTCGAACCGCGTTTTGGTGGCGCCGCGCTCGGTACGGAACCGGTGGAGGCGGAACGTCCGGCGGCATCGCAAGCAGTGGCGTCGGGCTATTATTTTTGGAGTGAAGGCGGTCAGCCTTCGTTTCCGCAGCGCAACGGCCTGAAATCGATCGATACGGAATCGTTTGGATTCCATAACGAGGATTTCCTGAAGTCGTTGTCATTGGAACCACCCGTCGCACCAGCCTCCGCGCCGTTTTATTTCACCGACGACTCGCGCACGCACGCCAAACCGCTTGCGCCGTCGGCGCATCCGCCATTCGACCTCAACGCCATTCGTCGCGATTTCCCGATACTTCAGGAGCGCGTGAACGGCAAGCAACTGGTCTGGTTCGACAACGCCGCGACCACGCAGAAGCCGCAGGCGGTGATCGATCGGCTCGCGTATTGCTATGCGCACGAGAATTCGAATATCCATCGTGCGGCACATACCATCGCGGGGCGCGCGGCCGACGCCTACGAAGGCGCACGCGATACCGTGCGGCGCTTTATCAACGTGGCATCGACGGATGGAATCATCTTCGTGCGTGGCACGACGGAAGGGATCAATCTGATCGCGAAGTCGTGGGGCGTGAAGAATGTCGGCGAAGGCGATGAGATCATCGTGTCGCATCTGGAGCATCACGCCAACATCGTGCCGTGGCAGCAACTCGCGGCGCTGAAGGGCGCGAAACTGCGCGTGATTCCCGTCGATGATTCCGGTCAGGTGAAGCTCGACGAGTATCAGCGCATGCTCAACGGACGCGTGAAGATCGTATCCGTGACGCAGGCGTCGAATGCGCTGGGCACGGTCGTGCCGGTGCAGGAAATCGTGGCGATGGCGCATCGTGCGGGTGCGCGTGCGCTGGTGGATGGCGCGCAGTCTGTATCGCATATGCGAGTAGATGTGCAGCAGATCGATGCCGACTTTTTCGTGTTCTCGGGCCACAAGGTTTTTGGACCGACGTTGCATCGACGCGGTGTATGGCAGGCGTGACGTGCTGGAAGATATGCCGCCGTGGGAAGGTGGCGGCAATATGATTCAGGACGTCACGTTCGAACGCACCGTGTTCCAAGGGCCGCCGAATCGCTTCGAAGTAGGGACGGGCAATATCGCGGATGCGGTGGGTCTGGGCGCGGCGCTGGATTATGTCACGCGTATCGGCATCGAGAATATCGGGCGATACGAACATGATCTGCTCGCGTATGCCACCAACCTGCTTGCGCCGATTCCCGGTGTCAGATTGATCGGCACGGCGAAGGATAAAGCGAGCGTGTTGTCCTTCGTGTTGAAGGGGTATGAGACGGAAGAAGTGGGTAAGGCGCTGAACGAAGAGGGCATCGCGGTGCGCTCGGGGCATCACTGTGCGCAGCCTATTTTGCGGCGATTCGGCGTGGAAGCGACCGTGCGGCCGTCACTCGCGTTCTACAACACGTGCGATGAAGCAGATCGCTTCGTCTCGGTAATGAAGCATCTGTCGGGACGTCGTTGAAGCAAAGCGCGGATGGTGATGCGACTCACCTCGCACATCATCTGCGCTTCGTTTATGGAGGGCCCCGCAACTGCATGGCGAATGCAGTTTGCATTCCGGCGCGCGCGATTTCCTTATATCGCGTCAGCGCATAAGCGTATGAAAAGATCGTCAAACGGCAGGGCGGCCCGAACCTTAGACTCTAGGGTTAGCCATTTTTACCCGGACTCCCATGCCCCGCCAGATCCGTCTCAACGCGTTCATGATGAATTGCGTCGGCCACCTTGCCCCTGGTCAATGGACCGCACCGGGCGACCAATCCGTCTCCTATCTGAATACGCGCTATTGGGTCGACCTTGCGCAAACGCTCGAAGCCGGCCTGTTCGACGGTCTTTTTCTGGGCGATGTGACCGGCCTCTACGATGTCTACGGCGGCAGTCCGGACGCCGCATTGCGCACCGCCGCGCAAACGCCGATGAACGACCCCGTACCGCTGATTCCGCTGATGGCGCACGCAACACAGCACCTCGGCTTCGGCGTGACGGTTTCGGTCGCCTACGAGGCGCCGTATCTGCTTGCCCGGCGGTTCACGACGCTCGATCACCTGAGCCAGGGACGTGTGGCCTGGAACGTCGTCACGTCGTATCTGCAAAGCGGAGCGCGCAGTCTTGGCCAGAACGAACTGCGCGCGCACGACGAGCGCTACGATCGGGCCGACGAGTTTCTCGAGGTTTGCTACAAGCTCTGGGAAGGAAGCTGGGAAGATGCCGCGCTTCAACGCGATGCATCACGTGGCATATACGCCGACCCTGCGCGCATCCACTCTGTCGAGCACAAAGGCCGCTATTTCGATAGCGAAGGCATTTTTCAGTGTGAGCCATCACCGCAACGAACGCCGCTGCTGTTTCAGGCGGGCGGGTCGGCGCGCGGCACTCGCTTCGCGGCGCGGCATGCCGAATGCATCTTTCTCGGCGCGCCGACGCGTAATGGTCTGCGCAGTTCGGCGCGCGCCATCCGCTCGGCACTGAGCGAGGCGGGGCGCGAACCGGACAGCGCGCTGCTGTTCGCCATGCTCACTGTGATCGTCGATGAAACCGCCGAGCGCGCGCAAGCCCGTTACGCCGCGTATCGAGAACGCGCGAGCGACGAGGGCGCGCTGGCGCTGCTGTCGGGATGGACCGGCATCGATCTGTCGCGCTACCGGCCGGACGATACGCTCAGCTATGTCGATACCGACGCCGGACAATCCGCGCTCGCGTCGTTCAGCAAACTCGATCCGGAACGCGAATGGACCGTGCGGGACGCGGTGGAGTTCGTGTCGATCGGTGGCCGCGGCGCGGTCGTGGTCGGCGATGCCGCTCAAGTGGCCGATGAACTGCAGGCGCTGGTCGAAGAAACCGGCATCGATGGTTTCAATCTGACCTGGGTCGAGTCGCCGCGCACCTTTCACGACATCGTGCAATACCTCGTACCGGAACTTCAGCGGCGCGGCGTCTACAAGCAGCATTACGCCGAAGGCACGCTGCGCGAAAAGTTGCTGGGGCAAGGTGCGCGTTTGCAGGCGCCGCATATCGGCGCGAGTTTCCGGCGCGGTTGATCCCGTACACGCGGGCTTCGGACCGCGTGCGGCGCTTCGTTCTTGCTTCAGTCCGGAAGCACCGGCTCTCCGAGTGTGAGCATCAGCCGGTTGGCCCACGCAAACATCGCCACCGCGTAGGACAGGTCGAGGATCTCGGGCCGGGTCAGCCCCGCCGCCGCGAGTGCGGCGACAGACTCTGCATCGATCGATTCCGGTGCGAGCGTGAGATCGATTGCATAGCGCACGATGGCGCGCTCGCGGTCGGTGGTGCCGGCCGTCTGCGGGTCGGCGAAGACCTGTGCGATCACATCGTCCCGCTTCGCGAGTTGAGTGAAGCGCTGCGCATGCACCGATGCGCAATACACACAGCCGTTGACGCGCGACACGACCGTGGTGGCCAATTCGCGCTCGGCGCGTGGCAGACCGCGAGGCGCATACATGACGCTGTTGAACGCACCCGAACGCTGTTCGAGGATCTGCGGCTCGTGAGCCAGCAGAAGATAGTAATCGGACGTCTTCGCCTGCGGATGACTCTTTTCCAGTACGGCGATTTGCTCCGGCGTGGCCTGCGACAGGTCCGCCTTGTCCAGCCACGAAGTCCATCCGAGCGTCTGCGAAGTGAATGCATGGGAGCGCATCATGCCGACGCCTCCAGTGCCCGCAGCGCTGCCACGACCCGTACCTGATATGACACGAACGCCACCAATTGCGACAGCGCGACGATGGCAGGCGTGGACAGCCCGACGTGCTCGAGTTTGCCGAGCGCTGCCCGGTCGGCGCTTGCGTCGAGCACGCTCAGCGCGCGCGTATGCGCAAGAATCGCGGTAAGCCGGGCTTCCGTTCCGGCCGGTGCCAAGTCGTCGGCGATGAATGAATCGAGCACGTGTCGGACGTCGCCCGCTTCAATGGATTGCCGATAAAAGTCCGCAGCATCATATGCGCGGGCAAAATGTGCGGCATAGGCGGCTGCGGCCAATCTCTCGTCGAGAGAAAGCCCTGTCGCATCGGGTGCGAACAGCGCATCGAAGCTGCCCTGTGTGAAGCGTGATGCATCGCCGCGCGCGGCGCGTAACTCGGCCGTCGTGCCATGCGGTGCAATGCCGGCAAGCCGCGCGACGACATCGTCGTCGGAGAGTCGGAGGGGGGGAATCATCGAAGCTCCTTGAGAAAGGTTAAGGCGCGTCCGCGTCTCGCCATTCGTCGCCGAGCAACTCGGCTCTGTCGAAGGCTTCGAGCGCAGCGAAATGCCGGTCGCGGTCAGCATCGAACAGCATGGCGGCAATGCCGCGCGCCAGTCGCTGCGCGCCGTCGCTGATGGCGGGCACATCGCCCGCGACATTTCCGTGCGAAAGACTGGAGCAAAAGAATGAGCGACGTTGACAGTCGTGGCAGCACGGTTCGGGCGGCCGGCGCGAAGACGCTGGCAGCGTATCTGCGTGAAGAGATCGCGTCTGGTCGGTTGAGCGAAGGGGCGAAGTTGCCTGCCGAGCGCCTTTTGAGCGAGCAGTTTGGAGCATCGAGAGGGGCCGTCCGGAGGGTGCTCCAGGATTTGAAAGAGCGCGGACTGATCACGCAGTCCGTCGGCAGCGGCACTTTCGTGCGGCCCGGGGCTGCCAGTACATTCCCTGCGAGGATTCGCGAGCGAGCAGAACCGCCACCGGAGGACCAGACGAGTCCCGCTGAACTGATGGAAGCGCGACTCCTGATCGAACCGCTTATGCCTCGGCTTATCACCCGCAATGCGACGGGCGCAGATTTCGCAAAGATGATCGAATGCATCGAGCGCTCGGAGGCCGCGCAGACTATCGAGGAGTTTGAGCATTGGGACGGTCAGCTCCACCGAGTTTTCGCACTTGCAACGCATAACTCTTTTTTCCTCAAGATCCTTGAGTTGACGAATCGCGTGCGAGAGCAAGGCGAATGGGGGCGCCTTAAAGCGCGCTCGCTGACTCCGGAACGGCGCAAGGAATATGAGGCCCAGCATCGTGAAATCGTTGAAGCCCTCAGAGACCGCGACACAGATGCAGCGGTGAAGGCGCTTACTGAGCATCTTATTGGTATTCAGCACAACCTCTTTGGCTAGAAGAGAAACGCTAGCGCCAATTCATGCAACAGCGAGCTACAGGACTATCGACGTTATCCGACCGCAAAGCGTTGATCGCCTGTGCGTGGGGCCGTTCGCAGCAGTTCATTTAGTTCCCGCTTGTAAAAGCGTGCCAGCACGTTCGTACCGTGACCGCACGTGTCCTCGCTGCCAGGTATTAGAAGCAGCCGGCCGTTGCGCACAAATTGCAAGCCCGCTCCATCAGCGGTCTCCGGCGGACAGCGCTCATTGTCGGCGGCGTTAATGGCGAGGACCGCAGCCTCACGCTCCCTAGGTCAGGCACAGGGGTTATAACCGCGTGCGGCGTTCCACTGGTATGTAGCGTCGTTGGCATCGAGTTCGAACGGCTGCGCCAACCTATCGTCGACCGACTTATCGGCCAGTTCGATTGTCGGCGCCGCCTTCCGGCAGGCGAGGGTGCCACCGTTGGTCGCAGGGCGAAAATGGCAATCAAAAGCCGCAACGAACGTGGCTGACTGGGGTAGTCGTCGCCCCGGTACTCCGCATCATCTCGAAACAACTCGATAGGCATGCGGCGCGGCATCCCGCTGCGACCGGACATCTCCGTCGGATGTGACGCCATGAGCACGAGCGCGTCCATGAAATCCCCAGCTGACCGCGTCCGTTCAACGGCGGGCGCTTTCCATGCCGGACTCGCGGCTTCGCCCGGCGTCGGCCCACCCACGCCTGCTTCCACTGTAACCACCTTGTGTGCACGCGCTGCAAGACGCCATGGAGCGCTGGTGATGCGTCGTTTTCACGCGTTGAAGAAGAGGCAGCGGCACTGCGGGATCACCCCGGTTCTCTGTGCCGCAGACAATCGCTGTCGCCGCACGTCGATGCGAGGGGCGGCTCACCTTCCGATAGCCGACGTTGAGACGACGGCAGTGCGAGCGTCGCCTATGGGTCGGGAGGCGACACGCGCGCTGGTCGTCGATGACAGGCGGACCTCGCGTAACAGCTAGCCAAGGAAGCGAGGGCCGCGGAAAGGTGTGAAACGGCATCTTTCGATCGGCTCCGGAAACGCTGTCAAGCCAGTTGGCATCGTCGACAATTAGCGCTTTCGTCGCCTATGAACACGGGAGGGCGGTTATATGCCGGGGACAGCAGACCAAGTCCACACGAAGTAAGCGCGCATCGACACGCTGCTTCAAGGCAGGATCAGGAGGCGGTCAATCCCACGGGACTCAGCCCATCACAACCCCCTCACGAGCTGCGGCACCGCCTCGAACAGATCGTCCACGAGCCCGTAATCCGCGACGCTGAAAATAGGCGCTTCCGCGTCCTTGTTCACGGCGACGATGACCTTCGCGTCCTTCATGCCGGCCAGATGCTGAATCGCGCCCGATATGCCGACCGCGACATACAACTGCGGCGCGACGATCTTGCCCGTCTGTCCGACCTGCCAGTCGTTGGGCGCGAAACCCGCATCGACCGCCGCGCGCGACGCGCCGACCGCCGCGCCGAGTTTTTGCGCGAGCGGATCGAGCAGCGCGAAGTTCTCCGCGCTTCCCATGCCGCGCCCGCCCGAGACGACGATGCGCGCCGACGTAAGCTCCGGCCGCTCGCTCACCGCCATCTCGCGACGCACGAAACGCGCGCGCAGCGTCCCCGCGACGGCCTCTTTCGTGTCGACGGGAGCGCATGCGTCGGACAACGGCGCGGCATCGAATGCAGTGGTGCGGATCGTCAGGACCTTGATCGCGTCATCGCATTGCACGGTGGCGATGGCGTTGCCCGCGTAGATCGGCCGGTCGAAGGTATCGGCGTCGTGAATGGCGATGACATCGGAAATCTGCGAGGCATCGAGCTTCGCGGCGACGCGCGGCGCGACGTTCTTCCCCGACGCCGTCGCCGGAAAGAGCACATGCGTATGGGACGGCGCGAGCATCAGCACCTGTGCGGCGACGTTCTCCGCGAGACCATCGGCGAGATGCGATGCATCGACGAGCACGACGCGATCCACGCCTTCGATACGGCTCGCGGCATCGGCCGCGCCGCGCGCATCGTGACCCGCGACCAGCACGTGCACGGGCGCGTTCAACTGGCGCGCGGCGCTGATCGTATTGAGCGTGGCCGCCCTGAGGCGCGCGCCGTCGTGATCCGCAATGACGAGTGTGCTCATTCAAATGACCTTGGCTTCGTTCTTGAGTTTGTCGACGAGCGCGGCGACGTCGCTTACGCGCACGCCCGCTTTGCGCGCCGCCGGTTCGACGACCTTCAGCGTCTTCAGGCGCGGTGAAGGATCGACGCCGAGATCGGCGGGACTCAGCGTATCGATAGGCTTCTTCTTCGCCTTCATGATGTTGGGCAGCGTCACGTAACGCGGCTCGTTCAGGCGCAAATCCGTCGTCACGATGGCAGGCAGCACAACCTGGATGACTTCGAGACCGCCATCCACTTCGCGCGTGACCGTGGCGGTATCCGCGCCCATCTCGATGTGACTCGCGAAGGTCGCCTGCGGCCAGTCGAGCAACGCGGCAAGCAACTGGCCCGTCTGACCGGCGTCGTCGTCGATGGCCTGCTTGCCGAGAATCACGAGTCGCGGCTGTTCGCGCTCGACCGCGGCCTTCAGCAACTTCGCGACGGCCAGCGGCTGCAATTCCGCGTCCGTCTGAATGAGCACGCCGCGATCCGCGCCGATGGCTAGCGCCGTGCGCAGCGTCTCCGTGGTTTGCGCCGGACCGCACGTCACCGCGATCACTTCGCTCGCGTGCCCGCCTTCCTTCAGGCGAGTGGCCGCTTCGACGGCGATCTCGTCGAACGGATTCATCGACATCTTCACGTTGCTCATTTCCACGCCGCTTCCATCCGCCTTCACGCGGACCTTCACGTTGTAATCGACGACACGTTTCACTGCTGCCATGACCTTCATGGTTGCATTCCCTGGTTCGAATCCGATGAGAAAAGCGCGGCGCCGCGCGCCTCAGGACACCGCGCCGACGCCGTATTTGCCGGTCAGCAATGCGCCGGTCGCAAAGCGTTCGACGGAATACGGCGTGAGCGACACATCGGTCGGCAAGCCGAGCGCGGCCTGTGCGAGCACCTTGCCGACGGTCGGCGACAGCTTGAAGCCGTGCCCCGAAAAGCCATAACCGACGACGAGACCTTCGATGCCCGGCAACGCGCCGAGCACGGGATTCCAGTCGGGCGTGACGTCATACACCCCCGTCCACGACGACGCGATGCCCGCCGCCTCGTATGCCGGAAAGCGTTCGGCGACCTGCGCGCCGACTTCGACTACATAATCCATCGAGATATCGCCTTGCTCGATGTCCGCTGTGCCGAGCTTCTCGCCAGCAGTGCCTTCGCTAACGAGCATCTGATTGCCGCCGTAGCTGCGGCAATACAGCATGCCCGGCGATGCGAGGTCCTTGAACACCGGCATTGTGTACGTATAGGCCGCGCCTTCGCATTCGAGCGCGAGCACCGCGTGACGCTCGGGCGACACCGGCAGCGTCGCGCCGGTCCAGCCCGCGAGTTCCGGCGTCCAGATGTTCTGCGTGCTGACCACCATCGATGCCGCGAAATCGCCCGCGCTCGTCGATACGCCACGCACCCGGCCGTTCTCAATCAGCAAGCGATTCACCGTGACGTTCTCGCGGATCGTCACGCCGCCGCGCCGCGCGGCGCGCGCGAAACTCGTCGCCGTGAGATAGGCGTCGGCGAAACCGGCTTCGGGCTCGAAGCCGATCAGTGCGGCATCGTCGAAACGCGCGATCGGCATGAGTTCGTGCGCCTGTTGCGCGCTCAGCAATTCGAGCGGAATGCCTTGGCTCTTCTGCTGTTCGAGCGATGCGCGCAACGGCTCGACCTTGTCGCCATCGGCCGCGACGATCATATAGCCGCTCTTGACGATGCCGCACGATGCTTCGTCATCGCCGAGATAGGCCGCGAAGTCGTTGAACACGGCCCACGACTTGCGCGCGAGCTCGACGTTCTCCTTCACCGAATAATGCGTGCGCAGAATGCCCGACGATTGCGACGTCGTGCCCGCGCCGATAGTCGCGCGATCCAGCACGAGCACGCTTTTCGCGCCCAGCTTCTGAAGATGAAACGCGACGGAACTGCCGATCACGCCGGCCCCGATCACCACCACGTCATAGGTATTCACTGTTGCGCGTCCTTTCTCATGCGGATGATGATGCAGTGTGCCGCGTCGCTGCCGCGATGCCGCATCCATAAGCGAAAACGATGCTAAGCAGAAGCGATTTCACGCAGCGCCTTCGAGTCCCTTCATGACTTCCGCCTGCACCGTTTCCCAGATCGATTTCTTCATCTCCAGATACGCGGGCGAAAGCTGCACTTCGGCGCTGCGCGGCAACGGCAGATCGTTGCGGATGTCCTGCACGATGCGCCCCGGCTTCGCGCCCATCACGATCATGCGCGTGGAGAGCATCAGCGCTTCGTCGATGGAATGCGTGATGAAGACGATGGTCTTGCCGCTCTTTACATAGAGCGACAGCAGTTGTTCCTGCAGCACTTGCCGCGTCATCGCGTCAAGCGCGGCGAAGGGTTCGTCGAGCAGCATGACGTCCGGATCGTTCGCGAGCACGCGCGCGATCGATACGCGCTGCTTCATGCCGCCCGACAGCTTGCCGGGATAGCTGTCCTCGAAGCCCTTCAGTCCGACGGCTTCGATATGACGCCGCGCCGCCTCACGCCTTTCGGCCTTGCCGACGCCGCGCATCTTCAGCCCGAACGCGACGTTCTCGCTCACGGTCTTCCACGGAAAGAGCGCGTATTGCTGAAATACCATGCCGCATGCGGGCTCGACATCCTTCACTTCCTTCCCGTTGACGAGCACGCGGCCCTGCGTCGGCTGTTCGAAGCCGGAGATCATGTTGAGCATCGTCGATTTGCCACAGCCCGACGCGCCGAGCAGCACGACGAACTCGCCCTTCGCGATATCGAGATCGACTTCCTTCAACACCTCCAACGCGCCATAACGCTTCGCGACGCCTTCGAGCCGGATCATCGGATGATTCATCGTTGCCATGACAGCACTCCGCGTTCGATGAGCCGGAACACGGCATCCGTCAGGAGCACCGTGATGCTGATGAGCACCATGCCGAGCACGACGGTATCGGTCTGGAAGAACTCGCGTCCGTTCATGATCATGAAGCCGAGACCCTGTTGCGCCGCGACGAGTTCGGCCGAGATCACGCAAGTCCACGAGAGTCCGAGAATCACCTTCATGCCCGACAGAATCTGCGGAATGCAGCCGGGCAGAATGACTTCGAACATGACCTGCCAGCGGTTCGCGCCGAGATTGCGCGCCGCGCGGATGAAGATCGGATCGATGCTGCGCGTCGCGTCGATCACATACAGCAGTGCGGGCGCGAACGAGCCCATGAAAACGATGCTGTACTTCTGTGTTTCGGTGATGCCGAACCACAGCAGCGAAAGCGGAATCCAGCTCATTGACGGCAGCGGTCGCAGGAACGACAGCAGCGGATCGAACACCGCGCGCGCCACACGCGACGTGCCGAGCATGATGCCGAGGGGTATCGATACGACCGCCGCCGCGAGAAAGCCGACCATCACGCGGCGCGTGGACGCGAGCACGTTGTCGAAGAGCGAATGCTGATTCCACATGCGGATGCCGCGCGCCAGCACTTGCGATGGCGCAGGCAGAAAGACCGCTTCGACGAGACCCGCGCGGCACACGAGTTCCCACAGCAGCAGAAAGCCGATCAGCGAGCACGCGCTGACGACGAGCAGGCCGCCGCCTGCCCATTTACGATTCGATGCCATCCGTCGAGGCTCACAGATAAGTTGCGTTGATCCAGTCCGCTACCTTCGGCGACTGATCGATCTGCTTCAGATCGACGAGCATGTCGGAGAGCTTCTGAACGCCATCGACGAACGGTCCCGGCTTGCCGCCGCTGCCCACGAAAAGCGCTTTCTGCTGCGCGTGCGAATACCACTGCGTCTGCTTGAGAATCGCCAGTTGCTCGTCTTCCGACAGATTCGTGAGCGTCATCAGAATGGGCGCCGCCTTTTCGGGGCTTTGCGTCATCATGTCGCTGGCCTGCGCGATGCCTTGCAGAAAGGCCTTGGGCACCTCGGGATGCGCGCTCGCGAACGCCGTGCGCACCAGCAGCACGTCCGGTCCCGGCGTCAGTTGATACGGCTTGTAGAGCGAGAACGACGAATCGTCGAGCAGGAGCTTGGTGTCGGGCAGCGCCTTGATGCGGTCGAAGGTCGGCGTCCATGCGGCGGCGGCATCGATCTGATGGCCGCGATAAGCGGTAAGCAGTTCGTTCGCGGGCAGATTGATGATGCTCACGTCCCTGGCCGGGTCCATGTTGGCCTGACGCAGCACGTCGAGCAGCAGCACATGCGAACTCGATGCATACGTGACGCCGATCTTCTTGCCCTTGAGATCCGCGAGCGACTTCACGCTGCTGCGCACGAGCAGCCCTTCGGACTTGCCGAAGTTATTGGGCGTGGAGATGAGCTGGAACTGCTTCGCGCCGTTGGCCATCAGCGCGAGCGCCGAGACGACGCCCGTGCCCGCGATATCGATATTGCCCGCCATCACCGCGCCCATGCGCGCCGAGGACGTCGAGAACGATTGCCAGCGGCAGTCGATGCCGAGCTTCGTAAAGATATCGGTCTTCATCGCGACATACGCCGCGTAGTGGCCGAGCCAAGCCGAGCCGCCGTAATTCACGGTCGTCGCCGCGCGCGCGAGCGGCGCGAATCCCGCGCTGAAACCCGCCGTGGCCGCAGCCGCGCCGATCCAGGATGCCTGCTTCAGAAATGTACGGCGATTGCTTGTCATCGTTATGCCCTGTCTGAATGTGAGGTGGGTCCGGCGGTCTGTTTCCGATGGTAGTGGCGAACGTCGCCCGGCCATTAAGCCATCTGACCGAATCAGAAACTCTTATGTTTTGAAGCAGTTCCGCTAATTTCATGCTGCGCCGCGCGCATCGAGGTCATGCGCGTAGACGTCGAACAGTTCGGCGGGCATGCCGGGCAGGGCGGCGAGCAATCCCGGCGCGATCACGTCGCGCGCGACGGCGATGGACTCGCGCGACACGGCATCGGCCATCGCGGACCATTCGGAGCGGCGCGTGAGAATGTAGAAGTGTCGATGTCCGATGCGCGTGGCGGGCAGCGGCACGACCGTCACGTCCGGCAGATGCGCGCGCGATTGCCAGAGACACAGCGGCGATGTGATCGCGCAGCCGAAACCGGACGCGACGAGACTGAGCAGCGGATCGGTGTCGTCGAACTCGTAGCGGTTGGGCGCATGGAAGTTCATGTGCCTGACGAGCCGCTCGACCTGTTGCCCGATTAGCGAGCGTCCCGTGTAACGCAACAGCGGCAGGTCGCGTACGACGTCGTGAAAGTCGCGCGGCTTGCGGCCCGCGCCGAACGTTCTCGGCGCAACGGCGACGAACGTCTCCGAGAACAGCGGACGCAATTCGACGCGGCGCGGATCGAGCGTTGCTTCGGTGCAGATGGCGAGATCGAGTTCGCGATTGGCGAGTTGTTCGCTCAGCGTCGGCGTGAGGCCGGACCACATCGAAAGCGTCTTCATGCGATCGGACAGGCGCTGCACGAGATGCGGCCCGACGCTCGCCGCGAACGAATCCACGCAGCCGATGCGCAGACTCGGCGCACCTTCGCTTGTCGCGTTGCGCACGTTATGCGAAACCGCCTGCGCATGTCCGAGCAGCGCGCCCGCCTGTTCGAGCAGAATGCGGCCCGCCGCGTTCGGCCGCACCGGCCTGAACTCGCGATCGAACAGCGCCACGCCCTGTTCGCGTTCGAGTGCCGCGATGAGCTGGCTCACCGCGCTTTGCGTGACGCCCAGCACGCGCGCGGCCTCGGTCATCGAACGCGTTTCGCAGACCGCGACGAACGCCTGCAATGCACGCAGGTCTACCCCGACGAAAGTGTTTCGCATGGTTTCCTCCCGCGCCCATTCTGCCGTATAAGCCTCGTCGCGCTCTGTTCGCACGGGTATTTTCGCGGCGATAATGACGGGCAGACGCATCGAACAAGGCGCCTTCGCTTAGGCGGAGGTTTTCATGGTCCATCTCACGCGCCGCGCTTTGATCTCTCACTCTCGTTCGTCCGATGCCGGGCCGCGCCGGTTCGTGTTTCTGCTCGCGGACGGCTTGTCGATGATGAGCCTGTCGTCCGCCATCGAGCCGCTGCGCTCGGCCAATCGCCTCGCGGGCGACACGCTTTACGACTGGACGCTCGTGAGTCTCGACGGCGAGCCGGTGCATTCGTCGAGCGGCATTGCGCTTGCGGCGCGCATGTTCGACGACGTCTACAAGGACGCCGATTACGTGTTCGTCTGCGGCGGCCTGCGTCTCGCGCCCGCGCTCGAACCGGCCTTCGTCGCGGCGTTGAAGCGCGCGGCGCGCACGCAGGCGGTCATTGGTTCGCTTTCGACGGCGACCTATCTGCTCGCGCTTGCGGGCTTGCTCGACGGCTACCATTGCACGATCCACTGGGAGAATCTCCCCGCGTTCACGGAGGCGTTTCCCGATCTGATATGCAGCAGCAAGCTGTTCGAGATCGATCGCGACCGCATGACGTGCTCGGGTGGCATCGCCGCGATGGACATGATGCTGCATCTCATCAAGACTCAGCAGGGCAGCGATCTCGCGGTGCGCGTCGCCAATCAGTTTCATCACGAACGCATGCGCGATACCGCCGACGATCAGCGCGGCTGGCGCGATCAGAATCACGCGAGTTTGCCGCGCGGCATCCGCCGGGCCATTGAAATGATGCGCGCGCATGTCGAGACGCCGTTGCAGATCAACGATATCGGCTCGGCCATCGGCATGACGTCGCGGCAGATGGAGCGTCTGTTCCTGCGGCATCTGAACGCGACGCCCGCGCGCTATTACGTGCAGTTGCGGCTGGAGCGCGCGCACGACATGCTGACTTATTCGAGCGTGCCCGTCGCCGATGTCGCCGTGGCGACGGGATTCGCGTCGCCGTCGCATCTGGCGCGCTGGGTGCGTCGCGCGTACGGCATCAGTCCGACGGAGTTGCGCGCGGCGCAGCCGAGATCGTGACGCGCTTATGCGGTTTCGAGCACTGGCGCCGTGGCTCGCAGCGGCAGCGGCAGCCAGCCTTGAAGTTCGCGCCAGTGCGGTTCCAGATGCGCGAAGCGCGCAAGCGACAGCGACGAGAGATCGGCGAATCCGCATCGCCCGTCGACGACCAGATCGCGGATCGCGTGGCCGCTCGCCGGCGACAGGCCGAAGCCCACGCTCGATAACGTCGCGACCGTCACGTTCTCTTGCGCAACCGGACGATCGATCACGGGCCGTCCATCCGGCGTGTTCTCGATATAGCCCGCCCAACTGCGGATGACCTTCGCGTGCGCGGCCTTCGGCAGCAGCGCCGCGAGCCGTGCTGCGATGCTGCATTGAAGCGGCGTCGAATGCGCACGCACGTTGCGCACGTCATCGAGTCCGATCCATTCGTGCGGACCGCCGCCGAACGCGAGATTGCCGCGCAGCGTCTGCCGTCCGTAGAGGCCGTTGCCGTCGACGCCGCCGAGCGGCATCAGCGGAAGCGGCTCGGTGACGATCATCTCCGCGCGCGCCGCCGCGAGCGGCACGTCGATGCCGAGTTGCGCCGCGAGCACGCCCGTATGCGGACCGGCCGCGATCACGAGATGATCGCAGGCGAAGTCTTCGTTCGGTGTCTGCACGGCGCTTACGCGCCCGCCTTGCGTGACGAAGCCTGTCACCGGCGTATGCTGCAGGATGCGCGCGCCGTGATCTTCCATCGCCCACGCATAAGCCTGCAACGTGCGATGCGGATTCGCATGTCCGCCGAAGTGATAGAAATAGCCGGCATGCACGTTGTCGCCCGCAAGCGGCACGAGTTCGCGCACCTGCCTGGCATCGAGCACTTCGGAGCGCAGGCCGTGATGCTCGCCGTTTTCGAGCGCCCGGCGATACAGCCTGAACTGCTGCTCGTCGAGCGCAATGCGGATGCGCTCGCGGCAAAACTCCGTCGGATAACCGAGCAGGTCGTCCATCATCGGCCAGAGTCGTTGTTCTTCCATGAAGAGCGGGCTGTGATGATGCGAGCAGCCGCCGCCGTTCCGTCCTGACGCGCCCCAGCCGATCATGCCCGCTTCGAGCACGAGCACGTCGATGCCCTCGCGCGCGAGCCACCATCCCGCGGAGAGCCCCGTCACGCCGCCGCCGACGATGACCACCGAGGCGCCCTTGAGTTTGTCTGCTGTCGATGTGTTCATGCTTGCGCGCCTTCGATTGCGTGATTGGCCTGGTTATGTCGACGTAAAAACGACGCCGCTATTCGCTCGCCACCGGTTCTCCGGTCTGCCGCGTGCCCGCTCGATACAGCGGATCGACGCGCCAGAACGGCACCCATTGCGACGCCATGCCGAACCAGCTATCCCAATGCGAGCCCGTCGACGAGGCTTCGGCCACGTCCGCGAGTTGCCGCAGCGCGAGCGGACGCACCGGCGCGCGGAACGTCGCGAGCGGAATGCGCGGCAGCGCGCAGCCGGAGCCGATCGCGAGCAGCGCCGCCACTTGTTCGCGGCATCGGCGGCCCTGACACGGACCCATGCAGGCGCGCGTGAGCCGCTTGACCGCATCGGGATTCGGCGGGCCGCTGCGTGCGAGTCCGGCGACGCCGCGCGTGTCGTGCGCCGCGTCGGCGGGATGCCAGTCGAGATAACGCGGCGGACGCACGTCGAGGATTTCGCGCGCAGTGACTTCCTCGCACTGGCACACGAACGGCTCGCCCGCCGCGTCGAGCACGCTCGCGCGCACCCACGCCACGCGCGACGCGGCGATGTCGTGCGCGGGCGCGTCGGGCTCCGTGACCTGCGCGGTGCCGCAAACGCCCGGAGCATCGAGCGCCGAACGCGCCGCGCGCCGGCCTTCTTCCCGCGCGATGCCGTCATCGCGGCTCTTCGATGCCCACACGCCCGCGCAGTCGCCCGCCGCATACGCGAACGGCAGCGACGTGCGCTGCATCGCATCGACATTGGCGACGTGACCGCCGCGCGCGGCATCGAATGTCGTGGCGCAACCGGCCGCTTCGAGCAGTTCGATCGCGGGCAGCGCGGCGACGCCGAGCAGCACGGTATCGCATTCGAACGTGACCGATGCGTCCGCATGGGGCGATGCCGCTTCGACCGAAGTGACGCCGTACGCATCGCCGCGCGCGTGCCGCACGACGTGCCGTGTGAGCAAGCGCGCGCCGCCCGCTTCGAGTTGCGACGCGAGCGCGGCATCGCCGACGATCGCATCGGACTGTTCGATCACCGCGACGATCCGCACGCCGCGCGCCATCAGATCGACGGCGATGTTCAGCGCGTGCGTGTCGCTGCCGACCAGCACGGCGCGGCGCGCATCGAGTGCGCCGTAGAGCACGGCGAGCCGCCACGCGGCGCTCGCGCCCATCACGCCGGGACGCTGCCAGCCGTCGAAGGCGAGGCCCATGTCGCGCCGTCCGGATGCGACGATCACCTGTTTGAAGCCGATGAGCCACGTACGCGATGCATCGGCGAGACCGGCAACGTGCGTGTCCATCCACGCGCTCGCCGGGCCGTGCGGAAAGAGGCCCCAGACCGCCGTGCCGAGCTTCACGTCGACGCCCGCTTCCAGCGCATCGCCGAGTTCGGGGCGCGCGGCGAGCATGGCTTCGAGCATCGCGTTGGCGTTGCCGGCCACGGCGCCCATGCGGCCGCCGAAATGCAGCGGCACGTCCTCGCCCATCGTGTGGAGCGGCACCGGGTTTTCATCGACGAGCGTCACGCTGACTCCGCGTCCCGCCGCTTCGAGCGCAGCCGCGATGCCCGCCGGGCCCGCGCCGACGATCAGCAGATCGGTCGATTCATCGACGGGCGGCGCCTTGCCCGCGACGGATGCGGGATCGTAGAAGGGCGTTTGCATGGCTTGGTTGTCCATCGGGACTCTCATTGCGTAAAGTTGGGCGCGTTCAGCACGAGTTCGCATAACGTCGACGCGCTCGCGTGAGGTTCGGCGAGCGCGTCGACGGCGGCTTCGAGTTCGCTTGCGAAGCGTGCGCCGAAGCGCGCTCCGGTCAACGCGCGGAACTTGCCGCGTTCGGCTTCGGGCGTCATCGGGCGCGCGGGATCGCCGCTCGCCTGCATCGCGCCGGAGTCGAGGCGCCGGCCATCGCGCAGTTCGACCGTCACGCGCGCCCAGCGCTCGGCGGGAAACGCCGCGTTGAAGTCCGCGCGCTCGTGCGTGACGAAGCGCGGCAGCAGCGCGCGCACGGCGGGATCGATCAGTCCTCCATCGCCGATAGTGTCCGCATCCACGCGGCCATGCAGCAACGCGGCGGCGACGGGAAACAGCACGCCGTATTGCGCTTCCTCGGTGGTGCGCGGCGCGTCGGACCACAGGCGCTTCGCTTCGTGGAAAGTTTCGATTTCCACACGTTCGATGCTGGCCGCGTCGAAGGCGGCCTGCGCGCGCACCGCGAGCGCCGCCGCAATCGACGGATGCGCCCAGCGGCATACCGGATACGGCTTCACATACTGTTCGAGGATCACCCAGCGCTCGCCGAGATCGGCAAACATCGCGGGCGCGTCGCGTTCGACGGTCGTCGCCGGCGCGCCGGTGAAGCCGCGCGAGGCGAGCAGCGCCGCGCTGATGCCCGCGAGCGCGCCCCAGCACGAGCCGTCCTTCAGCATCGTCGGATGATCGATGCAGCGCATCATGTCCGAGCGCGGCCCGTGATACTCCGCGATGCCGAGCGCATGACGCGTCATCGGCACGTCGAAGCCGAGCGCGCGGCTCGCGATGGCCGCCGCCGCAAGCGCATTCCACGCACCCGACGTGTGATATTCGCGGCTCGTCGCATGCAGCGCGATGCCCGCGCGGGTGCCGAGTTCGTAGCCGAGCACCGTCTGCACGATGAACTCGCGCCCGCTCATGCCGGGCACGCGTTCGGTCATCGCGAGCAGCGCGGGCAGCACGGTGACGCCCGCGTGCCCCTTGGTGAGCGCGTGGCCGTCGTGGCCGTCGAAACTGTCGATGGTCGCCGCGCCCGCGAAGGCCGCTCCCGCCGCGCTCGCGATGCGTCCGTCGAACAACATGCGCGCGGGCGTGCGGCCCGCCGCGAAGCAATCGAGCGCGTGTTCGCGCGCGATCGACGACATGCGCGTCGATGTGCCCGCCGCCGCGACGGCGAAGAGGTCGAGCAGACGGCGCTGCGCATCGCGCACGACGGCATCGGGCAGCATGTCGAAGCGCAACGCGTGCGTGAAGCGGCTGGCGTCGTCTTGAAGCGGCGGAGCTGGCTTCATCATCGGAAGGCGATTTCGACGTCGGTGGATGGACGGCTGGAGCACGCGAGAATGAAGCCCTGCGCTTCCTCGGCGGCCGATAATCCGCCCGCGTGCTGCATCGATACGACGCCGGACACGCGGCGCACCTTGCATGTGCCGCACAAGCCGCTCGCGCAGCCGCACGGAATCACCACTTGCTGACGCGTCGCGGCGACGAGCAGCGTTTCGCCCGCGCGCACGTCGAAGCGTTTATCGCCCAGCGTGGCGTGATGAACGGCGTCTTGCGATGGCAAGACATCGCGTTGCGACGCCTCGACGGGCACGGGCCCGAAATGCTCGATATGAAACGCCGCGCGTCGTGCGCCTTCGGCCGCGTGAATCTGCCGGATGTTCTGCATGAAGCCCGCCGGTCCGCAGCAATACACCGTGCGGCGTCCGAAGTCGGGCGCGACCGCCCAGAGCGTGCCGCGCGCGATGCGTCCACGCAAGCCGAACCAGCCCGGCGCGGGCGCGCTCAGCCACACGCTGACCGTCAGATTCGGCATGCGCGACTGAAGCGCCGCAAGTTCATCGGCGAAAAGGATGTCGGCGGCGTTGCGCGCGCTATGCAGCCACGCGACATCCGCATCCGGCTGGCTATGCGCGAGCGTGCGCAACATCGACATCAGCGGCGATGCGCCCGATCCCGCCGATACAAACGCAAGCGGCGCCGCGTTCGCTGCGTCGAGCGTGAAGCGGCCGAGCGGATAGCGCGCGTCGATGTGCGTTCCCGGCGTCAGACGCTCGTGCAGCCAGCGCGTGGCGACGCCGTCCGCCTGCGCCTTGATCGTGAGTTCGAGCACGTCGCGCTCAAGGGGCGACGACGCGATCGAAAACGTGCGGTCGTGACGCACGCCGTCGATATCGAGCGTGAGCAGCATCGCCTGACCGGGCGCGAAGCGGCGCGCGCCGTCCGCGTGCGGATCGCGCAGGCGAAACGTCTTGACGCCCGGCGCTTCATCGCGCACGGCGATGCATTCGAGCGTGCGCGCCTGCGCTTCGTCGGACACGATTAGTGTCTGCGCTTCGATCAGCACGTCAGCCATTCGACACCTTCAGTTCGATCGAACGATGCGCATGCGTGCCGTCGAGATACGACGCGAGCTTGTTCGCATACCAGTTGGTGAAGTTGCGCAGCATGAATTCGGACGGCGCATACGGACCCGGCGTATATGCGATGGACCCGACGCCGAGCTGATTGTTTGCCGCGAGCCGCGCGTCCTGCGTGTTGGTCGCGTTCCACACCGAGGTCAGCTTGTCGATGTCGTAATCGACGCCTTCGACCGCGTCCTCATGCACGAGCCAAGTCGTGCGCAGCATCGTGCGCGACGCCGACAGCGGCAGAATCCGGAAGTGAATGATGTGATCCGCGAGAAAGTGGTTCCAGTTGTTCGGCACGCGGAACATGCGCACCGAACCGAGATCCGGCTCGGTGAGATCGCCGAGCAGCTTCGCGCACGCGGGCGATCCGTCCGGCGTGAACGACACCGCGCCGCGATGAAATGGCAGCCGGATGCAGCGGAACTCGTCGCCGCCATCGGCGGGCAGATGAGGCAGGCCGTGACGTTCCCACTTCGCGGCTTGCGCGTCCATCAGCAAACGGAAGTCGCCCGAGCCGGCGGGATCGTCGGGCAGGGCGAATTCGATCAGCGTCGCGAGCAGTTCCGGATGATTGCCGGCGCAGTGATAGCACTCGCGATTGTTCTCGATGACGAGCTTCCAGTTCGCGTCCTCGATCATCGTCGAGACGGCGGCGACTTTCGTGCGCCACGGCTGATGCGGCGCGATGTACGGCGTCACGGCGTCGCGAAAGCGCGCGATGTCGGGCGGCGTATCGGCGAGGCAGATATAGACCATGCCGCACACGATTTCGACATGCACGGGCCGCAAGCCATACGCTTCGCGCTCGAAGCCCGCGGGCATCTGCCGCGCATGCAGCAGCGAGCCGTCGAGTTCGTAGACCCACTGGTGATACGCGCACGTCAGGCGATGCGCGCGGCCTTTTTCATCGAGACAGATGCGCGAGCCGCGATGCCGGCACGTATTGAAGAACGCGCGAATCTCGCCGTCGTTATCGCGTAGCACGATCGCGGAAGTCGGACCGATTTCAAGCGTCAGATAATCGCCCGGCTCGCGCAACTCGCAGACATTGCACGCGAAGAGCCATTCGTCGTTGAAGACCGCGTCGATATCGAGCTGGTGAAACGCGTCGTCGGTATAAAACGGCTGCGGCAGCGAGAAATTGTCGCGGCGTTGCG
This sequence comes from Caballeronia grimmiae, assembly GCF_000698555.1. GTDB lineage: Bacteria > Pseudomonadota > Gammaproteobacteria > Burkholderiales > Burkholderiaceae > Caballeronia > Caballeronia grimmiae. Next base: position 143,612 of record NZ_JFHE01000009.1, on the reverse strand, counting down.
CGAGGGCGGCGCGCACGCGCGTCGGGTCGATCATCGTCATGCTCTCCGTGCGAACGATCAGTTGAATCGATTGTCTGCCGCCGTTTTCGCCGATGCCAACAGGCAGACGACCAACCCGATCACGAAACCGACACGATGTCGTTTCCGGGCGCGCGCTGCGCGAGAATCGTGTCGATGGCGCGGGCGTCGCGGACCGTCGGCAGATCGAAACGCGCGTTGCGCACAGCGTCGTAATCGAGCGATGCAACGACGAGCTCCTCGCACGGCGACTCGCTTTGCGCGAGGATTTCGCCGCGCGGACCGACGATGCGCGAGCCGCCCCAGAAATGCAGCGCGCCTTCCCGGCCGACGCGATTCGCGAACACGACCGGCAAGCCGTAGACGAGCGCATGCGCGCGCAACACGGTCTCCCAGCCGCGCGGATTGTCGAATCCGGTGCCGACGGCTTCGATGGCGGAACTCACCGGCGCGGCGCACAACGTGGCGCCGTCGCGCGCGAGGCGATGCATCAGCGCGGGACTCCACAGGTCGGCGCAGATCGGCGTCGCGACGCGCCAGCGCGGATCGCCGGGCAACGCGAACTGATCGAGACGTTCGCCGTGTCCGTAGAACTTGCCGTCGTCGAGCCGGCCATATGTCGCCAGCGCAATCTTTCGATGCACGTGCACCACGCGCCCCGCATGCAGCGTCGCGACGCTGTTGTAGAACAACGCGCCGGGCGCTTCCTCGATGAAGCCTACGACCGCGCACAGCGACGTGCAGTCGCGCGCGAGTTCGAGCAGCACGCGGTCGTCGCGCGTGATGGCGAGCTTCAGCGCGTGCTCGCCCGCCCCGTGCCCGGCGAGCGACAACTCGGGAAACACGAGCAGCCGCACACCGCGCGCGGCCGCCTGTTCGATCATTCGCCGATGCGATGCGAGGTTCGCCGCGAGATCGCCGGCGACCGTTTCGACCTGCGCCGCCGCGACGAGCAAGGGTTCCATCGCGCGCATCGGTCAGAGCAGGCCGGCGGACTTGAGGAACGCGCCCGAGACGTCGCTGAGCGACTTCTTCTGCACGTCGACTTCGGCGTTCAGGCGCGCCATCGTCGCGTCGTCGAGCTTGGCGGAGAGCGCGTTGAGGATGTCGGCGAGCTTCGGATTGGCGTCGAGCGTCGCCTTGCGCACGACCGGCGTGAGCGCGTAGGCGGGGAAGAAGTTCTTGTCGTCGCGCAGCACGATGAAGTTGAACGCGGGCACGCGGCCATCGGTCGTGAAGACGAGCGCGGTGTCGACCTGACGATCCTTGAGCGCCTGATATGTGAGGCCCGAATCCATCCGCTTGATCTGGGACGGCTCGAAGTGAAACCCGTATTCCTTTTCCAGCGGACGCAGGCCGTCGGGCCGCGCGTAGAACTCGGAATTGCACGCGAAGGTCAGTGCCTTGCCGCTGTTGAGCACCTTCGCGAGATCGCTGAGCGTCGCGATCCCGAGCTTCTGCGCGACGTCGCGGTTCATCGCGAGGCCGTAGGTATCGTTCGCCTTCGAAGGATCGAGCCAGACGAGACCCTTCTGCGCATCGAGTTCCTTCACGCGCGCGTAGGTCTGCTGCGGATCGAGCTTGTCGGTGACTTTGTTGTAGGTGATGAGCGACGTGCCGGTGTATTCCCAGTACACGTCGACTTGTCCGTTCTCCTGCGCCTGGCGCAGCACCGTGCTGCCCATGCCGTCCTTCTTCACGACATCGAAGCCCTTCGCCTTCAGCAGTTCCGTGGTCATTTCCGCGAGCAGGACCTGCTCCGTGAAGTTCTTCCCACCGACGGTGATGGTCGATGCCGCCCGCGCGGACTGGCTCGCGCCGAACGCGCCGAGGGCGAGCGCGAAGAGCGTTGCGCCGACGAGGCGCGACCACGGCTTGCGTGACAAAAGCGGCTTGAACATGGGCTTCGGTTCCGGGAGAAGGATCAACGTTGAGGACTGACGCCGCGCGGCACGAGCCAGTGCTGCAGCTGCGCGACGAACAGGTCGGTGGCGACCGCGAGGAGGGCGGTCGGAATGGCGCCGGCAAGCAGCATCGGGAAATCGTTCAGGTCGATGCCGGTGAAGATGAGTTCGCCGAGCCCGCCGCCGCCGACGAGAAACGCGAGCGGCGCGGTGCCGACGGTGATCGCGAGCGCCGTTCGCACGCCTGCGAGAATCACGAACATCGCGTTCGGCAGTTCGACCTTGCGCAGAATCTGCCATTGCGTCATGCCGATGCCGTTGGCCGCCTCGATCATCGCGGGCGGCACGGCGCGGATGCCTTCGTAGGTGTTCATCGCAATGGGCAGCAGCGTGGCGAGCCACAGCGCGAGAATTGCGGGCTTCGCGCCGATGCCGAGCACGCTCATCGCGAGCGCGAGGATCGCGAGTTTCGGCACGGCCTGGCCCGCGTTGAGCGTGAACATCACCAAATGCGCGGCGCGGCCGTTGCCCGGACGGCTCAGCCAGATGCCCACCGGAACCGCGACGAGAATCGCCGCGATGCCCGCGATCAGCACCATCAGCATTTGCTGGCCCGCCTGATACACGATGTCCGCGCGATACTGCCCGATCGATGCAAACCAGTTGTCCGCACGCGCCGATGCGCAGAGCAGCGCGATCGCCGCGCCCGCCGCGATGCGCGCGAAGCGGGGATTCATCGCGCCGCTCCGATCGCGAGTTCGGCTGCATCTGGCGCGGCCGCGATCGCGTGCGGCGACGCCTCGCCCGACGCGCACGCACCGCGCGCCATCGACGCGATGCGTTCGTGCGTCACGTAACCGATGAAGCGTCCGTCCGCGTCGACGGCCGGCAGCCAGCTTGCGCCGTGCGCGAGCAGCATCGACATGACCGAGCGCAGGTCGTCGCTCGCGCGCACGACGGCGGGCAGCGCGCGCACTTGCGCGGCGTCGAGGGTCGCGCCGCCGGCGGCGAGTTCCATCGGACCGACATGGCCGACGGGCTTGTCCTGCGCGTCGAGCACGACGAGCGTATCGGCGAGATGATCGCGCAACAGCGCACGCGCATCCGCGCTCGGAAAACCGCAGCGGGCGACGCGCGCCGGTTCCAGCGCCGCATCGGCCGCGCGCATCAGGCGCAGACGCTTCAACGCGCGGTCGGCGCCGACGAAATCCGCGACGAACGCGCTCGCCGGACGCGCGAGCAGTTCGTCCGGACTCGCCATCTGCTCGATCCTGCCGTCGCGGAAAATTGCGACCTTGTCGCCCATTTTCATGGCCTCGTCGATGTCGTGGCTCACGAACATCACGGTCTTCCTGAGGCTCTTCTGGATGTGGCGGAACTCGTCCTGAATCGACGTGCGGTTGATCGGATCGATCGCGCCGAACGGCTCGTCCATCAGCATGACCGGCGGATCGGCGGCGAGCGCGCGCGCCACGCCGACGCGCTGCTGCTGCCCGCCCGACAGATCGCGCGGATACGCGGGCATGTAGGTCGCCGGATCGAGCGAGACCATCGCGAGCAGCGTTTCCGTGCGCGCGCGGATGCGCGGCTTGTCCCAGCCGAGCATCTGCGGCACGAGCCCGATGTTCTCCGCGACCGTCATGTTCGGAAACAGGCCGACCTGCTGGATCGCGTAGCCGATGCGCCGCCGCAGCTCGACGATGTCGAAGCCCGCCGTATCGGCGCCGCCGATCAGGATCTGGCCCGAGGTCGGCTGCACGAGGCGGTTGATCATCTTGAGCGTCGTGGTCTTGCCGCAGCCGGACGGGCCGAGCAGCACGCACAGTTCGCCTTCCTCGACGGTCATCGAGATATCGTCGACGACCGGCTTCGCGCCGCGCGACTCGAAGCGCTTCGTCAGGTTTCGAAGATCGATCATCGTGCCTCCGCCGATTGGACCGCCGTGCTGGTGAAAGGCGCGGTGCGCCGCCAGAGAAAACGCGCGCGGCGCGGCCGCATGCCTTGCGGCGTAAGACGCCATTGCAGCGCGGCGAGGCCGAGATCGGCGAGGATCGCGAGCAGCGCGACAATCACCGCGCCCGCCACGAGCTGACGCGGGTCCGACTGCGAAATGCCGCGGCTGATGAGCCGCCCGAGCCCGCCCGCGCCGATATACGTCGCGATTGCCGCGATGCCGATGTTCATCACCACGGCCATGCGCACGCCCGCCATGATGATCGGCACGGCGATCGGCATTTCAACGCGATAGAGCCGCTGCCACGGCGTCATGCCCATGCCGAGCGCGGCTTCGCGCAGCGCGGGATCGAGATTGCGGATCGCCGCGTAGGTGTTGCGCAGGATCGGCAACTGCGAATAGAGAAAGAGCGCGATGGCGGCGGGCAGAAAGCCGATGCCCTGGCCGATCAGCGACAGCACCGGAATCAGCAGGCCGAAGAGCGCGATCGACGGGATCGTCATCAGCATCGCGGCGGTATAGAGCACGACGCGCGCGAACCGCTCGTTGAGCGTGATGACGATGCCGAGCGCGACGCCCGTGACGATCGCGCAGCCAACCCCGGCCAGCACGAGCAGCACGTGATCGACCAGCATGTGCCCGATCGATGCCGCGTTATTCCAGATAAAAACCAGCGTATCCACTGCGGCCTCCCGCGCATCCCGATGCCAGCGTTGGTCGAATGTACCGGGCCAAAATCGGTAGAACCGGCACAAACTCGACATCTGTTGTCACTAATCCGACGCGGCCAGGATAAGTCGGGCATCGCGCATCCATTTTGCATAAGGCAAACTGATGCTCGTTCCCGCCGCTTCCGCTGATAAAGCGAAACGCGCGCATCCGATGAATGCATGATGGGCGCCGCCCATGCCCGCCATGAATAGGCAGAATTACGGAGCTTCGATGAGACGCATCCCAACTCCGCTCGACCTGCGCGCGCTGCAGGCGTTCGTGGCGGTCTGCGAGACCGGCTCGATGACGGCGGCGGCGCGCCGCCTCGGTCTGAGCCAGAGCGCGGTCAGCCAGTCGATCGCGGCGCTGGAGCGCGAACAGGGCGCGGGCCTTTTCGATCGCGACAGCCGTCCGCCGCGTCCGAATCGCGCGGGGCTCGCGCTGCTCGAGCTCGCCGGCCCGCTGCTCGATCACGCGCAGCGGGTGAGCGCGCGCATCGGCGATGCGTCGCTCGCGCTCGCGCTGCCCTTGCGGCTCGGCTGCGTGGATTCGTTCGCGGCGACCGTCGGCCCCGAACTGATCCGCGCGATGTCCGGCCCCGCACGGCAGATCGCGTTGTGGTCGGGTCTGACGCCCGGTTTATCGGCGCAGATGCACGCGCGCAAAGTCGATGTCGTCGTGTGTACGCAGACCGCGCTGAACGACACGCGCATCGTCGAGGTGCCGTTGTTCTCGGAGGCGTTCGTCGCCGTGGTGTCGCGCGGCTGGCTCGAGGAACGCGAGGCGCTTTCGCACGATGCATCGGCGTGGCGCGCGCTCGCCGATGAGCTGCCGCTGATCCGTTATACGGCGCGCTCGGTCATCGGCCAGCAGGTCGATCGCTTCGCGCGGCATCTGGGCATCGACAGTCCGCGCCAATACGAATTCGATGCCACCGATCCGCTGCTCAGTCTCGTCAGCGCGAAACTCGGCTTCGCCATTTCGACGCCCTTGTGCCTGTGGCAGGCGCGGCATTATCTCGACGAGATCGCCGTCTTGCCGCTGCCGGAAGGGCGACTCGCGCGGCGCGAGTTTTTCGTGCTGCATCGGCAAGACGAGTGGAAGGACTTCGTCGATGAAACCGTCACGCTCACGCGCCGCGTGCTCGATCACCTGATTCGCCCGGCACTCATGCGCGCCGTGCCGACGCTGCCGGACCATGCGCTGTCATGACTTCCTTTGCCTTGCTGACGACTTGACGGCGCGCTGTACCGGTTCGACATCGCCGCCACCGATGCGGCCGGGCCCATCGGCACCGCGAGCCGCGCGCGGGCAATCGTCGAGCGGTCCGCGATCGAAGCACGCGCCGCGAAACGCCGCCGCGCCGAATAACGCCAACACGGCAGAGGACCACACCTAACGTAGCAGTTCATTCGCCGACGCACGGTGTCTACTTCGATGAAGCGTTCGGGACGCTCCCGCTCGACGAAGTGCGGCGTCATCACGATGCGCTATGGGCATCTCACTGGCCGAATCTGCGCCCGATGTCTGCGTTCTTTCGGACGAAACGCGCGCGCTGGGCCGGCCGCGAGGACATCACGATAGACACGCTGCAGGAGATGCCCTTTACCGGGAAGGACGACTTGCGCGTAAGCCAGGAGAACGCGTCGCCGTATGGCGATCACGTCGCGTGCACGCAGAGCGGCATCGCGCGGCTGCATCGTACGCGGACGCGCCTTGCGCCGGCGTCTGGAGCGGCAGGATGTCGGGCACGTTTGGCGCGTGAAGGCGATTCCTTTCACGGTGAGCATCGGCGTGGCGACACGCGAGGCCGGCGAACGCGACGTGGATGCGCTCATGCGGCGCGCGGACCGGGCGTTGCATCACGCAAAGGCGGCGGGGCGTAATCGCGTCGAGGTCAGATGAACGCGGTGACGTAGTCTCCTGCTGGAAACCGTGGCCGTGTCGGGCAGAAGCACGACCTGCAAGAAGCGCGAGTCCGCGCTCAATCCGTGAACAACGCCTTGCGGATGATCGCGTGCACGCCCCAGTTGCCATCGACGACTTGCGTGACGCCGAAGTCCACCGCCACCGACATCAGCGAGATGGCTTCGTCTTCGGTGAGTCCCTTGGTGGACATCAGGAACCGCCGAGTCTTGATGAAGGCATCGCGCATGGCCTGATCCAGCGTGGACTTTTGATAGACCTCGCTTTGCGCGCTGGTGCCGAATTCGGCCAGATAGTCGGGATGGCTGAATCCGTGCAGCACCCATTCATCGGCGGTTTCGACGAGCGGATACGTGAGGTCCGCGAACGACTGCGAGGCAAGCGTGTGCTTCTTGTGCAGGATCAGTTCGAAGTGGCCGGTGAGCGAGCATTCGATGGCCGTGCCGCACAACTCGGAATCTCCTTGCGACGCATGCGGGTCGCCGATTGACAAGAGCGCGCCGGCCACGCCGACCGGCAGAAACACGCTTGCGCCCGGGCCGACGCGCCAGTTGTCGAGATTGCCGCCGAAGGCCGATGGCGGAATCGAATCGATCAGACCGTTCTGTTGCGGCGCCACGCCGATCACGCCGAAGTGCGGCCGCACGGGAATGGTCACGTTCTTCAGCACGTCGTGATTCTCGACCACGCTCGCGTGATCCACCGGCACGCCCGGATAATCGATGATCGGATGCAGCACGCCGAACGGATCGCGCTGCGGCGTCCAGCGATAGTTATAGACGGCGCGCGCATAGGCGCTGTCGTCGCGCGCATCGTCCGTGTGGATCTCGTAGATGGTTACGACTTCGCGCGGCTTCGGTTCGGTGAGCAGCTCGCGATAATGAAAGCCCCACCACGCCGCGACGTTGCTGCCAAACGCGCGGCCGTGGAACTTCGGATTCTTGCAGCGGCGAGGATGAATATCGACGATGCGCACTTCGAGCACATCGCCCGGTTGCGCGCCCGTCACCGCAATCGGCCCGGTGCAGATATGCACGCCGAAGCCTTCGCCCGCGCCGCGTCCATAGATGGAGGCGTTCATCGGGCCCGCGCCGCGACGGTCGACGTTCTTGCGTTCGGGTGTCCAGTGGAACACGCTCTCCGCACCGGGATCGCCCGCGATCATGCGGTCCCAGTCATCCGCAGCATGCTGCGTAAGCGTTTCGACCGTCACCGTATCGCCGCTCGCGACTTCGAGCGCGGGCTTGAGATCGTGGCTGAAATAGCCCCAGTGCACCGTGTTCGCCGTTGCGCGCAGCAAATGATGCCGCGGCCTGCCGCCCGTCCGCGCGGGCCGCGCTTGCACGGCATCGCTTTCTTCGCGCACGGCGACGAGCGTGTCGCCCGTCTCCTCACTGCGCGCTTGCGCGATCAGGCTTGCGGCGTTCACCGGCAGCCCGCGCGATAGCGAATGCACGAGATGGCGCGCGAGTTCCAGGTTCGCTTCGTGGCGGAACGTGCGAGGCGATGCGCCATAACGCTCGCGGAACACGCGGCTGAAGTGCGCCGGATCGTTGAAGCCCCAGCGAAAGCAGATGTCGGATATGGAGACTTTCTCCGAGAGCGGATCGGCCAGTTCCGCGCGGCAGCGTTCGAGGCGGCGCGAGCGCACATAAGTCGAAAAACTCTGTCCGGCGAGTTCGAACAGCTTCTGCACGTAACGCGGCGACACGCGTTCGTCTTTGGCGAGCGAGGCCACGCTCAGCGTTGAATCGGCGAGATGCGTTTCGATAAAGCGGCACAGTCGCGCGAACAACGCCGACTGCGGCGGCGTCAGCCCGTTGAACGAACCTTTGCGTTCCTGTCCGGCAAGACAGGCCACGAGCATTTCGGCGAGTGCGAGTTCGGCGGGACGCAACTCCTCCGCGCTCAGCGTTTCGAGGCTTTCCACGACAGAACGCAGAAAGCCCGAGAAGATGTGGCCGATGCCCGTCGCGCCCGGCAACAAGGCCACGCGCAGCGAGAGCGGCGAAATGACGCGCGCGTTGAAAGCGCTCTTGGGCGCCCGCACGATGAACGCGCGAAAGCGTCCCGCGAAAACCAGTGACGCGCTCTGTCCGGGCGCTGCATACGCGATGTCATGCGGGCTCACGCGCTCGCGCAGACCATCGGCGACGAGCGTGGCGTCGCCATCGATCAGCAGCACCAGCATGAGACTGTCCGCATGATCCGCGCTCATCTGCAGCGTCTGCGCGGCCGAGGCGATGGTCGTGAATTCGATGCCGCCCGCCGATACGCGCGATGTCAGCGTGCCGTGCAAACCGCGTTCGCCGCCTTCGATCTTGCCGCGCCATCCGAGACGTGCGAGCGCCGCGTTCCATTCACGCTGGCGTTCGAACTCGGGATACGACTCGGTGGTGAAGCGCGACAGGTTCAACGAAAACTCCACGGTGGGCGAAGCAGGAAAAGCATTCCAAAAGCAACCTTCACGCCATCGCGATGGTTGCGGCGCCGGGTGCATCGCGTATCGAAGACAGTGCATACATGTGCCATCGCGGCGCACGCCTGCACTTGCGCGCGTCACGCGACGCGCTGCGCCATGCGCTCTTGGATGAGCGTGCACGCCAATACCAGCAGTTGTGCGCAGCCAGTCAAGTTCGCAAGATTTCGGTCGCCTACGCTCTGGGCATCGCAAGTCAATCGTCATCAGCCGTCAGGAGCGTATCGATGCAAAGGAATCTCGTGGGCCGTTTATCTCGCGCAGGACTTGGCGCGCTGTGCGCGGTGTTGTTCGCCTTCGCGGGACAGGCGCACGCCGCCGCGCCCGCAGAGTGCAGCGCGTTGCAGGCGAAGTACCCGCAGTTCAAGGGCAAGACACTCACCAATGCAATCAACCCACATACGCCGGGCTATGAAGCGCTCGACCCGAACGATCCGAGCAAGTACATCGGCTTCGATATCGATCTGGGCGAGTTGATCGCGCAATGTCTCGGCTTCACGATGGCCTACAAGCCCGTGACCTTCGCCGCGCTGCTCACGACCTTGCAGAGCGGTCAGGCCGATATCGTCATCTCCGATATCTACGCGACCGAGGAGCGTGCCAAGGCCGCCGACTTCATCACGTACTCGAAGGTGTTCGACGGCGTACTCGTCGCCAAGGGCAATCCGAAGAAGATCACCGGCATCAACACATCGATGTGCGGCACGACCGCCGCCGAAAACACGGGCTATGTGGAAGTCCCGCTGATTCAGGCGCTGGCTCCGCAATGCAAGTCGGCCGGCAAGCCCGAAGCCACCGTGCAGCTCTACGACAACAACGCCAACTGCATCCAGGCCATTCTCGCGGGCCGCGCGGATACGTACATCAACGACGTGAACACAGTCGACCAGGCGGTGAAGGCGTATCCGGACAAGCTTGAGAAAGCGACTGCCGTGACCTTGCCGTACTTCGTGGGCATCGGCGTGCCGAAGGACAAGCCCGATTTCCGCGATGCCGTGATGGCCGCGCTCGTCGCCATTCAGAAGAGCGGCGCGCAGTCCGAGCTGCTCAAGAAGTGGGGCCTCGGCGTCGAGAATCTCGCGACGCCGCAACTCGTCGTTGCCAGGTAAGCGCGGAAGCATCGGCATATGGACCTGTTCCTTCACTATCTCGGCCTGCCTTATCTGCTCGACGGCATCCGCTTCACGATCACCGTCACCTTGCTCGGACTCGCGGGCGGCCTCGTGCTGGGACTCGTCCTTGCCGCCATGCAGCTGAGCCGAATCGGACCGCTCGCGGCCATCGCGCGCGGCTATACGGTGATTTTTCGCGGCACGCCGCTGATTCTGCAACTCGTGTTCGCCTACGACGCCCTGCCGCATATCGGCATCAAGCTGAGCGCCATCGGCGCGGCGGGCCTCGCGCTCGCCGCGAACGAAGCGCCGTTCATCGCGGAGATATTCCGCTCGGGCGTGCTCGGCGTGGATCGCGGACAGACGCTCGCGGGGCAGGCGCTCGGCATGACGCCTTCCGTGCTGATGCGCCGGATCATCGCGCCGCAGGCCCTTCGGTCGATGATTCCCGCGCTCGGCAACGAAACCGTCAGCGCGTTGAAGAACTCTTCGCTGGCTTCGGTTATCTCGGTGGGTGAACTGACCTTGCGCAGCACGCAGCTTGCATCGTCGACGTTCGACTTCTTTTCGATCTTCTTTGCGTCGGGTCTCTTGTATTTGTGTCTGACCGGCGCGATCGCCGCCATTCAACTGATGATCGAACGCGCGCTCGATCTGGACCGCGCCAGCACGCGCGGCGGCTTCTGGCGACGACGCCGGAGCCCGCCCGTACCGACGAAGCCCGCAGGCCCGACCGACCTGCCACCTGTCTTCGTCCCGGCGCCCGTCACACTTGGCGACCGCGCACGCCGTTACGACGCGCTGTCGCGTAACAGTACCGCGGTGCAGATAAGCGGCGTACACAAGCATTACGCCGAGCAGCCGGTGCTCAATGGCTTCGATCTCGACATCCGCTCGGGCGAAGTCGTCGCGTTGCTCGGACCGAGCGGCTCGGGCAAGAGCACGCTGCTTCGCTGCATCAATCATCTGGAACAGTGGGAAGAAGGCGAGATACGCGTGGGCGGACGTCGTCTCGGCTTTCGCGATGACGGGCGGCGCATGAATCCGCGCGAGCTTGCGAAGGAGCGCGCGAGTCTTGGCGTCGCCATGGTGTTCCAGCAATTCAATCTATTCGGCCATCTGACGGCGCGCGAGAACATTGCATTGCCGCTCGTCTGGGTGCATGGCGCGACGCTCGCCGATGCCGAGCGTCGGGCGGATGCCCTGCTCGAACGCGTGGGCCTCGCGCATCGCGCCGATGCGCTGCCGCGTCATCTGTCCGGCGGCCAGCAACAACGCGTGGCGATTGCGCGTGCGCTGGCGCCGAATCCGCGCGTGCTGCTGCTCGACGAGCCGACTTCCGCGCTCGATCCCGAACTCGTGGGCGAAGTGCTCGAAGTGATCCGCCGCCTCGCGCTCGACGATGGCCTGACGATGATCATTTCGACGCATCAGTTGCGCTTCGCCGATGAAGTGGCCGACCGCGTCGTGTTCCTGAGCGGCGGGACCGTCGTGGAGGACGGACCTGCACATCAGGTTTTGACGCGACCGCATCATCCGTTGACGGCGCGCTTTCTCAACGTGATGGGCGCGGGCAGTGCGCTCGAAACCGTGCACTGAATCACATCGATAACACACCCACTTGCCAAGGACGAGTCAATGAAGCATTACACGCTGCCCGTTTCATCATCCACCGTGCATTGGGGATACTTCAGCAAACGGGTAGAACCACGCCTCACGCTCAAGTCGGGCGACCGCGCCACCATCGAAACGCTGACGCATCACGCGAACGACGACCACGAGCGCATGATCGCGGGCGATCCGGGCGCGCAAAGCGTGTTCGAATGGACGCGCGAGCACAAGGCCGTTTCGCGGCGCGGCGCGGGTCCGGCCGAAGGACCGTTCCGCCTGGGCGCCGGCGAAGGCGTGGGCGTGCATCTGCTGACCGGTCCGGTGGCAATCGAAGGCGCCGAAGCTGGCGACGTGCTCGAAGTGCGCATCCTCGATGTCAGGCCGCGGCCCAGTTGCAGCGCATGTCACGCAGGCAAGTGCTTCGGCTCGAACGTGGCCGCGTCGTGGGGCTTTCAGTATCACGATTTGATCGAGGAGCCGAAGCCGCGCGAAGTGGTGACCATCTTCGAACTCGATACTTCCGGCGAACCGTATGCGCGCGCAGTCTACAACTATGTGTGGACGCCGCAGACCGACCCGGATGGCATCGTGCATGCGACTATCGATTATCCCGGCGTGCAGGTGGATCACCGGCTCGTGACGAAGCGCGAAAACATCTTGCCGGATATCCGCGTGCCGGCGCGACTGCATTTCGGCACCATGGGCGTCGCGCCCGCCGAAGCGGACTACGTCAGTTCCATTCCGCCGAGCTATACGGGCGGCAACATCGACGACTGGCGCATCGGCCGGGGCGCGACCATGTATTACCCGGTGGCGGTCGAGGGCGCGCTCTTCTCCGTGGGCGACCCGCACGCCGCGCAGGGCGACAGCGAGCTAGGCGGCACGGCTATCGAAACATCCTTGACGGGGGACTTCGAATTCATCCTGCATAAGAAAGCGGACCTCGAAGGCACGCTGCTCGAAGGGCTCACGCATCCGCTGCTCGAGACAGATCAGCAATGGTCGGTATATGGCTTCACGTTCCCCAACTATCTGGCCGAACTCGGGACTAACGCACAGGTAGAGGTGGCGCAGCATGCGAGCCTTGACAAAGCCATGCGCGATGCCTTTCGCAAGCTGCGCCGCTTCCTGATGACGGTGCATGGTTTAAGCGAAGACGAAGCCATAGCGCTGATGTCGGTAGCGGCGGACTTCGGCGTGACGCAGGTGGTCGACGCGAACTGGGGCGTACATGGTTCGATCCGCAAGGACGTGTTCGCGAACTACAGGAAGCGTTGATCTTCGTCAGGTTGAGATCGAACGGATGAAGCGTTGATCGGCGCGATTCAGGACCTCGATACCTCCCCTGTCGGTCCGACGACTTGATTGGTCCACTCAAACACGAACGCGCAGCCACCTGTGCCGCATCACGTCGCTCGCGTGCATCGCTTGCATGACTGAGACGAGCGGGCCTGTCCATCTATCCATGACGTCCACGAAACGCTCCCGAACGGACTGGCTGGTCGCGTCCGTTCGTATCGGCGGGCGAGAAGAGGGCATTGCCTGCACTCCGGCGATGCGCGTCGCGCACCAATGTGTTTCGTCGCCTTACCTGCGTTTTTGTCCGTCCGTGTCGCTTTTGAAGGGAACGGACATGTGGTCAGGCACGCCGCGCCAAGTATCGCCCGATGGCGGCCAAGCGCGGGAAATCGGAACGGAAGCCGCTAAAGCGTAAGCGTTCCTAATCGACGCACGCGAAGGATAACCCTCATGCGACCCGCCAAAGTGCCTGCCACCGTCATTACCGGTTTCCTTGGAGCCGGCAAGACGACACTCGTGAATCATCTGCTCGAATCCACGCGGCCGATGCAGATCGGCATCGTCGTGAACGAATTCGGCGAAGTCGGTATCGACGGCCAGTTGATCGTCGCCGATGAAAGCGCCGTGATCGAGATCAACAACGGCTGCGTCTGCTGCACGGTCCGCACCGATCTCGTCGCCAGCGTGCGCGACATGTTGATGCGCTTCGGCGATCGCCTGGAGCGGCTCATCATCGAAACGTCGGGCCTCGCCGATCCCGCGCCGGTGCTACAGACCTTTCTCGCCGATCCCGACGTGCGCGAGCGCGTGGAGCTGGAATCGGTCGTCGCCGTGGTCGATGCGATGCACGCGCGGGCCCAGCTTCATGACGATATCGCGCGGGAGCAAGTGGTGTTCGCGGACCGCATCGTCATCAACAAGACGGATCTCGTTTCGTCCGATGCCGTCGATGCGCTCGTCGCCGGGATTCGCCGGCTCAATCCGACTGCACGCATCGAGTACGCGCAGCGTTCCAGGATCGACGCGCATGCGCTTTTCGGCACGCGGAGCTTTTCGGTCGACAACCTGCTCGCCATCGAGCCGAATCTGCTCGACGAAGACAGCCACGATCATGAACACGACGACAGCATTGCATCGTGCGCGATCGTGGTGCCCGGCGGCATCGATGCGACGCGTTTCAACCGATGGATCAATCAGCTCGTGCAAACGCAAGGCACACAGCTTCTGCGCATGAAAGGCGTGCTCAACATGCACGACGAACCGCGACGCCTGCATTTTCACAGCGTGCATATGTTGCTCGACACCACGTTCGGCCGTGCGTGGATGCGCGGCGAAACACGCGAGAGCCGTTTCGTGATGATCGGCCGCAACATCGACGCCGCGCGAATGCGCGATGGACTTCTAAGTTGCATGAACTGAAGCCTTCATTCATTTCTTCTTCAAGGAGCTACGCATGAAAAAGCCAGAGGCATACACGGTGAGCATCGGCGTACTGGCGATCGTCGATACATGGCTCACCGGCACGATCTTTCCGGTTCCCGTCTGGGTGACGTTCATCGCGTGGGCGTCGTTCTTCGTGCTCGGCGGCGGGCGCGCGGGCTTCGTCAAGAGCGTGGCGTCGAATCTCACGGGACTCGTCATCGCTTCGCTTACCTTGCTCTGCATTGCGACGACGAGCGGCGGCGCGATGGCGGTGGCAGTTCTGGTTGGCATCGGCAGCGCGGCGATGGTTCAGGCGTCGAAGATCAAACTGCTCGACGTCTTGCCTGCGATCGTCTGGGGCTTCGCCTCGACGGTCGGCACGATGGTGGCCACAGGTAAGCCGATCACCACGGCGGGCATCGGCAATCCGGCGCTGGTCGCGGCCGCCGCGCTCGTTACCGGCGCAGTCTTCGGCTTCATTTCGGAAGTGGTTGGCGAAGCCCTGCAATTCAGACGCGAGCATCGGCTTGGATGAGACCGTTTCTACTTAAGCGGAGCACAACATGAAACTGCAACATCATCTCGGCGGCATCGAAAATCTGGGGCCGGTCAGCACCGAAAAGCGCGTATTCGTCGAGCCGTGGGAAGAGCGCATCTTCGGCATTCATACGGTCATGATGGCGGAGAGTGCGCATCTGTCGGACGCGCCGCATCGCTATCCGGTCGATACGCTGCCCACCGCCTTCAAAAGCAACTGGACCTGGGCGTCGCTGCGCACCGGCGCCGAAGACATGCAGCCGTTCGAGTACTTCAAATATCGCTACTACGAGAAGTGGCTCGGCGGCATCAGTCAGTTTTTCGTCGATCAGGGGTATGTGTCGGCAGAGGAACTCGCAGAGAAAACCGCCCACTACAGCGCGCACCCGGACGCGCCTTTACCCGATCGCCCCAATGCCGAACTCGCCGCGCAGATCGACGCCTATCTGCAGAACGGCGACTCGGGCTATCACGCGCTCGACGGCGCGGCGCGCTTTCGAGCGGGCGATACCGTGCGTATCGCCGATCCCGAAGCGGTGGACCACACGCGCTTGCCCGGGTATCTGCGCAACAAGACCGGCGTGGTGGATCTCGCCTATCCCGGCGCGTTCTCCTATTTCGTCTCGACGGGCGTGGACGGTATCGGCGCGCCGATGCCTGTGTATCGCGTTGCCTTCGACGCCACGTCGATCTGGGGCCCGGGCAAGAGCGAGCCGAACACGACGATTTACGCGGACCTGTACGAAGCCTACATACTGGCAGCCGACTGAACCCGAATACAAGCCAACCACGAGCGAACCCATGAGCGAACTCTTCGAATTTTCCGACGACCGCGAAGCATCGAGCGCCGCCAGAGTGCGGGCGCTGGAAGCCTTGCTGATCGAAAAAGGCGTGATTGCCACCGACTCCGTCGATGTCGTGCTCAAACACTTCGAGACGATGGCCGGCCCGTTCAACGGCGCGAAGATCGTCGCGCGCGCATGGGTCGATCCGGACTACGCGAGGCGTCTTGTCGAGGACACGCCGAAGGCAATTGCCGAACTCTCGCTTCCGCTCGGCATGACGGGCGCGGAAGGCGAGCATATGGCCGCGGTCGCGAACGATGCGAACGTGCATAACCTGATCATCTGCACGCTGTGTTCGTGTTATCCGTGGCCGGTGCTCGGATTGCCGCCCTATTGGTACAAGGACCCTGTATTTCGCGCGCGCGGGGTGCGCGAACCGCGCGCCGTCTTGCAGGAATTCGGCGTACAGGTGCCCGCCACGAAGGAGGTGAAGGTTTGGGACAGCAGCGCGCAGATTCGCTGGTTCGTGGTGCCCGAGCGTCCCGCAAACACGGAGCATCTGAGTGAGGAAGAACTCGCCGCGCTCGTTACGCCCGAGTCGATGATGGGCGTTGCACTCGTCGAAGCGCCCGCGGGCTAAGGAGCGTGCCATGTTCACGCGTTTCGAAGAATACGCTGCCGCGTCGATGCTCGGCGCACCGGATTCGCCGCCGCGTCTCGACGGCAAACTGCTTTTCACCACTCGCTGGGAGCGCGATGTGTTCGGCCTCGCACTCTCGCTATCGAAGGCGGGCTGCTTCGAGTGGGAGGATTTTCGCCAGAGCCTGATCGCGTCCATCGCGAAGTGGGAAGCAATCGAATGCGCGAATCAGCCGCGCTGGGACTACTACGAACGTTTTCTCGAAGCGCTGCTGAACGTGGTCGAGACGAGCGGCGTGCTGTCGCGCCGAGAGATCGAAGCTATCGTCGCGGCGCGCAGCCGCTAACCTTTTCTGACTCTTCCGGAGGTACTTCATGAATCAAGCTGTCTTGCATTCTAATGACACGTTCGAACCGATTCCGCTGCGCGAACTGCTGCCGTGGATGATCTTTGGCGAATTGCTGATGTTGCTGACGCTTTATTTCGTCGGCGCGGAGCAGGGTGCTACCGCGATCTTTCAGGGCACCGCCATTCACGAGTTCGTGCACGACGGACGCCATCTGCTGGGCTTCCCCTGCCACTGACGAGGAGACGACGATGGTCGGCAAACTGTTGATGCGCGGCATGCTCGTGGGCCTCATCGCGGGACTGCTGGCGTTCTGCTTCGCGCGCGTGGCGGGCGAGCCGCAGGTCGAACGCGCGATCGCTTTCGAGGTCCGTGAAGCCCACGAGCACGCTCACGCCGGCGATGCACCGGAGTCTCAAATCGTCAGTCGTGAAACGCAAGCGGGCGTGGGCTTGCTGACCGGCGTACTCGCGTACGGCGCTGCATTCGGTGGCCTCTTTGCGTTGTGCTTTGCTTATGCGTGGGGACGGGCGGGGAGCATGGGCGCGCGGCCGCTTGCGGCATGGCTTGCGCTCGCGGCTTTCACCGCCTTGGTGGTGCAGCCGGCGCTAAAATATCCGGCGAATCCGCCTTCGGTGGGCGCCCCGGAAACCATCGGCGTTCGCACCGCGCTTTATTTTTTCTGCATGGGGATTTCCGTCGCCATTACACTGCTGTCGATAGCTTTGCGCCAACTCCTCTCGCGCAAGTGGGGCGATGCAAACGCGACGCTCGCCGGTCTGCTCGCTTTCATGGTCATGACTGCTGCGATGCTCGCGCTGTTGCCGGCTATCGACGAAGTGCCCGCCGAGTTTCCCGCCTCGTTGCTGTGGCAGTTCCGGGTGGCGTCGATCGGCATGCAGGCGATTATCTGGACGGTCATCGGCGCCGCGTTCGGTGTGGCGGCAGAACGCATGACGCTGCCCGGCGCGGCGCGCGCGCGTCGAGGCATGCCCATGAGCAAGCCTGTTCTCAGAGGATCCGGATATCCGCGATGAAACGCATCAAGGTCGGAATGCTCGTCTTTCCTGGATTTCAACTGCTCGACATCGCCGGGCCGAAGGATGCGTTCGCCGAAGTCAAGGTGCTGAGTTCAGGCGAGTGCGAGTACGAAATGATGATGGTCGGCACGACGCGCGGCACCGTCCAGTCGTCGAGCGGCCTGACGACCGTGCCGGACCGTACCATCTTCGATCCGTGCCCGGAGTTCGACACCATCATCGTGCCGGGCGGGCTCGGCATCTTCGACGCCTTCGACGACCCGGCGCTGAGCACCTGGCTGCGCGCGCAGCATCGGCAGTGCCGCCGCGTGTCCGCTATCTGCAACGGGTTGTTCGCCCTCGGCTCGGCGGGGCTGCTCGACAACAAACTCGTGACGACTCACTGGATGGATGTGCCCCGGCTCGCCAGCACTTTTCCGAAGGCGCGCATCGAGCCGGATCATATCTTCGTTCGCGACGGCAGCATCTACACGACGGCCGGTGTCACGGCGGGCATCGACCTGTCGCTCGCGATGATCGAAGACGATTTCGGCCGGCAAATGGCGCTCGATGTCGCGAAATATTTGATCGTCTATCTGCGGCGCTCGGGCGGGCAGTCCCAGTTCAGTCCACTGCTGGAAACGCAGGCTTCGCCTGGTTCGCAGACTATCGAGGTCCAGCAATTCATGTTGGATAACCTGCATGTGGATCATACGGTAGCGTCGCTCGCGGAACGCGTGCATATGAGCGCGCGCAATCTCTCGCGCATCTTCGCCAAGGATTGCGGCATCACGCCGATGACTTATCTCGCCAATGCGCGTATCGATGCCGCGCGGCGCTACCTGGAAGCCACGGACTTGCCGCTAAGAGTCATCGCACACCGATGCGGCTTCGAGGACACCGACAAATTTCGGCGCACGTTCCTGCGCCGTCTGCAGATTAGTCCGGTCGATTATCGCAACCGGTTCAGATCGATGAACAAGCAAGAGTCGCTTAGTGCTGTTCATGAGTCTCGCCATCCCGAGATGGTGCGCTGAGACTGACTTTATGGCACTAAACGCGTGCATGGCCATGCACTTCTTCGGGGCTAATCGGCGCACTAAGATTTTAATTAAAGGTTAATTTTGGCGAGCCGTAAGAGGCGTAATAGATAGGTGGGCGAACATGATCGTGGGTGGCCATTCGCTGCCCTGTACGCGCCCGCCTGCATGACTTTTCTCGCACGTCTCCAAACGTCTCGCCCATGAAACGGAATCCTTTCTTCAAGCTGCTCGCGCGTTTGCGCGTGGGGCACAAGTTGTTGCTCATCTACCTGCTCGATCTCAGCGCGGTGATCTACATCAGCGGGATTCTGATTCACGAAAAGTATCTGGCGATTGATTTTTCGAACAAGGAGATCGTTGGCAACGCGTATGTTCACGAGGTGGAACATAGCATCACGTCCATCGCAATGGCGGGCGCGGGCAAACCGCCGACGCCGGCGCAACTCGATGCGGAGGTCGACAGGCTCATCCTTGCCGAGCAGCAATACGGCGCGCAGATGGGAAGCGCAGAGCCCAGCAACGCGCTGCGAACCGCTTTGCAGACGATGGCGCTCGAACGCGAACTCAGGATCGCGTCGACGGACCGGGCGCTGACCGCCTCTCGTGATCTGATAACGCGCATCGGTAATCAGTCGAACCTGATTCTCGACCCGGATCTCGACAGCTACTACGCGATGTCGCTCTCGATCTTGCGCTATCCCGCACTGCTGACTGCGGTGAACGGCATCGGCCGCCATCTGCACGACGGCGTTCACGTGCGCTCGCGAGAGGAAGTGCGTTCCCGCTATCTGGTCTTGGAAGGGCAGCTCGACGGCGTCATGCAGGGTTTGCGGTCGGACTACGCCGAGGCCGGCGCGGCCAATCGTCAATTCGAGCGCACGCTCACCCCGTCGTTCGATCGTATGCGCACTGCCGTCGAGGCATTCAGGCATGCGGCGCGCGTGGTGGTGGAGGACAACGTGGCGCCGGATGCAGCGGTGCTGATGACCGTCGACAGCGCGCAGCAAGCGCTCGTTCAAAGCGTAGACGACCTCTGGCGCGATACCGGCGAGCAGCTCGACGGCCTGCTGCATGCGCGCGTGCAAGCCCTGTTTTCGCGCATGTGGCTGCATTTGGGCACGGCGCTTTTTCTGCTGTGCGCCATCCTGACACTGGTCTATTGCGTCGCGCAGCAGATTTCGTCGCCGCTACGCAAACTCGCGCGCGTAATGGATGTGGTGCGCCGTACCGGCGACCACACGAAGCGCGCCGACTGGGACAGTCAGGACGAGATCGGCCAACTCGTGCGCGGCTTCAACGAAATGCTTGCGCAGCTGGACCGCGAACGCGTCGTGCAGAAGGAACTGGCGGCGACCGCCCGTGCGTCAGCCGCGCAATCAGCGCTCGTCGAAGCCACGCCCGTGCCGATGGTCGTCACCGCTATTCCCGGCCACGAGGTATTGCACGCCAATGCTCCGGGACTCTTCTGGCTCAATGGAAGCAGCACCGATCCGTGGGCCCAGGGCCTCGACTCCGCCACCCGCGCGCGCTTCTTTCAGCAACTTTCCGACCGCGAAGCCATCGACGAATTCGAAGTTCACTGGAAAGCCACCTCTCAGCCGAGCTGGGCGATGCTGTCGGCGCGCCGTCTCGCCTTCCAGGGACGCGACGCCATTCTCACCGCCTTCACACCGATCAATCAGATCAAGCTCATGGAGCAGCGGCTGGAACTGTGGGGCAAGGTGTTCGAGGCATCGTCCGAGGCGATCGTCATTCTGAACGCAGAGGCGCGTCTGCTCACTGCGAATCCTTCATTCTTTCGCGCGACTGGTTATCGGATCGACGACGTGGCGGGCAAGCCGCCGGCCTTCATCGACTCGCAGGCGCAGGACGACGAAAACGGCCCGCTGGGTAACCTCTTGCAACGCGTCGGGCGCAGCAGCACGTGGCACGGCGAGGCGCAGATAAGCCGCCGCGAGGGCGGTGACTATCCGGCGTGGCTCATGATCAGCGCAGTACACGACAAGCGCGGCACCGTATCGCATTACATCTGCACGCTTATCGACATCACGGACCGCAAGAAGAGCGAAGCGCGCATTCAGTTTCTCGCGCAGCACGACGTGCTCACCGAATTGCCCAACCGTGCGCTCTTTGCCGCGAAACTCGGGGTCGCCATTGCAGCAGCGCAGCGAACGCGGCAGCGCGTTGCGGTGCTGTTCATCGATCTCGACCGTTTCAAGAACATCAACGATTCGCTCGGACATCACATCGGTGACGGCTTGTTGCGATCCGTGTCGCGACGCCTGCTCAATGCGGTCGGCACCGACGACACCGTGAGCCGCCTGGGCGGAGACGAGTTCACGGTACTGCTCAACGGAGTCGGTCACGCGAGCGAAGTGGCGCGCAGCATCGAACAGCGGCTACTCCCGCTGCTTCGCGAAGCGCATGAAGTGAGCGGGTTGACACTCCAGGTTGCGAGCAGCATCGGCGTCGCACTGTACCCGGATGATGGCGAAGACATCGATACGTTGATGCAGAACGCCGACGCCGCGATGTATCAGGCCAAGTCTGCCGGCCGAAACCAGGTCAAGTTTTTCTCGGCCGACATGGCCGAACAGGCGCGTCATCGGCTCACGCTGGAAACGTGTTTGCGGACGGCTATTGAGTTCAGCGAGTTGCGGCTCGAGTGGCAGCCATGCCTCGAAGCGCGGTCCGGTGCGCTCGCGAGCGTCGAAGGACTGCTGCGCTGGAAGAGCGCGGTACTGGGTGAAATCGGTCCGGCGGTGTTTATCCCGGTGGCGGAGGACACGCGCCTCATCGTTTCCATTGGCGCGTGGGTGATCGAGGAAGCGTGCCGGCAGCTTGCCGCCTGGCGCGACGAAGCGGGCCTCGAAATACGCGCGTCCGTCAACATTTCGGCGATCCAGCTACGCGAGCCGGAGCTCGTTGCGGCGCTTGCCAAGAGTCTGCTCGCGCATGGCGTACCGCCACATTGCCTGGAACTCGAAATCACCGAGACGGTTCTCATGGATGGCGCCGAACACTACGCCCAAGCGATTCACGCGATTCGCGGGCTAGGCGTCAAGCTCTCGCTCGACGACTTTGGCACCGGCTACTCGAGTCTCAGCTATCTGAACCGGATTCCGCTCGACCGTCTGAAGATCGACCGCGCGTTTGTGCGAGACATGCTCGACGCGTCCGCTGATCTTGCCATCGTCAAGGCGATCGTCGATCTTGGGCATGAGCTTGGTTTGCGTGTGGTGGCCGAAGGTGTGGAAACCGGCCATCAAGCGCAGGTATTGCGCAAGATCGGCTGCGATGAGTTGCAGGGCTTCCTGTTCGCACCGGCTATCCCAGCCGAAGAACTCGTGCTGTGGAACAGGGCGCGGCAAGACGAAGCGCTCGATGCTTCGCCGGCTTGAGGCGATCCCATCGCCACATGCGAGTTCCGACTAGCCATTCACCAAGGCCGGCGCCGTGGAGCGGTCGAACCCGGCTGGAATGACGAGCGAGTCGATGGGTGTCGGCTGCAACGCGTGTGGCGTTGGGTCGGGGCAGCGGGCTTGGAAGTCACAGTTGAGCGGGTGCTCGCTGGCTCGGGATCGTCATTGAATACAGTCTAGCCACGGCGGCATGGTTGGAGAATCGCCGTCCGACGGCAGGCATTCTTCCGCAACTCGGTGCGAACGCCCATTGCTCGCCGGACGGTGCGCGCTCCACAACAACAGTTCGCGGGCGGCTTGCTTCGTTAGCTCCTAATGGCCCGCGCTTTGTCCGCCATCGACGTGCAGGATTTCGCCCGTGACGAATGACGCATCGTCGAGGAACAAGACGGCGTCGACGACGTCGCGCATTTCACCCATATGTCCGACCGGATGAAGCGCATTGAGCGCCGCATGCGTTTCCTCCGGATGCATCGGCGATTTGATGATGCCCGGCGATACCGCGTTGGCACGAATCCCGCGTTTCGCATATTCGATCGCCAGCGACCGCGTTGCAGCAGCGATGCCACCCTTGCTCAGCGAAGCCAGCACAGACGGTACGCCGCTAATTGGATGATCGACGAGACTCGTCGTGATGCTGACAACATGCCCGCTGCCCTGTTTTTCCATTTGCGCGACCGCACGCTGCGTGATGTTGAAGAAGCCGGATACGTTCACGCCTATGACCGCCGCATAGTCCTCTTCTTCATAAGCCGTGAAAGGCTTGGCGATGAAAATGCCCGCGTTGTTCACCAGCGTATCGACGCGACCGAAGCGCTCGACCGCCTGCGAGATCACCCGCTGCGCGGTTGCAGCGTCGCTGATGTCTCCCGCTACGGTGACAACATTGGGATCGTCGGACGGTTGGATGGACCTCGCGGTCGCGACGACGCGGTAGTCGCGAGCGCGAAGGGCTTTGACAATTTCCGCTCCAATGCCTTGCGAAGCACCTGTGACGACAACAACCTTCGTTTGCTGATTCATTTCGATTGCTCCAGTTCGTGGTTCATTGATTGACTGTCGGAAGCGCACGTGCGCGGCGTTCCGGTTGACATCAATGTAGGCGTTCCAGTGCCGCATTCGAAGGCACGGCGCATATCAACAGTTTTGCGCCGGTGTCACAAATGCGGCCCACGCCTTTAGGCCGGGAGAACCTGTGCAATCACCACGAGCACGACTGCAGCGTTGGCGGGCAGTTGCGAATGCGAAAAGGCAGACCTGGCGTGCCCCGCCTTGTCTCCGAGTACGGCGGCAAAGAGGTCAGACGCACCATCCAGCACCGCGGGCTGACCGTGGAAGCCATCGGCGGAACTTACATGACCTTCGACGCGTACGATGTGACTCAAGCGATCGAAGCCGCCAAGATGCCGCTCGATCTGTGCAAGGACGTTGAGGGCGGTCAGTTGGGCGGCGCGTCGGCCGTCTTCCACTGTGAGCTGCTCGCCGACGCGGCCGGTGTATGCCATCTTGCCGTCGGCAAGTGGGACTTGCCCGGAAATGAAAAGCAAGTCGCCGGCTTCGCTTACGGCGCGATAGCTTCCGAGTGGTTGGGGCGGTTCCGGCAAAGCGAGGCCGAGGCCGGCCAGTTTCTGTGCGACAGACATACGCTTCTCCTTCGGGGTTAATGAGCACAGCGTGTCACTTACCTTACTTCACGACATACTTACCGTAGTTGACCCACACGCAAATCTCAATTAACCCGATGCAGTCTTGACCAATGCAACAATCACATTTCTTGCGGCTAGTGCCGAACTTAGACTATGCAACGAAGATTTGATGACCTTCTGCTAGGCAGTATCGAGTTGTTCTGTCTTGCGGCGGAAGCCGGCAGCTTCACGCTCGCGGCCAACGCGGCAAGCGTCACGCCCGCTGCAGTGAGCCGCTCCGTTTCGCGGCTGGAAGAACGACTGGGCGTACGACTGTTTGTCCGAACCACGCGCCAAATCAGGCTTACCGATTCAGGCCGACGTTACTACGAGCAATGTCGAGATGCCTTATCTCAACTGGTGGAGGCGGAACGTGAAGCGACAGGGCAGCAGCGCACTCCGGCCGGCGTACTGCGAATCAGCGTACCCACACCGTACGGGCACTATCGGCTGCTGCCTTTGCTGCCTGCTTTTCGCGAGCGTTATCCGGATGTTCGCATCGAAGCGCATTTGAGCAACCGGAACATCGACTTCGCCGATGAGGGATTCGACCTCGCGATCCGGGGCCGCGCTCCGGATGACTCCAGCCTCATCGCGCGCAAGCTGGAAGATGCCGAACTGGTCGTGGTCGCATCGCCCTCATACTTGCGCCGTGCGGGAGTGCCGAAGTCTATCGACGACCTTGCGTCGCACGAATGCATTCAGTTTGAGATGCCGAGCAGCGGCCGGGACCTTTCGTGGGCATTTAACGACGGAGCACGTGAAGTCGAGTCGATCACGCGCGGGACGTACCGCACATCTGGGGATGCCCTCTCCGGGGTTACGCTCGTGCGCAGCGGGGCAGGATTGTTTCAGACCTATCGCTTCGTCGTCGACGAGGACCTTCGGGCCGGGCGGCTCGTGGAGGTACTTAAAGATCGCGGCGGCGCGTCCCGTCCGTTCGTCCTGCTGTATCCCCATGCACGCTATCTGTCTCTGCGCGTGAAGGTGTTTGTCGATTTCATAGTTGAGAAACTGCGCCGCGAGGGCGCCGTCACATCCTGAATGAGTTGGAGCGGGCGGAGCGATTGCGCTGCATACGATCGTATGAGTGCGCGCACTAATGTGTTGTCCTACACTTCTCCTGCTGACGAAAACGCTGCGCCCTGCATCCGACAGAGTCCTCGCCATGACCGATGATATCCATCCGCAACGCCGCCGTGTATCCGGTGGCTTTCCTTCGGGGATATGGCAGCACTCGTTTCCAATCGCCGAATGCGGCGCGCAATGGACAACATAGACACCGTCGCATTGTGTTCATCGGCAAGTACGTGCATCGGAACATCAGCGGAGGTATCGGCCACAGCTTGCCGCAGGAAGCCCCCGGGGCCTTCGCAAATGCCGTGCGCCGGGCAGTGAGTCTGTGACTCGCGAGTCGCTTCAAGATGTACGTGGCGCGCGCCGCAGGCGTTCGACACTACGCACGACGCGCAAGCCGGCCGCATCGTCGTTGCGTGCAGCGTTAAGCACGGATCCGAGGCGAGCTGGTACTGACCGGGCGGAAGTTTCATGGAGCGACTCTGCTTTCCGGACAAGATCGGGCAAGCTCCGCGCGGCCATCTTCTTCATTACCTGTCCGCGATGGATCTTTACGGTGACCTCGCTGAGATTCATTTCGTAAGCGATCTGCTTATTCAGCAAGCCCGCGACTACATACTTCATCACTTCCTTCTCGCGCACCGTCAGCGATCCGTACGCGGCAAAAACGCCGGCCTGCGCCTGTTCGCCTGCCAGGCGTTGCGCATCACCCTTCAGGGCGTGCGCGATCGCATCAAGCATGTTTTGATCACGAAACGGCTTTTGAAAAAAATCCAGCGCCCCGGCTTTCATTGCAGTGACCGTCATTTCAACGTCAGCGTATGCGGTCATGAAAATGATTGGTATGTGCAGGCCCAGTTGCGCCATGTCTTCCTGGAAACCAAGGCCGCTTTCGCCCTGCAGACGCACATCAAGCACGAGACAACTTGGCACATCGTCCTTAGGCCAAGCAAGAAAAGCGGTGGGCGATTCGAAGGTCTGGACGCGCAGCCCGACGGACCGCACGAGGCTCTGAAGAGTAAAACGAATCGATTCGTCATCGTCGATGACATAGACGATGGACGTCTCGCTCTCTGGCATTCTGCGGTCCAAGTTC
The DNA here is from genome assembly GCF_000698555.1 of Caballeronia grimmiae. Lineage (GTDB taxonomy): Bacteria > Pseudomonadota > Gammaproteobacteria > Burkholderiales > Burkholderiaceae > Caballeronia > Caballeronia grimmiae. The sequence goes on along the minus strand of NZ_JFHE01000009.1, from coordinate 117,526 downwards.
GTATCGAAACGAGGGCTCATCATTTCTCCACTCAGGGTGATTAACGAACATCGCAACACTACGTTCCGATCATTTCTTTGTGCGAACGTCAGACGATAGAAGAACCGGTTCAAGGCGGTCGCATTTGCTTGCTGAACGTAGCGGGGGTCGTGAAGCGGTGAGCGGTCGCAAGCGAGTACTGTTTTGGTGCTCCGCCTAGCGGCGCCGCGACAAAAACGATCTTACTGATACTGCTGAATTGCCGTCTAACTTTAGCAGATATTTGCAGGGCCAATTCGCGAGTTTTCACAGATGACCCAATTCCCGATCAGACGCGTCGACGACTCGATCCAGCGATGTCATTAAGACCTAATACGTTGGTATAGAGCGGCCCTCCGGTCCGCAATTGTGAACGTATATTGGTGTAACCACGGCATCACGTGGCAAGACAAATCTCATTGGCCTCGGTGCGACCATGAAGATACTGATGGTAATGACATCGCATGACGAACTCGGCGACACGGGTAGGAAGACTGGCTTCTGGCTTGAGGAATTTGCTGCGCCGTACTACACCTTTCTCGATGCGGGAATCGAGGTTACGGTGTGCTCTCCCAAAGGCGGACAGCCGCCCATCGATCCGAAAAGCGATACGCCTGAAGGCAAGACGGACCTGACCGAGCGCTTCAAGCGTGATGTTGCCGCGCAGCACGTGCTTGCCAACACGACCGTACTGGCGGACATCGATCCGGACAAGTACGACGCTGTTTTCTATCCCGGTGGTCACGGGCCCTTGTGGGACCTTGCTGAGGATCCGATCTCTGTCGCGCTGATCGAGCGCTTTTATAACGCGGGCAAACCGGTGGCGTTCGTGTGCCATTCGCCCGGTGTGTTGCGCCACGTCAGATTCGATGGCGAGCCACTGGTTAAAGGAAGGCGCGTCTCGGGCTTCACGAACTCGGAGGAAGAGGCGGTGCAACTCACGCATGTCGTACCGTTCCTCGTCGAAGATGAACTGAAACGTCTAGGCGGCCGCTTTGAAAAAGTCGCTGACTGGCAAGCGCTGTCGATCATCGACGGCCGTCTCATCACGGGCCAGAATCCAGCGTCCTCGCAAGCGGTAGCGCGAGATCTGTTAGACGTGCTGCACAGATAGCCCGAGTGACCGAATCGGATATTCACTTCCCGGAGAGCGACATGAATCAAGAGAGCGCCGATGCGCAGATCAAGGTAGAACGTCGCAGCGCTTCATATTGGCGAGTAGTCTTCGATCGTCCACCATTCAACATTTTCGGGCCGGATACGATGCCACAACTGGGCGCGGTGGTGACGGCACTCGAAAACGACCCCCATCTGAAGGTGGTGGTTTTCGACAGCGCTGTGCCTGACTTCTTCCTCACCCATTACGACTTCGTCCCTCCGCTCGAAGTGACGGTGAATCTGCCGCCCGGCCCGACAGGCATGCCGCCGCTGCCGGACATGCTGGCGCGCATCGGGCGTGCTTCTGTCATCTCGATTGCGAAAATTCGCGGGCGTGCGTCGGGCGTCGGCAGTGAGCTGGCGCTTGCGAGCGATATGCGCTTCGCCAGCAACGAGCATGCGTTGCTGTCGCAATGGGAAATCGGCGCCGCGCTCGTGCCGGGAGGTGGTCCAATGACGCGTCTATCGCGGTTGATCGGACGGGGCCGCGCACTCGAAGTGTTGACGAGCGGAAACGACGTCGATGGTCCACTCGCTGAACGCTACGGGTATGTCAACCGCTCGCTGCCCGACGGCGAACTCGACGCATTTGTCGACGGTCTTGCGACGCGCATCAGTTTATTCGATAAGCAATCGCTCGGTGCCATCAAGCAGCTTGTCAACGCACAGACGCTGCCGCCAGACTCTGCGGTTGCGCCGGAGTGGGATGCGTTCATTGCGTCGGTCGGACGGCCGGCCGCGCAAGAAAAGATCGGCCAGTTGATGAAACTGGGCCTGCAGAAGGAGTACGACGTCGAAGCGCGACTCGGGCACTATACAGGCACACTCTGGCGTTAGTTGCTGCGCGGGGCAGGGCTTTGAGGTTGGTAGCGCTTCCCATGCTAGCCTGTGTCCGGTTTAGTGAGCGATGTGACCCGCACAAGAGTACAGGTGTGCATCGCGCTTGCCGGATATCAGCGAGATGAGGAGCGCCTCGAATGGATCTGACTGGCTTTTCGCTAGAGCCGCTGCATGACGATGGTGACATGCTGCTTTGCCGCGCGCGCAAACCCGGCGCTCCGGGCTCCGTGCTAGCGCTTGTGGCTGCGAAGCCAGCGTCGCACAGCATCAGTCGGCTCGAACGCGAGTACGGCCTTGCATCGTTGCTCGATCCGGAGTGGGCTGCACAGCCGCTGGCACTCGACCTCAGCCATGTGCCGCCCGTGCTCATTCTCGACGACAGTGGCGGTGCGCCGTTGAGTCGCTTGCTCAATCGACCTTTAGCGCTTCCGCGGTTCCTGCGCATCGCCGCGAGCCTCGCACAAGCAATCGCGCGGGCGCACGCACGCGGCATCTTGCACAAAGACATCAAGCCCGCGAACGTGCTGGTCGATGCGAGCGACAACGTGCGTCTTACCGGTTTCGGGATTGCGGCTATGTCGCGGATTGAGCGTGATGCGGCCGTATCTTCCACGCTGATTCGGGGCACCCTGATGTACATGGCACCCGAACAGACTGGCCGTATGAACCGGCCTCCCGATGAACGAAGCGATCTATATTCGTTCGGCGTGGTCTGCTATGAGATGCTTACGGGCACGCCGCCATTCTCCGCGTCCGACCCTATCGAATGGATTCATTGTCATGTCGCTCGCCGTCCGGTGCCGCCGTCGGAGCGCGTGCAAGACTTGCCGTTAGTTGTCGAGCACATCGTAGAAAAGTTGCTGGCAAAGAACCCGGAGGACCGCTATCAGACAGCAACAGGGGTGCACGTCGATCTGCTACGTTGCCTATCGGAGTGGGAGACTCAGCATGCGATCGCACCGTTCGCGCTCGGCACGCGTGACGCATCGTACCGGATACGAATTCCAGAGAAACTTCATGGCCGGGATGCGCAGATCGACCAGCTCATCGGGACGTTCGACCAGGTAGCGACTCAGGGCGATACTCAAATCGTTTTCTTGTCGGGCTATGCAGGCGTCGGCAAGTCCTCGATGGTGAGCCATTTGCAGAGCGCGCTCGCGGGCGCACGCCCCGTGTTTGCATCTGGCAAGTTCGATCAGTACCGCGCCGACACGCCCTACGTGCCGCTCGTGCAAGCGTTTCAGTCGCTTGTGCGCAACCTGCTCGTTAGCGGCGACAGGGAACTCGAACAATGGCAGCACGCGCTGACGGAGGCGCTTGCGCCCAACGGCCGGCTGATGCTTGATCTCGTCCCCGAATTGGCGCTGATCATCGGGGAGCAGCCCGCGGTTCCGGACTTGTCACCGGACGATGCGCGCAACCGCCTGTATATCGCGTTTCGACGCTTCCTGGGCGTATTCGCGCAGCCTGGGCATCCTCTCGTGTTGTTCGTCGACGATCTGCAATGGCACGACGCTGCCACGCTCGATTTCTTCGTGCATTTGGCCACGCACCGCGACGTTCGGAACATGCTGCTGATTGGCGCTTATCGGGACAACGAGGCGGGTTCGCAAGTCCGGCTCGCAACGATGATCGATGACATCCGCAAAGCTGGCTCGAAACCGCATCTGTTAGAGCTGTTGCCGTTGAGCATGACAAGTGCTGCGGAGTTCGTTGGCGATTTGCTGCGCTGTCCGGCCGCAACGGCTGCGCCGCTTGCCGAGCTTGTCCACGAGAAGACGGGCGGCAACCCTTTTTACCTGGTTCAGTTTCTCACCGCGCTTGCCGACGACGGTCTCATCGTGTTCGATCATCAGGCCGGCATTTGGACATGGAGCCTGCCGCGAATTCGCGATAGAGAATTGACCGACAACGTCGCCGATCTGATGGCGGCCAAACTATACCGCTTGCCGCATGCCACGCGGGAGGTTCTAAGTCAGCTCGCCATACTGGGCAATATCGCGAACCTGGACGCGTTGGCACGGACACGTGATGAGCCAAGGGCATCCGTGGATATGAAGCTCTGGGATGCTGTGAATGCGGGCCTGCTGCACCGCGTCGGGGACGCGTTCATGTTCGCGCACGATCGCGTCCAGGAAGCCGCGTATGCGCTGATTCCGGAGGCAGACCGACCTGCGGCGCATTTACAGCTCGGCCGGGCCCTCGCATCCGAGGCACCGGCTGATGCGGCGGATCCGGCCATTTTCGATATCGTCAACCACCTGAATCGTGGTGCGTCGCTTATGACGGATGAAGCGGAGCGCCAGCACACTGTTGCCTTGAACTTCGCGGCAGGACGGCGGGCAATGAACTCCGCTGCTTTTGCGTCGGCGCGTAACTATCTCTCTAACGGCGTAGCTCTGATTGCCGAGAATGCCTGGTCGCGCGACTACGATGGCACCTTTGATCTGTATCTGGCGTTCGCCGAATGCCAGTTCGTTATGGCTGATTTTGCCGACGCGGATGCGTTGTTCGACACGATCCTGGGCCGCGCGCGTTCCAATCTGTATCGCGCACGGGTTCATGCCTTGCGCATGGAGCTGTACCAGGTTGCGGGGCGATACGATGAGAGCTTTGACGTGGCGCGCGAGGCGTTGCGCGAATTCGGCGTGCTGCTGCCGTCCGACGACGAAGGCGCCGCGCTGCAATTCGAGGCGGAGCTGCGTGACGTTGCTGCCAACCTGGCGGGACGCGCCATCGATCGGCTTGTCGATGCACCGGTCGCATCGGATGATGCGGCCCGAACCATCGTGGATCTTTTGGTCGAATCGATGCCTTGCGCTTTCATCGCCCGTCCGGCGTTCTATCCGCTCGTTACGCTGAAGGCGGTCAACCTGTCTCTACGTGCAGGTAACACCGACAAATCAAGCTTCGCGTACGGTAACTACGCGTTGATTTTGGTGTCGCGCATCGGTGACATCGTCTCGGCCGTGCAGTTCTCCGAGATGTCGTTGCGTCTCAATGAGAGATTCGACAATCGACGGTTCCAGGGCAAGCTGCTGCATTTGCACGGCAATCACATCAACTTTTGGCGGCGTCATTTATCGACCGACCTGGCGATTCTCGAGCGCGCTAGTGCCGCATGCCTCGATGTCGGCGACCTTGCCTTTGCCGGCTATCTAGCCTTCACCACCGTGTGGCAGACGATCGAGAAAGGCGCGCCGCTCGCCGACGTTCAACGCACTGCCCAAACGCACGCAGCATTTGCGCAGCAAAGCCACAACGATGCGGTCTACGAGACAATTCGCCTGCAACAGGGCTTCGTCGCCGCGTTGCAAGGCCACTCGGGTCATGCGCTCGATGACGATGCGTCGTTAGCAGTGGTCATGCGGGCGAATTTCGGCTGCGGCATCGCGTTCTGCCACATCATGCGAATGATCCACGCCTTCATGGATGGACGTTATCGTGCAGCCCTCGGGGCCGCACGCGAAGCGCAGTCGACGCTAAATGCCGTGATGGCGCTTCCAATCGAGCCTACGTTCCATTTCTTTCATGCATTGACGCTCGTCGCGCTCGATGCCTCGGAAAACGAAAACCAGCAAGCAGAATCGCGCCGCGTCGTTCATGCCGTATGTGACAAATTCGAGTTGTGGGCGAAGCATTGCCCCGCAAACTTTCAGCATCGGCATGCGCTTCTTCGCGCGGAAGTCGCGCGCGTCGAAGGCCGCGATTCGGAAGCGATGCTACTTTATGAAGAAGCGGTGCGCCTGGCCCGTGAGCACGGCTTTATCCACCTGCAGGGGCTCTCGCACGAGTTGGCCGGGCGCTTCTACGCAGAGCGTGGGCTCGGGACGATTGCGGATAGCTATATGCTGAACGCTCGCGCCTGCTACGAACGCTGGGGTGCAACCGGCAAGGTCGATCAACTGGTGCGGCGTTACACGGCCCTCCAACAGGACGCATTCAAATCCGACGGCGCCATCTCGACATCGAGTGAGCAGCTCGACCTTGCCACGGTCGTCAGCGTGTCGCGGTCGCTTTTTAGCGGCCTCGATATGAACGAACTTATACACACGCTGATGAGGCTCGCACTCGAACATGCGGGCGGAAGCCGTTGCGTGCTGATACTGAAACGCCCCAAGGGATTGGTTGTGGAAGCGGAAGCCGCGACGTGCGCTGACGGCGTGAACGTGCGGCTTCCGAAAATCCGTTTCGAGGAGGCGGATCTGCCCGAATCAGTGCTGCGCTATGTGATCCGTGCGTCCGACAGCCTCTTGCTCGACGATGCGTCCGCGGTCACGCCGTATTCCCTCGACGACTATATCCGGCGCCACGGGTCGCGATCCATCTTATGCCTCCCGCTGATCAAACAAGCGAGGCTGGTCGGCGTGCTGTACCTGGAGAACAACCTTGCGTCGAACGCGTTCACGCCGGCACGCACGGCGATGCTCCGATTGCTTGCTACGCAAGCGGCGATGTCGTTGGAAAGCGCGCGGCTCTATGCCGATCTTCAGAATGCCGAAGCGCTGCTTGCAGAAGCGCAGCGGCTGAGTAGCACGGGCAGTTTTGACTGGCACGTGCGAAGCGGCGAGCTTTTTTGGTCGAGAGAGAGCTTTCGGATCTTCGAGTACGATGGCACGACCACGCCGACCATTGCATTGATGCTTGCGCGCGTACACCCGGAGGACGCGGCCTATATGCGGCTTGTGCTCGACCGGGCGACCCGCGACCGGGAGCCACTCGATGTCGAGTGTCGGCTATTGCTGCCGGACGGCTCTGTGCGGCATCTTCAACTCATCGCGCGTGTGGTGGTCGATGCTGACGCGGGGATGCGCGTAGTCGGCGCGCTGAAGGACATTACGACGCGCAAGCGCGCGCATGCTGCGCTCGCGCGCAGCGAACATCGATATCGCACGCTGTTCTTCGATATGCCAGTTGGGCTATGGCAGGTTGATGCCCAACCGCTCATGACGTTGCTGGCGGAACTGCGGGCGGAGGGCGTGTACGACGTGTCCCGTTACATCGACGAACATCCTGGCTGGCTCGATAGCGCAATGGAGCTGCTGCGTGTGGATGAGGTCAATATTCACGCCGCGCAGATGTTCGGCGCACGCGATAGGACTGTGTTGCTCGGGCCCCTGCGTTGGCTATGGCGTGAGCGGCCGGACACCTTTCGGCGCGTCCTCGAAAGCCGATACGGCGGCGCATCGCTGTTTCAGGAACAAACCAAGCTTCCTACGCTCGACGGACGGATCATCGATGTACTGCTGACAGTTGCACATCCCGGTGGCGCCGAAGAATCAGGTATGGTGTTGATCAGTCTTGTCGATCTGACAGAGCGCATTCGTGCTGAGGAACTGCTGCAGCAACTGCAAGCGGAATTCGCCCACGCGGCCCGCGTTTCCATGCTCGGGGAACTGACGGCATCCATCGCGCACGAGCTGAAGCAGCCGCTGGCGGCTATTAGAATGAACAGCTCGCTCGGCAACCGATGGCTAGACCGGTCTGAACCGGACATCGCGGAAGCCCGGCTTGTCAATCAGCACATTACGGTCGATGCGCAGCGCGCCGTCGAGATCGTCGATCGCATTCACGCAATGGCGACGCGGCGTGAATTGAAGCGGGTCGCAGCCCCGCTCGATCCGCTCGTCGATGAGGCGCTGCTTTTCCTGCATCACGAGTTGCATAAGCGGGGCATCGCCATCGTGCGCAAACGCGCGGCTGGTGTGCCGGTGGTAATTGTGGACAGGGTGCAGTTGCAGCAGGTTGTCGTAAATCTCGTCGTCAACGCGATGCAGGCAATGGAGGCCGCAGCGGTCACGGGCGGCCAGATTACTGTCGCGACGCATGCTCTCGATACTTCGTCGGTCACGTGCTCCGTTGAGGACGGCGGGCCGGGCATCGACCTGGGAAACGTCAAGCGCGTTTTCGAGAGCTTCTACACGACGAAGGCGGGCGGCATGGGCATGGGACTCGCCATTTCGCGTTCGATCATCGAAATGCACGGTGGAACGATTGCCGCTGACAACGCGTCTGCGCATGGGGGCGCACGCTTTTTCTTCACACTTCCGCTTGCTGCGTCGTCGGCAGAAGTGAACGAGGGTGCTGTCTAGCGGGGTTCCTTTCGTACGCGGAAGTCATACGTATGGATAGCATCCCAATACCTCGCGACAATTGAAGCACAGCAAAAAAATGCCTGTAATAGAGCCTGATCTCCGACCTTGCGTGTTACGCCGGGTCGTCACCCTCAGGAGCCAAGGCATGCAAACGCGAGCGTTCATCTTTTCCATGGCGGCCGTGACGGCGTTCTCCGCGACGTTGCTGGCGGAAATGCCAACGGCCTTCGCCGCTGATCTTTCTACCACCGGCGTTGATGCGCCTACCAAGAAACAGATCCGCGCGGAAAATCGTGCGCTGAGCCACGCCGTCCGACAGTCCTTCACGCACACGCGCGGACTAGACGCTTCCCGCATTAACGTTGTCTCACGCGGCAGCACCGTCACGCTTGCCGGTAGCGCGCCGGATCAAGTCCAGATCGAGGCCGCCGGCGCTGCGGCGTCAAAGGTGTCCGGCGTGGGTCGTGTCGATAACCGGCTGACGGTGAGTGAGCCGGGTCATTAGTCCGATTCGCAATCAATAGCGTTTGAGCGACAGGCCGTTCTTCATCGACGCACAAGACAACGCAAGCAAGGAGTCAACGATGAACCAGCACAGTCTCGACATGAAGCTCGAGATCGTCGTCATCCCAGTGTCGGACACCGACCGCGCGAAGCAGTTCTATGGTGGTCTTGGATGGCGGCTCGACGTCGACTTCAAAACCGACGATGGCTATCGCGTCGTCCAGTTCACGCCGACCGGTTCGGAGTGCTCCGTTATCTTCGGCCAGAACGTGACCGACGCCGCTCCGGGCTCCGCGCGCGGACATTATTTAGTTGTTCCGGACATCGTTGCCGCTCGTATGGAACTCCTGAGTCGCGGAGTTGAAGTTAGCGAGCTGTTTCACGATGCAGGCGGTGTCTTTCACCGAGCCGACGGAAAGGGACGTTCAAGCGGCGCGAGTCCAGGTCGGAAAAGCTATGGCTCGTTCGCGATGTTCAGTGATCCGGACGGCAACCGCTGGGTCCTTCAGGAGGTCACGGCCCGCCTGTCGCCTGATGTCGAGCCGGGCGATCAACGATTCAGCAGTCAGATTGTCGAGGTGCTCCATCGTGCGAAGAGCGCGTGACGCTCAAACCGGAGAAAAGAATGGCCGATCTTTCTTATTGCGCTGAGCGCACAGGATTATTGCTGATCGATCCGTACAACGATTTTCTTTCTGACGGCGGCAAGATCTTTCCAATGGTCAAAGAGATTGCCGAAGACGTTGGCCTGCTGGACCATATGCGCGCGATTGTCGCCGCTACGCGCCGCGCGCGCGTGCAAGTACTGCACGTGCCGCATCGGCGATGGCGACCGGGCGATTACGAGAACTGGAATCATCCGAATCCGACGCAGCGGCGCATTCAGCAGCGCCATACGTTCGAAGAGGGAACGTGGGGCGGGCAATGGCACCCAGATTTTTTGCCAAGTGCCGATGACATCATCATAAAAGAACACTGGGCGCAGAGCGGCTTCGCTAACACGGACCTTGATTTTCAACTGAAACAGCAGGGCATCACGCATGTGATTCTGATCGGGCTGCTGGCCAACACCTGCGTTGAATGTACGGGCCGCTTCGCGATGGAACTGGGGTATCACGTCACGCTTGTGCGCGATGCGACCGCCGCCTTCACACGCGAGATGATGCGTGCCGCGCACGAACTCAACGGGCCGACGTTCGCACACGAGATTGTGACGACGGCGGAACTGATTGCGGCACTCGAAGCCACGCACGGCGCGTAATCGGTTGCTTACGGTCCTACACTGCAGCAAAGGAGCTTGCATGCTCGACGACAACTTCCTCCGAACCGCTTCACGCCGAGGCTTCATCGGTGCGGCAGCGGCTGTGCTCGCTGCGGGTGCATGGAGTCGCGGGGCGTTCGCTGGTACGACGGCCGCGCCCATGGTGCAAATCTCGCAATCCCCAGCCGACGACAAAGCCGGCCTCCGCAAGCTGCGCATTCACGCGAGCAACGCGGAGCTGGCCGACTTGCGACGCCGGGTTCAGGCGACACGGTGGCCGACGCGCGAAACGGTGAACGATTCTTCGCAGGGCGTTCAGATTGCGACGATGCAAAGTGTCGCGCGGTACTGGACGACAGCATATGACTGGCGCAAGGTCGAGGCGAGATTGAACGCATTGCCGCAGTTCGTTACCTCGATCGACGGGCTGGATATTCACTTCATTCACGTGCGTTCAAGACAGCCAAATTCATTGCCAATCATCATCACGCATGGATGGCCTGGCTCCATCGTCGAACAGTTGAAGATCATCGGGCCGCTGACCGATCCGCTCGCGCATGGCGGGGCGGCCGCCGATGCCTTCGACGTCGTGATCCCCTCGCTACCCGGCTACGGGTTTTCCGAGAAGCCGATCACGACGGGCTGGGACCCCGTGCGCATCGCGCGCGCGTGGGTCGTCCTGATGCAGCGCCTTGACTATTCGCGGTACGTTGCGCAAGGCGGAGACTGGGGCAATGCCGTCACCGAGCAGATGGCGCTGCTGAAGCCCCCTGGGCTGGTCGCAATCCACACGAACATGCCTGCTACGGTCCCCGACAATATCGCGAAGGCGCTGAAGTATGGAGAAGCTGCGCCGCCCGGTCTCTCGCCAGACGAGAAGCACGCGTTTGATCAGCTGGATTTCTTCTACAAGCACGGACTCGGCTATGCGCTCGAAATGGCGAATCGACCGCAGACACTCTACGGCATCGAAGATTCCCCAATTGGGCTGGCTGCATGGATGCTCGACCACGATGCTAGCAGTCAGGCCTTGATCGCCCGCGTGTTTGAGGGGCAGCAGGAAGGGCTTACGCGCGATGACATCCTCGATAACGTAACGCTGTACTGGCTTACGCGCACGGCGATCTCGTCCGCGCGCCTGTACTGGGAGAACAAGCTCAACTTCTTCGAGCCAAAGCATGTTTCGATTCCAGTAGCGGTCAGCGTCTTTCCAGACGAGATTTACGCGGCCCCGAAAAGCTGGACCGAGAATGCATACGTCAATCTGATTCACTACAACCGCCTGCCGAAGGGTGGTCACTTCGCGGCGTGGGAACAACCACAAACCTTCGCTGAGGAAATCCGCGCGAGCTTTCGGTCGGTGCGCTGACGGAAGTTCGCTTATGCAATGCGCTCATGCGTTGCGCTCATGCGTTGCGCGTGCGTCGCCAGGTCGTAACGAATGTCGATGGAGTAGGAGCACCACGGAGCGAATTATCGTTTCCGTGAAACTGGAGGAACTTGTGATGAAACTCGTCAAGAAATTCATTATCGCGGCGCTCATCGCCGCGCCCGCGCTTGCGTCGGCTCAAACGAGCGATCAACAAGCGGCGGGCAATTCCGGGTTAGGTTCTGTCGGCGGTGCGAGCGGCAGTATGCAAACGCCTTCGGGTTACTCCACTCCGGACGACTCCGTGATTGGACTGGGACCTATCTACAAGAATCCTTAATGAGCAATGCTCGGCCACAGTTGCACTGACGCAACGCAGCGCGCCCGCTGCAAGGAGAGTACGCATGGACTTCACTGGGAATCTGTTTATCGGCGGTGACGAAGTACGCGGGACGGCCGGGACGATGAAAGCCTTGAATCCAGCAACCAACGCGCACATCGAACCGTCATTTTCTCTTGGCGGTGCGGCTGAAGTTGACCGCGCCGCGCGGTGCGCCGATGAAGCATTTGACACGTACAACGCCACGACCCTCGAACGAAGAAGTTCGTTCCTCGCGCGCATCGCCGATGGGCTGGAGGCGATCAAGGAGGAATTGGCGCAACGCACGTCGCTTGAGACGGGCTTGCCAATCGCTCAGCTCGAAGCGGAAATTATCAAGTCTGCGACAGTCTTCCGCCAGTTCGGCGCGCTGGTCAGGCAAGGCCGGTTCCGTCAGGCGACGATCGATCCCGCGTTGCCCGAGCGTCAGCCGCGAGCGAGGATGGATCATCGCATGCAGAAGATCGCGCTCGGGCCGGTTGCCATTTTTGGCGCCAGCAATTTTCCAATCGCCTACTCGGTAGCAGGGGGGGATACGGCATCCGCCTTGGCCGCTGGCTGTCCGGTGATATTGAAAGCGCACAACGCGCATCCTGGCGCATCGGAACTCGAGAGTCGCGTGATTTTGCAGGCAGTCAAGGATGCGGGCCTGCACAGCGGCGTCTTCTCGATGGTGCGTGGCGGCGGCAACGAAATCGGCGAGGCGCTGGTGGATCATCCGCTCATCAAGGCGGTCACGTTCACTGGGTCAGAGGCTGGAGGCATGGCGCTATTCCAGCGCGCACAGCAACGTTCGGATCCTATCCCCGTCTTCACAGAAATGACGAGCGTCAATCCGACTTTCGTCTTGCCGGCGGCGCTTGCCGCGCGGGGGGCTGGCATCGGAGATGGCTTCGCCGAACGCATGCTCGTCAACGTCGGGCAAGCGTGCCTCAAGCCTGCAATCCTGCTTGCGATTGCCGGTGCCGGCTTCGACGAGTTGCGGAACGCGATGATAGCGCGCGTGCAGGCAATGCACGCGCGAACCATGCTGACACCAGCGATAAACGTGGCGTATCGGAAAGGCGTCGAGCGGCGCGCAGGAACTGGAGCAAAGCGCATCGCAACAGGTGGTGACGAACGAGGGCCGTGGGAAGGGGAAGCGGTTCTCTTTCAGGTCGAAGGAGCGCAATTGCTCGACGTGCCGTCGCTTTCGGAAGAATTGTTCGGCCCGGCAGCGCTTCTGGTTCGCTTAACGGATTTCGGGCAAATGGAAGAGATCGCTAAGCAGCTGCGTGGACAGTTGTCCGCGACCATGCACATCGAGCCCGCCGATTATGCGCTTGCCGCACGTCTTCTTCCGGTACTCGAACGACGGACAGGGCGTATTGTCGTCAATGCATTTTCGCATCCGCAAGAAGTGTCGTATGCCTCGATTCATGGAGGGCCTTTTCCGGCAACGTCGGATTCACGGTTCACGTCCGTCGGCATGAGCGCGATCGAGCGCTTTCTTCGGCCCGTGTGCTACCAGGGATTTCCGGACGAGCTGCTGCCGGAAGCCCTTAGAGCGGCGAACCCTGCACACGTGCCCCGGCTGATCGATGGGGAAGTCCGATAAATGTGGGATCACGTCACGCCTATTGCGAGAGTGACCTGAACCAGACGTTGCTGGCTGGACGGCTGATCTGTTCGGCGGTTGACCGGACCTTTGCATGAGCGGCACTTGGAAAGGCGCGCAGCCGTGTCAGATAGAACGGTGCGACGGTCATGGATGCATGGACGCCGATGCAATGGGCCTGCCCGTCCCGACCACCTAAGAACGCCCCAATGACGGCGGCTTCCCATGTTGATGGCGCTTAACGGGCGAATTGATGGCTGCGGCGGCGCAGGCATAGCGTCCCGCCTCAATGCCTGCCGAATCGGCTCACGCGCGTTCTAACGATTCTTGAATGAGGACTAGAGGATGCCAACAGGCACGAAGACGCGAGACCCTTGGTCGCGAACCATCGCGATGATGCGTGCATCGTGGGATGGCGCCGCGCTCACTGTATCTGTGAAGGCGAATCAACAAGGTCCGGGCGCGTTCGGCGATTCCCTTCTCATCAGCGTTGTGGACCGCCCGACAGCCAGCACCGCGACGCTCTACTGGCGAGATGCCACGCGTTGTTGTTATCCAGACCAGGCATGGAGGACAGCAGTTGCGCGCAGAACGGGGCATTGTGCGATGAGCGGGCTGCCGATAAGCCGAGGTGACGCCGTCTACGTGCCAAGACGAAGCGCCGACGTATCCAATGCAAACGCGATGATCCTGGCATCGGTGCTCGAGCGCCTCACGGTGGGAGTGATGGCCTCCCCTTAGGACGGTGCATGTCGTTTGTCGAACTGACACACAGAGGAGCGAAATACGATGCTAGTGCGATATCGGTCCATCAAGGTCGAGAACTTGTCGGTTTTTTATCGGGAGTCGGGCTGGGACAATCGGCGCGTATTGCTCCTGATGCACGGCTTTCCGTCATCGTCACGAATGTATGAGCCGCTGCTTCGAAGGTTGGGTGACGAATTCCACCTTATTGCCCCGGACTACCCGGGTTTTGGTCACAGTGACGCCCCCGATCCGCGCGAGTTCTCTTACACGTTCGATCATATCGCCGAGGTCATGAGGGGGTTCGTCCAGGCGCTCGGTCTGGGTTCGTACTCGCTCTATCTGCAGGACTACGGTGGACCAGTCGGGTTCCGGCTCGCCCTTGCTGATTCCAAGCGGGTGCAGTCGCTGATCGTTCAGAACGCGGTAGCCCACGAGGCCGGACTCGGGCCACTGTGGGAAACTCGCCGCGCGTTCTGGCGCGACCGGGCAGCGCACCAGGCTGCCATCGAACAGAACCTGATGTCGCTTTCGGCGGCACGGTATCGCCACGTTGGGACAAGCCCGAATGCCGAATTCTACGACCCCGACTTGTGGACCGACGAGTACGCCTTCCTATCGCGTCCGGGGCAGCTCTCAATACAGAGCGACCTCTTTTACGACTATCGGAACAACGTCGCGTCGTACCCAGCGTGGCAGGCATGGCTCAGGGCGCACCGCCCCCGTCTGCTTATTCTCTGGGGACAATACGATCCGTCTTTCATGTTAAGCGAAACGCAGGCGTATTGCGCCGATGTGCCGGACGCCGAAGTCAATGTTCTGGAAGCAGGGCATTTCGCGCTCGATGAAAAAGCGGACGAGATTGCGCGCTGCGTACGTGCATTCTTTCAACGTTGGCTGGAACAGTAAGGCATGCTGAATTGCTTCGAATCAGCTTGCCATTCCTATTGGAAACATTGCGAGAGTCTCCTGTTGCAGCGTATCGTTGATGCGGTTGCGCGCAGTGGCTCGTCGTTGTCGCAGCGATACTAAGCGTCATCAGAAGACTAACGCTGGTTGCTCGTCGCCACTGCGACCTTGCCATCGTGCTGACGCTGCGGGCGTGGTGGAGCGGACCTGCGTGGTAGCAGCAAGCCGTGAACGCGCATGATCCGATACACGCGTTTGGCGTTCACGGGGATGATGCCTCGGCCCTCCCGCTGACGACGTAACCTGCCCCAGACGCGGCGATAGCCTGCAAAACTCAAACCCGTCTTCAACTTATTGGGGAAGGTCTGCAATCGCGCTTTGTGTCCCCAACTGTTCAATCTCGACCCGCATGTCCAAGGCCTGCATACGGCGAGATCGACGCGAAGCACGCCCCGCGGGGGTCGCCCGGTGCGGCTCGCCGTGCATGCCGTGGCGAAGCCAGCATCGATGTTCTCCTTGCCGCGAGTGATGGCAGGCTCAACTCAACGAGGCGCGGTCCTCGCAGCGGCACGATGGCTCGATCTCGAAGCGACGATAGACAGGACGGCGGAAACGGTCAGACTGCCGCCGACGCACACCATTGCGACGACCAGTGCCCTGGCCAAGGTCAGCGCATCCGGTGACCTCCCTGCGACACTGAAAAAGACGCCGCCGATGACCGCGACACCCAGTGCTGCGCTGATTTGCAACGCCGAATTCGTGATGCCCGCGATCATCCCGGAACCGGTCGCCGGTGCGCGATTGATAACCGAGCGCACCAGCGTCGGCAGCGCCCAGCCCTGACCGAATCCCAGGATTGCTACCGCTCCGGTCAACGGAAACCGAGCCGGCATCTGTCCGGGCGCGCCGGCCACGAGGGCGGCGAGGAGTATGCAGCCGGCAACCTCGAGCATCATGCCGATGGCGGGGACGCGGTCGCCGAAGAGGCGGATCGCCAGTGGGGTCGTCAGCGGCCCAATGAAGGCGCCGACCCCGAACGGAAGGAAAACCAGCCCTGTCTCTAATGGGCTCATTCCCAGTGCCGCCTGGAGGTAGACGGAGAACGTCAGGAAGAAAGCAGAGACGACGTAGAAGAAGAGGACGCCCGTAAGCC
This sequence comes from Caballeronia grimmiae, assembly GCF_000698555.1. Lineage (GTDB taxonomy): Bacteria > Pseudomonadota > Gammaproteobacteria > Burkholderiales > Burkholderiaceae > Caballeronia > Caballeronia grimmiae. Next base: position 101,499 of record NZ_JFHE01000009.1, on the reverse strand, counting down.
CGCTCATCAGGCCAGGCCTCCGGATCAGTTCCACGCTGATCAGGGGCACGCCGCCTCGGCGGGCGTAGGCCACCTCGTATCGGCAGAAGCCTACTGCAGCGACGGGGCACGCGATCAGCATGGCGCAAGCCCACCACGGCCAATTCAGCTCGCGCCCTTCGACCAGCGGCACGATGAGCAAGCCCAGCGTGAGCGCGCAGAGCAGCACCCCGATCCGGTCCACAGGTGCCGGGCTGTCACCGCGGACGTCGGGTAGCAACGGCAGCCCGAAAATCAGGACGGCGGCGACGACGGGCAAGTTGATGAGAAAGACGACGCGCCACTCCAGGTGAAAGATGTCCGCAGAGATCAACGCACCCCCGAGCGCCTGCGCGGCTACGGCGGCCAGCCCCACCGCGGCGCCGTAGAGGCCCAAAGCGCGCGCGCGCTCCTTCTCCGGGAACAAGGCGTGAATGGAGGCCAGTCCTTGCGGCGCCATGGCGGCGGCGCTCAGGCCCTGCAGCACGCGCCCGAGGATCAGTATGGCGGGTGACGATGCGAGGCCGCAGATCACCGATGTGAGTCCGAAGCCCGTGACGCCGATCAGGAAGATCCTCCGCCGGCCGAAGAGATCGCCTAGCCGTCCTCCTGTGATAAGGAAGACCGCGTAGGCCGCGGCGTATCCGGAAATGACGAGTTGCAGCTCTGCAGCGCTCGTGTGGAGGGTGCTCTGGATCGACGGCAGCGCGACGTTCACGATGAAGAAGTCCAGCGGAGGCAGAAATGCTCCCACCAGCAATACCGCGAACGCCGACCATCGACGCGTAGAGGAGGTTGTCGTATGCATAGGTTTCGGCGGCGGCGGACCGCGTCAGGCCGGACGGCCGAAGCGTTCGGTTCCTGTGATGGGGTGCCAGTTCTGGAGCGGCGTGGCGTAGTGCATGGTGAAGGTGCGCTCCAGGAATGCCCAGCGGCCTTCGCGTCGCTGATAGACGTCGCGGTATTGGCCGCTCACCTGGAGGGTGCCCTTATCGACGTCGTAAAAAAGACAGTCCGCCGCCACCAGGCCGTGGCCGTTGTCACCGTCCACCGTGATCAGGGCATTCGCCATCCAGTGATGCATATGTGGCATGCGCTTCATGTTGATGCGTGCTTGCGCCAGGATGGCCTCCAGGCCGTCGGAGTTGCCGTTTGCGCCCAGGTGCAGTCGCGATTCGGGATGCCAGAGAGTGGCCAGCAGCTCGATGTTCATGGTGTCGAACGCCTCGGCGTAGTTAGCGATCAGCGCATCGATGGCGAAGCGGCTTTCGATGGCGTCAAGGCGTGCTTCGAGATCTTTGGACATTTGGTTTTTACGTACCGATTGGTATACAAATAGCGAAAAATGCGGGGTTCGTGTGGTGACCCCGCGCTGCTCTGGCTTTACATACCGAGTGGTACAAATATAAGCGCGCTTGAAAGGCCGTGTCAACTGCCCTTTTGTACGGCCCGGTGCCATGCGCGAGAGGTTGTAAGTCGCGACTTGCCCAAATATTGTGTATCGACTAGTATATAAACTTTGACTGACGGAGATGTTCATGGTTCAGCGGGGTCGGCCACGCACGTTCGACCGCGATGCGGCGATCATTTCGGCGATGCACCTGTTCTGGGAGCATGGCTATGAATCGACGTCCTTGTCGCAGTTGAAGGCGGCGATCGGCGGGGGCATTTCCGCGCCCAGCTTCTATGCGGCCTTCGAGTCCAAGGAGGCGCTGTACAAGGAGGCGCTGGAGCGATACATGGAGATTTACGGCAAGGTGACCCGTAGTCTCCATGACACGTCGATTCCGCCACGGGAGGGCGTGCTCCTGGCGCTGCTCCGGTCGGCAAGGATGCAGACTGAAAGCGGCCACCCGAAAGGCTGTATGGTCGCGCTGGGCGTTGTCGGGGCCAGTTCCACAGGCAGCGAAGCCGTCACCCAGTTGCTTCGTGAGGTGCGCAGTCGCACGCGCGCCGGCTTCCGCGCCTGCGTAGCACGGGGCATCAAGAGTGGGGAACTGCGCAGCAGCACGGATCCGGCATCACTGTCCATCGCGCTCGACTGCTTTTTCCAGGGACTGTCTGTACTCGCCCGCGATCGTGTCCGGCATGCCGTCATCGAGAAGGCCGTGACCGACGCGATGGGGATCTGGGATGCCGCAGCGGACCAGCCGATGTCTAAGGAAGTCTGAAGAACCTACTACGGACCTTCATTGCCTGAGGGCACCTGAGCCGCGAACATCGAGCCCATCAAGCAGATCAGCCTAAGGGCAATGTTGCGATATCCCTAGCCCTGAGGGTTGGCAGTCACGTCTTGGACGCCTTTCAGGTAGGCGTGTGGTTCGTGCCAACGAACGTAGCAGACACATGATGGCTGCGGCTCGTTCGAGTTATTGCGCGCACGTCGGTTCAGCCGCCAGTTCAACCGGTTTGTCGGGCGCTCGCCCGTCAACGAGGCGCGAGACAAGCGCGCCTCGTTTGCGCTGTCGGCCGGTGCGCGAATGACGGATTCAGCGCGTCTCGCTGAGTAGGCAGCGGGCTGCCTTCGAGGACGCGCTCATCGCCAGCGCCGCAGCCGCTTCGCTCGCAAGCGTGAGTGAGCATGGCGGCTGCTTCGCATGGCAGGCGATTCAGTCGCCGGAGCCGACGGAAGGCAGCGGCGCGAAGATCAGGGAGCCGTCGGCGACGATGCCAAGACTCACACCGACCATCCGGCATTCCGTAACGAGGCCGAGCGTCGACGTCTGATAAGTGCAGATCGAACGTTGATTCGGAAGACCGCCCAGCGGCGTGATAGTCGGGCTGCTGAAATCGAGGCCTGCCGAATCGTAATCGGGCGCGTCCTGTCCGGCGACGAGTTGCGTCGGGTCACCGTCCTTCTTCTGCGTCTTGTAGACGAAGAAAATGCCGTTTGCGAGCACGGAATACATCGTGCGCGCAAAGACGGTCGTTGCGCGATTAGCGGCCCAGTTGATCGCGGCACGGCCGAACTCGTTACGCACGACGGCGCCCGTCATCACGAATGAAAAGAATTCGCCGCGCACACTCATCTCAACGCCGTAAGCGGCGACTTCGCGCGCCGTCACGCTGAACATTGCGCGTGCGGCGAGCGCTTCCGGGCCGGCTGTGCCAAGGCTCACGGCAGTCAGGATAACCGTGCCTGCCGCCATCGCGATTTCCAGAGGATTCCCGACACCGCCCGAACCCAGCGTCTGCGTTTCCTCGATGTCATTCGATCCGACCTTCGTGCGGCTCAGCGTCCACGCGCTACCGGGCGGATCGGAGAGCACGTAGTGACGCTGGCTGAGCTTGTTGCCCGACTTGTCCGTGAGCGTGATGTCGAAGCCACGCGACGACGTCTGGTCTTTGCAGCCGCCCATCAGGTTCGCGGACGTCTCGCCCTTGAACATGACCATGTTGACTTTGGTCGTCTGCGTCGCAGGGCCCAGGTTGATGGACGTGTTCATCGGATAGGCAGTGATCGTCGCGAGGTCGGTCAAGCCAAACGAATTATTGAACGCCGTCATGTAGCTGAGGTAGCCCTTGTCGGAGACCGCGCTGCGGCGATAGTAGCCAAAGTACTCCTGCACGCGGCCATCGTCGTCACCCGTCGTGTCGTACCAGCAGGTGTTGTCGCCCGGTGTGAAGTTCACGGTGACGTTGTACGGCGAGAAGTTCGCGAAATGAACGACGGTATCCATGCCCGCATTCGCGCTCGAGGCGAAGGTCGCGGCCAGCACCGCCAAAGCAATCTTTTTCACAATCATTTCCTGTGATTCTTGTTGAGCGATCAGGACGCGTTGGCGACGAAGATGATGCCCGCGGGATACATCATCGTGTTGCCCGCGCTTCCGGCTACGCACGACGCGATGACGCCGCTTGCGTTGATCGAGCAGGCAGCAAGCGAGTTGTTCGCGAGGTTGGTCACATAGGCCGTGGTGCCGTTCACGCTGATGTCGATGGGGGCGGCCAGATTCGTGGTGTCCTGCGTCTTCGTGCATGCGCCAGGCGTGCCGTCGTTGCCGATCGCGCAGCTGGTGATCGAGTTGTCGCCCGTGTTGGTGACGAAGAGCCGTTTGTTCGCGACGGTGATGCCCGTCGGCGCGTTGAAGGTCTTGCCGCCGTCGCTCGTCGTGCAGCCGGAGAGCGAACCGTCCGAGCCGATGCTGCATGTTGCGACCGTGTCGTTCTGCTGGTTCGCGACATACACGTACTTCGCATCGGCGACCACGCCGACGGGACCGTTGAACGACCCGTTCGCGGCGGGCGCCTTGCAGCCGTTCAGCTGGCCGCTGTCCGCGCCGGAGCAGACGGCCACGGTGTTGTTCGCGTTGGTGAGGTACACATACGAGCCGGATACGGCCACGCCCATCGGGCGATTGAGCGCGCCGTTGCCTGCAAACGTGGTGCAGGCGGGCGTCCCGCTGTTCGGCCATGTGCAGGCCGCGACCGTATGGGTGCCGAGATTCGACACATAGAAGCGTCCATTCGCGGCGTCGATGCTGCCGGGAGCGGAAAGACCCGCAGCGATCTGTGCGACGCATCCGCCAACGGTGCCGTCCTTGTTGACCGTGCAGGATGCTAGTGAGCCGTCGCCGTTGGTGATGGTCAGCGTGCCGGCACGCGTGACAGGCGCGTCGACGACCGCGTTGGTGTTGTCGCTGCCGCAGGCGGCGAGCGTGGCCGCGAGCGCGAAGGCGACGCTAGCGCCCAGGGTGGCGCGCGCGAAACTGGCGTGCCGTCGACGCGCATTCGTCGATTGCTTGTTGTTCATTGCGTTGTGTCCTTTCTTGTTCCGATCTTTTTCCGATGCGCGCGTGCGTGTGCACCCGCTTGGCACCGTGGAGTGCCGGGATTGCATCGTGCTTGCGTTTGCATTACGGCTTGATGCCCAGGAACTTGAGGCGTCAATGCGTCACGTGCAGACACACGACGTTCAGAACGAACGCGTTGCCGGTGCCCCCACGTGAGATGGATGTGAAGCGCCGCCGTTGGGCGGCGCAGTTGGCGTGTTACCTGGCGGCCGTTGTGGAAGCGGTCGCGGCATCGAGCGTCTTTGTCGCGACGCGGTAGCACGTCGGCGTACCCGTTGCGCCGGAGACCTGATAGACGAGCTTGTGTCCCGCCGACGAATCACGCGACTGCTGCGAGCTCAAGGTGACCATCTTGCTGAACTGCCCCTGCTTCGTCGCTTCCTTGGTAATGATGAGGGGTGCGAGGTCGGGATCGCTGCGGGCAGAGTCGGCGTCGATAATGCGGCGCACATTCGACAGGCTCGTTACATACCAGTCCGCACCCAGCTTCGACGTCTTCTGAATGAACGGGCGATACGCGGGCCCCGCGAAGTGACTGTCGATGATCATCCACGGGTCCATGTCGGTCGTACCCAGTTGCGACAGATCGACCTTCGTCTTCGAACCGTCAGCGCGCTTGAAGTACTTCGCGAAGTCGCCGCCGAGACGGGAGCCGAGCTGACCGGCCGTCGCGGGATCGTAGTACTGACCTTCCGGTCCGTTACGCAGGTCGCTGAAACGCATCCCCGTCCATGTCACCACATGCGAGACTACGAATCCGGACGCCACGTTCGCAGGTGCAGATTTCGGCAGCGCGGATTCCGTGATGTACAACAGGTCGCCCGGTCGCAAGTGATCGACCAGTTGCTCGATGTTGTCCTGGTTGATGTCGAGGAGGACGCCCGCCTGATCGGTGACGGACACCAGCGGGTCGGTGCCGATCGAACATGCCTGCGTACCGATGCCGGTCTGCAGGTTTCCGGTTGCGTGCGTGACGCCCGCGAAGTTGTAGGCCCACGACGTGAAGTCCGAGCAATCGACGCCTTGCCATTTGGTATCGGCCTTCGCGAGGGGCGTGGTCGTCTGTACACCGTTGCTCTGACGATTCGGCGCGCAGGTCATCTTCGACGAGTGCAGCGTCGAGTTGAAGTACGAGGGCTGGCTGGCGGGCGGCACCCAGCCAGGAATGTGATGGTGGCAATAGTTGAGGTTCTGGTCGACCCAGTAGTTTTCGACGGCCATCAGCAGTTCGCGCTGGAAGGTGGGGCCGTCGGCGGCGCACGAACTGGTCGCGATGGCGCCGTATTGCGTGGCGCGCGGTCCCCACGAACCTGCGTCCGCGAAGCTCGCCCAGTTGTCCGACGTCAGGGTGCCACCCAACCGCGCCTGCACATCGTCGCGGCGGGCCGTGAAGAGCGCGCGCTGTTCGCTGTAGAGCGCGATGCGATCGTGGCACGCCTGGCTGCTCACCGTAATGTTGGCGGCCCTGCCCGGAATGATCTGCTTGAGCGCTGCGAGCGATGTGATGCCCGAACGATTGCGCGAATTGCCCATGAAATCCACCACGCCCGTGCTGAGCGCACAGTTGGCGCCGGCGGGCGCGGCGATCGTACCGTCATCCGACGGATTGCCCGCGCCTGCGTTGCATTCGGCGAGCGTGTCGCCGTTCGCGGACTGGCTTACGATGTTCTGCGTGCTGTCGGCGATGGAAACACCCGTCGACGTCCGGCTCTGCGATTCCGCGCCGAGCGCGAGCGCCATCTTCGCGCCGTTCGATACGCCAGCCGATCCGCTCGCCGCATTCGCCGTGACGAAGGAAGGAGCCGTCTGCTGCACGTCGATGTCGCCAGCGAAGGCATTCACGCGCGACATCGCAGCAGCGACGTTGCTGGCAGTGAGGCCACCCGCCGCACGCGCATCCGCGACCACGGCATTCGAATAGGCGGAGACGATCATCTGTGACGGCGTGCTGAGATACACGGCGTCGATCTCGCCCGGCATCGTGGCTGTTTCGCCCGTCGATTCTTCTTCATAGGCGCCGCCTGTCACCCGAATGAGCACGGGGTAGCGTAGATTGCCGAGAAGAGAAAACGTGCCGTCGCTGCGAGTCGTGCCCGTCGCGAGCGGCGTGTCGGCCACGGAGCCGTCCGGTGCGATTGCAAAGGCGCTCACGGAAGCATTGGCAACGGGTCCCAAATACACGGCGCCCGAAGTGGACGGTGAGGTGCTTCCGCCACAGGCGGACAGGAAGAGGGCGAGTGCCGCGCTTGTCGCGGCGGTAAGTTGGACTGGTTTCACCATAACCTTGCAGAAAGCGGGCTTAGGCTGTTGTTCATAACAGCGCGCGATTGACCGGTGCTGATTGCAACGACACGCACCGATACTCGCAGGTTAGGCGAAAGTGACAGGTCCCAAAGTTCCGATCATGTTGGGGAATAGTGGCCTTTTCGTTGAATTGACAAGGAAGGCACAGGCGAGGACAAGCAACACGAACGCGATAATCGAGTGGGTGACGAAGGCATGGCGGGGACCTGTGCGTTTCTACGTGCGCGCGTTTCGGCAACGGATGAACGCTGGAATGTCCGTTTATTTTTTCTCTAGCGCGTGTGTCCGGTCCATTGAATTCCTAATGCGTCCGCTCTGCAGCCTGCCATAGTGCTGACGTCCAAAGGAGCCTCGTCGACCGATTGATAAGTGCGAGGCGCCAGAGAAGTCGAGTTTTGCTTCTCGCCACGCAGCAATAACGGAGCGGCAACTTTTGCCGCCAACTTGAGACGCCCGTTCCCGGTCGTCTTGCCGACGGCGAACGCTAGCCACTTTTAGCGCGTCGCGTAATCAGCGCGCCTCGAATCGGCTCCCGGCCGCGCGGTTGAGTCAGCTACGCATGTCGGAATGCTTTGCCGACCAAGCTGTCATAGTCGGCCGGGTCGGTCCGAACGATGGTTACGACCATCTGGGCAACCGCGGAATCGGGTATCAACTCGCTTGCCAATACACGTGCGGTATGCAGCGAAACGACGTTGCGTACGGGCTGCGTATTCAGCTCGTCGCTGATCGAAAATATGAATCGAAGAAGCTCGCCCGACTCCGGTTCTACGGCTTCGTGAGCGAGGATCGTCGCTAACACCTGCATCGTGACTCCTCTGAACCCTTGAAATCGACACAGCCGCAGCATAGACGATTGTTGGACATCACGCATTTTGACGAGCAACCGGTCGATGCAGTGCCTCTCGCGACCGCGTTCCGCAATGTCGGTGACAGCACGGAAGCGGGCCGATCCTTCTGATGCGGTGACACGGAGCCGTGGATGCATACGAGCGTCGAGGCATACGGGGCTAGTCGCTGTCAGCGTGTCTCCGAACAGAGACACCCCCTTGGAAGAGGCAAGACATTTTCCTTACTTCACAGGCTCTCGCGGTGTCTATACGAATGCCAGGTACGTTGACCGAGCCGCTTAGCCCCTTTACACCGTCTCCGCAGCAAGTCGTCCAAAACATGCGCCGTCAACACGTAGCGTCAAAAGAGTCCGATGGACATGCACAGCAGTGCTTAGGACAGCCGAAGCTCATGGAAGAGACTTGCTGAAGGAGTCGCGATGTTGCGCGTAGTGGGCTCAGTGAGAATGCTTTGGGCGAGCCGTGCGGTACTGCACACGATTATCTCGGCGAAGCCTCGCGGACGAGACGGACAGCACTTAGACGAATGCGTGGGCGAAGTACCGATGCATTGGATTCACAATGTGGTTGGCACGCGTGGATAGCCAGACATAGCACGTCGCGAATAGTGAAAGTGTTAAGCCCATGCTCGAACACGACGCCTGTCCGCTGGCGTCCAGCGCATGGACGCGCCCCACAGGTTAGGGGGCGTCCTACAACCCTACACAAGAGCGGTCATACTTAGTAGAGGACAATGCGATGCTTATCTTGCAACTTGCCATGGCAGGACGTATTCAGATTGTCAGAAAAAACGTGCGTCCCGTGCCGGAGGAGCATCTCCGTGTGGGAGAAAGGACTCCACATGATGCAACGTAATAGGCGTGACCAACCTACCGCCGCGGAAACATCTGGTGCCGAGCTTGGACTTGATCGCTTCGAGGGATTCAGCGACGCGGTCTTCGTAATTGCGCTGACCCTGCTGATGGTCGAGGTCAAGGCACGGGCGATCGTGGAGATCGCGAAGCAGCGTTCCGAGCAGGGAATCGCCGCCCGACATGCGATCGTGACGAAGATCGCTGAGTGAATTCGACGCCAAGAAGCTCCAGTCCCGAAGCGGGGTGACCAAGTCGGCGTACCACGCGTCCTTACCTTCGCGAAGCGCCGCTCAGTCGGCGTTTGGCGGGTAAAGCTTCTCGACGTGGATGAAGTCCACGATCACGATACAGTCGTCATGGACCTCACTCCTCAAAATCTCAAAAGCCGGACAGCACAATCTTGCCGCGCGCCTTGCCGCTCTCGATCAAGGCATGGGCGCGGCCAAGATTGGCCGCGTTAATGGTGCCGAAATGGTCCGCCAACGTCGTGCGCAGCACGCCGGCGTCGACCAACTCGGCGACCCGGACCAGAATATCGTGCTGTTCGATCATGTCCGGGGTCTGGTACATCGAGCGGGTGTACATCAACTCCCAGCGCAGCGAGATGCTTTTGGGCTTGAGGATCGGCACGTCGAGCGACACGGGGTCATCGATCAGCCCAAGCTTCCCCTGCGGCGCCAGCATCTCGGCGATTTCAACCAGGTGCTTGTCGGTATGGGTCAGGCTCGCCACGTAATCGACCCCGTCAATGCCAAGGCCGCGCAGTTGCGCCGGCATCGGCTTGGTGTGGTCGATCACATGGTGGGCACCAAGCTCGCGTACCCACTCCTGGGTTTCCGGCCGCGACGCCGTGGCGACCACGGTAAGGCCGGTCAGCTGGCGCGCCAGCTGGATCAGTATGGAGCCGACGCCGCCGGCACCGCCAATGACCAGCAGCTTTCCGATAGGGTCTTTGCCTTCGGGCACTTGCAAACGGTCGAATAGCAATTCCCACGCCGTAATCGAAGTCAGCGGCAGCGCGGCCGCTTCCTCGAAGCTGAGGCTCTTCGGCATCGGGCCGACGATGCGCTCGTCGACCAGGTGCAGCTCGCTGTTGGTACCCGCCCGCAGCAGCGAACCGGCGTACATGACGGGATCGCCGGGCTTGAACAGGGTTACTTTGTCGCCCACGGCCCGCACCACGCCGGACGCATCCCAGCCCAGCACCTTCGGTACCACCGGGGGCGGCAGCACGCCGCCACGGATCTTGGTATCGACCGGGTTCACCGAGACCGAATGAACTTCCACCAACAGGTCGTATCCGGTGGGCTCGGCCTCGGGCAACGTGGTGTCGGTCAGGGCATCCGGCGATCCGAGCGGAACCGACTCGTTATAGACAACAGCTTTCATATGCACTCCATAAAAATGACAGCTTCAGTTACAGCGGCAAGGGTTGTTGGAATCACCAATAAGTCAGCAACGCATATGCCCCTTGCCGTATCTGTTAGTGGCGCAGGTTGACCATCGTATAGGTGAGTGTCCTGGAGGTGGAGTAGACCGACTCAGGCGCTGCACGGGCTATGTTTCTCGCTAAACATAGGTATCGGATAGTATGCTCGAATTGAGCGTTCACGGTTCCACCGTGCGCGGCGGCGACGGGTTTGTTAAGTATGGCGCGAGGACATGCCGCGCCATCTGATGTCTTCACGTGGCGAAGAACTGCCTGATCGGGCCATAACATGAGGGAGACACCTGCGTGCGACGTGCATCGCGAAAGTCACACATGCCGTTTTCGCCTGCGAGTCGGCTGATGGCTTCTATGAGCGGGTAGCAAGGGGTCGATTCCCCTTGACGCTGGCCTTTCAAATGGCGACATTTATATACGCTGTGCGAATGCCGCCCGCCGGATGACCGCCGTCGATGGAAACTCCGCCACACTTCCAGCGTGTAGTAACACGCGCTCGCGCCCCGAAGGCCAATCAAACGTGCCGTCTGCCCAGACGCATGACTCTCAGGGCAAACGGCACATCAGCACGAGATCGTCCGTCAACTATCAACGGTCGACGAGGCGACCTGCGGCGAGCTTGACGGTGGCCGCCCTAAGTCAAGCGTCTCCCATCATTTCCGGATCCTGTGCGAAGCGGGCTTGGTGCGCACGCGCGTAGCCGGCACCGTGCATCAAAATTCACTGCGTCGCGCTGAGTTGGATGCCCGCTTTCCCGGCTTGATGGAGGCCGTCATCAAGCAGATCATCAACAACCAGCATTGAGCGAATCGGCGTGAAAGTCGGCTGAAGGTCGGTGGACGAGCCGCAAGCGCAGACTGCGCCTCACGGATATGGGTTTCATGGCACTATTGAGCGCACTTAACATCCATATCAGGAGCGCAGCGCGATGGCGACTTACATTGTATTTACAAGGGAAAGCACGCAAGATCAGCGGGAGCTCGATGCGTACCAAAGCAAGGTAAGCGACACCTTCCAAGGTCATCCTGTCAAGATCCTGGCTGCTTACGGACCACAGCAGGTGCTGGAAGGGGATGCGCCGGAAGGGGTCGTAATCGTGGAGTTCCCGTCTACCGCCGCCGCGCGTGCGTGGTACGACAGCCCGGCCTATCAAGAGGTTGCGCAGCACCGGTTCCGGGGTGCGCAATATCGCGCCGTTCTCGTCGAAGGCGTGTGACGCAAGCCGTCAACGCCACGAGACGACTCGGTCGCCGGATGGAGCGATGCCGGCCACTTGCTGCCTCTCACGGGTAGCGGTAAGCGGCCGTTCCGCTGACTCCCGCCGCCGGTCAATTCGCTTTTCACTTCCCGAGCCCTTGGTTAGACCGCGACGGACGTGCGACTCTACTCGTTGACGTAGTCATGCGAAATTCTTCCATACTGAAGCGTGATGTCGGCAATGAGATGGACGGCTCGCAAGACTCACCTCACGGGCAAATCAGCCACCGGCGCGTTGACGTGCGGAACAAGAACTAAGCGCGCCGGGCCGGACCATGCTCCCTTCACTTGAATGTCCGACAGGTTATAGCGGCTGTCGGAAGTGGCAGATCGTCCATTAGCACCATCTCTTCGCAACAGGCCCTGATAGCACAGCCACGCATCGTGACTAAAGAACTTGCGGTGTGGCTCATGGCTAGTCTCCCGCGATAGCGCTGTCGTGCGGGGGGTCGTGACGCTGACGTGGGACGTTCAGGTATCTGAGACTGAGGAAAGCATAACAAATCACCGCAGCGGTAAGACCGCCTAAGATGTAACCGGTTCTGGGCAATAGGAGGGCAAACCCGGTCAACACGAAGACGATCAGGGTGTTGACGACCAGTTGGCGCCGCAACTCGGGCCGCTCCATGAAATAGCCGTACTGCTTGCCAATAAAAAAGCAGACCGCGCCGATGACTGACAGTACCCGGAAATCGGATACCACCATGTCGTCCAGCGTCGCGTGCCGGATCAGGCTCGCTTCAATCGACAGGCTGATGAAGACGAAAAAGTGCGAGTACAGGACCGAATGGCCGGTCGTGAGCTTCTGTTTGGTCAACAGGTGAAAACTGTCAAAGTAGACCCACCAGATGCCCGATATCATCACGAAGCCGGTGGCGGCCGTCAGCAGCTTCTCTACAGTCCAACTGATGTTGGCCAGTCCCGTGGACAGGCTGCTAACGGACTCTCCCAGCATGATGATCGTGAGCAGGCCCACACGCTCGATCAGGTGCTCGGTATGCACTGGGATGACCTGGAGACGACGCGGCAGAAAAAGGATGAACGCAGCCAGATCGAACACTATTCCAAGGTAAAACACGACATATCGCTGTGGCTCCGGGAACAGGATCGAAGCGAGGCTGATGGTGGTGCCAGCGACGATTACCCAGCCAACTGTCGTTGTGAGTGCCTCGCTTTTCTTATGCCGGTTTTTCGACACGAAATACATTATGGCGATGATGTATTTGGAAGCGGCGTAGCAGACGATGATCGCCTCAAAACTGGCTAGGAATCGTCGGTCGATCAGGCCCGAGATGATAATCAGCAGGAACATGATGAACAGGGTTGCCAGCCGATGCTTCCGGTCATCCGCGTCGAACCGGTTGGCATACATCGTGTGGCTGACCCAGATCCACCACAAAGGGATGAAAATCAGGACGAATTTCCAGAACTGGAGTGGGTCAAGATGACCCTCGTGCGTGTGGCTCAAGATATGCGTTACGTCAGCGATCGTCACAGCAAAAATCAGGTCGAAGAACGCCTCGAGCCAGGTCGTATGGCGATTGGAATCGAAATACTTTATGTTGAGCATACGGCCTCATTGTCGTGTTTGCGCCGGGGGCACGTCCACGCGTTGCGTCGCGATACAAATGGCAGGACGAGGCGGCTCATATCTATATAGGATTGCTTATATAATGATCGAATTGAAGTGCCGGCAACAGTTTCCTGTGCCTGCGTCAGCCCATTCCTAGCTACACGCCATTTCGATGCCCTACAGGCGGCCCCCACCACGCCGGACGCATCCCTGACCAGCACTTGGTGCTACTGGGGCAGCAGCATGCCGCCACGGATCTTGGAATCTACCTGGTTCACCGGGACCGAATGTACTTCCGCCAACAGGTCATACCCGGCTGGTTCTGCCCCGGGCAACGTAGTGTCGGACAGGGCATCCGGCGAACCGAGCGGGACCGGTTCGTTATAGACAATGACTTTCATACGTACGCCATACAAATGACGTTTCAGTTACAGCCCGCGATGGTTGTTCAACAGACTAGTATTGTCAGGACGCGTATAGCAATGATGTTCCTTTTCTGGGCGCCTCGCGTCATGGTTGAACCACGTGCTTTGCACTGACGCACAGTAGTACTGGCGCAGGTTGAACATCGTCTAGGAAATTGTCGTGGATGCGTAGTGGATCGGCACAGGCGCTACATAGGCGGGAATCGGTGCAAAAAGGCACGCGCCTATATGACCGGGGACTTGCGCCGTTGTGGCGCTTGCAGTTCAGCGCCGAAGGAGCGTCGCTTTGGTGATTATCTGCTGATGCGCCGCAGTCGTGACGAGAATGCGAGCATGCGTATTCCGTCGTCTACGCGCCCCGCAGCAAGATCACCCCCGGACTTTGCTCGACGTCGCTGGCAGGCGATGGGCGATCGAAGTCGGCTTTGAGGCCGCCCAGGGTGAATGCGGCCTCGACCAATATGAGGTGAGTCGCTGGCAGGGCTGGTATCGCCACGTCACTCTGGCGTCGCGCTGTGCCCCTGGTTGGACAAGCGAACGTGTAAGAGGTCGGTCGGAAGCGTCGGCGACTCTTACGACGACGCTCTGGCCGAAACGATCAACGGCTTGTACAAGGGCGAAGTTGTGCATCGGCCTTCATGGCGTACGCTCCAGGATGTCGAACTCTCCCCGCTCGAATGGGTGCACTGATACTAGCGCTATCGGTTGCTCGCCCCGCCCGGGTGAGTGTCGCCGGAGGAAGCTTACGATCGGAACCCGGTGCGTTCCGCTCGCGCGGCGTAGCGCCAAACCCGGCGGTCACCAACAAAGCGGGGGCGGTTCAACCGCGGCATTCACGCAGCGCTGGAAACTTACTCAGGTCGATGCCAAACCCATTGAGGCGCACCATTTTCGACCGCAGTCAGCGTGCGTTATAGGTTCGGACACTGCCTTGCATCGACGACGCTTTGCTATAGGCGATTGGCTCCTGCCGGAGGAGGTCCGCCTGCCTGCCTGTGCCTCCCACTGCGCTTTCGAAGTCGCGATACGACCCCGTCCCATCGTGAGCAAAATGCTTCAGGTCACTCCAGCTAGCCACAGCGCGACGTTGACAGAGTAGCGGTGCGCGTCCCGAAGGGCTTGCTGCTCGGTCTGCATTCCGTTCCCGGGAGGTTCAGTCACAAAGCTCGGACAGCCAAGTCGCGTATCCCAGTTGTAGTCGGCAAAGTGGTGAAATGTGCTTTGAGCGACTGCGGGGCCGCCTCCGATGGAGGGTTCGAAAGCGACTGCAAGATTGAAACTCCTTCCTGTCACCTTGCTTTTACCTCGCGCGATCACTCGAGCTGGTTCATCGTTAGGAGCATCAACGGCGCCCTCGTGCGGGTGTGCTGGCAGGAACCGAATTGCGCCAGTGGGAGAGTCAGGGTCCGCCAATACTGGATGTGTGGGAGCGACGATCGCGACTGCCTGAAAGTCTCCGTTTGCGCCCGAGTGAAAATTGGGCCAAGAGATGTTGGTTGAGAAGGGGTCGTCAGTCACACGTCTGGATTGGTCAGGGTCTGGATTGCGCGTGTGAAAGTAGTGTGCCTTGCCCACCCCGCCCAGGCTGCACAGCGAACTGCCCACATCCATGTGATCCCTCGTGACGAATAGGCCGCGGCCTGCCTGTCGGAATCGCGTTATTCCCCCGCAGTCCTCGGGGGTCAGACCGTCCCCATCGTCAACCGCAAACAGCCACAACTCGTCGAACTCCGTTTCATCGAGACGAGAAAGAATCGAGTCTGGCTGCCCGAGCCGCTCGCGGTCCCGAGCAACGACGTTGAACGTCACGCCCCCGTCAGAAGTTCGATGTGTCCGCAGTAATTCCGCCAAGCGGCTAAACCGCGCTATCGACCAATTGTCGCTCATAGGCGGAATGGTCGTTTGAAGCAGGATCTGGATAGGATGCACGATGGTCAGCTAGTCGCGTCAGTCAACTACTAAGCGGAAGGCGCCGGGACGTTTCCAACATAGCTAAATGCCTGAGATTGTCAAACCCGGCGTACGGTGCGAGCAGTGTCATAAGATGGCACGCGGTTGTTGGACCTGTGCGCTGTCGTTCACCCAGACGCCGTTTCTGAGAGGATTACCGTCGACGGGAAGCGTGGTCTTGTCGGCGTCGCAGATGCGGAGTCATGGATTCTCCGCCGACGAGATGGGTTCGAGCGTAGTGCCGTCGGGCGCAGCGAATGCATCGATGAGCCCCGCTATTCGTAGGAGCGTGCCGGTGCCCGACAACCAGCGCCTGTTCAGTACGGATTCTCAGCTACGCGTGAACTGTGACGACTGACCCAGACGGCTAGTCGGACCGTGGCACGTCTTAGGCGGTCCGCGCGCCCTGCGCCGAACGCGAGCGATCACGCGTTCTAACCGCGATCACCGACGTGCCCGCTAGGAAGCTTGCGAGCACGTCGCACGTCATTGCCTCGACCACGAACAAGGCATCGATCGCGTCCCGCGCAATGTTTGCCCTTATTCGATGCGAGGCAGTTCACCGAAATGTTTCTTGTGCGACGCACCGTGCACTGATTTAGGCGATTCATGCGTTCACTCATCCAAGCCGATGCATGAGTTGAATGCCATCAAGAATGATGCGTTTAAGGCCGTAAAAAACTTGCATTCGCTGCGGAAAAAGCTACCTTGATTTAACGAAAATCTTCTTCTGGCTCGGCACCGGAGAGCCACATGCCTGCTACACGTATGATGATCGCGCGTCGTGCGGGCGTCAGCGTAGCCACGGTCGATCGTGTGTTGCGCGACGATCAGGCTGTGCGTCCGGAGACTGCAGATCGTGTCCATCTTGCGCTGGCAGCCCTGCGCGACGAACGGGCTAGTCGCGGCCGCCCAGCCAAGATAAACACGTATCGCGTGGCGTTTGTTCTGCCTCAGGTCAACTCCCGTTTCATCGATCACGTCGAGCGCAATATCGCGCTGTCCGCGAGCTTCTTTCGCGAGCACCGCATCATTCCGTCGCTCTACCGCTGCGATTTCACGACTCATCGAGACACCATTGCCTTCGCTGAACAGATGATCGACTACGATGCACTCGTGCTTGTGCCGCTCGACTACCCAGCAGTCGAACGCCTTGTTGAGGATATGAGCGATGCGGGCGTGCCTGTTGTCACCGTGTTCTCCGATCTGCCCGCCAGTCGCCGCGCAGCGTATGTCGGCGTCGATAACCGGATTGCTGGACGCACCGCAGGACTTTTGATGGGTCGCTTTCTCGGCGCGCGAATCGGCACGGTCGCCATTTTGTCGGCCTCGTCGCGCCTGCACGATCAACTGGAACGACGCACCGGCTTATCGCAGGTGCTGGAAGAGGACTTTCGCAATCTGCGGTGGATTGCCGAACCAGACTTCGCCGAAGATGACGATGGCGCAGGTCTTGCCGTGCAGGGCCTCCTTGCACGTTACCAGGATCTAGTCGGGGTCTATGTGACAGGTGGCGGCATCTCAGGCATCGCAACGGCATTGCAGGAATCGGGCGACAAGGCACGCCTGGTACTGATCGGGCATGAATGCACCGCGGAGACTCGCGCACAACTGTCCGAGCGCGCGATCGACGTAATCCTCGATCAGGATGTGCGCGGCATCGTTCATTGGGCAGGCCTCGCCGCCATCAATTTTCTTAACGACGTACGTGGCGCGCTCGCCATCCCAACGCCGGAAACCCGGATTTATCTTCGTGAGAATGCGCATGCCTGAAGCTCGCGACACGCGGACTTGCGTTTAAAGCCGCTGGAGCCGATACACAGCACCCGGCGCATGGGCGCTGTTTCACATCAGGTTGGTGACCCGAAAAAGACAAGGAGAAGACAAATGTTACGTCTTAAGTCAGCAAGGGTAATCGCGGCGGCCACGGTATCGTTGGGACTCGGCATGGCAGAGGGCGCGCAAGCACAGGAAAAGCAGTTGACCTTATGTTGGGCGGCATGGGACCCGGCCAATGCACTCGTCGAGCTATCCAAGGATTTCACGACCAAAACCGGCATCAAGATGAAGTTCGAATTCGTGCCGTGGACGAGTTACGCCGATCGTTTTCTCAACGAACTTAATTCGCATGGCAAACTATGTGACCTGATCATTGGGGACAGCCAGTGGATAGGCGGCGCAGCGGTCAACGGGCACTACGTCAAGCTCAATGATTTCTTCGCGAAGACCAAGATATCGATGAACGACTTCGTGCCGGCGACCGTCGTCGGTTATGCGGAGTGGCCAAAGAATACGCCGAACTACTGGGCGTTGCCGGCAATGGCCGACGCAGTCGGCTGGACCTATCGCAAGGATTGGTTCGCGCGCCCTGAGTTACGCGCCGAGTTCAAGCAGAAATATAAGCGTGAACTCGAACCGCCAACCACGCTGGACGAACTCAAGCAAACCGCGGAGTTCTTCCAGGGCCGCAAGATCGATGGAAAGACCGTATACGGTGTCTATATCTTTACCGAGCGCGGGTCTGAAGGCATCACAATGGGAGTGACCAATGCGCTTTACAACTTCGGCTTCGAATATCAAGACCCCAAGAAACCCTATCACCTGGATGGCTTCGTCAACTCGCCGGGCGCGGTCAAGGGGCTGGAGTACTACAAGGCGCTTTACAAGTGCTGCACGGCGCCGGGCATGACCAACGCGTACATGCAGGAAGGTCTGGATGCCTTCAAGTCGGGCCAGGTGGCGATGCAGATGAACTGGTTTGCATTCTTCCCAGGACTCTACAAAGACCCGAACGTCGGCGGCGACAAGATCGGCTTTTTCGTGAATCCGCGTGAGATCAAGCAGTTCACGCAGCTCGGCGGACAGGGCATCTCGGTCGTGTCGTACTCGGACCACAAGGAAGACGCACTTGAATACATCAAGTGGTTTGCGCAACCCGATGTGCAGAAGAAGTGGTGGCAGTTAGGCGGCTATTCGGCGGCGAAGTCGGTGGTGGATGCGCCCGACTTTCCCAAGAGTGCACCTTTTGCGCCGGCATTTCTGAAGTCGATGTCGATCGTGAAAGACTTCTGGGCTGAACCCGCTTATGCAGAACTGCTGCTCGACATGCAAAAGCGCGTGCATGACTATGTCGTGGCCGACAAGGGCACGGCCAAGGAGGCGCTCGATCTGCTGGTTAAAGACTGGAACAAGGTCTTCAAGAACGAAGGGAAGAACTAGCGTGCATCCAGGACTGGACCGGCGCCCCCTGCACGGATGCCGCCGGTCCGCATAAAGGAGCGAGGCATGTTGGCACACAAGCCTTTTTCATCGGCGGGGCTGGAGTCGCGAGCGTCGGCGCGTGGGCGCACACGTCTGGCCGGGTTATCGGACAGAACCATTGCGTGGCTGTTCATCCTTCCAACCATCCTGCTGCTGCTGGCGATCAACATCTTTCCGTTGATCTGGGCGTTACGTCTGTCGTTCACGAACTTCAAGTCGAATATGCCGAGTGTGCCGGCGCGTTTTGTCGGTATCGACAATTACGTCGACATTCTCACCGACGAAGACGTCTGGTACGCAATGCAGGTGACGGCGCGTTTCGTGTTCTGGTCGGTCGGGCTAGAGGTTCTACTGGGTTTCGGCCTCGCGTTGCTGATCAACCGGCAGTTTCGCGGTCATAGCTTCTGGACCACGCTGATCCTGCTGCCGATGATGCTGTCGCCGGCAGTCGTGGGCAACTTCTGGACCTTTCTGCTGCAACCGCAAACGGGGCTCTTCAACGATATCGTCGGCTTCCTCACTGGGATTGCGCCCGGCTCATTTCAGATGATCGGCGACGTGTCGCTCGCACCGTGGACCATCGTGATGGTCGATACGTGGATGTGGACCCCCTACGTGATGCTCATCTGCCTCGCGGGCCTGCGGTCGATTCCCGACTACATCTACGAAGCGGCCGAAGTGGATCGCGCCACGCCGTGGCGGCAGTTCTGGTCGATCACATTGCCGATGACCTTGCCGTTCCTGATGCTCGCCGTGCTGTTTCGCGGCATCGAGAACTTCAAGATGTTCGACATGGTGAACCTGCTGACTTCGGGCGGCCCGGGCTCGGTCACCGAAACCGTGTCGATCACCTTGAAGCGTGCCGCGTTCGAGAAATGGCAGACCGGCTATTCATCGGCTTTGGCGATCATTCTGTTCGTGACGGTGTTCGGTGCGGCGAACATCTACGTCAAGGCGCTCAACCGGGTGAAACAGCGATGAGACCGACGGCTACTCAACACTCGGTGGTGGCGTCGTCGCCGCGCGGCAAGCGCTTCGCGGCGGCGGTTGTCATTACTTACGCGCTGGTTGCAACCTTGCCGATGGTGTGGATCTTCCTGACGAGTTTCAAGACGCAGGAAGACGCGATTGCCTATCCGCCCGTCGTGCTGTTTCAGCCGTCGATGGAAGGCTATGTGAACCTGTTCACGATTCGTTCGCGGCAGACGCCCGAGTTCATCGCCGGTCTGCCGCCCGCGCGGACCTGGTATGAGCGTGATGTGCGCAAGCGCAACATGGTCATCGCGGGACCCTCGAAGGTCCTGCCGCGCTTCGTGAATTCGCTCGTGATCGGTTTCGGTTCGACCTTTCTCGCAGTATTTCTCGGCACGCTGGCGGCTTATGCGTTCTCGCGTTTCAAGGTGCCGCTCTCCGACGACCTGCTTTTCTTCATCCTGTCGACGCGCATGATGCCGCCGATCGCGGTCGCCATTCCGATCTACCTGATGTACCGGGCACTGGGCCTGAGCGACAGCTATGTCGGCATGATCGTGCTGTATACGGCGGTAAATGTGTCGCTAGCGGTATGGCTGCTGAAGGGGTTCATGGACGAGATCCCGCGCGAATACGAGGAGGCGGCGCTCGTCGACGGGTACACGCGCCTGCAGGCCTTCGTCAAGGTGGTGCTGCCGCAGGCGATCACCGGCATCGCCGCGACCGCAATCTTCTGCCTGATCTTCGCGTGGAACGAGTACGCATTCGCGTCACTGCTTACAAGCGGCGATGCGCAGACGATGCCGCCGTTCATTCCGTTCATCATCGGCGAAGGCGGGCAGGACTGGCCGGCCGTCGCTGCGGCGACGACGCTTTTCGTGCTGCCTATCCTTATCTTCACTGTGGTGCTGCGCAACATTTATTGCGCGGCATCACTTTCGGAGCGGTGCGCAAATGAAACGAGACTTCGTTTTGCCGAAAAAACATTATCTTCGCCGTGGCTACAGCGAAGCGGTGTCGACTGCACTGATTGGTCTCGGCGTGGCGATGCTGGTGCAGCCGTTTTCACTGACGTTGTTCACATGGTCGTTTCCGGTCATCCTGGTAGGCGCGCTCGCGTTCGTCGTGACCAGCCATTTCCCGGACTGACACCATGTCCACGATCGTTCTTGCCAACCTTCACAAGCGCTTCGACGACTTTGTCGCGGTGCGCGACACCAGTCTGACGATCGGCGCCGGACGCTTTGTCGTGTTGCTCGGCCCATCGGGTTGCGGCAAGACCACGACGCTGCGGATGATTGCCGGCCTCGAGTTGCCGACCTCCGGTCAGATTCTCATAGACGGTGAGGACGTGACCGCATTGCGCGCACGTCAGCGCGATATCGCGTTCGTCTTCCAGATGTTCGCGCTATATCCCCATATGACGGTGCGCAATAACATCGCGTTTCCGCTGAAGAACGAGCATGTGTCGCGCGATGAGATCGCGGCACGAGTGGCTGCGGCCGCGCGCATGCTGCGTATCGAGAACATTCTCGATCGCAAGACCGGTGGGCTGTCTGGCGGCGACCGGCAGCGCGTAGCGCTGGGCCGCGCGATCGTGCGGCAGCCGAAGGCGTTTCTGATGGACGAACCACTCGGCACGCTCGATGCGGATTTCCGCGAGCTGATGTGTCTCGAGTTGCGCAAGCTGCATAACGCGCTTGCCGCCACGACCGTCTATGTTACGCACGATCAGAGCGAAGCGATGGCGATGGCCGACGACATCGTGGTGATGAACAAGGGTGAGTTGCTGCAGGCCGGTCCGCCGCAGGAAATCTATTACTTTCCGGCGACGGTGTTCGTCGGCAACTTCATCGGCAGTCCGCCGATGAATTTCCTGCCAGTCGATGGCGGCGTGGACGCGGGCCACGAAGAAGTCCGCCTGCACGGCGCACCGGTCGCGGTGCCGCGCTGCGGAGCCGCCGCAGCGCGCGTGTTGTTGGGCATTCGTCCCGAGCATGTGGCGATCGATCAGCACGGTCCGTTGCGCGGCAAGGTCATTGCCGATGAATATCTTGGTTCGCATCAGGTGCTGGTGGTCGAAACCGCGCTGGGCGTGGTGAGGGTGCGGGTGGGAAAAGACGATGGTTTGCCTGCCGGATCGCCGGTCGGTTTGTCGTTTCGCAAGGAACGCACGCTGTTGTACGACGCGCAGAGCGGCCGGCTGCTGCCGCGCACCGTTCGCACCATGCCTGCACACGGAGAAGCTAATGGCTGAAATCCAGTTGCGCAATGTGTCCAAACGGTTTGGTGACATCGCCGCAGTCGACGATCTTTCTATCGATGTGAGGGACGGCGAGTTCGTGGTACTGCTCGGGCCGAGCGGCGCGGGCAAGACCACGACGCTGCGTCTGATCGCCGGGCTGGAGCGGCCGGATGCGGGCGACGTGCTGATCGACGGTGGCATTGCGACCGGAGTGCATCCGTCGGATCGCGACGTCGCGTTTATCTTCCAGCAGTATTCGCTGTATCCGCATCTGACCGTGTTCGGCAACCTGGCGTTTCCGTTGCGCTCGCCACGAAGGCGCAGCAGCGAGGCGGACGTGCGTGCCCGCGTTCACGCGGTCGCGCAGATGCTGCACATGGAATCAAAGCTCGACAACATGGCGACGCATCTGTCCGGCGGCGAAATGCAGCGCGTGGCGATAGGGCGCGCGCTCGTGCGGCAACCTAAGGTGTTTCTGATGGACGAGCCGCTGTCGTCCCTCGATGCGAAGCTGCGTGAAGAGTTGCGCATCGAACTCAAACACCTGCATCGTACGATCGGCGCGACGATCATCTACGTCACGCACGATCAGGTCGAAGCCACCACGCTCGCGGATCGCATCGGCATTCTTGACCAGGGGCGTCTCGTGCAACTCGGCACGCCGCGCGAGGTGTATGGAAATCCGGTGTCGCTGAGCGCTGCGCAGCGGCTCGGCTCTCCGCCAATCAACCTGCTGCCACACACTCTGCTCGATTTGGCTCACATGCCGGCGGGAACGACGACTGTCGGCATCCGTCCTGAGGATATCGTGCTGCATGACCCCGATGTGTGCGACGCGCGTGGCGTACAGGGCGCACTTAGTCTGACTGTGCTCGAATATTCGCCGCTACGCCATCTGCTGATACTCGATCGCGCGGGAACCGCCGTTGTGGCAACGACCGTTGCGGAGCGCAATTTCTCGCCGGGACAATCGGTCGGCGTGTCGATGCCGGCGCGCAGCCTTCTATATTTCAGTGCCGACGGCAGGAGAATCCCGACATGAACGGCAAAACGGTCATGGCGTGCATCGACGCTGCCTATGCGGCGTTGAAGGAGCATACCGACGAGATCGCATCACTCGACCAGCAGATCGGCGATGGCGATCACATCTTCAATCTGCTGCGCGGCATGGAAGCCCTGCTTGCGGTGCGCGCGGAGATCGAGGCCGAAGCTTTCGGCCCCGCGCTCGACATCGCGGCTACCAAGGTGCTGTCGACGGTGGGCGGATCGTCGGGGCCTTTATTCTTCTCGTTGCTGAACGGCATGGCGAAGGCGTCCGTGACCAATGCAATGGATGTGGGCGGCTTCGCCCAGATCTTCGCGGCGGGCGTCGAGGCCGTCCGGCAACGCGGCAAGACCGGCGTCGGCAGCAAGACGATGATGGACGTGTTGATTCCGGTCGCGAAGCGCTTCGCAGAACTTGCCGCAGAAAGCGCCGCGGCGCGCGTGGTACTCGACACGCTGCCGCAAATCGCCGAGGAAAACATGCTTGCGACTCGCGACATGTTGGCGACCAAGGGAAGGGCGTCGTTTCTCGGCGAGCGTTCGCGCGGACATATCGATCCCGGCGCGCGCTCCAGCCAGATCATGATTGCTTCGGTATGCGCGCGGCTCGCGCAACGCAACGGATAAAGGAGCGGGAGACCGTGAAAAAATTCATCAATCATGTGGACGACTTTCTCGCCGAGAGTCTCGCGGGATTCGCCGCAGCCCATGCCGACCTGGTCGTGCTCAATAGCGAACCGGTGTTCGTGCGGCGCAGGAATCTGAAGCCTGGCAAGGTCGCGCTGATATCGGGCGGCGGCTCGGGGCACGAACCGCTCCATTCAGGGTTTGTCGGCCATGGCATGCTCGACGCCGCCTGCCCGGGCCAGATCTTCACGTCACCGACGCCCGACCAGATGATGGCCGCCGCCAGGGCCGTCGATACCGGTGCGGGCGTGCTCTTCATCGTGAAGAATTACTCGGGCGATCTGATGAACTTCGAAATGGCGTCGGAGATGTCCGAGGTGCCGAATGCCATGGTCCTCATCAACGATGACGTCGCGGTAGAGAACTCCAGCTATACGACCGGACGGCGCGGGGTTGCGGGCGCCGTGATCGTCGAGAAGCTGGTAGGCGGCCTGGCTGAAAGCGGGGCGACCCTCGATGAGTGCAAGATGTTTGGCGACCGGATCAACAAGCGCACGGCTTCGATGGGTGTCGCATTCTCCAGTTGCACGGTGCCGGCAGCTGGCACGCTGACGTTCAAGATCGGCGACGATGAGATCGAAGTCGGCGTCGGCATTCATGGCGAGCCGGGCAGGCGGCGCGCGAAATTTGCATCGGCCGATACGATTGCGGGGGAGTTGCTCACGGCTATCGTCGACGATCTCAAGCCACCTGCGGGGGCTAGCTTGCTGGTGCTTGTGAACGGCCTTGGCGGCACGCCGCTTGGCGAGCTTTATCTTCTTTTCAACTCAACGCGCGCCTGGCTCCAAAAGCGCGATCTGACGATTGCGCGTGTGCAGGTGGGCGCGCTGACCACTTCACTCGAGATGGCGGGCGCTTCGATCACACTTTGCATCCTCGACCAAGAAATGACGAAGCATTGGGACAGCTCGGTCCACACGCCGGCGCTACGGTGGGGTGTATAGCACCGAGGCGACGATGCGACGATGTGCCGGTGCGAAGCAAGCGTTCGCCGGTCGACAGCGCATGGTCGGGAGAGGGGCTTATCAAAGCGGCGTCACTGTCTGCAAGGTCCGATTGTGCGAAAACTTCATGAGGCCGAAAGGCGGTGGCTCGAATCCTGGTAAGCGAACGTCACGCATCGATCGGAGAGCCGACACTCGCGGTGATGGTCCGTCCGGCCGCTCCGGGTCGTGAGTGCTAGTTCGCTGATGCAAGCTGTTGCGGTCCTGCTGCGCGACGTCGCCACGGTCAGCAGACCGCGCCGCTGCTGACGTTCAAAAGAAACTGCCTCAATGTCGGCTCAGGCCAAAGCACAGACCGCCGGATGCACGACAGTACGGCCGCGTGTTTCACGTGAGTGAGATTGGAGTCGCTGCTTGCGCCACAAAAGCTATTCTTTCAGTACGCGCGTCGTCGGCCAAATATGAACGACGTGGCGCTGTCGAAGAAGAACGGCCCTCATAGAAGGCGTAAACGTTCGATCCGCGTAGCTGTTGCGCTTTGACGTGCGCTCAAACATTGAAGCTTCTGTGCTTCCTTCTCGGTCGTCCGCAGCTTGCGCATTGGAGTCATGCCTCTCCATGACGCGTCGCATTCGAGCGTGCGGGCACTGCGCTTGAAACTCGCGCGTCACTGAAGCGAGGCGACGCGTCGTCGTCGTAAAGCGAAGTAGACGCCAGCCACGGCGAACGACGTGACGAAGTACGCGACGACGAGCACCAGGGTTCTCGGTCCGACGAACTCCGCCGCAACGACCAGTGCAATCCCGATGTGTCGCGCCGAACAGGCGATAGCCAGTGCAGCGCGGTCGTTCGGGTCGGGGCCGCCGAGGATGTGGCCGATGACCAGCCCGGCGATCATCAGCGCCACGAGCGCGCCGATGCCCTGCCAGGTGAGTCCCGCGAGATGGTCCCGATGAAGGATGAGCAGAAGAATGCCGGAGACCGCTAGCACGATCCATGCGGCCGACATCACCCGGTTCGACCATCGTTCCGATGTCGCCGGGAAAGCGAAGCGCAGGCCCATGCCCAGCAGAATGGGCAGCAGAACGGTTTTGCCGATGTTCGCGGTCACGGAACGTAGCGACAGTTCCACCGCGACGTCGAAATAGGCGCTCAATGCGGCCGCCCACAGCGGCACTGCGACGATGGCCATGAGCGATGACGTCATCAGTAGGCTGAAGATGTACGGATGGCTGTCGAGCTTGTCGAGGCGCCGCGGAAGCAAAGGCGCGCCCGCCGATACGGCGAGCGTGAGCAGGGTCGCTTTCACGCCTCGATCGATGGGCGCCGCCAGCACGATACAGCATGCGACCAGCGGCACGAGCAGATACATTGCCGTCAGAGAGCGAAACATTAGCCCTGGTCGTTTCCATAGATAGCCTATTTCGGACACGGAAGTACCCGCGCCGACACAGGCGATCAGCACTGCAATCGATAGTTTGAGCAGGAACAATACGGTTTCAGCCACGATACCGGCATCCTTCAAGGTAAAGCGCGCGCCTTACATGTGCCTGCGTGCGGCTAGAGCAACCTTACGATGATGCTGAGAAACAGAAAGCTGCCGCAGAAAGCCATGACCAGGGCCACGAAAAAGGTGGGCCTGTACGGACTGACGAACTGATGCTCGCGCATCGCCATGATCATCAGCCAGTATTCGATCGTGCCCATCACCATCGACACCGTGCCCATGCCGATCAGGAACAGGCCGATGGTTCGGGGGCTATGCGGATGCGCAAGGTGAACGCCGGCTTCCCTGAAGCCTTCAAGCACCTTGTAGATCGTGAAGCCGAAGCTGATCATCGAGAGCGCCGTACGCGTCCACGCCATCAGCGTGCGATCGGCCGCCATCAATGTGCGGGTCGTCGCGAGATCGGTCCGCGCTTCGGCCAGCTGGTTCGCCGAGCGTGCTTCCACGTTAGCCACGCCAACCTCCGCATCGGTTCGTCGGCTCTGTGAGCTCTGTCGGCTCGATCCGCAGCAGTGCATCGAGGGCGATATTGCAGACTCACATCATGGCGCTGTCGGGCGTCAACGTTAATCTAGTGCATCGGACGCGCGATTGCGAGAAACACCGGCTCAATGTTTGCACGTTCACGCCCTCGAACCATGCACGCTTCGGCCGCTATGCGCAGTGCACTTAAATAGGGCTAGCGAAATTGCGTTTGATTTCCGCGCACAAGCTGTCTTAAATACGAAACACGTTTGTGCCCGCGATTCTCTGCTTTCAGTCTTTTCCAATTAGACCCGAGCCACCTTCGGGCGACGTCGAAGCGCCTGCGCGATGACGTCAGGCAATCCTTTCGGCTTTCTTAACATCAAGGGGTATGACGGCGATGGAAGCCTCGTTGCGCACACGCGCTTCATCATCGAGCGGCGAAGAAGCGAAGCTGGACCGCAGCCGGCTCGCGGACGCGCCGCCGCGCTTTCACTTGCTGGCCAAGCCGAGTGGATCGACCTGTAATATCGATTGCAAATACTGCTTTTTCCTGTCGAAAGAGGCGCTTTATCCGAACGAAAAGCATCGCATGTCTAATGAGACGCTGGAGACTTACATTCGCCAGTTGCTCGAGTCGCATCGCACGCCGGAAGTCACCGTCGCGTGGCAAGGCGGCGAGCCGACGCTCATGAGAGTCGAGTTCTTCAGGAAGGCGGTTGAAATCGTCGAGCAGTATCGAAAGCCGGGACAGACCGTAAAGCACACGTTCCAGACTAACGGCATTCTGCTCGACGACGAATGGTGTGAGTTTTTCAGGCAGCATCACTTTCTCGTCGGTCTGAGCGTGGACGGACCGCGCGAGCTTCACGACACCTTTCGCGTCGATCGACGCGGGCAGGGCACCTTCGATCTCGTCATGAACGGATGGAGGCAACTGCGCAAGCATGGCGTCGATTTCAACGTCCTGTGTACCGTCAATGCCGCGAACCAGCACCACGGCCGATCGGTGTATCGCTTCTTTCGCGATGAGCTTGGCGCGCGATGGATTCAGTTCATTCCGATCATCGAGCGCGCCACCGAGCAAACCATTCAACTGGCCAATCGCGGCTGGAGCGAACAGGCGGGCCATAAGCGCGTGTTGTACACGCAGACGGGCAATCGCGTCACCGATCGCTCGGTCGGCGCGAAGGAGTACGGTCTCTTTCTCATCGACGTGTTCGAAGAGTGGGTGCGCCGCGATGTCGGCCGCGTCTTCGTGCAATTGTTCGATGTGACGCTGGAAGCGTTATTCGGTCGTCACCTGTTGTGCATTCATGCCCCGACCTGCGGCCTCGGTCCGGCGCTCGAATATAACGGCGACCTCTACGCGTGCGATCACTTCGTGGAGCCGGGATATCGGCTGGGCAATATCCACGAGACGCACATGCTCGAACTGATGGCGTCGCCCGCACAACGCAGGTTCGGCATGGACAAGCGTGACTCGCTCACCGCTCAGTGCGGGCGATGCGAAGTA
This sequence comes from Caballeronia grimmiae, assembly GCF_000698555.1. Classification (GTDB taxonomy): domain Bacteria; phylum Pseudomonadota; class Gammaproteobacteria; order Burkholderiales; family Burkholderiaceae; genus Caballeronia; species Caballeronia grimmiae. The sequence goes on along the minus strand of NZ_JFHE01000009.1, from coordinate 73,389 downwards.
AGGGCGCTGTGCAACGGTGGATGTCCGAAAGACCGCTTTTCGCTTTCACGAGACGGCGAAGCGGGGCATAACTATCTGTGCGCAGGTCTGGAGCTGTTCTTCATGCAGTCGCGCCCCGCGATGGAAACGATGGCGAAGCTTGTTCGCAATGGCCGGCCGGCTTCCGACGTGATGGCGATCACCGCGAGCGATGATAAACGGCGCGGTCCTTATGCGCCTTGTCCATGCGGCAGCGGCAGGAAGTTCAAGTTCTGCCACGGCAACCACGCGCCGCGTCATTCGTTCGACTCGGGGAGCAGTAAGGCGCGGCGCACTTCCTGACAGGAACGTGGTGCCCGAAGACGCCGGTAGCGGTGACGAGTTCATCGAGCAGGGACCGGCGAGCGGCATGCTGGCTCAGTTCGGTGATTGATGAACCTTCTTCGCCCGGCCTGGTGCAGGCCCGGCCGGGCGCAACCTGACAGGAGTGGAAGCAATCATGGCGACAAAGCAACCGAATATCCTGATTCTCTGGGGCGATGATATCGGGTGGTGGAACATCAGCTTCAATAGCCGTGGACAGATGGGTTATCGCACGCCCAACATCGACCGGATTGCGAACGAAGGCGTGGCCTTCACGGACTACTACGCCCAGCAAAGCTGCACGGCGGGCCGCGCCGCATTCATCACCGGACAGAATCCGATCCGCACGGGGCTGACCAAGGTCGGCATGCCGGGCGCCGACGTGGGCTTGTCGGCGGAGGATCCGACCATCGCGGAATTGCTCAAGCCGCTTGGTTATACCACCGGGCAATTCGGCAAGAATCATCTGGGCGACAAGGACGAATTTCTGCCCACCATGCACGGCTTCGACGAGTTCTTCGGCAATCTCTATCACCTGAATGCGGAGGAGGAGCCGGAGGACCCCGATTATCCGAAAGACCCTGCGTTCAGGAAGCGTTTCGGTCCGAGAGGCGTGCTCCATTGCCGCGCCGATGGCAAGGGCGGACAGCGAATCGAAGACACCGGTGCGCTGAACAAAAAGCGCATGGAAACGATCGACGAAGAAACGACCGCGCTCGCATGCGCGTTCATCGACAAGGCGCATAGCGAAGGCAAGCCGTTCTTCGTCTGGTACAACACGACGGCCATGCATTTCCGCACGCACTGTGCCGAGAAGCACAAAGGCAAGAGCGGACAGGGCGACTATAACGATGTGATGGTCGCGCACGACGAAAACATCGGCACGATGCTGGCCAAGCTTGACGAGCTGGGCATTGCCGAAGACACCATCGTCATGTACTCGACGGATAACGGCCCGCACTTCAATAGCTGGCCCGACGCGGGCATCACGCCATTCCGGTCGGAGAAGAATACCAACTGGGAAGGCGGGTGGCGCGTGCCGGCCTTCGTCCGATGGCCGGCGAAAATTCCTGCGGGCACGGTGCTCAACGGAATCGTCACGCATCAGGACTGGATGACGACCTTGCTCGCGGCGGCGGGCGAACCGGATGTGAAAGAGAAACTGCTTCAGGGATACAAGGCGGGCGAGAAAACGTACAAGGTACATCTGGACGGTTTCAACATGCTTCCTTATCTCACCGGGGAAGTGAAGGACAGTCCGCGCGATTCGTTTTTCTATATCAGCGACGACGGCGACATCATGGCGATCCGCGTGCGCGACTGGAAGATGGTGTTGCTGGAGCAGCGCGCGAAGCAACTCGCGTGCTGGGCTGAGCCTTTCATCCGGCTGCGTATCCCGAAGATGTTCCACCTCCGGCGCGATCCGTTCGAGCGCGCGGACGAGAACTCGAATACATACTACGACTGGATGATCTCGCACGCCTACTTGCTCTATGCGATGCAGGCGGTCGTGGCCGCGCAGATCGAGAACTTCAAGGCTTATCCGCCGCGTCAGAAGCCGGCATCGTTCAATCTCGACGCCGTGCTGCGGCAACTCGACGATGCGGGTGGCGGTGCGCATCACTGACATCACTGACATCTCCTTAAGCAGAAGAGAAGCCGTCCGGCGAGCCGCCAGTTCGCCGGGCGGTTGCAATGAGCCGCGCGTAGCGAACCGGAAGTCGAGGCAATGCCATCCATGTCTGGCCTGACGTGAAGCGGCCAGCTGTTCCGCATTGGAAGGAGGTGTCAAGTGACCGCAGAGCACGTCCGGCTCGATGAAGCCCGGCAGGGCATCGCGCCCTGGAAGAAGTGGGGACCGTATCTGTCCGAACGCCAGTGGGGCACGGTGCGCGAAGACTATAGCGAGTCCGGCGACGCCTGGAACTACTTCAATCACGATCAGGCGCGCTCGCGGGCGTACCGATGGGGCGAAGACGGGCTCGCAGGAATTTGCGACGACCAGCAGCTGCTTTGCTTCGCCGTAAGTTTGTGGAACGGTCACGATTCCATCCTGAAAGAAAGGATGTTCGGCCTGACCAACGGGGAAGGAAATCACGGCGAGGACGTTAAGGAATACTACTTCTATCTGGATTCGACGCCGACGCATTCCTGCATGAAGTATCTGTACAAGTACCCGCAGGCCGCTTATCCCTACGACGATCTGGTCGCGACGAATCGCCGGCGCAGCCGTCAGGAACTCGAATACGAGGCGATCGATACCGGCATATTCGACGAAGACCGCTATTTCGATGTATTCGTCGAGTACGTGAAGGCTGCGCCGGAAGACATACTGATTCAGATCACGGCGTTCAATCGCGGTCCCGATCCGGCCGCATTGCATGTCCTGCCGACGCTATGGTTTCGCAACGTCTGGTCGTGGGGCGAGGAGGTCGCGCGACCGTCGCTTCGTCAGGCATGGGCGGGCCGCGCAGGCGCCGTCATCGCGGCATCGCATGGCGAGCTGGGCAGTTGGCGGCTCTATTGCGAGGGCGACGTGGCGCTGCTCTTCACCGAGAATGAAACGAATAGCGAGCGCCTTTACGGTACGGCGAACCGCACGCCCTACGTGAAGGACGGCATCGACCGCCATATCGTTCATGGAGAAGCGGCGGCCGTGAATCCGCAGATGCGCGGGACGAAAGCCGCCGCGCATTACGCCGTGGAGATTGGCGCGGGCCAGTCCCATGTCTTGCGCTTGCGACTCGTCAGGGACACGCCCGAGCGCGAAACATCGGCGGAAGAAGGATGCAGCACTGCGTTCGGCGGTTACGCAGAAACGATGACGGCGCGCCGGAACGAGGCGGACGAATTCTATGCCGCGGTCATTCCCGCATCGCTGGACGCGGACGCCGCGAACGTCATGCGACAGGCGCTCGCCGGCATGATGTGGTCGAAGCAGTTCTATTACTACGACGTCGACAAATGGCTCACCGAGCGCGGCTCCGATCCGTTCGATCCGGCGCGGCGCTCGCCGCGCAATGATCACTGGCACCACATGTTCAACGCGGACATCGTTTCGATGCCCGACAAATGGGAGTACCCGTGGTACGCGGCCTGGGATCTCGCGTTCCATGTGCTCGCCCTGACGCTCGTGGACGAAGATTTCGGCAAGCAGCAACTCGACCTGATGCTACGCGAACGCTATCTGCATCCGAGTGGGCAGCTTCCGGCCTACGAGTGGAACTTTGGTGACGTCAATCCGCCTGTGCATGCGTGGGCGACGATCTTCGCCTATCGTCTCGATCAGCACCGCCACGGTCACGGGGATCTCGCCTGGCTGGAGCGGTCGTTTCATAAGTTGCTGATGAACTTCACGTGGTGGGTCAACCGCAAGGACCGGACCGGCAACAACGTATTCGAAGGCGGATTTCTGGGGCTCGACAACATCGGCGTATTCGACCGGAGCGCACCGCTGCCCACGGGCGGGTATCTGGAACAGGCCGATGGCACTGCCTGGATGGCGCTGTTCTGTCAGAACATGCTCGAGATCTCCGTGCAGCTCGCCTTGCACAATCCCGCGTATGTAGACATGTGCGTGAAGTTCGTGTCCCACTTTCTGTGGATTGCATCGTCGATGCTGCGTACCGGAGAAGGCTGCGGCATGTGGGATGAAGAGGACGGCTTCTTCTACGATGTGCTGAGACTGCCGGACGGGCGCGCCGAACGGCTGAAAGTGCGCTCGATGGTGGGACTGCTGCCGCTGTGCGCCGTCACTTCGTTCGAGGGTGCGCTGGTGGATCGCTATCCCGATGCCTTCGAAGACCTCAAGCCGTTCTTCGCAGCGCGCCCCGAGATCATGGCGTCCATCCACGATATGACGTCGCTGGGCGTCGGCAATCGCCGGCTGGCCTCGATCCTCAACGAATCGAATCTGCGCCGCGTGCTCTCGAAGATGCTGGACGAGAACGAGTTTCTGAGTCCCTACGGCATTCGCTCGCTGTCGCGATACCACGCGGACCACCCTTACATCTATCGCGCGGGCGGCCAGGAGTACCGCGTTTCATACCTGCCGGCGGAATCCGACACGGGCATGTTCGGCGGCAACTCGAACTGGCGTGGTCCGATATGGATGCCGGTGAACGGGCTCATTATCCGCGCGCTGTTGCAGTACTTCAGCTACTACGGGAACACTTTCAAAGTGGAGTGCCCGACCGGTTCCGGACATGACATGACGCTCTACGAAGTAGCCGCGGAAATCACCCGCCGGCTGACGAGCCTCTTCGTGCGGGGCAGCGACGGCCGGCGGCCGGTTCACGGCGGCAACCGGAAGTTTCAGGAGGACCCGCACTGGCGCGATTACGTGCTCTTCTACGAATATTTTCATGGCGATAACGGCGCAGGGCTCGGCGCCAGCCACCAGACCGGATGGACCGGCATCATCAGCCGCGCGATGCATCTGTTCGCCACCACCACGCCGGAGGAGTTCTTGCACGCGGGGCGAGCTGCGGCCTTCAAGGACCATTGATCTGCACATCATGAGGGGAGCACATGCAGCCCGAATCGCGGAAGGCGAAAGCGATGTGGATGAGCGGCGCGATGATGTGCGCACTCGCGCTGGACAGCAACGCCCAGGAGCAGGCTGTATCGAAGGGTCAGGACGCATGGCAGTTTTCAGTGACGCCATATCTCTGGGTGGCGGGGCAAAGCGGCAGCGTTCGTATCGGACGAGTCATTCCGGCGCAGAACGTGAACGTGCATTTCTCCAATGTGCTGAGCAATCTGGACTTCGGCGTGATGGGTACGCTCGAAGCACGCAAGGGCCGCTGGTCGATCATTCTTGACGGGTTCTACATCAGCATGGGCCGCGATTCGGATCCGATCCTCGGTGGCGATCTTGGTACCGCGAGGCTGAAGCTCCAAAACAGTATCGTGCAGCTTGCGGGCGCCTACCGCATTTTGCCGAGCGACGCCGTACCGGTGGACCTTTACGCGGGCGTTCGATACACGAACCTCAACGCGAAGCTGACTTTTTCGACGAGCCGTCTGTTGCCGTCGGGCGCGGCGCGCGGCACGAGTGTGGATTGGGTCGATGGTCTGGTGGGCGTGCGCGCCACGTACCGGTTCGCGGACAGATGGTCGGTCTGGGGATCGGCGGATGCCGGCGCAGGAGGCAGCAACTATTCGTGGCAACTCATCGCCACCGTGCTGTTCGATGCAACGAAGAACATCAGCATGAGCGGCGGATTCCGAATACTCGCGCAGGACTACAACACCTCGTCCTTCTACTACAACGTCAGGACTGCCGGCCCGTTCATCGGCGCGCGGATACGCTTCTGAGGCCGCTGATAGCGTGCGCTTTGGGAAAGCGCGTTCTTGTTCGGCGGAGAGCACCAGACTTCGAACAGGGGAGACTCGTCGTGCCGCTCAGGCCAGTAAGGCCGTCGATCGCACGGTCGAACGGCTTCACGCGACGCTTCGGGAAAAAATAATTCGCGCTTGACCGGATTGGAGCCCCGAACGGCGCAACGTTCCTCTGCGGTATCAACTCGCTGAAGGATTCGGCGGCGGCCGACAACTCGCGCCTTGCATAAGGGCAGGGTGGGGACCGATCGCAACGCGAAAGGAGGGTTGCGACCGCCCTTCTGCGGCTCGCTCATATTCAGAACAAAGCATCCGTTACGTCTTTGTCGGTGAAGTGAGCATCCTGTCCGGACGCGGGCGGCTCAGCAGCTTCCTTCGGGCCACCACGAACCTCTGTTGCACATCAACCTGCCTGACGGACTACAGATGAAAGCGCCGCTCGAATAAACCTGTCCGTTCCAAACACATTCGCCTTCTAACGGGGTCGATTCGACCGCGTACGGGGACAGTTCTATTGGCGAATTCTGCTTGCTCGGATCCTGCGCCTCTACGTTGGGGGTTTCTTCTGCCATGTTAGTCACCTTATCCATTCCGTTGTTGCCTAGTCAGCGTGCAGCAAACCATATTCCGCGTAAGACCGCGGCCCCGTCGCAGGAGTCGCGTTTTAGACCGACGCCTTTTCATAGGATCCGTCGGCACCACAGCTTTTTGGCCGGTCTACGCTAGTCGGGGCATTGTCGCCTTACCAGTGCGACTGCGTGGACGCATGAGGTCCTATGAAGATGAAGACGGTAGCAGCGGTAGTGACGGCAGGCGATCAAGAAGTCGCGGCCGACTATGACGTGTCGGCCGGTCGAATCCGTATCACGAGCGATGGAGCGGTCGTAGAAGACATTGGTCCTCCTGATTCATGGATCGCTTTAAGTTCGGTGGCAGAAGGAAGCGAATGGGGCACGCATCCAACGCCTGATGACCTTCAGCGCTTCTTGAAAAGATATGTGGCCGAGCGAGGAGACTATGTTCATGCGCGACCCGGCGAACGGGAGCAGGGCAAGCATGGCCGAATGCGTGTATTAGGAGCGGTGCGCCGGTGGCTCACTTTCCGAAAGTGCGGTACGCATTGAAGCGGCGGATCTAGTGGCCGACTAGCCAATGCATCGAGCCACAAGCGGCTCCAAGGAAGCGTCGGCAAGCGCTGATGCGCCATCCCGCTGTAGACGCTCCGTCGACTGCATCAAGTTCGCGTGAGCAACATGACGTGGCTGCGAAGACGGCACGACGAATGCGAGACCGTCCGCGTCATGCGAGCCGTGGCCGGCAGGGACAGCGACACACGGAGGCAAGAATGAAACGCGCGACCGCCAGAACGTTTGGCTTCGGCGCTCGCAATGGCGTAGCTGCAGCACAGTCCTTTGTCTAACGAGAAGCCACGCGACGGTACTGCGAACACATGTGCGGGACCGTGGCTAATTTTGAAGGAGGTTTTATGTTAGCCACGAATTTTCGCGGACCGTACCGGATCCGGGTGTCGCAAAAACCGGATCCCCTGATCGAACACCCGGGCGACGCCATCGTCCGCGTGACGCGCGCCTGCATCTGCGGCTCGGATCTGCACCTGTACCATGGACTGGTGCCCGACACGCGCATTGGGCACACCTTCGGCCATGAGATCGTCGGCATTGTCGAAGAGGTGGGCTCCGCGGTCGAGACCCTCAAGCCGGGCGATCGCGTGCTGGTGCCGTTCAACCTGTTCTGCGGCTCGTGCTTTTTCTGCCAGCGCGAGCTGTACAGCAACTGCCACAACACCAACCCCGAAGCGACCGCAGTGGGCGGCATCTACGGTTACTCGCACACCACCGGCGGTTACGATGGCGGCCAAGCCGAGTTCGTGCGCGTGCCGATGGCGGACGTGGGACCGTACAAGGTGCCCGAAGATATCGTCGACGACGACGCAGTGCTGCTGACCGACGCGCTGCCGACCGGCTACCAGGCCGCCGAGATGGGCGACATCCATGAGGGCGATACCGTGGTGGTGTTCGGCGCAGGGCCGGTGGGCATCTTCGCCGCCAGGTCGGCCTGGCTGTTCGGCGCCGGTCGCGTCATCGTGGTCGACCATATCGATTACCGGCTCGACTTCGTACGCCGCTACGCTCCCTGCGAAGTCGTCAATTTCCGGGAGGTGAGCGACATGGCCGTGCACATCAAGAAGATGACGGACTGGCTGGGCGCGGACGTGTGCATCGATGCGGTCGGCTGCGAGGCGGCGGGCAGTCTGACCCAAACCATCACCGGGCGCTGGACCATGCTGCAGGCGGGTTCGGCGACCGCGCTGTTCTGGGCCATCAACTCGGTGCGCAAGGCCGGTAACGTGTCGATCGTCGGCGTCTACGGACCGACCTTCAACGCGGTCCCGATCGGCAACGCGCTGAACAAGGGCATCACGATGCGCATGAACCAGGCGGCGGTCAAGCGCCATGTCCCGCACCTGATCGAGCACATCCGCCAAGGGCATTTGAACCCGAAAGCGATCATTACCCACCGTGTGCCGCTGGAAGAGGCGTCGGACGCGTACCACGTCTTCGCGAGCAAGTATGACAACTGCATCAAACCGGTGCTGATTCCTCCGCGTGCCGGCTCCGCGCGCTCGATGGCGACCAGCGTCGTTCACTGAAGGAGCAGCCATGGATAACGAAATCGCCCGCCGCGATCTTGCCGAGCAGCGGCGGAACCCGCAACACCACGGCCACGTCGACTGCGAGCGTCAGATGGACTACGACCTTAACCGGCACAGTCCTCCCCGCGAAGAACTGCAGCGCATCCCGGGCTGGGGCTCGGACCTCGATCACAAGAACCGTCCAGCCATCCCGATGGAGCGCACCCCGCCACGCTTCATTCACGTGCCGCACGGACAGCCGGTACAGCAGGCGCAGACTGTCGAAGTGTTCTGTTCGCCGGAGCGGCCGGGCATCACGCCGCTTTTCGGCACGGCCCAGCCGCCGAAATGGCTGTCCGGCGCGATTCGGCGCGTTGCCTACAAGCTGCCGGAGAACGACCTTCGCCACTGGCTGATGCTGATCGCCGCCGACCGCGTCAACGTGGTCGAAGGCATCGTCGACGACCTGCGGCGCGGCTACGTACCCAATGTGCTCGGCGAAATGGGCATCCGGTCCGAACTGCGCCACAACCCTGCCGGGCTGGTGCGCAAGGCGCTTATCGCCACCGCGGTTGTTGGCGGAATCGCGTTGCTTCGGAAGCGCCGCACGCAGTACTGATCGTGTAGCGCGGGTTGGCACTTGTTCTGAGCGCAGTCGGGTCATGACACTCGCGGACCGTGAGGTGTCTGCCCGGCGGCGCGGCCGGCGATCACAAACGCCCAACGTCTGGGCGGTCGGTCAGCATTCGCTTCTTGCCGCGACGGTGGCCACTTGCGATTGGTCGCCGGTGCCGGTTCCTATGCATGCGGGAGTGCCTGGTTGCGTGGACCCGCTCGTAGTGGGCGCCCTTTCGGACGTGCCGAGTATGTCGGGAGGCCAGGTTGTTATCGCTACTTCTGTCGGTAGTCGATAGCGGGAACTGCCAGATCCTTAACTTCGCGGCTTGCTGGTAACTGCATTGCGGGTTTCGGCGTGGTCTTGTTGACCACCAACCTTCGATCCTCCGCAAAAGACGTCCGGCCCGGCAATCGGTGGGTCGTTGAAGACTGATTCGAAGTTCGAAAAAGCCAACATCCAACTGCGCCGCGTCGCCAACGACGGCAAAGCGATACGAACCGCCCCGACGGCAGCCGGACGCCGAACTTTCAGCTGTCGCCCGGTCCGGATGCATTGGCCTCGCAGCCTGCCGATAGGCTAGCTTCAGTTCTGGCGTGATCCTCGGCAGACTGGCATCGCGGCTGCTGCACAGCCAGGCGTGGCGGCTTGCGCGCGAGGCTTCGAGACATCGCCGGGGCGCGGTGCCGGTCAATGGGCCGCCGCATTGGTCCCGGTCAACGCGCCTGTAGGCTTCGCCTTTCTTGCGAACGCGCCTATGATGAACAGGCCGGCGAGTAAGAGCCGCGTCGCCTTCTGGGCGCCATCAAATGGAGGCCGTCATGAAGAAGATCTGTGACTGCGCGCAGCTTCGCGCCACGCTAATTGCGTTGACTGGCGTTACCGTCCTGTGCTTCGCCAAGGCTGCTATCGCAGAGAGTCAGGCGGCGAAGAAGCTTGGGCAGATCACCGTCATCAATCAGATGCTTCAGCCGAAACCGCTGAAGCAGAATTCCGCGGCGCCCGCAAACAACAACAATGTTGCTACGTCAAACGCCACTACGCCTGCCCCGAGCGTCAGTCCAAACCACAACGCTGCTCCGACCTACAACTGGAACGCCATCAACGCGGCAAATGCGGCGAACGCGGCGAATGCAGCGCGCGTTAACGCGATCCCCGGAGCGCCTCCGCCCGCTCGCAGCAAGTAGTAATTCGCTGAATACGCTGCTGCGAGAGATGATGGGCGTGTTTGAGAGTGGGGTCGAGCCCAGCCAAGTATGGCGGGCGACCGGTATGCTGCTTTCCGCAGGGTGATCGGAGCAGTGCACACGATGCTGCATTCCGATACCTTCCCTCGGTGGTCTGCTGGATTGCAGCACCCGGATCAGCGCCCGCTTCGCCGTTTCTTTTCTCCTGATGATTTCCGCTCACGTTCCAGCGAAGGCGATCGCTCGGTCAGGGGAGCCGCGTCGTCGTGACCAGTAGGCGCCGCCGTCGCGAACTGCCGCCGATATTCGGCCGGTGTCGTTTGCCTGGCGGCCTTGAATTGCCGATTGAAATTGGCGACGTTCGCGAAACCCGATCGGGCAGCGATGACGGCAACGGGCAACGAGGTGTCGGCTAGCATCCGGCACGCGTGCCCGATACGAACTCGGGCGATATACCGTCCGACGCTCTCGCCGATATGCTGGACGAAATATCGCGTGAGCGTGCGCTCCGACAGGCTGGCCGCCGCGCACAGTTCTGACAGCCGCAGCGGTTCGGCAAAGCGCGCATCGATCATCGAAAGCACACGGTTGATCCGCTCGGGCTCATGACCGGACGGGCCCGTCGTCGCCTGATGGAAGGCGCTCGGTGAAGCGAGCGGCTGGCCGGGCGCGTCGGCGAGAGCGCACAGAATATCGAGTGTCGCACTCAACCGTTCGCGCGCCGCGTTCGAAAGCAACTGGTCTAGACGGCCGCGCATCCATTCACCGGCGGGCGCCTCGAACGCCAGCCCGCACGCCGCTCTGCGCAAGAGCCTGCGCAGCGGTTCATATTCGCGGCAGCAATCAGCCATGCGACGTGCCCAGTCGCCGTCGAACCAAATCACGATGGCCACCTGCGGCGAAGACGGCTCGATAGAGCGGTTGGACGCCCACGTATGCGGCAAATCGGGCGGCACAAGGACGAGATCTTCCGCTTCGTAGTCCTTGACCGAGTCGCCGATGTAGCGCTTGCCATGACTGTTCATGGTCAGCGTCAACTCGTACTCGGGGTGGTGATGCCATTCGAACGGAATACGCGGAAGCCGACGATGGTAAACCCGGACCGAACAGTCCTCGCCGAACTTCACATGCTCGTACGCAGGTTTCATGGCCGAAACTACAAATAAATTGACTGGATCGTATCACGCAATGCCGTGTACAAGTCATATGCTAGCGCCACGATAATCTGCATGGAGACAATCATGGCGCTGAAAATCGACGACTTGCCGGGGGCCATCCGGCAGGCAAAAAAGGAGCTGCGCGCGGCGTTGCCGAACTACCGGGAGGTCTTCGCCGAAGTCGAAAAAGCGATCGGCGGAGCGGCAAACCAAATCGCAGCGCAGCGCGATCGCGGAGAAAACGTCATCCCGGAGATTCAGTTCTCCGACATCACCGAACAGCGCGTGACGGCCGAACAGATCGCGCTCCTTAAAGCGCGGGGCGCGTGCGTTATTCGCAACGTCTTTCCGCGCGAGCAGGTGCGGCAGTGGGACGACGACATCGCGCATTACGTCGAACGGAATCATCTCGACAAGCGCCTCGAGAACCGCGCCGAGGACAAGTACTTCGGCCAGTTGGCGTCGAGCAAGCCGCAGATCTATGGCGTCTATTGGTCGAAGCCTCAGGTGTTGGCGCGCCAGTCGGAATCGCTGACGACGGCGCGAGTCTTCCTCAACAAACTCTGGCGCAACGAGAGCGAAGGGCGAATTCACTTCGACCCCGAACATGTGCCCGTCTATGCCGACCGTCTGCGCCGGCGGCCACCCGGTTCTGCGTCGCTCGGGTTGTCGGCGCATTGCGACGGCGGCTCGGTCGAACGCTGGATCGAAAGCAATTTTCGCAAGGTATATCGCCATGTGTTCTCCGGCAACTGGCGCGAATACGATGCCTTTGACGCGGCTTTCCGCACGGACGTGGATGAGATCGCTTCGCCCGCCGTCTGCTCGATGTTCCGCACCTTCCAGGGCTGGACCGCTTTGACGCCGCAAGGCCCTGGCGACGGAACGCTGCAACTCGTGCCCATCGCCAACTCGATGGTGTACATCCTGTTGCGCGCGCTTCAGGACGATGTCGCCGATGATGACCTGTGCGGCGCGATGCCCGGTCGCGCGCTCTCGATCAAGCCGGAGTTTCATGCGCCGCTGTTCGAGGCGTTGTCGTCGATTCCGAAAATGGCAGCGGGCGACACTGTGTTCTGGCACAGCGACGTCATTCATGCCGTCGAAGACGAGCATAAGGGCGCGGGCTACAGCAATGTGATGTATATCGCCTCGGCGCCGGCGTGCGCCAAGAACGACGCGTATCTGAAGCGTCAGCTGCCGAGCTTCCTGAAAGGCGAAAGCCCGCCTGACTTCCCGACCGACCACTTCGAAGTTGATTTCACCGGCCGCGCAACCGCTGACGACCTGACGCCGCTTGGCAAGGCTCAACTCGGTTTTGATCTGTAGCTTGAAAACGGGCACGCATGCGCGTCGCGCTGATCGCGCACGCGTCGCTCCATCCATAACGATAAATTCGGAGACTGCAATGAAACAAACACTGACGCGGGTTGCGACGGCTGTCGCGCTGCTTGTCTCGGGTACTCATGCTGTTCTCGCTGCAGAACAGATTTCGGTACTTCACTGGTGGACCTCCGGCGGCGAATCGAAAGCCATTCGAGTGCTCAAGGAGGACATGAACAAACAGGGCTACGAGTGGAAAGACTTCGCGATTGCAGGAGGGGCCGGCGCGGCGGCCATGACGGCTCTAAAGACGCAGGTGATCTCAGGTAATGCACCGTCGGCCGCGCAGATCAAAGGGCCGCTGATTCAGGACTGGGCCGAGCAGGGGGTGCTGGCCACGGTCGATGCGCCTGCGGCGGACTGGAAAGCGCACACGCCGGCGCAAATCGACAGTGGTGTGAAGGCGGGCGGTCACTACGTGGCCGCGCCTTTCTCTGTCCACAGGATCAACTGGCTATGGATCAACAAGGCGGAGCTTGAGAAGGTCGGCGGCACACCGCCGACCACATGGCCCGAGTTCTTTGCGCTCGCCGACAAGTTTCGCGCCGCGGGTATCACGCCTGTCGCACATGGCGGCCAGCCGTGGCAAGACATGACGATCTGGGAGACGGTCGTGCTGTCACAGGGCGCGGACTTCTACCGGAAAGCCCTTGTCGATCTCGACCAGAAGACGCTGACGTCGCCGGAGATGATTCAGGTGTTCGAGACCGTCCAGAAGATCCGCTCCTATTTCGGCAAGGGCTACCAGGGCCGCGACTGGAATCTCGCCACCGCGATGGTGATTTCCGGCTCGGGCGGCATGCAGTTCATGGGCGACTGGGCGAAGGGCGAATTCGCCAACGCGAACAAGAAGGCGGACGTCGACTATATCTGCGCGGCCGCCCCTGGGACGTCGAATGCCTACACGTACACGGCGGATGCCTTCGTGTTCTTCCAGCAAAACGGCAAAAAGGATGCGACACCCGGACAGATCGCGCTGGCAAAAACGATCATGTCCGTCGATTTCCAGCAGCAGTTCAGTCTCTACAAAGGCTCCATTCCTGTCAGGCTGGATGTGCCGATGGACAAGTTCGACAGTTGCGCCAAGAAGTCGCGCGCAGACGAGCAGGCGACGATCAGGACGGGCGGGTTCCTACCGTCGCTCGCGTTCGGTGAACTTCAGTCGCCGGTCACGGCTGGCGCAATCACCGATGTGGTGACGAACTTCATGAACTCCAAAGAGGATGCGAAAGAGGGCGTGCGCAAGCTTGCGGCTGCTGCGAAGGTCAGGTGACGGCGCATGCCAGCCGATCTGGCTACGCGCAACTTCACTCACAAAAAGGGGGGAAGATGGATCCGGTAGCAAAGCGAAAATGGCCGCGTTCAGGCCTCGAAACGACGGTGATGGGCTTCGGCGCCGCACCGATTGGCAACATTTTCAAGCCGATCAGCGAGGAGCATTCGGCGGCCTTGATCAAGGCGGCATGGGACGCGGGCGTACGTTACTTCGACACAGCGCCGATGTACGGTCATGGCTTGAGCGAAGCGCGCTGCGGGCAGGGGCTGCGCTGGTATCCGCGTGATCAGTTCGTGCTGTCGACCAAGGTCGGGCGCCTGCTCAAGCCGGGCAAGCGCGCCGACATCGCATTCGAACCGTGGGTTGACGGGCTGCCATTTGAGGTCGTTTTCGACTACAGCTACGACGGAACGATGCGTTCGATCGAGGACAGTCTGCAACGTCTGGCGCTGGAGCACATCGATATTGCGTTGATCCACGACATCGATGTGTTCACGCACGGAGAGCGCCAGCCGGAGATGTTCGAAGCGGCGATGGCGGGCGCATCGAAAGCATTACTGAAGCTTCGCGACGAAGGCGTCGTGAAAGCGGTCGGGCTGGGCGTCAACGAGTGGCAGGTCGCTCACGAAGCGATCCGCCGGCAGGATTTCGACTGCCTGCTGCTGGCTGGCCGATACACACTGCTTGAACAGGACGCGCTGGACGGTTTTCTGCCGCTGTGTGAGGCAAGACAGGTGTCGGTTGTTCTCGGTGGCGGCTTCAATAGCGGCATTCTCGCCACGGGCGCGGTACCGGGCGCCAAATACAACTACGCGCCCGCGCCCGAAGCCATTCTTGAGCGCGTACGCGAGATGGAGCAGGTATGCCGGGATTTCTCGGTGCCGCTCAAGGCCGCTGCACTGCAATTCGTCCTTGGCCATCCTGCAATCCCGACCAGCATCCCGGGGGTGCGTGCGGTCGCACAACTCGAAGACAACATGCGGACCTTCCGTACTGAGATACCCGGGGAATTCTGGGCCGAGCTGAAACGACGTCACTTGATCCGTCACGACGCGCCGACACCGCGATAGCGGTCAACGTCCGGGTGCGCGGCCAGACTGGATGGCTCTCGATCATCGTCGCAGCCAGGTAGTTCTAGCCGCGTGACGCGCTGGCTGTTGGCATAACCGGAATGAAACGGGACTGATCATAATTTGGTCAGTACTAGAAAAAATTCCGATACGCCAACGCAGTTGTGGGTGTGGCTCCGTACGTCCAGGGTGGCCCACCATCCTTAAACAAGCGCGAAAACCTCCAGGAATGGCTGCACCGCGCTAATACCGGCCTATCAAAGCGCACCGGGCTCGACCGGCAGAAACGGGTCGGGTATAGCAGCTCCAGAGGGCGCGCGCGACGTGCTCGACCCTCCCAAGTCGATCTTCGGCAATCGGCCAACAAGCGACATTTGAAGGCAACGAAGCTCTTGGCCACTCAGGCGACTGTTGTTCCGCTCTATCGGGCCAATCATGCGGTACGGGGCAGTTCGGATGAGTCAGGTTTTCTGGGGATTGTTGAAACGTCTCTTTCCGCCTCGTCAGGGACCGACTGTGTACGCCGGATCATCTCGCCCTAATTGCATGTATGCTGCCTTCGGAGCATCATCGGTGGAGCAAACGTACCGCAGATTGCCGCAGCTTCATTGACACAGATGTTGTCCGCTACCGAACTCGCCGCGGTTGGGAACGGATGCTTCTGAGAAGGCGAGCCGCTCCAAAGTCGTCACGCGCAGTTGTGCTATGCGGACGATCGCTTCGCAGGTCATCGTCTCGTTGTACTGTTGTCGCGGGAGGCTCATCGTGAACGTGTCAGTCCGCGTTATGATCGGTTGGGCGCTTGCCCTGTGCATCTGGGCGCAGCCTGTTAGCGCGCACGCCGCGCAGCCGGTAACGGCCGTTGCCGCGTCCGCGCCCGCCGCCACCGTGCCTGCGAAGGCCCCACCTGTCCCGGCTTCGGGCGTCCGTAAACTGAGCCTTGCGAACAAGCCGTGGACCGGCGACTTCGACGCAATGCTCAGCCGTCACGTAATCCGGTTTCTTGTTCCGTACAGCCGCACGCTCTATTTCGTCGACAAGGGCCGCGAACGCGGGATTTCGGCCGACCTGGCGCGCGCCTTCGAACGCTATGTCAACAAAAAGTACGCGGCCCAGTTGGACAAGCGGCCGCTCACCGTCTTCCTGATCCCCACTACACGTGACAAGCTGCAGACGGGCCTCGTCGCCGGGGGCGGCGACATCTCCGCGGGCAATCTGACTGCGACGGAAGAGCGGCTCCAGATCGTTGACTTTATCGCGCCGCGCGATCGCAAGCCCGTGCGTGAGCTGATCGTCACCGGGCCAAAGTCGCCCTCGCTCTCGACACTCGATGACCTCTCGGGAAAGCAAGTTCATGTGCGGAAATCGTCGAGCTATTACGAGAGCGTGAGCGCACTGAATGAGCGTTTTCGCAAGAGCGGCAAGCCGCCAGTGAACATCACGCTGTTGCCCGACGCGCTGGAAGACGAAGATGCAATGGAGATGGTCAACGCGGGCCTGCTGAGCATCATCATCGTGGACGACTGGAAGGCGCGTCTCTGGGCACAGGTGCTGCCACGCCTGAAGGTGCGTGACGACCTGGCGGTGAGCGGCGAGGGCTATACAGGCTGGGCGATACGCAAGAACAGCCCACAATTGCAGGCTGCCCTTAACGACTTCTATCAGAACTATGTGAAGAAGCAGGGCGTGGCTGAATACCTTCTCGCGCAATACATGAAGAGGATCAAGCAAATCCGCAACAATGGCGGCGATGCAGAACAGAAGCGCTTCAATGAGACGCTTGCGCTCTTCCAGAAATATGGTACGCAGTACGGCTTCGATTCGCTTATGCTTGCCGCGCAGGGTTTTCAGGAGTCGCAACTCAACCAGTCGGCACGCAGCCACGTCGGGGCGATCGGCCTCATGCAGCTGATGCCAGCCACAGGTAAGGCGATGGACGTGGGCAGTATTTCCGTGGCCGAGTCCAATGTTCATGCAGGCGCCAAGTACCTGGACACGCTCATGACCAAGTACTTCTCCGACGCCCGATTCAACGCAAGCGACCGATCGCTCTTCGCATTTGCGGCCTACAACGCAGGTCCGGACAATATCGCGAAGATGCGCAAGATTGCCGCAGCGCGAGGCCTTGATCCAGACAAGTGGTTCAACAATGTCGAGATTGTCGTAGCGGAGAAAATCGGAATCGAAACGACGACCTATGTGCGTAACATTTTCAAGTACTACGTGGCGTACAAGCTGATCGTCGACGCCCAGGCGGCGCGCCAAAAGGCAGTGGAAAGCGTGGAGAAGCCTTCCTGAAGACGAGTTGCCTGAACACCCGCACTACGCAGTTGCCCTGGTTAAACGAAGCTTGCTTTATCGCGTTGACCCGTCACTGTGGCCTATGCCGTTGTACCTTGCGAGTGGCTGTTGACGAGGGGCGTTGGGCGCCGCCAACGACCGTTGTACCCGACGGTCGTCTATGTCGGAACGGACAGACCTCTTGGTCGACTGTAGAAACAAGGACATGAAAGTGCAGAGTTCTCTACGCGATCCTACGGTCACCACTTTTACTTGGTGACCGAAACTCACGAGTGACTAGTCGTACGCGGTCTGAAACTTCCGGGGGGCTGCACGAAGGAACCCGCACTGCACGAGGCCAGTGCCGAGTCGTCGGGATTCGATAGTTACATTGGAACGTCCGCTACTGCTTAGCGCCAGTGACCGCTTCGGGTCGCGAAGACTCATTCGCAGTTCGCGGAAGCCGACATTCAAATGCGCCGCGTCGCCAATGACTGCCTGCCGAACAGCGGCAGGGGGACGCCAGCGTAGAACAATCGCGTTCGACAGTGGGCTGCGCGAGAGCCCGCGGCGCGTCCTCGCGGATTCCGGCACAAGGTCGTTGATGATGTTGAACGTCGTACAGAGAGGAAGCACCTCCTCCGCAGTCGAATGAACGCGACGAATAAGAAAATACTGGTCGACTTGGACCATCCGACCTACGCGCAACCGCTTCCAAAACCTCGACCGGTTCGAAATGAATTGCAAAGCTCAAGTCCGAAGAGGCTCATCGCCGGCTCCCGCGCCAGTTGCAAGTTGCAATGATCCTCTCGGCCTTTCAGCCGCGACGGCGCGTAGCGGCACCTCGTCGAATTCGCTCTCAGCGACGCGCGTAATGCTGTTCGATGCCTTGCGCGAGCTGTGTAACTAGCCGCTGCATCGCCACCGGAGTCCGCCATGCGACATGTGGAGTCACGATCAGATCCGTGCGCGCGCGGGTCAACAGCGGATGATCGATCGCTGGCGGTTCCTGCTCGAGGACGTCCAGCGCGGCATTCGCGATCAGCTTGCGATCGAGCGCCTCGATCAGCGCTCCCTCGTCGACGATGCCGCCGCGTGCGGCGTTCACGAGCGACGCGCTGCGCTTCATTTGTTCGAATTCGGCGAGACCGAACAGATGCCGCGTTTCATCGGTGAGCGGGCAATGCAGGCTGATGACATCCGCTTCGCGCAGCACCGCGTCGAACGCGGCATAGCCCTCGCGCACCACCCTGGCATGCCTTCGCTCGGCGAAGAGCACACGCATGCCGAACGCGCCGGCCAATTCGGCCAGCCGTTTTCCACCGTGACCGGCGCCGACGATGCCCAGCGTCGAACCATGCAAATCCTCGATCGGGTGCAGTTCAGCGTAGAAAGTGGGTGACTCGCTCCAGCGCCCATCATAGACATCGCGCCAGTAAGGAACCAGGTTGCGGCGCAGCGCGAGCATCAGTGAGAACGCGTGCTCCGGCACGGAGATCGTCGAATATCCCGGACACGCGACCACTTCGATGCCACGTTGGCGGCATGTTTCCAGATCCAGATGATTCACGCCCGCGGCCGGCACGCCGATCAGTTCCAGTTGCGGCAACTGCGCGAGCACGTCGCCCGTCAGCGGCACCTTGTTGGTCACGATGATCTGCGCGTCACGGCAGCGCGCTACCACCTGCTCCCGCGTGGTGGACGGATACTCGACCCAGCGATGTGGAAAGGGAAAATTGGGCAGATCAGCGGACAGCGTCGCACGGTCCACGAACACGATGGTTTTCAAAAAGCTGCTCCAAGCTCATTAACGTTCGGACGGGCTGGTGGACACGGTGTCGAGCATGCGCTTCTTGCCCGTTTGCACATGATTCTCGAAAGCCTGTGCAGCTGCGTCGGCTTGACCGGCACGCAGCGCTTCGAAAAGCTCGCGGTGTTCTTTCGAGGAACGCTGCATTTGCGCGAATGAATACACGCCCTTGTGGATGTAAAGCGTCAGTTCGTCTTCGACGGCCTGGTTGATCGTAATCAGCCGCGGATTCTTGGTCGCGGCCATCAATTGACGATGAAACTCGGTGTTCAGGGTTTGATACAGATGGCTGCTGCGCTCGGCAACGGCGGAATCCATCTGATCCATGAGAAGGCTCAGCAAGTGCTCCTCGTCGGTGGTCAGACGCAGCGCGGCGAGACGTCCTGCCGTGCGCGCGAGCCCCGCTCGAATCTCATAGAGATCCATTGCCTCTTCGAGCGACAGCCGCCGAACTTCGGCGCCCCGATTCGGGACGATTCGCACGAGTCCCGCCTGTTCGAGCGAGCGCAGGGCCTCGCGCGCCGAATTGCGGCCCACGCCGATCTGGTTTGCGAGCGCTTGCTCATTCACACGTTCACCGGGGCGCAAGTCCCCCCGCTGAATCATGTTGCGCACCTGTTCGCGAATGTCGTCGAGCTTTGACGCGATTACTTCAGGCGCGCGCGCGTTCACCTTGCCGTTCCCTTCATTGTCAAACGCGTTTTTCATGTCGGTTGCCCTTTCTGTGCCATTCAATACCTTTTATTTTGCTTGCAGAAAACCTGTCGATACCCACGGTACCAGCACGATCACGACCAGGGCCACCGCCAAGGCCCCCAAATAAGGCCAGACGCGGCGCATCGCGGTTGACGGATCGACCTTGCTCACTGCGCACGCCGCATAGAAGCCGAGGCCAAGCGGTGGCGCGAACAGGCCCAGTCCCATCGCGAATACCACGACCATTGCATAGTGCACGTCGGAGATACCCATCGCACGCGCGATCGGGAACAGCAGCGGACCGAACAGTACGATCGCCGGAATGCCTTCCAGGAAGCTACCGAGTATCACGAACGTAATGGCCGAGATCGCCAGAAAGCCGAGCGAGCCCCCGGGCGCTGCCATCATCAGGCTGGCGAGTTGCGCGGAGAAGCCTGACTGCGTGAGCGCCCATCCCATCGCCGTTGCGCAACCGATGATAATCAGTATCGCGCCGGACAGCGAGGCCGACTCCACCAGAATAGGATAGAGCCGGCTCCAGTCGAAGCGGCGGTACAGTAACAAGCCCGCCGCGCAGGTGTAAGCGACACCGATCGTCGCCACTTCCGTGGCGGTCGCGATCCCTTCGACCACCGCGGCCCGGATGACGAAGGGCAGCGCGAGCGCAGGTAGCGAGACCAGAAACGCGCGGCCGATCTCGGCGCGGGAGGCCCTTTGCACGCCTTGCAGGATTTCCCCGCGGCTTTTGAACCAGACGACTGCCGCCAGCGCTACCGCGCCGACAACGGCCGGCATGAAGCCGCCTGTGAACAGGGCCGCAATCGAAACGCCGGTAACCGATCCAATCGTGATCAGTACGAGACTGGGCGGAATGGTTTCCGACATGGCCGCCGAGGAACTGAGCATGGCGACGAGGTCGCCTTCATTCGCGCCGCGCTTTTTCATTTCCGGGAACAGGCCCGGCGCAAGGGCGGCCATATCCGCTACCTTCGACCCGGAGATACCGGACACGAGGTACATGGCGCCGATCAGCACGTAGGCGAGGCCGCCGCGCTTATGCCCGATCAGCGAGGCGAGGAAGCGGATCATCGCTGCGGCGAGCCCCATCGCTTCCACCAGCGCACCGAGCAGGATGAAGAGGGGGACGGCGAGCAGGATCAGGCTGGACATCCCCTGATTCATGGTGCTCACGACAATCGACAACGGCGCGCCGGTGACAGTCGCCAGATAAGCAAACGTGCACACGCCAAACGCGACCATGATGGGCACGCCGAGAGAGATGATCGTAATCACGCCGACGGCAAAGAAAAGAATCAGGCTGACTGCGGTCATTGGCGCGAGCGCTTGCCGTGCAACGTAGAGCGCAACAGCGACTGCGCCCACCAGCGCGACCGCCTTCACGCAATCGCGCAACGACGAGCGTTCGAGCAACCGGGTAATGGAGAGCACGAGCATCAGCCCGGCCGCCACGGGAATCGCGGCCGCGGAAACGGTGTTCGGCAGATCCAGCGCCGGCGTACTGATGACCCACTCGTCCATCGCCCACTCGGTTGCCGGCCGTACCAGCAGCAGTACGAACGTCATCACGATGAAATTCCCGAGCGTTTCCGCGAACGCGCGGCTTTGCGGCGACATTCTGGCGACGAACATCGTCAGGCGCATATGTTCGCCGCGCCGCAACGCCACCACCGCGCCGAGCATCGACAGCCAGATGAACAGGATCGACGCGAGTTCGTCGCCCCATACCAACGGGTCCTGCAGCACGTAGCGGCAGGTCACGTTGGTGAGCAAGAGCACGACCTCGGCCACCAGCAGCAACGCGGCGGGCACTTCGGTGATCCACTTGATGGCCGTTTCGAGTGCGCTGCCCACGCGCACGACCTTCGATGTCGCATGTCGGTCTTTCGGCGTGCCGATGTCGTGGGCGAACACCTGCTCGGAATGAACTCGGGAAGTCATGACTTGCTCTCCGGAAACTCTTCGATGGTCCGCGCTCATGCGAACTTCTGCGTGTACTTTTCGAGCAACGCCCAGGCTTCATCGCCGTATTTCCTGCGCCACTGATCGTAAAAGCCGGCTTTCTGGAGCGAGGCGCGGAACGGCTGGATATCGGGCTTGTTGAACGCCATGCCGTGTGATTGCAACTTGTCGATCAACGACGTGCTCAGTGCGGCGACGTCCGCGCGTTCAGCCACCGCGGCCGCATTCAGGTGTTTCGCGACGATCGTCTGCAAATCCGGCGGCAGCTTGTCCCAGGACCGGGCGTTGCCGAGAAACCAGAAGCCGTCCCAGATATGGCCGGTCAGCGAGCAGTACTTCTGGACTTCATAAAAGCGTCCGGTTTCGATCAGCGCGAGAGGGTTCTCTTCCGCATCGACGACCTTGGTTTGCAGCGCCGAATACGCCTCGCTGAAATTGATGCTGGTGGGCGAGGCGTCGAACGCCTTGAACATCGAGGTCCAGAGAGGGCTGACCGGCACGCGGATCTTCAGGCCCTTGAGGTCGGCCGGGCTTTGCACTGGCTTGACCGAGCTCGTGAGGTGCCGAAAGCCGTTGTCCCACGGTTTTTCCATCGCGACGAGCCCGACTTTCGAGACCGCCTTGCGGATGTGGCTCCCCAGCTCGCCGTCCATTGCCGCCCATACCTGGTTGTAATCCTTGAACGCGAAGCCGATGCCGTTGATCGCCGAGACCGGTACGAGCGTCGACAGCACGACGCCACCTTGCGTCAGGAAGTCGATGGCGCCCGATCGAACCTGCGACAGCATGTCGGTATCCGTGCCCATCTGACCGTTCGGGAAAATCTGCAATTCGACACGGCCGCCGGTTTCCTTCTTGATGGCGTCCGCGGCTTCTTTCGCGCGGACGTTGAGCGGATGGGACAGCGCAAGGTTGTTCGCGTACTTGAGCTTGAACTGCGCTGTCTGCGCCCGGGCGAGCGACGGCAAGGCGCCGGTGCCCGCCGCCACCGTGGCGGCTCCGAGTGTTTGAAGAAAGTTGCGACGGGAAAACACAGTCATTTCGTCTCGCTCCATAAAAGGAAGATGCCGGATGGCGCATTCGGCGGCGCCCGTGCCGTTTTTTTCGGTCCTCGGCTAG
This sequence comes from Caballeronia grimmiae, assembly GCF_000698555.1. Lineage (GTDB taxonomy): Bacteria > Pseudomonadota > Gammaproteobacteria > Burkholderiales > Burkholderiaceae > Caballeronia > Caballeronia grimmiae. The sequence continues at coordinate 50,477 of NZ_JFHE01000009.1, read as the reverse complement.
GTAAAGTGCGCACTGCAGCACTCGTTTTGCTAACACAGACTCTAAAAGTGTTGACACTTCAATGTCAAGGTGTTGTTATAAGAAAAAGAGTGCATGCACCGGACGCCCCGGGAAAGCACCTACACATCGCGAACATCGGCGATATCTATCAGGAGGAGACAGATGGAACTGGAAGCGCATTACCGCGAGCACGGCTTACTGCTCGGAGGCCGATGGCAAGCCGCGACGGCTGACGACGGCCAGCTTTCGATCAATCCGGCGACGGAAGAGCGGCTGGGCTACATGCCGCTGGCCAGCCACGCGCAGGTCACCGAGGCCGTCGACGCCGCGACCGAGGCCGCAGCTGCCATGCGCAAGCTCACGCCTTGGGAGCGCTCAGCGCTGCTGCGCCGGGCTGCGACGCTCATCCGCGAACGCGCGCCGCAGCTCGCGCGAATCGTGGCGCTGGAAACAGGCAAGCCGATCGCACAGGCCAGCGGAGAAGCGAATGCGTCCGCCGAGTCGATCGACTGGTTCGCCGATGAAGCGCGCCGCGTGTTCGGCATGTCTTACGAAAGTCGCGTCAAGGGCGGGCGGTATCTGGTGCATTACGAGCCGCTCGGGGTGGTCGCCGCCTTTACGCCGTGGAATTTCCCGCTGCTACTCCTGGCCCGCAAGATGGGCCCGGCGCTGGCCGCGGGCAACGCGATCGTGATCCGTCCATCGAACGAAGCAGCCGGCGCGACGATGGCGCTGGTGCGCTGTTTCGTCGATGCCGGTTTCCCCGAAGGCGCGGTCAATCTGGTGATCGGCAAAGCCGACACGATTACGCCGACGATCATGGCCGACCCGCGCGTGGCAAAGATCAGCTTCACGGGCTCGGTGCCGATCGGCCGGCAGATCGTCGAAATGTCCGCGAAGACCCTCAAGAAGGTCACGATGGAACTCGGCGGCCATGCGCCCGTGATCGTGCATCGCGACGCTGACATCGGCGCTTTTGCGCATCTCGCCTCGCTTGGCAAGTTCCGCAATGCGGGCCAGGTTTGTGCATCGCCCACACGTTTCTACATTCATGAATCGATCTTCGACAAGACCGTGAAAGCGCTGGTCGAGCGCTCCACAGCGCTTCGCGTCGGCGATCCGTTGGAGCAGAACACCGATCTCGGTCCGCTGACCACGTCGAAGCGCCGCGACGCGATCGAACGTCTCGTCGATGAAGCCGTCAGTGAAGGCGCCAGCGTGCTGTGCGGTGGCCGGCGCCCCGCGCAATCCGGTCGCGGCTGGTTCTATGAACCGACGCTCGTCGCCAATCCGGCTTCGCACATCGGCCTGATGAACGACGAACCGTTCGGCCCGGTCGGCACGCTCACCCCGTTCACGACGATGGACGAAGTCATCACGGAGGCGAACCGGCTGCCGTTCGCGCTCGCGGCGTATGTCTTCACGCGCTCGATGCGCAACACGCTGGAAACCACCGAGCGTCTGCAGGCTGGCGTGGTCGGCGTCAACACGTTCGTGGCGTCGACGGCGGAGACGCCATTCGGCGGCAGCAAGGACAGCGGGTTCGGACGCGAAGGCGGACCGAACGCGATCCGCGACTACATGGACACCAAATTCATCAACCTCGAACTGGCGAACGACGAGCCGCTCGACGCCACCGCCTGAATGGAACCGATCATGCGAAGCATCAAGAATCACGCGAAAGCGCAACTGGCAGCGGGTGAACTGGCACTCGGCATGGGGCTGCGTCAGGCCCGCACCGTCGACATCGCGCAGATTGCGCAGACGGCGGGCTTCGACTGGCTGTTCATCGATATGGAACACAATTCGATGGACATCGACACCGCCGCGCAGATTTGCGCCGCCGCTCTGGTGGGCGGTGTGACGCCGATCATCCGCGTGCCGGGACACGAGCCGTTCCACGCCACGCGACTGCTCGATACCGGCGCGATGGGCATCGTGGTGCCGCACGTGAGTACGGCCGGACAGGCCGCGCAAATCGCCGCCATGTGCCGCTTCCCGCCTGCCGGCGGACGGTCGATCCCGGGCATGTTGCCGCAGGTCGGCTTTCAGGCTCTGCCGATCGCCGATGTGGTCCGCGCGATCAACGAAGAGGTGCTCGTCGTGGCGATGATCGAAACCCGCGAAGGGCTCGAGAACGTCGAAGCGATCGCCGCCGTGCCCGGCATTGACGTGCTGCTCGTGGGCGCGACCGATCTTGCGGCGGATCTCGGTATCACCGGGCAACTCGGCCATGTGCGTGTGGCGGCCGCCATCGACGCCGTCTGCGCCGCATGTCACCGGCACGGCAAGGTGCCGGGCGTGGGCGGCGTGTACGACGAGGCACTGATGACGGCGTACGTGCAGAAAGGCGCGCGTTTCATTCTCAGCGGCTCGGACCTCGCGTTCCTGATGACGGGGGCGAAGTCGCGTTCGCAGATGCTACGCGCAATTCCGCTCGGCGAAGCGGAACAAGAGATGGCGCAACGCAAGGCATCCTGACCGGTCAAGGAGGAGACATCGTGAATCCCGAATACGCAAGCAATCTGGTCAACCGGCGCGACCTGAAACCCTATCTGAATGCCGATCAATTCGAGTTTCGAGATTCGGTGAATCGCGTGCTGACGCGCCATGCATCGCCGGAATACGTGCGCCAGTGCGACGAAGAAAAGCGCTTCCCAGAGGAACTCGTGAAGGTGGCCGCCGAACAGGGCTGGTTTGGCATCACGCTGCCCGAAGCATACGGCGGAATTGGTGGCTATCTCGACATGGCCGCTTATCTGGAAATTGTCGCGTATCACACCATTGCGCTCGCGCGCTTCTGGAATGCCAACGTGAACATGGTGGGCGGCGCGCTGTCGCGCTTCGCTACGGACGACATCAAGGCCCTGGTGTTGCCGAAGCTGGCCGAAGGGCGTGCCTTTCTTGCCTTTGCATTGAGCGAAAACGGCTCCGGTTCGGATGCCGCCTCGCTGACGACGCGCGGCGTGGCGGACGGAAACGACTTCATTCTCGACGGCACGAAGATGTGGATTTCCGGCGCGCTGCAGGCCGACTACATCCTGACCGCGGTGCGCACCAACCCGGAAGCGAAGAAGCACGACGGGATCAGCCTCTTTCTCGTACCGAAGGAATCCAGAGGTTTGACCATCAATCCGATCGACCTGCTCGGCGGCCACGCTATCCGGACCTGCGAAGTGGTGTACGACGGAGTGCGTGTCCCGCAAGACATGGTCGTGGGCGGCCTGCACGTGGGTTGGAAGAAGCTCACCACGGTGCTGTCGAAGGAGCGCATCGCGTTGTCGGCGATGTGTGTGGGCGGCGCGCAGGCGGCGATCGATCTTGCGCGCTGGTATGCGAACGACCGCAAACAGTTCGGGCAGTCGATCATCGATTTCCAGGCCGTGTCGCATCTGCTCGCCGATATGCAGACACGCGTGGACGCCGCCCGGCTGATGGCGTTTCGGGCGGCGAAACTGCTCGACGAAGGCGAAAGCTGCGACGTGGAGTCGTCGCAGGCGAAGTACTTCGCTTCGGACGCCTACGTGCAGGTCGCGACCGACGGCATCCAGATCATGGGCGCGAACGGCTACTCGGCCGAGTACGCGATGCAGCGTCATTACCGCGAAGCCAAGATGTTCCAGATCTTCGGTGGCACCAATCAAATTCAGCGCAACATCGTGGCACGCGCGCTCAAATCGTAAGCGGAGACAGACGTGACGGCAGTTCGGACGTTGGAGAAATTCGGCTTTGGCGTCGACCACGCGCAAGCCGACGTGGTGGTGGTCGGCGGTGGCGGCGCGGCGTCGCGTGCTGCCGTGTCCGCGGCACAGGCGGGTGCGACGGTTCTCATGTTGGCCAAGGCGCCGGTCGGTCAGGGTGGCAGCACGGTGCACGGCGCCAGCGAAATCATGAGCATGGGGGCATCCGGCTACGGCAGTCGTGACGATAGCGCAACCGTGCATTACGAAGACACGATGCGTCCCGCAGGCGGCTTCATCGACCGCGACCTGGTGCGCGTTCTGGCGGAGGACGCACCGAAGCGCATCGCTGACCTGATCGAGCTCGGCGTGCCGTTCGACCGCGTCGACGACGGCTACAAGCTCATCCGCAGCGACTTCGGCAGCTATGCGCGCGCGCTCGGCGTGAAGGGCAAAACCGGCAAGGCCTTCGTGAGCGCGCTCGCGGACGAGGCCAGAAAGCTCGGTGTCGACATCCGTCAGCCGGCGGCGCTGATCGACCTCCTGCGCGATTCGACGGGGCGCGTCAGCGGCGTGGTTGCGATGGACCTCGAATCGCGGCGGCTACTGGTGGTCTCGGCGAGGGCCGTCGTGCTTGGCACGGGCGGCGCGCACGGCCTGTTTTCGCAGCAGGTGTCGACAGCGGAGATGACCGGTGACGGCCAGGCGATCTGCTTCCGCCACGGCGCGGAACTCGTGAACATGGAGTTCCACCAGTTCGGGCCGGCGATGGTGCACCCTTACGTGCAACTTTTCAGCAAGTCGTGTTTCATCCTGCATCCGAAGATGCTCAACCGCGACGGTCACGAATTCCTCCCGGACTATCTGCCGGCGGGCGTGACGCCCGAGGCTGCGATGGACGAGAAAGTGTTCCCGTTCACGATCTCGAACGAGTCGCGCTACATCGATATCGCGATCGCAACGGAAATCGCGCAGGGCAGAGGAACGGAACGCGGTGCGGTGCACTTCTCTTTCGCCGACATCGCCGAGGAACGGTTGGCCGCCACCATTCCGAACACCCTGCGCTGGATGCGCGCCAAGGGACTCGATCCGAAGCGTGATCTGCTCGAGGTCGGGATTGCTTTTCAATGCCTGAATGGCGGTGTCCGGATGACCAGCACCGACGCGATGTCGACCATCGAGGGGCTCTTCGTGATCGGCGAACTCGCGGGCGGCGTGCGCGGTCCGGATCGTCCGGGCGGCAACTCGCTTGCGGAAGGTCAGGTTTTCGGCCATCGCGCGGGAGTGGGTGCGGCCGCATTCGCACGCGGCAGCGCGGCGCCGGGCACGTCCGATGGGGCGCCGCTTGCTGGGCGCCTAGAAACGGCGCTCAAACCGAATACGTGGTTCGACGCTCAACGTATCGCCTCCGATCTGCGTGCAGCGATGCAGACGCATTGCCTCGTCGAGAAGACGGAAAGCGGCCTGAACATCGCGTTGGCCGCCGCTCGCGAGGCGCGCGCGGAGTTCGCGGCAGGGGGCGGGGCCACGCCGTCGCAGGTTATCGACGCGTTGACGATCGACAACATGGCGACGACTGCCGACGTCATCGTGCAGGCGTGTATCGAGCGGCGCGAATCGCGCAGCAGCCACTATCGCACCGACTGCCCCGAGCGCGACGACGCGCATTTCAGTCACGCATTGACCATCACGCGCGGTGAGGCCGACCCGTTCCGTCTCGCCTTCGACGTGCTCGATTACCCCGGTGCGGAAGTCACGGACGCATCGCATTCGCAGGCGGCAAATCATGGATAAGAAGCCAGTCGGCCCGTTGTCGGGCTATCGCATTCTGGATCTGACCGTCATGACCGCGGGTCCGGTTGGTACGGTGCTGCTTGCCGACCTCGGCGCGGACGTGATCAAGGTCGAGGAGCCGAAGGCCGGTGACCTCTCGCGCAATCTCGGCAACCAATTCGTCGAAGGGGAGAGCGTCCAGTTCCTGTCGCAGAACCGTAACAAGCGCAGCATTCGCCTCGACCTGAAGTCGCCGAAAGGACGCGATGCATTCCTGCGCATGGCGGAGCAGGCGGATGTCGTCGTCGAAAACTTCCGGCCGGGCACGGTGGATCGGCTCGGCATCGGCTACGAGGACGTGAAAGCGCGCAATCCGATGATCGTCTATGCAAGCGTGTCGGCATTCGGACAAAGCGGTCCTTACGCCGCATGGCCCGCGAACGATCCGATCGTGCAGGCCGTGGCGGGTCTCATGGACATGACGGGCGAAGCCGGCGGCAATCCGGTTCGGCTCGGCGCGCCGTTGCCGGACTTCGGCGCGGCTGCGCTGCTCGCGTTCGGGATTTCGGCGGCGTTGTTGCATCGCGAACGGCACGGCGAAGGTCAGCGCATCGATACGTCGTTGCTGTCGGCTGCGCTTTTCAGCACCATCCCGCGCGACGGCGAGACGCTAAGAAGCGGCAAAGCGCCGGAGCGCCTCGGCAGCGGCCATCCAACGATGGTGCCGTATCGCAACTATCAGGGCTCCGACGGCCGCTATTTCTTCGCGGCCTGCTTCACCGAAAAATTCTGGCAGAACCTTTGCCGGGCGTTGGACCGCGAAGACTTGCTGAGTGATAAACGCTTTGTCGGCAACACCGCGCGGACTGCGAACCGGCATGCGCTCGACGCGATCCTCGAACACGAGTTTCTGCTGCATACCGCCGAATACTGGGTGGCGCATCTGAGTGCCGCGGACGTGCCATGCGCGATCGTGCAGGACTATCACACCGCGTTGACGGCGGACCCGCAAATCGCGCATAACCACGCGGTTGTCGAGATCGAACATCCGCTTGCGGGCAGGGTAACGAACATCGCGAGTCCGGTGAATTTTCACGGCAGCCCGGTAGCTTACCGCCGTGCGCCGCCTACGCTCGGACAACACACGGCTGAAGTACTTGCCGAGTTCGGTTTCGCGGACGAGGAGATCGCAACACTCGAAGGTCGGGAACCGGCCGTTGCCGGAGCGAAGTCATGAAATCGTACACAGCGGATTATGTGATCGTCGGCGCGGGGACCGCGGGTTGCGTGCTCGCAAACCGCCTGAGCGAAGATCCGAACGTCAAAGTGATTCTTGTCGAAGCCGGCGAGCGCGATCGTCACCCGTTCATTCATGTACCGGCCGGCTTCGTACGATTGCTCGATCATCCAACCGTGACATGGCGCTATCGCACACGGGCCGACGCCGAGACCAGCGGGCGTGGAATCCTGTTTCCGCGCGGACGCGGACTCGGCGGGTCCAGCGCGATCAACGGCCTGCTTTATGTCCGCCCGTTTGCGGAGGATATCGATAGCTGGGAGCAGTCGGGCGCCAAGGGCTGGAACTTCGGCAACTGTCTGCCGTTCTACCGCCGCTCCGAAACCTGGACCGAGGGCAACAGTCCGCAACGCGGCACGCATGGTCCGATCCAGGTCAGCCGGGTGAAGAATCCGCCGGAGATTTGCGGTGCGGTCGTGCAAGCCGCCCAAAAGGCCGGTCTCGAGTTCGTGGATGATCCAAACAGCGACACGCGCGGTCCGTCGATCTGGTTCTACCAGCAAACGCGCGACGGACGTCGCCGCTCCAGCGCAGCGCGCGGTTATCTGCGGCCCGCAATGGCGCGGCTCAATCTCACGGTGGTGACCGGCGTCCAGGTGTCCGGGCTCGAAATGAACGGCACGCACGTGAGCGGCATCAATGCGACGACGACCGCAGGCGTTGCCATGCAGTTTCGTGCGAAGCGCGAAGTCATTTTGAGCGCCGGCGTGATCGGCACGCCCAGGCTGCTCGAAATGAGTGGCATCGGCGATAAGGACGTGCTCGACAATGCGGGCATTCGAACACGCATCGCGTTGCCGGGCGTCGGCAACAATTTGCAGGATCACTATGTCGCCCGGCTCGGCTATCGGGTACGGGGTGCGGGTACCGCGAACGAGCGCTCGCACGGACTCGCGCTCGCGCGCGAGATGATGCGCTACGTCGTGTCAGGGACCGGCGTACTCACCTATAGCGCGGCGATCGTCGGCGGCTTTGCACAGACACTGCTCGCAACCCGGCCCGACGTGCAGTTCGTCATCGCGCCAGGCAGCTTCGTAGAGGGACGGATCGGCGTGCTGGAGTCCGAGCCCGGCGTCTCGTGCGGCGTCTGGCAGATGCGCCCCGAAAGCCGTGGGCACGTGCACATCACCAGCAGCGAGATCACGGCAGCGCCGACGATCGCACCGTCATATCTCAGCAGCGAAGTGGACCGCAAGACGATGGTGGAAGGACTCAAGATCGGCCGCCGCATCTTCGCGCAGCCCGAGATTGCGCGCTATATCGTCGACGAAACCGTACCGGGCCGCCACGCGGACACCGACGAGGCGTTATTGCAATACGTGCGTGACAATGGCTCGACCGTGTATCACGCGGTTGGCACGTGCCGAATGGGAGACGACGAAACGAGCGTCGTCGATTCTGAATTGCGGGTGCGCGGAACGACCGGCCTGCGCATCGTCGACGGCTCGGTGATGCCGTCGATAACCTCGACCAACACCAATGCGACGGTGCTGATGCTGGCTGAGCGCGCAGCCGACATGATCCGTTCGCCCATCACGGCGCGCGCAGCTTCGACACATGACAAGGAGACGGTATGAAAGTGCTGGTGGGGGTCAAGCGAGTGGTCGACTACAACGTGAAGGTCCGGGTCAAGTCGGACGGCACGGGTGTCGACATCTCGAACGTGAAGATGTCGATGAATCCGTTCGATGAAATCGCGGTTGAGGAAGCGGTGCGGCTGAAGGAAGCCGGCGTGGTCAGCGAGGTGGTGGCGGTTTCTTGCGGTGTCACTCAGTCGCAGGAAACGCTGCGCACCGCGTTGGCGATCGGCGCCGATCGTGCGGTGTTGATCGAGTCATCCGAAGACCTGCAGCCTCTGGCGGTTGCCAAACTGCTCAAGGCGCTGGTCGAAAAGGAACAGCCTTCATTGATATTGCTGGGCAAGCAGGCCATCGACGACGACTCGAACCAGACCGGGCAGATGCTCGCCGCTTTGGCTAGTCTTCCGCAAGCGACGTTCGCTTCGAAGGTGGTGGTGGCTGACGGGAAGGCGACCGTGTCGCGCGAAGTGGACGGCGGAGCCGAGACGCTGTCGCTGACGCTTCCCGCCGTGGTCACAACGGATCTGCGCCTGAACGAGCCGCGCTACGTGACGTTGCCGAACATCATGAAGGCCAAGAAAAAGCCGCTGGAAACGATCAGGCCCGAAGACCTTGGAGTCGATGTCACGCCGCGTCTGAAGACGCTGAAAGTCGCCGAGCCGCCCAAGCGCTCCGCCGGCGTGACCGTGCCGGACGTAAAGACGCTGGTCGAGAAGCTGAAGACCGAAGCGAAGGTAATCTAAGTAGAACGCGGAGACAGGGCAAATGATGAATCTGCTTAGCCTGGTAATAGCAGAACACGATAACGCGTCGATCAAGGCAGCGACGCTGACTACCATTGCCGCCGCGAAGAAGGTCGGCGGTGACATTCACGTGCTTGTCGCGGGTCACAACGCGCAAGCCGCAGCCGACGCGGCAGCGAACATCGCGGGCGTCAGCAAAGTATTTCTGGCCGATGCGGCGCACCTCGAAGCGGGCCTCGCGGAAAACATCGAAGCGACGGTGCTGAATATTGCGAAGGACTATTCGCACGTTCTGGCTCCGGCTACCGCCTACGGCAAGAACATCATGCCGCGTATTGCAGCGAAGCTGGACGTCGCTCAGATCAGCGACATCACCGCAGTCGATTCACCCGATACGTTCGAGCGTCCGATCTACGCGGGCAACGCAATTGCAACGGTGCAATCTCAAGACCCGATCAAGGTCATTACGGTACGCACGACCGGCTTCGATGCAGTCGTGGCCGAAGGCGGCAGTGCAGCCGTTGAGAAGCTCGAAGCAGCGCCCGATGCGGGCACGTCACGGTTCGTGAGCCGTGAAGTGACGAAGCTGGACCGTCCGGAACTGACGTCGGCAAAGATCATCGTCTCGGGCGGCCGTGGTCTGGGCAACAGCGAGAATTATATGAAGGTGCTGGAGCCGTTGGCCGACAAGCTGAACGCCGCGATGGGCGCCTCGCGTGCCGCAGTCGACGCGGGCTTCGTGCCCAACGACTATCAGGTCGGTCAAACCGGCAAGATCGTCGCGCCGCAACTGTACGTGGCCGTCGGTATCTCGGGTGCGATCCAGCACCTCGCCGGCATGAAGGACTCGAAAGTGATCGTCGCGATCAACAAGGACCCCGAAGCGCCCATTTTAGTGTCGCCGACTACGGTCTCGTCGGTGATCTTTTTACGGTCGCGCCAGAACTGACCAGAGCAATCGACGCCTAGGTATCGTCGCGATAGATCGCCTCCGATCGAGCTTGCTCGACGACGCCACGCTTTGGCGCTGGTTTGTTATCTTCATGCTCGGCACTGAAATTCTCCAGTGCCGAGCGGAAGACCGTTGGCTCATCACCGTCGAGCACGCGCCCCAACAACAGACAGTGCTAACGATTAACCAGGCGCGAGGGAAACCAGAAAACCATCAGGCTTCCGACGAGCATGCTTGCGGCGAGTATGTAAAGTCCGATGCTCGTCGTGCCGGTGCTTTGCTTGATCCACCCAAGCATGTAGGGGCTGACGAAGCCGGCAAGGTTTCCGACCGAGTTGACGAGCGCGATGCCCGCAGCGGCCGCGATGCCACCCAGCAGAGCCGGAGGCAGGGTCCAGAACTGCGATACGACAGCGAGGACGCCCATTGTGCCGATCGTCAAGCCGACTACGGCCATAACGGTGCTGTGCGGGTACATCGCGGCGAGCCCAAGGCCCACTGCGGCAACAACTCCGGGCAAGGCGAGATGCCACCGGCGCTCTCGCGTCCGGTCCGAGTGCCGCCCGACGAGGAACATTGCAATGACGGTCGCGGTATAGGGAATGGCCGTAAGCAAGCCGACCTGAAGTGGATCGGAAACGCCGGTATCCTTGATGATGGTTGGCATCCAGAAAAGAACGCCATACTCACCCATCAGGATAAAGGCATACATCACGCACAAGATCCAGGTGCGCAGTTCGGTGAAAGCGCCGCGCAGCGAATGTACCTGAGCGTCCGGAGTTTCAAGCTGGAGATTCGCCTCGAGCAAATCCTTCTCGGATTCAGTCAGCCATTTAGCGGAGCGGACATCGTTGCCCAATATAAAAAATACTGCGATGCCGAGCAGCACTGACGGAAGCGCTTCGAGCAGAAACATCATTTGCCATCCGGACCATCCATCCATACTGGAAAACGCTTGCATGATCCAGCCAGACAGGGGACCGCCGAGCATACCGGCAAGCGGGATTCCTCCGAGGAAGAGTGCGATGATGCTTCCACGCCGCGACGGCGGATACCAGTACGTCAGATACAGCAGGATGCCAGGCAGAAACCCGGCTTCCGCGACCCCTAGAAGGAACCGCATCACGTAAAACGCGGTCGGCGTTTTGACGAATACCATCGCCGCCGAAATAAGCCCCCACGTGATCATGATCCGCGCAATCCAGAGCCTGGCGCCCACCTTGTGCATCGCGATGTTGCTTGGGACTTCAAAGATGACGTAGCCGATAAAGAAGATGCCCGCCCCAAGCCCGTAGACCGTCTCGCTGAACTTCAGCTGATCGAGCATTTGCAATTTTGCGAAACCGACGTTCACCCGATCGAGGTATCCGGCCGTATAGCACATGAGCAGAAAGGGGATGAGTCGCCACGACACCTTTGAATAGACGCGGCGCTCGTCTAGCGGTGCTTCCGCGTAAGGCATGGCGGCCGTAGGGTTGATTGACATGTCTCGCTCCATAATAAGTTTGGCGGCTCTCTCACTACGCTTCTGTTCGCGCCACTTGCCATAAGCAACTCCGATCCAGTGCGCACGGCAAGTATGCAAGAGCAGGAGATGACCGGGCCATTCTCAACTCGGCAACGCCGTCATCGCGATTGGACAATCAGAGAGAGCGTTCGCTGTTTTAGACTGGCTTCGTAGGCTGGTCCAGTTAAACAAGGAGACGAAATGGAACTGACAAAAGGACAGATTGCGGATTACCACCGTGACGGATTTATCGTAATTCCTGATTGCTACAGCAGGGAAGAAGTGCAAGCGCTGAGGCGGGACACCGAACGCCTGAGCACCGTTGAGGCGGACTCGATCTTTCGCGAACGCACGGGCGCGATTCGCTCCATCTTTCGGGTACACGAAGAAGACGGTCCCGTGGCCTCGCCGCAGTATCGGGCATTGACGCGGACGCCACGTTTGCTGCGCCCCGTGATGCAGGCGCTCGACAGCGAGGAGGTGTATATCGCTCACACGAAGGTGAACACCAAGTCGGCGCTCGAGGGGACGGGCTGGCTCTGGCATCAGGACTTCGGCTACTGGGTACACGATGGTTACCCTGAGAACGACATGCTGACAGCCATGGTGATGCTCAGCGACACGCAGGAAATTCACGGCTCGCTGTACATGATCCCGGGCAGCCATAAACTGGGTCTCGTGGAGCACTACTATGACGATAGCCAGGCCGCATACCAGCTGCCTCAACGTGCGGTGCAGCGCGAACGCATCAAGGAGATTCTGGAGACCTCCGATGCGCCCGTGCCGATCGTCGGCAGAGCGGGCACACTGGTGCTGTTTCATTGCCTCACTATTCACGGCTCTGGCGTGAACATGTCGGCGGAAAACCGTTGGCAGGCGTACATCACTTACAACCGGGTTGCCAACCGTCCACATGACGTCGAGAAACCTCGCGGCGATTTCGTGCGTTCTACCAACTGGGCACCTCTTCCCATCGAAAGCGATGATGGCATCCTGTGCGCCGGCCAACGCCGTGAAGAACGCGAAACATCGGTACAGGGGATCTAACCGTGACAGCCCAACACTTCATCGCCAATCAGTGGTCAGCTCCTTCGAATGGCGAGACGATAGCGGTGGTCAACCCGTCCACCGGTCTTGAATTCACTCGCACCGCGCGGGGCAATGCGGCTGACATCGATGCTGCAGTCCGCGCAGCGCGCAAAGCGTTCGATACGACCTGGCGGCGTACCGGTCCGGTCGAGCGCGGCCGCATTCTCGCGCGACTCGGTCGACTCATCCTCGACAATCACGAGTCGCTCACGCGAATTGAATCGGAGGACACGGGCAAGCCACTCAAGCAAGCTGCGGCTGACATCACCGTATGCGCTCGCTACCTGGAATTTTATGCTGGCGCCTGCGACAAGCTGCACGGGGAGACCATTCCTTTCCTGCACGGGCATACCGTGCTAGCCGTCCGCGAACCGCATGGTGTTACCGGGCATATCATTCCCTGGAACTATCCAGCGGCAATGTTCGGCCGCAGTGTCGCCGCTTCGCTCGCGGCGGGCAACGCATGTGTGGTGAAGCCAGCCGAAGATGCGTGCCTTTCGTATCTCAAGCTGGCCGAGCTGGCAGCCGAAGCGGGTTTGCCCGCGGGCGTGCTGAACATCGTGACAGGTTATGGCCGGGAGGCCGGCGCCGCGCTCGCTGAACATCCGGGCATTGCGCATATTTCCTTCACGGGCTCGCCGGCCACCGGTACAGCCGTCGCGCAGGCTGCGGCTCGACATCACTGCCCGGTGACCCTCGAACTTGGCGGCAAATCCCCGCAGATCGTCTTCGACGACGTCGATCTCGAAGCCGCATTGCCGGTCATTCGAAACGCGATCGTGCAAAACAGCGGCCAGACCTGTTCCGCCGGCAGCCGATTGCTGGTGCAGGCGTCGCTTTATGAGGAGCTTGTGCAACGACTCGCGCAGAGCTTCGAGGCTGTGACAGCGGGCCCCGCAGAGGGGGATTACGACTGCGGACCTCTGATAAACGCGGCCCAGCTGGATCGGGTAAAGACCTTTCTTGCGAGGGCAGAGGCCGACGACATCCGCTTCGCCGCGACCGGAAAACTTGCGCCGGATGCCGCACGAGGCGGCTACTTTCAGCCGCCTGTCCTCCTGCGCGACGTACCGCACACGCATACGTTGGCCCAGGACGAAGTGTTCGGGCCCGTACTGGTTGCGATGCCGTTTGCAGACGAAGCCGAAGCGGTTCATCTCGCCAACGACACCGCCTTCGGGCTTGTCGCAGGAATCTGGACGCGTGACGGCGGCCGTCAAATGAGACTGGCTCACGCATTTCATGGAGGCCAGGTTTTCGTCAACTGCTATGGCGCGGGCGGGGGCATCGAGTTGCCATTCGGCGGCGTCAAGCAAAGCGGCTATGGCCGCGAGAAGGGGATGGAGGGTCTATTGAGCTTCACCACCCTGAAGACAATTACTCTTAACCACGGCTAGAGCGTCCAGTTGCGTGCGCGGCGCTTGATCATCGAAGCCAAGGCTGCGCGCGCGATTGTCGCATCGCCGACGCATTGAGGACCCTGCATGCGGATCGACCTCGTTACGCTAAAAATATTTCTGACGGTGATCGAGGAGCGAAATCTCGCGCGAGCGGCCGAACGTCACTTTATTGCAACGTCCGCGGTCAGTAAGCGGATCAGCGATCTCGAGGACGTGCTCGGCGTGCAATTGCTCGAACGCCGCAACATGGGCGTGCGGCCGACGCCCGCTGGACTGGAGCTCGTTACGCACGCGAAGGACATGATGCTGGTGATGGCCCGCATGCGCGCGCAGATGAGCGAATACGGTGACGGCTCGAAGGGCGAAGTTCGCGTGTTCGCCAATAGCACTGCGATCGTCGGTTTCCTCGGTCCGGTCATTCGCACGTTTCTGGAAGCCTATCCGCAGATCGACGTTCATCTGGAAGAGTGGAGCACCCCGTTCATCGTTCGCGCGTTACGCGACGGCATCGCGGATCTGGGTACCTTCTGGTCGGGCGTTTCGACAGCCGGGCTCGTCGTGCAACCGTTCAGACGCTCGAACCTTGTCGCCGTGGTGCCCTTGCAGCACCCGCTGGCGGAGCGCAGTGAGGTCTCGTTTGCCGAGACGCTCGACTACGATCTGATCGCTTTCCACGAGGGCAGCTTGATCTTCCGGATGATGCAGTCGTACGCGGCAGACCTTCAGCGCAAGTTGCGCATCCGTCTGCAGGTCACGAGCTTCGATGCGATGCGCACCATGGTGCGTTCGGGGATCGGCATTGCCGTCATGTCGGACGTGACCGTGGGCACGCCAGATGAGAGCTTCGGCTACAAGGTCGTCCCTTTCACCGATGAATGGACGAAGCTGGAAAGTCTGATCGGCTATCGCGACTTCGACGCGTTGCCGCGCTCGGCGCAAAATTTCGTCCGCCATTTGCAACGTTCATATCCGGGCCCGACGCCAGAGGCGGAAGGCAGAAACGAACGTGGGAGATATCCACTGACATGAGCCATATCGTCTTTCTCGACAGCGCGACGCTGCCCGTGCGCGTACCGCGCCCCCGCGCTGCCGACCGCTGGACCGAGCGAGAAACTACCCGCGAACATGAGCTTGTCGAGGCGCTTGCCGATGCTGATATCGCGATCACGAACAAGGTGCCATTGCGTGCGGATACGCTGCGTCAACTTCCTCGGCTCAAGTACATCTGTGTTGCGGCAAGCGGCTACGACAGTGTGGACGTAGCCTATTGCCGAGAACACGGCGTTCAGGTCTCGAATGTGCCGGCCTACGCTGCTTCGAGTGTGGCCGAGCATGTCATTGCCTGCATCTTCATGCTGCGAAGGCAAATGCTTTCTTATAGCCAATTGGCGTCGTCGTCCGCTTGGACTGCATCTCGTGTATTTTGTGTTCACGGCGCGCCCATCAGCGAGGTCCGTGGGGCCACACTCGGCCTGATCGGTTCGGGCGCAATAGGCAAGGAGGTCATGAGGATAGCGATCGCGCTGGGTATGCGAGTACTGCAGAGCGAGCGCAAAGGCAGAACCGAAGTTCGGCCCGGCTATACCGCATTTGAAGATGTACTTGCAACAAGCGATGTGATTTCACTGCACTGTCCTTTGTCGCCTGACACGCAGGGTCTGATTGGCGAACGCGAGCTTTCGATGATGCGTCGCACCGCAGTGCTCATCAACACCGCGCGAGGAGCGCTCGTCGATGAACGGGCGCTCGAAGCGGCACTGCTCAGTCAAGTCATCGCTGGCGCGGCGCTAGACGTGTTGCAGGTCGAGCCACCGCACGAAAAGCATCGTTTTGTCACTTGTCGACCTGACAACCTCTTACTGACACCTCATGTCGCCTGGGCAAGCGCTTCCACGGTCGAAGCGCTTGCACTTGCTGTTTCCGCGAACGTAGAGAGCTTTCTGGAGCAATGCACCGCGAACCGCGTGGCCTGATACGACGCGAGCATTGGATTGGTCCCCGGTCGGAACTGTGATAACAACGCACACGCAATTCTTCTTTTGTGAACGCGGCTTTCGAAACTCGATGGTTCACATACCGCTTTGCCTGCGGGAAACTGTTTCCAGGAGAGGGGCGCGAGCAAACAAGCTCCCCGTTACACCGTCGTCAACCAACTCGAGAAAACGCCGGAAATGAAACTTCCTCTGGAAAACATCACCGTGGTATCGCTAGAGCAGGCGATCGCTGCTCCGCTCGCCAGTCGACATCTTGCTGATTGGGGTGCACGCGTCATCAAGATCGAAAGACCCGGCGACGGAGATTTTGCTCGGGGATACGACACGGCGATGCACGGTATGTCGAGTCAATTTGTTTGGGCGAACCGTTCAAAAGAGAGCCTTGCGCTCGACGTCAAATCGGATTTCGGACAGGAGGTGCTAGACGAGTTGTTGCCGCGCGCCGACGTGTTTATTCAAAATCTCGCGCCGGGCGCGGCGAAGCGGCTCGGTCTCGATGCGAAGAATCTCGTCGAGCGCTATCCGCGCCTCATCGCCTGTGATATTTCGGGTTACGGATCGACAGGACCATACGCGCAAAAGAAAGCCTACGATCTTTTGGTTCAGTGCGAAACCGGGTTCTTGTCGATCAATGGAACGCCTGATGAGCAGGCGAAGTGCGGTTTATCCATTGTCGATATCGCGACTGGCATGTACGCGCTGAATGGAATTCTGCTTGCGCTCTATCACCGCGAACGCACAGGCAAGGGAACTGCATTTGAAGTTTCATTGTTCGACGCCATGACGGAATGGATGAGCTACCCGGCGTATTACACGCGCGACAGCGGAAAGGCGGTCCAACGCTCAGGTGCCCGCCACGCGACGATCGCGCCATATGGTCCCTTTACCGCGGGCGACGGAAAGACCATTTTCTTCGGCATTCAGAACGAAAGGGAATGGCGTAGCTTTTGCGAAAAGGTGCTACGAGACCCGAAGGTGCGAACCGATCCGCGCTTCGCGACGAATCCGGATCGCGTGCGAAATCGGGAGGCACTCGAGGCGTTGATCAACGACAGCTTCGCTAAATCGACAAGCGGCGAGCTGAGCGATCTTCTCGAGCGAGCGGCAATCGCTAATGGACGCATGAACACGGTCGAAGAATTCCTCGCGCATCCACAATTGCACGAACGTGGACGGATGACGTCGATCGGTAGCCCTAAGGGCCCGCTGGAGGTATTTCTGCCCCCGATCATTGTTGACGGAATTTCGCCTGCAATGAAAAGCGTACCTGACGTGGGAGAGCACAACGACGAAATTCTCGGAGAACTGGGATTGCATCCGTCCCGCCTGCGCATCGCTTGATGTACCCCCGAACCGTTACAGGATCCATTTTCCATGCGTGTAACCCGAACCTTTCTTGCGGTGCCGGCGAATCACCGGCGCATGGTCGAATCAGCTGCTCGTAGTGCTGCCGATGCGGTCTTTCTCGATCTGGAGGATGCCGTTCCGCAAGATCAGAAAGAGGCCGCTCTCACCGGCGCCATCGAAGCGATCAACGAGCTCGATTGGGGCAAAAAGACGGTGAGTGTTCGCGTCAACGTACCCGGCTGCGGGACGATTGAAACGGAAATCGCACGGTTGTCGACGTTCGCGCCGCGGCTCGATACGCTTCTCGTTCCGAAGGTCGAGCGGACAGCCGACATCGATAGCGTGGTCGACATGCTTGGCAAGTACGGCCAACATCGATCGAGGCCAGTCGGTCTCGAAGTCATGATAGAAACGGCTCTCGGACTCGTGAACTGTGAACAGATTGCGGGGCACTCGCCATTAATCGATTCGCTGCACTTCGGCGTAGGCGACTTTTCAGCATCTATTGGGGCAAAAGGAATCGACATCGGGCTCTCGCATCCGGCGTATCAGCTGACGTCCCGCTCGCAGCAAGGGGATTGCACAAGTTCGGCGCTCGATATGTGGGCGTATCCGATGATGCGCATTCTGGTTGCAGCGCGGGCTCACCGGCTTAGAGCGATCGATGGACCTTGCGGGGCGTTCCGTGACGCTGCGTTGACCTCCGCGTTGGCGATCAAGGCGGCAACACTCGGGTATGACGGCAAACAGGTTATTCACCCTTGCCAGATCGATGCGACGCATGGCGCATTTGTTCCGAGCGACGACGAACTGCAGAATGCTCGACGCGTCATCGCCGCGCTGACTGAAGCGGAGAAAGAAGGGCGTGGAGCGGTACAGGTTGACGGCAAACTGGTCGACTACGCGAATATCCGAATGGCGGAGCGTCTTCTAGCGATGGGCCGAACCACTGATGTGTAGAAGTTCGATGCTGTCGGCGATTATCCTCGGGTTGGATTAAGCGGAGGTACGTCGAGAGGATCGGATGGCCGTCGGGATGCATCGTATCACCGGCTTGCAAACGACCACCGTAGCTCTTCGCTATCGAGGAGACAACGGCTGCTGCGGGTCGCAAGTGCACGCAATCTGGATCGCTGCATGCGGGCTTTTTACGCGAGCCGGACCTTCCAGCATGAAGCTGAAAGGAGTCGCAACGACAGTTGAGAATTTTGATTGCCAACCTGGAAGTGAATCAGCGTGAGCAAGGGAACATACCCGGCAAAACCGAATTGCGCCGAGGCGTTCTCCGATTGACATAATGTTAATTAGCACATATGCACTTTGTCATGGGCAGATAGAAATGCCCGCATTTGGCCAAGTTCAAATGTCGCGTTTCCGCCAGATGGAAATGTCGTCTTTTGACGTTGGTTCATTGCCAGCCAAGCGTTTCAGGAGCGCGGGCGATGAACACCACCGGGATCATCACGATGTCGATGCGCGAATTTTCCCGGCCATACGATTTATCACGGATGAGCGTAGCAGCCAGCGCGCCTCGCAGAGTTCAAAGCGAGACAGCCGACTGCGTCGCTCGCGGCGAGCACCGCCGCAGCCGTTCAGTGCTTTCGGCAGGCTGGTGGGCAAACGGGCAATAGGCGACAAGTCGAAAAAGCGTATAACTTCATGCGCAACATTTACCGATCACCACCGCGACACTATGTGTGCGCGTGTCCCGTCGACCGACATCTCCGCTAGCAAACGTTTGATAAAGGGGCGGTCTTCACTCTATTTCGCTGGTTTGACCAGACAGCCCATCCCTTAAAGTATGAAAAATACTAATCACTGCACTGCGCAGCGGCAATCTTTACCTATCACGTCGTGCTTATCCAGATGTTGTATGAAACGCGCCGTCCGTCGGCCTCCCGCGACACTGGGGTCCCAGCAATCGGCCCGGCCGGTTGGGGAACGCACTTCTGCCAGTTCTACAAGAAACCGGCCGACCTCCTCACCATATTGACGCCCTACTTCGCGGCCGGGCTTAGGAATAACGAGCAATGCCTATGGATCACTACGGACGCAAACACCGTTGAAACGTCCCGCCGGGGACTTCTGGACGTAGCGCCGGAGCTTGCCGAGAAGGTCGACGCCGGTCAACTGGACATCCGGCCAGCGCACGAATGGTATGGCGGCAATAGCGCTTTCGATGGACCACGTGTGGTTCAGCAGTGGCTTGACTACGAAAAGGCGGCCCTTCAGCGCGGTTTCGACGGCGTCAGGGTCACCGGCGACACGGCGTGGCTCGACAGTTCAAGATGGAGCGACTTTGCAAGGTACGAAGAGAGTTTGAACAGCAGTCTCGCTAACGCAAAGATCCTGTGCCTGTGCACTTATTGCCTTGACCGTTGCACGGCTTCCGACAGTCTGGACATTGTCGAAGCACATTCATTGGCGCTCGTCTGCCGCAAGGGCGGATGGACGGCCGCCCAAATCATGCCACTCGCGGATGCGCGGCAGGCAATCGACGACGCACACGATCAGCGCAAGAGCCTCTCGGAAGCCACACGTCTGTCCGGCCTCATAAGCTGGGAGCTCGACGCAGCCGGTGAGGACATTGTGTGGACTAATGCGACCAGGGCGTGGACGGACTCGCCTCCCAGCATTCCGCTTGCCGGCCTGCATCGCTATTTGCGGCCACTTCAGGCCATTCAGTTGGAGAAGGCTGTGCGAGCTTCCGAAGAGACAGGTTCGCCGATAGACATGAGCGTAACCGTCGCACTCAAGCGCGGCCGTTCGCTCCATCTGGACGTCAAGGGCGGACGATGCTACACAGGTCCCAACGACACGCGCAAACGGGTGGTCGGAACGATCGAGAACGTCACGCGTCGCCGGGAGGCGGAATTGATTCGCCAGCAGCAGGAAGCTGAATACCGCCGACTCGTCGAAATGCTTCCCGTCGGCGTGCTGATCGGCCGTGACAACCGCGTCGAGTACAACAATGTCCATGCAACATCGATTCTCGGTTACCAGTCTGCACGCGATGTGCGGGCGTTGCCGTTGCTCGCCCATATCGCGCAGCCGGCGCGCGAGTCGATCGAAATGAAATTCGCCGCGCTCAGGGCGGGCCGCAGTATCGACCCCGGCTTCGAGCCGGCACAACTCATACGCGCCGATGGTTCGACGATCGAGGTCGAAGCAGCCGTCATTCCCCTGCGCGGCCAGGACGGGTTGCGCAAGCAACTGGTGTTTCGCGACATGACCGATGCGGTCCACATGCGCGAACAGCTGCAGACCGCAAACACGAGCCTGAAGGCGCTGTCCAAGCGGCTGATCGATGTGCAGGAAACGGAAAAGGCCGCGCTCGCGCGCGAGCTTCACGACGAAGTAGGTCAACTGCTGACGGCCATCAAGATTCATAGCCAGTCCCTGCGCAACCGCGTCGACGGCGACCTCGGCGAACGCTGCGACAGGCTGCTCACGATAGCGGACCGCGCGTTAAAGGAAGTGCGCGATCTGTCGGCCATGCTACGCCCGCCTCAACTCGATCAGCTGGGGCTGGTCGCCGCTGTTCGTTGGCAACTCAGTACGTTGTTCGCCGATCATGGACCCGACGTGACGTTGCTCTCCGACGAGTTCGCCTCCCGTCCTTCGCCTGGTATCGAGATGGCAGCGTTTCGCATCGTTCAGGAGAGCATCACGAACATCCTGCGGCACGCGCACGCGACGGCCGCGCTCGTTGAGATCCGCTGTTACGACGGCCACCTGCACGTGCAAATAACGGACGACGGGGAAGGCTTCGACCCGCATGCCCTGCGCAGCGCCCGCAGTGTAGGCCTTACCGGAATGCGCGAACGAGCGATGCTCGCGGGCGGTGAACTCGATATCGTCAGCAAGCCATCTACCGGTACCCAGGTCAGCGCCGTTTTTCCATTAATGCAGTAATGAGCAAAAAGCATATTGTGGTGAAGGTCATGCTCGTCGACGACCATCAGCTTATTCGCGCGGGCATTCGCGCGCTCATCGACGAAATCGACGGCTTTGCGGTGGTGGCTGAAACAGGCACGGCCGAAGAGGCACTGACGCTCATCGACGAGCACGCGCCGGCCATGCTAGTCACCGACATCTCGCTTCCGGGAAAAAGCGGTCTGGACCTGCTGTTGCAGTTGCGCGAGCGCAAAAGCGATGTGAGAAAGGTCGTGCTTTCGATGCACGCAACGCCGGACTTCGTGCTGAGTGCGCTCAAAGCAGGCGCCAATGGTTATCTCGTCAAGGACGCAGCAGCCGTCGAGCTCGAGATTGCGCTGCGCGCAGTGATGCTGGGACAGTCGTATCTCAGTCCGGCCATCTCTGGAATGGTTGTTACTCAGATGCTCGCGCAAGGCGAGAGCGTCGACTTGTCGGACCGGCTCGTCCCGCGGCCGCCCGAGCCGATCGTGCCAACACGGTCCGCCCGGCCTGTCGCCGAACTGACGCCTCGGCAATTGCAGATCCTGACAATGATCGCGCAAGGGCAGTCCACCAAGGAGATCGCATGGTCACTGGAGCTGAGCGTCAAGACGATTGAAACTCATCGTCTGCAGCTGATGCAGCGGCTCGGCATTCGCGATGTCGCCGGGCTCACCCTGTATGCGGTCAAGAACCAGCTCATCGCCGCCTGACCGTCAAGGGGCGCCGCGGCGCGCGAAGCGCGCGGCTGCCTAGAAGAGCTCGATAGCGGCGCCGGCCGTTTCGCCCTCTTCCTGCTTGCCGAGCACTTCGCGATGCACGCGCAACTGGTCCGACATGACATAGCGCCCATCGAGCGTTCGGAGACGCTCGGCGATGGAAACGGCCGGCTGCTCGTCCTCACCGCGCAGCGTGCTCTGCAACGACTGCGCAAATTGCGACATATGCGCGAGTTCGACCGTCACCTGTTCTATGCGCTGCCGGGTAATGTCCTGAAACTGCAGCGCCGACAGCGTTTCGCAGATCTCCTCACGCATGCGGCCCGAGCTCCCTTCGACGTTTTCCGTCAACTCGGCAAGCGCGGCTGTCGACATCACGTAATGTCCCTTCAATGCCCCGAGCAACTCTGCCACGCGGTCCAGCTCCCTGCACTCGTGTTCATGGTCGCGTGCATTCAGTTCGTGCACGAGTTCGCGCTCGATCGTCCTGACGAGCGTGTTGATTCGTTCGCCTACGGTCTCGGCGACCGCGGCGGTCTGCGCCGCCAGCTGTCGCACCTCGCGTGCCACCACCGAGAAGCCTGCGCCGACCTTCCCCGCACGTGCCGCCTCGATCGCCGCGTTGAGTGCGACGAGGTTAGTTTGCCGCGCGATCGTGGCAATGTCCTGCACGAGCGGCCTCAGTGCTCCGGCGTTGGTCGCGACCGTGGCCGCGCGCACGCGGTCCGCTTCGCCTTGTTGCTTTCGCTCCTTGCAGATCGTGAGCAGCTGCTCCAGCGACTCGTCGCTTTCCCGTAACGTGTCCTGCCCTGATTCGCACAGGTGGCGCGAACGCGTGGCCGACGATTCCGTGGCCGTCGCGACATTGGATGCATGCCGCGTTATCTCGCTCATTCGCGTAGCGATGCAATTCGCGGCATCTTCCGACTGACGCGTGACCGTTTCGAGCTGGCCGCAAAGAATCGCCGACACTTTCTCGAAACTGTCGAGCTCCTGATGCAGCGACGACGGCGC
Source organism: Caballeronia grimmiae (assembly GCF_000698555.1). Classification (GTDB taxonomy): domain Bacteria; phylum Pseudomonadota; class Gammaproteobacteria; order Burkholderiales; family Burkholderiaceae; genus Caballeronia; species Caballeronia grimmiae. The sequence goes on along the minus strand of NZ_JFHE01000009.1, from coordinate 27,464 downwards.
ACCGTCACGAAGCGCTTTGGCAAGCCGCTCCAGAGAATCCGCCGCCCTGGTCCGCAGGGCGTGTCCATTGCCGATGAGCCACATGTCATGCACCCGGAACGACTTGTTTGACGACGCGCACGAGATCCGCCGCCGCCACGGGTTTGACGAGCCAGCCGGTTGCGCCGAGCCGCTTCGCTTCGTCACGCCGCGCCTGCTGCGATTCCGTAGTCAGAACGAGCAGCGGCGTGAACCGGTACGCCGGCTGCTTGCGTACGGCCTGAATGAAGCCGAGGCCGTCCAGTTTCGGCATGTTGATATCGGTGATGATCAGATCCGGCTTGCTGCCGGCCGCGAGCACGGAGAGACCATTCTCGCCGTCCGTCGCGGTGCTGACGTTGAAGCCGGACATTTCCAGCGTCTGGCGCAAGCTCAACAGCATCGTTGCCGAATCGTCGACAAGCAGTATTTTCTTCATCTTCATTTCCCTTCGATTGATCCGCGCGCCTGAACGCTGCGCAGACAAAGTGATAGCAATCCCGTCTCGGGAGTCGATACCCGGCCGGTAGCACGCATGACGAGCTGCACGAGCGCAGTGTGGACATGCGTGGATTTCGACAAGTCGAACAGCGGATGCAGGCCGCGCGTATCGGCATCCCGCACCCACGCGAGCAGCGCCTCCGCTTCGTCGATCGCGCAATGGCCATCGAACGTCACGCGGTCGGCTTCAAAAATCAGCGCCATTAGAAAAGATCCTCGAGATTCATGATTAGCAGAACGGCGCCATTGCCGAGCAAAGCGGTGCCCGCGTAGCCGCGCAGCGAAGCGAGCACGCCGTCCATCGGTTTGAGGATGACGTCCATCGAACCTTCGAAACCATCCACCACCAGCCCGGCGATGCCGTTGCGCGTCCGCACGATCAATGCCGTCAGCTCCGCCTCTTCGGTTGCGGCGCCGGCTCGCGGCCGGTCGTCGATCTGCAGCACCGAAGCCAGATCGAAGAGCGGCACGATGCGCCCGCGCAGCACGGCCGCACGATGCTCGCGAATGCGTTGAATGTCGCTTTGCGCAATGCGCACGGTTTCCACCACCGTATCCATCGGTATGCCGTAGAGTTGGCCGGCACAGCGTGTGACCATGACGTGACTCACGGCGATGCTGAGCGGCAGCGCAATGCGGATGACCGTGCCCTCGCCCGGCGTACTGTCGATATCGACGGTCCCGCGTAACTGTTCGATGGAGCGCATCACGACGTCCATGCCCACGCCGCGGCCGGACAAGTCGGAAACCTGTTCCGCCGTCGAAAACCCGGGGCGGAAGATGATCTGCAGCGCATCCCGATGGCTCATGGACTCCGCATCTGCCGGACTCACCAGGCCCTTCTCGACGGCCTTTGCGAGAACACGCGCCGTATCGATGCCTTTGCCGTCGTCGGTCACGACGACCACCACCTTGTCGCCTTCCTGATGCGCGTCGATGGTCAGCGTGCCACGACGAGCCTTACCGGCGTCCACGCGTTCCTGCGGCAACTCGAAGCCGTGATCGAGACTATTGCGCACGATGTGCAGCAGCGGATCGCCGATGCCTTCGATGATCGTCTTGTCGGCTTCCGTCTCTTCGCCCTTGATGACGAGTTCCACCTCCTTGCCGAGCCGCAACGCGATGTCGCGCACGAGCCGTGGGAACCGTTGGAGTGCGCTCGAGAATGGAATCATCCGCATGCGCATCACGGCGTCCTGCATCTCGTCCGCGATCCGGCTGACGGACGCATATTGATGCATGACCTCGCGCGCCAGGTCGCGCGGCGTGCCGCCCGCTTCCACGCGGCGAGCCACATACGGCAAGCCGTTCTTGGCGACGATCATCTCGCCGATCAGTTCCATCAGACGATCCACGCGTGCGCGGTCGATCTTCAGATAGCGGTTCTCCGCTCGCGCCGCCGACGTGTCAGTGGTCGGAGTTCTGGCAAGCGTGGACGGCGCCGGCGTGCCCGCGCGTTTCTGCTGTTCGCCGTTTGCGTCCACGATCAGCAGCAACAACTCGATAAGCGGAAGTACATGCGCCGGCCGGTCAGCGTAAAAGCCGCGAACCGGCACCTGCAAACGTTCGGCGACATTCGTCAGCACCGTCGCGACGCTCGCGGGAACGCCCGATCCGGGCTGCGCAAACTTCGCCGCTTCACGTTGACTGCACAGCAGGGTCGAAAGACGCTGCCGCTCGGCGGCATCGAGATCGACTCTGGGAACGCGTCGCAGGTCCACTTCATCCGGCACGTAACGGAAGCACTCGTCGAGCGCATCGCGCTGCGCGTGGCATAGCGCTTTGAAAGCCGCGTTTGCCCGGAAGACGTCATATTCATCGCCGAGCGCCTCTTCGCCGACGCATTCCATCTCGACATGTGCAAGCCCCGGCAAGGACTGCACGAGATACAAAGGATCTTCGCCGCAGAAAAACGCATCGGCTTTCGGCCGGTAGGTGACAAGCCAGGTATCGGCGACGGACGAATCTTCCCGGTCGATCTCGTACGGTACGGGTGTGATGGCTCCTGCTTGGCTCGTTGCTTCACTGTCGCGAAAACGGGTAAGCATTGCCGTCGCTAGGGCGGCCGCGTCCGCCGAGATATCCCCTTCCGACTCCACTTCGTCGATCATCCGCGACATGTGATCGCACGCTTCCAGGCTCGCGTCGATCAGTTCGCGCCCAAGCAGCGCGGAACCCTGGCGCGCAGCGTCCAGGCGGTCTTCGAGCGAGTGCACGAGACGTGTGAATGCAGGCAGGTCGAACAGGCCGCTATTGCCCTTGATCGTATGCACGGCACGGAACAGCGCATCGAGGCGCTGCATGTCCGTTGGATTGCGCTCCAGTTCGAGCAGCAGGTCGCCGGCCGCTTCGATCAGTTCCCGGCTCTCCGCGATAAATTGTTCAAGCACTGAGCTCACTGTTCATCCTTTGCACGGCGCGAGGTCATCGCGCTCACGTAGTACTGCAACGTCTCTTTGGCTACAGGCTTCTTCAGATATAGGTTCGCGCCGGCCTGCCAGGCGAGCGTCGCGTCCTGCTCTCTCGACTGAGTGCTGATCATGATGACGGGCGACTGCATCACGTCGTGACGCGCGCGCAAGGCACGCACGAACGTCAGTCCATCCATGTTCGACATGTTGACATCGACGATATACAGCCCGTAGTCCTGCGTCAGCGCCATCGCGAGCGCCTTTTCGCCGTCCGGCGCTTCGTCGATGCCGGTCGGAAACGCTGCTAGCGCGGACCGGTAAAACATCCGCACGGTGGCGGAATCATCTACAACTAGAATCTTCATGCTCGGCTACACCAACGGTCTTTGATAAACGATTGCGTCGGCGAACCGGCGCACCGTGAATAATGTCGACATGCGCGCCATCGACTCGGAATGCCCGAGACAAATGAAGCCGCCCGGTCTCAACGCACGAAATATGGTCTGCGCGGCGCTCGCCCGCGACGTATCGTCGAAATAGATCAGCAGGTTGCGGCAAAAGACAATGTCGAAGTCCTTGTAGCTCGCTGTATCGCGCGGATCGTTCAGATTGACGCGCGTGAAGCGGACGCTTTCTCGCAACGACTGGCAAACCTGATACTCGCCCGCCGACAGGCGTGTGAAATAGCGTTCGAGCAGTGCGGGCGACAGGTTCTGCACCGCGCGTCGGCCATAGATGCCGGCGCGTGCATGCTCCAGCATCCGCGTGTCGATGTCCGACGCCACGATTTCGACGTCATGCTCTGCCAGCCCCGGCCACGACTCGATCAGATGGATCGCGATCGAATACGGCTCTTCACCGGACGAACTCGGCATCGACCAGATGCGCAGACGTCTTCCGGGCGGATTCGTCTTCACGATCTCCGGCAGCATCGAAGCCGTCATGCAGCGAAACTGGTAGTCCTCGCGCATGAAGTACGTTTCGTTCACCGTCATCACGTTCACGAGCGCCTGCATTTCCGCCGCATCCGCTTCGTAGCGAAGAAGCATGAAGTAATCGCGAAAGCAGTCGCTGCCCGTGAGTTCCATTCGTTCGGTAATGCGCTTGTCGACGAAGTACCGCTTCGAGTCGTCGAAGTAGATGCCTGTCCTTCGATAGAAGAACTCACGAAACTTGCGGAAGTCATCGCCGGAGATATGCGCGCCTGCCGTGGGTGTACTCATTGCAGCCCCGTCATTCATTACCGGCGCCCGTCTGCCGCAGTGCCTGATCAATCGCAAACGCGACAAACTCGTTCCCGGCGAAACGCTCGCGCGCCGCGAGCAAGGCCGGCGACGCAGCACGCGTGCCGCATTCGGCGACCAGCTCGACCGCCGCCGCGCAGACATTGGCGTCCGCCTCGGTGGACAACAGTCCGATCAGCAACGGCTCGACGTCGCGGCCCGGCGCAGCCTGCAACACGGACAGCGCCAACACGCGTGCGTCGGCATGGGCCGATTCCAGCAACGAAGCGCCGCGCAGGACCTCATGCGCCGGCAAGCCTTGCCACGCCAGGACGGCGAAGTTGCGCGAGGCCGCATCGCCTTCTTCGACGATGCGCATCAATGCGTCCGTCCTCGCTGCATCCTGCGACGCCGCGATGGCTGCAATCAGCGCTTCGCACTTGTTCACATCCTGCTCGCCACGCCACTCGTCGAGAAGCGACGCAGCAAGCTGCGTCCCGTCCGACGGTGCACCCGCTGCGGACACCGCGTCGCAGGGCTGCGGCGAGGAGACGTGCAGCGCCTCATGGTTATGCCTTATCAAACCCATCTTGTTCTTCCTTCACCTGTCCAACCCAGCCCACAAGCTGGTCTGCAATCTCATCGGAGGGCAGCACGACACTGGCGCCACGCCGCCTGATCAGATCTGCCGGCATCCCGAACACCACAGCCGTCGACTCGCTCTCCGCGATGGTCCGGCCGCCCGCTTCTTTCACTTCCGTCATCGCCTGCGCGCCGTCGTTGCCCATGCCCGTCAACATCACACAGGTCAACTGTTCCGGGTTGCAGCATTCTTTCGCGCTTTGAACGAGACGCTCGACCGACGGATGCCACGCATGCTGTTCCGACGCTGGGCAGGGAATCGCATACAGCTCCTTGCCACGTCGCGAGACGACGACATCCGCACCGCCGCGCGCAATGAGCACCGTTCCGGGCTTCAGCGGCGTCGGACGCTGAAGCTCCGCGACATCGAGGGCGCTGACCTTGTTCATTCGCTCGGCTAGCGGGCCGGTGAAGTTCGAAGGCATGTGTTGCGCAACGATCACGGCCCCTGCGAAATCAGCGGGCAGCTTCGGCAGCACGTCTTCGAGCGTGCGCGGCCCGCCTGTCGACACGCCGACGAGGACGAGCGAAGGCCCGCCGGGCGCCGCGAAGTCGATGGACACACTCGTTCGCACGGCCGCCGGCTCGCGTCGGACGCTCGCCGCCGGGGCATCGCTCGGGCGTGCCGCGACGCCGGAGGTTCCTCGCCGCCTCAGCCGCGCCGCACCCGCCGCTTCCACCTTCGCGCGAATCTCGTCCGCCACGTTGATGAGATTGACCGAGATCGAGCCGCCTGGCTTCGCAACGAAGTCGACCGCGCCGAGATTGAGGGCTTCAAGCGTGGCGAGCGCACCGCGCTCCGTCAGGGACGACACCATCACAACCGGTGTAGGCCGCTTGATCATGATCATGCTCAACGTCGTGAGCCCATCCATCTCAGGCATGTTGATATCGAGCGTGATCACGTCGGGACAGAACGTCTCGACAAGCTCCAGCGCCTCGCGGCCGTTTCTCGCCATTGCCAGCTCGTGGCCTTGCAACACCGAACCAAGGTGCTTGCGCATCAGGGCTGAATCGTCGACCACTAATACCCGCATCGGTCCACCCGTTTACGCTGCCACCGCGTCGAGCATGGTGCTCTCGGACTCATCGAGTAACTGGTCGGGATCGACGAGCTGGATAAGTCTGCCCGTTTTCTCCAGGTTCGCGACGCGTCCGACGAGCCGTCGTTGCGCATCCGACAAACGCGGAGAGTCTTCGATGTAACGCGTTGGCACCTTGAGCACCTCCGCGACGGAGTCGACGATAAAGCCTGTGCGAGCGCCGCCAATGACGAACACCATGATGCGCTGACGGTCGTTTCTCTCGATCGTCTTCAATCCGAAGCGGATGCGCTGGTCAACGACCGGCAACACTGCGCCGCGCAGGTTGATGACACCTTCGACGAACGCGGGCGCCTTCGGCACCGCGGTCAGCGTGCCTGGCACGCGAACGATCTCCTGAACCGATTCGATCGGCACGCCGTACTCCTCGTCGGCGAGCCGAAACACGACCATCTGCATTTCGTCGTCGAGTTCGGCTGTGTTCGCGACACTTGCGTCCATATCTGTTTGCTCCATCAATGCAATGTCGAGCGCGGCGCCGTCGCGCGCGCCGTCGAACAGCCGCTCCGGCGACAGCACGGATACGATCCGGCGCCCGTCGTCGAGCCGACAAATCGACTCGATCTCCGCCATGTTCCCGGCCTGAGCGAGCACGGACGGAACCGGCTCGACATTTTCCTTGGCCACGCGCAGCACTTCGTTGACGGCATCCATCACGACTCCGACGCAAGCCTGTCTGTCGCCGACCGACGTCGACACCACGACGATCCGCTGCGCGTCGTTCAGCGACCGCTCGGGCAGAGAGAACAAACGCCGAAGGCTCACCAGCGGCAGCAGGCGATTGCGCAGCGACATGACGCCGATCACATGCGCTTTTGCGTTAGGCACGCTCGTGACGCGCTCGGGCACCTGAACGATTTCCTGCACACTGCTGATCGCGATGCCGTATTCCTGCCCGTCGACCGTGAAGCTCACCATCTGCAGCTCGTCTGCATCCGTCTCGGCTTCGTCGCTGTACGCAGCCGGGCTGTGCTCGGTGTACGACGCGGCCGTGTGGCGGCGCTCGACGTCCGCGAACTCGCGGCTGATCAGACGCTCGAAGTCGAGCACGAGGATCATCGGCTCGCCGCCGCCGCGATTGACGACGCCCGTCAGCAAGTCCGTGCGGACCGTCGACGAGATGGAGTCGGCGCTCTCGATCTGCGTCGCTTCGACGCTGACGACGCTCGCCACGCGATCGACAACGAAACCCAGCGGCGTGCCGAGGTTGATGACGACGGCGCGGGTGGCATCGTCGTTCTCGCGCGGCTGCATGCCGAAGACGCTTCGCAGATTGACGATCGGCAACACGCGTCCGCGCAAGTTTGCGAGACCTTCGAGATTGCGAGGGGCGAGCGGCACGCGCACCACGTCGGGCACGCGGATAATTTCCTGCACCGGCGACATCGCCACGCCGAAGTGCTCGCTGCCGATCACGAACGTGACGAACTGCCGATCTTCACGCGTGACGTCCGCCGTCGACACGGCTTCCGTCCGCTCTTCATGAAAGTGGTCCATTTCGCAGCCTTATGCCTGGAGCTCGTCCGCGAGCGACGCGATTTCTTCGATCGCGGCAGCAAGCTCTTCGGCGCCCTGCGACTGCTGGCGCGCAGCGGCGGCTGCCTGTGCAGAGGCTTGCTGTGCTTCTTCCGCCGCGCCCGAGATGCGGTCGACGCCCGTCTTGATCTGCACGATCGCCGCGGCGATCTGCGTGGAGGCAGCCGCCGTTTCGGTGCTCCCGCGCTCCAGCACGGTGACATCGTTGGCCATCGTCGCGAGGTTGGCCGTGATCGACCTCGTCTTATCTACTTCAGCGAGCGCGGCCGTCGCGATCTCGCCCAGGTCCCGGCCGACAATGGCGATGTGGTCCTGCACGCCCTTCACCATGTCCTTGATTCGCTCCGCGTTCTCTGCGGAATCGTGGGCGAGGTTGCGGATGTCGGTGGCCACGACGACGAAACCCTTGCCGAATTCGCCGGCGCGCGCAGCTTCGATGGAACCGTTGACGGCAAGCATGTTCGTCTGGATCGACACGGACGTAATGGCGTCGACGATCTTGTCGATGCGACGGCTGACCTGTTCCAGGTCCTTCACTTGCGACAGACTGCGACGCGTCGCCTCTACCGATGCGCTGATGCCCTTGGCCATTCCCTCGACGTTTTGCTGGTTGTCCGCCGTCAGTTCCTTGATCGCCGTGGCTTTGCCGAGCGCCATACGCGAGCGGTTGTCGGCGATTTCCATGGCCCTTTCGATCTGCGCGATGGCAACAGCGGACTCCTGTGTCGCGACCGACTGGGTCTGCGCGCCGCCGCGAATCTGCTCCAGCGCGACCATGATCTGCGATGCGGCGCGGTTGATCTCCTGCACGGCCGAGGACAGTTCCTCTGCCGACGACGCGACGTCTTCCGCGCTCTTCGAGATGTCGGTGCTGACCTTCAGTTCGTCGGCGAGATCGCTCAGCGTTTGCGCAGCCTGTTCACATTGACCGAGGGCTTGCGTTTGCTCAGCCACCGTCTTGCCTGACTCCTCGCACGCCGACGCCTGCTCTTCCGCGGCGGCGGCGATCGATTCAGCGCCGCGAAGCGCGGCCTCGGATGCGCGGTTCGACTGTTCCGCTGCCGTCAGGATTTCCCGCGCTCCATCGACGACGTCCTTGCAATCGGTACGAATGCGATCGAGTTGCGTCACGATGTCCTTGCCCTTCTCGACCTCGCCTTGAACAGTCTTTGCGGACTCGTTGATTCCGTCCGAGATGACGCGCACTTCTTCCCGAATGCGGCCGACCAGGTCCTGGATTTCGCGAGCACTTTTCTCGGAAGTTTCGGCAAGCGTGCGGACTTCGTCGGCAACGACGGCGAAGCCTTTACCGTGCTTGCCCGCTCGAGCCGCCTCGATAGCGGCGTTCAGCGCGAGCAGGTTCGTCTGGTCGGCGATTCTGGCGACGGCCTTCACGATGTCGCCAATGTTCGCGGCTTGCTTTTCAAGTTCGGCGACCATCGCGACGGAACTTTCCTGCCGCTTGGCGGCTACGCTTACGTTCGCCACCATGTTCGTCACTTCGTTGTTCAGACTGCCGGCGAGCACCTGCATCGCCTCGGCGCGTGTCTGTGCTTCGGAACTGGCGTTGCGCTGCACCGTGATCGCTTCCGACATTTCTCTCACAGCCGTCAGCGACTGCTGCGCCGCGCCGGCTGCTTCTTCGGCGCCATTGGCGATCTGATCGGAGGCCCGCTTCAACTCTTCCGCTGCGGACGACGCTTCCGTAATGCCTGCCGACAGCTGCGCGGTCGCTGCCGCGATTCGTTCCGACGCCTGTTGCTGCTTGGCCAGGGTGCGCGCTTTCTTGCGCTGCTGCTCTGCTTCGCGTTGAACTGTCTGGGAATGATGGGAGGAAGCCTCTTTGACTTCTTGAGTGCCCGACCTGATGAGTGCCATGATGGTTACCTGTTGGTTCTTTCGTCTGAATAGCCGGTCTCATCCGGCAAGGCACGCACGATATATCGGGCTCGTCCGGTGCGATATCGGGCAGTTCCTGTCAGGGAAGCGCCGCGCGCTCGATGCGGGCGATCCTTTAAGGAAATCCCCTAGGGGTTTGGGCGACTTCATAACGCGTCGTGGATGAAGTCGAGCCGTATGAAGCGGTCACTTGCCACAGAATCTGCGAAGGCACGAAAGAAATCGCTCGACGATCTCTGCCGAAGGCGACCGTGCGGAGTGATTTATGTCGCAACGTCCGCTGGTCGTGAAACGCCGCGTTGCAACGCCTTCGATGGACTCGCACAATGGCGCAATACGCAACTGAGGTGCGCAAAGTCGACGCGCCTGTTGATCAGTTGAGCGTCGCCTTTTTTGTTACTTATGCGAGCGAGGAATGTTTTGCATTCCGAACGTATTGAAGGCTGTCAAAGGTGCCTCGCCACAGGTCTATTTCACATAGACGACCGCCGCCCTATATATGCGAATTCATGAGCGCTTCGGCGGGGTCGGAACGCCCTTAGGCCAACTTGCGGCATCAGGCTCAGATCGACGAACTGTTGGTGGTAAAGCCACGACAAGCAGCATCAACCAGTACTCGACCACCGATCTTGACGACGCCATCAATTGCTGTCGTTCGCGGCAATAACCGACGAGCCGCCGCCTGTTGTTCAATCTGCGGGACATGACCGGTGTATCGTCCCAATGAATGACGAAAATATTGAAGCGTGGCTGAATCCGGGCGCATCAAACCTTGCCGCGCTGTATGCGCTTCTCGACGACAGGGACCGGGCCTACTATGAGCACAGGCTTGCCGCATAGTGCAGTTAATTCCAAAGGGCATGCGGCAACGCGGCCACTGCCATCGTGCTATGCGTTGAAAGCGTTGCCAGCCTTCACCATCGTTTTGGGAGCGTGGCTGCATAGAAGGCGACGTGATGCGGCCGGCAGCGACCGGAGAATTCTGCACTCTTAGTCCTCAACCGAGGTCAGAATCCTCCATACTTGCCACTTGCTTCGGCTGCCGGTCGGCCTAGAGCTTCATGCCCACATGAGGCGGAGCGGGGTCCGGCGCATTTTCTAAAGCGTTTATCGAAGCGATAACACGATAGGCCTCAACGAGCGCCTTCTCCTTCTCTATGTCGTGCCCGCCGACTACGCGGGCCATCTCTGTACGCGACAGTTCGTTTTTCTGGCAGAGGTCAACAATGGTCAGCGTGCTCATTTCGGTTCACCCATCGAGAATAGTTGTGGCACCAAGCGCCGGGACTGTGTTTGAGCGGGTTGAAGCCGCGCTCAGTATCCTTTAGTCATGTTCTGTGCCAACGGTCGGGCCATCGAACATCGAAACACAACCTATTGTTTATCAACGTAAACGTCGATGGGCCGATGTCTGACAGGGCTCCTTTTTCGGCCAACGTGTCGGGGTGGTCCCGACACATACCCGGATTTGTGTTGGTCTTGGAGCCGAAGCGTGGCAACCGCGCGGTAGAGCGGATAAATCGCAGTGGTCACGTCAGCAATGCGTCTAACAACGCGTCCCGCGTTCCCCGTGACACTCTTCGACTGCCGTGCTTAAGTTGTCGCCAGTTCCTATCGAGGATGACCGCATCACTCAATGCCTGATACATAGCTTGCCAATTTGGTCACTGCCGCGTGAGCCCGAGCGGCAAGAACGCAGCAATCAAGAACGAGGCGAGCGACAGAAGCCCCGTCGTGTCCCCGCCTGTCGCGCCCCGCTTGCATGAGAGCGGAACAGCCGCTTGTATGCACGCACCTGACAAACGGTCCCGACTCCATCCTCAGGCCAGCTTGTCACGAACAAACTGCAGCGAGCGGCGAGCGCGCTCGTCCATCTCTTCGTCCGTCGCACCGTTCGACATATCCCGCCATACGCCCACCGCGCGGCTGACCGAGCCGCCCTTGCGCATGAACGGTTCCATGACGATGGTGCCGTCATATCCGATTTCCTTCAGCGCCCCGAATATCTCATCCCACGGCAGGCGACCCTCGCCCGGCGGCAGACGGTTCGCTTCGCCCAAATGGAAATGGCCCATCTTGCCCTTGCAGGCAAGGATTGCATCGCGAAAGGAAGTCTCTTCGATATTCATGTGGAATGTGTCGAGCTGGACCTTGCACGCCGGACTGTCAACCGCGTCGGCAAAAGCAATCGCTTCCTTGGCGTCATTGCAAAGCCACTGCTCGAATCGGTTCACCACTTCCAGTGCATAAATAATGCCGTAGTCTTCAGCTACCTTGATAACACGACGGACGCCTTCGATTGCGCGGTCGACGTAAGGGCGCTTATCCCTCATGTCCAGCGGCGGAGATTGGGGCCACGCGCAGAACGTAAGGCCAGCAAAGACCGGCGCGCCAAGGAGGTGACAGTCGTCGAGCAAGCGCTTCACATATTCCGTGCCGGCATCACGAACGCTCTTGTCCGGCGACGCGAAGTCGTATTCAGACTTCAGTCCGATACAGCACATCACCGTGAGACCCAAATCATCAGCCACGGCTTTTAGCTCACGCTTCTTCGCGTCGGGAAGGTTGTGAAACTCGCCGAGCGAGATTTCCATCAAGTCGAAGCCGAGCCCCGCAATGCGCTTCGCAGTCGCTGGAAAGTCGACCATCCACTCAGTCGACCAGTAGGTGTAGAACATGCCAACTTTGTTCACGGTGAAACCCCTCTCCTAGACCATCACATGGATACGCAAGCCTCGGCGGAGACCAAGTTGAACTTAGTACACTGAATAGCTTTCTTCTAGTGTTTCTCCTCACGCGCGAATGCCGACCTTCCCTCTTCGCGCTATGCACATTTCCTTGCTCGCCGAACTCAGGACACAAATCCCGTCGGCTTGACTTCGGGGTGAGCGGGGTCAGCGTGTTCAAGCGCAGCAAGAGACATGATTCGCTCTTCCGATGCTTCGTCGAAGCCCACCTCGCCAACCAGTTTCCCGGCTCGCATGACCAGGATGCGGTCGGAGATGGTCAGAATTTCGGGCAAGTCGCTTGAAATCACGAGAATCGCCAGCCCCTCATGGGCGAGTTCTCGCATCAGCGCATAGATTTCCGCCTTCGTCGCGACGTCGACTCCCCGAGTCGGTTCATCGACGATGAGCACTCGTGGCTTGGAGGCCAGCCACTTCGCAAGTACAACCTTTTGCTGGTTGCCACCACTTAGCAGCTTCACCAATTGTTCGACGGTCGGTGTTTTAATCTTGAATCGTCCGACGTAGCTGTCAATCATCCGGGCCTCTTGCAGTGGCCGGACGACGCTTCCCTTCGATAGGCGCCCGAGTCCGAGCGCAGCAAGGGACAAGTTGCTGCCGACCGACATCCCCAAGACCAATCCTTGGTCCTTGCGGTCTTCTGGCGCCAGTGCAATGCCAAGCTTCATTGCATCGCGAGGTCTCGAAATTTTGACCGGCTTGCCCTCAATGGAGACCGTCCCGTGTTTCGGGGGTGGGGCCCCAAAAATCCCCATCGCTACTTCCGAGCGACCCGCGCCAATCAGCCCCGCGAGACCTACGATTTCACCCTGGCGCAGAGAGAATGAGACGTCGCGATAACGGTGGTCATCGCCTAATCCGTTCACCGAGAGCACGATAGGCTTGCCTGAGTGCTCCGGCCGGACACGCTTGACCTCAGCGAGGTCCCGGCCGACCATCAGGCGGACGACCTCGTCAGGCGAGGTATCGGCAAGCTTCGCGGTTCGCACATGCTTCCCATCCCGCAACACCGTCACGGCGTCACAGTTGTCGAATACCTCGCGCATCCGGTGGGAGATATACAGAATCGTGACGCCTCGGTCTCGCAACTCGTGGACAACCTTAAAAAGCGTCAGAGAATCGGCTTCGGACAAACTCGAGGTCGGCTCGTCCAGGATGAGCAAGCGCGGGTCATGAATCAGCGCTTTGCAGATTTCGATGAGCTGTTGCTGAGCGATGGTCAAATCCCCGAGACGCGTATCCGGGTCAAGGGAGATACCGAGACGCTGCATTGCTGCCGTCGCCTTACTTAACAGCGTGTTGCGGTCGACTAACACGCGCGCCATGCGTGGCTCTGTGCCGAGGAATATGTTCTCGGCGATGGTCATGTTCGGGGCTAGCATGAGCTCCTGGAACACGATAGAAATGCCTTTCTTGGCCGCGTCGCGCGTGCCAGAGAACTCGACTTGCTGACCATCGAAGATGAGCCGCCCGGAGGTCGCGGGGTGTGCCCCGGCGATGACCTGCATCAAAGTCGACTTGCCGGCACCATTCTCGCCCATGATTGCATGGACGGTGCCCGCCTCTACGCTGAAGGAGACCTCTTGCAGTGCCTTGACACCGGGATAGGTCTTGGTAATCTGCTCAACGCTCAGTAGAACGGTCATAAGGCGCTCTTCGCAGGGAAATCAGGGAACGGGGAACGCCCCGGTCCCGATGAAAGAATCACTTTCCGCCGACGAACTTGTCTACGTTGGTCGAATTGACGATGTCGACACCGGTATCAGTGCGCGGCGGAATCTTGCCCCCCTTGGAAAGCTCATCTAGTTGTTTCACCGACTCGATGCCCATCGCGAGCGGTCGCTGGCCAATCAGCGTCGTTGCATAACCCTCCTTCAGCAGTTTGACTTGTGAGGGCAACGTGTCGAACGAAACCACGACGAACTTGCCGGACTTAATATCGGCCGCCTTGTTCTTAACCGCGCGGATGTACGCCTCAGGCGCGAACATTGGCCAACCGCCCACGAAGAAGATGCCGTCGAGATTCGGATTCTTTGCAAGAATGTCCTGAATCAGTTGCACCGCCGTGCTGGAATCGTCGTTGCATGCGAAGGGCGAGCCCGAAACTTCCTTGAAGTTGCCGTTAAGCTTCGACTTGAAGCCCTTGATTCGCTCGTTCAAATTTGCGGCAGACAATCCGCCAGTCAGGACGGCGTAAGTGCCCCCCTTCGGAAGCGCTTTTGCGAATGCCTCTCCGGCGGCTTCTCCGCCCGCCTCATTGTTCGTGCCGATAAACGCGGCCCGCTTGGACTTCGGCGCGTCCGAGTCGAAGGTGACGACGGGGATATTCTTCGCGACCGCCGCGCTGATGACATTGCCGATGGAGTCCGCGTTGTTCGGCGCAATCGCGATGCCAGCAACCTTCTTGGTAATCAGGTCCCTTACGATTCGCCCTTGCTCAGCGTCATCGAGTTGCGCCGGACCCGTGAACAGGCACTCGGCACCGAGCTTCGCTGCTTCCTCCTTGCAGCCTTTCTCCGCATCGGCATAGAAAGCGACGCCGAGCGCCTTCGGCACGACGGCAAAAACCTTCTTGTCAGCTGCGTGCGATTGCGTGATGCCGAGTCCGAACAGGACGGTGGCTGCTACTGCACTAATCATGGTGCGTGTCATGGTCTTCTCCAAGGGTTGTTATGGCTACAGCGCTCAACGACGTCGCCAGACGCCTTTTCTGAGTTGGTCGATAAAGACGGCAAGCACGATGACAGAACCCACGAACACCCCTTGCCAGTAGGCGTCCGTTCCAAGCAAGACGAGACCATTGCGCAGCACCTCGAGGATGACAGTCCCGACGAACACACCAATTACGGTTCCTTCACCACCAGACAAAGCCGTTCCGCCAATAACCGCAGCTGCAATAACACTCAGCTCTTTGCCCAAGCCCTGATTGGAGATCGCGGACGACAGGTAACTCACTTCGATGATGCCCGCGACACCTGCCAGCACGGAGGACATGATGTAGACGCTCATCTTCAGGCGGTCTACATTCAAACCAGTTAGCATTGCCGCGCGTTCATTGCCACCGACTGCGTAGAGTTGGCGACCGTAGACCGTTCTCTTGAGGACGATTCCAGCAATGACTGCCAGCACAACAAAGATAATGAACGGAACCGGCAAGTCGAGGAAGTCGCCTCCGCCGAGTTGGAAGAATGGGTCACCGTCAGGTCTGAAGCCGTCGATAGCTTTGCCGCGTGTGATGATCAGAGCGAGCGCACGTGCAATGCTCATCGTGGCGAGCGTCGGAACAAACGGCAGCATCCGCAACTTTGTCACACAGAAGCCGTTGAAGAAGCCAACGGCTGCGCAAATCAGAAGGGTAAGCGCGCACGCCGGAACAACACCCATGCCCGCTTGCATCATCGCAGCAGACGCCACCGCGGCAAGACCCCACACGCTGCCGACCGAGAGGTCAATCCCGCCGGTAATCATCACTGCGGCTTGACCAAGAACGACGATGCCAATAAACGAGAGGTTGCGCGCGTCGTTGAGTAAATTGCCTTTACTGGCGAAGTCAGGCGCAAAAATCGATAGCAGCACAACCATAATGACCAGCGCACCTATGATGCCGGTCTCACGTGAATGCATTATTTGAGTGGCGAGCCCTTTCCGAGGCTTCCGCTGCTCATCGTTGGCCAACGTCACCTTTTCCATTTCCCGCCTCCAGTAAGGCCTATGCTCGCCATGCGTGGGGCAAGCTTCGTGTGCCGTAAAAAGTCTAGTTTCGAGCCGAAACCTCAACAAAGCGGGTTTTCCCTCGAAAGCTCGCCGCCTGAATCGGAACCAAGAGCCGTTACGACCGAAGCAACGACGCGAAACCGATGGTTCCGTGCGCCTACTTGAATTACGTTCTGCAAGCAGCCGCGTAGGCGCCGATGACCTCTCTGACTTTGCTGAATATCAGGCTCATCGGCGAGTCGTCGATTAACCCGCATCTGAGCTGCCTGTATTGATTGGGAAGGTACTGACTAATCAGGTTTTCGCGTATGTCGACGCGCTCGAGGTTGCCTACCAGCTTCTTCGTTGCTTCGGCGACTTCCGCATCGGCCCAGTAATACCGAACTCGGTCGCTGTAACTGAATGTCCGCAAGAGCCGCTTTTCCTGTTCGCTGCCGTGGTAATACTTCGCCCAGTTATTGGGCTTCTCTAACATGACGCGCTCGACCACCGCCCTTATATTCGACCGGGCATCCGGTGCCAGCAGTTGGTCTTCGATGTCTGCCAACGCGAAAAGCGCCTCCCGCAACGCGAAGGTCGCGCCCGGTCCGACCTTCAAAATTGCGAAGCCGTCGCGGACCATGGCCGACAGAGCCTCGGGCTTTTGATAGTCCGTGGAGTGTGCTTCGAATACCATACCGGGCAAGTCATTGAGGACTCGCGAGAGCTCGCTGACGGATGAGGAGTCATAGTCCATCACCTTAGTATGGTCGAACTCGACGCCCGGTTGAACGACGAGCCCAACGACACGCTCCCAAGCCGCGTCCAACCCACGCTTCTGCCATGCCACAGAGTGAACGGCGACCGTCTCAAGAGCCGCTTGCGGACGTGTCACCTCGACCGCGACGAGTTCTTCGGAGGCGCCACCGGGCACCGGGACTTCCGTGCCGACGATGTAGACAGGGCGTTCGCGTAGTCCGGCGCGCTCAGTTGCCGACTCTGCAACTGCGCATAACCGAGCCGCGCGTTCAGCGACTACTTCGTCCGCCAAACGCGGCGGGTCGTCGGCGCAACTCATGCTCGTGTCCAGATGAATTTTCTTGAACCCTGCTGCGGCATAGGCTTCAATCAGGGCATCGGCGCGTGCCATGGCTTCTTCCGCCGGAAGATGCCGCCACGCGTTAGGGCCCAGATGGTCCCCGCCGAGCAACAAACGTTGACGAGGAAATCCGACCTTGTCAGCGATTCCACCGACGAATCGCACGAAATCCGCCGGCCTCATGCCGGTGTAGCCGCCATATTGGTCGACCTGATTCGAAGTCGATTCGACCAACAAGGGTGAGCAGTCATCGAGAGCCTGCCTAATGCTCGCTTCGACGACCCACGGGTGAGCCGAGCAAACGGAATAGATACCGTTCAATCGCGACTCCAGTTGCGGGTCGCCCGTTAATCGCGTGACGATCTCAGCCATGGGTCACCCCGGTCTTCTCCTGGATGAACGCATCAAGTTCCGCAAGCGTTGCCGTACCCTCCATGGGTCCGCGACGAGTGACAGCCAATGCCCCAGCGGCGCATGCGTAGTTCAACGCGGCCTCGACAGAATATCCTTGCGCGCAACATGCGATATACGTACCGCCAAAGCAGTCACCGGCGCCCGTCGGGTCCACCTCGGTAACAGAAAACGCACGGATATGTCGCTCAGTCGTCCCGTCGTAGTAGCTGCATCCGTCTTTCCCACGCTTGACGACAATTTCGCTCACTCCCCTGCCGAGCAGTTCGTCAATCGCAGCCTTCTCCGAGCTAGCGTTCGCAAGGAGCATCACCTCATGACCGCTTGGGAGAAACACATCGGTGTAGTCGAGGATGAAGTCGAGCGCCTCTCGCATCTCCGGAATTCGCAGCATCTCCTTGCGGATGTTCGGGTCGAAGCTGACGGTGCCACCGTTTGCTTTCACGGTTTCGATAACCCGCTTCATGGCTTCAATGATGCGAAACGAGAAGAGAGAGGACCCCATTACGTGGAAATGACTGCAGTCCTTCAAGAGCTGCTCGCTAATCTCGTTGACAGAAAGGTGTCCCGAAGCGCTGTTGGCAATGTTGTAGATGAAGTCTCTATCGCCGTCTTCGCGATAGGTGACGAAGGCGCTTCCAGTTGTAGCCCCTTTGATGACAGATATGCCGGAGACATCGACTCCGTCCTCACGCAGAAGCTGGACGTTCAGATAGCCAAAATCGTCATCCCCGACGCAGCCGATAATCGCGCCAGGGCTTCCGCTTTTCGCCACTTGGTCGATGAATATTGCTGGAGCACCGCTCGCGTACGGTCCCACCAACGTTCCTGGCCGTCTAAACGATTGTCCAATTTCTGTTGCGAGAATCTCAACGAGGATCTCGCCCATGGTAAGGATAGAACCGGGACGATCGCCCGACTGCACTTCATTTTTCGCCATGGCTGTATTCATTAGGATAACGATATACAAGGTGCCATTCTGGACGGGTCAACCCGCCGCTGTGCGTAGCGAATGTGAGCCAGGACACACAGTCGGAGCAGTCGCAACTTGATGCGAATGACGTCATGCGCTGCGGCAAATTGCCACGATAAATTAACTGCTAAGAAACGCTGAACTCCAAGATTCCCGTGTTTCGTCTCTGTAGTTGAAGGCCTTCTCTCTCCACCATTTCCATCGTCGGTGGGTCGATACCATCGTCGATAAGGAGCGTGTCAATCTCGCTCGCGTTCGCGAACGTTTCGCCTTTGCGTCCATCGAGTACCGGCTGAAATGCAACAACCATCGTTCGCTTGGCCGCTCGTCGCGCCGCCCGGGCCACACGCGCTAAAGCCGAATCAGCAGTTAGAAGGTTGCCATAACGGTCTAAACCACATGCTTCCAGCACGCACAGGTCAATCGAGCGCCGGCCCACCGCCGCCTCAGCGTCAGGTCCGGTCATCGCCGTAGAGCCGTGTTCCAGTCGGCCACCTGTTAAGAGCACCTCGCAGTGCAGAAATCGCTGAACCGTCTTCGCGACGGAAACATCCTGAATCAGCAATGAAAGGTTCGCACGGTCTGTGAGGAAGGGAATCATCTTATGGACTATCTCCCCTACCCCTAGCATCACCGCTTCGCTGTCTCGGACGTGTTCTGCTGCAAATCGAGCAACAACCGTCTCCGATGCCTTGCGCGCGGCGGCGTCCCATGTTGGCACCAGAATGTTGTCTCCGGGCTCCTGTGCCAAATAGCGAGCCTTGCCAAGCGAGCGTAAAAGATAGCGTTGCTGTTCCAGGTAGCTCAGGTCGCTGCGGATGGTCACAACCGATACATCGAAAGCTCGGCTCAGTTCATCAACCGACACCTCGCCCCGCTTGCGAACGAGTTCGACGATTTGTAGCCGTCGCCTCAATGAACCTTTGTGATTGAGCATCCGGGCCGCTTCCGCAGGAGCTTTCGTCACGAAAAAGTCTAGTTTCGGACCGAAAGAACGTCAAAGCGAATCTCGTCATGGTTTTCCCGTGACGAGCTACGTAGCGCTCGGCGACTACTTAGCATGCAGTTGCTCCGTAGCCGTTAGAACACGAATCACCACGCGACTGACTAACGACCCGTTTTGGTCGGCTCGCCAAGCTGCGGAAGCTTGAAGCGACGATGCCACCAATGGTGGGCATTGCCTCTACAACCCAGATCGAGCCCGACTCAATGTTCGCCTCGCTCATTGTTGGCATAGGTTCGACTCATCTCGAAACTTCGGCGACAATATCGGCGACCTCCTCACCGAGTTGCCCGACGAATGCTCGATCTCGGTCTCAGTGCCTCGCGCACACGCTTGAATCGAATCGGGTGACGCATCATTCCTCGAGTGCCAACGCCGGGGCGACCGCGCAAGACTCCTGTGCGCTACGAGTACGTCGTCTGAGCATCGGAACTCGCGGACCTACTCTGCTCTGGTCGCGAGTTGGTCCAGCTTGCTGCAACTGCGCACGCGAAGCGGAGGAGCACGTCGAACGGTCTTAAGAACTTAACCTCGCGCGTGCTGAGAGAGGAATGTCTCGCAACGTGGCTTTGGGCAAGTGGGATTTGTCGACCGACGCGCAGCGCTGGATCATGACGCGAACGAGGATTCTCCTCGGCTGGTAGAGTGAGGACAGGCGAGT
The DNA here is from genome assembly GCF_000698555.1 of Caballeronia grimmiae. Classification (GTDB taxonomy): domain Bacteria; phylum Pseudomonadota; class Gammaproteobacteria; order Burkholderiales; family Burkholderiaceae; genus Caballeronia; species Caballeronia grimmiae. The sequence continues at coordinate 7,544 of NZ_JFHE01000009.1, read as the reverse complement.
AACAACAGCTTGTTTTGAGGAGGCAACCATGGCTGGAGACAAGCGGATGGCAGGCGACAACGGCCTGCAGGTTCCGGAGGCCCTTCGAGCCCTCGCAGAAAGCTTAGAGCGCGCCCTTGATGCGAACCAAAGCGTGCTGATGATGCGACACACGCCTGAAGTGTGTACCGTCTACCTCGGTGACCCGTCGGGTCCACAAGAGGAGCTGCGCCGCGTCGGGTCAATTTCCACCGTGCTCGCGAACGAAATGTTAAGCCTCACCTCGTCTGGGACGAACCGCATTCAAATCGGCGACCAGCTTTACCACTTTGTCCGCAGCTTCACTCAGGTGGGTGAGAAGGCCGCTGTGGTTTTCTCCGTATGATGTGTGTTACGGCCGCCGGCGCGAGCGCTTCTTGCAATTCTCGAGATGGGTGAAGCTGAAATCAAGGAAGGCACGTTTCGCGACGTCGATGAGTTCCTGGCTTGATGAGCCGTTCGACAGTCGGCTGACCGCCGGGGCATGGATGATCTGGCTCGCCGTAGCTGCGCTCACTTGCAGCTTGAGCTCTTTTCCATGATGCCCCCGTCGCAAAATTCAAAATTCAGGCCCCGCAGGCGGCATTTTTCCGGCTTACTGCTGATTTCATCGGAGTTTGTCATACGGAAGTCAACGCGCAAACGTTAAAATCTAACGCTTGACCCGTTGACCGTCCCTTCCAGCCTGGTTCAAGCGCAGGTCCATTCAGGGACGGAACATACACTTTTCCGCGCCCCGCATCCGCGGCCACCCAGTGGTTGCGATATGAATTCACGAAATCACTATGTTGAATCTTCAGTCCGACCTCCATGGGAATGATCTATTGGGCGCACTTCCCGCTCTCGAATGGAAAACCGTCGCTTCCGATCTCGATCTGGTCGAACTGCGCGCAGGAGAACTGCTGTGCGATTCGGGCATGCGCATTCGGCATGTGTACTTCCCGGCGACCGCAGTCATCACCTTGTTACAGACCATGGAAGACGGCAACTGCTCGGAGGTGGCGGCAATCGGTCGAGAAGGAACGACAGGCGTGCCCGTATTGACCGGCGGCGACACCATCCCGGCGCGCATGCAAGTTCAGAGCGCCGGTTCCGCATATCGAATGAGCGCCGATGCCCTGCGTAAGCACTTTGGCCGCTCGGATATCCTGAGGCGCATCACGCTCTTGTACATGCAGGCGCTGCTCACACAAGTGGCCCAGACCGCTGCGTGTAGTCGCCATCACTCGGTAACCCAGCAACTGTGCCGGTGGCTTTTGATTCAGGCGGACCGCACGCGGTCCGACGCCATGCGGCTTACGCAGCAGCATATTGCCGACATGCTGGGCGTTCGTCGGGAAGCGATCAGTGAGGCTGCTGGAAAGCTGTGCGACGCAGCACTTATCCATCAGAGCCGTGGCCGCGTCAAAATCCTGGACCGCGCTGCGCTAGAGGCGCACTCCTGTGAATGCTACCGCATTGTCAAGCGCGAGTTCGAACGGATTCTGCCGCAGGTCGGTCAGCATACGGCGGTTGTATGAACTCTCGATGTAGCAGACGGCCGGCTCACAGGCTTCGTCGACAAGCATGGGCCCCGCATCGCGCGACGAAGCCCATCGATGATTTCGCCGTCTTGAATGTCTGCCGCAAGGCACTAGCGCTTAATTATCTATGGTTTCGAACCGGCTGACTACAAGCTGTGACAGGTCGACGATTCGATAGCTGGCACGCCTCCCCTCTCCCATCGTCAGGATCTCGCGCCACGTTCCGGTTTCATGATCGGCGATGCGAGATACCTCCGTCGCTTCATTCGGCCCTGACATCGTTATCACGGCATCGATGGCGAATGCGAGCGTAAGGCCATCGACACTGACTACAAGGGCTTGCTCCCATTCGGGACTGTCAACCGACCCGGTAATAACGCCGATGCGCACAAGTTCAATCAATGAATCGCGCCAATTGATAAGGCCGAGGCTGGCCTCCTCTTGCTGTCCGCGAACCTCGATACGAGGCTTGGATACTATTTCCGCAACCTGGGCGGTCCTAGCGGCCAGATGTTGACCGGCAGCCGAGAACACGATGAATGACGTCGACGCGGCAACTCGAGATAGCTCGTTAGACGCAGGTCCACCATGTCCGAGAACGGGGCGCGGCAGCCGGATCAGGCCTTCAGTCGCCGCGAGGGCCTGAGGATCGACGAGCAAAGCAGTATGTCCCTTTTCGCTCACGACAGCTCCGCTGAAAAGGTGCGCGTGGCGAAAAGCAACCGGTGATACAGGCCGTATGTCAGCGGGCCCGATGAGGAGCAGTTCCGATAGTTCGTCGACCGCAAAGCCGGCAAGGGTCGCACCATTCTCAAAGACGAGCATGTACTTGCCGCCGGACGGCTCCGAAACGGGCAAGCCGAGTACCGCCGAAAAGTCCATCACGGCAAGGTCGCCACCTGCCCAACGGGCGACACCAAGGAACGTCGAGTTGCCAGGGGTCGGCTGTTGCAGCGCTGGCATGGGGACGACCGTTCTCACACTCAGCGCGTCCACGCATAGCATGTGCTCCGCACATCGCACGATCGCGTACTGCCTGGCTTGTTGCTCCGAGCCATCATCCCGGGCGCGTCCTGCAGATCCAGACGCGCCGTGTCCCGCGGTGAACGCGCGGTGTCTCACGCGTGCGGCCATGCCCCGCGTCGCTGCATAAAGTTTGCTCACATCGGCAATGCCGATCAGCGAAAGCCCGCCGTCCATGGGAAAGAGTTGAGCGAACAAGCCGCCGTCCTCCCCGAAGTCCGATTCGAGCCGGACCACATCGCGTTCGTCGACGGTTTCCGTATTCCCGATGGCGTCGACTTCGATGCCGAAGAGCGCGTCGTCGTGGCGAAGCACGATCACATGCTTGGCGGACGCGCTCGCTGCTTCGCTTGGATTCAGCAGGCTAAAGGTGTCGAGGGTCGCGATGGCGTCGCCACGCAGGACGAAGTAGCCGCGCATCGCCGAAGGCTGCGTGGGTACCTTGTGATAGGACGTGGGCGCGTCTACCGCTTCGACAATGCAATCCGCGGGCAGCGCGAATACGGTCGCGCCTACGCGGACGAGGCCGTGGACCGATACGGGGGACGCCATTATTGCGACCGGCTGTTGAGCGCCGCGACAGTGGAACTGGATCGCGTCGCTGCCTCGCCGCCTGTCACGACCGTGAGTTCGCGAAGGAGGTCCGAGACAGTGCGAGTCGCGGTTGCTTGCTTTTCAGTGACCTGGTGAATACTGGCGATGGTTTCGGTCGTGCGATCCACACCGGCTCTGATACGGTGGAACCCGTCAGCTGCGCGTCGGGACGTGTCGCTGCCCGTCTTGACCCGTTGCACGGATTCATCGATGAGCCGGCCGATCTCGTTGGTCGCCTGCGAGCATCGCTCCGCCAATTTGCGCACCTCGCTTGCGACCACGGAGAAGCCCAAGCCATGCTCGCCCGCGCGGGCAGCCTCGATCGCGGCGTTGAACGCGAGCATGTTCGTCTGCGTCGCGATGTCACTGATGACCTTCACCACGTCGCTGATGCCGGCCGAGGAGTGCTCGATCGCTTGAATAGCCGACATGGACTCCGCGAGCGTACGTTCGCCGGTATCCGCTTCGGCCTGCGTTTCGGTGGCGACGCTAGTGGCCTCCCGGGTGTTTTGGGCAATTCCCTCGATCGACTGCGAGAGTTCCTCGATCTTCTCGCTCATTGCGATCAGATTTTCCTGCATGCGCCGCTCGCGTTCCACCTGGGCAGTGATGTCGCTTGCATACTTCACAATCTTGTACGGGCGGCCGGACTCGTCGAACACCGGGTTGTAGGTCGCTTGCAGCCACACGCGGTAGCCGTGCTTCGATACGCGCACGTAACGGCCCGCGTTGTAGTCACCGCGACTCAGCCGCGCCCAGAAATCCCGGTAGTCAGCGGTCGCGACGTCTTGCGGGTCGCAGAACATCCGATGGTGCTTTCCGACGATTTCGCGCACCGTATAACCCATGGCGTCGAGGAAGTTCTGATTCGCCCGGAGGACATTGCCCTCGAGATCGAACTCAATGACCGCATTGGCGCGATCAATTGCAGCCAGTCGGCCGTCGCTTTCCGCGACACCACGCTTGAATTCGGTGATGTCCGTTGCGAACTTGACGATCTTGATGAGGCGGCCGTCCGAGCTATAGATCGGGTTGTACGTGGCCTGAATCCACACGTCCCGGTTATGCTTCGCCACGCGCTTGTACTGGCCCGCGTCATACTCACCGCGTCCGAGCTTGTCCCAAAAGGAACGGTAAGCATCGGTCGCGACGTAGGCCGGATCGCAGAACATCCGATGGTGCTGACCCTGCGCCTCTTCGAGGCTATAGCCCATGAGTTCGAGGAATCGTTCGTTCGCGGCGAGAACGTGTCCACGCAGGTCGAACTCGACCACGGCTTGCGCACGGTCGATGGCGCGTACCTTGCCGGCGTGATCGTCCGCCACGGTGCGCGCGGCCGTGATGTCGGTCGCCACCTTGACGATCTTGTGCACGTTGCCGTTCTCGTCCATCACAGGCGTGTAGGAACCATTGATCCAGATCTTGCCACCCGCCTTGCCGATGCGTCGAAAATCGCCGTTCATCTCGCGACCGGACCCGAGCATGACCCAGAAGTCCTGGTAGCCAGCGCTGTTGGCGTACGCGGCGTCGCAAAACATGCGGTGATGTGAACCGACGACCTCATCGGCCCGGAAGCCCATGAGCGCCAGGAAATTTGCGTTGGCACGCAAGACGACGCCGTCCGGGGAGAATTCGACGACTGCTCGTTCCCTTTCCGTCGTTGCCCACAAGGACCGAAACTCTTCCAACGGTCTTTGGAATGCTCCTGCCGCGACGGTTGCATTGCGTGCGCTAGTCAAGTTTTTGGTTTCTGCGTCCATGATCTACCTGTGCTGGAGGCGCCACCGCTTATTCGGAAGCGCCATAGCATTGGTTGACGGCGTTCAAGATTCGAACTTGAATACGGAGAACGCTGAAATCTGATGCTGGAACTGAAGATCGCGCCCGTTCTGCCGACATAGCGTTGGTTGAGTGCTTTGCACCTAACTCATCCCATCCCAAAAGCGACAATGGCCGAATTTCCAGTTCTTTACAACGAAGAAGACAGACTCCGTGCGGTCGAGCAGTGCGGACTACTCGACACGCCGGACGACCCCCGATTTGATCGAATCACCCGGCTGGCGGCTTACCTCACCGACGCACCTATCGCGCTCGTTTCTTTGGTCGCCACTCACCGTCAATGGTTTAAGTCGAGGCATGGGCTAGCGACTACGGAAACACCGCGCGACATGGCGTTCTGCAACTTTGCCTTGGTCGAGCCAACCATTTTTGTCGTGGAGGACGCGACGCAAGACGAACGCTTCCGTGCCAATCCCCTCGTGACGGGCGGTCCGGGGATTCGCTTTTATGCGGGGATGGCGCTGACAGGGCTGGGTGGCCACCGTTTAGGCACTTTGTGCGTGATCGACACCATCCCTCGTCGTCTGGAACCGGTGCAGCGTCGTCTGTTTGGAGACTTGGCCGCCTGTGCATCGGATGTTCTGCGGATGGTCGAGCTGGAGCTGTCTTCCACGACACGGCAGTAGAGCTGCCGCCGACACTTTGCGGCTCGCAACGGCAGCGAGATGTCGTTCACCACCGATCCGTGTCCACGTAGTCAGGGGTACCTCAATCCGATCAGCGACCGCACTCGTCAGCGGTGTGATTGGGCCCGTCTCCTCGTCCAGCGTGATAAACGGAACTCTGTTCGACGTGCCGGGCAGATTCGCGATCGCCGACAGGTGCCTTTTACGCGCAGCCCTCGTCACGTTTGTTCGATTCAACGGTCGTCCAAACACCACCGCTTGTTCCGGGATCCGTCGAGGACTGGTCAAAGCCGCTCTATTGCTGAGGGTGATGGTGTTCGCCGGGTGTTGCATCGAGATGTGCAACATACGCGGAGACTTGGCCGCTGTCGGCGGAGAAACGAAGCTTGCCGATGACTACGTTGTATAGCGGTATCGACGGATATACGACGAACAGGGTCAGTTTGCGTCCGTCGCTCAGTTGCCATGCGGAGGTTGCCCAAAGACCACTCGGAAAGCGACGTTCAGCAGTTGAGTTTGGCACCGCAGGCACATTATGAATCATCCGACTTCGCTTGCAGCGAGGCGCTCTTCAGCAATTCGAGCAAGGTCGCTCAATTCGTAGCTGACTCGTGGCCCTTCGCCTATTGCGAAAATCGACGACGGTCGCCCGGTCTCATGTGAGCGATGTGCGTTGTTTTGGTGACGTCGTGTGGCCCTGACATGGTGAGCAAGGTTTGCCTCACAGTGAACCGCAGTGTTCCATCGCAACTCTTGAGGAAGGTGTGGAACGCCGCAATTTTCCGGCGTCGCTTCGGTGCAGCCTTTCAGACCTTTTCGACGGCCAAGTTGTTCAAGTCCTGCGACGGCACCTAGTCCCGAAGCCGAAGCCGAAGCCGAAGCCGAAGCCGAAGCCGACCAAGCTACGCTGGCAGCTTCGCCGCGAGGACATCGATGTTCATAATTTCCGGCGGTTTAGCGAAAAGATCCGCGGCCCTCGCCATCAGCGCTTCAGCTACTTTGCCCGATAGGTGGGCGTGGCGTCCCGCGTCGTCAGGGAACGCGTCGAAGATGCCGTACACCGATGGCGCGATTTTGAGGCCGAACCACGCGATGGTCGCGGGCTCTTGCTCGACGAGCGGCAATCCGCCCATCAGGAAGCTTTCGACTTCCTGCTCCTTACCCGGCTTCGCTTCGAGCCGGACGAACAACGCTGTCTTGACCATGTCAGCCTCTGTGTTGGTGCGCTTCAGATATCGACGCAAACTCGCTTATGGTTTCTTCACGAATGCGTGGCGCGCTCTAGCCGCGTCACGCTTTCAGTAAGAACAAGTTCCGCGCCAGTGTCTCGTTTGTCGACTGTGGCAATCCAAATCATGCCGCGCACGCTGCTCTGTCTTCGCGGCATGCGCACGCCGGAGTCGTTCCTCGCGGCACGGCACGCACGGAGTTTGCTGGACGATCTGCCTTACGTTCTGCCGCGGGAAGAAGCAACGGAAGCATCGAGTTGTCGTCGGCTTAGTATGACCGGTTTTGGCCGGGGTTGCTGAACATGAAAAGACTCACATGATGCTACGTGATAGGTGTGAACGACCGACGCGGAGACACATGGTGCTGAGCGCGGACTTGACCGCTTCGAGGGATTCAGGGACGCGGTATTCGCAAGCGCGTTGACCCTGCTGATCGTCGAGATCAAGGTCTCCGGATCTCCCAAGGGCGCGCTTGGCTACAGCAACCTGGTAAGCGCCATGGCGGAGCAGTGGCGCGAATATCTCACGCTCGTTCTCTGCCATATCGTGATCGAGGCCTACTGGCTGCAACACCATTATTCGGGTTGCATTTATTTCAAAATTGATCACGTGTTCGGAGTGGTCAAACTCTTGTTCCTGCTGGCGGTCGTCGTTATTCCTAATCCAATCCGCGTCTGGTGCTTCCACCTCGG
>NZ_JFHE01000008.1 GCF_000698555.1 Caballeronia grimmiae | reverse complement strand
CGCAACTGCATGTGCATGCTCTCAATCGCATAAGCGTGCGCGAGATCAGGGCCAATTGCTTGAGTTGTGCGGACTGCAGGTCGCGATATCGCAGCGTCAGTCATTGCCGTCGGTTCACCATAGCCACCGACAAGCATTTTTTGTCATGAAACGGACAATCCGTTGCGCCTGCGCAGTTCTAAAATCAGTGCGCTGTGGTCCAATTCACCGTCTCCATGTTCGACCATGTCAGCGAATAGGCCATCGACGAGCCCTAGCACCGGCAACTGCAGCCCCAGACTATGCGCAAGGTTGAGCGCCGTCGTCGTGTCCTTAATCTGATACTTCGCCGGACCGCCCGGCGCGAAGTCCCGCGCGATCATGCGCGCCGCGTGCTGGCGCAGGATTGTCGAGTCGGCAAATCCGCCGAGGAGCGCCGCGCGGACCTGTGCAGGATCGGCGCCGCCGCATTCCGCAAGCAGCATTGCTTCGGCGACGGTGGCGATCGTGCTTGCCACCATCATCTGGTTGACGAGCTTCGCGAGCTGGCCCGTGCCGGCCGGGCCGATGCGCGTCGGACGACCCATCGTCTGGAGCAGAGCGCGCACCCCTTCGAAGACAGATGCCTCGCCGCCAGCCATGATCGCGAGAGTGCCGTCCTGCGCGCCTTTCTCGCCGCCTGAAACCGGTGCGTCGAGATAGCCGATATCGCGCGCCGCCGCCGCCTGTGCATGCCGCTGTGCGGTATCGACGGGAACCGAGCTCATCACGATCAACACGCTCCCCTCGCGCATCCTTGCGATGATCCCGTCGTCACCAAGCAGGATGTCGTCGCACGCAGGGCCGGAACTCAGCATGCAAATTACGACATCCGCATCGCGCGTGGCTTCGCTGGCGTGGCTCACCACCTCAACTCCTGCATCGACGAGCGGCGCTGCCTTGTCCGGGGTGCGGTTCCATGCCGTGACCCGGTAGCCCGCGCCTGCAATGCGCCGGGCCATCGGCAAGCCCATGATGCCCGTGCCGATGAAGCCCACTACAAGGCTCGCACGCATCATGCAGACTCGCGACGGCCGAAGCGCACGGGGCGCTCCGCAACGATCAGCGCAGGAAAGCGAGCACGAAATCGATCGAGGTGCGGCGTTTGCAAGTGCGCATCGAAGGCGGCGCGATCGTCGTAGACTTCGTAGAACATCACGCGCGCCGGTTTTTCGTCGAGCAGGACGATGTCGAACTGCCGGCAACCGGGCTCGTCGGCGAGCGAGTGCCGCGCATCGTCGCGGGCGAGCGCGAGGAAGTCGTGAACACAGTCGGCCTCTACTTCAAACTCCGCGACGACGACGAACGCTTCGGTTCCGCTTACCATACTGGGCTCTCCATTCGATGCCACGATGTGCGCGCCTCACGCTGCCTTCGCGGGCTTGCCGAGCGCACTCTGCTCCATCTCGCGACGCAGCGCGACGACATCCAGATCGCGTTCGATCTCGACATCTTCGAAGCGCACGATAGTGTCCTTGGCGACCGGGCGCTTGAGCCTGACGTTGTGTGCGAGCCCGATCGGCAGGCCGCCGATGGCAAGGCTCTTCGATGCCGGGATCGCATTGGCCCAGACCGCATAGCCGCCCTCGCCGTCAAGCATCTCGCCCGGCTTGAGGTCGCGCTTGGCCGTCGCCACAGCATCGCCGCGGAATTCCTTCGATGAACCCGTCGCCTCGCCGCGCAGCACGGCCGACAGCACGCTCACGCTGGTTTCAAGACCGATCATGTGAAAGGGGCGCCACATCGAGCCGTACCAGCCGGTCGGATCGACGAGCAGGCCGTATTGCTTGAAGCACGCACGCGCATACTCATTCGGCGCCTTGAACGTGACGAACACACCGTAGCGAATGTTGTTGAACACTTCGCGGCCGTCCGGTTCCTGGCTCGCGGCGATGTCTACGAGACCGCTGCGCGACAAGCGCCCGCCATCCTCGGCGGGCCGGAAGACGCGCGCCAGGTCATGCAGGCCAGCGGGAGGGAACGCGAGACCGTTGTCCGGGCAGTCGAGGCCCGTGCCGTTGGCGACCGCCGCCATCTCAATCGCGGCTTTCGTGCCATCGGTGAAGGAGTTGTACATCTTCGGGTTGAAGTCGCCTTTGGCCACTTCTTCCTCGGTCCAGCCGAAGAAGCCCCACACCGTGTCCGGTGTCGAATAGCGATAGCGCGGTTCGAAGTTCATGCCTTTGCCGGCGGAAACCAGCTCGAAGCCGCACGAGCGCACCCAGTCCACGAGTTCGCAGATGATCGCAGGCTGGTCGCCGTATGCCATGCTGTAGACGAGACCGCGCTCGCGTGCGCGCGCAGCGAGCAACGGGCCGCACATCGCGTCGGCCTCGACGTTGACCATCACCACATGCTTGTTGCCTTCAATTGCGGCCAGCGCGTGACGCACACCGGCGATCGGATGTCCCGTGGCTTCGATGATGCATTCGATTTCGTCGCACGCAGCGAGCGCGGCGGCATCGTCAAGCACGCACGTGGCGCCCGTCTTCACGGCATCGGAGAGGGTCCGTGCGCCATATTGTTCCGCCGACCAGCCGACCCGCGCGAGAGATGCACGTGCCTTTCCGACGTCAAGATCGGCGACACCCACGACATGCAGCCCTTCGATATGGCGGGCCTGCGAGAGCACCATCGAGCCGAACTTGCCGGCCCCGATCAGTCCGACGCGAACCGGGCGTCCCGAAGCGTTGCGTGTCTGGAGCAGACTGGAGAGATTCATGTGCAATCCTTTGTGGTCGAAGCTATGGATCGTCGCCGCGAGCGCGGCGCGCGGTAAGTAGCCGGAGTGGCGTGATCGAAGGCATGACAGCGGTGCGCCTTACTTGCGAGCAAGTGTAATCAGGGGCTTCAGCCAGAACAATTAACATTTCCAAGGCGATTCGTTAGCCAGGCTTCAACATCAGCGGGCCCCGGCAAGTTGAGACGCAGCTTCCCAGACGGCACGCTCCGCGCGCAACCAATCAAGGAACAGGATCACTTTCTTCTTCTGCAGATGCTCGAACGGACAGACGATCCACTGGGTTGTCAGGCGGATCGGAGGAGGCTCGCGCACTGGGCAGATCAACGTGCCGTCGCGTAGCTCGCGCCACATCATGAGCGTGCTTTCTAGCGCGATACCCATGCCGTCGACGGCGGCATCGATCGCCATGTGACTGCGATCGAACAGAACGCGTTGTCCCGGATCAAGCGGTGCCGCGCGCGCCACCGAGAACCAGTGTGGCCACTGGACTTGCGACTTGATCGAGTAGATGAGTCGATACCGCTGAAGATCGGCGGCATCGAGGCTCGACTGCGCGCAGTACGCGGGCGAGCACACCGGCAGGAACGACTCCTCGGTGAGTGCTTCCACATAAACGCCCGGCCACTGCCCCGTACCGTGACGAATCTCGATATCGACGGCTTCCTGTGCGAAGTCGGTCATTTCATTGGTGCCGTTCAGCCTCACTTCCAGATCGGGGTGCCCGTCGAGGAACGAGCGCATGCGCGGCAACAGGAACTTGGTAGAGAGTGTCGGCGTGGCGCGCACGGTCAGCAGCGTGACAGAGCGCAACCCCCGTATGCGCTGAGTCGCATCCGCAATGCGGTCAATTTCCTCTGAAATCAGCGCGAAGTAGCGCTCCCCTGCTTCGGTCAACGCTATGCCGCGTCCGACCTTCGTCATCAGCGCCGTGCCCAAGTGCATCTCAAGCGACTGGATCTGCTGGCTGACGGCCGATGGCGTGACGTTCAAATCGGCTGCTGCACGGGAGATGCTCCCGAAACTTGCCGCAGCGTGAAAAACACTGATGGCTCGCAATGGCAGATACATGATCACCCTTTAGATTGGCTACACCTTTGCGCAAAATAATTGAATTGTCCTTCACCAACAAGCCTCTTATATTTTGCACACGCAGGGCCGGCAGCGCTTCGACAAGAGTCGGACATGCGCCGCAACGTGCCGCGACGCCATGCCTACAAAGTGGCGCGCATCAGTAGGTTCATATAACTGGAGACAGGATCATGAGCACGTCGAACTCGCCGCGCCGCATTTCGCGACGCGCGGTGTTGAAGGCTGCGGCCGCCCTTCCGCTAGTAACGATATGGACGCGGCCCGCTCGCGCCGCAGAGTTCACGTACAAGCTTGCCACCGGGCAATCCCTTAATCAGCCGATCAATACACGGCTCAAGGAAGCCATCGACCGCATACGCGAGGCAAGCAGCGGCAGGCTCGAGATCCGCTTCTTCCCCGCTTCGCAACTCGGCTCGGACACCGACCTACTGTCGCAGACGCGCTCGGGCGCCGTCGAGTTTCTCAACATCTCGGGATCGGTGATGTCGACCGTGATTCCACTCGCGGCAATCACCAATCTCGGCTTTGCGTTCTCGGACTACGATCAGGTCTGGCGCGGCGTCGACGGCGATCTCGGCAAGATCATTCGCGCACAGATCGAGAAGAGCGGGTACGTTTCGGTGTCGAAGGCGGCGGACAACGGCTTCCGGCAGATCACGTCCGCCACGAAACCGATCAAGACGCCCGACGACTTGCGCGGCTACCGCATTCGCGTGCCGGTTTCGCCGATGTTCACTTCGCTCTTCCAGACGCTCGGGGCGAACCCGACGTCGATCAACTTCAACGAGCTCTATACCGCATTGCAGACGCATCTCGTGGACGGCCAGGAGAACGGCCTCGTCACGATCGAGGCGGGCAAGCTCTACGAGGTGCAGAAGTATGTGACCGAAACCAACCACATCTGGGACCCGTTCTGGTTGCTCGCCAACCCGCGCGCATTCAACGCGCTGCCCGACGATCTAAAGACGATCGTGAGACGCGAATTCGACCGTGCGAGCGTCGAGCAGCGCGCGGACGTCGCGAGGCTGAATACATCGCTGAAGTCGCAACTCTCCGGCAAGGGATTGACCTTCGTGCCCGCCGACAGGGATGCGTTTCGCGCAGCGCTCGCAAAATCCGGCTTCTATACGCAATGGCGCGAGAAGTTCGGCGTGAGCGCATGGAGCGCCCTCGAGGCGGTGACGGGGAAGATATCATGAGCGCGGCGCACAAGCTGGAAGTGGCGGGGGCATCCTTCGTGCGCGATGCGCATGGCGAAAGCGTTCTCGAACGCTGGTTGCGCCGCAGCATCGAAGCGCTCGCGGCAGCGGCAGTCGTCGGCGAGGTGGCGTTGCTCTTCGTCGGCATCGTTGCGCGCGCGGTGTTTCATCAGCCGCTCATCTGGTCGGATGAACTTGCGTCCATCCTGTTCCTCTGGCTTGCGATGCTGGGCAGCGCGCTCGCGGTGCAGCGTTCGTGTCACATGCGGCTGACCTTTTTCGTATCGCACATGACGCCTCGGGCGCAGGCGTGGGCCGAGACGCTCGCGGTCGCTGCTGCCGCCGCCTTTTTCGCACTGGTGATGCATCCCGCATTCGACTACGTGCAGGATCAGGCCTTCGTTGAAACGCCGGCACTCGGCTGGTCGGGCTCGGTGCGCGCATTGGCGATTCCGTTCGGCTGTGCGGCGGCGTTGGTCAGTTGCGGGCTGCGTCTTGCACGGCATGACCGGCGTCATATCGTCGGTGCGGTTGCGCTGATGGTGCTGATTGCGGTGGGCTGCTATCTTGCGAAGGCGCCGTTGACGCACATGGGCCAAGGGGCGCTGCTGGTGTTCTTCGTCGGCTTGCTTGGCGCGGCGGTGATGGCGGGTGTGCCGATCGCCTTCGCGTTCTCGCTCGCGACGAGCGCCTATCTGATGACGACCACGTCGACGCCGCTCAGCGTCGTGGTCGGACGCATGGACGAAGGCATGAGCACGCTGATCCTGCTGGCCGTGCCGATGTTCGTGCTGCTCGGGCAACTCGTGCATGTGACCGGCGTGGCGCGAGTGATGGTCGCGTTTCTCGCGTCGCTGCTCGGTCATGTCAGGGGCGGCATGTCGTACGTGCTTCTCGGTGCAATGCTGCTGATTTCGGGGATCTCGGGTTCAAAGACGGCCGATATGGCGGCTGTCGCGCCTGTGCTCTTCCCCGAGATGCGCAAGCGCGGGATGAAGGATGGCGAACTGGTGTCGTTGCTTGCAGCGTCGGGGGCGATGAGCGAGACGATTCCGCCGTCGCTCGTGCTGATCGCGATCGCGTCGGTGACCGGCATATCGATCGCGGCGCTGTTTACCGCGGGTATCCTCCCGGCGATCGTGCTCGCTTTAGTGCTTGGCGTCGTCGCATGGTGGCGTGCGGGACGCGAGGAAGAGACCGACGAGAGCCGCGCGGGAGCGGTGCGGGCGCCGTGGTCGCATGTGCGTCGCACGTTCGTGATCGCTTTGCCGGCGTTGTTGTTGCCGTTTCTGATCCGCAGCGCGGTGGTCGAAGGCATTGCGACTGCGACGGAGGTGTCGACGATCGGTATCGCCTATTCGCTTGTCATCGGCCTTCTGATCTATCGCGGCGGCCTTAAATGGAAAGCGATCATGCCGATGCTGCTGCAGACGGCGGCGTTGTCTGGCGCGATTCTGTTCATCGTCGGAGCGGCGAGCGCGATGGGCTGGGCGCTGACACAGTCGGGCTTCTCGCACGACCTCGCGAACATGATGACGCGAGTCCCGGGCGGTGCGGTCGGCTTCATGCTGGTGTCGATCGTCGCATTCATCGTGCTCGGCAGTGTGCTCGAGGGCATTCCGGCCATCGTTCTGTTCGGGCCGTTGTTGTTTCCGGTTGCGCATCAACTCGGCATCCACGAAGTGCACTATGCGATGGTCGTCGTGCTCGCGATGGGACTTGGCGTGTTCGCGCCGCCATTCGGACTGTGCTATTACGCCGCCTGCATCATCGGTGAGGTATCACCGGAGGCGGGCCTCAAGCGGATCTGGATCTATCTGGGCATGCTGCTGCTCGGTTTGATCGCGATCGCCTTCGTTCCCTGGATCTCGATCGGTTTTCTCTAAGCTTGTCGGGTAAATGTGCCGTGTATGGCAGAACCACACGCGCGGGTTGCGGCGGGTGGTTTCGCCCGTGTGCCAACATCGAACTGTGCCGTCTCTGGCAATCGTCGGAATCACTAGCGTTGAAGCGGCGGCGGTAGAAAGGGCCGGTGATCTTCGGTCAACAGCCGTCCGCGATTGCATCGGCGACGTTGGCTAGGGACCAAAAAAGGCTGTGCCATGCATGCGTGCGGGACACGACCGGAACGCTCTCACATCCGTCCAGTCCGCTCGCATCCGGTACGCTTGATGAATCCGGCGAGCCGTTACGATCGCGAATGCCGCCGGCATTGCTTAAGCGACAACATGAATCAATCGAGACCTCCCATCGCGCGGAAATGGCTTGCAGCTTTGCCCATTCTGTCGATCGGCTCGGGCTTCGTCAGCAGTTCTCGGCTCAGCAGAGCTAAACGGACGGGCAGCTTTGGCGCCCTTCAACGAGTACTGGAGACGTCTGACGAACTGCCGCCATAGAGACGGGATTTATCTTAGCGGCCGTTCATTGGCGGCTGCATCGCCGACGCGCGTACCGTTGCCCTCCGGCGCGATCCCGGGCGCGGCCAGCATCCATCATATGCGCGGCTTTTGGTAAAGACCTTGTCAACGCGACAGCGCAGCGCCCTCCTTCCTTAACAATTGAACCTCGTCGTCTAAGTTCTTTCGGGCGACAGCGGGAACAAGCACGCTTCCCGCACGAATGCGGATTGGAAATGATGGGCATAGGTCTCGCCGGTACTTCCGCGATAGTGTCGACGTCAATACCGGCCGGAAGATGGTGAATCGGCCTTTACCGACGTTCGACGAGTCTTCCTTTGACGTCGGCGATGTGATGGAATGCCGCCATTAAAAGCGTCGCGCAGCCCCTGGCCACATCCTGCTTTCGCGAACTCACAGTTTCGACTCACATCGGACAGCGAAAGTGAACGGAATAAGTGGCCGCTTCCAATGTACAACGGTCTTTCGATCTATTACTAATGGGCACCTTGGTCTGCTGCAGACATTCTCAACGTCCGGGCGACCGGAGGTACGAGTGACGCTTCTTAGCCGGCAAACGTCCGCTCGCCGCCCATGTGTCAGTCAGACTTCAGTTTGCTCAGCCATCTCGAGCGCGTCGTCCACCTACCTCTGGGCACTCGGGAGGCGGCGAAGAGCTTAAAACCATGGAACGCAAATTCGTTTCCCGCCGACGCTGCCGATGTTCAAGGGCTTTGATGCAGTGAGTAACTGGCTCGGAACGGAACGGCCGCACGCTCTACGAAGTGCAGCTCGATTTCGAAGCGTGAAGGTCAGTCGTGAGACATCCGAGGCCGATGAGCGTCTTTTCGATGGCCACGTCCAGCGGCGTATGCGGCTCGTGCCCGAGCGTCTGCACAAGCCGCGCGTTATTTAGATGCACCGGCGTTGCCCATAGGTAGCGCATTTCCTGAAGCTCTCTGAACGTTACATTGAACGGCGCGGCGAGCGCGAGCAGCCACCACGGAAAGCCGCCAACGGATGGCTCGTGCCCGGTGCGGCGCGCGACCACGCGACGAATCGCATCGACGAAGCGCGTGCCGTCTTCGTCCCAATAGCCGCCCATGTGGAAGCGTGCGAACGCATCGAGCGAATGGCGGTGCGCAAGCAGTTCGACCATAGTGCGCGCCACATCGGGCAGATACGCCCACTGATGCCCGATGCCGCGCGCCCCCGGATTGCTGATCTTCGTGACCGGCTTTCCGGGCTTCACGAGTCCTTGCGCGAGCCAGTTATTGCCCGCTTTGGGCCCGAAAAAATCGCCCGCGCGCACGATCAGCACGCGGGCGCCTTCCATGCTGGCGCGTTGCAGGCGCGCTTCCATTTCCACGCGAATCGCGCCTTTTCTCGTGACGGGATGCTGCGGCGCGTCTTCGTCGATGAACGGAAACGCGTCCGGCCCGAAGTTGTAGACCGTGCCCGGCAACACGATGGTCGCGCCCTGCGCCTTCGCCGCCGCGATGGTGTTGTCGATCATCGGCAGCACGAGTTCCGCCCAGCGCTTGTAGCCAGGCGGATTTACCGCGTGCACGACCACGGACGCACCCCGCGCCGCGCGCATCACGTCGGCCGCGTTCATGGCATCGCCCTGAATCCATTCGATGCCGTCGCCCTTCGATGCCCCCGCGCCACGCCGCAGCCCGCGCACGCCCCAGCCGGCATCGCGCAGTTGCCGCGCGACTTCCCCGCCGATGCCGCCCGTCGCCCCGAGTACCAGAACCGTTTCGCCTTGCGCCATGTCACGCCCCGTAAGTTGTCGATGGAGCCATTCTCCGCGCTTCGCGAGCACATTAAAATTGGCGAACATCGTTGATCGGATATACAAAAACGTATGGAAAACGACATCGGTTGGGAGCTTTACCGGACGTTTCTGGCGGTGCTGCGCGAAGGGTCGCTGTCGGGTGCGGCGCGCGCGCTTGGCATCACGCAGCCGACGGTGGGGCGTCACGTCGAAGCGCTCGAACGGGCGCTTGCGGTGGGTCTCTTCACGCGCTCGCAGAACGGGCTTCAGCCAACCGACGTCGCGCTTGCGTTGCAGTCGCACGCCGAAGCGATGCAGAGCACAGCGGCATCGCTCAGGCGCGCCGCGAGCGGCCACGCGGGCGACGATGGCGCGGGCGTGCAGGGTGTCGTGCGCGTATCCGCGAGCGAAGTGGTTGGCGTCGAGGTGCTCCCGCCGGTCATCGCGGCGCTGCGCGAGCGGCATCCACGATTGATTGTCGAACTCGTGCTGTCCAACCGCGTGCAGGACCTGCTGAGGCGCGAAGTGGATATCGCCGTGCGCATGGTGCGTCCGCGCCAGACGCAACTCGTCGCACGGCGCGTCGGCGTGATCGACGTCGGGCTACATGCACGGCGCGACTATCTCGATCGTCACGGCACGCCGCGCAACATGGCGGCGCTCGCCGAACACGCGGTCATCGGCTACGACCAGCCCAACGCGTTCATTCGCGATGTGAGCCGCACGTTGCCGGGTTTTCGTCACGCGACGTTTTCAATGCGCGCCGATAGCGATCTCGCGCAACTGGCGCTGGTTCGCGCGGGCGCGGGCATCGGCGGATGTCACGTCGCCATTGCGCGCCGCGATGGCCTCGTACGCGTGCTGTCGAAGGCGTTTGCGCTCCAACTCGAAACCTGGGTGACGATGCACGAAGATCTGCGCGCAAGCCCGCGCTGCCGCGTTACCTTCGATGCCCTCGCTGACGCGCTCGAACAGTACGCGCGATAACGCCGCGACTGCCAGGTAGCGGACCCGGTTAGCGGGCGCGTCGTGCTTGAAGCGGTTTCCAAGCCTGGCGGCTTCGGACTGACTCTTAGGGTCGAGAGCCTGGAGCACGGCGCCACGATCTTGCCTCGCGTCTCGCAGACGAGGTCAAGGGCGACCTGCGCCCGGCGCGATCGCCGGTGTCGAACGTCATCGAAGTGCTCATTAGTCGGGACGAGTTGGCGCATGCCCGCGGATTCCCGGTCACGCGCCGATACGGCGTGCAGAGGTCGACCCGCACAATCGCCGTTCTGCGTCGGCATGATGTCCACGGTCGCTTTGCGGTTGGAGCAGACAGCTGAATGTGCGTCGCGGCAGGCGGTTGAATGGCCGGAGTTGGCCGCACGCTGTCATCGTTGAGAATCGCTCGTCGTTGAGATCACAGCACTGCCGGCCTCGCCTCAATCGCAACTCATCACCCGCCACTCCGCGCCAGTTGTAGGCGCAACAGTATTTTCGACGCGGGAAGCTCCTCGATCAACCCGGTCGTAATTATCGATTTGCCGCTTCCAACTGTTGCTCCGCCTGGCGATGTCGCGAGCGTGGCGTGTCGCCAATCGACCGAACCGCGCATCCCCACCGCATTTCACGCGGGCTACGAGTAGCTTGTGATCGAGAACGTCGGCCACAATCTGCGGCAGGAAGCGCAACGCGCCTTCGCAGACCCACTACTTGACTGCGGAGACCGCCGTAGCAGAAGTAGCCGGGCATCGCCCGATCGACTAGCCCAACCGTCCGGCCGCGAATCTCACATAGGCGCACGTTCGGGCACCCGCGCCAGCAGCGGCCCTAGACCCTCCGCCACGGTCAGATGGGAAATCACGGCGTCACGGAGCTTCTGGAACGGGAGGCCCGCGATCATCGCGGTCTGCATCGCCGCGAGCACTTCGCCTGCTTCGGAGCCGATCATCGTGAAGCCGAGTATGCGGTCGTCATCCGCACCGACGAGCACTTTCATGAAACCCTGTGTTTCGTCGGTCGCTTCGGTGCGCAGGACATTGCTCATCGGTAGCGTCGCAATGCGCACGGCGATCCCCGCGCGCAGCGCATCGGTTTCGTTGAGGCCGACGCGCGCCAGAGGCGGATCGGTGAATAGCGTGTACGGGATCAGCCGATCACCCGTGCTGCGATGTCCGCCCTCCATGTTGTCGCGCACGATTCGAAAATCGTCGACGGAGACATGCGTGAACTGCGGGCTTCCCGCCACTTCGCCGATCGCCCAGACATCGTCCGCCGATGTCTGGAGGCGATCGTTCACGCGAATGTAGCCGCGCTCGTCGAGTTGCACGCCCGCCAGGTCGAGGCCGATATCGGCCGTGTTCGGCACGCGTCCCGCCGCAACGAGAATGTCGCTTCCCTCCACGGTCTGCTCGCCCGAAGGCGTCCGCACGACGACGCGCACCTGCCCCCCGGAATGGCCTTCGACGCGGATCGTCTGCGCATCCAGTATCACGTCGATGTCTTCCGCCCGGAGGATGCGCAGCATCTCTTCGCCAATGTCCGCGTCCTCCCGGGCCATCAGCCGCGCGCCGCGCTCGACAACCGTCACACGGCTCCCGAACCGCCGATACGCCTGCGCCATCTCCACGCCGATGTAACCGCCGCCCAACACTATCAGATGCGGCGGCGCGCGATCGAGCTCCAGCGCGCCGATGTGCGTCAGCGGGTCGGCTGCCTGCAGGCCGGGCACGTCCGGAATCGCGGCGTGCGTGCCGACGTTCACCACGACCTGATTACCGCCGAGCGTACGGGTGCCACCATCGTTGAGCCGCACTTCGATGGTCTTCGGCCCGACGAACCGACCCACGCCCATGACGAGTTCCGCGCCGCTCGACGCATACGCCTGCACGTGAAATGCAGCCTCCCGCTCCACCATGCCGCGTTTGCGGTCGCGAACCTTCGCCATGTCGATGTCCACGGGCCCCGTCATCGCACCGAAATCGGCGGCATGCCGCGTCAGATGCGCGACACGCGCGCTCCAGATTTCATTCTTGCTGGGCAAGCAGGCAACGGCGGGACACGAGCCGCCGACCCATTGACGCTCGACCACGGCGACGCGCTGCCCCGCGCGCGCCAGATGCCACGCCAGGAGCTTGCCGCCCTGGCCACTGCCGAGAATCAGCGTATCGAACTGTTCGATCTGAGACATGACTTTTCTCCAATGTGCTGACGGATGAATGGGTCGATCAATCGACGGTCGGAAAATCGATGTCGGTATCGTTGATTCGATTGAACGTATTGGTGAAGATCGTCATCGCAATCGCGAGCGAGATATCCGCCAGTTGCGTATCGCTGTAGCCTGCCGCGCGAATGGCGGCGAGTTCGTCTTTTTCGATCGTGCCGCGCGTCGTTTGCAGGGTCCGCACGAAGCGGATCAGCGCATCCCGCTTGATGTCGCCCGTCGGCTGGCCGGTGCGAATCTGCCGGAGCGCTACTGGCGACAGACCGGTCATCTTGCCGAGCATCACGTGCGCGGCCACGCAGTAGTCACAACCGGTCAGTTCGCTGATCAGCAGCTTGATGGTCTCCAGGTCCTGCTTGCTCAGACTGCTCGACGCCAGTGCGCCTTCTGCGTCCAGCGCGGCGTGCAACGTCGCAGGCGCGAGATGACCGAGCGCCGCGAACAGATTCGGCACGCCGCCGCCCGCGATCTTGCGAACGCGTGCGTAGGCGTCGGCAGTGGCGCCGGTGGCATGAGAGAGAGCGGGGATCGCGATACGACTCATGGTGAACCTCGTTGTATGGTGGTCAGGAGCTTCCACTTTAGGTTCGCCGGATGAGCTTGTTGAGTCTCAACATACTCAATATCATGCTCGAAAGTATCATTTGGAGAGGAGCATGGCGCTTTCGATCGACTGGCTGAGTCGTCTGCTTGGCATGATGAACGTGCGCGGCCAGCTCGAACTCCGGTGCTCGTATGGCGCGCCGTGGGAAGTCATCTATGCCGACTCGGACGAGGGCGAAATGCCCTATCACATCGTGCTCGCGGGATCAGCCATTCTGGAGACTCCCGGCGCGGGCAAGCCGCAGCCGCTCGGCGCCGGGGATATCGTGCTGCTCGCGCACGGTTCGGCGCACACGCTTCGCGACGGCAGCGGCGCGCGGCCGAAGCCAGCCCGCCAACGCGCGGTCATGAACCTGGTCGTCAGCGAAAACAAGGGCACGGGGGAGCATCTGGACATGCTGTGCGGACGCATCGTGCTCGCGCCGCCGCATGACCGCTTCGTGCGGGCGTTTCTGCCCGGGCAGCTCGTCGTGCGCACGTCGAAGTCGGGCGGCGCGAGACGGGACGGCGCGCTGAATCAGTTGAATGGTCTCGTCGCGCTGATGCGGGCGGAATCGATCGCGGACCATCTCGGTGGCCACGCGATGATGAACGCGCTGTCGGCGGCGCTGTTTGCATTGACGTTACGCGCCAGCACGGAGTCCGACGAAGCGCCCGCCGGGCTTCTGGCGCTTGCGGGCGAGTCGCGGTTGTCCCCGGCGCTGGCGGCGATTTTCACCGAACCGGCGCATGACTGGACGCTGCCGGACCTGGCGGCCCTGTGCAATATGTCGCGAGCCACGTTGATCCGTCAATTTCAGACGAAGGTCGGACGTTCGCCCAGCGATCTGCTGATCCATGTGCGGATGGCACTGGCCGCGAACGAGCTTAAAAAGCCCGGACTGTCGACTGAAGCCGTGGCCGAGACGGTCGGCTATCAGTCGGTGGCGGCGTTTCGGCGCGCGTTCAGTCAGCAGTTCGGCGTAACGCCTGCGCACTGGCGGCGCACGCACGTGCCGACGCGGCAGGCGTAGGTGGCCTGCCGCGCGATCCATCGTTCACTTCGCTCGTTACATCGCGAGTTCGACATCCTTGATGCTTGCGATGGGTTGCAGGATCGCACTGTCGAATTCACGCGGCTCACGGCCGCTTGCGAGCATCGCCGGCAGATCGGGATTGGCGAGCGCGCCGCGTCCGACCGTCACGATATCCGCGCCGGATTCTAGCGCGTGGGCCATGCGCTGCGCCGTGTGCAAGCTGCCATTCGCGACGATCGTCACGTTCGGCGCGTAACGGCGGGCCAGCGTGACGAGGCTGTCGCGCGCGCCTTCGAATGCAGGTTGCCACGCTTCGCGCTCGGTCACGTGGATGAAGTCCACGCCGGCCTCCGCGAGCGCGCCGAAGATCGTTTCGGCATCCGCATGACCTCCGGGCCATTTCGCGGTGAAGTCGTTGACCTTGCCTTGCGAGATGCGGATGCCGACCGGCACCGTCTTGCCGACGCTGCCGCGCACCGAAGTCACGACATCGACCAGCAATTGCACGCGCCCTCTCGCGCTGCCGCCCCAGCGGTCGGTCCGAAGATTCGTGTGCGCGCTCAGGAACTGGTCGAGCAGGTAGCCATTTGCGCCGTGGATCTCCACGCCGCCGAATCCGGCAATATGCGCCGCGCGATGCGCCGCCTGAGCGAAACCTCGAATCGCTTCTTCGATTTCGGCTTCCGTCATCTGCTTCGGTACAGGATACGGACCATCGCCGTGATAGAACGCCATCTGTTCGCCCCTGGGTGCGACGGCTGAAGGCGCGACGGTATGCGAGCGGTAGACATTGCCCTGACTCAGCGCCCCCGCATGCATCAGTTGCGCGAACACGCGCGTTCCTTGCCCCTGCGTGCCACGATTGAACGCCGCCCACGCTTGCGCCTGTTCGTCGTCGGCCAGGCCGGGCTGGAAACGGTATCCTTGCGAGAACGCCTTGTCGGTATAGATGCCTTCGGTGGTCACGAGGCCGAAGCCGCCCTTCGCAAAACGGCTGTAGTAATCGAACATCTTCTGTGTCGGATGGCCGTATTCGGTGGCGGTGATGCGCGTCATCGGGGCGACCGCAATGCGGTTACGCACCGTGATGCCGTTGCCGTCGTACGGGGAAAGGATCTGTGCGGTGGAGTCGGTCATTTTGCGGCTCGTCATGGAAGGAAAGTGACTTCATCGTAGGCGTCGGAAGGGCGGAGAAACAGCGCCCGGAAGGTGGAGCCGCCTTAACACTTTCGGATATAAGCCATGTTCCTTCCGGACGTTCGCACGTTCCTCGCCGTTGCGTCGGTGGGCAGCCTGTCCGCCGCGGCTCGCCAGCTCGATGTCGCTCCGATGCAGGTATCGCGTCGCATCGCCGCGCTGGAAGAAGACCTCGGCGTGCGGCTGTTTCATCGGACGACGCGATCGCTGACGCTGACCGCCGAAGGCGAGGCGTTCGTCCCTTTCGCCACCGCGATGGCCGATGCGGAGTCAGGCGCGCGCGCCGAGCTGAGCCCGTTGCCGGGAAAGGCGTCAGGGGTGCTTCGCATGACTGCGCCGAGCGGGTTCGGGCAATCCGTCGTCTTGCCGATGCTGCCTGCACTGCTGGAAGCGAATCCGGAACTGCGCATCGATCTCGATCTTTCCGACCGTCAGGTGGATATCGTCGGGCAGGGCCTCGATCTGGCCTTGCGCATTGCGCCGCTGGAGGACTCCGAACTCGTGGCGAAGAAGATCGGACCGAACCCTCGCCTTATTTGTGCGGCACCGGTTTATCTGGAGAAGCATGAGCGTCCCTCAACGGTTGCCGATCTCGATAACCACGTTTGCATCCGGCTGAGCGCAGTGCGGCGCTGGCCGCTCGTCGTCGACGGCACGTTGATCCGCAAACGCGTGGACGGCTATGTTACGACGACCAGTGTCGAGGCAGCGCGAACCGCCGCAGTGCAAGGTCTCGGCCTTGCGCAACTGACGTATTGGGACGTCTTTCGTCACCTTGCCGACGGGTCGCTCGTGCAGATTCACCTGCAGGATGCGGCAATGGAAGATTTGTCCGTCTCGGCTGTGATGCCGAGCAGGCGTTATGTGCCTAACAGGGTGAACGTCTTTCTCGACGGCTTACGAAAGCAGATTGTCGAACTGCGTGAAGGGGATCGTTACTGATTCGGGCAAAGAAGAGCCATACGTCAATCTGTCGCGGTGGCCGGCCGTTGATTGGTCCCGTAAGGCAGAAGCCGACCCGGCGACGGCCTCTGATCGATGAACGGTCTAGCACGTTGGGCCGGCGGCAACTGAAGCAAGAGCGGTCGCACTCGCGACGTGCAGCCGGTCCAGACTACTGTCCCTATTGGTTCCGTCAACTCTGGGCGAGCCCCTCGACTAGCACCGCTCGATACGTTGCCCCCCTAGACCGATGCTTCGCGATTGCTCGATATGCATCGCTGTCATACCACGCGCGCGCGGACGGCGTATCGGGAAACTCAACGATCACGACGCCCTCGGGGGCCTCTCCCTCAAGCCGTTGTTGCGGTCCGTAGGCGGCAAGAACTTTGATAGGATGCCCGACGAAGGTCTTTGCGACACTTGCCTGATACGTGTCCAGCTCGCGCTGATCACGGGTGATCTCACGTGTAAAAACGATGTATGTGGCCATATGTGGCGCTCCTGAGTGAAAGTTGCACACGACGGCGACGTTGGTACAGTCTTGGAAATCTTACGATCGCGGCGCCGCACGAGTGTCAGCGACATGCCTTGGCGGCACGGGTCAGGCAATCCACCCACCGTCGACCGTCAGGCTCTCGCCGGTGGTATAGCCTGCTTCAGGGCTGGCCAGATACGCTACGGCCGCCGCGATTTCTGCCGGTTTGCCGAAACGACCCACGCTTGCGAGCCTTGTCATCGTTGCGTGGTCTTCCGTGCCAGGCTGCGGAGCAAGTTCTGTATCGATGGGGCCGGGCTGAACCGCATTAACGGTCACGCCGTATTTGCCGAGTTCGCGAGATAGCCCGCGAGTGAAGCCCCTGAGAGCGAACTTCGATGCTATATAGAGCGTCACGCCAGGCAAGGGCGCCGCTTCGCCAAAGGCCGAGCCCACGTTGATAATGCGTCCCCAGCCCGCTGCGACCATTCGCGCTGCTGCGTCTTTTGCCAGTGCGATTGGTGCTCGGACGTTCAAATTGAAGTGAGTGTCGTATGACGTTTCCGAAGAATCGAGAAATGGTCCGTACTCGACCGTGCCAGCGTTGTTCACGAGGATATCAAGCCGGCCCTCGAATCGGCCGCCAAATGCCCCGTTCGTTGACTCAATGAGGCTCTTGATGCCTTCGGGCTGCGACAGGTTAGCGCCGAAGGCCTCAGCCTCTCCACCGGCATCACGGATTTCCTTCACGACTGATTCGGCCCGCGCCGGGCTCGACGCATAGTGAACGATGACGGATGCCCCGTCGCGCGCAAGACGTGCGGCGATGGCTGCACCAATTCCGCGCGAAGCGCCAGTAACGAGGGCGAGTTTGCCTTTTAGAGCTTGGGTCATGGTTTTCCTCAACACGTAGGTTGCAAGGCGGTTCTCTGGCTGTATGGCCGGGACGCACCGCTGCATCGGAGCCAGTGCTTTCATGCACTGGTTGATGCGTATCCTCCGCTGGGGTAGCGTGGTCCGGTAGTCGCCCGTGAGGAATAGCTTCTATTCCTGCTGCGAGGGAGCAGACCGAAGCAATCGGCACCAGAGCGCGAAGCAGTTACGCTGTGAGGTTCTCGCTGGATCTGCGCTCACTGAGAACGTGCTCAACAAACGCGACGAACGCACGCGTCTTCGCGGTTGCCATGCGGCCGGACGGAAAAACCGCCCATAGGTCAATCGGCGGCAACGTCCAGTCAGTCAGGACGGCCTGAACTGTTCCGTTCGCAAGTTCGGGGGCGAACATCCATTCTGAAGCGACAGCAAGGCCGAGGTGAGCGATCACCGCCGCGCGCATTCCTTCAGCCGCATTCACGGCTATTCGGCCGGACAAGCTTACGTTTGAGTCGGAGCCGTCACCGCGGCTGAACAACCACGATTCGCCGCCACCGCCCACGGAATAAACGACCGCCTGATGTCGGCTCAGGTCGGCAGGGGTTTGCGGAAGTCCGGCTTCCGCGAAATATGACGGTGTGCCGATGACGAGCCGCCGCCCCGTGGACACGAGACGCGCGGTCATGGACGAATCGTCTAGGGCGCCCATACGCAACGCGACATCAACGCCCTCTTCGAGCAAATTTACTGACCGGTCATCAAGAACGATATCGATGCTCAGGTTCGGGTGTTGATCCAGGAAAGACTTCAACCTCGGCAAGACGTGGAGTCGGGCAAATGTGACGGCTGCGCCTATGCGCAGTCGTCCGGCCAGGCCATCGGACGACTCACGCGCCGCCTGTTCTGCGTGGTCGGCCTCATCGATGGCCCGGCGGGCGTGGTCGTAGAACCGCTGACCGGCATCCGTCGGCGCCAGGCCGCGTGTCGACCTCAATAGCAGACGGGCGCCCAGACGTTCCTCCAACTGTGCTACTGCCTTAGAGACGGCCGGTTGGCCAAGTTTCAACCGGCGAGCGGCCGCAGAAAATGAGCCCGCATCGACAACTGTTACGAAAGTTTCCATCGCAACCATGCGGTCCATGTGCACCCTCCTGGCAGGTTATCAGCGGAACTGCGCAGTGTAGCGAAATGACGACCGGTCCAGACAAAGCACCAGGCAATGCGATGCTGCAGGCGGCTGGTTTTATCTTGACTCCGACGACCGCTGTCCAATAGATTGCGGCCCTTTACAGCTCACTCTCAGACGGGGGCGAGCGTCGCTTTATGGCCGATCGGGTGAGGTAATGCTGCAGACATTGTCCTGGACTACGGGCTGCGCAAGTATCACCACTATGGACGTTCAGTGACCATCATGCGATTCCCGGAGGTCGAGGTGGTACGCATCGGGACCTGCTACGAGCTGATCGTCGACGCCGTTCGACGCGAGTACGGTATTGAACTTCCGGCAGACCGGGGGCGCCATATTCTGCCGTCGGGCTACCTGAAAGAGTTTGAGCTTGCGAAGAACGCTGATAGTTCAATTAGCGGCCACTGAACTCCCCTGTATAAATAGTTGCGCCGCACATGCTACCCGTGCGGTGCAAGGCTGGTCTCAAGAAACCCACGTACCTCCCCTTCCGCGACGAACGCGCAGACTCACTAGCTTTGAACCCGGGATTCCGGAACTGGCGCCCGCTCGCACAGGAGGCCCTGGCCGTTCCCGCTAACCTGAACTGGCCGAATTCCCGGCGCCACCTCTCACACCAGGGGCGTAGCGCGGAGGTATGGGGGGACGAGTATCAGGCACGTTTGGCGAAATGCGAACAATACGAGCGTCGCTGCCGTCATATGATGGGGATGTCATCCGGGAAAAACGCCCGTCCGATCCCCCGGCCACGCCGTTCGTGAGCATGAGAAAGGATTCAGGCGCGGCTTGCGGGCAGGCTACTACCAAAGAAGCGGATTGTCGTGCTAGTCGACATACAGTTGAAGCCCAGAGCCCATGTGACGTTCATGTCAGCTTCCTGTTCTCGACGACGAGCGTTTCATTGTCGTTGGCAGCTTGGCGACTTGATTGCGAAGACCGTGTAGTCCGCGGCGAACGGCGTGAGTTTTTCATTTCTCTAGGTCCGCTAGAAGTTGGCTGTTTCGCGCGCGCGCCGTGTTGGAGCAAAATAGCGAGCGTCGCACGCGTGAGCAGTCGGGCAACGTGTATAAAAATTGGGGCCACCCGCACTGGCCTACAGCTTGCGTGGGCTGTTGATGATCCTTTCGCCGGTCGCTAACGGCCACAAACTATAGGAGAAACAAATGAGCAAAGCTCAAGACGCAAAAAAGGCGCAGAAAAAGGCGGCCACGAAGACGCCGAAGGAAAAGAAGGACGCGAAAAAGGCGAAAAAGGAGGCGTCGAAGCGGCAGTGATCAACGCAGTGGTCGGCGCGGGAAGCTGATGAGCCACCCACCTGTGGTTCATCAACAAAATGGTCTGCCTGGTCTTCGCCCTGCGCATCACGCTTCACATTCACCGCAGCCACGAAACATCAATGAACCATTTCCTGAGCTACACAGGCGAACGGCGCACATTCCGCGAGGGAAGCGCGCCGTATTCAGTACTGCGCTAGCAGCGGTCGGTTCACTCCAACTCGACGCCCTTCAACTCGGGAATCAGCAGGAGTGTGGCGATGACATCGACGACATAAATCAGCGCCAGTGCCGCGATTGCAACGGCGAACGAATAGTGGCTCGCTACCGCGCCGATGGCCAGCGGCCCGAAGCCGCCGACCGCGCGTCCGATACTCCACAGCACGTTCTGTGCGGTGCCGCGTGCATGCGTGGGATACAGCTCGGCCATCAGCGCGCCGTAGCCGCCCATCATGCCATTGACGAACACGCCCACTACCATGCCGCCGATCAGCAGTGCGTCGGGCGTCGTCATGCGCGAGTAGATGAACACCATCACCAGCGCGCCGATCTGATACATCACGAACGTGGGCTTGCGGCCGATGCGGTCAGCGAGCTGTCCAAAGATCCAGATACCGACCAGCATCCCAACAATGGACGCCGCCGTCCACGTCGCCGACTTAGCGAGCGTGAAGCCGAACGCCTTGGTGAGATAACCCGGCATCCAGATGATGAGGCCGTAGTAGCCGAAGTTCTGCACCGCGCACATGATGATCATGCCGATGCTGCGACGCGTGGTCTGACGGTCGCGAAACAGCGTCTTGAGCGGAAACTCGTGGCGCTTCTTCGACGCCTTCTTGATAAAGATTTCCGATTCGCCGATAGCCTTGCGTATGGCGAACGACAGCACCGCGGGCGCGAGACCGACGACGAACATGCCGCGCCAGCCGATATGCGGCAACAGCACCGGCGTGACGAGCGCGGCGATCAGCACGCCGATCTGCCATCCCATGCCGACATACGAGGAGACGCGGCCGCGCTTCTCGGCGGGCCATGCCTCGATGGCGAGCGCCATGCCAATGCCGAACTCGCCGCCCAGGCCCAGACCGGCGACGAAGCGGTACGCGAGCAGGTCGTGATAACCGCTCGCGAACGCGCACAGGCCGGTGAACACGGCAAACAGCAGGATAGTGTAGGTCAGCACACGCACGCGGCCGAGATAGTCGCTCAGAATGCCGAAGCCGATGCCGCCCGCCACACCGCCGACCAGCGTCCACGTCACCAGCGACCCCGCCTGCGCGCTGCTCAGCCCGAGGTCCGCCGAGATCAGGCTCAGCATGAAGCCCAGAATCAGCAGGTCGAAGCCGTCCATTGCGTAGCCGGAGATCGAGGCGACGAGCGCGCGCACGTGCGGCGGGCCGAAGATCGAGTTGTCCGATGCGTCCGGCAAGGCGCCCGCGCTCTGGTCCAGATTCCGATTCATGATTGGTCTCCCCGTGCACTCATTAATTCAACGCGTCGGGATCGTGCGGCAGCGGCACACCTGCACCGGTGCGTTCCACGATCAGCCCGTAATGCTCCGGACGGCGATGCTTCGCGAAGTTGAAGACGTGCTCGCGGAAAGTGTCGCCGAGCGCGAGATCGATATTCGCGAAGATCACTTCGTCTTCCTCGCTCACGGTCTGCGCGGCGATCTCGCCCGAAGGCGCCACAATCACCGAGCCGCCGATCATGTGGAAGCCGTCTTCCTTGCCGCATTTCGCGGCCGCCGCGATCCACATGGCGTTCTGATACGCGCTCGCCTGCAGCGAGATCAGATGCGTGTGCATGCGCAGATGCACCGGCTCCGGCCAGTGAATGTTCAGCGAAGGCGTGTTGTAACCGAGCACGCCCAACTCCGCGCCTTGCAGGGACATGGCGCGCCACGTTTCGGGCCAGCGACGATCGTTGCAGATGCACATACCGAGCTTCGCGCCCATGGTCTCGACCACCGGGAAGCCGGTGTTGCCCACTTCGAAGAACTTCTTTTCGAGGTGCTGGAACGGCGCATCGGGCTTGTGATCCGAATGGCCCGGCAGATGCGTCTTGCGATACTTCGCGACGATGCGTCCCGCGTCATCGACGATGATCGCCGTGTTGAACGCCTCGCCCATCGCGGTGAGTTCCGCATAGCCGAGATAGAAACCGATGCCCGCATCGCGCGCGGCGTCGAAGAGCGGCTGCACGTCGGGGCTCGGCATCGAGTGTTCGAAGAAACGTTCGATGGCGGCTTCCTCGCTCATCCAGTAGCGCGGGAAGAACGTGGTGAGCGCGAGTTCCGGGAACACGACGAACTTCGCGCTGCGGGACTTCGCCTCGCGCAGCATCTCGATCAGGCGCTTGACGACAGCCGGGCGATCGTCGGCGAGATGGACCGGTCCCATTTGCGCGACCGCGAGACCGAGTTTGCGTGACTTGCTCATGACTTCCTCTTTCGTTTTCAGTTTTGGCGATCGGAGTAGCCGAACGATGTGTGACCTTCCCGCGCTTCGCCGATGGCGAGGGAGCGGAAGAACTGGCCGCGCGCGGAGACGGGCCGCTCGTTCTGGAACGGCAGAGGCGTGCTGCGTGGCACGAAGCGTCCGCTGCCGGCGCGCGCAGCAAACTTCCCGTCCTCGACGATCACGCGGCCCGCGCTCACCACGATGCGCGGCCAGCCCGTCACTGTCATGCCTTCGTACGGCGTATAGCCGACGCGGTCGTGCAGAGCGGACGCCGTCAGCGTGACTTCGTGCTTAGGGTCCCAGATGGCGATGTCCGCATCCGCGCCCGCCTGAATGAGGCCCTTGCGCGGCGCGATGCCGTACATGCGCGCGTGATTCGTCGCGGTGAGCGCGACAAACTCGGGCAGCGTCATGCGCCCTTTGTTCACGCCTTCGGAGAACATGAGCGGCAGGCGCGCTTCGAGCCCAGGCATGCCGTTGGCCGCCTGCTTGAACGTGGTGGCGTCGCCATAGGGCAGCTTGCCGGTTTCATCGAAACGATATGGCGCATGGTCCGACGACACCGTTTGCAGCACGCCGTCGTTCAGCGCGGTCCACAGCGCTTCCTGTGAACCGGCATCGCGCAGCGGCGGGCTGCAGCAATATTTCGCGCCTTCTACGCCCGGAAGATCCATGGCGTCTTCGGTCAGCAACAGATAGTGCGGGCACGTTTCGCCGTAGACCTGCGCGCCCATGCGCTGCGCCGCGCCAATGGTCGCGAGCGCATCGGGTGCGGAGACGTGGACGATCAGCACCGGCGCATCGAAGAGGCGCGCAAGCTGAATTACACGATGCGTCGCTTCGCCTTCGGCCAGCGCCACATGGCTCGTGCCGTGAAACTTCGGTGCGGTGCTGCCGCTTTCCAGCAGCTTCTGCGAGACCCAGCGGATGACGTCGTTGTTCTCGGCGTGCACCATCACAAGGGCGCGTTCACGGGCGGCGAGCGCGAGCACGTCGAGCATCTGATAGTCGTCGATCTTCAGTGCCTCATAGGTCATATAGACCTTGAACGACGTGATGCCGCGTCGGATCTGCTCCACCAGATCTTCGTTGAGCGTCTTGCTGTCCGTCTCCGAGACGATCAGGTGATAGCTCCAGTCGATCACCGATTTCGCTGTGGCGAGCGCCGTGTACTCTTCGGCTGCCTGCTTGAGCGAATGCCCGCGATGCTGCGCGGCGAACGGCACGATCATGGTCGTGCCGCCGTGCGCCGCCGCGACGCTTGCGGAGTACCAGTCGTCCGCGCCCATCACGCCCATGCCCGAGCGCTGCTCGACGTGACAGTGCGTGTCGATGCCGCCGGGCAGCACGTAGTGGCCGGTCGCGTCGATATCGCGGCGGCCGGCGGGCAGGCCGCGTTCCACCGCGACGATCTTGTCGCCGATGATACCGACGTCCGCTTCATAGACCGCTTCGTCGGATGCGACGAGGCCGTGGCGTATGGTCAGGTCAAACTGCTGCATGTTGTTCGTTCCGCTGTGAAATCAAAGTTGCGCTTCAAGGTTCGCGCTCGGCGCTTCGCGTCCCGCGCTTTCATTACGCGCCGCCAGCCACCAGTCGACGCAGCCGCGCGCTAGCGCATCGGTGGGATCGATTGCCGGGCGCGGAAGCAGCACGCCCGCCAGCGCCACCGGAATCTCCGTGCACGCCATCAGGAGCGCATCGGCGCCTTGCGCGATCAGTGCGTCGGATGCCTGCGTGAGGAGTGCGCGCGCATCGTCGATACGGCCGCTCTTCACCGCCGCGATACCCGCTGACACGTAGTTCGCCTGCATCGCTTCATCGGGCGACATTGCTTCGATGCCGCTCGCCGCGAGCTGGTCATGATAGATGCACGCCTTCAGCGTCGCTGCCGTGGCGAGCACCGCGACGCGCCGCGCATCGGGACATTGGCGCAGGAGCGCGGCGACCGCTCTGTCGCCGATATGCAGCACCGGCACCGTGGTTTCGCTCGCGAGCCTGGAATGCCAGACGTGCGCCGTGTTGCAGGGAATGGCGATGGCGGCGCAACCGGCCGCTTCCAGCGTGCGCAGGCCGTCAAGCAGATGCGGCCAAGGCGCGTCGGAACCTGCGAGAAACGCCGTGCTGCGGTCCGGCACTTGCGGCACGTTATGCACAATCACTGGCATGTGTTCTTGATCCGATGCGGCGGGCGTCGCCTGAATCAGCTTGACGAGGAAGTCGGCGGTGGCGAGCGGGCCCATGCCGCCGATTACGCCCAGACGCGGAAACGGAGCCGCCTCGCTCATGCGAGACCTCGCTCGCGAACCACGCCGAAAGCGAGCGATGCGGCCGTCGAGCACGGATCGATGACGGGGACGCCAAGCATCTGCTCCAGTTCGGCGCGCAAGGGCGTCATGCCCGCGCAGCCCAGCACGATGACGTCCGCGCCGTCTTCATCTCGTAAGAGGCGGGCGGTGGCGAGCAGCTTGCCGAGCGCAGCTTCACGCTCGCCCGATTCCGCCACGCCGAGATTAACCGCGCGTTCGCCCGCGATGGCCCCGCCGAGTTGCATTGCGTGATACGTGCGCCAATGGCGGGGCATGCCGCGCGTACTCGCCGCGATCACGCCGATGCGCGAGCCGCGCGCAAGCGCCGTGGCCATGGCCGCCCCGCCGATGCCGATGACCGGCTTCAACGTGACCTCGCGCGCGGCGTGCAGCCCCGGATCGCTGTAGCAGGCGATCACGAACGCGCTTGCCTGCGCTTCGTGAGCAGCGACGTAACCCTCCACGGCAATCGCGGCGCGGTCTGAGTCCCGTTGGGTCACTATTCCGCCGGGAACCGCGCGGAGCGTTTCGAACACGACGGGGGCATCGTCCTGTGCGCGAAGCGCGCGCACGGTCTTCTCGATCTCCCGCGTAACGTTCGCGAGGCCGTTCGGGTTCAGGAAAATGATGGGCGCGGTCATGGTCAGTCGAAGTGATTTTGGCTCGGCCGCACGACGCGGTACAACCTGTTCGCACCATAACAACGACGTAAATCCTCGTGAAATAGGCCAAATTTGGTAACCCATAGCCTCGATGCATGGGTCCAGGAAAGCGCCGACGCACGCTAGAATTTCAGCGCCGCCAGGATTCCAGTACCGCAAAGAGACCAATGAATTACGACGAAGCCACCCCGCAAACACGCTCGATGAGCCTGCGTCAGATCGAAGTTTTCCGCGCCATCATGATGACCGGGTCGATCAGCGAGGCGGCGCGTTCGCTGTATGTCGCGCAGCCTTCGGTGAGCCGCGTGTTGCAGGTCACCGAGAGCCGGCTCGGCTTTCTGCTGTTCGAACGCACGCGCGGCCGGCTGTATCCGACGCCGGAAGCGAAGCGCATCTTCGATGAAGTGATGCGCGCGTACGAAGGCATCGAACGCGTCGACAGTCTGGTACGCTCGCTCGCCGATGGATCAAGCGGCAAACTCAATATCGTGTGCAGCCCGAGCCTCGGCGTGCATCTGGTGCCTCTCGCCATCGCGCGGTTTCATCGCGAGTTCACGCAGTTGCCCATTCAGTTCGAGCCGCTCACTCACAACCATCTCGTGCCCCGCGTGCTGTTCGGCAAGGGCTATATCGGCTTGTCGATGTTCGAGGTGGAGCACCCCAATCTCGTTACGGTGCCGCTGCAGAGCGGGCGTGTGCTGTGTGTCGCGAAGAAGGGCACGCTCGGGCGGCGGCGGGCGATCGAGCCGAAGCAGGTCGCCGCGATGCCGTGGATCGATTACGAGCCGGATACGCCGCTCGGGCGCATCGTCGGCAAAGTGTTCGGCGGCGAGCGGCGGCCCGAGCCTGTCGTGCGCGTGCGCTCGGCGATCAGCGCGTGCACGCTCGCGAAGGAAGGCGTTGGCGTGGCGATCGTCGATCCGTTCTGCATCGACGGCGCGACCCGCGACGCGCTCGATGTCGTTCCCATGCGTGTCGACGATGGGCACCGGCTGACTGCGAGCCTCGT
The DNA here is from genome assembly GCF_000698555.1 of Caballeronia grimmiae. Lineage (GTDB taxonomy): Bacteria > Pseudomonadota > Gammaproteobacteria > Burkholderiales > Burkholderiaceae > Caballeronia > Caballeronia grimmiae. The sequence continues at coordinate 175,914 of NZ_JFHE01000008.1, read as the reverse complement.
GTATTCGCACGTGGAACCGCTGTCGAGCGCGGCGCGCCGCTTTATCGAAATCATGGAAGGCGTGCTGCGCGAGCGGGTCGGGGGCGCGACGCGCGGGAGCTGCAAGGCGTTGTCGAAGTGAAATGCTAATGAGGCGACAGCCATCCGGTTCGGACAATGTCTGAATAGTGAATGCGCCTCACCATCATCCCCACAATGAGTGCAGCTGATGTTCAATGCGGCCGGGTGCCGGGTCCGCCCCGCTCAACGTTTGGATGTCCGATAAGAGACCGTGGAGGAGCCGTTCAAGTAGGCCACGTGCGTTCCGCGGCGAGCGTCGGTAAATGGCCGGTTCCCGAAGTCGGCGGAGCGAATCAGCGCCCTGGACGATCAGGTTGAAAAGGGAACCGACGTCATTCGTCTCTCACGAAACAGCTCACGTGAGCCGCGCACCGCACTGCCCTTTCGGCGAACGCGAAATTGCTGCAGCTCCTGAGCGCTTGACCGAAAAGGTCGGTGTTTATGGGGCCACTGGTTTTCCTCGGCACCACGCTCTGGCCCACGTCGAAGCACCCTCGCTCACTCCGCTCATTACAATCGCCCGATTTTGCCCCTGGAGCAAGGACGAGGCGATCAACGACCAAGGCCACAGTTCGACGGCCGCTTCCGCGCGCTCGATGTCGAGCCGCATCAGGCCGTCGCGGTAATCGGTGACGAGCAGGCGCGCATCGTCGAACAGCTTCGCTGCCGTCCGGCTCGCCGTCATGCTGCGCGACGAGATCCAACGCCCGAAGGCGAAATGCGGAACATGCGGCCGTAGGGAATGTCCGTGACCCATCCCGCGCGTCAGCCGGGCCGCCGCCACTTTGCCGAAATCCGATAGTCCGTCGATTTGTGGCGCCGTACTTTCCTGAACAGGGCGATACCACAGCCGTGCGCCCGGCCATCATCAGGGAGCGGACTCATGGATCCAAAACTTCAGCTTGATCCCCACACCGACGCCGACGTGGGCCTTCTGCACAAGATGGGCTACGCGCAGGAACTCTCGCGGCGGATGAACGGCTTCTCCAACTTCGCCATTTCGTTTTCGGTCATCTGCATCCTGTCGGGCGGCATCACGGCTTTTCAGCTGGCTTTTTCGGCGGCGGGCGGCGCATCGGTCGGGCTCGGGTGGCCGCTCGGCGCGATGTTCGCGCTAATCGTCGCGATCTCGATGTCACAGATCGCGTCGTCGTTTCCGACCGCAGGCGGCCTCTATCACTGGGGCTCGATACTAGGCGGCAAGCGATGGGGCTGGCTCTGCGCGTGGATCAACCTGATCGGGCTCATCTTCGTGATCGCCGCGATCAACTTCGGCACCTACGATCCCTTCTTCAAGACGATCATCGCGCCGATGTTCGGCGTCGACCCGGGAACCCTCAACTGGTGGCATCAGACCGCGTTCCTGTCGCTGCTGACGCTCTCGCAGGCCTTTCTCAATGCGCGAGGCATCAGGATCGCGAGCAAGATCACCGATCTCTCCGGCTACCTGATCTTCGTGGTCACGATCGTGCTGGTGGCATCGCTCCTCATCTATTCGCCGGTGCCGATCGACCTGCATCGCCTGACCACGTTCACGAACTTCACCGGCTCCGAGGGCAGCGCGTGGCCGCATCAGGCGACGCCGTTCGCCTTCATGTCGGGCCTCCTGCTCGTCACCTACACGATCACCGGCTTCGATGCGTCCGCGCATACCTCCGAAGAGACCCACGACGCGGCGCGCAACGTGCCGCGCGGGATCATCGGGTCGGTGTTCTGGTCGGCAGTGTTCGGCTACTTAATGGTCTGCGCCTTCGTGCTCGTGATGCCCGACCTCACCGCCGCGATGAAGCAAGGCACCGGCTTCTTCCAGGCGATCCTCGCGCCGATTCCGAAGACGCTGCGCGTCGTCCTCGAACTGCTGATGTTTTTCATCAACTACGTGTGCGGTCTGGCGGCCATCATGTCCACGTCGCGCATGGTGTACGCCTTCGCGCGCGACGGCGGCCTGCCCGGTTCGCGCCTGCTGCGCAAGGTGAATCCTGCGCACAAGACGCCGGGCCCGGCCATCTGGACCTGCGCGATGCTGGCGATCCTCGTGACCCTTTACGGCGATGCCTTCTCCGTGCTGAGCGCCGGCAGCGCGGTGTTCCTCTACATCTCCTACGCGATGCCCGTCGGCTCCGGCATGCTCGCCGAAGGTCGCACGTGGACAGAGAAAGGCCCGTTCCAGCTCGGCGTCTGGTCGAAGCCGTGTGCGCTTCTCGCATTGATCGGCGCGCTCGTACTGGCTTACGTCGGCATTCAGCCGCCGAACGAAAAAGTGCTGTACGTGCTGGTCGGCTTCTTGGTCGCGCTGCTCATAATCTGGTATGGCTTCGGTGTTCGCAACAGCTTCAAGGGGCCGCCGGTGCTCGACACGAACGAGAAATCACGACGCACTCGCGAGATCGAGCCGGGCATCGATCAGTCCGCCTAGATAGTCATCTTGCATGAGACGAGGGAGAGAACGCATGATTCAATCTGCTGAGAATGGCCGCCTCGCCGGCAAAGTGGCGATCGTCAGCGGCGGCGCGGGCGGATGCGGCGCGGCGGCATCCACGCTGTTCGCGCAGCACGGGGCGCGCGTTGCGATCGTCGATCGCGACAAGGACGCTGCCGAAACGCTCGCGGCGAGCCTGCGCGATGCGGGACACAATGCGATCGGCCTCGGCGCCGATGTCTCGAAGCGTTCCAACGTGCTCGCTGCCGTCGCCGCCGCGAAAGACGCCTACGGCAACGCGGACGTGCTGTTCAATCACGCGGGCACGCTCATCGTAAAGCCGTTTCTCGACATCGACGAAACGGAGTGGGACTGGCTCATGAGCGTGAACGTCAAGAGCATGTACCTGATGACGCAAGCTGTCCTGCCGCAGATGCTCGCCAAGGGCAAGGGAAGCATCGTCTGCACGTCGTCGATATCGGCGGTGTACGCGACGCCCGGCGAAGTGCTCTACGACGCGACCAAGGGCGCATGTCATATGTTCGCGCGCGCGATCGCGGTCGAATACCGTGACAAGGGCATCCGATGCAATGCGGTCGCACCGGGCTTCATCAGGACCCCGCACGGCATGCGGGAGCTGCGCGACCTTCAGGCGATGGGTGTCGATGCTACTGAGGAGGCCATCGCGCTTCAGCAAGGCCGCTTGTGCGAGCCGGCCGAAGTCGCATCGGCGGCGCTGTTCCTCGCATCAGACGAATCGAGCTTCGTCAATGGCACGCACCTGTTCGTCGATAACTGCTTTTCCGCGACCTGAGCGGCCGCTTCGCGAATTGTTTTTCGGCGTAACGGCTAGGTAGAATCGGTCATCGACCGTCACCCACGACGACTATGACCGCCCCTTTACAGCCGAGCACTTGCGAAGTCAGCGGCACGTCTTTCGAGGCGCAGGGCGTGTCGTTCAGCGTGTACACGAGCGTCGATGAACAGGCGAGCGCGTTCGACGGCTGGGACGCGCGTTACACGCAGATTTCGAGCGGCCCGTTCAGCGGGTCGCTGTCGATGGTCTCGCTAGGCGGCATCCGCCTGCTCGTCGAACGGCTCGACAAGGTGATCTTTCAGCAAGGCGCGATTGCATCCGACCGGATCGTGATCGGCGTTCCGCTGGAACTCGAAGGTCACGCGCGGCTGTGCGGCGAACGCAGCGAGCGCGACAGTCTGCATGTCTTTTCCAGTCTGCCGCGTTTCGAGTTCTATTCGCCGGACCGGCATATGCTCGTGAACATTGAAATATCGTTTGAGCGCATGTCGTCATCGCAGACCAGCGAGCTCGCTCAATCGCTTCGGGCGCAACGTCTTGCTCCGCTGCTGCCGATGACATCGGCCAAAGCCGAGAACCTGCGCATGCTGTTGCGTCATGCGTTATCGGCGTCGGTATCGCACGCAGCGGACGATGATGCCGCCGGCAAGGAGCGCATCGTCGAACGGGCGGTGATGTACGCGGTATCGGAAGTGCTCCTCGCACCCTCGGACGCGCCGCCCCGAGCGCGCGAGGCGTCGGCGCGGCACTGGAGCGTCGTGACCGCCGTTAACGAACGGCTGCAGGAGCCGTCCACGTGCCCGCTGTCGGTAGCCGAACTTTGTGTCGAACTGGACATCAGCCGCCGGACGCTGCAATACGCGTTTCATCAGGCGCTCGATCTGAATCCCGTGGCTTACCTGCGCGCAGTTCGGCTCAATCATGTGCGTCGCGAGTTGCAGTCGGGGCAGCGCGTCACCGGCGCGGCCACGAAGTGGGGCTTCCTGCACTTTGGCAGCTTCGCGAACGACTATCGCCGCATGTTCGGCGAATTGCCGTCCGCGACTGCGAGGCGCGTTGCGTCGAAACACACCTTTGGGTCCGTTTGAGTGCCTGACATGGTGTACAGCAAGGCAAGATCGAGCGTGCGCAAGCGTATAGCGGCTGTCGAGCGCACGCCGCCGTTACAAGCTGCGGGCCGGAACAAAGTGAATCGGCCATGGCCGACGCTCAGACGTTGCTTTTTGTAAGGCAGGTTCCGTGGCCCGTTCAGCCGTTCGATGCTCCGCCTCATCGAACGCGCGACCTAACGTCATTGAACGGCTTTTCCAGCCTTCATGCGACGGGGGCGCCGCTGTTGCTCTAGCGGCGGCTTGTCTCGTTCTGTCGGCCACTCGTCGTTACTACGGCAGGCCGCGTGTCTGGCTCGCTAGTCTCAGTCACTCATTGGACCAAGCTCAACGCTTCAACTAGCTCCATGAGCGGCACCGGTTTCACAAAATGAAGTTCGAATCCAGCGTCGGCAGAGCGCTTTCGGTCTTCTGCCTGGCCATAACCCGTCAGTGCAAAAAGCCGAGGGGGTGTAACCTCGTGCTGCCGCTGCAGTGCCTTGGCCAACTCGTAGCCGTCCATGCCCGGCAATCCGATGTCGAGCACTGCAAACTGCGGCTGAAAATCCGCAGCGACCGCCAGTGCTGTCTCCGGGCTACTCGCCGTTGCGACATGGAATCCGACTTCAGTGAGAAACGCTTCCATCGACAGAAGACCGTCCTCGTTGTCGTCAACCAAGAGGACCCGAATGCCGTTGCCCTGTGGAAGCGATTGCGCTGGCACCGTTGCATCGGCCGCCGCCAACGCGTGCGACGCGAGTGGCAGCGTGACAACGAAGGTAGAACCCTTTCCGGGCCCGTCGCTGCTCGCGGCGACCGTGCCGCCATGCAGTTCGACAAGATTCTTCACCAGCGCAAGGCCGATCCCTAGTCCGCCTTTAGACCGGTCGATGGTGGTTCGCCCCTGTTCAAAAATCTTGAAAAGGCGGGGCATCAAGTCATCATCGATGCCCGCGCCATTATCTGACACGGAAACGATGATCTCCGTCGCACGGGCTACCGCGTCAACGCCAATGTGCCCGCCGGCATCCGTGTACTTGGCCGCGTTATTGAGTAGATTGGCGAACACCTGCGTGAGCCGTGTCAGATCGGCCGAGATCATCGCCCCGTCGTCGACCACGCTTAGAGACAAGGTTTGGCCTCGTTGCTCAACCAATGGACTCGCGGCCTCGATGGCCCGCGTCAACACTGATCCAATCCGCAGGGGTTCGACATGTAGCTCTATCGAGCCGCGCGTAATGCGGCTAACATCGAGCAAATCCTCGACAAGGCGCGACAGGTGCGAAACCTGCCGTTCAATGATGTCGTGATACTTGTCTGCTGTCCCCCCACGATGCTTGCGGATAAGCCCCAGCGCTGTCGTAATGGGGGCCAGTGGATTGCGAAGCTCATGTCCGAGCATAGCCAAGAATTCGTCTTTTGCCCTGCTCGCCGTCTCCCGCTCGTGTGCGGCTCGAGCGGCCTGTAGCCCGGCCGCTGCTAACGAGGTCGCCGCGCGTAGAAATGCTATGTCGGTCACCGAGGGGAACGACGGGTCTGCAGACCCGAACCACACGCTGCCTTGACCAGCGGTGTAGCCCATGCTCATCCGTACCATTCGCTGCTCGCCGCTTGGGGTCGCGTTGAGCACCGGGCGCGGGCCGATCGGCATGCGCCGCCACGCTTCGACCGCAGGCTCCCACGCCTGACGTGCATCCGCAGTCGCTTCCGCTCCCCGCAAGCGCAAGATATCGAATGCTGCAGCGTCGGGCAGCAACGGCACGTGCGCATAGCATATGTCGAGACGGACAATTCGCTCGACGGCTTGCGTCATGAGCTCGATTATCGTCCGGCCGTCGCGTCCGGCCCATAATGCCGGCAGGGCCAGCAGGCCCATAAGATCTCGCAGGCTGCGCTCGGCGGCATCTGGCGATAGGGCCACCCGGACTGCGTCAGCGGCCATTGCCTGCCACGAATTCACTCCAATTGCCGCGTGGTTCGTCGATCCGGCTTCCTTCAAGCGATCGACGCCGGTTAAGTTCACCGATCATGTCCGACGGCGGAGTGAAGAACGGATTTTCCTGCACGACACCATTAATAAGCGTCAATGGGTGCGTCCGCAATAAATCCATCAACATGGCGCCCGATAGCTTGGCCATGTCATATACGCAGATGGCGGGCTGACGGTTGCGCTCGAGCACCTCATTGACCTCAGCTTCGTATTCGATCAGGTTGAGTGCCGCCTGTGGGTCGTCGAAGACCCAATCCATATTTCCCATGATCCGCAGACGCGAAAAGCCCGCATCGCGCCCCGTCCCCGTTAGACGGTCAACAGCGCTCAACATGCGGTCTTTGTTGAATGCGCCTTCTTCGTCCAGATATGCGTCGCCCCAGGAGACGAGCGCGAGTTGGCCGCAGGCCTCACAGTGGGCGGCATTGATTCCAGAAGCGGTCAACCGGGCGCGGTGATCCGCCATAAGGGCGGGATTTATGATGTGCATATTCTTCTCGCCGTTGTCTACCGCCTCTTTGAAGAAGGGGTTCAACGTCTAGTACTCTTCGTCACGGCTGTTGAAAAATGCGCAGACGTGGTAAGCGTTGAGCGGGGTACCGGCGAGTGTCGGCGGATGCATAAGACGGTTCTCGATGAAAATGTCGGGTGGGACTAATGATACGCTACGGGTCGCCCACCGTTCTATGCGACGTGCATCTCTTGTCGGCATAACGTGATCAGCCGTAGCACGCGCGTCGTGCCGCTGACGGGCAGCGACCCCGTCGTTTGCGCTTCCTTTCCAGCCGTATGGCTTGGGGGACAAGTGCGTATCGTTGGGTCGATCGGTGGTGGGTTAATCGTCCTTACTTCTTCTCGCATCCGCTAACATAAAAGGTCGGCGCGATCGAAGTGCAACCCTCGATTCTCCAAAGCAGAAACAGTCAGCCATCTAAACTGCAAGCGCGGGAGTAACGGCACTCTGATGCTTCGAGGGTAGCGTTGAGAAATGAGTGATGCGTGCTTGATCGCATGCTTAAGGTTGCGAATGGCCAATGCTGTTCTCGGATACCTCACGCTTAACCAGCGCTCGATGTCGAATGACGCTGCAATTCCTCTTCGCGACCTTCCTTTCAACGCGAAATACCGTGCTCGACACCCCTGTGCCGCACCCAACGAGAAAAGAACATGCGACGTGCCTTGGAAGTCGGATTCGTCGGCTTTGCGCTGACGTACATGTTTTTCGTCGACGCGTATGGCACGCCGAGCGGAGCTAACTTCTGGCCGAATCTAGCCCATTGGTCGATGCCTCAAGTGTTGGCGCTGGGCACCGCCTTACTGTTCAAATCGCCCATCGAGTTGCTCGGTGGAATGGCTCTCGCGTACGCTACATTCACCGCGTTCGCCTATGTCTGGAGCGCATTTACCCTAGGTTGGCTTGGTTATTTGATTTGTGTGTTTGGCGCCTGCACAGGCGTTGTCATTGCCGCATTCAGGTCCCTCATGCGCGTTGAACCACGTGCCGGAATTGCTGCTATCGAGGGCTTCTGTTTCGTGGGCTCAGGCATTGCAATCAATGTGTTGGTTCTGCACCTCGTGCTTTAGTGGTCGCGCAGTGCCCGGGCAGCCGGCGCCGAGTTACCGGCTGGGCGCCACACTGCCCATCCGGCGAACAAGGGCCCGTACAAGTAAGAACTCAGTGGCCTAGGAAACTATGCGTCTTCATGGCGGTGCATGACCTCATTTACGGGCATAGCGCCGGTACCCGCGTCGCACCAGTGCATAGAAAGCTGGTTGGTGCACAGATCTCCCCATAAATGGGCATGCAACCGCAAAGCTGTCGCACGAAGCGGCGAATTTCGGTTGGCACGGTTTACGCATAGTTAGCCATGCAAGGAGCCGGCGCGTCATCCGGTTCATCGAACAATCTGCAAATGGACGGCTAGGGTTCCGGTCTGCTTCACGCGGATGCTGGTCCGAGAGCTGTCGACCTCAGGCGAGGTTACACGGCGGGATAAAAGCCCGGGAGAGAACGCGATGTGTCGCGCTGCTCCCTGCCGTCGCCAACCGTCTCCTCGAGGTCAACCTCATGCGCAAGCTCGCTCGCTTTCTTGGCATCGCCGCAATTTCCGTCGCCGCTATCGCGTCCAGCGCCGCATTCGCCGCGCCGCGCAACGACTTCAAGGTCTGCTGGACCATCTACGCGGGCTGGATGCCGTGGGGCCAGGCCAAGACGCAAGGCATCGTCTCCAAGTGGGCGAAGAAGTACGGTATCAATGTCGATGTCGTCCAGCTGAACGACTACGTCGAGTCCATCAATCAATACACGGCCGGCAAGTTCGACGGCTGCGCGATGACCAACATGGACGCGCTCACGATCCCGGCTTCGGGCGGCGTGGACTCGACGGCGCTGATCGTCAGCGATTTCTCGAACGGCAACGACGGCGTGCTCATGAAGGGCAAGGGCAAGCAGATCGCCGATCTCAAAGGCCAGCAGATCAACCTCGTCCAGTTCTCGGTCTCGCACTATCTGCTCGCACGCGCACTCGAAAGCGCGCACATGAGCGAGCGCGATCTCAAGGTGGTCAATACATCCGACGCCGATATCTCCGGCGCTTTCGCCACGCCCACGGTGCATAACACGGTCACATGGAATCCGATGCTCGCCGACCTGAAGGCGCAGCCCAACGTCACCGAAGTCTTCGACTCCAGCAAGATTCCCGGCGAGATCATGGACATGATGGTCGTCAACACGAAGACGCTGAAGGACAACCCGGCGCTCGGCAAGGCATTGACCGGCGCATGGTTCGAGATGGTCGCACTAATGCACGGCGATTCCCCCGAAACGACGAGCGCGCTGACCTCTATGGCCAAGGCGTCCGGCACCGATCTCGCCAACTTCAAGGGGCAGCTCTCGACCACCGCCCTCTTCTACACGCCAAAGGCCGCGCTCGAATTCGTGACCAGCCCCGACATGCCGAAAATCATGACGCGCGTCGCGAAGTTCTCGTTCGATCACGGCCTGCTCGGACAGGCCGCGAAGAGCGCGGATGCCGTCGGCATGGCGTTCGACAAGGGCGTCGTCGTCGGCAACAAGAACAACGTGAAGCTGCGCTTCGATCCGGCCTACGTCGAGATGGCGGCGGCGGGCAAGCTCTGAGCGCTTGAGGGTCTACTACAAGGCGGTCAACATGCGACTCATCAATCGACATCCGAGCAGGACCGGCGCGCTGATGCTGCTACTGCTGCCGTTCGTCGTGCTGCTCGCGGTGTATTTCACCGGCTCTTCGATGCGGCTCGCCGACAATCCCGACGACAAGCTGCTGCCGAGCGCGACGCAGATGAGCGATGCGATGAAGTCCGCCGCCTTCATCGAAGACAGGCGCACAGGCGAGTATCTGCTGTGGACCGATACGGCGTCGAGCTTGCGAAGGCTCGGCATCGGGCTCGTCGTGAGTGCGGCGATCGCGCTCGTTGCGGCCATCGCGACGGGATCGTTTCCGCTCGTCAGCGCGACGCTTTCGCCGTTCATCACCGTCATATCGATGGTGCCGCCGCTCGCCGTACTGCCGATTCTCTTCATCGTCTTCGGTCTCGACGAACTGTCGAAGGTCGTGCTGATCGTCGTCGGCATCACGCCGATGATCATTCGCGATCTCCATGCGCGCGCCGCCGAAATTCCGGCCGAGATGTGGATCAAGGCGCAAACGCTCGGCGCGAACAGCTGGACACTTGTTTTGCGGCTCGTTCTGCCGCAGCTCCTGCCGCGTCTGCTCGTCGCGATCCGGCTTTCGCTCGGCGCAGCGTGGCTCTTTCTCATTGCAGCGGAAGCGATCGCCTCGACCGACGGGCTCGGCTATCGCATCTTTCTCGTGCGGCGCTATCTGTCGATGGATCTCATTCTTCCCTACGTCGCGTGGATCACGCTGCTCGCGTGGCTCACCGACGAACTGCTGCGTCGCCTCACGCAATGGTGCTTTCCGTGGTACGGCGGAGGCGCGCGATGATCGTCGTTCGCAACGTATGGAAAAACTACGGCGATCAGGTCGTGCTGGAACGGCTGAATCTTACCGTGAAGGAAGGCGAATTCTGTTCGATGGTCGGCGCGTCCGGCTGCGGCAAGTCCACGTTCCTGCGCCTGCTGCTCGGACAGGAACGGGCGACGCGCGGCGAGATCCTGCTCGACGGCGAGCCGCTTCCCGCTGAACCGGACGCGCATCGCAGCGTCGTGTTTCAGCGCTACTCGGTCTTCAATCATCTGAGCGTGCTGCGCAACGTGATGCTCGGTCTCGAACTGCCGCGCGCGAAATTCACGGGACGCCTGTTCGGCGCACAGCGACGCGCCGCACGCGACGAAGCCGCCGCGATGCTCGAACGCGTGGGCCTGGGCGCGGCGATCGACAAGTATCCGCAGCAGCTTTCAGGCGGCATGCAGCAACGGCTTGCCATCGCGCAGGCGCTGATGATGAAGCCGCGCGTGCTGCTGCTCGACGAACCCTTCGGCGCGCTCGATCCCGGCATCCGTAAGGACATGCATGTGCTGTTGTCGGAGTTGTGGCGCGAATCGAAGCTGACGATTTTCATGGTCACGCACGACCTCAAGGAAGGCTTCACGCTCGGCAGCCGCGTGCTCGTCTTCGACAAGGTGCGCGTCGATCCGCAAGCGCCCGGCGCGTACGGCGCGCGCATCACCTACGACATTCCGCTCGACCGCACGCGCGCCCCGGCATCGGCGGTGCATATGGCGCAGGCCGCGGTGCAGGGCGCATCCAGCATCGAACTCGTCTCCGACTAAAGGAAGCTCTACGCCATGACAGTGTTACTCGAAGAAACGATCCCCGGCGGCGGTCATACGTCGCTGATCGTCAAGCGCGGACAGTCGCTGCGCCTCACCGATATTCGTGGCGGCGCGAACGTCAGCGCGATGATGGTGAACGCGAGCGAAAAGAGCGAGCGGCTCAATCTGCCGGATTCGCTGAAGTGCCAGCACACCGCGAAGCTCACCGCGGGCCATTGCCTCTACTCCGACATGGGGCGCGTGCTGGCCGCCATCGTCGCCGATACATGCGGCTGGCACGACAGCATCGGCGGGGTATCGAATGCGCAGGAAGTCTTCGAACGATACGGCGCGGGCCGCTATCAGGAGCTTCGCAACGGCTTCTATCGCAACGGCACGGACAACCTTCTCGTCGAGATGAGCAAGTGGGGCCTCGACGTCTCCGACCTGCTGATGACGCTCAATCTCTTCAGCCGCATCGACGTGACGAGCGATGGCGCGCTCGCCTTCGTGCCCGGCAATTCGAAGGCGGGCGATTACATCGAACTGTATGCGCCGATGAACACGCTCGTCGTGCTGACCGCGATCCAGCATCCACTCGATCCTCATCCCGAATATTCGCCGAAGCCCGTCAAGCTGGAACTGAAGGAATCGCATCCCGAAGTGGCGGAAATATGCCGTACCGCATGCGAAGAGAACGTGCGCGGCTTCATCAACACCGAACGCTTTTTCCTTTGAGCGAACCTGAGAGATGAGCAACATGACCCAAGCGCTTACCGTCAGCGAAAAACATCCAGAAAGCGCGGTGTATCGCGAAACGCTCTCCGCGGGCGAACCGTGGCTGCATGAAGTGAGAGCGGGGCAGACGCTGCGCATCGTCGATCTGGAGGGCAATCAGGCCGTCGATACGCTCTTCTACAGCCTTCACGATCCGCGCGAACGCTTCGATCCGCAACGCACATTGCGTCGGCAACAAAGCCTCTATCTGACGTCCGGTTCGGTGCTGTATTCGAATCTCGGCAATCCGATGCTGACGATCGTCGCCGATACCTGCGGCCGTCACGACACGCTCGGCGGCGCATGTGCGCAGGAGAGCAACACGGTGCGTTATGCGCTGGAAAAGCGCTACATGCATAGCTGCCGCGACAACTTCCTGCGTGCATGTGCGCACGACGGAAGGCTCGCGAAGCGCGATATCGGCGCGAACGTCAACTTCTTCATGAACGTGCCGGTGACGGCCGAAGGCGGCCTGACCTTCGAAGACGGCATCTCGGCGCCAGGCAAGTATGTCGAGCTGCGCGCGGAGATGGACGTCATCGTGCTGATTTCCAACTGTCCGCAACTGAACAATCCGTGCAACGCCTATAACCCGACGCCCGCGGAGCTGATCATATGGAACTGAAGCGCATCCGCGGCTGGATTTATCACGTCATGCTCGTTCGCTCGGGACGCTGCTGCACGACAACGCGGGAACAACTGAACCGAAGCTATCGCTGATGCGATCGCGGCCGCGGACGACCGCGGCTCGCCATGCTCACGGCGGGACGGCCCGCCTCCGAACGACCCTTCCCTTTCCATGTTCGAGAAGATCCTGATTGCGAATCGCGGGGCGATTGCCTGCCGCATTCTCAGAACCTTGCGCGCTCTCGATGTCACCGGCGTCGCCGTGTATGCCGAAGCGGATCGCGCGAGCCGCCACGTGAGCGAAGCATCGATTGCGCATTCGCTAGGCGACGGTCCCGCCGCGACGACCTATCTCGACACGGCGAAGATGCTCGACATCGCGCGTGCCGAAGGCGTGCAGGCGATTCATCCGGGCTACGGCTTTTTGTCGGAGAACGCGGCGTTCGGCGAAGCGTGCGAAGCGGCGGGCATCGCGTTCATCGGACCGACCTCTGCGCACTTGCGCGCGTTCGGCCTCAAGCACACCGCGCGCGAAATCGCCGCGAAGGAAGGCGTGCCGATGCTCGAAGGCACGGGCCTCCTCGACGACTTGCCGGCCGCCCTCGACGCGGCAGAGCGCATCGGCTATCCGGTGATGCTGAAGAGCACGGCGGGCGGCGGCGGCATCGGCATGCGCGTGTGCTGGACCGCGGGCGAACTCGGCGCGCATTTCGACGCCGTGCGACGTCTCGGCGAAAACAACTTCAGCGATGCGGGCGTGTTCCTCGAGAAGTACATCGAGCGGGCGCGGCATCTCGAAGTGCAGGTCTTCGGCGACGGCAAAGGCGACGCCATCGCATTGGGCGTGCGCGACTGCTCGGTGCAGCGGCGCAATCAGAAGGTGCTCGAAGAGACGCCCGCGCCATCGTTGCCCGAAGGCGTATCGGCCGCGCTCTGCGATGCCGCGATCCGCCTCGCGAAAGCCGTCGATTACCGGTCGGCCGGCACGGTCGAATTCGTCTACGACAGCGCGGCGGAACGGTTCTATTTCCTCGAAGTGAACACGCGTTTGCAGGTCGAGCATGGCGTCACCGAGCAGGTCTGGGGCGTCGATCTCGTCCGCTGGATGATCGAGCTCGCCGCAGGAACGCTCGCGCCGCTTGCTTCGCTGATGGCGGGCCTGAAGCCGCGCGGCCACGCGATCCAGGCGCGCCTGTACGCGGAAGATCCGGGCCGCGACTTCAAGCCGAGCCCCGGCATCGTGACCGATGTCGCCTTCCCAGAAACCGATGGCCGCGCGTTGCGCATCGATACGTGGATCGAAGCCGGATGCGAAGTGCCGCCCTACTTCGATCCGATGCTCGCGAAAATCATCGCGTGGTCGCCGACGCGCGATGAAGCGCGCCATGCGCTTGACGATGCCCTCGCGAACACGCGGCTTTACGGCGTCGAGACGAATCGCGACTATCTGCGGCAGATCATCGGCGACGCGCCGTTCGCATCGGGCGAGCCGTGGACGCGCTGTCTCGAAGCGCTGAAGTATCGCGCGAGCACGATCGACGTCCTCAGCGGCGGCACGCAGACGACGGTGCAAGACTATCCGGGCCGGCTCGGCTATTGGGCGGTCGGCATTCCGCCGTCGGGACCGATGGACGATCGCTCGATGCGCCTCGGCAATCGTCTCATCGGCAACGCCGCCGACGCCGCCGCGCTCGAAGTGACGATGAGCGGTCCCACGCTGCGCTTCAATACCGACGCCGTTATCGCGGTCACGGGCGCTAACATTCCCGTCACGCTCGACGATATCGCGCAACCGATGCACACCAGCATCCATGTCGCGGCGGGCTCGACGCTCGCGCTCGGCACGATTCGCGGCGCTGGCGCGCGTGCCTATCTGTGCGCGCGTGGCGGCTTCGATGTCGCGTCGTATCTCGGCAGCCGCAGCACCTTCACGCTCGGCCAGTTCGGCGGACACGGCGGACGCGCAATCCGCGCTGGCGATGTGCTGCACGTTTATCCGCTCGAGGACGCGCAAGCAGGCGCAACGCTCGACGATGCGCTGCGCTTCGAACCTGTTCGCGCGATCCGCGTCATCTATGGCCCGCACGGTGCGCCGGAATATTTCAGCGCAGCGTATATCGAACGCTTCATCGATACCGAATGGGAAGTGCACTTCAATTCGAGCCGCACCGGCGTGCGCCTGATCGGCCCGAAGCCGGAATGGGCGCGCGAAGACGGCGGCGAAGCGGGTCTGCATCCGTCGAATATTCACGACAACCCGTACGCGGTCGGCGCGATCGACTTCACCGGCGACATGCCCGTGATCCTCGGCCCCGACGGCCCGAGTCTCGGCGGCTTCGTATGTCCGGTGACGATCATCGAAGCGGACCTCTGGCACATCGGCCAGCTGAAGGCGGGCGACAAGGTGCGCTTCGTTCCCGTCGAGATCGGTAAAGCGCGCGAGGCCGCGCGGCGGCGGCGTCGTGAAATCGAAACGCTCGAAATCGAACGCGGCGAACTGACCGAACGACGTGCGGCGCTGACTTCGCCCATCGTGCTCGATAGCGGATCGGGCCGCGAGAGACTTGTCGCGCGCGTGTCGGGCGATACGCATCTGCTGCTCGAAATCGGCCCGGCGGAACTCGATCTCGTATCGCGCTTTCGCGGTCATGCGCTGATGCAGTCCCTCCAATCGCAGGCGCTTCCGGGCGTGATCGATCTGACGCCCGGCATCCGCTCGCTACAGATTCATTACCGTCCTGACGACTTGCCGCTCCCGCGTCTGCTTGCGAACGTCGAAGGAGCGTGGGCGCAAGTGCTGCTGCAAAGCGATCTGCGCGTGCCGTCGCGTGTTGTGCATCTGCCGCTTTCGTGGGACGACCCCGCGTGCCGCCTCGCGATCGACAAGTACATGACGACGGTGCGCAAGGATGCGCCGTGGTGCCCGAGCAATCTCGAGTTCATCCGGCGCATCAACGATCTCGATTCCATCGATGCCGTCAGAAAGATCGTCTTCGATGCGAGCTATCTCGTGATGGGTCTCGGCGACGTGTATCTCGGCGCGCCGGTCGCGACGCCGCTCGATCCGCGTCATCGACTGGTGACGACGAAGTACAACCCGGCGCGAACGTGGACGGCGGAGAACTCGGTCGGCATCGGCGGCGCATACCTGTGCGTGTATGGCATGGAAGGTCCGGGCGGATATCAGTTCGTCGGACGCACGTTGCAGATGTGGAACCACTACGCGCAGACCGCGGATTTCTGCGGTCAGCACTATTTGCTGCGCTTCTTCGATCAAATCCGCTTCTACGAAGTGTCCGCCGACGAACTCATGCGCATTCGCGCGGATTTTCCGCTCGGGCGCTATCCGCTACGCATCGAGGAAACGGAGCTGTCGTTGCCGGACTATCAGGCGTTTCTCGCAGACGAAGCATCGGGCATCGATGCGTTCCGCAGGCGTCAGCAGGCGGCGTTTCAGGCCGAACGCGAGCGCTGGCGCGAAGCGGGCGCATCGGGAGACGCGGACGATGCGCCACTCGTCGAGGGCACCGAACTCGCACCGCTCAAGGATGGCGAAGTCGCCATCGACTGCGAGATCGCGGGCAGCCTGTGGCAAGTGAAAGCGGCCGCTGGCGATGAAGTTGCAGCGGGCGACGTACTGTTCGTCATCGAATCGATGAAGATGGAGATTTCCGTCTGCGCCCCGTGCGCGGGCACCGTCGCCGCGATCCATGTCGCGCCGGGTTCGCCGCTGCGCGCGGGACAGCGCATCGCGGTCATCGAACGTCACTGAGTCTATGTGATGCATCGCTCGATACGCTCGACTTCGTGCTCACGCCGACATATCCGCGCCCGGTGACGCTCGCCGAACTGGAGCGCGATGCCATCGGTCCGAATTCGCTCCTCGGCTACTACACGAACTTCATCTACCTGCTGGACTATGCGGCGGTGGCTGCGCCCGCCGGCTTCATGAGCAACGGACTACCGTGGGGCGTGGCGTCCTTGGCCGCGCGTTCACGGATCAATGTCTGCTCGGCGTCGCCGACCTGCTTGAACGCGTGAGCGGCAACGCGTGCGGAGGAGGCGTCGAGTTCGATGACGACGCGCCGCGCCGCGCCGCGCGAGTCACGATCGCATGCGCATCGTAGTGTACGGCCCGCATATGCAAGGTCTGCCGCTTAATCGCGACCTGGTTGCTCGCGGCGTCCGTCTCCTTCAGGCGACGAACACCGCGCCTCCCTACCGACTCTCCGCCTTGCCGGAATCGGCTGACGGCACGCGGCGGCCGGCCATGAGGCGGGATACGAGCGATGGCGTAGCTGGTGAGCGTTCGGCGTCGCGCCCGACAGCGCGCCTTATCCTCTTCATCCCGTGACCCGCGGGACCGCCCACGAAAGTCCTTGTGCCAGAAGCGCAGATCTCCGCAGACAAACAGACGCTAAGCTTTGTCCTTGAGTGGCGCGGGCAGACCGTGACCTGTGTCGTGCCGCGCAAGTGCTTGGAGGTGTTCTTCTGGCTACCGCCCATTGCGGACGATGCCCGAACGGTGAGCGTGTTCGGGGATGCGTTCGGCCGCATCGAAGCGGTCGCCCGGCGCAAGTTGCTCGCACGGCCGACGAATACCATCCGACCTGCGAACGCTGACTTTTCGAAGACCTAAGCGGCCAGCCGTGAAAGAAGCACGACGGGGCGACCGCTGCCCCAGTCCTTGAAAAGGATTTGCATGCCGTCGTCTGTAGAGGTCGTGCTCATGGATATTTCAAGTTAAATCAAACTATGTAAGTTCAGTATCCTTCCGGCACGATCTTTCCCTTTGCCCGGCATTTTCGCTGTCTCTGCCAATGGCGGCGCTCGGTTGAGCTTTACGCGCTCAGCGTTGCGCTCGCGCTCCACAGGAGTGGTCGATGCTCTGCGCGCGATAGTCCTCCGCACACGTCGCATCGTCCGGCCGACCTTAGTCGCAGGGCCGGGATCAAAGCGAATCCACGCACCGATGAACTCGCCGCTGCTCGTGCCGCCGCATGTAGCAACTCGGTGCGCTCATGCACGATGAAGAGGCCGCCTCAACATCCGTGGTGCACCACGCATTCCGGGGTGTTGGTGCGAGCACCGCGTGGAACGTTGGTTCTGCGCACATCGCGCCGCTCCATATCGTTGGCATACCACTTGCATATTTGAAGACGATTCTCCCCCGAACGAATCGTCTTCTCTCACGATCGCCAACCAGCAACCGCGCATCCATTGAACGTTGTGCGCGTCACACAAACACCAGAGGGGCACTTATGCTAGTCCGTTTCACTCGTCGCGATGCTGGTCGGTCCAAACAGCGCACCGCCGTCACGCTTCTTCGCTCTTGCGTGCTCATTCTCGTGTCGACGTTCGGCCTGAGCCAGCAGGCGGCTCATGCGGCCGGCGCGGAGGACATCAAGGCACGGGGCTATCTAAGCGTCGCGACCGAGGACGATTACAACCCGTTCGAATTCGTCGAAAACGGCAAGAACACGGGCTACGACAACGACCTGCTCGCGCTGATGCGCAAGAAGCTCGGCGTCGACGTCAAACAACAGGTGATGCCATGGTCCGGCATCCTGCCCGGCGTCACGACGGGCAAATACGACATGGCTTTGAGCGCGGTGCTCGTCACCGAAGAGCGCAAGAAGATTTTCGACTTCGCGTCGCCGACCTGCGAGGCCGTCACCGTGTATGCGACCAAGAAGGGTTCGCCGATCAAAACCGCGGACGATCTCGTCGGCAAGGTCGTAGGCGCAGAAACAGGCAGCGCCATGCTGACGGACCTGAAGTCCTTCAACGAAGAGCTTAAGAAGAAGCACGGCGGCAACGGTCTCAAGCAGATCGTCGAATATCAGTCTTATCCGGAGGCGTATCAGGATCTCGGACTCGGTCGCGTCGATGCGGTCGCGAATAACAGATCAGCCTGAATTCGCTCGTGAGGACGCGCCCGGACGTCTTCGTCGTCGGCCAGGCGATTGGCAAGCCGACCTACATCGCGTGGGCCGTTAAGAAGGGCAATACCGACGTCCTGAAGATGGTCGACGCCGCGCTGCTTGAATTGCGCAAGAGCGGCGAGATGTACCAGCTTCAGCAGAAGTGGCTCGGCGCGAGCTACAAGGACATGCCGCAGTCGGTCAACTGATCTTTACGCCTCTACCATCCCGCATCGATGAACGCCTTCGATTACTGGAGCATCACGCAGGGTGCGCTGGCGACCGTGTTACTCTCGGTCGCCAGCATCGTGCTCGGCGTGCCGCTGGGACTCGGCCTCGCGTTGATCCGCTGGGCGCGCGTGCCCTATCTGAACCGCATCGTGCTTGCGTACGTGAGCCTCATCCGCTCGTGTCCCGCCGTGACGCTGACGCTGCTGATCTTCTTCGCACTGCCGCAGTTCGGCATCTCGCTGGACCCGACGCCCGCCGCGATTCTTGCGCTCACCATCAGCACCGCAGCGTTCAACTGCGAAATCTGGCGCGCCGCGCTTATCAACTTCCCGCGCGACCAATACGATGCCGCCCTCGCCTTCGCAATGCCGCGCAGCATGCGATTCCGGCGCATTGTGATGCCGCAGATCTGGCGCGCGAGCCTTCCGGGTCTCGTCAACGAAATGACCCTGCAGATCAAGTCGACGCCCGCCGTCGCGGTCATCGGCATCGTCGAAATCACGCGCGCAGCCTTGCGTGTCGGCGCGCGCACCTATGACCCGCTGCCGCCCTTCGTGTTCGCGCTGGTGCTCTACGGACTGATCGTGTTCGTACTGATCCGGACGCAGCGTGTAATCGAGCGTCGCCAGCCCGCGGAGGCACGCGCATGACAGAGCACTTTCTGATCGTCTGGCAGCAGCGCGCAGACGTGCTTTCCGGCTTGCTCGACACGCTCGGGCTGCTCGCGGTCGCCGCGCTCGCGTCGCTCTCGCTGGGCGCGCTGCTCACACCCGCGCTCATGTCAAAACGCCCGGCCATCGCGCGGTTCGCCGTGCTTTATGTCGATACAATGCGCTGCGCGCCCTTCCTTCTCTTCGTGTATCTGATCTATTTCGCGCTGCCGAGCACCGGCATTCGTCTGTCGAACTGGTGGGCCGGCGCCATCGCGCTTATTCTCTACAACACCGCCTACATGGCCGAGCTGCTGCGCGGCGCGTGGGCAGGCCTGCCCACGCCGATGATCGAGGCCGCGCGGGCCTACGGCTTTCACGGCTTCGGCCTGCTTCGCCGCATCATCCTGCCTCAGGTCTTCACCGTCGCGTTGCCGATGATCGGCAATCAGCTCGTGCAGATCGTGAAGGACAGCGCATTTCTCACGGTAATCGCCGTCGGTGAGCTGACGCATCAGATGAACGGCATTCAGGCTACCTATTTCATTCCGTTCGCCGCGTTCGTCACGGCCGTGCTGCTGTACTGGGCCATCTGCCTCGTGATCGAAGGCGCCAGCGGATTACTGTCCCGATTCGCCGAGGAACGCAGAGCATGAACATTTCGAACGACGCCCCGCTCACCGTCATGGGCGCGACCGACGCCGCCAAAGCGTCGTCCGCCCCCGCGAGCGGCACGGCGAGCCCGGCGGCGCTCACGGTCCTGCAACTCAACGGCATATCGAAGTCGTTCGGCGAGAATCATGTGCTGCGCGATGTCTCGCTCACCGTGCACAAGGGCGAGACCGTCTGCCTGCTGGGTCCGTCGGGTTGTGGCAAGTCCACGCTCCTGCGCTGCGTGAACTGGCTGGAAATTCCCGATGCCGGCACGATCCACGTATCCGGCCGGCGCATGGGCGTGCGCGAAGGCTCGTCGATCAAGATGAACGATGCCGAACTCGCGCGTTCGCGCGCGCGCATCGGCATGGTGTTTCAGCATTTCGCGCTCTGGCCGCATCTGACGGTGCTGCAAAACGTGATGGAAGCGCCGCTGCACGTCCTCGGACGTCCGCGCGACGAGGTACGCGCGGGAGCCGAGCGCCTGCTGGATCGCGTCGGCCTCGCAGCCAAGATGGATGCGTATCCGTCACGGTTGTCGGGCGGGCAGAAGCAGCGCGTGGGGATCGCGCGTGCACTGGCGATGAAGCCGGACATCCTGCTCTTCGACGAACCCACGAGCGCGCTCGACCCGATGCTCGTCGGCGAAGTGCTGACCGTGATGCGCTCGCTCGCGCAGGAAGGCGCGACCATGGTCATCGTCACGCACGAAATGGAATTCGCGCGGCAGGTGGCGAGCCGCGTCGTGTTCATGGATGCGGGACAGGTCATCGAAAGCGCGCCGCCCGAGCAGTTCTTCGACGCACCCCAAACGCGCCGCGCGCGGCAGTTTCTCGCGCGCTTTCGCTCGCCGCACCGCGCGGCCGGCGACTGGAGCGAGTCTTCCGAACGCCCGTGACGTTCGGGCCCGTCGCGGGCCTGCATGCGCCGCGACGAGCCCGAGCGAATTCATTGCGGAGCATCCATGTCCGCAGCCTGCCTGACTTCGCCGTCCTTGTACTTGCCCCATGTTTGCGCCAGTTCGCTCATCGAGCGCGGATCGCAGTCGTATTCCGGCAAGGTGTCGGCATCCCAGTGACCGAAGCGATCGACGCCGCGCACGAGGGTCGCCCGGCGTCGGCCGGTGACGGATCGCACATGCGCGGGCACATAGAAGAACGCAAAGCCGATGCGCCGGTCATCCGAGCGATTCGGCAACGAGCTGTGCGCGGTGCGTTCGTGATGCATCGAAAACTCCCCCGGCTCGAGCGGCATTTCGACCGCCAGGTTTTCGTCAATGCCGACGAGCGTCTGCCCCTTGGCGAGCATGTTGTCCTTCGCGTACGTCTCGACGTGCTTGAGGTCCGGCCCGCTGTGCGAGCCAGGCAGCACGCGCAGTACGCCGTTGACCGAATTCGCCGGCGTGAGCGCGACCCACACGGTCACTTCCTCGTGCGGCGTGAGCCCGAAATACGTCGAGTCCTGATGCCAGGACACATAGCGCGGATCGCGACCGTTTTTCGCGAAGACCGACGCGCCGAACAGCATGATGTCCGGCCCGATGAGATCTTCGACCGCATCGAGAATTGCCGGACGACGGCCGAGTTCGACGATCGCCGGCAAGGCCAGATGACCCTTGATCTTGAGCGTCCTGTTGACGTCCTCGCCAGAGGACGCCTCATACCGCTCGATGATGCGGCGATACTCCGCCGCCTCGTGCGCGTCGATCGCACGCATCGGATAGACATAGCCGTGCCGCTTGAAGTGCGCGACCTGCGCTTCGGTGAGATGCTTGGTCATGGACGTTCCTGTCAGGTGCTTCAATTGGAAGAGACGCTTGCTCGTCCGGCAACGGGTCGCGCCCGCGCGGACGCCTACCGCATGAGTTCGTGCACCGCGCGCGCGACGCGTAGCACGCCTTCGTCTGCGCCGCGCGCGCCGATCAGGGACACGCCGACCGGCGCACTGCCTTAGCGCGTCCATGGCATGCTCACTTGCGGCAGGCCTGCAAGACCCGCGACGCACAGCATCTGCTGTGCACGCGCGCGGGTGTGATCGACCATTTCAGCCGATGCATCGGTGCGCGGCGCGGCGCCCGGCACGGTCGGAACCAGCCAGTAGGTGCCTTTCGGCAGGGCTTCGGCCATGGCGTGGATCGCTTCGATGCGCACCCGCTGCGCCTGCGCAATCTGCTCACGCGTGATGGTCAGGCTCATCGCGAAGCGCGTGCCGATGTCCGCACCGAAGCTCGCCGAATGCTCGCGTGCCCACGCTCCGTATCGCTGGGCGATCTCGCCCGCCTGCAACACGCGGAACGCCTGCGCCCAGTCCGGGAGCGATGCCTTCGGCTCGACGGAGCTCACGCGCTCGCCGAGCGCCTCGAGCGACGCTTCGAAGCGCGCCGCGACGGGCGCATCGACGGAAGCAAGCAGGTTGCGCGGCACGTGAATGGCGCATGCATCGTCATCCGGTCCGACGACGCTTTGCGCCAGTACCTCGAACATGAGCGCGAGCGTCTGCGGATCGCGCGCGAACCAGCCGACCGTGTCGAAGCTGTGCGCGAGCGTGAGACATCCGTCCGTCGCGATGCGGCCGTGGGTGGGCCGCATGCCCCATACGCCGCAATAGCTCGCGGGCAGGCGCACCGAGCCGCCGCAATCGGTGCCGAGCGCGACGTCCGCATGACCCGCCGCGACTGCGACGACCGACCCCGACGACGATCCGCCCGGCAGGCGCGCCGGGTCTGCCGGGTTAACGGGCGTGCCATAGTGCGCATTGACGCCGCCGAGGCTGTAGGTGAGCTCGTCGGTGACGGTCTTGCCGACCCACTGCGCGCCTTCTGCGAGCAGCGCGCGCACGGCGAGCGCGGTGCGTGCGGCGACCGGCTGCTGATCGCGCCAGACCGGATTGCCGCCGCCGGTGCGCAATCCGCCGATATCGAATACATCCTTCACCGCGACGCGCAGCGTCGAGAGCCGGTCGCCGGTGCGCGGCGGCAGCGCGGCGGGTGGCAGCGCGCGGAAGCCATCGGCGACGAATGCACCATGAAGCCCTTCTTGCAGCAAAACGTTCCGCGTCATGACGGGTCCATCCAGCTGACGTGAGCGGCGACGACGCGCCATTGACCGTCGATACGCGCCCACGTTTGCGACTGGCGCCCAATGCGCGGCTCGCCTGCGCGCGAGAACGTGATGTTCGCGACGGCTAAGTCCGCGCCGAAGCTCGTCACCGATTTGTCGATGATCGTGCGCATCAGCCCTTTGCCCGGACGCTGCGCGCGAAACTCGCGGATGGCGTCATAGCCCTGCAGATTCTCGGTGGCGCCGTAGCGGAACGTGTGCGGACTCTGCCAGAAGAGCGTGTCGAGCATGGCGACGTCATTGGTCGTGAGCGCGCGCTCGTACTCGTCGAAGGCGGCTTCGATCGCGGCGAGCGTAGCCGGATGGTTGATCGGTTCGGCGCTCATGCGGTGTCGCCGGAAAGGTGTTCGACCGCGCGCCCGAAGAGCTCGGGCGGCGCCGCATAGAGACCGCGCCCGAGCAGGCCCGCGCGTCCGTCGGCGCCGATCATCGCGATGGCGGCGAGCGGCGCGATGCCTTCGCGCGCGACGCGAGCGGCATCGAGCACGCCGGGAAGCGGCGCGAACGCAGGGTGCGATTCCGTGCGAACGCGCGCCTGCCGCTCGCGCCAGCCGGCGGGTAGAAACGCCTCGAACGCCTGCGCCGGCTCCGGCGCGCAGGCAAGCGCCTGCGCGCCGAAACCGGCCGCGTCGATCATGCCGCTGTCGCCGGTCAATGGCGCTGCCTTCGCCTGCTGCTGCGGATCGATGCGCGGTCCTTCCGGCGCATGCGCCTCAGCGGTGATCCACTGTGAGGGCGCGCCCGCCAGCCGGATACCGACTCGCTCGCCGTTGCCCGCCAGCGCCACCACGAGCGTCGATGACGCATCGCCCGCGCGCGCCGCCGCAGCAAGCATCAGCGCGCAAGCGGCCATCCACGGGGTGAGGAAGAAAAGCGGCGTCTGGGCGAGCATCGCGTCGATCCCGGCGGATGCATCGGTGAGGCGCGGCGCGAGCAGTGCGCGGAGTGCGGCGGTGGCAGCCGTGGTGCGCGCGTGCAGATCGTCGCCATCAGCGAGACCGGCTCGCGCGAGCGCGAGCAGATCGAGCGGGCCGCGAGCGAGCGCTGCTTCGAGCGCGGGCGCGAGCACTTTATCGCGCCACTGCATGCGATCGAGAACGCGCATGTCGCGGCCGCCGAAGCGCATTTGCGGACCCGCGCCGCTGCCCAGCAAGGACCACGCGCGCGCGGCGGAATCGTTCGCGTCGTCCACTTCGACGAGCGTCGTGCGCGGCGAGATGACGGCTGCAAGCGGGGTCACCACGCCATACGACTGCGCGCTTTCGAGCCGCACGTCTCCCTGCACGATGAGGCGTTCGGCGTGCGCTTCGTCCTTCGCCCAGCCTTCGTACAGACAGCACAGGACCGCCGACGAACGCACCGGCGCGGACGGCTCGCGCGGATCGCCGAACGGCGGCCCCGCATGCAGCAGCGTGTAGTCCGGCAGACCCACCGCGTCGCGCGCCGCCACGACGGTGCGCCATTGCGGACGCACCGCGTGAATGCGGCTCAGCGCGCGTGCGTTGGCATTGTCGATGCGCATGGTCAGCGCGCGGCGAAACTGAACAGTCCGCGCAGGCGCGACCACAGCATCTTCCAGAACAGATTGCCGACATCGAGCGGCGCGTTGGCCGGGTCCGGCGATGCCGCTCGCACCGCCGGACGCGGTTCCACGCGCGTCTGCGGTGCGGGCGTTTCGGGTTCTTGCACGACGGGCTGCGCTGCGGCTTGCGCTCCCCCGCTGCCCGGTGCGGCACCCACGACTTCGAGCTTCGCCTTGAGATTCTCCGCGAACGCTTCGGTCATGCGCGTCGCCAGTTCCTTGACGATTCCGCCGCGCGAGAACTGCGCGAGACTGCCGCCGATCGTGTAGTCCACCTTCACATCGACACGCGTTTCGCTCGCCGCCGTAGCTTCCAGCGCGAACGACGCCACGCCCTTCACGCGCGACGCACTCTTGCGGTCGACACCCGTTCCCGCGATGCTGCCGCGATACTGACAATCGTCGAGCTGCATCTCGCCGTCGCCCGCGAACGACGCGACGATCGGCCCGAGCTTCACGGTCATCGCGAGCTTGAGCATACCGTTGTCGACCGGCGCCGCGAGCGACGCGCCCGGCAGACACGCGACGATGTCGGGCGTGTCGTGGAAGCGCGCCCACACGGCATCGCGTGGATAAGGGACGGTGAAGCTTTGTTCGATTTCCATGCGTGCGGATTCCCGATAAGAGTGTCAGGCGGTCACGGCCGCGACGGCCGGAAGCGGGGCTGCCGCGCGGGCGCGACGCGCATCGAGCACGCGGCGGATTGCGCGGACGATGCCCACGTAGCCCGTGCAGCGGCACAGATTGCCGGAAAGTTCGAGGCGCACGCGCGCGTCGTCGGCATCGGGCAGGCGCGTGACGATGTCGCGCGCGGTCATCAGCATGCCGGGCGTGCAGTAGCCGCATTGCAGCGCGTGTTCGGCGCTGAAGGCCGCGCGCAGTTCGTTCATGATCGCGTCGTTGTCGAAGCCTTCGATGGTGCGCACGGCGCTCCCCGCGCAACTGATCGCGGACGTGATGCACGAGCGGGTCGGCACGCCGTCCACGTCGATCGTGCATGCGCCGCATACGCCCTGCTCGCAGCCGATATTGGTGCCGCACAACATGCGTTGCTCGCGCAGGAAATCCGCGAGGCTTGTGCGCGGCTCGACGCGATCCGCGACTGGCGCATGGTTGACGACGAGTTCGATCGTCTTGATGAATGCGTCGCTCATGATGCTTTCCCGTCCCGGTTGCGAATGCCCGCCGCCGCGCGCACGAGCGCGACGCGATGCACTTCATGTTCATAGCTTCCCGCTTGGATGCCCACCGCCGCGAGGTGCGCATCGAAGCACGAGGTTTGCGGATCGGCGTCACGCAGCAGATCGCGCGCATCGTCAATGGCTAAGGGCGGTGCGTCGATCGCGCCGATCACCGCACGGCACACGCCGCGCGCCGAATCGTCGATGAAAACCGCGATGGCTTCCGCGAACTCGCCCGGCTTGCGGTTGAACTTGTAGTAGCTCCAGCGCGCCGTCGGCGAAAGACGCGCGAAGCGCACGCCGGTCAGAATCTCGTCGGCTTCGAGCGCGGTCGTGAATGCGCCGGCCATCCAGTCGCGGCCGTCGATCACGCGCGGGCCGCGCGGTCCCGCGACGAGAAATTGCGCATCGAGCGCGCACATCGTGCTGATCCAGTCCGCGGCGGGATCGGCGTGGGCGAGACTGCCGCCCAGCGTGCCGCGATTGCGCACCGCCCGATACGCGATGCCACGCGCCACGTATTCCATGAGCCCGCGCGTGCCCGTCTCGACTTTGCCGTCCTCGATCTCCGCATGCGTGACACATGCGCCGAGCGTGACCGTCTCGCCTTCGATGCCGCATGCACGCAGCGC
Source organism: Caballeronia grimmiae (assembly GCF_000698555.1). Lineage (GTDB taxonomy): Bacteria > Pseudomonadota > Gammaproteobacteria > Burkholderiales > Burkholderiaceae > Caballeronia > Caballeronia grimmiae. The sequence continues at coordinate 149,407 of NZ_JFHE01000008.1, read as the reverse complement.
CGCGATGCCGCGCAGCTCGACCAGCATGTCCGGCTGCGCGAGACGCAGGTTCATCATCGGTCCGAGCGACTGGCTGCCGGACACGAACTTGCCCATGCCTTCGGTCTGGCCGATGAGCGCAATCGCCTCGTCGCACGCGAGCGGCTTTGCATAATCGTAGGTCGCGGCTTTCATGCGGGCATTCCTTTTGTCGCGTGGGCCTGGCGTTCGCGCTCCTTCGCAAGCGCTTCGACGACGACGCGCGGCGTGATCGGCAACTGGTCGATGCGCACGCCGAGTCCGCGCAACGCATCGTTGACGGCATTGGCTAGCGCCGCGGGCGGACCGATCGCCCCGCTCTCGCCGATGCCCTTCTGCCCGAATTCGGTGTACGGCGCGGGCGTTTCCATGTGTTCGATGCGAATGGCGGGCACTTCGGTCGCCCCGGGCAAAAGGTAGTCGGCGAGTGTCGAGGCGAGCGGCTGGCCTTCGTCGCTATATGGCATCGCCTCGTAGAGCGCCGTGCCGATGCCCTGCGCCGCGCCGCCGTAGACCTGTCCGTCGACGACCATCGGATTGATGAGCACGCCGCCATCTTCCACGATCACGTAATCGAGGATCTCCGTCTGGCCGAGCGCCGGATCGACTGCGACGACCACCGCGTGACACGCGTAGCTGAACGTGCCCGAATCGCGCTTCGCCTGATAGGACGTCGAGACTTCGAGGCCGCGCGGATCAACATCGGGCGGTAGCAGTTGCGGCGCGAGATACCAGGTCCGCGCAATCTCCCGCAGGCTGCGCGAGGCCTGTCTGCCGACCGCGGCGCCCTTCTCCCACCGCACCTCGCTCAAGGGTTCGCCAAGCAGATGCGCGCCGATCTTCAGAAGCCGCTCCTTCAGTTCCTTTGATGCGCGGCCCACCGCGCCGCCCGCCATCACGATCGAGCGCGAGCCCCAAGTGCCGGTGGAATAAGGCGTGACGCCGGTGTCGCCGAGCACGATGCGCACGCGGTCCGTGTCGATGCCGAGCACTTCATGCGCGATCTGCGCGAGCGTCGTCTCCATGCTTTGCCCGTGCGAATGCACGCCCGCGCGCACTTCGAGCACGCCGTCGGGCGTGAGGCGGATGACCGCCGGCTCGTAGCCCGGCACCATCGGGATGCCCCAGCCGTGATACACCGAGGTGCCGTGTGCGCCCTGCTCGCAGAACACCGCCATCCCGAAGCCGATGCACCTGCCGTCCGGCTCGCCGCGACGCTGCCGCGCGCGAACCGCGTGCAGATCGATCGCGGCCATCGCGCGGCGCACCGCCTCGGGATAATCGCCGCTGTCGAAGTGCTTCTTCGTGATGTTGTCGTAGGGCATCTCGTGCGGCTCGACGAGATTACGCAGACGCACCTCATACGGCTCGATGCCCGCTTCGAGCGCGATCGCATCCATGACGGTCTCGATCGCGTAACACACACCCGTGCGCGCGACGCCGCGATACGGCAGGATCGGCGGCTTGTTGGTCGCGACCGACCACGTGCGGCACCGGAAGCGCTCCATCTTGTACGGCCCCGGCAGGATGCTGCCGACCTGCGCCGCTTCCAGGCATGCAGAGAACGGATACGACGAATACGCGCCGGAATCCACATGCGCCTCGCAATCGACCGCGAGGAGGCGGCCGTCGCCATCGGCGTAGGCAGTAATGTCGTAGTCGTGCTCGCGGCAGTTCGCATTCGCCGTGAGTTGTTCCCGGCGATCCTCAATCCAGCGCACCGGCTTATCCAGTTGCATGGCGAGCCAGCCGCAGCAGACTTCCTCCGGCAGCAAAATGCCTTTGTAGCCGAAGCCGCCGCCCACGTCGGGCGCAATCACGCGCACCTGCCCTTCGTCGAGGCCGAGACATTCCGCAAGCCCCGTCCGCGTGATGTGCGGCATCTGCGCGGACGTGTGCAGGATCAGTTGCGACAGCCGCCGGTCCCAGTGCGCCACGCAGCCGCGCCCTTCCATCGGCGCCATGCTCTTGCGCGCCGTACGCAGCTTGCGATGCACGCGGATTGGCGCGTCGCGGCGGATCGCGTCCAGATCGACGCCGGGGTTCGCATCGACGAAAGTTTCGAGGAAGACGTTGTCGCCCCAGTGTTCGTGCACGAGCGCGGAATCGTCGCGGCGCGCGTCAAGCATGTCGACGACGGCGGGCAGCTCCTCGAAATCGACGAAAACCTGCGCGGCGATGTCCTCGGCCTGCGCGCGCGTCGCGGCGACGCACATGGCTATGGTCTCGCCGACTTGCCGCACCTTGCCGCTCGCGAGCACCGGCTGCTCGGAAGACTTGAAGCCCGGCAAACCCGAATTCGCGACGATAGGCTTCACGCCTTCCATGTCGCGGAGCGTATAGATCGCATGTTCGAAGCCTTCCGGCTTCTCGATGCCGACGATATGACCATGCGCGACCGGGCTGCGCACGAACGCCACGTCGACCATGCCGACCATGCGGATATTGGGCACGTACTCGCCGCGCCCGTGCATGAAGCGCTCGTCTTCCTTGCGCGTGAGCGATGCGCCGATGCCTTGCGGGCGATCGCCGCCGCCCTGTCCATGCGAACGTTTGATCATCGTGGAGCCTCGCATCCTCAGGCGGCCCGCGCGAGCGGCAGGGTCGGGGAAACGGCGTCGTGGCGCACGCCGTCGCGCAGGCAGAAGAGCGGCGACAGCATGCGGTCGGTGATGACCTGCGTGCCTTCGTTGTCCTCCAGCACCCAGCGCCCGCGCCGGTCGTCGAGCACGCTGATGTCCGCGGCGCGTCCCACCTCGAGCGTGCCGATCTCCTGCTCCATGCCGACCATCTTCGCGGCGTTGCAGGTCGCCATCGCGACGACGTGATCGAGCGGCAGGCCGAGCGCGAGCATGCTGGTCATCGCGCTGACAAGGCTGAACTGCGTGCGGCCAAGGAACGAATGCTCTTCGTCGGGATGGCTGTCCGGCGTGCCGGCCGGCGCGGGCACATGGGTGTTGTAGCCGTGCATGTCTGCGCCTAGCGTGTCGGGCACGACACCCGCATCGAGCACGACGCGCGCCGTCTTGAAGCTGAAGTGCGAGCCGTGGCCGACATCGATCTTGAGGCCACGTGCGACCGCTTCATGCACGAGCGGATGCAATTGTCCGTTCTCTTCGACGAAGCCGCCCGGATGACGGCTGAACGGATGCGCGAGGATATCGCCGGGCTTGAGCGTCTCGACCACCTGATTGAAGATGCAGTCCGGCTGGACCGGCAGTCCGCCGCTCCGTGGCTTCGGCCACAACTGGCCGAAGTGGATGTACAGAGGCAGCTGCGCGCCACGGCCGATCTGCGCGGCGATCTTCATCACGTCGAGGCCCCAGCGCGCGAAGCCGCCGATTTCCGCATGCGCCTTGATGCCCTTCACCAGATCGGGATTGGCCTTGATGGACTTGACGGTCGCATCGGCATCCAGACAGTCGGGGCGATACAGGTCCGGATAATAGTGGCCTTCGAGGCCGCCGACGAGATAAGCAGAAATGAACGCGAGCACGCGCGTCGCCGCACGTTCCGCTACGTAGTGACGAAAGCCCGGAATCGTGATGCTGCTCGGACCACCCTGATCGACGATCGTCGTAACGCCCGACTGCACGCCGCACTGATCCGCATTCAGGCCGAAGCGGCCCGTCACGTATTGATAGACGTGGCCGTGCGTGTCGATGAGACCGGGCAGCACGAGCTTGCCGCCGCAATCGATGAGTTTCGCTTGCCGCGCCTGGCTCACGGCAGCGGCGCCGATGGCCGCAATAACGCCATCTTCCACCAGTACGTCGAGCGTGGCGTCGATTTTCTGGGCCGGGTCGATAACGCGCCCTCCCTTGAGCAGAACTTGTGACATGGACTAAGCGCTTGGCCGAGTGAAAAGATGCGTGGTGTACCGCAAGTTGTATGCCGGTTTTTAAGCGTCGATTTATGCAGGGCGCCTCCTTAATCGAATCAGCGACTTAACCGCTTATCTCGATGTCGATACGTGCCCTGCCACGGACTCATATAAACCGCCTCGCACCAATTCAGATAGCACCGGCGCCTTCGCGCACCATGCCCATGCGCGATGCCTTGTTATGGTGATTAGTAGGTGTACCCCTCATTTGCGGCGTGCGACGTTTTCGGCCTAGAATGCGGCATCGGAGCGTCCAACGCTCATTCCCTTCTCTAGAGAAGTCGCTGACATGCGAAACACAGTCACCGAGCACATCGACATCGAAAGCGTCCGCGCGGAGCTTGCGCAACGGCAGGCGCGCTCGCCGCTGTTTGCGCGGCCCGGATTTTTGATTCGCCGCCTGCATCAGATCCATACCTTCCTGTTCGTGCAGGAAACGAGCGAGTTCAACATCACGCCGGTGCAATACAGCTTGCTCACGGCGCTCGAATCGCTTGGCGAGATGGATCAGAACTCGCTCGCCATCGAAGTGGGACTAGAGCGTTCCAGCGTCGCGGAAGTCATTCCGCGACTGAACGCGCGCGGCCTTGTAAGCCGGACGCAGGCCGAACATGACAAGCGGCTTCGGCTCGTCAAGCTGACGCCGGCGGGCAAACGCCTGGTCAGGAAGATGGCGGCTGCGGTTCGGCGCGCGCACGAGCGCACGATCGAACATCTGTCGCCCGTCGAGCGCGATGTTTTCATGCTCCAGATGATCCGACTTGTGGAAGCCAACAACGCGGACAACCTCGTGCCCTTCCGGTTGCCCGATAGCCAGTTGCTCGCACAGGAGGAAAGCGAAGCCGACGCGACGGGAACATAACGCCCGACCAGCGCCCTGCGATAACGGCACACGCCACGCTCTCGTGAGCGCGTCGGCCCAGGTGCGTCAACTCAACCGTCGAATCATTAAGGATAACTATCTCGTTTAACAGAACGTAGCCCACCCAGAAGGCTACGAGGATCTTCTGTCCGTCGATGATCACAACCCAGGGTCTTTCGTCGGCAGCACCTCGCATTGAGCGCGCTGCCGTCACCCAGCGAAGATACCCCGCTCGTTCTGTCGATCGGCGCCGCGGCGTCGACCGAACGCATTGAGAACTGCGCGCCGCTTACCCGCGCAGCGCTCCATGCCATCGTGAAGGATGTGCTCGCCCGCGCCGCAGCGCGCCTTCGCGAGCACGACACTGCTAAGAGCCCACGAGCCGATTTGCTCAAGAAGGCTTCCACGCACTGGCTCAGGCACAGCGCCGGTTTGCAACTGGCCGACCGCAAGGTCGACCTGCGCACGGTCCGTGACAACCTCGGACACGGTTCCTTGACCACGACCCGCATTTACCTGCACGTCGATGACGATCGACGCCACCAAGAGACCGACAAAAAGCACCGGGTAGACTGGTGAGCTATCCCGTCAGCTCAGCGACTTGCGGGTAGCGGTATTAAAAGACGGACGGTCGATCATCAGTTGTGTGAAAAGAAATTTGCGACGCTTTCGCAATTGACCGTTCTTGGCCGCTTGCTGCCTGTCGCTGGCGACCGGCCGAACGCGACCCATTGTCGACCATGAGTTGAGCGGATTCGGGCACCTATTGTCGAAGCGTCAACGGCACTTCGACGTCTCGGTCAACGCGGATCATCGCCGACTCGATGGTGGCGGTCGGCATCATCTGGCGCAAGCCCTCGGTCAACTGCTCCGTCGCCCCTTGAAGCCCTTCTGGCGGCATCGCGGGCATACACTCGCAGATAAGGCCAACTCGATGGATGTCACCGTGACTGCCGAACGCAACGTGCACGCGTATGGGCTATCACGTTCTCGCCCGCCGCTGACCGCGAGGTACACGCCCTGACGCGCGACGCCCGCGCCGAAGTTCAGCCGACCTGAACTCTGTCGAGAATCTCGTCTGAACCGACCTCGAGCGGAGCGAAATTTGTCGAACGCACATAATCCGGTCGCGGCTGCTCGACTTCTTCAGGCTTGTTTTTCACCCGGTTGTAGACGACATAGACCTGCCACCGATCGTCACCGGACAGGTTGTGACCCGAAGAATGCACGATGTTGGCGTCGAAGAACACAACGGTTCCCGCGCGGCCGACGATAGGCACGGCCTTGCGATGGCTGGACAAAATCTCAAGCATGGTCGGCTTAGGCACCACGTAGAAGCGGTAACCGGTTGCCTCATCGAACACCGGATCGAGCGAGCCCAGTTTGTGGCTTCCCGGAATGAAGTAGAGACATCCGCCCATTTCGGTCGGCTCGTCGAGCATGACCAACGCGGTCGTCATCTGCGGCTCTTTCACGCCGTCGATATGCCAGGTGCCGAAGTCCTGATGCCATTGCCAGACAGAACCGTCGATTGCCGTCTTCAAATTGCACTTCGTGTGATAGACGTAAAGCTGGGTATCGTCGATCAGTTGTTGTGCCGGCTCAAGCAATCTGGGAGAGCGCACTGCGGAGTGAAAAACCGCCGATGCCGTCGGACTCTCGGTTTCGTGAACCTTGTAGATCGTTTTTGCGATGCCGCCGTTCTTTTCACGGACAAGATGGTCGGTGTCGATCTTCTGGATGCGGTGCAACTCGCTCTTCATATGTCGAACTTCTTCTTCCGTGAAAAGCTCCGGCAGAACAACGAACCCATCGCGCTTGTACTCTTCCAACTGTGACGCGGTAAGTTTCATGAAGGGTCTCCTGACATGTTGGCCTGATGTCAGAATCCTAAGACCGGCCGCATCCGATGTAAAAGATATAATAAGTTGCGTATCGATACTTAAAAGGTACCCAATGGAGCTGCGTCATCTTCGCTACTTCGTAACGGTGGCACGCACACTCAACTTCACCAAGGCGGCAAATGAGCTGCACATGGCGCAGCCGCCGTTGAGCCGGCAGATACGGGAACTGGAAGAGGAACTCGGCGTCTCGCTTCTTGAGCGCAGGGGCAAACGAGTGTTTCTGTCATCGGCGGGGCAGGTTTTCGAAGAACGGGCCAGGCGCATTCTGGCGGAAACGAACTCCGCGATCGTGGATTCGCAACGCGCAGCGAGAGGGGAAATCGGCCGTGTGGCGGTCGGGTTCTTCGAGCACATTGCTTACACACTGCTGCCCCCGCTCTTGCGTGAATTCCAGCAGCGTTACCCTGCGGTGACAGTCGAACTTCGATGGTTTTCCTCTGCGGAACAGATCAATGCCCTGAACCGAGGCGACGTCGATCTGGCATTCGTTCGCTCTGTGCCGCCGGATACGCAACTGAACAGCGTCTTGTTGCTTCAGGAGCCGTTTTACGTTGCCATCGCGAAGGACAACCCTCTCGCAGCCAAACGGCATATTTCCATCAAGGACTGTGCGCAGTTGCGCGTCATCAATTACCGGAAAGACGTCGCGCCTGACTATCACGCCACCATCAACCAGTTGTGCGCACTCGCCGGATTTTCTCCGTCCACGAGCTTTGAAATGGGGCAGATCTACGCTTCCCTTGGCCTCGTCAGCGCCGGGTTTGGTGTGACACTCGTACCAGCGTCAGTCCAACGAACGCATATGGACAACGTCGTCTATCGTCCCCTGCGCGAACAGCACGCTAAAAGCGAGCTCTACCTCGCGTGGAAGGAGCCCAATCCGCCCGCTGCGCTAGGCGCGTTTGTTCAACTCGCCTGCGAGATTGCCGCACACGCACCGCGAAAAGCGAAGGGCGAGTAAGGGACAAGCGGTGCCTATCGAGCAGCTTGTCAAGGCTGGCGTCGGTTACTCGATGCTTACATCGATCGCTATCTTCTACGAAGCAGTTAAAGACATTGGTAGCATAGCTAATCAATCGAACCTAAATACGCACGACGATGGCCGTACCAACGCTGCGGGCGCTGCTTTATCCCGCTTCGTCACCGTGTGGACCGGACGCTGCGAGAAAAGCGGGGATGGCCTTATGGAGCGCATTCGATCCGTCTAACTTTTCTTACAGCGGTATCGGCAATGGATCGGCCAACTACTGCAGTCGAGAGTCCGCAACGCAGCCGACAAGAGACGACATGCGCACGCGCCCACTCTGCGGCAAAGCGCGTGGAAGCCAGTCTCCTCATGGTTTTCCCAGCATGGAGCCGGGTCGCGGGCGCGTATAATTTCTCGTATCAGGCAGGCAGGGGCAGCGACCGCGGACCGCGCCCTCATTCTGGATCGTGCCTAGTCAAATATCAGTAACACCGACGGAATAGCTTATGCCCATCAAGGCAATCGAACCCCAGCGACTTTACCGGAAGATCAGCGATCAATTGCGCGCGCTCATCATGAGCGGCGAATTCCCGGTTGGGACTCGGCTGCCGACGGAACGTGATCTGGCAGTTCAACTGGGCGTCAGTCGGCCTTCGTTGCGAGAAGCCCTGATTGCGCTCGAAGTGGAAGGTCTGATTGAAGTACGCGTCAGTTCCGGCATCTACGTGCGTGCAACGCGCCAACAGCGCAACAACGATGTCCTGGACCTGTCGAGCGAAGAAGGCCCTCTAGAACTCATCCGGGCCCGCAAGCTGGTCGAGGGTGAAGTCGCAGCGACTGCGGCGAAAACAGGGCGGGCGGCCCAATTCAAGGCCATAGAAGAAGCCATCGACGCGATGGAAACCCAAATCGCGGCGGGCATCGATCCCCTCGAGGCTGACCGCTTGTTTCACGTATCACTCGCCGAAGCCACGGGCAACAGCGTGCTGGTCGGACTGGTCACGCGTCTGTTCGATGCCCGCATGGGACCGCTCTTCGACTTGTTGAACAGTCATTTCGATACGACTGCGGTATGGGCCCAGGCAGTCGCAGAGCACAGGGCTATCCTGGCCGCGCTCCGCGCGAAGAACGCCACTGCTGCGCGTGCGGCCATGCACAAGCATATGGATTCGTCATTCAAACGGCTCACGTCCAGCTTGACGCAGGACGCCGCCCCGGATGATGTAACGGCGCCCGCTCGCCCCGCTCGTCGCCCTTCTAAACGGCCTGCTTAGACGCACGAAGCGGTTTCGGCCTTCGGTAAACGCGTCGTGCGCTGTCGAGGCGAATTCCTCGACAGCGCACGGTGGCATAACCGTTGATCTCGCCGCGCCACGAGTTCGCAGTGGCGTTTGCCGCTTCTTTCCTTAGCGTCGTTCCGTAGCCGTGTACCGCCCCAAAGCGTCCCGGGAAAGACTTCCCATACTATCGATCAGCTTGCTTGCGAGAAAATGAAAGTGCGCCGTTAGATAGCTTTAAGGCCTTTGTGCGCCGGCAACTCCGACGTACACCGCATAGATCGAACTGGTCGCTGCAATGAAAAGCCGATTGCGCTTCGGTCCACCAAAGGTCACGTTCGCGACAACTTCTGGAATCTTGATCTTGCCGAGCAGCTTCCCTGCAGGGGAATAGCAATGCACGCCGTCGCCGGCCGACGTCCAGACGTTGCCCTGCACATCGAGGCGAAACCCATCAGCGAGTCCCGGATCGATTTCCGCGAATACCCGCCCATTAGCCAGCGTCACGCCATCCACGACGTCGAATACGCGGATGTGGTGCGGGCCGTTTTCCGTGTGCGTAGCGCCTGTATCGGCAATGTAAAGCTGGCTTTCATCCGGAGAGAATGCAAGCCCGTTGGGCTTCAGGAAATCGTCCGCGACGACAGTCAACTCGCGGCTATGCGCGTCCCATCTGTAGACATAGCAGGCGCCTATTTCACTTTGCGCCTTATAACCTTCGTAGTCGCTATGAATGCCGTAGGTTGGATCGGTGAACCAGATGCTGTCGTCGGATGCGACCACGACATCGTTAGGCGAATTGAGCCGCTTGCCCTGATACTGGTCGGCAATCACCTCGATCGTGCCGTCCGGCTGGGTTCGCGTGACGCGCCGCCCGCCCTGCTCGCACGACACGAGCCGGCCTTGCCGGTCGCGCGTGTTGCCGTTGCTGTAATTCGAGAACTGGCGAAACACCGACACACCCAGATCCGGAACCCAGCGCATCATCCGGTTATTAGGGATGTCGCTCCATACGAGAAAGTCGCCGTCCGTGAAATACACCGGTCCCTCGGCCCAGCGGCAGCCGCCATAGAGTTTCTCGACCCATGCGTTGGGAAGAATGAGTTCCCGGAATGCCGGGTCGATGATCTCGTAACCGCACCCTTCTGCTGACATTCGCCCTCCTTTTCAGTTCTTTGGTTTACTTGCGAAGATGATGATGCCGATGATGAGTACACCGGTAATGACAAGTCGAAGCCCCGCGCCGACGCCTAGCGCGTTGAGCATGGCCACCATCAGGAACAGGAACAGCGCGGCACCCCAAATCCCCGGGACACTGGCGCGGCCACCCGCGACGGCGGTGCCGCCTATGACCGTCACCGCAATCGACGACAGCATGTAGTCGTCACCCATGTCGAGCGTCGCGCCGCCCGAGAAGGCAGCGAGCAGATACCCGGTAAGGGCCGCCAGCACGGCGCAGACAGCGTAGGTGAAGTAGCGCGTGCGCTCGACCCTGACGCCGGCCAGGCGCGCGGCGCCCGCGTTTTGGCCAATGGCTGACAGCGAGCGGCCATACACGGTGCGAGTCGTCACGTAGCCGAGCGCAACAGCCAGCGCAACGACACCGATAGCCGTGTAGGGCACGCCCATCACGCGGCCGTTCGCGAAAGCGACGAGCGTGGACGGCGGTGCCGCGCGTGCGCCTTCGTTGTAGCTGATCGCCATGGACTGAATCAGAAAGCTCGACGACATGGTCGCGATGATCGGCGGAATCCGCAGCAACCGTATCAGGCCGTAATTGAAAGTCCCTACCACGATACCGACAGCGACGGCGGCGAGCGCGCCGGCCACGATCATCTGGCTTTCCCCGCCCATCAACTGCATCGAGACAACGCCCGCAAGGGTAATCGTCGAAGGCACGGACAGGTCAATGTTGCCCGGGCCCGAAGTGATGACGAGCATCTGCCCCAGGCCGACCAGAACCAGGAACACCGAGAACGCCAATGCCGCAGCGACGATGCCGCCGGCGCCCTGCCCCCGGACGCCACCGATGGTAATCAGCCACACCATCAAGGCGCCGGCATACGACCACAGCCAGGGTTTGCTCAGGGTCGTCCGAACCGCCAGGAACGGGCTCATGCTCGCGTCCGTCCGATCACTGCCCGCAGGGACAACACTATGATGAGAATCACGCCTTGCGCTCCGATTTGCCATGTTGGTGAGATTTCCAGGAATGAAAGCAGCGATGCTGCAAGCGTTAGCGTCAGTGCTCCGATGACCGCGCCACACGGAGAGATTCTTCCGCCGACGAATTCACCGCCGCCGAGAATGACCGCTGCGATAGAAATCATCGTGTAGCGCAATGCGATGTTTGCATCCGCCGAGGTCGTGAATCCAACCAGCGTCAGTCCCGACAGCACGCCGAAAATGCCCGCGAGTGCGTACATCAGGCCACGCGCCCACAGCAGCGACCAGCCGGCGCGAGCCAGCGCGCGACCGTTACCGCCGGCGCCGCGCAAGAGCGTGCCCCACGCTGAGCGCATGAGGAAAAAGTGCGTCGCCACAGCAATGACCACGGCAGCCACTAAAGGAAACGGGATCACCGGCATATGCCACTGAACCAGCTGCTGCAGCCACTCGGGCGTGCTGCCGCCGGGAGTCGGCATCAGCAGGAGCGCCAGTCCGAGCCAGACAAACGACATCCCGAGCGTGACGACGATAGAGGGCAGGTTGCGCCACTCGATCAGCATCCCGATCACGCAATACACCAGCACGCACCCGACGAGCACCGCAATGCCCAACACAGTGCTCTGTTGCAGGATCGAGGCACCGACGCACGCTACGAAGCTGACGAAGCTTCCGATAGAAAGATCGAGGTCATTCACGGTGATGACGCACATCTGGGCCATCGTCGCGAGCACGATTGGAACGGCCAGGCTAATCAGCGTGTTGATGCCGAAATAGCTGAAAGTCTGCGGTTGCAGGTAGAACATCGGCAACACCACGATCAGCAGCGAGAGCACCGGCAATGCTGCGCGCAGCCGCGCGGGCTGAAGCAATGCGTTCACAGCGCCACCTCCTCGAATGAAGCCTTGATCACCTTGTCCTCCGAAAACTCGTCAGCAGAAAAACAGCCTGTCACCTGCCCGCTGCGAAATACATAAACGCGGTCGCAATAGACCAGTTCGTCGAGCTCGGTCGAGTACCAGAGAAAAGTCCGCCCTTGCTCCGCTTCGCTCTGGATCAACCGATAGACCTCGAGTTTGGTGCCGATATCGACGCCCCGCAGTGGATCATCCATCAGCACGATATCGGCGTCGGCCGCGAGGGCCCGTGCGAATAGAACCTTCTGCTGGTTGCCCCCGGATAGCGACAATATCGGTTGATTCATGTCCATGGTCTTGATGCGCACGCGTTCCCGCCACGCTTGTCCAAGCGCAGCTTCGGACTCCAGCGAAATAAACCCTGCGCGCGACAGCCGCGGGGTTGCGCTAATCGACAGATTGGCGCCGATCGACCAGGACGGGAACACACCGTCTCTAACGCGATCTCCCGCGACGAAAGCAGCCGTGCCGTTTGCAATCGACGACCCTCGCCGGGCTTGCTCGAACACCTCGAGCAGCACTTCCGTCTGACCATGACCAGCAAGTCCTGCAAGGCCGATGATCTCGCCCTTGCGCGCGGTAACGCGTTCCCCTTTGACCGCAAGATCCACGCGTAGCTCGCCTGTGTTGCTCGTGCGTGCAGGAGCGCTACCGTGAGTCTCGGTAGCCACGTTGCCCATCGCGGCGACCAGTTCGTTCTTGGTCGCCCCTCGATTGAACGTCGCGACGACACGTCCGTCGCGCATCACGACGCTGCGATCAGCGGCGCGCACGATTTCACCCAGCATGTGCGAAATCAGAATGACCGCCTGCTGCCGCGCAGTTGCGGTCTGCACGTAGTTCAGCAACTGGTCAGCCGTTGTCGAGTCGAGGCTCGAGGTTGGTTCATCGAGCAGCACGAGCTTGACCGGTACGTCTACTTCCGTGAACGCCCGCGCGATTTCGACCATCTGAAGCTGCGTAAGCGTCAGGTCGCTCGTCACCGCGTCCGATCGAATGCCATGGTCCGGAAAAATCTCGTCGAGCTTCTCCGTGATGAGGCGCGCGGCGCGCTTGCGCCAGCCCCACCCCGACAGCCCATGGTGCAGTACGCGCACGTTCTCGGCTACGGTCAGATTGGGACACAGCGATAGCTCCTGAAACACACAACGAATACCCGACAAATGAGCATCATTGACCGAATGCGCAGCGACCTTCCGATCGCCGATTCGCATCTCTCCGCTGTCGATCGGGAGCGTGCCCGCAAGAATGTTCATCAGCGTGGATTTGCCGGCGCCGTTGTGCCCGAGCAGTCCGACGCATTCGCCGCTCTCGACGGCGAAATTGAGACCATCGAGCACATGGTTGCTGCCGAAGTGCTTATGAATGTCGGTGAGTGAAACGATCGTGCTGGACATGCTTATCTCTCGAATCGTCGAAGAATGCGCGCGGGGCATTCACTCCGCGCGCGGTGAGGAGGCCGGCGACCTCGTCACTCAATGCTTCGGCATGCTGTCGACCAGCTTCACCACATCGTCCTGTGTGTACTCGACGTTCGTTACGCCGCCCGGCTGGGTTTTCTTGAGCATGTCATCGAGGTTGCTCTGCTCGACCATGACCAGGGGCACGATGACGTCGTGCGGCATCTTCTTTCCAGCAAGCACTTGCTGCGCAACCCAGAATGCGAAGGTCGAGATGCCCGGCGCGATGGAAACGGACATCGTCTGGTAGCCTTCTTTCGATTGCTGCTTCCACCAGTCGAGCTCCTCATAGCGATTGCCCATGATGATGACCGGCACAGGTCGCCCGGCTGCCTTGAACGCCTGCGCTGCACCGTAACCGTCGCCCCCCTGAGTGACGATGGCATCGATCTTCGGAAGCGTCGGCAGGATACCCGTCACCTCTTTTTGCGCCACGGTCTGAGTCCAGTTGCCATAGACCGTACCAACGGTCTTGAACCCGCTGTGTTTCTGCAGCCCGCTCGCGATGCCCCCGTGGATCTGTTCGTCGATCGACGAACCGGCGATGCCTCGAATCTCGAGCAGATTGCCGGACTTGACCCTCTCGCTGAGGTAGTCCAGCTGCATCTCGCCCATCTTCTTGTAGTCGACGACCACCCGGTATGCGCACGGCTCGGTGACGATTCCGTCGAAGGACACGACTACGATGCCCGCGTTGCATGCCTGTTTGATGACGCCGTTGAGCGCAGTCGGCGACGCAGCGTCGATTGCGATGGCTTTGTATCCCTGCAGGATAAGGTTTTGAACCTGCTGCGCCTGTTCGGTAATCTGGTTTCCCGAAGTCGTGAAAGCAGATGCGCCTGCAATGATCCCCGCCTTGGTCGCCGCCGTGGAAGCGTTGTTCCAGCTTTTGAGCATCGCTTGACGCCAGGAGTTGCCAGCGTAATTGTTGGACAACGCGATTTTGGCTTGCGACGTGTTGCCGGTAGCGACTTGCGCATGGACCGTCGACGTCGCGGCGCCCAGTGCAAGCGCGGCGACAACCCGCGCGACACGCTTGAATTTATCGTTATGCATCCGATTCCCCTTGATTGAATGATGTAGCGTAATGAGCTGCCCTTCCCGGCGCGGCTATGCTGCGGCTGCTTTTATCTACCTTCCACGACCACGTACGAAGGACGTCCGTTGCGCGCCCAATCGACTAAATTCTGTGCCGCCTTGCGCCGCAATTCGGCGCCGGCGACAACCGAATAGAACGCCGCATGCGGCGAGATCAGCACACGGGGATGCTGCACCACGCGTGAGTGCGTTTCTGGCGGCTCGACGGGGAGAACGTCGAGTGCTGCGCCGTCGAGCTTTCCGCTGTCGAGCGCCGTCAGCACGTCGTCGATATTCACGACTCCACCGCGTGCGGTGTTGACGAGATAGCTCCCAGGCTTCATCAAGTCCAGCAGCGCGGCATTCACCAAGCCTGTGGTCTCTCGAGTGAGCGGCACGTGCAACGACACGGCGTCGGCTCGTTCAAAGAGCGTCCGCAGGTCCACACGTTCTATATACGGCGGGAAATCGCCGTCGATCAGATGGGGGTCGAAGGCTACGACATGAGCGAAACTGTCACGGGCAATGTGTGCCATCCGCTTGCCGATACGACCGAGCCCGACGATGCCGAGCGTCATGTCGGAGGCCCGCTTCAGTCGCCCGGAACTGGCGTAGTGCCAGTTCCCCGCCTTGACATCGCGGTCGTAAAGGGCCACGTGACGCACCAGTGCCAATGTCATCGCGAACGCATGCGTTGCAACTTCGCCCACGCCGTAGTCGGGCGAATTTGCTACCCATACGCCGTGTCGGCTGGCATCGACGGTGTTCACCGTATCGAAGCCTGCGCCAAACCTGCTAACAATCCGGACCTCCGGCCTTGCAGCGAAAACCCGCTCGTTGATTGGCGCGTATTGAACGAGAAGACCTTGGCAGCCTTCGGCGGCAGCAATGACATCTTCCTCAGTACGACATTGGGCGACGACTACCTCGATTCCCGCTTTCTCAAAGAGTGACTTCTCGATTTCCAAGTCCGGGAAGTCGTAGTCGGTAATTAACACTCGCATTTTTTCTTTTCGGTCTATGGACGAGGGAGCAGTGTAGGGATCGGCCGCCGATTGGCAAATTGGTAAAACCACTTAGCCAATTCTGCCACATGACGGTTTCTTTGCCCGACCTTTCCAACGCTCCCGGCTGACCACCCGCCCGGGATGACTTGCGCTGGTCGACCGGTTCGCGCGACGCCTCGTGCAAACCGACAATCGCACCGCGCAGATGCCACCGAAAGGGAAAGTTACGGAGAGGGGCGATCCAACGCCGGGCTATCTGCCGACCGAAAGTGATGCGCCGCTAAGGGCGCTGTGCGATTTGCAGGAGGGAGCTTCGTGCAGGAACTGCGGAGTCCGGCCAACGTGGCGCGCCTGCGACTCGCGTAGCGTGCAGTGGTCAGGGCATTCCGCTGATGGCGCAGATGGATTCGCGTTTGCTCGCCGATGGAGTCGACGACGTTTTACGCGCAACGCCTCCCGCGCCACTATGTGGACGAAGCCCACGCGCGGGACGAAGCGGGTGTCTCGATACACGTTAATGCACGGGCGCTAAACAGCACGGACGGCATGCGCGTAATCGCACGTTTTAGTTAGGAGTATGAATGTCGTCCGTTCGCTACTAAACTCGAATCGCTCGTGAGCGCACATACAGCCGGCCAAAGACCGATGGATGAATTGGCTCAATGCAATGCCATCCTGTCTGACGCATAAGGAACTTCGCCTAACTAACGATTCATTGCCCGAGCGAGGCACGAATGATTTCTCCGCACCCCTCAGCCGACGAACGGCAGCTTCCGCTCACGAGCCTCTGTCAGCATCGATACGGTGATCTTCCGCACCTCTAGCTTGCTCTGCGTGATATGCGCGCGTAACAGCATGGCCGCCTCGCCGCACTTGCCGCGATCAATGAAGCGCAGCATCTTCGCATGCTCGTCATAAGTGGCGGTGGTGCGATGCGGCTTCAGAAAATCCAGCCGCCGCACGATGCGAATGCGCTCCGTCACTTCGTTATGCACGCGCAGCACTTCCCCGTTGCCGCTCGCGCGCACGAGTCCGCGATGAAAGTTCTCGTCCATGCTGAAAAGGGCGACAGGATCGCTTTCGCGCGCTTCGACCGGCACACACCAGATGGACTTCAGCGCTTCGATTTCCGCATGCGGCGGCACGGCGGCGGCGAGCTTTTCGATAGATGCGGTCTCCAGCACGATCCGCAAGTCGTAAAGCTGATCGAGCTGCGCGAAGTTGATCTCCGAGACTTTCCAGCCGCGCCTGAAGCCGACTTCGAGATAGCCCTCGCGCAACAGCCGAAACAGCGCATCGCGCATCGGCGTACGCGACACGCCGTAATACTGCGCGATGTCGGTCTCCGAAAAACGATCGCCCGGAAACAGGCGAAAGCTGAAGATGTCCTGCTTCAACTGCTGGTAGACCTGTTCGGCAAGCGGATTCGCGCTCTGAATGGCGCGCACGGCACTGGTGTCCGTGAGTTTGGGCGAGTTGATTCGGTGTCTCCGGCAGTGCCTCTTCAGGGCTTTTCGATAAGGCTCACATGCGCCGCAACGATGATCCATCCCGCGAACGCGTTCGATGCATCGCCCACGCGCGCCCAGGTCTGCATCTGGCGTCCAAGCAAGGGTGTGGCGTCGCTCGTGAATTCGGTGCTGACGGTGGCATAGTCCGCGCCGAACGTGGTCACCACCGTGCGATGCAAACGGCGCGAACGCGGCACCGGCGCGCACGTTTCGCGCCAGCGGCGGATTGCGTCTCCGCCATGCTGGACTTCGGCAATGCCGTATCGTACCGTTTCCGGCGCGTGCCAGAACAGCGCGTTCATGGTTTCGACGTCGTTATCGACGAGCGCCTTCTCATAGGCGACGAATGCTCGCTCGACTTCGGTCACCGTTTCTGGATCACTCAATTTCATCAGTTCTCCGATAGATCAGCGAACGTTGCCGTCCATCCGACGATGCCGCCTTGGGAGCGAATCATCTCGATGGTCGCGGTCTTGAAAGCGGGGATGTAGCTCGCGGTCGCGTCTTCGATCAGCACGCATTCGTAGCCGCGATCGTTCGCTTCGCGCATGCTCGTCTGCACGCACACCTCGGTCGTGACGCCCGCGAACACGAGATGCGTGATGCCGCGTTGCGCCAGTTCTTCGCCGAGACGCGTCGCGTAGAACGCGCCTTTGCCCGGCTTGTCGATGAGAATCTCGCCCCCAACCGGCGCGACTGCATCGACGATGGCATTGCCCGGCTCGCCGCGCACGAGAATCCGGCCCATCGGTCCCATATCGCCGATCCGCGCCTGCGGTGCGCCGCGCAGCCGCTTCGCATCCGGACAATCCGACAGATCTGGCGCATGCGACTCGCGCGTATGCACGACGAGCCAGCCGCGATCGCGCGCATGGTCGAGCAGCCGGGCGACGGCCGGCACGATCGACTCAAGCAGCGATACATCGTTGCCGAGGGCTTCGCCGAAGCCGCCCGGCTCGATGAAGTCGCGCTGCATGTCGATGACGATCAGCGCCGTATGCGATGCATCGAACGAGAATGGAGACGGTCGGGCGCGCGTGAGTACAGGCATCGAGTCAGCCCTCGTAGCGGCGTTCGGGCTTCGGATATCCGCATGACGTCCCGTCTTTTACGGCCACTTCGTCTTCCCACGGCAGACGAAATTCGCCACGCACCATGTCCTGCATGAACGTGTACGGACAGTCCTGCGCGCCGCCCTTCACGGCGACATAGCCGCGATGCCCAAACTGATAGATGTTGTTCTCTACGCCCCAGTGAACGCGCGCTTCGCGCACGAGGTCGGGGCGCATCTCACACGTGATGATTTCATCGGGACGATGACTGCCTTCGACCATCACGGTACCGTCGAAATCGCAGAACATGCCTTCGCCCATCGAGTCGAACGTGCCGTCGCTGCCGCACAGACACACGCTCGCGGTCTGCGCCAGGTTCTGGAATGCGTTCGACTGATTGGTGATCTTCCATGCGTGACGGATGGGCGCGGTATAGCCTGCAGTGCGCAGAATGATTTCCGCGCCCTTGTAAGCGGCCTCGCGCGCCATCTCGGGAAACATGCCGTCATGGCAGATGATCAGCGACAGCCTGGCGCCCTTCGGCCCGATGCAGACAGGCACGCCCACGTTACCCGGCTCCCACGGCTCGACCGGGACCCACGGATGCATCTTGCGATAGTAAAGCTGAACCTCGCCGCGATCGTCGATGACGATGCCGCTGTTATAAGGGTTGCCGCCCGGATTGCGCTCCATGATCGAGAAGCATCCCCAGATGCGATGCTCGATGCACGCGGCCTTTAGCGCAGCAATCTCGGGACCGTCGAGCGAACACATGATGGCATCGTCGGTGGACATCGACAGGCCGTGCAGCATGTATTCCGGGAACACGACGAGATCCATCGCCGGATTGTTGCGGCGCGCTTTTCCGACCAGTTCGACGATGCGCCGCGTCTGTGCGGCCAGTTGCTCCGGTGTCGCGACATCGGGATTCTGCAACTGCACGAGACCCACGACGATGCCTTGCGGCGACTTGTTCAATCCACCCAGACCGCTCGAACTCATTCTTCCTTGCTCCTTATGCGTGGACGGTGACGGGTTCGGCCGCATCGCGCGTGGCGCTTTCGACGTGGCCCGCCATGTGTCTTCCCAACGCGACGCGATCCGCGCCGCTTGCAGCCGTTTCGTGCACCAGCCGCCCTTCCGCGATTACGGCGATACGGTCGGCCAGTTCCAGCAGTTCATCCAGGTCTTCGCTGACGAGCAGCACCGCAGCGCCGGCATCGCGTGCGGCGAGAATGCGCGCATGAATGTCCGCCACCGATGCGAAGTCGAGTCCGAACACCGGGTTCGCGACGATCAGCACATCGACCGCTTGCCCAAGCTCGCGAGCGAGCACGGCGCGCTGCACGTTGCCGCCGGACAGCGTACCGATGGCGCGCGCAGGCACCGGCGGCCTCACGTTGAATTCGGCGATTCGACGTTCGGCGCGTTCTCGCATCGCGCGGCGATCGAGACGCCAGCCGTGGCGCTTCATCGGTGCGCGGTCGAAATCGCGTAGAGCAAGGTTCTCCGCGATGCTCATGTTCGCGACGCAAGCGTTGCGCAGCGGTTCTTCGGGCAACGCAAACACGCGCAGCCGGGTCATCTCTTCACGCGTCGCGCGATACGGCTCTCCGAGCATGCGCATCTCGCCGCTCTGCACGCGGCGCTGGCCGACGAGTGCTTCGATCAGTTCCTTTTGCCCATTACCCGATACGCCTGCGATGCCGAGTATTTCGCCCGACCTCACGCTCAGCGATACGTCGCGCACCGCCATATGTCCGCGATCGTCGATGACGTTGAGCTTCGAAAGCGCCAGGCGCACTGGCGAATCCGCCTTGAGCGGCCTGCGTTCAGACGGCGTCCGGGCGAGTTCGGGATCGTCAACGTTCCCAGTTTCACCGCTCATCATCCACGCGGCCAGCTCGTCGCGGCTCGTATCCGCCACCGCGCTCGTACCGACGAGTTTGCCCTTGCGCAACACCGTGACATCGTCCGCGTACGCCATCACTTCGCGAAACTTGTGCGTGATCATCAGCACCGTCAGCTCGCCGCGCGTGGCGAGATCGCGCATCAGGCCGAGCACTTCGTCGGCTTCCTGCGGCGTGAGAACGGACGTGGGTTCGTCGAGAATCAGAAAACGCTGCTGCAGATAAAGCTGTTTCAGGATTTCGAGTTTCTGCTTTTCTCCCGCGGCAAGGCTGGAAACGGGCGCATCGAGCGGCAGGCGAAACGGCATCGAGTGCATGAACGCAGCGAGCGCGCCGCGCTCCTTCGCCCAGTCGATCTTCCACGGCAACCGTCCGCGCGCGAGCAGCAAGTTCTCCTCGACCGACAAGCCCGCTGCCAGCGTGAAGTGCTGATACACCATGCCGATGCCGAGCGCCTGCGCATCGCGCGGCGACGCGATACGCACTTGCCGCGCATCCGCGATGATCTCGCCCTCGTCGAGCACGCCATAGCCGACAAGCCCCTTCACGAGCGTGCTCTTGCCCGCGCCGTTCTCGCCGAGCAGCGCGTGCACGGTGCCGGCTCGCACCTTGAGCGTCACGTCGTCGAGCGCGGTGAACGCGCCGAAACGCTTCGTCGCGCCGAGCACTTCCACGCCCATCGCTTTGATCGGAGCGTTCATGGTCAGCGTCCCAGCGCAGCGAGCAGCGCGTTCGAGTCCGATACCGTGCCGAATACGCCGCCCTGCATCAACACCATGTTGAGCGCTGCGTCGTGATTGCCCTGATCGGTCGCGCCGCAGCAGTCCGCGAGAATCGTGCATTCGAAGCCGCGGTCGTTCGCTTCGCGCATCGTCGTGTGAACGCACACATCGGTGGTGATGCCAGTCAGCACCAGATTGACGATGCCGCGCGTACGCAAGACCATCTCCAGGTCGGTCGCACAGAACGAACCTTTCCCCGGCTTATCGATGACGATCTCGCCTTCAACCGGCTTCAACTCGTCGATGATTTCCCAGCCGGGTTCGCCACGCACGAGAATCTTTCCGCACGGACCGTCGTCGCCGATACCCACGCCATTCGTTCCCGCGCGCCGGCTTCTCCATCGCTTGTTGGCGGGCAGGTCCGACAGATCCGGCCGATGCCCCTCGCGCGTATGAATGATCGTGAAGCCCTGCTCGCGCATGAGCGTGAGCACATTGCGGATGGGCTGGATGGGCGCGCGCGTCATCGACAGGTCATAGCCCATCTTGTCGACGTAACCGCCAATACCGCAAAAATCCGTCTGCATGTCGATGATGACGAGCGCGGTATTGTCCGGCCGCAGATTGCCGTCGTAAGGCCACGGATAGGGACGTGCTTCAATGAAGCGGGTCATGTGTTGGGCTCCGTGATTCATGCTTCAACGTGTGAGACTGAGTTCGCCCGGCGCACCGGCCAGCGTGCGATCGGGGCGGCAATTGACGATCATGATGGCGAGCGTCAGCACATAAGGCGCGGCGTTGAAGAGGTAGTAACCGCTCGTCACGCCGATGGCCTGCAACGCCGGGCCGAGCGCGCCCGCTGCGCCGAAGATCAGCGCGGCCCACAGGCATCGCACAGGCTGCCAGCGCGCGAAAATGACGAGCGCGACGGCCATCAGGCCTTGTCCGCTCGACAAGCCTTCGTTCCAGCTCCCCGGATAAACGAGCGACAAATACGCACCGCCGACGCCCGCGAAGAAACCGCCGACCGTCGTCGCCAGAATGCGCACCCGCGTGATCGGATAGCCCATTGCGCGGGCGCTTTCCACGTTCTCGCCGACGAGCCGCAACGCCATGCCCCAGCGCGTATGACGCAAGCCCCATTGCAACGCGAACGCCAGCGCCACGCCGACGATGAACAGCGGATTGACGTGCAACGCGTTATGCAATTGCGGCGACGATGCCCACGCGCCGAGATCGATCGACGGCAGCATCGGTGCTTGCGGCTCGATGAACGGCTTGCCGAGATAGAATGCGAGGCCGGTGCCGACCAGCATCAACGCGATGCCGAACGCAATGTCCGACACGCGCGGCAACGAGCAGACGAGACCGTGCAGACAGCCGAGCAGCAGTCCGACGCTACCGGCCGCGAGCACGCCGAGCCACGGCGAGCCTGAGAGATACGCGCCGGCGTAACCGGTCATCGCACCTGAAACGAGGATGCCCTCGAGGCCGAGATTGACGCGCCCGCCCTTCTCCGTCAGACATTCGCCGATGCTCACGAACAGATAAGGCGTGCTCACACGAATGGCGCCGGCGAACAGCGACAACAACAACACCGCGATGGGTGAATGTGCATCAGACATGCGTACCCTCCAGTCGAACCGATGCACGCGCGACCGACATCGCCTGCAATCTGATGCGCCATGCGGCGAGGCGGCCACCCATCGCTTCCCAAGCGAGCAAGTGGGCGAACAGCAAGCCTTGCAGGACGAGCGTGGTCGCATCGGGCAAGCCCAGGCGGCGCTGCAGCAGCGAACCGCTCGCTTCGATGCCGCCGACGAGCACGGCGCACAACACGATCGCGAGCGGGTTCTGACGCGCCGCGAACGCGACGAGAATGCCCGCATACCCATAACCTGCCAGCAGCGACGCGTTCGCACTTCCCTGCACCGCCGCGACTTCGAACATGCCCGCGAGACCCGCTGCCGCGCCGCCCATTGCGCATGCTGCGATGGCGAGCCTGTTCACCGGCAAGCCGACGAGCTTCGCCGCATGATTGTTGCCGCCTGCAATGCGCATCGCGAAGCCTTTGGTGCTGTGACGCACGAACACCCATGCCGCGACGCATGCGAGCGCGCCCCAGAACAGGCCCCAGTGCACATCTAGACCCGGCAATGAGCCGATGGCGAACGCATCGGGAACGGGCGGCGTCGAAGGCTTGTTGAGGCTCGCGGGATCGCGCAACGGGCCTTCGACGAGATGCTTGAACAATGCAATCGCGATATAGGACATCAACAGACTGCTGATGGTCTCGTTCACGCCGCGCAGTTGCCGCATTGCGCCGACCGCGCCGATCCACACGCTGCCCGCGACCATGCCCGCGAGCGCAATCAACGGTGCAGCGACGAGCCACGGCATCCCGGCGGGCACGAGCGTCGCGACGACCGCGGATGCCAGTCCGCCCAACGCAAGCGCCCCCTCGCCACCGATCACGATAAGCCCGACCTGCGCAGGCAACGCGACGCACAACGCGGTGAGCATCAACGGCGCCGCACGCAGCAATGTGCTTTGCCACGCGAACGACGAGCCGAATGCGCCTTGCGCGATCAGCACGAGCGCATCATCGGCAGGTTGGCCCTGCACGAGCAGGAACAGCGAAAACATCACCAGTGTGCCGATGAGCGCGCACAACGTCGGCAACGCAGGCAACGCGCTCAGCGCCACACGCGGTAACAGAGGATAGGAACGCATACCGGCTCCGCAAACGAAAGAATCAGATCTGCCCGACGACGCCAGCGACGAGATAGTTCATGCTTTCCAGCTTGATGTCCGTCTGTGCGTATGCCGTGCCCGACGCAATGGCGCTGTCGCCTTTGTTGTCCTTCATCGGGCCTTTGAAGATCACGTAATCGCCCGCGACCATCTTCGATTTGATGGCGTCGGCTTTGCTCTTCGCATCGGCGGTGACCTTCGCGCCGTATGGCGACATCTTCACGAAGCCTTCCTTCAGGCCGCCGCGCAGGATATTCGGCTGCGGCTTGCCGGCTTGCGCATCGGTGACGAGTGCCTTGTACGGCGTCGCCCAGTCCCACTCCGCGCCCGTGAGATAACCCTTCGGCGCGAGCGCAGCCTGACTCGCGTGATAGCCGCAACTCATCGCGCCGCGCTTCTCCGCCGTTTCGATGACGACCTTCGGGCCATCGACGTGACAGGTCAGCACATCGCATCCCTGATCGACGAGACTGTTGGCCGCTTCGGCTTCCTTGACCGGCATCGACCAGTCGCCGGTGAAAATGACGTGGGTGGTGATCGACGGATCGACCGATTGCGCGCCGAGCGTGAACGCGTTGATGTTGCGCAGCACTTGCGGAATCGGCTTTGCGGCGACGAAGCCGAGCTTCTTGCTCTTGCTCGCGTGGCCCGCGACGACGCCGTTAAGGTACTGGCATTCGTCGATATAGCCGAAGTAGCTCCCGATATTCGGCGGATTGCCCTGCTTCCACAAACCGCCGCAATGCGCGAAGCGGACCTTCGGATACTTCGCGGCCATCTTGAGCACGTGCGGGTCGAAATAGCCGAACGACGTCGCGAAGATGAGCGTCGCGCCGTCCTGCTCGATCATCGCTTCCATCGTCTTTTGCACGGCGACGGTTTCAGGCACGTTCTCTTCCTCGACCACTTTCACGCCCGGCATCTTCTTGATGATCGCCGTCGCCTGCGCCTGTGCCTGGTTATAGCCGTAATCGCCTTTCGCGCCGACATAGATCACGCCGACAGTGAGATTGCTTGCGCCGAAGGCGAGATCGAACGGCAACGCGCTGCCGAGGGCGAGCGCGCCCGCACCTTTGATGAAGTGGCGGCGATTGGTCATGATGTGGCTTCCTGTGTGGGTTGATCGTTGGATGCGGAGACAAGCCTGTGCCGATACGCACGCCAGCCGCCGAATGAAGTGATATCGAGCGCGCCGCTCTCGGGCGCGACGGCCGCCGGTTCGCAGATGAAGCCCTTGACGACGCGGCCATCGCCAGTCGTGACGGTGCCGATGCCGAGCGGCGCCGGGATCGCTGCGACGAATGCGCCGAAGGTGCGCACGGGCATGTCCCACAGTTCGATGACGATCGAGCGTCCTTCTGCCGGATTGCGCACGAGGCCGGGCTTGGGCGGCTCGGTATCGGCGAGTGCGTAGAGCGCATAGTGCGGCGACGTCACGGTCTCTTCGACGAACCGCGCGCCCGCCTGCTTCATCTGCCATTCGAGCGGCATGCCGCGCAGATGTGCGCCGACGACGGCGAGCGTGACGCTCGGTTCCTGAAGCGGCAGCGGATCGATGCTGACATCCGCAAGCGCCTGGATCTGCGCGCCGAGCACGGCAAGCCGCCAGTCCGCGCCCGCTGGACCAATCAACGTGATGCCCGCGGGCAAACCGTCGGCGCGTGGCAGACACGGCACGGCGAGCGCGCAGAGATCGAGCAGATTGACGAAGTTCGTGTAGATTCCAAGCCGGCTGTTCACTTCGACCGGATTCGCCTGCACGTCTGCGATGGTCGGATGCGTCGGCGTGGTCGGAACAATAAGGATATCGAAACGTTCGAACAGGGCATCCGCTTCGCGCTTCAGCAGCGTAAGTTCGTACTGGCCGTTGAAGGCGTCGGCGGCGGAGACCGCATCCGCCTTGCTTATGACCTTGGCTACGGTCGGATCGATGTCTTCGCGATTCGTCACGAAGAACTCGCCCAGCGCAGCGCGCCTTTCCGCGACCCACGGGCCGTCGTAGAGCAGCGCGGCGGTGCGCTGCATCGGCGCGAAAGGGAACGTTGCAGGTTCGAGCTTCAGATGATCGAGCGTCGCGGCGAAGGCATCGGCGGCTTGCGTGTCGCCGAAGAATTCGAGCGTGTCGGGGATCGCGACGCGCGGTGCATCGCGCAACAGTCCGAGCGATGCGACGCGGCGCGAAAATCCGTCGCGCGCATCGAATGCGGCCATCTGTTGCAGCACGAGCCATGCATCGGCGACGTCATGCGCGAAGATCGACAGCGTATCCAGACTTCTGCACGCGGGCACGACGCCGCGCTTGCTGACGAGTCCCAGCGTCGGCTTTAGTCCGACGATGCCGTTGAAGCCCGCAGGCACGCGGCCGGAGCCGGCGGTATCGGTGCCGAGCGAGAACGCGACGATGCCTTGCGCCACGGTCACCGCCGAACCTGAACTGGAACCGCCCGATACATACTCTTGATGATTCACCTGCCGCACCGCACCGAACGGCGAACGCGTGCCGACGAGCCCGGTCGCGAACTGATCGAGGTTGGTCTTGCCGATGAGGATCGCGCCTGCATCGATCAGACGCTGCACGGCGAATGCGGTCTCGTTCGGCGTATAAGCGAACGCGGGACATGCGGCGGACGTCGGCAAACCCGCGAAATCGATGTTGTCCTTCACCGCAAACGGCACGCCGAGCAACGGCTTGCGCTCGAAGATCGCAGCGCCCTGTTCGACGAGGTCGCGTGTGAGCGCGCTCGCTGTGGCGTGAAGGTCCGATGCCGGAACGACGAGTGTCCACGCTTCGGGCCGCTTGCTGGCTTCGATACGTGCGAGCGTCATGGCGATGACTTGCAGCGGATCGGTATCGCCGCGTGCGTAAGCATCGACGAGTGAGCGAACGGTGAAAGGAAGGTCGGCTGCGGTTGCTTTCATGAGTTCAAACTTGAATACAAGATGAAACTCGCAACGCAGTCTTTATGCCAGTGCTTACTTTCGTTTAAAAAACAAGAGCTTGGCGTTGTGTCGCCGCCTTGAGGGCAATCGGCGTACGCCATTCGAGGTCACGACTCACTCGCGCGTGGTGCGCACGATCCCGTTTGCGGTGCAAGCTGATAACGAAGGCTGTCAGTAACATGCTCCTTCTTGTCGTCCAGCGACAAGGGACAGTCGCCATCGTGAGACCGGGAGCAATCGGCGCGACCATCGCCGCGGCACTTGACGAGCTGGCCGCGCGCCGGCGATCTTTGGCTGCACCGCGCGTGAGTTTCTGGGACTGCCCTTCGATGGCGGCAACATCGTGGTTCCTAGCGCGGTGCACGTCCATCCTGCTGCCATCGGGAAACACGTTCGGCTTGGTCTTCGACGCTGTCTACTCCTCGCAGACGAAGCCGCCGCGCCATGGCTGTCCGCCCTGTGCAGCGCAGAGACGGTCGTCCGCGTACTGCAAAGCGGCGTCTAGCAGAAGCGCACGGACTTCGGTCAACGCATTGGACTTATGGCGTTAGTGCGCCGTCGTGATAGAGGCTTTCCCTTCTTGGATCAGCGCGTTCGCAGGACGCGTGCGAATGCGTGTCGCCAGTTGCGACCTTGCATCGTTATTTGGCCGCCGGGTGCAGTTGTCTCCTCCCTACGCATGTCCCCAGAAGCCCGAATCTTCGACAGTGCACCGGCAGGCGTTTCACTCCCTCCAGTGAACAAAACTCGATGCGCGCCGGCGCACATAAGGAGCTTGAACGCGGCCGACGCACCGCCTACAGTTAGCTTCGGACTTCTAGCGGAATCAAGCACCCCTTTAAATTAGGTATATCAAAAGAAGGATGCGATATGGAGAGCGCGCCAGCGTCCGAGTTCAGTCATGCCCCGTCTCCTGAAAGGCTGCTGCAGATAGGCATGGGCTTCTGGGCATCGAAGACACTCCTGTCCGCGGTTGAGCTCGGTGTTTTTACAGAACTCGCGAACCGTCCCCGCGAAGCGTCCGAACTTGCGGGTGCACTCGGCCTGCATCCGCGTGCGGCGCACGACTTCCTGGATGCCCTGGTCGCGCTTCATTTGCTGGACCGTGAAGGAGCCGTGTATCACAACACGCCTGAGACCGGCCTCTTTCTCGATAAGGGAAAGTCCAGCTATATTGGCGGCCTGCTGGAGATGGCGAATGCACGGCTTTATCCGTTCTGGGGCTCGCTGACCGAAGCACTCGTCACCGGACTTCCGCAAAACGAGGCCAAGCGCGGCGGCAATCCATTCGACGCGATCTACCGCGACGAACCGTCGTTGCGCGGCTTCCTCCAGGCAATGACCGGCGTGAGCCTAGGCGCGGCGCGCGCGATCGCACAACAGTTCCCGTGGGCCGATTACGGCACGTTCATCGATATCGGCGCAGCTCAAGGCGCCTTGCCAGTGCAGGTTGCCCTCGCGCATGAGCACCTGACAGGCGGCGGTTTCGACTTGCCGGCCGTCGAGCCGGTATTCAACGAGTATGTCGCCGAACACGGCCTGACAGAGCGGCTGCGCTTCTATCCGGGAGACTTCTTCAGGGACGAATGTCCGTCGGCCGATGTGCTGGTCATGGGCCACATCCTGCATGACTGGGCGTTGCCGCAGAAGCTTGAACTGCTGAGCAAGTGCTACGCCGCCTTGCCGACGGGCGGGGCGCTCATCGTGTACGACGCGGTAATCGACGACGAACGTCGCAAGAACGTCTTCGGCTTGTTGATGAGTCTGAACATGCTCATCGAGACACCGGGCGGGTTCGACTACACGGGTGCCCAGTGTCGG
The DNA here is from genome assembly GCF_000698555.1 of Caballeronia grimmiae. Classification (GTDB taxonomy): domain Bacteria; phylum Pseudomonadota; class Gammaproteobacteria; order Burkholderiales; family Burkholderiaceae; genus Caballeronia; species Caballeronia grimmiae. Next base: position 121,159 of record NZ_JFHE01000008.1, on the reverse strand, counting down.
CAATGGATGGAGGAAACGGGGTTCAAAGCAGTGCGCATTGAGCCACTCGTCGGACCGGATTCAATGGTCATTGGTTTCAAGTGACCGGCGCCCACCGTTGCGCTTTACCCTCGACGCGACGCAAGCGCGCGAGCGACGATGGTGAGAGAGAGTTTCTAGCCAGACATGTCGGTCTCGATGGTTGCACGCCAGCACGGCGTCCATCCAAACTAGCTGTTTCGATTGAAGACATCCTGCGACGGTGTCTCCTCCCCATGCCTGGATCGGCGACCCGACCGGCACGGGTGAAGTCACGGGCGAATGCCAGCTTTCGTCTTCACCAGCGCGTCCCACGGAGTCGGGTCTGGAAATATCTCTCGCAGGAAGCCCACGAACGCCTTGACGGCCGGATTGCCCCGTCGACTCTCCGGCCATAACGCATGCAAGTGGAACCGATCATGCGCAAACTGGGAAAGCACTGGCATCAATTCCCCTCGCGCAACATATGGCGCGGCGATATAGGTTGCAGAGATACCGATGCCCGCGCCTGCGACAAGCGCTGCAGCAATCGCGTCACTGGCATCGATGATTAGGCCCGAGGGCGGCGTGAACTCCAGCACCCTGTCACCCATGTCGAACGGCCACGCAGCCTCCTGGCCCGATGACTGATACCTAAAGTTGATGCAGTCGTGCTTCACGAGATCGTTCGGATGTGTTGGCAAGCCTCGCTCCTGGATATAGGCGGGCGAGGCAAACGCGCATATGCGGTGCGGCGCGAGCCGACGCACGATCAGGCGTGCGTCTCCAGGGTCGCCCACTCGAATGGCGACGTCCACGCCTTCGTCGATCAGGTCGACGTAGCGGTCGTTCAGCCGAAGGTCGACGCTCACCTTCGGATAGCGCCTTCGAAAGCTCGGCATGGCTGCTGCCAGGATATGCACGCCCACCGGCAATGGCGCTGCGACCTTGATGATGCCCGCAGGCTCGGCGCGTGCCGCTGCCACGCCCTGCTCGATGCCATCCGCCTCGCGAAGCAGACGCTGAGTGCGCTCCAGTAGGTCGCGTCCCTCGGGTGTAAGCGTTAGTGAGCGTGTGGTTCGACTAAAGAGTCGAAGACCGAAATGCTGTTCCAAACGCTGCACGCTCTTGCTAACCGCAGACGGCGAGACCCCGAGCAACCTGGCGGCGGCCGTATAGCTCCCAAGCGACGCAGCGCGGGCGAACGCAATCAAGCCTGTCAGCCTTTCTATCGCTATTTGTTCCATCATGGCACTATTAAAGCGAAAGCAGGGCTCATTATCAAGCGCGTTATCGCGAATTAATCTTCTTCCATCGACGCAGACCTGCGTCAGCCAACAGGAGAAGAGTCATGAGTGACGCAGCGCAGCGACAGCAATCAGTCCTCGCGGGGAAGAACGTACTTGTCTTTGGCGCCACATCCGGGATCGGACTGGAAGCCGCCCTTCAGGCCAAGGACGCCGGCGCGCATGTCATCGTTGTTGGTCGGACAGCGGCTTCCGCAGAACAGGCAGCAGCACACCACGGTTTCGCCGGGTGGCGAGCCGCTGACGTGACAGACCCAAACGCCCTTCAACTAGCGGTGCAAGACATACCTACGATCGACCACCTCGTCCTACTGGCGGGAACTTTCGTCTCTGGCAAGGTCCGCGACACCAACGTGGACTATCTGCGGCAGGCATTCGATGAGCGCATCTGGGCAGCTGTACACGTGATCCGCGCGCTGGGCGATCGACTGAGCAGCGATGGCTCGATCACGTTTATCTCAGGAAGTCTCGCGGATCGTCCCAACGCCTATGGAACCGCTATCCTTGCCGCAGCATCGGCGGCCATGGAAGCCTTTGCGCGAGGCCTTGCGCTAGAGCTTGCGCCGATTCGCGTCAACACCTTGTCACCCGGCCCGATCGATACGCCCATTCTCCATAAGGCACTGGGTAATGCTCGCGACTCTGTCGTCGACCGGCTCAAGCAAACGCTTCCTTTGCGCCGCCTCGGCACGTCGGACGAAGCCGGTGCGGGTGTCGTCTTCCTGATGTCGAATGGGTTTATGAACGGCGCGACGCTCAACGTTGACGGTGGTGCGCGTCTCGTCTGATCGTTGAACGTCAGCGCAAGAGCTTAGGATGCCGATATGATTGGCCGTCGATCGTCGTGCTCAGATCCGACTCTTTACCATGGCGGTCACTGGTGGCCTTTTGCACGGCTCATCTCTGGACCGCATCGGCTCAATAACGTACTAGATCGATCGCCGGCGAGCTCTCGGCCAAGCTCGTCACTGTCCAGTGCTTGCAAGCGCCACTGAACAGAGAGTTCAATTCCCTGCCGGAGGCCTCGATCCCACGCCAGTCCGGCAGCCGTCGCCATAAAAACGTCGTCAACCGAAACGTGAACGCCGCCTTTGCCATAGCGACTCAGTGCACCGCATGGGCCTGATCGATCAGTTCACGCTCTGGATCGATCGAAAGGAATGGCGGACAAACCGGCCAAAAAAGATATCGCGTGAAGCGGGGCCGCTATCTCAGCAATTCTGCAACTGACCACAAAGTGTTATGTGGCGGCTAAATGTTCAATGCGTCGCTATTGGCATGGCCAAAGGTGGAGCCTGTCTCCGCCTGATCTTCAACGGCTTCACGGATGCACCTTCCTTCAGCCGCGAGATCGAATGGCTCGCGGCTGGAAACGCATTCGGTTGGAGGCGAACGTGCGATTCCCGCACCCGCCGTGACTGCTGACGAGCGCTAAACCGGAGCGGGACCGGCATCCGCCGGCTTCGTCCCGTTGCCTCCGTTACGCTGCGGCCAACGCGCGGTGCGGTGCGGCATGCGCATCTTCCCTCAGCCTGAACACCGCCACCGCGTCCCGCAGCGAGCCGGCCTGCTCCGCGAGCGCGTGAGCCGCCGCGGATGCCTGCTCGACCAGCGCCGCGTTCTGCTGTGTGACCTGGTCCATCTGAGTCACCGCGAGATTGACCTGCTCGATGCCGATGCGCTGCTCTTGGGAAGCCGACGTGATCTCGCCGACGACCCCTGTCACGCGCTGCACCGAAGTCACGATGTCCGCAATGATGGTTCCCGCATCGCGCACGAGCGCCGAGCCCGTCTCGACACGCTCGCTGGAGTGTTCGATGAGTGACTTGATCTCTCGCGCTGCCGCCGCGCTGCGCTGCGCGAGTGCCCGTACTTCACTGGCGACGACCGCGAAACCGCGCCCTTCCTCGCCCGCTCGCGCGGCTTCCACAGCCGCGTTCAACGCGAGAATGTTGGTCTGAAACGCGATCGTGTCGATGACCGAGATGATCTCGCTCACTTTCGCCGAACTTTCGGAGATGCCGTTCATCGTTTCGACGACACGCTCCATCATCTGCCCGCCGCTTGCCGCGGTTTCGCACGCGGACCCTGCCAGCGACGATGCCGCCGCCGCATGGTCGGCGTTCTGGCGTACTGCCGTGGTGATCTCTTCCATGCTGGCCGCAGTCTGCTGCAGCGATGCTGCCTGTTCTTCGGTGCGCGACGAAAGATCGAGATTGCCGGAGGCGATTTCCGCGCTTGCTGTTGCGACGCTGTGCGCGTTCAGGCGCACCTTGCTCACGACGCTCGCCAGGCTCGACTGCATGTGCTTGAGCGCGACCAGTAACGCCGCGATCTCGTCCTTGCCGTCTGAGTGAAAATCAAGCGAGAGGTCGCCTGCTGCGACGGCCTGTGCACATCCAAGTGCACGCGCCAGCGGACGCGACACCGACCGGCTAAAGAGATAGCCGCCGATCGATGCAAGCACGAGAACCGCCAGCATCAGGGTGATGCTGATGACGGTGGCCTGTTCACCGGCCCGGTCTGCCGCCAGGGACACTTCGGCGCTGTCTGCGGCGATCTTCTTTGCCGATTGCTCCAGCAACGCCGCCGGTTCACGATCGACGCCAGCAACGGCGTTGTCGCCGGCCGACGGTTCGTAGCCCTGCGCCTTGAACGCCTCGAAGCCGCGGCGATAACCTTCACCCATCGCGCGATGTGCTGTTGCGAACCGCTCGATCAATTCGCGACTCTCGCCAGCGGGCAACGTCCGTTTGAGTTCATCGGCCAGCTTATTCACCGTCGCTTCGCGCGATTGAAAGGCCGTCCAGTACTTGTCGAGCTTGGCCGGGTCCTTTCCGCGAAGCAGCGTGTCTTTCCATTCCTGCACTTGCAGCTTGAACGCGACGAGCGTTGCAGACACCATGCGTTCCTGTGCGACGTTGCGCGCGACTACTGTCCTGTAAGCGTCGATCGACTGATCGAGGGCGAAAACGCCGTAGAGTGCGGCGGCGAACATGAAAAGCAGCGCGGCTGCAAAAGCTAACGGGATTTTGAGGCTGAGTTTCATGGAAGGTCCGACGACAACGGTTTACGCGGGTTCACAGGAGTCTTATCGGCTGCCTTTCAAGAAACTGAAGCCAGGAGGGCGATCTGTCGAAAGTAGCGTGTTGGGCTTGCTGCTCGCATCGTGCGTTCGTCAGGTTTCAGAGGAAGGAATAACCATCGAGACTTGGCGGAGAGATGACGCATCCATACAGCGCGTGCTCGGCGCAGCAGAGTGCCAGCGAGCGTTCTTTCCGATATCTCGACGCGAACAGGAATCCGCCGACGAGCGTCATCGCAGACGCAAGCCAGTGCGGAAAGATGACATGCATGAACTCAACCGCGGCGATGTAGTGGCGCTCGTGATCGCCATGAGCGCTTGTCAGGATGCTGGGCGAGATCGCCTCTGCTCCATTACGTCCGACGGCTTCGGCTGAGTCCAGCCGTCTCGCAGCGCCCGTCCGCGCGGACGGAGTTCAGTCGAAGTCACGTGCTGAGAACGACACCCGCCGCCTGGAGGAGCATCTCTTCGATAGACAGCACGAATGATGATGACCGCTAGACCCGTTTGCTGCTCGCCTTGGCCGCCCGCATCGAGTTGCTCACAGACAGCATCGTACGACGGTAGAAGAGACGCCGCGCAGTGCGAGCCATCACTTCCTGTCGATCGAGTACTTCCCAGGGCCGGTTACGCACAGAAGCAGCAGTCCGCCCATGATGCTGACGTTCTTGTAGAAGTTGATCATGTTCGCGGCTCGTTCTGCGCCGGCCATCGTCCAGAAATGATGACCGATGAGCGCTGTGCCTAGCGTGTACAACGCAAACAGAAACGCGAGCGGACGAGTATAGAATCCGACGACAATTGCAAGTCCGACGAACAACTCCATGACGACCGCAATCACGGCCGAGAGCGCGGGAAACGGCGCGCCTGCCTTCGCCATGTAACCAATCGTGCCTGAAAAGCCCGTCAGCTTGCTCCAGCCGAAGATAAGAAACAGGACCATCAGAAGCACACGCGCAACCAGGATAAGTTCGTCTTTGCGTCGCTCGAAGAGGGTATATCGCATGATCGTTCCCGTTTGAAACGGGGTGCCGCCGCTGACGCGGAGATAGCCCCAGGTTTAGAGAATGGGAGCGTTTGTTTCGCCGCTCCCCTCATGCTAGCGGCTATCCAGCGATTTTTGCAGCGAGTTCGGCGACATGCTTGCCCTGATAGCGCGCGATCTCCAGTTCGTTCTGTGACGGCTGCCGGCTGCCATCAGCGCCGGCCAGCGTGGTTGCGCCGTAGGGCGTACCGCCGGTGATTTCATTCATGTTGGTAAGACCCGCACAGGCGTACGGCACTCCCACGATCACCATGCCCTGATGCAGCAGGGTCGTATGGAACGAAGTGATGGTGGTTTCCTGGCCGCCGTGTTGAGTCCCTGTCGATGCAAAAACGCTGCCGATCTTGCCGATAAGGGCGCCTTTCATCCACAGCCCGCCGGTCTGGTCGAGGAATGTGCGCATTTGCCCGGCCATATTGCCGAAGCGCGTTGGGGTGCCGAATATGATGGCGTCGTAATCGGCCAGTTCATCGGGTGTCGCGACCGGCGCCTTCTGGTCGAGTTTGACTCCGTAAGCAGCAGCCTGTTCGGCGGGAATCGTTTCGGGTACGCGCTTGATCGTCACCTCGGTGCCGGGAACGGCGCGCGCGCCCTCGGCCACCGCGTCGGCCATCGTTTCGATATGACCGTACATCGAATAATAAAGAACGAGTACTCTCGTCATGATGGCTCCTGGAATGTGGGTCGTCCGAGGGATCGAACGGCTAAGACATATCATGCAACTCCGCGTCAGTCCCCGCCACATTGCGCGGGATACACAGACGAAGCCGCGGTTTCATCAATCAGTTCGGTGACACATCGACGGCACGCGGGTTGAATCTGGTACCTGAGCGACCCAACCTCTCGCCCGTCGCAGGAACGTACCGAGGCATCGTCGCCTTGCAAAGCCGGCAACGCTTCATCGCCACACGGCCGTTGTACATAGGATACTAAGTGAAACTTCATGCGCAGTTTTTCTTGTTCTCATCATCCGAGCCCCCTCCTTCGTCGATGAAAATGTTGTTGTCGTGAATAGTTATTGCAACCGGTGTGAGACGCGCACCACTGCATGGACCGTCGACGCACAGTCCGTCCTCGAAACGAAACATTGCGCTATGGTGTGCACACATCAAGACTCGGCTCTCGTAAGTGCAGAAAGTGTCCGGTTCATAATTAAGCGGCACAGAAAAATGCGGACATACATTGCGATACGCCCACGCGTCGTGTCCCCGACGCAGGATGAGCAATCCTTCACGAACTTCTTTGGCACCTCCATCGGGAACAGAGGTCAGCCCGCCCAAGAACGTGCGATTTGTAGTCACTGGTTTCATAAGTGAGCCTTCCGATGGAAGCCGCACGTGGGTCGAGCCCGCAAGCGACCTGGAACGCGCTCGCGGAATCTGTTGATGCCAGGAGGCAGTGGGCTACTTGACGACTTACCATCAGATTGTGCGTCTTGCAGCGAAGCACCAGCGCGGCAGACTCCTTCTCAGACGCGGTGCTCCGGATTGCCGAAGCTCCAGTCCCAAGGTCTCACCTCGACGCGGTCGAACAAACCTGCTTGCATATAAGGATCGTTTCGAATAAACGCCATGACGTCGTTGATTCCGTCTGCCTCGACCACCAATAGCGTTCCGTTCATCGCATCGCATTGAGGGACAAGCGTCGGACCCCCGAGTCGCACAAAGACGCCATGCTCGGGAGCAGCGTTTCTCAGGTACGTTCTGTGAAGCGGTCTCACACGCTCGCGAACGTCACGCATTCCTGATTTATCGGTAGCGAAAACCGCGAAATAGCGTCTCATTCTTTTAAGCCCCGGTCGAGGACGAAGTCGTAGCGCGCTTCGCGAAAGGCGCCGTCAAAGCTGAATTGACGCGCGAGCGCATCGCTCGCCGGTCTCTCGCGGTACGCCACCATGAGCGACGGCTTGACCCCAAAGACCGCGTCCGAGCCCAGATACGGGTCGCCTTCGTCGAATAGATGGGTGACCAGGGTGCGAAAGCCTGGTGCGTCGATCATGAAGTGCATATGGGCCGGACGCCACGGATGCCGTCCCGTCGCTTCGAGCATCTTCCCAACCGGACCGTCCGTGGGTATCGGATAGCTGACCGGCACGATCGTCGAGATCGCGTAGCAGCCGCTGGCGTCAGTGCGATATCGTCCGCGCAGATTGCCGTGCTGTTGCGCCGTGTCCTGGCCCGAGTACATGCCATTCTCGGCGGTTTGCCATACATCGAGCACCGCGCCCGCTATGGGCTCGCCATCCGTCGTCAGAACACGGCCATGCACCAGCGCAGGTGTCCCGGGCGTGAGCGCCATAGTTTCTCCAAACTCGCGCTCGGGCATGCCGTCAATGTAGAACGGGCCGAACACGGTACTGTCGGTCGCGCCTGTCGCGTAGCGATGGTTGATCGCATCGACCAGCATGGACACGCCCAGTGTATCCGACAGCAGGATGAACTCCTGTCGCACCACGTCATCGCACATCTTGCCCGTCGCGGTCAGAAACCGGACCGCCGCCATCCATTCAGCCTCGGTCAACTCGACTTCGTTGACAAACGCGTGAAGGTGCCGCACGAGGCTCTGCATCACCGTGCGCAGACGCTCGTCGGGTGTAGCTGCGAAGCTCGCCACGACCTGATCGGTCAGACTCGGTCCCAGTCCTTCCTTGTCAGCAAGCATATCGACCTCCGTCATCGTCCTCATGGCGCTCAGACCGGTTCCGCGCCGCTCCAGGCACGTTGCAAGAGTGCTCGGATTGCTTCGCGCTCGATCGGGCGTGGATTCGCATACGGGTTCTTGCAAGCGAGATCGGCCGCTTCGTCAAGGCCCGGCTCAGGCATGCCGAGCGCCTCGAGTGCGCCCGCAATACCGAGCTTGCGGTTCAGCGCGAACAGCAGGGGTCCCGCCTGCTCGGCATGAGATCCCCCGAGTGCGCGGGCGACCCGCCCGAGCGCTTCGGGGGCGGCCGCATGGTTGTAATGGGCCGTGTGAGGAAGCATTGCAGCGTGGGTTTGCGCATGAGGCAGGTTGAACGTGCCGCCCAAGGTGTGGCAAAGCTTGTGATGCAGCGCCATGCCTACCGAGCCGAGGCACGTGCCCGCAAGCCATGCGCCATACAACGCGCGACTGCGCATCGTGGCGTCGTCGGGCCGCTGCACGATGACCGGAAGCGCCTCACCTAAGGCGCGGATCGATTCCTCCGCCATCAAGCTGATTACCGGGTTGGCGTCTTCCGCGTAAAGCGCTTCCATCGCGTGCGCGAGGGCATTGACGCCAGAGGCCGCCGAGATCGCCGCGGGCAGCGAAAGCGTGAGCGACGGATCGTAGATCACCGTACGGGGCAGCACGCGTGGATCGCGCCCGGTGCGTTTGAGACGCCCTTCAGTGACTCCGAAGATCGGCGTCATCTCCGAGCCCGCATAGGTCGTCGGCACCGCGACAATCGGCAGCGGCGATTCGAGGGCAATCGCCTTGCCCAGCCCGATGGTCGAGCCGCCGCCGACCGCCACGCAGCAATCTGCATCGAGCGCGGCGGCCGCATCGCGTGCGGCACGCGCCACCTCCACGGGCACATGCATGACGGCTTGTGCGTGCACGCCCGCCGCACGCGTGCCGAGCTCCTGAGCGACGCGGTCAGCCAGTCCCTGTTGCTCCGGCGTCGCAAGAATCAACGCGCGCCTCGCGCCGAGACGCTCGATTTCCTCGGGCAACCGTGCGAGCGCGCCCCACTCGAACACCACGCGCGAAGGCATGCCCTGATAGACGAACCGCTCCATGACGGCCTCAGCGCTTGAAGTGCGGCGGCACGTTGCCGTCGACGTTGACCCACACCGAGCGGGCTTCCGTATAGTCGTGCATTGCTTCGAAGCCCATCTCGCGGCCATAGCCCGACTGCCCCACGCCACCGAACGGGCTACCTGGATTGACACGCTTGTAGCAGTTGATCCAGCACATACCCGCATTGATGTTTGCCGCCATGCGATGCGCACGTGAAAGGTCACGTGTCCACAGGCCGCTGCCCAGCCCGTACTCGGTGCTATTGGCGATCGCCAGCGCCTCGTTGTCGTCCTTGAAGCGCAGCACCGTTACAAACGGGCCAAATACTTCTTCCTGCGCGACCCGATCCTGCGGCGTCCTGGCCTCGATCACCGTGGGCCGCACGTAATACCCCGCTGCCAGCGACGCGTCCTGCGGTGCGGTGCCGCCAGTCAGCACGCGCCCGCCCTGCTCGCGCGCCACATCGACGAACGTCTTGACCCGCTCGAGGTGCTCGCGCGAAGTCAGTGGCCCCATCTCCGTTTCGGGATCGAGCGGATTGCCCACCCGGACCGATGCGGCCAGCGCGACGAAGCGTTCGAGAAATTCATCGGCGATGCGCTCGTTGAGAATAAGGCGCGAGCCCGCGATACAAGCCTGGCCCTGGTTGTGAAAGATGGCCCACGCGGCGCCGTTGATGGCGGCGTCGAGATCTGCATCTTCGAAGACGATGTTGGCGCCTTTGCCGCCCAGTTCCAGTTGCACGCGCTTGAGGTTGCCCTGCGACGCCTTGACGATGCGCCGGCCAGTTGCAGTCGACCCGGTGAAGGCGATCTTGCCGACGCCCGGGTGCTCCGCTAACTGCTGGCCGGCCGTATGGCCATAGCCCGTCACGACATTGACGACGCCGGCCGGAAAACCCACCTCCGCCATAAGTTCGGCGATGCGCAGCGTGGAGAGCGGCGTGATTTCGGACGGCTTGATCACGACGGTGTTGCCGGCTGCGAGCGCGGGACCCATCTTCCAGCTCGTGAACATCAGCGGGAAATTCCACGGCACGATCTGGCCGACGACACCGATCGGCGCGCGCTGCACGTAGTTCAGGAAGCCGGTTTCGACGGGAATCACCGAGCCCTGCAGCTTGTCGGCCATGCCGCCGAAGTAGCGAAAGCAGGCCGCGGTGCGCGGCACATCCAGTGCCCGCGAATCGCGTATCGGGTGGCCCGTGTCCAGCGATTCGAGTTGAGCGAGTTCTTCGGCATTCGCCTCGATGGCATCGGCGAGACGCAGCAGCAGGCGGCCGCGCTCCGCAGCGGAGGTGGCGGCCCACTGCGGAAAGGCGCGCGTAGCGGCAGCAACGGCGAGATCGACGTCAGCGGCCGTGGCGGCGGCGATCTTCGTGATAAGCGACCCGTCGTGCGGGTTGAGCACGTCGATGGTGCCGCCTTCCACTGCATCGGTGAAGCGGCCGTCGATGAAAAGCTGGGTTTGCATGGAGAAATCCTCGGTGGTAACAGAAGCCGGCGGCTCAGAAATCAACCGGATAGGGCTTGAGTTCCCCGGTTTCATAACGCTTCGGCAGATTGGGTGTCGCGTTCTCCCAGACGAGCAGCATCGAGCGCTTCGTTGAATAGCCCTGGTGGCGGATATCTGCCGGCATCGCGCAAATGTCGCCTGCCCGCATCGTGATGCGTGCGCGCGGCGCGCCGGTGTTCTTGTCACCGATATCCCAGACGATCTCGTCCGACAGTTGAAGGAACCATTCGACCCGATCATTGCCATGAAACACCGGCAGGATGTATTCCTCGGTGGTCGGGCAAAAGAGACTCGGGCCGCACACCGACGTCACAGACGGATTCCACGTCACGTCCGAACGCGACAGGTATTTGAAGAGACTGAATGCGTGCAACTGCCCCTCGAAGCCCGGTTCGACGTGAACCTCCGGCTCGTCCTGTGGCACGTCCGCGAACGCGCGATTCACCGGCAGATCGTCGCGCAACGGCGAGTCGCCTTCGAGTCCCGGCATGCGACGCGTAGCGATGCGCGTGCGCTCGATGGCGGCGTCGTTGTCGCCGTGCTTGCGGCCAAACGCGGTTCCGGTTTCTTCGGGAGCGGCGAAGGGATCGAAACCTTCGTTGGTCCAGTCGTGCAGGATCGCCTTGAACGTCGCCATGATGGTCGGCGTCTCGAACGTTTCGCTGTAGTCGACACCCGCGTCTTTCATGATGCCGTTGAAGGACCCGGCGTACACGTCGACCTTGCCGTAGTGATTGCGCGTGCCGAATACATGATCGAAGTTGACCCAGCCGTAGAAGAAGCCCCAGGCAACGTCGCGCATCATCGCGCGCAGGAACGCATCGGCGGGCACAGCGTGCGTGCGCGTTTGGCCTTTCGCGGGCCAGTTGATTTTGACGAAGTACTCGTCGCGCATAAATTCGAACGCGCCAAGCGTGAAGCGCCGATAGCCGGTCACCGCGTCCGGTTCGCTCGCGCGCACCGTGTGGGCGGCGAAATCAACCGGCTGATCGAAGGTCTCAAGGCTAGCCATGTGAAGTCTCCTGATGATGTTCTGATGGGCGGCTCTAACGAATGCCAATGCGCCGTCCAGTGACGGCGTGTCAGTGCAGGCAGATGTCGGCCCACTTCTCTACGGACAGCTCGCCCAGCATCGTTTGGACGAGCGCGACGCCCGGCCTGGAAGCGCTGAAGCGATATGCACAGCCGGCCGGCAGCAGTGCCTGATGGCCCCGGCGCAACACGATGTGACCCATCGCGCGGCCGGCCGGCTGCTCGCCCGACGCGGCTGCGAGCACGGTGCCATTGCCGTTCTGCGGCGGTTCAGCGAGCTTGATGAAATCGATGCGGACTTCACCGTCCATCAGAATGGCGAACTCGTCGTGTGTACAGGCGAACCACGGCGACTCTCCTTCCGTGCGCAATGCCTCGATGACATAGTCGAGGTTCTTGCCGACCACGACTTTTTCGTAAGCGGCGGAGTGCGCTGCGACTTCGAAGATGTTGGAAAAAACGTAGTGGCGTGCGGAGCCACTGGTGATTTCGATGTCGCCCTTGCGGTAGTTGTCGAGCGAGCCAAGGACGGTGTGAAATGACGTCTCGGTCATCGTTGTCTCCTGTTTGGAAAAGTTGTTAGATCCAACTTTATGAGCACAACAGGATGACAACAAGCGGACCGTGCGCGATTACGGCGTTTGCGATTCGCGAATAATCCCCGGCATAGGCTGTATCAGCTGACCCAGCCGCGCTCGATCAGCGGTAGATCCCAAGCCGGCTCAGGGCCGAGCCGGTCGGCCAGGAATTCAACGAGGGCTTTTACCTTCAAAGCCTGCCGCTGAGTCGCCGGGTAGACCGCCGCGAAGTTCAGCGGCGATAGCGCATAGTCAGTCAGAATGGGCACGAGCGATCCATCCAGCAGCGCAGCACTCGCCACCAGCGTTGGCAGACAGACCACTCCGCCACCCGTGAGCGCATAGTCGCGCAGCAGATGCACGGAGTTCGAACGGATCATGCCGGGCAACTCCATTTCGAAGACTTCTTCGCCGCGCTTCATTGTCCAGCGATTGCGCGATGGATAGCCCGAGTAGAGCGCCGTTGTATGGTCGAGTAGTTCGCGAGGATGTTGCGGTGCGCCATGCTCGTCCAGGTAGGAGGGCGCAGCGCAAAACAGCCGTCGCACGGTAAAAAGACGCCGCTCAATGAGTGATTCGGAGATCGGTGGAAAGATTTGGAAGGCGACATCGAAACCCTCTTCGATAGGGTCGACGACCCGGTCATTGACGATTACATCGAGTTGTATCGCCGGATAGCGCCGATTGAATTCAGCCAGTGATGCGCCAAAATGACCTAGCGCAAAACCGGGCAACATCTGGATTCGCAAGCGTCCAGTGGGCGTCGCACGCAGTTCGCGCATTTGATCTGTCAACTCGTTGACGCGTCCCACGACTTCCGCGCACTCGCGATAGAACGTTTCACCAACTTCCGAGAGTCGCACGTGGCGCGTACTGCGGTGAAACAGCGGCGCGTTGAGAAACTTCTCCAGTTGCTGGATTCGGTTCGTGACGACGGAGCTCGTTACGCCGAGTTGGCGCGCCGCCTCCGCGAAGCTCGTGGTTTCAGCCACCCGCACAAAAGCCTCGATGCTGAGAAAACGATCCATGTTGTCCCTTCCGCCCGTGTCGTGCAGCCAGTGTAGCTCTGGCGACGCGCGGATTTGCATCGGTTATTGCGATCTGCACGGGCGCGAACGCGGCGTGCACCCGCCGTCAGTCAGTTACGGTAAGTGATAAAAAGGCACAGGGTGCCTCGCCCCTTGAGAAGCGTCGGCACCCCTAGGCGATGAATAGGAACAAATTAGTCGGGCTGCCCAGCCGCAGGAAGTTTCATCGCAGTCCCATGATGGCGACGCAGTTTGGCGGGTGCGGTTTCCGTGAGCAGCAAGCTTACGCCGATGCCGAGCACAACCGCACAGATAGGCAACCAGAGAATGTTCTGGATGCCGAACCGCGTTGCCACAAAACCGGCGAGCGCGGGCGCTATGCCACCGCCGAAGATCTCGCCGGCACCGACCACGATGCCGATAGCAGTCGATACCATGCCGACAGGCGCTGCCTCCGTGGCAACCGGTCCAGACAGCAACGAAACGAGTCCCAGCGTGAAAAACGACGCGACGAACAACACGGCGAACAACGCAACGGGCTGCGCGCCGAGTTCGCGAAACACATACAGCATCGCCGCGGTGCCCGCAAAGCCGACGATGCTGGCAAGGCGACGTCCGACCAGATCGGAGAGTCCCGGCAGACAAAATTGACCGACGAATCCGCCGAAGCCGATTGCCGACAACACAACGCCCATTCGCTGCGTATCCAGCCTGAGGTAGTCAGTCAGATAGAGCGGCAGCATGGCGCCGAGCACGAAGACGCCCGTCATCGCGCAGAACAGAGCGGTCATGGCGATGGGAATGTTGCGGCTCTTGAATACGTCGCGCCAATTGCCTCGTGGCGGCTGCGCACTGGCTTGGAACTGCGGTGCGAAAGTCACGCGCGTTTCCTGAGGTTCGCGAATGACGCGGTACATCAGCAGGCCAAGGATCAGCCCGGGAATCGAAACCAGTGCAAACACCCAGCGCCACGTCATCACGCCTAGCAACTGCGTAGCAATGATCGGCGCGAGGGCAAGCCCGAACAGCGCGAAGCCACTTTGCTGAATGCCGAGGTTGAAGCCACGACGTTTAGGATGCGAGGCGTCGGCTGTAGCGGCAAAGCTTGTCGGGCAAAACGAGCCTTCGGCGACACCCATCAGCGCGCGGACAGCGAGCAGGCTCGCAAGGCCACCTGCCACACCGGAAAAGCCCGACAGTAAGGAAAAGATGATGATCGCCGGAATGAGCACCTTGCGGCGTCCCACCTTGTCGGAGATGCCGCCCATCAAAGCAGCGAAGACACCCCACGACAGGCCCAGGATGCCGATGCAGTTGCCCACGTCCTGCGCTGTCAAATGCAGGTCTCTCATCATGGAAGGGAAAAGCGGTGCGATAAGCCACCGGTCCAGGCCTACTAAGCCGAAGCCCAACGCAAGCAGCGTCACGGCTTTCCATTCGTAGGAGGTATCCCACTGTTTCGCATTCATCGATGTCTCCTGTTTAAACCGGCGGCGGCCGTGCGCGGAAGTGTCCGGTCGGCGTTAAGTGCGCAGCAATGTCCAAGCGCGGGTCATTAAGTGCTGGTTGCTCGCGATCCGGCGATGATGACGTCCTGCAGCTTGTCGTCGCCGACACAGTAAGAGTGGCTCAAGCGCCCTTCGCATAAAACGTGGGGATCGACGAATGGCTCATTCGCGAATCACGAAGAATCGCGACGACCGAGCGCGATGGCGCTTGGAATCGCCATGCGGATACCGCCGAGCGGCGGTTGAGAGGCTCTTTGTGAGCCACTTGGGGGTTCTACGGATAGACGCGCGAATAGTGGTGCGAGCGCCCTAAGCGGCCCGAAGCCAACTGGCACTACGAGTTACAACGACACCCTGTCTGACAAAAGACAGTACGAGCGCGAATCTTCGCCGGCCCCTGTGCCACAGAACTGAATTGCAGTTCAGGACTTCATCGCAGTTAGTTCATCGTCCTAATTACTTTTCGGGAGGCCTGCGCCCGCACGGCTCGATAGCAGGTTCAAGCGGTGCAATCCTCGAAAACTCTATCGACTTCCAGGAGCAGCGACCGCGTTATGAAGGCGACCACGTATGCGCGGGCAGCAAACTACACCTCTTCGACAGGTTCAATGCGTTAGCTGGCACTGGCCGGCCGATGAAGTATCCTTGCGCCGCATCGCATCCGAGCTTCTGTATCAGCGCGAGTTGCTCCGCACTCTCAACGCCTTCGGCGACCGTTTGCATGCCAAGCGCGCGCGCGAGCGCCACCATCGCTTCGATCATCACGCGAGCCTGCCGACGGGTCTCAGTAACGGTGAGCTGCTGCACGAACGATTTATCAATCTTGATGCGGTCGACGGGCAATCTCGTAAGATACGAGAGGCTTGAATAACCGGTGCCAAAATCGTCGAGTGAGACAGTCGCGCCGAGCTTCCGGACCGCCGCAAGCGATCGCGAAGCGGCTTCGAAGTCGCTTACGATGACCGCCTCTGTCACTTCAATGTCCAGAACCGAAGCGGATACGCCCGCGGCCCCGGCTGCTTCCCGGACCAACGCAGCAAGATCGCAGTCTTGAGCCATCGTGGCCGAGAGGTTGACGGCGACCTTATACGGCATGCGGTCCGCCACCTGCCATTGCGCCGCCTCGCGTAACGCAAGGTGGATCAGCCACTTTCCCGTCGCCTCGTAGGCTGAAGACTCGAGCAGGACATCGAGGAAATCGCCTGGCGCAAGGAGTCCTAGTTCCGGATGGTTCCATCGCACGAGTGCTTCCGCCCCATACATGGAGCCCGTGACCAGGTTCAGTTGTGGCTGGTAATACAGTTGGAACTGGCCGGTCGCGCTCGCACCCTCGAGGTCTGCGCGTAGCCGAAGACGATTCGAGAGACGCCTCGCGTCTTCCTTGCCGAACGTCCACACATGTGAGCCGCCCATGCGCTTCGCGTGATACATCGCAGTGTCAGCGTTGCGTAGCAGCTCGTCGGCGTTCGCCGCCGACACCGGGTAGCGCGCCAAGCCGATGCTCACACTGATCGACGCCCGCACGGACGGCGTCTCGATGCGCTCTCGCATGCGTACGATGAAGTCGCTCGCGACGCGCTCCGCTTCGCCTTCGGGCGCATCTACGAGAAACACCACGAACTCGTCACCACCTATGCGCGAGGCGTGACCGCGCTCGCCGATCGAGCCGGAAAGACGCTCGCCGATCACGCACAGCACCTCATCTCCCGCCGCATGGCCAAACGAATCGTTGATTTCCTTGAAGCGGTCCAGGTCGATGAACAGTAGATCGACCGAAGCGGCGGCGCCCTCATCGACGAGTTCGCCGAGACGCGTCAGCAGTTCGCGCCGGTTGATCAGGCCGGTGAGCGCATCGTGCGCGGCCTGGTCCGACAGGCGCTCCGACATCGCGCGCGCCTCGGTGACATCGCGGACCAGCACGGTGATGCCGCACTCGCAGGGAAATACCCGCGCTTCGAACCAGGTATCGAGCGGCGCGTAGAACTCGGTCACGGTGCAGGGCAAGCCGGTCTCGGCCGCCTCGCGATACGCTTTTTCGTACCCCGACCCGATCAGGTCGGGATATTCCGCCCAGATGTCGCGACCGATCAAGTCCGTCGGAGAACGCTGCAGCAGTCGCGCAGCGGTGCGGTTGACGTTGCGAAACATCCACTGCCGGTCGAGCAACATCACTCCGTCTGTAATGTGATCGAGCACTTGAAAGTCGCCCTCGCCTTTGCCTCTGTGGACATGTTCGCCAGTGAAGCGAAACACGTCCCGCCGGCGCACGGATTGCTTTTTGTTATGCTTCATCGTGCCTTCTTGATGTGATTTGGCCCGAGGTCGAGCGTCAAGGAAGTTTTGTCTTCGCATCTCGGGGTCAGTTGGACGTTGACTCTTCGAGACTAGGTTAAATGGCGGACCAGTCGCCCGCGAGCGACAGCTCGACCCGTTCCGTACGGTTTCATCGTTGATTTTCCGTTTTGCGTTATCGCACGCGCTGCTGCCTTAGTCTGCGGCTCCTCGTCCACTAGCTGCTCGTTTTCGATTCAGATAGCGGACTGATCTGCGTTGCCGGTCTTTTGTTTCCAAGGACTTGAATACGAACATCGCGCTTCGCAGGTGCGCCGCTTATTTCTGCATCGACGTGGCCGCGCCGGAACCTGCTAGTCAAGCGCAACATTCCGCTGCGTGGCTTCGCCCATCGGGTTAATGACTTCCGTGGCTCGTTCAATTCCGTCGTTTTGCTTGCCGTGCGTGATTATTCTCCCGCCGTAGTCGAATTTCGCCAAATAGCCGCTATAGCCATAGCGGACTTGGCGAATGCTTTGAAGCGCTTTGGCTTTCACCGAGTGCTGGGCCATGGAATTCGCTGACATACCACTCACTCGCCTTGACGATGCTGTCGATCATATGCGAGGCATGTTTTTATGTCCAAATGGCGGTCGTCCACCCGTAAGTTACGCGTGTGATCGCGTCAGGGACTGAAAGGCCAAACATGGAGAGCAAACGGGAGATCAGTGAAAGGCAGCGTTTCTTCACAACGAGGTCCTCGGCATTACATTCCGTCAGTGTTTCTTTATTGCGGTGCGGCTAACGGAATAACGGCCCCTGCCCCGAAAACTGAACCGCGCGCTGCTAAAGGATAAAGGTTGCGTCCATCGGGCGGGGTCTCATCTGGCAACTGGGTAAGCAGTGTGTTGAGCCTAAGCGGATGGCAGAAGCACCTTATCCGCCTCGCGAAAGTGCCGGCAGACGCGCCCGGCGCCTTGATTCCGCGCAACACGGCGCGCGCAATGCCGAAAATCAACCCGATCATGTAAGGTAGATGTAATAGATGATAACCCTGATATAAGAAAAAATGATTCCTCATATCAAAAGTCGGTATTAGAAGCGTTGGCGCCGTGAACCTAAAATTACGTCTCTCAGGTTCGTCACGGCATTCGGATTGAGACGAACTTTCAGCGCCGCTCCTGGACTGGAGTCGGCGCTTTTTTTCGCCGGTCACATGGCCCGGGGGCGTATCCAGCGAGTGCATTAACATTGCGACGCCATGAACTCCGCGCACTCTGGACCAAACAGGCAGACGAACAGGCCAATCGGCGAGCTCGGCGGTTCAAAGCGACGGCAGTACGTAAAGACGTAAAGCGCGGTCAGGCCGCTACTGCAGAGAGATTAAACGCGTCGCATCACACGCAACGGTTCGTCATCGCCAATGGCGATTCCGATTACATGCGCATCCACTCTTGTCAATGCAAACCACTGGGCGGCCACGAGTAGACATGCGCGAGGAACGGCATAATGCGAAGCAAAGCAATTAGACGAGTCGAGACGAAGCCATGATCGTTCGCATCGCGCAATATCCACCCAGACAGCGCCTATTGCTGGGTATCGCATCTACAGCCATGGTATTGGTGGCTCAGCAGGCGTTGACATTGCTTGCCCACGGACGGCTCACATTTCTGTTTTTCAGTGCGACCCTTCCGTTGATCACGGTGCTATTTGGCGGGTGGTCGGGATCGCTGCTTCTCTTAAGCGGCATCGCATTCGGCGCGCTTTGGATGCCGCCTATCGGCAGTTTTGAAGTTCCCCAGCGGGACGACCAAATCGTGCTGCTGGCGTACGCGATCGTCGGCACACTCCTCGTCGCGGCTGGGCAGCAGCTCGCCAAGGTGGCGCGGCGCGCAGGAAGAGCCGAAGCGGCTACGCAGCATGCCGCAGATCGCCTCCTGCAAGTCGAACGCGACGCCCGGCACCGGTTCGACGTAGCCCTGAACAGCGCCGGCGTGCCGTTCTTCATCCTCACGCCGGTCGTGTGCGACGGCCGCATCGCAGAACTTCGATGGGACTATCTGAACGAGGCCGCCGCCCAGTTGTTCAACCAGACCGCCGGCGTCGTGGTCGGCAGTTCCACCTCGTATGTGCGTCCGACCGGCTGGGACGCAAACGTTTTGCTCGAGCGACTCGCCCCGCTCGCTGAGCGCCCCGGACGCCAGGCCTTCGACGTACAGGTTCAAGGCGAAAGCGGCGAGCAGTGGTTCCACGTCGTCGCAGCGTCGCTGGGAGGTTCGGTCGTGGCCTGGTTCGTTGACCTGACGCCCCGCGTGCGCGCCGAACAGGCTCTTTCGGAGGCCGACCGCCGCAAAGACGAGTTTCTCGCGACGCTCGCGCACGAACTGCGCAATCCGTTGGCGCCAATCAGACAGGTCGCCGAGATACTGGAACAGCCGGGATTAAAGGAAGAACGCAGGAGCTGGTGCATCAACGTGCTGCGCCGGCAGTCGGCTGCGATGGCGCTGCTTCTTGACGACTTGCTAGACGTGTCGCGCATCACGCGTGGGGCGCTGAACCTGCGTAAAGAGGCCGTTGCGCTTCGAGAGGTTGTCGAAGAAGCCGTCGAGGTAGCGAGGCCGATCCTCGCAAGCAAAGGCCAGGAGCTTGTCATCAAGCCGCCTGCCCGGCCATTGCATATCGAGGCAGACCGGCTCCGGCTGGCGCAGGTGCTGGCTAACCTGCTGATGAACGCTGCGAAGTACACGCCACCGGGTGGGCACATTGAACTCACGGCGACAGCAGACGACGGCGAAATCGTCCTGTCGGTCGCCGACGATGGGATCGGCATCGAGCCTGACAAGTTGTCGGCCATCTTCGCGATGTTTTCGCAAGTGAATCGCGACCAGCACCGGCAAGGTGGTCTCGGTATCGGACTCGCGCTGTCCAAATCGCTGATCGAGTTGCATGGAGGCCGCCTGACCGCCGCAAGCGCCGGGAAAAACCGTGGGAGCTGCTTTTCGATTCATCTCCCGGCAACGTCCCGGGTGTTGCAACCGCCCGTTCCGGCGCGCGCTGCGCCTGCCAATCGTTCGTCGGTTCCGAAGCATCGCATCCTGGTCGTTGATGACAATGTCGATGCAGCTGACGCAATGACGACATTCCTCGAAATGGAAGGGCACGAAGTACGGACAGTCTATTCCGGCGAAGAGGCGGTCGACCTCCTGAACGATTACAGCGCGGACGTCATCTTGCTCGATCTCGGTTTGCCCGGCATCAGCGGAATCGACGTCGCTCGCCGGATCCGGGCAACGCCCTCGACAAGCGACGCGACGCTCATTGCCATCACCGGATGGGGTCAGCCGCAGGACCGGGCGAGCACAGCAGACGCCGGGTTCGACTTTCACTTCACGAAGCCGGTCGATGTGGGGCAGCTCAGTCAGGCTATCGAGACTGCGGATGCGGCGTCCTGATTTAACGAGGCAGGTTGTGGCGGCTTGCTCTTCGGTGAATCGCGCTTCGCTGCTCTGGAAGCGCTAGAAGCGTTGATGGACGGATGTTGAAAGGCGTGGATGTTACGGAGATCCGGAGCAGACGCTGGCAGCCTGATCCGGTTCGCGCCGGCCTGCGCTTCGTCGTCCAGCCATCCAGACAGCGCGCGTTGTTGCCAGTCAATCGACGACGCGGCGAGCCGCATATTGCAACTCGCCGGCCGCACGACGGTGAAACAAGAAACAATGTCGGCAAAATAACTGACCGGTAAAGCAGGTCGCGAATGCTCCCCACGACATTCGATGCACGCCTTCGCTCAAGTCGGCGATTCCTCCAATCGAGGAAGCCGTGCACTAGTGCCGCGACCTGTCACGCTCCCAGAGACAGGCCGAATGGACGTGGCAACGACCAGGCATCGACACGTGGCGGCTCTTCCTTCGGCTAAGGCTTCAGCACAACCTTGATGCAGCCATCTTCCTTATCGCGGAATGTCTTGTACATCTCGGGTCCCTGATAAAGCGGGACCGTGTGCGTGATCACAAACGATGGATCGATCTGCCCATCCTGAATGCGCCGCAGCAGGTCGTCCGTCCACCGGTTGACGTGAGTCTGGCCCATGCGCCACGTTAAGCCCTTGTTCATCGAGGCGCCGAACGGAATCTTGTCGATAAGACCGCCGTACACGCCCGGTACCGACAGCGTGCCCGCCGGACGGCAGACGTAAATCATTTCTCGCAGTACGTGCGGCCGGTCCGTTTCCAGCATCACCGCCTGCTTGGCACGGTCGTACATGGCGTCGACCGAACTCGTCGCATGCGACTCCATGCCGACCGCGTCGATGCATTTCTCGGGTCCTTTGCCTTGCGTCAGCTCGTTGAGGCGTTCCACGACGCTCTCTTCTTCGAAGTTGATGACGGTCGCACCGCCCGCGCGCGCCATCGCGATCCGCTCGGGCACACGGTCAATTGCGATTACCTGCTTCGCACCGAGTAGAACGGCGCTGCGTATCGCCATCTGGCCGACAGGGCCGGCGCCCCAGATGGCGACCGTATCCGTCGGCTCGATGTCGCATTGCACCGCGGCCTGCCAGCCGGTCGGGAAAATATCACCGAGGAAAAGCACCTGCTCGTCGGTGAGGCCGTCGGGAATCTTCACGTGCGTCCTGTCTGCGAACGGCACTCGCACGTATTCGGCCTGTCCGCCCGGATAGCCACCCGTGAGATGCGTATAACCGAATAGACCCGCTGTCGTATGGCCGAAGACTTTGTCCGCGGTCTCCTTATTCCGGTTGGTCCGTTCGCAGACCGAGAAATTGCCACGCTTGCACTGGTCACATTCGCCGCAGATGATCGTGAATGGAACAACGATCCGGTCACCGATACTGAGCGCGCTGTTCCCATTGCCGACTTCGACCACCTCGCCCATGAATTCGTGGCCCATGATGTCGCCCGACTCCATGCCCGGCATGAACCCATCGAACAGATGGAGGTCGGAGCCGCAAATCGCACAGGTCGTTACCTTGATGATTGCATCGCGGGGATGTTCTATGACGGGATCCGGCACCGACTCGCACCGGATGTCCTTCTTGCCTGCCCAGATGAGCGCTCTCATTGCTACCCTCCAAGGTTAGTAAGCGGTTGTAGCGCACGCGGTCATCATCTTCGCAAGGCTGCGACGCGGCAACCTCAAGGCACGTAGCATTGCCCATACCGTTCAGGCGCACGTGCTTTGCAGTAGGTCTTCAACGCAGGCATCGGCGGTTAGGCGGCGTTCCGGCAGACGGTGGATTTGCATCGATGTCCATGTCGGTAAGACGGCTTCAAGCGGCTGCTCGACGTACGCCGGTGTTATCTCCGATAAAGCACGAAATAGACAACCCGTGACTCAGTACGCGGCCTACGAGCGCGCTTGCCACTGTGGACAAAGATCGCTCCGCGAGGGCTGGCATCGCTGCGCTTCGTTGTCCTCGACAAGCTTCCTCCTCATCCGCCGATGCGGGCTATGTAAGCAGGCAATGAAGCCGAAGGATGGTGCGCAGCGTCTTCGTCATCGGCTAGTAGATCCGGCAAGCCGTTTTGAAGTATCTCCAGGCGGCTTCACATTCATGCGTTGGCGAACGGTCACCAATTCAGTGCAAGCAACAGCCCGATGTCTAAGCGGGCATGGCGATGGCTGTACGCCGCCTCACCATCGTAGGCATCCTTTAGATACCCTAAATGAATTGCATTGCGACCGCTCCGGTTATGCCGCTGTCGGCAGATGCGGACCGCACCACGCTACGCGTGTAGTCGTCCACATCTGCATCGGCATGACAGATCCCGACACCGGAGCGTACGTATGCAACGTCAGTGTTGCAACGTGGTGAACGCGCGTCGTCGTCCCAAAGAACCGCCCCGAGCAGTTGAATAGTCCCGATGGCCCGTAAGGCGGCGCTAACAATGCGGTCAGCACTGTCACAGCCACGTTCGGTGTTCTAGCGTGTGCGTCGGGCATGCGTACCATAGTGGCGGCGATGTCGTCCGCACGGCGACGTCGCTTGATGAACTGGCGTTCGAGCACCATGCGTTCGTAGGCCGGCAGCGCGATCAGCGCGTGACTGCGGCCGGTCGACCGGCGTAGCATCGTGACGTGATGCGTAAGATCCAGTTTTCCTAGACAAGGCGGTCTGACTCATTGCAGAAAAGAGTCCCTGCAATGGCACGCGGCATGCTGAAGGTGTTCTCTGATCATCTCCCTCTCAGTGACGCACGCCCCCTAGATGGACGCCAGAAACAAGACACTGCACAGTAAACGGTCGTCCACGGGCGACGATGCCCGGAGCACATCGCGAGCGGGCTTCGTGCGCGTTCGCGGTGCGCGCGAGCATAACCTCAAGAATGTCGATGTCGATGTTCCCCGCGATGCGCTCGTTGTATTCACCGGCGTATCCGGCTCCGGCAAGTCGTCCCTGGCGTTCGGAACCTTGTACGCCGAGGCGCAACGCCGTTACTTCGAATCCGTCGCCCCGTATGCGCGACGTCTGATCGAGCAAGTCGGCGTGCCGCAAGTCGGTTCGATCGAGGGTCTGCCGCCCGCCGTTGCGCTCCAGCAGCAGCGCGGCGCGCCCAATGCGCGTTCCTCGGTAGGCAGCATAACGACGCTGTCGAGTCTCGTGCGCATGCTCTACTCTCGCACGGGCAGCTATCCGCCTGGGCAGCCGATGCTCTTCGCCGAGGACTTTTCGCCGAATACCGTACAGGGCGCGTGCCCGGTGTGTCACGGCCTGGGACGCGTCTACGAGGTCACGGAAAAATCGATGGTGCCCGACGATAGCCTGACTATCCGCGAGCGCGCCATTGCCGCGTGGCCACCGGCGTGGCACGGTCAGAACTTGCGCGACATCCTCGTGACGCTGGGCTACGACGTGGACAAGCCGTGGCGTGATCTGCCGAAGAAGGATCGCGACTGGATACTCTTCACCGACGAACAGCCGACCGTACCGGTTTATGCGGGCCTCACACCGAAGGAGACGAAAGCGGCGCTCAAACGCGGCGCTGAGCCGAGCTACCAGGGAACGTTCACCGGAGCGCGACGTTACGTCCTGCACACATTCGCGCATACGCAAAGCGCACTGATGAAGAAGCGGGTTTCGCGTTTCATGGTCGGCAGCGATTGCCCTGCATGTAAAGGCAAGCGGCTCAAGCAAGAGGCGCTGCTGGTGACGTTCGCCGGACTCGATATCGCGGAGTTCTCGCGGCTGCCGCTTACCCGGCTGACCGAGCTTCTCGAACCCATCGCACGCGGCGTGTGGCCCGAAACCGATACCGATACCGACAGCCACGTGCTGAACGAGAAAGCGCGGCGTGCGGCGACGGCGAAACGGGTGGCTGCCGGCGGCTCGGCGCACAAGGCGGCACCCGATGTGCGGCGAACGCCCAACCTGTCGGGCGAGAAACGCGCAGCCGCGGAGCGCATCGCCGCTGATTTGCTGGAGCGCCTCGTCACGCTGACCGATCTCGGACTCGGCTATCTCTCGCTCGATCGGGCGACGCCCACGCTCTCATCGGGCGAGTTGCAGCGCTTGCGGCTTGCGACTCAGCTTGCTTCGCAGCTTTTCGGTGTCGTCTATGTGCTGGACGAGCCTTCCGCCGGTCTGCATCCGGCCGACAGCGAAGCGCTCTTCGTCGCCTTGCAGCGGCTGAAATCGGCGGGCAATTCGCTCTTCGTCATCGAACATGATCTGCATATGATGCGGCGCGCGGACTGGCTCGTGGATGTCGGCCCCGCAGCCGGCGAAGCGGGCGGCGAAGTCCTCTATAGCGGGCCGCCGGAAGGACTCGCCGCGATCGAGGCATCGCAGACACGGAGGCATCTGTTCGCCACGCGTGCGCGCTCGCGGCGCCGGCCGCGTGTGGCGCGCGACTGGTTGCGTCTCGCGGGCATCACGCGGAACAATCTGCATGGCATCGATGTCGCGTTCCCCCTTGGCTGCTTTACGACCGTGACCGGCATCTCCGGCTCCGGCAAGTCGAGCCTCGTGAGTCAGGCGCTGCCCGAACTCGTCGCCGCGCGGCTGGGCCGGTTGTTCGACGATGGCGGCGATGAAGATCAGGACCCGCTGCTCGCGCGCGTGGAGACGCCTGCGGGCGGACATATCGTTGCAGGCATGGAGACCGTGAAACGCCTCGTGCGTGTCGATCAGAAGCCGATCGGCCGTACGCCGCGCTCCAATCTCGCGACCTACACAGGTCTGTTCGATCATGTGCGCAAACTCTTCGCCGATACACCGGCGGCGCGCAAGCGCCGCTACGGCGCGGGCCGCTTCTCGTTCAACGTCGCACAGGGCCGTTGCCCGACGTGCGAGGGCGAGGGCTTCGTGAGCGTCGAGCTTCTCTTCCTGCCGAGCGTCTTTACCTCATGCTCGACGTGTCACGGATCGCGCTACAACCCGCAAACGCTCGAGATCGAATGGCACGGCAAGAACATCGCGGACGTGCTTGCCATGAGCGTCGATACCGCGTGCGCGTTCTTCGCCGCCGAGCCCGCCGTGATGCGCGCACTGACCGTGTTGCGAGATATCGGACTTGGCTATCTGCGTCTCGGTCAGCCCGCGACGGAGTTATCGGGCGGCGAGGCGCAGCGCATCAAGCTCGCGACCGAACTGCAGCGTGCGCATCACGCCGACACGCTTTATATCCTCGATGAACCGACTACCGGCCTTCACCCCGCCGATGTCGATCGTTTGATGACGCAGTTGCAAGGACTCGTCGATGCGGGCAATACCGTGGTCGTCGTCGAGCATGACATGCGGGTCGCGGCTGACAGCGACTGGGTCATCGACATTGGTCCGGGGGCGGGAGAGGACGGCGGCAGGATCGTGGTGGCGGGCGAGCCGCACGTCGTTGCGCGTCATGCGGACAGCCGCACAGCGCATTATCTTCGCGAGGCTGTGTGAGGTGAGCGCCGGGTGAGTTGACGCCCGTTTCGACGGGTACGGCGATCCGGGCAGATGGCCGACCCAACGCGCAACAGACGGGTCGCAATGATCATTGTTGGAAGCAGGCGGCCCCCTGCGTTTCAGCGCCCTTTCGGACCGGTTTTGGATGCACGACCGTTCGAGTTCGCGCGACTCACCGCGAACTATGCAATGGCTTCATGTGATAGGCGGCGCTCACACTTACCGGGCACACGTTCGTTTGCACGCTGCATATTCCAGATAAGTTAATGCTAATCGGAGCAAGCTCGGCGAGGTCAGTCTGAGCGTGAAATCGGAGACCGGGAAATTAGCTAAGGATACCGAAGTTGTATTCTGGATTACAGATATCTTTCACGGCGCCAAGCCTGTTCGAAACAAATCAAAACCGCTGCCTATCTGCGCTAGTCCGTGCATACGCGAGACATTGCGACGATCACCTGCCTTGGCGCAGCGGCATCTTATCCTAATGTCACACGCAGGTGACGAGTAGCTTGCGACGTCCACGGCTATCAATATCACTGGCGGCGACGAACTACATGTCGTCTTTGAACTCAGCGCCACTACCGAATCGCATTACAAACCGATAGGCGCAGGCGACCAGACAAACGTCGAAATCGAACCAACACAGCCCCGAGAACTGCTGCTTCTCGTGTCACCGGCTTGTCACATCAGAGCGATCGAAGCAATCCCTGCAGAAGGACCATAACTTACGCTCGAGGTTTGACGCGCACACGAGTGGTGCTGAGCGAAGTGCCCGCCGGAACCCGACCGAGGGTGCCGGTGGGCGCTTGTTCTGATAGCAATACCCAGCAGTCGCTGCGCTGCGACCATGGATCACCGTCATCGCTGGACACGGTGTCATTACATCGTCCGTCGAAGGTTACAGGTTGTTCAAGCAGTTCGTATATAAGCACTCGTGTGCCGTAGTCGGCTTTGCATAATTTGCATCCGTTACGGACATCTCTTGCCCGTGGACGCGATGCTTACGATGACTTGTTCACCGGCCAGGCCTGGACGAGCGACGCCACAGTCAGTATCGGCTGCGCCGCATTCAACGATGCGCAATTACGCCGGGTGCTCGATGCAACTATGCAGCGGGCACGCGGATGGCTGCAAAGCCCTCGTGCAAGCATCGTCGACAAACAAACAGTGCTGCATCATCAAATTAGGATCACTATAGGTGCGCTGATCTTAGCCATTGGTTATCGGCCGCTTGTTTTGATGTACCGGACCGGAAGCAAGACGAAAGAACAACACAGGACGTTAGCGTCAGAAACGAAGCGCTGATAGATCGGGAGACCAGCCGTCCCGCAGGTATGCCTGCGGGTTTGTCGACGCCGTCAGCCGCCGAGCGGTCTGTACGGCTCAGGCTTTTGCAGTCGCCTTCTGAGGAGCACAATATGAAAGCGGTTGTATATCGCGGTCCTTGCCAGGTCGCCGTAGAAGATGTACCGGATCCCAAGATCGAGCGCCCGACCGACGCCATCGTCAGAATTACCACGACCAACATTTGCGGGTCCGACCTACACATGTACGAGGGTCGAACCGACTTCGAGCAAGGGCGCATCTTTGGTCACGAAAACTTGGGTGTGGTTCAAGAGGTAGGACCGGCGGTCGAGCGGATCAAGCCCGGAGACTGGGTGTGCCTGCCGTTCAATGTAAGCTGCGGCCATTGCAAGAATTGTGATCGCGGCCTTACTGCGTTTTGCCTGAGCGCCAACCAGCCAGGCATTGCGGGCGGTGCCTTCGGCTTTGCGGACATGGGCCCATGGCCGGGCGGACAGGCTGAGTATCTTCGGGTGCCCTGGGCGGACTTCATGTCCTTGAAGCTGCCGCCGGACGCGGAACAGAAACAGACCGACTACGTGATGTGCGCCGACATCTTCCCGACTGGCTGGCACGCCACCGAACTAGCCGGCATGCGGCCCGGCGACGCAGTGGTCATCTACGGCTCGGGCCCGGTGGGTCTGATGGCCGCACACTCGGCCATGATCAAGGGGGCCCGCAGCGTCATGGTGGTCGACTGCCATCCCGATCGGCTCAAACTTGCCGAGTCGATCGGCGCCACCGCGATCGACTATTCGAAGGAAGACCCGGTGCAGCGGGTCATGGACCTGACCCACGGCCTTGGCGCGGACGTGGGTTGCGAATGCGTCGGCTATCAATGCCACGATCCGGCTCCACAACGCCATGAAAACCCCAATCTAACGATGAACAATCTGGTGTCATCGGTGAAGTTCACCGGCGGAATCGGAGTGGTTGGCGTGTTCGTGCCCGAGGACCCGAACGCACAGGACGAACTGGCAAAGAAGGGCCAGATAGCATTCGATTGGGGTAAGTGCTGGTTCAAAGGCCAGCACATCGCGACCGGCCAGTGCAACGTCAAGGCCTACAACCGGCAGTTGCGCGACCTGATCGCTGTGGGCCGCGCAAAACCATCGTTCGTCGTCTCGCATGAGTTGAAGCTCGGCCAGGCGCCTGAAGCCTATCAACACTTCGACGTGCGCGACCACGGCTGGACCAAGGTGGTCTTGCACCCCGGAGCCTAACGGAGTCGTGAAGCTATCCTAACCAAACGGGGGATCCGAGCAAAGGGTAATCGAGATCCCCCGTTAGAACCCGATCCGGCCAGTCGCATCGGGGCGATGCAGCCTATCGTGCAGTATGGCGACGCATCGGCACGCGTGGGAAGATCGCAATCGTGGCGAACTTATAACAGCGATCCCGCTGCACGCGCCAGTCCGCGTAGCGGGTGTCGTGACCACGCACCGCTTGTTCTGAAACCTGCGTCGGCCCGAGGCTCGAAGCGGTATTCGTTCGGGCGGTCGTCAACTACGGTTATCGACGCATGTCATCGGGTGTGTCCTTTCTCACGCCTCGTCAATGCTGTGCCGCGGGTGCCATCTGCTGAACGCGCGCACACGCCCGCGTCTTTCCAACCGCCCCTGCGGTAAGTCCCTGCTCGGCACAATCACGCACATGAACGTACGACCCCGCACCAACGCGCTATAGCATTTCCTCGTAACGGCAGTTGACGAGCAGTTCCGCCACGCTCGTCGTATTCGGCAACTCGATCGTATTAACGACGAGAACCGCCAGGTCTCGCGGCTGAGTCATTTCCATCGGATCGATATCGGCGATGCCGGCGGCCATGTCCGTATTGACGAAGCCGGGACACACGGCGGTCGCGCGCACGCCATCGTCCCAGCCGGCGCGGCGCACCGCATGCGTAAGCGCGACCATCGCGTGCTTCGACATCTGATAGCCGACGTTCAGGTTCTTCACCCGTTTGCCGGAGAGCGACGCCAACTGCACGAAGCGTCCCGCACCCGCGCGGCGCAAATGCGGCAGCGCCGCCTGCACGAGCCGGAAAGGCGCGTTGACGTTAATGTCGAAAGTCTCGGTCAGCAGCGCACCGGTGCCGGTGTCGAAGTCGATCATGCGGCAGATGCCCGCGTTGCTCACCAGCACGTCGATGCGGTCGAAGCGCGCGAGCGTCGCATCCACCCAGGCGCGGGCGGCGTCCGGGTCGCGTGCCTCGTACGGATGCAGAAACGCATCCGGGACACCATCATAGGGGCCCGTGTCGCGCACCCCGAGCGACAGCCGATAACCGCGCCGCGCGAGTTCCAGCGCGATCTCGCGCCCGATGCCGCGGCTTGCGCCCGACACCATCGCCACCTTGTCCATGTGCAACTCCAAGTGCTGTGTGTCCTCGTGCATCAGAAGCCTGCATCGATCGTGATCTTCGTGCCGTCGCTAAAGCGCTCGAGACGAAAAGCGTGCGGATCGACGAGCGGTGCGTCGCCGTTCACGAGATCCGCCATCAGCCGGCCCGCGCCCGGCCCGATGCCGAATCCGTGCCCCGAAAAACCCGTTCCGATGAACATGCCCGGCACGCGCGCCACGCCGGAGATGACGGGAATCGCATCCGGCGTCACATCGATATAGCCCGCCCACCGCTGCGCGATGCGCGCTCCGGACAGGTGCGGAAACGCCTCGGTGAAGGCCTTCAGACCCTTGTCGACATACGGCACCACCGGGTCCGGGTCGAGCGTGCGAACGTGTTCGAACACCGTGGATTCGTTGAGTGGCCAGCGGCTCGGCCGCCTGAGTTCATCGAAGAAGCGCTTGCCGACGTGAATCTGCAGCGCGCCCATCTGGCTCTTCAGCGCCTCGATGTATTTGAAGAACAGGCGGAAGGAATCGGGCGTCAGGTCCGCGTGCGTCCGCAGGCCGTAAGCGACCGTATAGCCGCCGTCCGCGCGCTTGCGAAACGCGAATTCCTCGTTGTTCGCGCTGCACGTGGGTCCGCCTTCCAGTGGTTCGGTGCGCAGCACGGACGCACGCGTGAGCAGTTGCGGCAAGTCCACGCCGAGATTGCCGCAGAAGTAGCGCGTCCATGCGCCGCCTGCCACGACCACCGCATCGCAGCGGATGGTCCCGTGTTCGGTGACGACCGCGCTGACGCGTCCGCCGCTCGTCTCGATGCCGCGCACCGCGCACGGCGTGAGAATGCTCACGCCCTTGCGCCGCAACGCGTTGCCGATGGCCGGCGCGGCCTTCTGCGGTTCGGCGCGGGCGTCGCCCGGCGTGAAAATGCCGCCCTTGAAGGTCTGCGTCGCGCCTGGCAGCAACTCGGCGATCTCGCGCGTGGCGACTTCGCGCGTGTCGAACGCGCCGTCGCCGGCGATCTCGCGTGCGCGCCTGAGCCAGTCACGGTGACGCTCGAGAACGCTATCATCGTTCGATACATACAGAATCCCGCACTGATCGAAGCCGGTGTCGATGCCGAGTGTTTTGTCGAGCGTGCGCCAGATCCTGAGGCTCTCGATGCTCAGCAGAAACTCGCGGGGATCGCGTCGGGTCACGCGCACCCAGCCCCAGTTGCGGCTCGACTGCTCGCCCGCGAGGTGCCCCTTCTCGCATAGCGCCACGGACAGCCCTTTCTCGTGCAGCGCAAGCGCCGTTGACACGCCGATGATGCCGCCGCCGATCACGACCACATCGGCGCGTTCCGGCAGCGCGATATCGTCGGCGACGGTGTCGACTTTAGGACCCATGTTTTTCTCTCGTCGAAATGAGCGTTACGGACGGCGCTCGGCCACGGCCGCCGTCTGCGATTGAAGCGCTTCCTCGTTTCGCACGTTGCGCGCGGCGCGGGAAGCTTTCTGCCGGCGCGCGGCAGGATGGAGGAAGCGGTTGGTCCAGCGGTCCAGGTGATTGATGGCGTGCGTGAGCGGCACGGTGATGAGCAAGTACACCGCGCCAGCCGCCACCAGCGGCGACAGGTTGGCCGTATTGACCGCCGCATTCTGTCCGATGGTGAAGAGATCGCGCTGCGAAGTCAGCAGCCCGAGGAAGTACACGAGGCTCGAATCCTTGACGATGGAGATGAACTGATTGGCGAGCGCGGGGAGGATGCGCCGCACGCCCTGCGGCACGATCACGTGACGCATGCCGCTCCAGTACGTCATGCCGAGGGCCTGACACGCCGACATCTGCCCGCGTCCGACGCTCTGGATGCCCGAGCGGAAAATCTCCGCGATATACGCCGACGACACCAGCGCCAGCGCGACGATGGCGAGCGGATACGGATTCGGCCCGAACAGTGAAAGTCCGACCGGCGCCAGTCCTTGTCCGACCACGAGGATGACGAGCGCGGCGGGCAAGCCGCGGAACACATCAACGAAGACACGCACCGGCCAGGTGAGCCAGCGCGTGTGCGACACGGCGCAAAGCGCCAGCGCCATCCCTGCGACGATCCCGAGCGCCGTCGAGATCACCGACAGGATCAGCGTGTTGACGAGACCCGTGCCGATCAGCGACGGCAGGGAATCGACGAGCAGCGGCCAATCCAGGAAGTTCTGCAGGAATGCATTCATGAGGCTCTCTCCTTGGTCTGACGAAGCGTGACGGCCGGCGGTTACTTCATCGCATACGGCGGCATCGGATCAGGCTTCGGATAGCCGGGGTTGAACTGCTGGTAGAGCTTCAGCCACGTGCCGTCCGCCACCAGTTCGCCGATGGCCTTGTTGACCGCCGCTTCGAGCTTCGCATTGCCCTTGCGGATAGGAAAGCCGGCGGGCAGATTCGACGCAGAGATGTCGAGCTTGTCGGCGAGTTTCAGGTCCGGATACTTGCCTTGCAGACCTTCCAGCAGCGTCTTGTCGATGAAGTAGCCGTCGATGTACTTGTTACGCAACGCCAGAAAGCCGGCGTTGATGTTCGGAAACCGAACGATCTGCGCGCCCGGCAGATAGCTCTGCGAATACGTGTCCTCGATGGTCCCCTGCACCACCCCGATGCGCTTGTCCTTCACGGTGGCCACGTCCGCGCCGATACTGCTGCCCGGCAGCGTGCCGACGCTCAGCAGACCCGTCAGGTAGCCTTCCGAGAAATCGACCATCTTGAGCCGTTCCCTGGTGATCGAAATGGAGCCGGCGGCAAGATCGATCTGCTGGTTCGCCACGCTCGGCAGTAGCCCCGCGAAGTCCTGCGCGCGGAAGTCGGCCGTCAGTCCGAGCTTCGCGGCAATGGCGCGCACCAGTTCGACATCGAAGCCTGTCATCTTGCCGTTGTCGATGTACGAGTACGGCTTGTTGTTGGCATCGACACCGGCGACGATCTTGCCCGGCGTCAGCGTGCCGACATCATCGGCGGCATGGGCGGCGGTCGCGGCGCCGACCAGAAACGATGCGGCCACCGCGAGATGGCGGGCAAGACGAAGTAATCGCATGATGAGGCTCCCTTGAATTGGACAGCGGTGGGTTCAATGCAGGATGCGCGAGAGAAAGTCTCTCGCGCGTTCGGAGCGCGGACGCTCGAAGAAGGCTTCGCGCGTATCGTCTTCCACGATGACGCTTCGGTCCATGAACAACACGCGGTCGGCCACGCGCTTCGCGAAGCCCATCTCGTGGGTGACGCACAACATCGTCATGCCGTCCTGCGCGAGCGTGATCATTACGTCGAGCACTTCGTTGACCATCTCGGGGTCGAGCGCGGAAGTCGGCTCGTCGAACAGCATGGCGACCGGGTCCATCGACAGCGCGCGGGCGATCGCCACGCGCTGCTGCTGACCGCCCGACAATTGCGCCGGATACTTGTCCTCGTGGCCGCCGAGCCCCACACGGCGCAGCAGCGCGTGGGCGCGCCTGGCGGCTTCGTCGCGGGCGCGGCCGAGCACGTTCATCTGCGCGAGCATCAGATTGCGCTGCACCGAGATGCGGGAACAGCTCGAAATGCTGGAACACCATGCCGACGCGCGCACGCAGCCGCGCGAGGTTGACCCGTTTCGCCGTCACGTCGACGCCGTCCACCACGATCTGCCCGCTCTGCACCGCTTCGAGGCCGTTGACGGACTTGATCAGCGTGGACTTGCCGGACCCGGACGGCCCGCAAATCACGACGACCTCTCCGCGCGCGATGCTCGCCGTGCAGTCGTGCAGCACGCGATGCCCGCCATACCACTTCGAAACGTTGTTCATCTGAATCATTGCCGCTCCTTGCGGGTACTTAGTCATCCCTATGAACGTGCCTGACTTGCTGCCTACGAAAGCGCCCCGCGCACCCGCCCGTGCCACATATCGCCGATACGGTACAGCGCGCTGCCGACGGGCACGGCCAGCGTGCCGGCCATTCCCGCACGCGAGAGAGGAAACGCCCCTTCCCCGAACGCACCGACATCCTGGTCGACGCCGGCCATGTGTCTGCCGATGCGATGCCCCAAATAACTCATCAGCGCGACGCCGTTGCCATTGCAGCCGAGCGCGTAGTGCACGCCATCGTGCTGACCGATGTGCGCAAGCTTGTCGCCGGTCATCGCGACGAAGCCCTTCCAGGCATGCGTGACGCGCACGTCACGCAGGGCGGGCCACAACTGCACGAGCCTTGCATACAGCCGCCGCGCGGCCTCTCGTTCGTCGATCTCGCGGATAGCAGGCCGCGACCCGAAGATCATGCGCGTCCCGTCCGGCGACGGACGCGTGTAGAAAAGATTGCGCTTCGAATCGCTGATCATGCGGCGGCCCGGGTTGAGCACGTCCATCAGGCCTTCGGGCAGCGGCTCGGTGGCGATCTGATAACTCGCGACCGGCAACACGCGGCGCGAAAAGAACGGCATCAGCGGACCGGTATAGCCGTTGGTGGCGACCAGCACCTGCCGCGCATCCACCACGCCGCGCGCCGTGTGGACGCGAAAGCCGGTATTGCCGCTTCGCGCGATGCGCTGCACCGCCGCGTGCGAATGCAGCGTCGCGCCGCGGCGGCGCGCGAGATCACGCAGCGCACGATGATATTTGGCGGTGTGCAGCCCGCCGTATTCATCGACGAGTATGCCGCCGTAGTAATAGTCCGAGCCGATGATGCCCCGCTGCGCATCGCGCTCGATCACATGCACCGTGACGCCGGTCTTGTCGCGCAACAACTGCCCCTGACGGCGCAGCACGTCGAAATGCGCGGGCGTGTAAGCGCCGAAGAAGCGGCCGGTGATGCGCAGGTCGGCATCGAGCGATTCCTCGGCGACGGTGCGCTTGAGATAGTCGAAGCTCGCCATCGACTCCTGCATCAGCCGTGTGAGACGTTCCGCCGAGACGCCGCGAATCGCGTTGGTCAGCGCGAGCTTCTGACCGCTCGACACCATGCCGCCGCTGCGCGTGCTGCCGCCCGCGCCGATTTCGGCGGCATCGAGCACCGCGACGCGCGCGCCGTGCTGCGCCGCTTCTGCCGCCGCCGACAGTCCGCAATATCCGCTGCCGACGATGACCACGTCCACGTTTTCCGGCACCGGTTCGGGCGCGGCTTCCGGCGGCGCGGCATCCCACCAGTACGGAGTACAGCGGAACGTCTCATGGAACAGCAAGGCATCGGCACGCATCAACTCAACCTTGTTCGCTTGATTCGGGTTCAGTGTCGCCCTGGCAAATCATCCGGTCAAATAGCGCCAAAAACGACTTCCATTCATTTCTGATATGGCAATCTGTCGACTCCGGCCGATCTTGCGCGGCCAAAAGCCCGGGGGGAGACGATGAATCTCAGGCAGGTCGAGGCGTTCCGGCTCGTCATGCTGCGCGGTTCGATGACGGCCGCCGCCGAAGAACTCGGCACGTCGCAGCCGAGCATCAGCCGGCTCATTGCCGAACTGGAAGCCGCCACGGGATTGACGCTGTTCGTGCGCAATGGCGGGCGCATCCATGCCACCGATGCGGGTAGCGCGTTTTATCGCGAGGTGGATCGCAGCTTCGTCGGGCTGGAGAAGTTGCAGCATTCGGCGCGGGAGATTCTTCAGCTTGGCAGCGGGCGCTTGCGCATCGTGGCCGCGCCGGTCCTCGCGCTGTCGTTTCTGCCTGCCGTGATCGGGCGCTTCGTGGATGCACACCCGCGCGTCGCCGTGTCGCTCGAAATGCGCAGCGAGAGCACGATCCAGCGCTGGGTGTCGTCCGGACATTGCGACGTGGGTTTCGCGACCACCACGCCCGATGCGTTCGGCGTGACGAGCGTCGAGCTTTACACGCTCGCGGGGCTATGCGCGTTGCCGGCGCGGCATGCGCTTGCGGCGCGCGAGCGGATCGGGGCGGCCGACTTGCGCGGTGAGCGGCTAATCCTGCCTTCCTATGCCGACGATGCCCGCACCGCGCTCGATCGCGCGCTGCGCCAGGCCGGAGCGGATCAGGTGCCCGCCATCGAGACGCCGTATGGAGCGACCATCTGCGCGCTCGTCACGCGCGGCACGGGCGTGGGCATCGTCAATCCACTCGCGACCGTGGATGCCGATCCGGCCCGCATCGTGTTCCGGCCGTTCGCGCCGGAGATATGGTTTCGCGGCTTCACGCTTTATCCGCAGACGCCGCAGGCCAATCCCGTGGTCGAGGCCTTTCTCGAACTCGTGCACGAGGATATGGCGGAATTCAAGGTCGACGAGCAGC
This sequence comes from Caballeronia grimmiae, assembly GCF_000698555.1. Classification (GTDB taxonomy): domain Bacteria; phylum Pseudomonadota; class Gammaproteobacteria; order Burkholderiales; family Burkholderiaceae; genus Caballeronia; species Caballeronia grimmiae. The sequence continues at coordinate 85,185 of NZ_JFHE01000008.1, read as the reverse complement.
AACAGACCGCTCCTTGCCGCGAACGGCAAAGAGGCGACGGAGCCCGCTAGCGCGACGGTCGCAAGTTTGACTCGCTTTGCCTATTCCACGCGTCTGCGCGTCGAAATGGCCGATGCCGTCGAGATGACCAGATCGGCGACGCGACGTTCATCGCGATCCGCCTTCCATCGCGAGCGCGCCACCGCGATGTTCACCGCGCCGATGCCGCGCCCGCGCGCATTGGTGATCGCAGCAGCCGTCGAGATGTCGCTGACGAAGTATTCATCCTCCGTATGCGCGTAACCCTGCTTGCGTATCTGCGCGATGCGCTCCTTGATCTTGCGCGGCTGATAAACCGTCGATGCAGTGTAAGGCACGAGATTCGAGCGCGAGAGAATGTCGTCGATGTCGCCATCGTCGAACGTCGCGAGAATGGCAAGACCGGGCGCGGTGCAATACGCCGGCAAGCGCGAGCCGGTGATGACATGCGCATTGAAAACGTTGCGGCTCACGATACGGAGCACGAAGACGATGTCCGTGTCGTCGAGTACCGTGAGATTGGTCGCCTCTTCTGTCTCCGAGCCGAGTTGCTGAAGATACGGTGTCGCCCGGCTGACGAGGTCGTTGGACGTCAGATAGTGGTACGTGAAGTCCAGCAGGCGCGGCGACAGTTCGTACTTGCGGCTGTCCGCATCCTTCAAGAGATAGCCGAGCGCGCTGAGCGTATAGGTGAAGCGCTGCGTCGCGCTCATGTCGAAGCCCGTCAGCGACGCGATCTCCGACAGCGACAGTTGCCGCTTGGTGCCGTCGAAGGCGGTCAACACCTTCATCGCCTTTTCCACCGACTGCACGTACAGTGAAGATGCACTCGGGTCCGCCGAATCACCGCCCGCTTGTCTTGCGGGCACTCGGCGCCTGCGCGTGGCTGTGTTCTTGAACTCGTCGCTCATTGCTGTCATGTCGTTCCGGTGCGGATGGACAATTATCACATAGCGCCAACCGGCCATTTAAATGCGATAGTCATGAGCGCACGGCCGCGAGCCGGTCCCATGCGCCCTCGACGTTGCGCGGCAACAGATGCTTGCGGATGCGTTCGCTCGCCGTCAGTTCGAAGCCCGGCACGGCGCGGTAGTAACGCGGCAACTGAAAACTTGCGAGCCGCTCGCGCGCCCACGCGTGCAGGCTTTCCCATTCGACCGGGGCGTCGTTGAACTGCACGTTGAGCAGAATGTCCTGCTCGCCGATGCTCGACGCCACGCCGATCGCCGCGCTCGCGCGCACTGCCGGATGTGCCGCGAAGACGCGCTCGATTTCCCACGCCGATACATTCTCGCCGCGCACGCGCATGCTGTCCGTCTGCCGGCCGATGAAGAAGAGGTCGCCATCGGCGTCGCGACGCGCGCGGTCGCCGGTGTGCAGCTTGCCGTTGCGCAAGGCGGCCCGGGTCGCATCGGGGTTCTTCAGGTAGGCGGGCAGGAACGTGCCTTCCACCTTGCTCGACAGCACGATTTCACCGGCTTCGCCCGCTTTCGCCGGAAGGCCGTTCTCGTCGAGCAATTCGACTTCGATCCACGGCAGCGCGCGGCCGATCGAACCGGGCTTGCCCGACACGTTCATGGTCGCGAAGCTGGAGCATTCGGTCATGCCGTAGCACTCGCGCAGACGCACTTTCAGGCGCGCCTGCACCGCTTCCCACGCTGCGGCGCTGACACCCGCGCCCCACGCGACGCGCAAGTTATGCGCCTCGGGCTGCGCGGATTCGGGCAACTGCATGAGGATGTCGAGCACGCCGCCAAGATAATGCAGTTGCGTCGCGCCCGCGCGCTCGACTTGCGGCCAGAAGCGCGAAGCCGAAAAGCGCGGCACCGCATGCAGCGTGACCGCTTCGAGGAACGGCAGCAGCAGCATTTGCGCGCCGCCGATATGACACAGCGGCTCCCACAGGAACAGCCGGTCGCCCGCGCGCACATCGGCGACGCGCAACGCGGCCTCGCTTGCAATGCGCATCATGCGATGCGTGAACACCACGCCTTTCGGTGCGCCCGTCGTGCCCGACGTATAGATGATGCACAGCGGATCGTCCACGGCGATGGCGGGCGTCGCGAAGGCATCGTTCGTATCGCTCGCATCGAACGCAGGCAGCCGCATGCGGCGCGCCTCGCCGCAATCGATACCGGCGGTCACGTCATCGAATTCATCGTCGATGACGAGCAGCTTCGGCTCCGCGTGTTGCAGCAGATATTCGAGGCCGGCCGCGCGCAGTTTCGTGTTGACCGGCACCCAGACCAGGCCGCTCAGCACGAGCGCGTAGATCAGGTGGATATGCTCGACGCTGTTGCCGAGCATCACCGCGACGCGGTCGCCCGCAACGAGACCGGCATCGGCGAACCAGCGCTGCAATTGCGCGATATGCCGCGACGCTTCCTCGCAGGTGATCGCGTGTTCGTCGAAGTGAACGACGGTGCGCCCGGGCGCGGCGCGCAAGCCTGCGGCCAGCAGCGGCGCGCAATCGAGTTCGTCGTCGGCATGGCGATGGGCGAAGTATTCGGAGTATCGATGCATGTCTGAAGCAAGTCAGCGCGCGCGGCGCTTGAGCCAGGAGGAAACGGCGACCACCAGCGCGATCAGGACGATGAGCGTGGTCGACACCGCCGCGAGCGTCGGCGTGACCGCGAGCTGGATGTCGTCCCACATCTGCTTGGGCAGCGTCGAATTGATGCCGCCGCTCACGAAGATGGCGATGGTGAGATCGTCGAACGAGACGAGGAACGCGAACAGGAATGCAGCGGTGACGCTCGCCATCAATAGCGGCAGCACGATCGACGTGATGCGCCGCAAGGGCGATGCGCCCATCACGCGGGCGGCATCGTCGAGCCGCCAGTCGAACCGCTGGAAACCCGCCGCGAGCGTGACGACTACATAGGGAATCGCGAGCACCGTATGACCGATCACGAGGCCGAGGTTGGTGCCCGTAAGCCCGAACCGTCCGAACAGATAGAGAAGCCCGACCGCCACGACGATGCGCGGCACGATCAACGGCGCAACCAGCAGCGCGAAGACCGGCTTGCTGACGCGGCGCGACATGCGCGTCATTGCGAGCGTCGCGCCGAAGCCGAGCAGAAGCGACAGCAACGCCGTGCCGAGACCCACCTCGAACGAACGCACGACGGCGCTGTGCCACACGGGCGATTCGAGAAAGGCGCCGAACCATCGGGTGCTGAAGAGCTTCGGCGGAAAGGCGATGTAGTCGGTCTTCGTGAACGCATAGGGAATGACCGACAGCACCGGCATCACCAGCATCGCCATGATGACGCACGTGTAAAGCCCGAGCGGACTCGCGGCGCGGGCGGTCGTATCGACGTGTACCTTGCGACGCATCATGAAAGGCGCGAACAGGCGCCCTGCCCCGATGAGCACGGCAAGCCTCAACCCGGCGGCGCGCGAGCCGCGTGAACGCTCGGTGACTTCGCCCGTCAGCGACGTGAGCCCCACCATGCGGTCATAAACGAAAAAGATGACGATGGAACAGACCAGCAGCACGGTCGAGAGCGCGCCGGCGAATCTCATGTCGAACAGTTCGAGCACCGACGAAATCACGAGCTGCGCGACCATGGTTTCTTTCGGCGATCCGAGTAGCGCCGGCACGATGAAGAAGCCGAGGCTCGAGATGAACACCAGCAAGCCCGCCGCCGCCACGCCCGGCGACGACAGCGGCAGAAACACCGTGAAGAAGCTCGTGCTGCGATCCGCACCGAGCGTTTCGGCGGCCTGCGCGAAGCGCTCGTCGATGCCGCGCATCACCGGAAGCATGGTCATCACCGCGAGCGGCAGCATCGAATGCACCATGCCGATAAGCACGCCCGTCAGCGATGGAATCGTGCCGTTGGTTTCGTGCACGAGGCCAAGCGATAGCGCGATTGTCGAGAGCACGCCGGTCTTCGACAGCAGCAGCATCCACGCATAGGTCTTGACGAGATAGCTGGTCCAGAACGGCAGCATGATCCACAGCAGCCAGCGTTCGCGCACGCGCTCCGACAGACGGCTCAACATGTAGGCGACCGGATAGCCGAGCAGGATCGACAGCGCGGCTGTCATGAACGAGATGCCGAAGGTGATGCCCAGCACCTTCGCATAGACCGGCGTGCGCGCGATGCGCTCGAACTGCGCCAGACCGATGTGCCCTTCGGCGCTGACGAGCCCGCCTTGCAGAATCTCGCCCACCGGCACGATAAAGAACACCAGCAGGAAGAGGAGCGTCGGCACGATCGGCAGGATGCGCAGCGTGCGCGCGATCCACACCGAGCGGCCGCGCCGCGACGCGTTGCTCTCGCGGTGCGCATGCAGTGCAATGGTCATGGCGTGTCCTCAGGCGTGCAGCAGCGTCGTACGATACGGATCCCACACGAGACCCACCCGATCGCCGATACGCGGGCTCACGCTGCGTTCGCAACGCACGGTGAGCGCGCTGCCATCGCTCATTGCGAGTTGCACGCGCGTGTCGCTGCCGATGAACACGACCTCGGAGATGGTGCCATCGACGAAACCGCTTTGCGGTTCGACCAGACGCGGCGCCTCGGGACGCACCAGCAGCGTATGGCGCGCGGCGGGCTTGATCGACGCGCCGAGCGGCAACGGAATGCGGCCGCCTGCCGCGAGCAGGATCGGCTCGCCGCTCGCGCCGCGCGTCTCGTCGAGCGCGCCTTCCAGCAGATTCGAGTGTCCGATGAAACCCGCCGCGAAACGCGAGGCGGGACGGTCGTAGAGATCGGCGGGCGTGCCCACCTGTTCGACGCGCGCCTGGTTCATCAGGCAGATGCGGTCCGAGAGCGTGAGCGCTTCGTCCTGATCGTGCGTCACGTAGACGAAGGTCGCGCCGAGTTCCTTGTGCAGGCGGCGAATCTCGGCCTGCATGTGCTCGCGCAGTTTTTTGTCGAGTGCGCCGAGCGGCTCGTCGAGCAGAATCACCGACGGGCGATACGCGAAGCAGCGCGCCAGCGCGATCCGTTGCTGCTGTCCGCCGGACAGCTCCTTCGGAAAGCGCCTGGCGAATTCCGTCATGCGCACCATCCCGAGCGATTCGTCGACGGCCGTGCGCACTTCCTCGCGTGTCTTGCGGCGCATGCGCAAGCCATACGCGACGTTGTCCCACACGCTCATGTGCGGAAACAGCGCATAGCTCTGAAACACCATGCCGATGCCGCGCTTGCCTGGCTCCATGTGCGTCACGTCGCGGCCGTCGATTTCGATGCGTCCCGCGCTCGGTGCGACGAGGCCGGAGATCATCTGCAGCAGCGTGGTCTTGCCCGAACCGGAGGGACCGAGCAGCGTCAGAAACTCGCCCGCCTGCACGGTGAGGTCCGTCGGTTCCAGTGCCGTCGTGTCGCCATAGCGCTTGGCGATGCCGATCGCCTCGAGTTTCGAGCTCATGAGCCGCTCCTCAGGAAATGATCCACGAGTTGAATCGTTCGGTCACCGTCTGACGATTCGCTTCCCACCATTGCGGACTCGGCAGCTTCATCTCCTTGATGTTGTCCGGCGCGGTCGGCAAAAGCGGCGCGCGCTCCTTGCTGATGGTGTCGAACGCGCGCTTGTTGGTCGGGCCGTAGGCGAGCGTGCGCGTGAGCAACGCCTGACGTTTCGCATCGGCGCAGAAGCGCACGAACTGCTTGGCGGCATCGGCGCGCGGCGTGCCCTTCGGAATGCCCCATCCTTCGATCGAATACAGGCCCTGGTTCCACACGATCGTCACGGGCGCGCCCGCATCCTTCGCAGCCTGAGCGCGGCCGTTCCAGGTCGATATCAGGTCGACGTCGCCGCTCTGGATCGCCTGCATCGCCTGCGCGCCGGAGGTCCACCAGATGCTGATGTGCGGCTTGATCTTGTCGAGGCTCTTGAAGGCGCGGTCCACGTCGAGCGGATAAAGCTTGTCGAGCGGCACGCCATCGGCGAGCAGCGCCTGCTCCAGCGTGTCGAGCGGACTGCGGCGCAAGCTGCGGCGGCCGGGAAACTTCTTCACGTCCCAGAAGTCCGCCCAGGATTTCGGGCCGTTGTCCTTGAACTTGTCCGCACGATAGGCCAGCACCGTCGAATACACGTCGACGCCGAGCCAGTTCGGCGTGATCGCTTCCGGCATGACGTCCGGGAACTCGGTCGGCTTCAGGCCGATCGGTTCGAGCAAACCTTTCGACTCGAGATACGGGATGTCGGCGGACAGCGTGAGGGTGGTCACGTCCCAGACGTAGTTTTTGGTTTGCACCATCGCGGCGAACTGCGCGACCGGCTGCGACTCGCGCGCGACGCTGACCACCTTGATGCCGGTGGCTCTCTCGAACGGATCGTAGAACGCCTCGCGATAAGCCGTCGTGTACGGGCCGCCCGGGTCCGACACCACGATCTGCTTGCTTTGCGCACGCGCGACGATCGGCATTGCGCTGGCTACGGCGAGCGCGCCCGCACCGTGCAGGATGCGGCGGCGCGTCGGGTTGAAGTCTTGCGTCATGTTCACGTCTCCCGCACTGCGATTAAGAGGACCGGCTCGGCTTCCGCCCGATTTACTTGGCGCGCTTTTTGAAGAACGCTTCCATCATGCGTGCCGGCTCGCCCGAGTCGTACGCTTCGCGCTGGATGCGCATGCCCGCCTCGATGCAGTCGACGAAACCGGGCTCCGTCATTTCGCGGAAACGCTGCTTGTCGAGCCGCATCGCGACCGGCGGCTTGTCGGCGAGTTCGGTGGCGATTTCGAGCGCCTTCTCGAACACCTTTTCCTCCGGCACGAGGTGATGCATCAGACCGATGCGATGGCATTCCTCCGCGTCCATCAGGCGTCCGGTAAGCGTGAGTTCGATCGTGCGCGACATGCCGAGCATCGAGTTCATGATCCAGGGACCGGTCGTGCTGGCAATGCCTGCATTGATTTCCGGCTGGCCCATGCGCACGCCCGGATGACCGACGCGGATATCGCCGAGCAGCGCGACCTGGAACGCCGAGCCTGCGGCCGTGCCGTTGAGCGCCATGACCAGCGGTTTCTTCAGGCCACGCAGCGCGGCGTAATAGCGCTGCCATTCCTTGACCCATTCCACCGCGCGCTCGCCGTCGAAATCGTGCGCTTCGGACAGGTCCTGTCCTGCCGAGAACGCGCGATTGCCCGCGCCCGTCATGATGATCGCGGCGACTTCATCGTCGTCGTTGTAGCGGTCGAGCGCGTCGATGATGTTGTTGCGCATCGGCGTCGTCCAGGCATTGAGGCGCTCCGGGCGATTCAGCGTGATGACCGCCACGCGGCCGTGACTCGAGAACAGAACGTCGTCATCCATGTTTATCGCATCGCAATAGTTGATGGTGTATAGCAATATAGACTCATCAAAAATCCGATGCAACCGGGTTTACGAGATTGCTTGCGAGGGTCGTGAATGGTGCGGCGCGCAATGGTTGTCTGGTTTGGCGGAGACGTGGCGTGTGGAGTTCTCAAGCGACGAGCAGTCGCCGATGCGTCGGCCGATACGGGTGCTCGAAGCTTGCTGGGTTCTGCGTAGATCGAGGGCCGGGCAGTGCGGAAAGGTGACGTCTGGCGGTTGCGATGTTTATCGGTCGATGGTCGCCGTGGCTTGCGGCGGAGCTTGAGCGTTATTGAGGAGCCAAGGCGTCAATGATGTTTTGACGATGGCGCTGCCCGCAACTGCCATGCAGCAATGGAGGATGCAGAGATATCTTCCTGACGCTGGATTCGATGACCCTCGGTCCGAACGCAAGTCCTACAAGATAACGGCGCGCTTATCGGCGACAGTACCGCGGAGGCGCCTGTCGTTGATCAACACTATTACCAGCACTGCCAGCATGATTCCCGCCGCCACGTCGCAAAGATAGTGGCCGCCGTTCGTCGGGGTGGAAATCACCATCAAGCTATTGAGCGCGATCGCAGCGCCAGCAAGGAAACGCACACGCCGCAGTGCATAGGCCAACAGAATGGCTGTCGTTGTATGCATCGATGGCAACGACACCAGACCTTGCGAATGGGTTAAATCGATTGTGCGAAGAAGGCCTTCCCGGATAGGAAAGAACGTCGAGACCGTCTCGGAGGTGCCCGGATCTGTGACGTGAAAGTGAAGAAAGGCGCTCGCAGCCGGGAATGGCGTCGCGATTGCGAGGCAGATCAACGTCGCGATCATCAATCGCGCCATATGATGAACGAGTTCGGTCCTGCGTCCCAATAGTCCGAGAATCATCGGGACGGCGATCATCTGAACCAGTCCACTCGCATACGCCGTATTGAGCACGAAGACCAGCACGGGATGCTGTCGTACCCACTGATAATAGGCGAGCCAGTCGAATCCGACTGCCTGATCGATTTCGACCAATCGGTCGTCGATTAAAGGCGGCGCGACGGCCACCGAAAGATGGCTCAGGATGCTGGTCGCCGAGCAGAAGGTCAGGAGAGCGACCATCCATCGACCAGTGAACGCGAGATCCAGCAGGCGCGCCCTCCACTTCGCATTGCCGTTGCAAATGGCTTTGGCGCGATAGTCCGTCCAGCACGCGACGAGCACGATCGCCACGATTGCGACGAACGTACGTGACGAAGCACCGAATACAACACGGAAGCCTGATTTGGACAGCCAGTAGATATCGGCGAGCGCAATCACGCCGATCAGCGACCAGGCTATCGCATACGACGTCAGCTCCGCGAGCGGACTCTTCGAATAGCTGCTGATGGCCGCGTTTTGTGATGTATCCACTTTTCGCCCGGGAAGATGACACAGAGACTCGTGCAGAGAGTGCTACTCCTCGGTTTATCGGCAGGTCTGTGCAAGTCTTTAGGTTTCGGTGGCGTCGAAGATTGAATCCCGGAAGAAGTGTCATGAGTATCTCCGACACGTAGACCAACGTTTGAATCGAGCAACCGTAGTTGGCTGCGCACTCGACTCTCGCGTTTATGCAGGCGCTATTGAAATACGTCGTTTCCTGGTCGAACGTGCTCAATGCGCAGAACCACGCGCGTGCCAATTGACCCGCTGCAATCAAAGGCGGCGCTTGGCCGGAATCGCTCTCGTCCGTCGACAAGGCGACGCAGTGTCAGCTTGCTTCAATCGATCTCCGGTCCTGCATTCAAGACACTGCCGCAATCGGCCGATAACGCACTCACGCGTTAATTGGACGATCACGATGAGTCACGAAGACAAGACTTCGGCCGGCAGTCCGCTCCGGGCCGCCTTCCTGCGCCACGAGGACAGCCTTGCACCACCCGGGCACACGCTCGGCGAGGACGATCACGCCGTGTATCGCACGTTGCTCGAATCCACCCGGGCGATCCCGTGGAAGATCGACTGGGCGACGATGCAGTTCGCTTACATCGGCCCGCAGATCGAAGCACTGCTCGGCTATGCGCCGTCCACCTGGAAAACGGTCGAGGACTGGGCCGCACGCATGCATCCGGACGACCGCGAGGCCGTGGTGAATTTTTGCGTCGCGCAATCGCAGGCGGGCACCGATCACGAAGCGGACTATCGCGCACTGACCGCCGACGGCGGCTACGTGTGGATTCGCGACGTCGTCCATGTCGTGCGCAAGGACAATGGCGAGATCGACGCGCTGATCGGTTTCATGTTCGACATCAGCGAGCGCAAGCGCACGGAGGAACGGCTTGCCGAAATGCAGCGCGAACTGGAACGCCTGTCGTTGTCCGACAGCCTGACGGGCGTCGGCAACCGTCGCATGTTCGACACCGTGATGGCGCGTGAATGGGCGAGCGCGGCAGCATCGGGCAAGCCGCTTTCGCTCGTGATGGTCGACATCGATTTCTTCAAGTCTTACAACGACTATTACGGTCACCTGCAAGGCGACGAGTGCCTGAAACGCATCGCACGCGTGCTCGGCGATGCTGCCGGGCCGAACGCGTTCCTGAGCCGCTTTGGCGGCGAGGAGTTCGTGCTCGTGCTTCCCGAAACCGACGCCGATGCCGCCGTGCGCGTCGCCGAACGTTGCCGCATGCTGATCGCGGACGAAGCCATCGCACATTTGCGCTCGCCGCACGGTCAGCTCGTCACGGCGAGTTTCGGCGTGGGCACCGTTGTACCGAACGAAGGCATCGACATCACTGCGTTCATCAATCTGACCGACGCGCAGCTTTATCAGGCAAAGGAACAGGGACGCAACCGCATTGCTGCGGTAGACCGCGCTGGTATTCGCGGCGAAGGGTTCAAGTTGCAGTCGCGTTGATCGTCGCGGGCGCGCGGGCGCGGCTTCGACGCCTTGAGTTACTCAGGCCGGCCAAAGCGACGCGCTTGTGACGCACTGCGCTGGGGTATCTCGGCGTTTGCGATCCTTGAGGTGACGAATCGCAGCAGGCTGCATCGCGACATTCATAAGGTTTCCGAATCATATTGATTCACTGCAACGCCAGAAACGACAGCACGGTCTGATCGAATCGGTGGCATGCTCCCACTGCGCCTAATCTCCGCAGCGGCCCAACACGAGCAAGTCGGCATTCGCCATGCCCAAGACGAGACGCAAGCCGACATCCATCGGCGTGAAGCGGTCGTCGCGTCCCTAAATGAAGAGCGCAAGCGCCTTGATTTCGTTCAGCCGATGCCCGTCTTTCTCGGCCTGCTGCGAACGATCGTATCGGCGAGCTTCAACGCGATCATCGGGGCAATTCTAGACGTGCCGCGCTCCCTCCCTGCTCATACAGATCGTGTTAGCCGACTTCTTCAAGTCAGTGCTCAGGCGAAATATGGGCATCGTCTCCCAGTAATGGAATTCGTTCCCTCATCTCACGGCCGTCGAGAACGTCATGCTGGCTTCGAGAGAGGTGCCGGGCAAGAGCAAAGACGAGGCGCGCGTCGTAGCGCTAAGTCACGTAAGCCTGGGACCCAAGCTCGACGTTTCTCCGTCAAAGCGTTCGGGCGGCCAGCAACGCCGCATGGCAGTTGACTGTCCCCTCACCATGTCGACGGAGTACATTCTGCTTGACGAGTGACGTCCGCACTCGACACCATGCTTGTCTGCGAGGTGCTCGACACGCTCCGCACCTCTCGATGAAATGAATGTCGATGATTTGCGTCACTCGTGAAATCCGCTTCCCTCGCGATGTCTCCGACCGGGCCGCGTTGTTCAAAGACGAGCTAATCCATAAGATCGGCTCGCAGGACCAGGTCATCGGCAATCCACAGCGAGCGCAGACCGCATCGTTCCGTGCATCGGTAGGCTGATGCATTCAACCGCAACCAGGCAAGATAAATGAAAATCGCAAAGATTGATGTGTTCAACTTCGACCTGACGTACATCCACGGAACGTACACGATGTCCGGCGGCCGAGACATCACTTCTCTTCCCTCGACGATGGTCCGTGTGACCAGTGACTCCGGTCACGATGGGTGGGGAGAAGTCTGCCCGCTCGGCTCTGCATACTTGCCGCAACACGCGTCGGGCGCGAGAGCCGCGCTAGAACTGCTCGCCCCTGCGCTCATTGGCCTCGATCCGACGAATATCTCGAAGGTGTACGACACCATGGACTCCGTACTCATGGGCCATTCATACGCCAAGAGCCCCATTGACGTAGCCTGCTGGGATCTGACCGGAAAGGCGTGGGGTGCGAGCGTCGCTGACATGCTCGGCGGCGTACGGCAGGAGCGCTTCCCTCTGTATTTCGCCGTGCCGCTCGGCTCGCCCGAAGAGATGGTGAACTACGTGCTCGCGCGACGCGAAGAAGGCATTCACCGGTTCCAGCTCAAGATCGGAGGGGATCCGACGCTCGATGACATCCGCGCGAAGCACATCATCGATGCGACCGGCCCTGAAGATCTGATCATCGGTGACGCAAACGGCGGCTGGCGCGTCAACGACGCGATCATCGCCGCACGGGCGATGGAGAATCTACCGCGCTTCTACTTCGAGCAGCCCTGCCCGACGATGGAGGAATGCATCGAGGTGCGCAAGCACACGACGCTTCCGATGGTCTACGACGAAGTCGTCAACGACCCGGCCACGCTCATTCGGGCAGTGCGCGAAGGCGGCGCTGGAGCGTTTAACCTCAAGGTCTCGAAAGTCGGTGGTCTCACGAAGGCCAAGTTGATGCGTGACCTGGGGCAAGAGCTTGGACTTCAGATGACCATCGAAGATACGTGGGGCGGCGACGTGGTGTCTGCTGCCTCGGCGCATTTGGCTGCGTCCACGAAGGAGCGCGCATTGCTGAGCGTGTCATTCATGAACGACTGGACCAACGAGCACGTCGCTGGTTATCAACCGCGCAGCAAGGACGGCTTCGGCTCGGCACCGTCGGCGCCTGGTCTTGGCATCGAGATCGATGCGAAGGCGCTGGGTCAGCCAATTTATTCGTTTAGCTAAGTAATCGACACAAGGAGGACGCGGCGGATCACTTGCTACCTCCTTCGAGCACTTTTAGGTCGTCCGGACTCAAAGTCGAGCGAAATCGAAAAACGGCCGCATAAACCCATTCCATGTTCAATGCACCCGCGTTCACGAAGTGGCGGAGCGCGGCCCGGCGGCGAAGCACGTTGAGGGTGGCACTCTAAGCGTCTGACCAATGCGGAGAAAACGCTTATTCGATGTGGATTGTATAAAATATTCATTACGGCTAGTATTTCGCCGAGGCGGTCGATCAGAAGGTCTGTGCCGTCCTCAAGCGCCTCTGCGGCCAGCGTGCAGGCATTTTCCGACTATCCGACAACCTTCTTGAAGGAATCGTAATGAGCGACAACATCTTCACCGGTACCATCCCGGCCCTCATGACGCCATGCACGACCGACCGCACCCCTGACTTCGACGCACTCGTGCGCAAAGGTAAGGAGTTGGTCGAGGCGGGCATGAGCGCGGTGGTCTACTGCGGCTCGATGGGAGACTGGCCTCTGCTGTCCGAAGCTCAGCGTCAGGAAGGTGTGGCTCGCCTGGTTGCGGCTGGCATCCCGACCATCGTCGGCACGGGTGCTGTCAATTCGAAGGAAGCCGTGTCACATGCCGCGCATGCTGCCAAGGTAGGCGCCCAGGGCTTGATGGTGATCCCCCGTGTGCTGTCGCGCGGCTCCTCGCCCGCTGCCCAAAAGGCCCATTTCGCAGCTATTCTCGAAGCCGCTCCCAAGCTACCCGCCGTTATCTACAACAGTCCGTATTACGGCTTCGCGACCCGCGCTGACCTGTTCTTCGAACTGCGTCGCCAGTACCCGAACCTCGTCGGATTCAAGGAATTCGGCGGCGCTGCAGATATGCGCTATGCGGCTGAGCACATCACGTCGCAGGATGAAAACGTCACGCTGATGGCGGGCGTGGACACCCATGTGTTCCACGGCTTTGTCAATTGCGGTGCGACGGGCGCGATCACCGGCATCGGCAATGCGCTGCCGAAGGAAGTCCTTCATCTCGTGGCGCTCTGCAACAAGGCGCGCAAGGGCGACGTGACCGCTCGTCGGCAGGCAAAGGAACTGGAATCGGCTCTCGGCGTACTTTCGTCGTTCGACGAAGGCACCGACCTCGTCCTGTACTACAAATACCTGATGGTGCTTAACGGCGACAAGGAGTACACGCTGCATTTCAACGAGACCGACGTGTTGAGCGACTCGCAGCGCCGTTACGCGGAAGAACAGTACAAGCTGTTCCGCACATGGTACGCGGCCTGGTCGAAAGAGAATCAGGCTTAAGTGATGGCCGCTTGCGAGCTGCCCAAGTGGGCCGCCTTGGGGTCGGCCACTCAGTATCGTGTCGCCACCGAGTTCGCGATGTCGAAGCGTGGCGCGATGTCCGCCGCAAGCGAGCCGAACTTCGCATTCTCGCAGCGGTGTCAGCACCGAGGCGGACTGGCTATGTGTGGTCTAACTAGACGCGAACCCGACTTGGTCAGTGGTCCGCCCATCGGCTGCGTCTGCTGACAAGAGTGCAATCCGGCACGCCTGACAAATGAATGCCTCGTCGTGTCAGAGCATCCGTTTGGCCGGAACGCTCATGTTCATCGTGGGCCCAGATCCGCATAACGATCAGTTTGACACCGGCGAGACAGCCCTCTTTTGTCGCGCCCCCCGCGATGAACGCTGCGGCTCAAAGTTGAGACTACGCCCTTATGGCAAATGATCTGCAAGCCGAGCCGAACTCCTGACGATACCGTCGAGCAAACTCACTCGATATAGTAGTTCTCAGTGATATACTTTATACGATCACACGTCCACCCGACGCCGGAAGTTTCTTGCCATGAGTATCTCAGCGCCCAGCTCCCGGCTTCAAGCCATTACCGTCGCAGAACAGGCAGCCGACGCGCTTCGCCGAAAGATCATCTCGGGTGAGTTGCCGGAGGGCTATCAACTTCGCCAAGACGCGCTTGCTGCAGAATTCGGCGTCAGCCGGATTCCAGTGCGGGAAGCACTCGTCCAACTGGAAGGCGAAGGGCTGGTCCGCATCGTTCCTCATAAGGGCGCCGTCGTCTCTGAGCTTTCTGTCGCTGAAATCAGCGAACTCTTCATGCTCCGCGGACTGCTCGAACCCCTCCTTCTGAAGAAGTCAGCGCCCAAGCTCACCCAAGCTGACTTCGCTGAACTCGATGCCATTCTGGCCGAATACAAACAAGAATTGCATGCACAGCACCTATCGCGATGGGGTGAACTCAATACGCGGCTGCACGACTTGCTGATGTCCCGAGCGGAACAGCCTCGCACCCTCGCTATCGTAACCAGCCTTCTTCAGCAGACTGACCGCTACACCCGCTTGCAACTTTCGCTCAGCGCGGAAAGCTGCCGCCGTGCGGAAGAAGAACACGGCGAGCTGGTGCGTCTGTGCAAGACCGGCGACTTCCGAGGCGCCGCTGCGCTGTTGAAGCGGCACATCGAGCACGCCTGCAGCGAGCTAGAGCAATTCATCCTGTCACGACGCCGCCTTTGAGCACGTGCTGCACGACGCTCACGCTTCTTCTGTGCGCAGCCGAGCGGCCCTCAACTGCTCTCGCCGCTTCTCAATGATCGTGTTGTAATCCACGTCGCAGTTCTAGCTGCTGATGTGGTGCATCCACGTCTTTTATTGACGCACGGTAGCCCAATCGACGACAGGGACACCGCAGTGCTAATCGCACGTCCGGTCTTGGCAGCCAGCCTTCAATGCGGAAACAATCACCGCATTGCCGAAATCGATACGAACGATCCGGCAAACACTCGTGTTACCGTCCGTCAAGGTAGTGCCTAGCTGCATGTCCGTCCCGAGTCGCCCACACCAGAACCACGCTCAACATCCACGACAAAAACCCACACCACCATGGACCAGCCCTCATGAAGGATGAAAGACTTCTGGAGATGCGAGTATTCAAAACCGTCGTGGAAACGGGCGGTTTCACCGCGGCCGCGAACGTCCTCAACGTCAGCCAGCCTTTCGTGAGTCAAAGCATTAGCAATCTGGAGCGACGGCTCGGCGTGCAGTTGCTTCATCGTTCGACACGCACGATGCGTCTCACGAACGAGGGCGAACGATTCCTTCGATCGTGCAGCGAGATTCTCGAGAGCCTCGAAGAAGCGGAAGCGCAAGTTCGATCGAGCGAACCTACCGGCAATCTGCGAGTGAGCGCGCCGCATGCTTTCGGCATGGATCAACTGGTGCCTCAATTGCCCGGCTTTCTCGCGGCTTATCCGAAGGTGTGCGTGCACTTTTCTTTGTCGGATTCCAACGTCAATCTGATCGAAGACAATTTCGACATCGCCGTGCGCATGGGCCGATTACAGGATTCATCGCTGCGCAGCCGGAAGTTGTGCGACCTGCAACGCATCGTCGTCGCCTCGCCCGCCTATCTCGCCGCGCACGGCCAGCCCGTCACGCCGCAGGGCCTTACCAAGCACGCATGTTTGACGTGGGAATCGCCACGCGAGCATCTCAATCAGTGGCCGTTCATCATCAACGGCAAGCTCGAACGCGTGGCGGTGCGCGGCGGTTTCCGCAGCACGGACGGCACCACGCTATTCCAATTGTGCGTGGCAGGCGTGGGCATCATGCGGCTCGCCGAGCATCTCGCGTTACCGGCCATCCGCCGGGGTGAACTCGTGCGGCTTTTGAGCGAATACGAAGCGAAGGACGATACCGCGATTCATATCGTCTATCTACCCGAGCGGCAGGTGGTGCCGCGCATCCGCGCCTTCATCGACTATTTCGTCGAGGCCTTCAGAACGCCACCTTGGCAGGCGGTGTAATCCCGCATTCATATGGCGTCGTGATAATTCTTATTGTCCGGCGCCCGTAGATGGTCGAGGCGGGTTTCCTTATCTTAGCGGGCATGCCAACAGCCCCGATCCGGAAACAACCATGACCGTTACCGTCGAAGAACAGCAGACCGGCGCGAAACAAACTGAACTGCGCCGCACCATCTCCCATCCGTCTAACAATTCGATCTATCGGCCGAAACAGCCGGGACTGAAATTCCCCGAGCTGCCCGATTTCAATTCATTCGCGGAAGAGCGCCAGCATCGCAAGGAGCGTCTGGTCGCAGCGTGCCGCGCGTTTGCGATGCATAACTTCGACTATGGTTTCGCCGGCCATCTGACGGTGCGCGACCCCGAGTTTCCCGAGTTGTACTGGACCAACCCGATGGCCGTGCATTTCTCGCAGGTCAAGATTTCGAATCTGATTCTCGCGAATCACGCGGGCAAGGTGGTGGAAGGCGAGTATGCGTTGAACCGCGCGGGCTTCGTGCTGCACGCCGCGGTGCATGAAGCGAATCCGGATATCGTCGCGATGTGCCACGCGCATACCGTCTACGGCACTGCGTTCGCGGCGCTCGGCCGCCCGCTCGACCCGATCACGCAGGACGCCGCCGCGTTCTTCGAGGACCACGTCGTCATCAAGGACGAAGCTGGCGCAGTCGCGGTCGAAGAGAAGGCGGGCCTGTCCGTTGCCGATTACTTCAAAAACGTCAAGGCCGCCATTCACCAGAATCACGGCCTCCTGACCGCGAGCCGTCACAGCATCGAAGCGGCGGCGTTCTGGTTCATCGCATTGGAGCGATGCTGCCAGCAGCAGTTGCTCGTCGAGGCGACCGGCATCAAGCCCGTCATGGTGCCGGAACACAGCTCGCGCTATAGCCGCGAGAACGTCGGTAGCGAATACATCGGCTGGCTGCATTTTCAGCCGATCTACGAGCAGCTCGTGCAGACGAACCCCGACATGTTCCACTGAGCGGCGGCGCGCAGGCCGCCAACCATCAGGACCACAAGCCGGCGTGACCATGTAGCACGCCGGTGACGATTCACGGAGACAATCATGTTGAAAACCACTTACGGCGATGTCGTCGCGCATACCGATGCCGAGGATCGAACGTATGCCAAGGTGACCTGGCGGCTCATCCCCTTTCTGTTTTTATGCTATGTCTTTGCTTATCTCGATCGCGTGAACGTCGGGTTCGCAAAGCTGCAAATGCTGGCCGATCTCAAGTTCAGCGAGACCGTTTACGGCCTGGGCGCGGGCATCTTCTTCATCGGCTATTTCATCTTCGAAGTGCCGAGCAACATCGCTTTGCATCGCTTCGGCGCACGCAAGTGGATCGCGCGCATCATGCTGAGCTGGGGCCTGCTGTCCGGCATGATGATCTTCGTGAAAACGCCGGCCGCGTTCTATGCGCTGCGCTTCTTTCTCGGCGTTGCAGAAGCGGGCTTCTTCCCGGGCATCATTCTTTATCTTACGTATTGGTATCCGTCGTCGCGGCGCGCGAAGATCACGGCGTTGTTCATGACGGGCATCCCCATTGCGGGCGTCATCGGCGGTCCGCTGTCGGGCTGGATTCTGAACAACTTCGGCGGCGTCGGCGGGATGGCTGGTTGGCGATGGCTGTTCCTGCTGGAGGCGTTGCCTTCGATCATCGGCGGCTTCGTCGTGCTGATGTATCTCGACGACAAGATCAGCTCCGCGAAGTGGCTCAGCGCCGATGAGAAGACGCTCCTCGAGAAAGGGCTCGCAAACGAGTCGGAGCACATCGAGGTGCATAGCGCGAGCGGCGCGTTCACCAACCGCCGCGTGTGGGTGCTGTGCCTGTGCTACTTCGGCATCATCATGGGGCTGTACGGTATCGGCTTCTGGCTGCCGACGCTCATCAAGGCATCGGGCGTGTCGGATGCGCTCAACGTCGGCCTCCTGACGATGATTCCCTACGGCGCGGCCGCGGTCGCGATGGTGCTGCTGGGACGCAGCTCGGACCGCAGCAAGGAACGGCGCTGGCACGTCGCGCTGCCGGCGATCGTCGGCGCGGTGGGTCTCGTGGCAAGTACGCTGGTGCCGCACAACGTCGCGCTGGCGGTGGCGTCACTGACCGTCGCGACCATCGGCATTCTCGGCGCGCTGTGTCAGTTCTGGGCGATTCCTCCCGCGTTCCTCGGCGGCGTGGCGGCAGCGGCGGGCATCGCGCTGATCAATTCGGTCGGCAATCTCGCAGGTTTCGTCAGTCCTTATCTGGTCGGCTGGATCAAGGACATGACGCACAGCACCGATGTGGGGCTGTATTGCGTGGCCGGCTCGTTGATCGTTGCAGCGGCCGTCGTTCTGACGATGCCGAAACAGGTTGTGAATCGCTGACGCCGACGTCAATCGCTTCCATGTCTCACTGAGATGCCCCCGACTCACACCCGGGGGCATCGCGTCTTTTTAGGCGAAGGCCGCATAGTGCTGAATGCCTTCCGCCAGACCTCAGTCACGTTGCCGCATTTGGCTAGAGAAGATATCTGTTCAGCTACCGGGATGCTCGATGCTGCCCTGTACTGTGGCGGCAAGAACGCTCAACAGAACGACTTGCGAACGCAGCCGTATGCAAAGTGGCCTGTGCGTAATGTGATGAACCGTGCCTGTTCGCGAGCTAGTTGCTCCTTGATACTCGAGCAAAGCTATCGAAACCGAGACAAACCACCGTGACAGCACACGCCTTCTTCAACGCCAACGTTCTGCTCGCCTGGTCGGCTTACTTCGTCGGGACGGCGAGCCCTGGTCCGAGCAATCTGGCGATCATGTCTATCGCGAGCACTTCGGGAAGGCGCGCGGCGTTAGCCTTCGCGGCCGGCGTGATGTCTGGCTCCTTCTTCTGGGCGATGCTTGCCGCGCTTGGCCTTTCCGCCGCGTTGACGGCGTACTCGGGCTTTCTCGTCGCAGTGAAGATTTTCGGTGGCGTCTATCTCTTGTGGCTCGCGTTCAAGTCGGGCCGCTCGGCGTGGCGTCCGCCGGTGCGCGCAGCGTCGGACAATGCTGCAGAACCAGACGCGCGACGGCTTTATGCACGCGGTGCGCTGCTGCATCTAACCAATCCGAAAGCGATTCTCGTATGGATGTCAGTCGCCGCGCTCGGCTCATCCGCTGGTCAGGGACCCTCGCACATGTTGACCGTCGTCGCGGGTTGCCTGTGCATTGGGTTGAGCGTGTTCGGCGGCTATGCGGCGCTGTTCTCAATGGCGCCAGCCCGCCGCATCTATGCGCGCATTCAACGTTATCTCGATGCATGCCTCGCGCTCGTGTTCGGCGCAGCTGGCATTCGGTTGCTGGCATCGCGTGTATGAATGCGCGTTGCATGCGCGAGGCCCTCGCCGCCCGGCTCACATGCAGCAACTTTGTAGCGACATAGTCCAACGCCCGCCTGCATCAGTGGACGGGTATTACAGCGTTAAAAATGAGCACCATAATCAGACCGACGACTGCGACGATCGACTGAACCACCGAAATGGTTTTCGTCGCTTCGCCCATGGTCATTCCGAACGATTCTTTGACCATCCAGAAGCCGGCGTGATTCGCGTAGTTGAAGAAAAGGGAACCACAGCCAATCGACAATGCCAGCAATGGCAGATTCAAGGCGGGATCGGCGCCCGCCAGCGGCGCGAGCAAACCCGCCGCACCCACGATTCCTACCGTGGCAGACCCCGTCGAGACCGACAACAGCATCGCGATCAACCAGCCCAGGATCAGCGGGGGAAATGCGAAGTAATGCGTTAGATGGACGATGGCATCGCCCACCTTGGCACTGGTGAGCATCTCCTGGAAGGCGCCGCCCCCTGCGATGATCATGATGATCGACGCAATGGGTTTCAGGCTGTTGCCAAGTGAACTGCGCAGCTTTTCGGTGTCACCGCCTCGGACAACGACCAGGGCCATGATCGCGAACAGCACGCCCAGCAGCATCGCAATCAGTGGATTGCCGAGAAAGCTGGCCAAACGGAGTGCCGGGCTACCCTTCGCCAGCACCATTTCAGCGACAGCGTGAATCAGCATGAGAATGGCTGGAAGCAGAGCCGCCAGCACGCCCAAACCAACGCCGGCGCGCTGCTCCTTGTCGATGGCTTGGCCAACGGTGAACTGGTCCAGCAGAGCTTGATCGGGTCTGGTGTTCATCCGCGGCGAAATGAATGCGCCATAGAGCGGGCCGCCTAGAATCATCGCTGGAATGGCCGCCAGAAAACCATACAACATCGTGGGGCCGACCGAAGTTTTGAGCGTAGCAATCGCGGTTAAAGGGCCCGGATGAGGCGGCACCATGCCATGCATGGCGGCGAGCGCCGAGATAACAGGAACCCCCAGATAAACATACGCCGAGCCTTTGAATCGTGCGTGGCCTTCCAGTTTTCGCGCTACGCTGAAAATCAGGGGCAGCATGACCACGAGGCCCACTTCGAAGAACATCGGAATGCCCACGACAAACGCGACGAGCGTCATGGCCCAGGGAATCATCCGGTCGGAGGAGCGTCTGAGAATAGCCTCGGCGATCTGCTCCGTGATGCCCGCATCAGCCAGAATCTTGCCGAGCATCGCACCCAGAGCGATGACGACTCCCACCGCTCCCAATGTCTTCCCTGCACCGTTGACCAGATGCTTGACGATGTTTCCGGGCTCCATGCCGGTTGCGAAGCCTACGCCGATGGATACCACGAGCAAGGCGAGAAGCGGGTGCATCTTGATGCGCGACACGATGAGCGCGACAAGCACCGACACGCTGATGAGCGCGGTCAGTAACAGATCGATATCTAGACTAGTCATGGAATGAGTTCGGTTGAGTTGCCTTGATTGCGCGCGGCTCGAGGACCACGCTACTGCAGTGCTGTCGCTGAGTTCGCGCTTAGTCGTCGAACATGTAGATGCTCGCTGGTGTGCTCGCGAGGACGACGTTGCGCTCTTCCTCGTCCGGAATGAGCGTGCGCAACAATTCCAGCGATCGGGTGAATTGTTCGGATGCCTCGAACTGCGTATGCGGCCAGTCGCTTCCCCACATCATGCGATGCACACCGAAGGCTTCCTTTAGCATACCGAACGCTTTGCGCGTCTCATCGCCGAACTGGCTACGGTCCGACTCAATCCGATACGCACCTGATACTTTTACCCAGACACGCTGCGTTTGAGACCACTCAAGAAGACGGCGAAAACCTGGATCGCTTGCACCGAGTCGGGGATCGGGCCTGCCGAAGTGATCGATGACGACATTGACTTCCGCATTCAGAAGCGGCTCGATGATGCCGTCCAGCCGTGCTGCTTCCGCATGAATCTCGACGTGCCATCCGAGTGTTCGAACATGGGCCAGCGTTTGCGCGCTCAACCAGTGTTCGAGCGGCTCATCCACATGACCGATCAGGTTCAGCCGAATTCCCGCGATTCCCGCTTCGCGCATTTCAGTCAGCGTAACCAGTTCGCACTCGCGTGCGATCACCGCAACGCCACGTAACCTATCAGGCGCGCGACGCAGCGCATCGAGCAGATAGCCGCAATCAGTGCCGAGAAAACTCGGCTGCACCAGCACGCCGCGCCCTATTCCGTGCGCATCGAGTTGCGCCAGATACGCGTCCAGCGGCGCGTCGTAATCCGGCGCATAACGGCGATGCTCAGCGAGCGGAAGGCCGCGTCTGAAAACATGGGCATGCGTATCGATCGATGCGATGCCGGCCTCATGGCTCACGTCTGCCCCCGACTCAACGAGCATGAATATTTCTCCATCAATGGGTCGACGCGCTCCGTCAATGCCTTTGCGCGTGAGTGAGAAGGCTTGCGTCCTCGCTATCGGGAGCAGCGTCACCCAGCACGCGGCCTCGCGTCTCCGGCAGCATCAGCACGGACACCACGACGATCGCGTAAGCCAGACCAGCATCGATGCCGATCGCCGTTCCAAGAGACATGTTCGCGGACATATGACCGACTAACACTGGAAATCCGGCGGATACGACGCGGCCGAAGTTGTAGCAAAACCCGACGCCGGTGCCACGCATTCCGCGCGGATACAGTTCGTTGAACAGCGCACCCATGCTCGCAGGAATGCCGGCTGCAAAGAATCCCAGCGGAAAGCCGAAGAAGAGCATCGCAGTATCGCCGAGCGGAAGAAACAAATAGGCGACCACCGTGATGACGCAGCAGATCGCGAAGCTGAGAATGGTTTTTCGACGTCCGATGCGATCCAGCAGTTGCGCACTGACGATGCACCCGCAAAAGAACGCGACGATCACGACGGCAAGATAGCCGCCGGTGCTGAGCACGGACAGATGGCGCTCGGTCTTCAGAAACGTCGGCAGCCAGGTCATCAGCGCGTAGTAACCGCCATGCGCGCCGACGCCGAGCAGCGCACCGATCAACGTCATGCGCAGCATGGCTGGCGAGAAGATGCCGAAGACCATGTCGCGTGTGCGCTCGTCGCCATCCGCGCGCGCGTCGCGCGCCGATTGCGCCGGCGCGGCCGGCTCCTGCACGCCACGTCGAACGTACAGGATCAGGAGCGCGGGAACGATGCCGATCGCGAACATCACACGCCATGCGGTGTGTGCGGGCAGCAACGAGAACATGAGCGCATAGAGCAGCACCGCTGCGCCCCAGCCGACGGCCCATGCGCTCTGCACGCTGCCCATCGCCTTGCCGCGATGCTCGTTGCGGATGGTTTCGGCCATCAGCACCGCGCCTGCCGCCCATTCCCCGCCGAAGCCGAAGCCCTGTAGCGTTTTCAGCACGAGAAACTGCGGATAGTTTTGCGCGAACGCGCACAGGAACGTGAACACGGAGAAGAACGCCACCGTCCATTGCAGCGTCTTGACGCGCCCGAACCGGTCCGACAGCATGCCCGCGATCCATCCGCCCAGCGCAGACGCGACCAGCGTGACGCCGCTCACGAGTCCCGCCTGCGTGCGGCTGATCGACCACTCGGCGATGATCGCCGGAATCACGAGGCTGAACATCTGCACGTCCAGCGAGTCGAGCGCCCATCCGCCGAAACACGCCCAGAACGTCCGGCGTTCGTTGCCTGAAATCTCACTGAACCACTTGAACATGCCGTCTCCTCGTCGCCGTTCTTCGTCGAGAACAACGTGTTTCCGATCGCCCGCGATTGCTAGCGGATCTCAGCCTGGTAGATGAAAGCGCTGGCCGGACCGCGTGAGCGGCGCCATTCGAGCGGCTGTCGATCGTAGCCATACGCGAGACGCTCGATGACGACGGCCGGCGTACCGGGTTCGATCCGCAGAAGCCTCGCGTGCAGCGCGCCGATGGCTTCCACGGTCAGGGTTTCCGTCGCGGACGCCACGATCTGGTTGCATTGCGCCTCGTACACGGGGTACAGGAGATCGCCGACTTCGCTCAGGTCCATCTGCGCGAACGCCGCAAAACGCTTGTACGGCAACCAGATTTCTTCGGCGAGCATGGGCTCGCCGTCGATCAGCCGCAGACGCGACATCCGGATTACGCGCGCAGTGCTCGCTATCTGCAACGTCGCGGCCACCGCCGACGGTGCATCGACGACCTCGCGACGCAGGATGCGGCTCTCCGGAATGCGGCGTTCGCCTTCCCGGGTCTGGAAGCGGAAGAAGCGAAACAGAGAGCCGTCGAAGTTCGCGCGGCGCACGAACGTCCCTCTGCCCTGAAAGCGCTCGAGCAACCCCTCCGCGACGAGCAGATCGACGGCCTTTCTAACGGTTCCCACCGCAAGGCCATAGCTTTGAGCGAGCGCTTGTTCGGTAGGAATCGCCTCTCCCGGACGCCATTTGCGGGCCGCGATAAGAGCCACCATTTCGTCGCGCAAGCGCTGATAACGGGGTAATCGGCTATCCGTCTGCATCTGTCGCCTCCCAAGCAATTCATATATATGATTGCATGTTTGCGCGTGGAGACGGATCGGGGATAACCCTGCTGGGGGGTTTGTCTGGAGGGCCTTACGGGAGAAAGGGGCTTGAACGGACGTGGCGTCCGGATAGCCAATTACTGGAGTGAGCGAACTGGCGCGGTTTCGTGGCTTGGCGCGATGACGCGTGGTGTGCGTGGCCTATCCGTTTTCACCTGCGCAGCACGCGGTGATAAAGAGTCGGCGCATCGCTCAATGACTGAGCTCGCGAACGCTCAGCTAGAGAGCGCGCCGGTCCTTGCGCACATGATTGATTGCGTTGCTGGCGAATCAATTACTATTGGCAGAGAACGAGGGCTTGCTTTTGTTCTTAGCAAGAGTCGGTGCTTGGCAGCGAGGCGCTGTGTGCGCTGACTAAAGGCTCTGTTTCTGCGATGCCTTGCCATTGCGAACGGAGGCGGCCCCACGTTCACCGCAGCGCACGAGCCGGCGCAAGCGCACAGCCAGGGCGGCGGCAATGTCCGCCCGGCCGTTCGACACTACTCATCCAACATCAGCAAATCCACATCTTCTCAAAGCGCAGGCGTTTTCAAAGCAGAGCCAATGACTTCGTTAGCGACCACATCGACAGCCTCCTTGACGACGCCGACGATCTCATCGACTTCAGCGCGCGTCGTGACCAGCGGCGGCGCGAAGCCAAGGATATCGCCGTGCGGCATCGCGCGTGCGATCACACCGCGCTCGAGCGCCGCAGCGGATACCTTCGGACCGACCTTCAACGCTGCATCGAACGGCTTACGGCCTTGCTTGTCCGCCATGAATTCAAGCGCCGCCAGCATGCCCGCGCCACGCACTTCGCCGACGAGCGGATGCGAATCGAACGCTGCATGCAATTGCTGCTGGAGATAAGCGCCGACATCCGCGGCATTCTGCGCGAGATTCTCGCGCTCGAGGATATCGAGGTTCGCAAGCGCCGCGGCAGCGCAAATCGGATGGCCCGAATACGTCCAGCCATGACCCATCGGACCGAACTCTTGCGAGCCCTTGTCGATGACGTCCCACACTTTCTCGCCGACGATCACACCTGACAGCGGCGCATACGCGCTCGTCAGCCCTTTCGCCACCGTGATGAGGTCCGGCTTGATGCCGAAGTGCTGTGCGCCCATCTTCGAGCCGAGACGGCCAAAGCCGCACACGACTTCATCGGAGATCAACAGAATGTCGTGCTTGCGCAGCACTTGTTGAATCGCATCCCAGTAGCCTTGCGGCGGCGTGATGATGCCGCCCGTGCCCATCACCGGTTCCGCGATGAACGCAGCGATCGTATCCGCGCCTTCCTTCGCGATCAGTTTTTCCAGCTCGTCCACGCAATGCGCCGTGAATTGCGCCTCGCTCATGCCGGCCGGCGCTTTGCGATACCAATGCGGACAAACGGTGTGCTTCACGCGATCGACCGGCAAATCGAAATGCTGGTGAAAGCTCGGCAGGCCCGTCAAACTACCGGTCACGATGCCCGAGCCGTGATAGCCGCGCTCGCGCGAAATGATCTTCTTCTTGTTGGGACGGCCGAGTACGTTGTTGTAATACCAGACGATCTTGATCTGCGTTTCATTGGCATCCGATCCCGACATGCCGTAGTACACCTTCTTCATGCCTTCCGACGACCAGTCGATGATGCGCGCCGACAGTTCGATGATGGCCTCCGTCGAATGGCCCACGTACGTGTGGTAATAAGCGAGCTTCTTCGCCTGCTCATAGATGGCTTCCGCCACCTCGGTACGGCCATAACCGATGTTCACGCAATACAGGCCCGCGAATGCATCGATGTAACTCTTTCCCTGATGGTCTTCAATGCGAATGCCCTTCGCGCCGGTAATGATCTTGCCTTGCAGCGCGCCGCTTGCGTGATCGTGCGCGTGCGTCGACGGGTGCATGAAATGCGCGCGGTCGTCCGCAAACAGTTGATCGAGTGATTGGTGTTGTTGGCTCATGTGCTTCTCCTTGAATCTCGATACGAGTCTTTGATAAGAGTCTCTTCAGGCTGCGCTCGTAAGCGGCAGTCCCAGGTTGCCGAGGCAGAAGTATTTGGTTTCGACGAACGGCTCGAAGCCTTCTGCGCCTCCCTCGCGTCCAAGTCCTGACGCTTTCATGCCGCCGAAGGGAATCGGCGCGCCGGTGAACTTGACGCCGTTGACCGAGATCATCGCGAAGTCGAGCCGGCGCACCAACTGGAAGATCGTGTCGATGCGCGTCGCGCAGACGTACGCAGCGAGGCCATGCTCGGTGTCGTTCGCGCGGGTCACGACTTCATCGAGCGTGTCGAACGCACAAACAGCCGAAATCGGCGCGAAATTTTCTTCGTCGTAAATACGCATGCCCGGCTCCGCGTCGGCGACGACGGTCGGCTCATAGAACCATCCGCCGCGCTCGTGCGGCTTTCCGCCAGCGACGATGCGCGCGCCGCGCGATCTCGCATCGTCGATACGTGCAACAGTCGCATCGAAAGCGGCCTGATGCATGAGCGGCCCTACATCGACATTCGCTTCGAATGCGCTGCCGACCTTCAATGCCTTCACCGCTTCGCCGTAGCGTTCAACGAAGCGCTCATAGGCCGGACGTGCAACGAAAATGCGATTGGCCGCGCAGCAATCCTGTCCCGACGTTTGAAACTTCGCGCCAACCGCAATGCGTACGGCCTCTTCCACATCAGCGTCTTCCGTCACGATGAACGGCGCATTGCCGCCCAACTCGAGCGCGAGTTTCTTGATGCCTGCCTGGGCCGCAGTCCGCGCAACGAGGCCACCCACGCGCGTGGAACCGGTGAAGCTGACGGCACGCACGCGCATGTCGCTAACGAGCGTTTCCATCGCCATTTGAGGCTCGCCGATGACGACGTTGAACACGCCCGCGGGGAATCCTGCTTCTTCCGCAAGTTGCGCCAGCGCGATGGCGGAGAACGGCGTCTCGTGCGCGGGCTTGACAACGACTGTGCAGCCCGCCGCGATCGCCGCGGCGGCTTTGCGCGTGATCATCGCGACGGGGAAGTTCCAGGGCGTAATGAGCGCGGCCACGCCGACCGGCTCCATGACGGTGCCGAGATGCGCACGATCGATATGCGTCGGAATGGTGCGGCCCGAGAGCCGCTTCGCTTCGTTTGCGAACCATTCGACGAAGCTCCCTGCATAGGCGATCTCGCCTTTCGATTCGGCAAGCGGCTTGCCTTGTTCCAGCGACAGAATGTCGGCGAGATCCGCCTGATGCCGCATGATGAGTTCATGCCAGCGCAATAGCAGTGCGCTGCGCTTGTGTTGCGGCACCCAGCGCCAGGATTGGAATGCGCGATCCGCGGCATCGACGGCACTGACGATCTGCGGCCGGTCGAGCATCGGGACATGACCGATCACTTTCTGATCCGCCGGATTCGTGACCGCGATGGATGCGGCGCTGTCGCTATGAACCCAACGGCCATCGATATAGCAGTGTGATTTGAAGAGTACGGGATGTCCGAGCAACATGTGAGGTCTCCGTCTGGAAGATGCGTTCGATGCATCCACTTTAGGCGTCGGGCGCACTGATTGTTTTTCGTTTCGCGCCTGTTCCGTTGAGGTTTTTTCTGTTTTATCGCGATTGGCTTGCCGATATTTCAGAGCGCTTCTTCAGCCCAATACGGCGGACCCTCGGCGACTTTCTTCACCACCTTCGTGACGATATAAGTGAAGTAACGTTCGATGCCGAGTTCCTCGACCAGCAAGGAATCGATGAAACGCTGATAGTGATCGATGTCCCGGGACACGACATGCAGCACGTAATCGACACCGCCTCCCGTCGCATAGCACTGCACGACTTCGGACGCCGCGTTGACCCGTTCTTCGAAGCGACGCATGTCTTGCGCCGTATGACGCGACAGCGTCACTTCGACGACGATGCGGCTGCCCTTGAACGCAGTCGTCCAGTCGATCTCCGCCCGATAGCCTTCGACAAGGCCGCTCTCTTCGAGCTTTTTCACGCGCTCCCACGCGGGCGAGACGGAGAGGTTGACCTCTTCGGCCAGACGCGACTTCGTAATGCGGCCATCGCGCGCGAGGATGCGCAGGATGGCGAGATCGTATCGGTCGAGCTTCATTGCGCCACGGAGACCGGAATATTGCACTCGAGGATATCGGCGACGACCGCGACCGTATCGCCCATTTGCACGAGACCGGGGAAGTGACGCGCCGCAAGCAATCCGGCGCGCTTCGCCGTGTATTCGACGGGCGCCGCGCCCGAGCGCGTGATGTCATGGATGCGCGCCAGCACTTCGCCCGCTTGCACCATGTCGCCCAGATTGCAGCACATCTCGAGCAGGCCCGTGTGTTCGCTTGTCGTATAGCACGAGCCATCGGGCATATCGAGTAGCGTGCTCGTGCGCGCTTCGCCACTGCGAGCCGTCTGCTTGTCGACGATGCCCGCATGCGCGAGGAACCCGTAGACGCCGCGTTCTGCAATGGCAATGCTGCGCGCCGTCGACGAACCGCCGCCGCCCAGTTCAGTCGAGACGAAGACCTTGCCCGCATCTTCGGCGGCGCTGTCATAGAGACCGATGCTGTCGAGTTCGAGCATGCGCATCGAGTACGGCGCGCCGAATGCGCGCATCGCGGCTTCGCAACGCGCCTGCTGTGACGAGTCATTCAACACGTGAACCGCGGCAAACGGCAGAAAGTCCAGCGTGCGGCCCCCCGCGTGGATGTCGAGCACATAATCGGCGAGCGGCAGCAGGTGACGCTGAAAGTAATCGGCAATCTTCTGCGTCACGGTGCCATCGGGCTTGCCGGGAAAGCTGCGATTCAGATTGCCCGCGTCGATCGGTGATGTGCGCGTGCCTGCACGAAACGCGGGATAGTTCATGTACGGCACGATGATCACCCTGCCGCTCACCTCCTCTTCCTTCAACGTCGATGCCAGCTTGGCCAGCGCGATGGGCCCTTCATACTCGTCGCCATGATTGCCTCCCGTGAGCAGCGCGGTCGGTCCTTCGCCGCGCTTGATCACGGTGACCGGAATCATCACCGCGCCCCACGCGGAATCGTCGCGCGAATACGGCAATTTCAGAAAGCCGTGCTGAACGCCGTTCGCGTCGAAGTCGACGGTCGGGCTGATCGGTGACGCGCGCATCGAGCTACTCCTTCACGAACAGTTGGCGAGGCGTATTGCAGAACGTCTCCACGCCTGTGTCCGTGATCAGGATGCTCTCCGTGATTTCGAGACCCCAGTCGTCGAGCCAGAGGCCCGGCATGAAGTGAAACGTCATACCGGGTTCGAGGACGGTCTTGTCCCCTGGACGCAGGCTCATCGTGCGCTCGCCCCAATCCGGCGGATAACTCGCGCCGATCGGATAACCGCAGCGGCTGTCTTTTTCGATGCCCGACTTACGCAGCACCGCGAAAAATGCATTGGCAATATCTTCTGTCCTGTTGCCGGGTTTCGCTGCAGCAAGGCCCGCTTCGATGCCCTCAACGACGGCTCTTTCCCCATTGATGAAATGCTGCGGCGGCTTGCCGAGATAGACTGTTCGCGACTGGGGACAGTGATAGCGCTTGAAGCATCCCGCGATCTCGAAGAAAGTGCCCGCATTCGCCGTGAATCTGGAGTCGTCCCAGGTGAGATGCGGCGCTGCTGCATCGGAACCGGTCGGCAGCAAGGGCACGATAGCCGGATAGTCGCCGCCGTATCCTTCGATACCGGTGATGCCTGCCTCATAGATATGCGCGACAAGATCGCTTTTTCTCATGCCCGGCTCGACCTTGTCGAGAATGCGCGCATGCATCTTTTCGACAATCCGCGCCGCAATGCGCATGTATTCGATCTCGCGCGGCGACTTCACTGCTCGCTGCCAGTTCACGAGCGCGGTGGCATCGACGAAGCTCGCTTCGGGAAGATGCTGCACAAGCGACGCATACGCCTTCGCGCTGAAATAATAGTTGTCCATTTCCACGCCGATGCGCAGCGCGTTCCAGCCACGCGCGGCGATGACTTCGCTCGACAGATAGTCCATCGGATGACGCACCGTCGACTGCACGTAGTGATCAGGATAACCGATGATATTGTCATGCCCCATGAACACCGTGCGTTTCGCACCGTTCGCATCCTGCCCGCGTCCGTACCAGAGCGGTTCGCCGTCCATCGCGAGCAGCACGCACTGATGCACGTAAAAAGACCAGCCGTCGTAACCGGTGAGCCACGCCATGTTGGTCGGATCGGTCACGATCAGCAGATCGATGCCCGCCTTCTCCATCGCGCGCCGCGTCTTCGCGATGCGCGCATCGTATTCGCCGCGCTCGAACGGCAAGCGCACCATCGGCGTCTCGCCTTCCCGTTGTTGCTTGATCTCGGACATCGTCCTCTCTCTCAGAGCGTCACGTCGTTGTGGAAAATGGTTCCTGCCCGTGCGGCACGCGCACGCTGCAGCGCAAGTGTCGCAATGGCGGTGTCCTGTGCCCCTGTGCCGGTGAGATCGCACAGCGTGATTTGTCCGTCGCTCGTGCGGCCCGGCGCTTGGTTAGCAATGACCTGTCCAAGCTCCGCAAACGACGCATCCGCGTCGACCACGCCAGCCTCGATGGCGTGATGCAGTTCGCCAAGCACGCGCGTTTGCTGAAGGCGATCGCAAACATAGAGCGCTTTTGTGAAGACATCGGGCGCGATCTCGTTCTTGTGCTCGGCATCCGAGCCCATCGCCGTGATGTACAAACCGGGACGCAGATCGCGTGCATGAATCAACGGCTCGCGGCTCGGCGTGGTCGTAATGACGATATCGGCGTACCGGAGCGCATCGCCTACACTGTCGGCCACTTCGCACGGCAGCCCCGTGCATTCGCGTGCGTATTGCAGCGCACGCTCGCGTTCGCGCGCCCATACCGTCACATGCTCGATGTCTCGCACGAGGCGCAAGGCATCGAGTTGCAAGCGCGCCTGCTCGCCCGCGCCGATGATCGCGACGCGCTTCGCATCGCGACGTGCGAGCCATCGTGCGGCCACTGCGCCCGCCGCCGCGGTGCGTACCGCCGTGAGATAACCGTTGTCTAGCAACACCGCTTCGGTCAGTCCCGTATGCGCGGACAGCACGAGCATCAAACCGTTCAGACTCGGAAGGCCCAGCGAAGGATTTTGAAAAAAACCCGGACTCACCTTGATTGCGAAACTCGAAAAGCGCGGCAAATAAGCGGTTTTTACGTCGACTTCGCCTGCGTGTTCCGGGATGTCGAGACGCAGGACCGGGGGCATGGCAACGGCTTCGGTCGCCAGCGAGCGGAACGCGGCCTCGACTTGCTCGATCGCGTCGTGATCGAGCGGCACCAGTTCGCGTAGTTGCGCTTGCGAGAGCAGCACAGTGGATTGATCAATGGCGGCCATGGAATTCACGCGTCTCCGATCAAACGGCGATGGGTGTCGATATCAATGTTGCAGCCGCTGACGACGATCACGATCGGTCCTTGCGAACGAACCGCGCCATCGAGCACCGCGGCCATGCCGACCGCCGCCGCGCCTTCCACGACGAGCCGCTCCTCGCGATACGCATGGGTGATGCCGCGTGCAATCGATACCTCGTCGAGCAACACGACGCGGTCGATCAGTTCGCGCGTCATGTCGAAGGTATGCCGGTTATCGAGGCCGATACCGCCGCCAAGCGAATCGGCAAGGGTTTCGAGTTCATCGACATGGACGGCTCTACCTGCTTCGAGACTGGCATGCATGGCCGCGCCGCGTTCCATCGATACGCCGACCATTTCGGTGGCGCGCGCAATGCTTTTGGCCGCGAATGCAACGCCGCTGAACAAGCCGCCGCCCGATAAAGGCACGACGATGGTCGCGACATCGGGCAGCGCTTCGAGGATCTCGATGCCGATAGTGGCCTGGCCTGCAATCACGCGCGGGTCATCGAACGGCGGCACGAATGCATAGCCTTCTTCGCGTACGAGACGTTGCGCCTCCACCTGCGCATCGTCCTGACTCTTGCCCACGATGACGACGCGCGCACCCAGCGCGGCTACGGCATCGACCTTGTTCCTTGGCACGAGCGAGGACATGCACACGGCCGCTTCGATACCGAGGGCGCGCGCCGCATAAGCGACTGCACGGCCATGATTGCCGGTCGACGCCGTCACGACGCGTTTGCAGCCTTCATCGGCCAGTTGCGCCAGCGCATTGGTCGCGCCTCGCAATTTGAAGCTGCCGGTCGGTTGAACGGTCTCGAGCTTGAGATAGACCGCAACGCCCGCCACCTTGCTGAGCGCCACCGATTGCAGGAGCGGCGTGACGAGCGCGCGGCCCGCAATGCGCTGGCGAGCGCGATAGACATCGGCAAGCGAGAGTCTGGACATGTGGGACTGAGTTGCTATTCGTTGATCAATGCAACTCAGTCTAATGTCCTAAAAAATCGATTTTGAATGTCCTAGTTCAATTGAAGTCGTGCACGTGCGGATATTGTCCGAACACCTCGCGCATCGTTTCCACGGCCCTGCGGAACGTGCGCTCGCCGACCTCCGCGCCGACGCACAATCGCACTGCGTTGGGCCGCTCAGCGCCGCGCACGAGAAAGGGATCGGGCGATGTGACCGCGATGTTCCGATTGCGCAGCTCACGCGTCATGCGCTCTGCTTCCCATTCTTCTGGCACCCGCAGCCATGCGGACAACGCATTCGGATGACTGCCGAGCACGTATTCGCCGAGCAACTCGCGCACGACGGCCTGCCGCGCCGCAAGACGTTCGCGCTGGATCTGCACGAGACGTTGCGCCGTGCCATCCATGATCCAGCGCGCGGTGACTTCCGCCATCGGCGATGTCGCCATCCAGCAGCTCACGCGCAGCACGCTTTCCGCGCGCAAGGCGAGACGGCGCGGCACGGTCATGAAGCCCGTGCGCAGGCCGCTCAGCACCGACTTGGTCATGCTCGTGCAATAGAACGCGAGGTCGGGAATATGGCTGGAGATCGGCGTTTGCGTTTTCGCGGGCAATGCTCCATACACATCGTCCTCGATGACATACACGCCATATCGCTCGGCGATTCGCGCGATGGCGCGGCGGCGCGAGTCGGGCATCAGGGCGACGGTAGGATTGTTCAGCGTCGGCGTGCAAACGAGTGCGCTGACGCGCTCGCTGTCGCAGACTTCCTCGAAATGTTCGGGACGTATGCCGTATTCATCGATTTCCAGACCCTTGAGCGTGAAGCCGAGCACGTTAGCCGAACCAATCACGCCGTGATCGGTGAGGCTTTCGCATAACACCGTATCGCCCGGACCGACAGTCGATGCCAGCGCCAGAAAAATGCCGTGCGCGGCGCCGTTGGTCACGAGCAAGGTGTCGGCGCTTGCGGGCATGTTGAGCGTCGCGAGCCATTCGACGCCCGCCTGACGGTGGTTCTCGAAGCCGGCGATGGGCCTGAACGCGCGAATCCAGGGTTGATCCTCGATGGTCGACAACGTCGCGCAGACCTTACGCCACATCGCATCGTGCTCCGGCGTATGAACGATGCGCGCGATCGAAAAATCCACGACGGAGCGCTCCGCCGTATCGAGCATGTAATTGGACATCGTCTCCGTCACGCGTGCCGTGACGAAGCTGCCGCGTCCGACTTCGCACCGGATGAGGCCCTGCCTCTCCAGTTCCTTATAGGCATTGGTGACCGTCTGCACGCTGATTTGCAGGTCCGCCGCCACGTCGCGCTGCGGCGGCAGGCGCGCGCCCGATGCAAGCGCGCCGCTCTCGATGTCCGCAGCCATCGCCTTGACGAGCCGCTTGTATTTCGATTGCACGCCCTGCCCCGTGCGCACCGCGTCGCGCCATCGTTCGTTCACCTTGTCGCTCTCCTGATGCTCATGTTCGCTTCGCCCATGCCCAATAGTGGCGCAAAAGCGCGTTCGAAAATAATTGTCCTAGAGCAATCGCAACACAAATATGGCTTTGTATTCTGCATCGTGGCTGCGTTGAAAGGCCGCTCAACGGCTTCAGCCATAAGGGTTTCTCCGGTGTCGCGGCGTCATGCGGCCTGATTCTCCGAGCAAAGACCAACCATACGAACGGGAACGATATGAAGACGAAGCGACTGTCTGGAATGCTGGTAGCGGCTTGCGTCGCGACGGCGAGTTTCACGGGCTATGCTGCAAGCGCAAGCGCCGAGACGACGCTGCAGCGCATTCAGCGCACGGGCGAGGTGCGCATCGGCTATGCAAACGAAACGCCGTTTGCCTATACGACGGCCGACGGCACCGTGACGGGCGAATCGCCTGAAATCGCCAAGAAGGTCTTTGCGAAGCTCGGTGTCAAGAAAGTGGATGCGGTGCTGACAGAATGGGGCGCCTTGATTCCGGGCCTCAAGGCGGGCCGTTTCGATGTCATCGCGGCCGGCATGTACATCACCCCGGAACGCTGCAAGCAGGTTGCCTTTGCCGATCCGCAGTACCAGATCCCCGACACGCTTCTGACCATGAAGGGCAACCCGAAGAATCTTCACAGCTATGCCGATGTCGCCAAACAACCGGACACCAAGCTCGCGGTGATGGCGGGAACGGCGGAACTCGGCTACGCGCGCGAGGCGGGCATCAAGGACGATCAGATTCTTCAGGTACCCGACACGACCGCGCAATTGCAGGCCGTGCGTGCACGCCGTGCGGATGCCGCCGTCGGAACCGCGCTGACGATGAAGGGTCTCGCCTCGAAGGGCGGCCCCCAGGTGGAAGCCATCAGCCAGTTCAATGACGATCCCAAACATACGGGCTATGGCGCGCTGGCCTTTCGCCCCGAAGACACCGACTTGCGCGATGCCGTCAACAAGGAACTGCATGCATGGCTCGGCACCGACGATCACTTGAAGACGGTCGGTCCGTTCGGCTTCGACAAGTCCAACGTGACCACCAAGAAAGCGCCTGAGCTCTGCGGCGGATAAACGTTTCAGTCGAGGCGCGCGCTGCATGCACCCATTAACGAGGACCCGTCATGAGTGACCTCAATGAGCTTCTACCCTTGATGATGAAGGGCACGCTCGTCACGATCCAGATCGCGATCTTCAGTATTCTTCTGGCGATCATCATGGCGTGCGTTGCAACCGTGGTGCGCACGGCGCCGTATCGAATCCTGAGATGGGCCGGCAACGCGTACGTCGAGATTTTTCGCGGCACATCGCTCCTGGTGCAGTTGTTCTGGCTATTCTTCGTGCTGCCCTTGCCGCCGTTCAATCTCCAACTGACGCCGTTCACGGTCGCGATCGTCGGTCTTGGCCTGCATTACGGCGCGTACGGTTCGGAGATTCTGCGCGGGGCGTTGCGTTCGGTGCCGGGCGGCCAGTATGAAGCGGCGCTCGCGCTGAACATGCCGGCGTCGGCAAGGCTGCGCCGGATCGTGCTGCCTCAGGCGATGATCTATGCATTGCCGCCCGCGACGAACCTGATGATCGAATTGCTAAAAGGGACGTCGCTCGTGTCGCTCATCACGCTGTCGGACCTCACCTTCCGCGCGCGCCAGCTCGACGAAGCGACCTTCAAGACCGCCGAAATCTTTGCGCTCACGCTGCTCATCTACTTCGTCCTGGCGCAGATCATCGCGACCGTGATGCGCTATTTCGAGCGGCGCGTCAGCAGCCATGTCGCCGTGCGTCGTGCCGTTCCGAGGGCTGCATCATGAGCACACTTAGCCAATTGTTCGATGTGAAGTATGCGCTGCATATCCTCCCCCAACTCGCACGCGCGGCGACCTACACCATCGGCATTACGCTGATCGGCTTCGCGATAGCGCTGGTTCTCGGGCTCGTGCTCGCCATTCTGCGGCGCAGTGACATCGCGCCTGTTGCGAAGATCACGGCCTTTTTCATCGAGTTCATACGCAGCACGCCGTTGCTGATTCAGGTGTATGTGCTGTTCTATGTCGCTCCACTTTATGGGCTGACGATGTCCGCTCTGACAGCAGGAACCATCGGCATTGCGGTTCACTACGCTTGTTATGTGTCGGAGGTGTATCGCGCGGGGCTCAACGGCGTGGCGCGTGGGCAGTGGGAAGCGTCGTGTGCGCTGTCGCTCTCGCCGTGGCGCACGTATAGCGGCGTCATTCTTCCGCAGGCGATACGTCCTGTGATTCCCGCGCTTGGCAACTATCTCGTCGCGATGTTCAAGGACACCCCTGTGCTGTCCGCAATCACCGTCGTCGAGTTGATGCAGCAAGCCAAGAATATTGGTTCGGAGACCTTCCGGTATCTGGAGCCGATCACCATGACCGGCATCTTCTTTCTCATCATCAGCGTGACCTTCGCCTCGGGCGTGCGTCACCTGGAACGACGCGTGCGCTTGCCATGATGCAGGACATCACGCGTGGTGAACACTCGAACCCGGCGGACGGCGCACGGAAATGGATCTTCAGGAGCAGCAGATGAAACGAGACCTCGACCCTGCACTGGGCGCGGCGGCCGCCGCCAATGCCGACACACCGATCGTGCGCTTTCGCAACGTGACGAAACGCTATGGCCCGCTGACCGTGCTCGATGGCCTCGACCTCGACGTCGCACGCAATGAGAAAGTGGCGATCATCGGGCCGAGCGGTTCGGGTAAATCGACGCTGCTGCGCGTGCTGATGACGCTCGACCCGCTGACCCATGGCGTCATCGAAGTGGATGGAGAACCGCTGACGCATGAGATACGTAATGGCAAGCTGATACCGGCGTCACCGCGGCATGTTCGCAAGGTGCGCAGCAAGATCGGCATGGTGTTTCAAAGCTTCAATCTCTTTCCGCATATGACGGCCTTGCAGAACACGATAGAAGCGCCGATCAGCGTGCTGGGTCTGTCGAAGAAGGAAGCCGCCGAACGGGCGCGCGAGCTGTTGTCGATGGTCGGTCTCGACGAGAAGTGCAATCACTATCCGTCGCAGCTATCGGGGGGACAGCAGCAGCGCGTCGCCATTGCACGTGCGCTTGCAATGCGTCCCAAGGTCATGCTCTTCGACGAAGTCACGTCTGCGCTCGATCCTGAGCTGTGTGGTGAAGTGCTCAATGTAATTCGCCGTCTCGGCGCGGAGCACGATCTGACGATGCTGATGGTCACGCATCAGATGGGGTTTGCCAAGGATTTTGCCGATCGCGTGTGCTTCTTTTCGCAAGGGAAAATTATTGAGCAAGCGCCGCCGCAGCAGTTCTTCTCTTCACCGCAGCATGAGCGGACACAACAGTTTTTGCGTGCGGTGACGGAGGCTTTGTAGACGCCGATCGTCGCGCATCGGCGTAATCGGCTTCACATACCGTATGTGAACGACTTCGAGCACGGCCTGGAACGAGCGACTAGTCGTTGCGCGAGAAGGATTGCTTTGCGCCGACGACGAAACCTCTCGCGACTGTCAACGTACAAGCGGATCATCGGCGACTATGCTTACAGCATCAACAGCAAGGAGCCGCCATGCAAGCGTCCGTCGTCCGCAGGTCCGTCGATCTCAGTGCCTATCCGAATCTCGTCGTCGTCTTATTGGGCTTCCGCGTGCGCCGGCTGCGAGGAATTGCGGCGATATCAGGCATCGGCAAAGGGCTGCGGCAGATCGAATCGAATCCGCCCGATGGCTTGCTCTCGAGTCAGCAAGTGTTCTTCGCGCTCAACCATATCGGTATTCGTCAGTACTGGCGCGATCTCGAGAGTCTCGAAGCATTCACTCGCAGCGAGCCCCATTCCCGCTGGTGGCGTGACTTCCTGCGCGATAGCCGCGGCGCAGGCTTCTGGCATGAAACGTATAGCCGGCAAGGAATGGAGGCGGTCTATATCGACATGCCCGAGCCCGCGGGCTTCGACCGCTTCGCGCCCGAACGCCAGCCGACCGGCCCTTTCATGAGCGCGCGGCAGCGGATGGGAGCGGACTAGGCATTCTGGAAACTTGGATCGCTCGCATTAAAGCACTGCGTTTTCCGAATGTGGTGCTTGTCGCCCGAAAGAGGTCGTCTCAGGTGGGATGCGAATGCGCTGGAGGTCGCTGACGGAACGCGTCGACTTCGCGCGCATGCGCCATAACCGACGTGAGCAATAGCATGATCTGGCGATGTTCGCGAAGCCTGCTCGCAGCGCACTCAATCGTTAATCGTCGACTCTTACCGGGCTCGGATGGTACATGTGACCAAGCATTCGGTCGCGTATCCCCTCAGTTATCACAGGGTCTTCGAGCGGGCCAGAAGAATTAATTAGTGGTGGATAACAGAGGGCTCAACCCCTCGGGCTTCGCGTCAGACGTGCGCTAAACCTTTGATCACGCAGACTTCGCGTGAACAAAGGTTGCCTGAGTGCCAGCGCTGGTTCAGCGCTCCCACTCGTCAAATAGCCGAACCGCTAACGAAACCCTCTTGCGTTTCGACACGGCGTTTCCTATCATCCTTAAAAGCGAATGATTCGCATTCACGCATAAGAGATACCGATTCGTGTCGACGACCAATGTGTCTCGACGCGCGCCCTTTTTCACCTTCGTCATCCATGAGGTAGCTGAACATGGCAACGTGCGGTCCAGATAAAACTCACTTCATGTCCGATCCGAGCGTACGAGCAAGCCGCCATGCGTCGCGCTCGCCTGTGCTCGACTTCGTCGCCATAGGCCTCGGGCCGTTCAATCTCAGTCTCGCCTGTCTCGCCGATCCGATACGCGATCTGCGCGGCGTATTCCTAGAACGCAACGAGGATTTCGACTGGCATCCCGGCATGCTGATCGACGACACCACGCTGCAGAACCCGTTTCTGGCCGATCTCGTGAGCCTTGCCGATCCCAAGAGCAAGTTCAGCTTTCTCAATTACTGCAAGCAAGAAGGCAAGCTATATGCGTATTACATTCGCGAGCGCTTCTACCTGAGCCGCGCTGAATACAACCGCTACTGCAAATGGGCGATACGCCAGCTAAAGAGCATTGCGTTCGGCTCGGACGTGCAGCGAATCGATTACGACGAGAACGACAGCCACTATGTAGTCACCGGCAAACATGTACGCAGCGGGGAACCCTTCGTTTATCGCGCG
Source organism: Caballeronia grimmiae (assembly GCF_000698555.1). Taxonomy (GTDB): domain Bacteria; phylum Pseudomonadota; class Gammaproteobacteria; order Burkholderiales; family Burkholderiaceae; genus Caballeronia; species Caballeronia grimmiae. The sequence continues at coordinate 46,193 of NZ_JFHE01000008.1, read as the reverse complement.
AAGCGGATCGTCATCGGCGTGGGGTCGGTACCGCAGTTGCCGGCCTGTTGCGAGCCCGTGCGGGATCGTTGTGTCCACAGCGCTCAGTACACCTCACAGAAGCCTCAAGTTCAGAAGAAGCGTTCCATCGCCGTGATCGGGAGTGGACAAAGCGCCGCCGAAATATTTTATGACCTGTTGAAAGAGAGCGACGAGCACGGCTATTCGCTAACGTGGATCACCCGCTCGCCCCGCTTCTTCCAGATGGAAAACACCAAGCTCACGCTTGAAATGATCTCGCCGGACTATATCGACTACTTCTTCAACCTGTCGGACAGCGTGCGCGAAAGCATCATCGCGAAGCAGGACAGTCTTTACAAGGGCGTCAACGCATCGCTCATCAATCAGATTTACGACCGTCTCGACGACCGTCGCAGCCGCGGCCACACGAACGCCCGGCTCATCACCAATTCCGAGCTTACTGGTTGTCACTACGACGAAAACGATTGCTATCACCTGCGCTTCGTTCAGCGCGATGAAGGCGTCCAGTACACGCACGTCACCGATGGCGCGGTGTTCGCTACCGGCTATACGCAGAACGTGCCGCGCTTCATCGACGGCATTCGCAGCCGCATTCGCTGGGATGAAAAAGGACGCTATCGGCTCTCGCGCAACTATGCGATCGACCTGAACGAGCGCGAAATATTCGTGCAAAACGCAGGCCTCTACAGCCACGGTCTGACGAACCCGGACCTTGGCATGAGCTGCTATCGCAACTCGTGCATCTTGCGCGAAATTACCGGCGTCGAGCACTACAAGATCGAGCGACGCATCGCATTGCAGGACTTCTCCGTGCCGGACACCGACGCGTTCGTGAAGTCGCCGCTGGAGGCGCAATGAATCTGCGCAATACCATCATCGCGATGACGACGTTCGCCGTCGTAAGCGATGCGATCCTCATTCCGTTCTATCCGCAGTTCTTCGCCGCCCGATATGGCGTGACGAGTCCCTTGCACGCGGGCGCTTACGTGGCGTTCATCTCCATCGTCGTCATGTTGACGCTGCCGCTATGGGCACGCATTGCGAAGCGGCTGGACGCCATGCATCTGCTGGTCTACACGCAATGCGCGGCGGGCGTACTCTCGCTGGCAAGCTATCTTGCTCCGACGGTCGCGCACTTCTGGGTCCTCTCGCTCGCCATGTTCATGTGCAAGAGCAGCTACCTGCTGATGTATCCCTACATGATGCGGCTCGAAGCAAAAGAGTCACATGCGCATACCATCGGCGTGCTGTCCGCCGTCGTGCATTTCGGCGCAATTGCAGGCGCCGCGGCTGGCGGCTTCGTCATGCAGGTGTGGAGCGCGCATGCGTGCATCTTCGCGATGGCCGCTGGCGATTTCGTTCAGATGGCTATCTGCATGAGCCTCATCCGCTCGCATCGCATCGCGCGACGCTGCCGCTTCGCCGACGAAGCGCGGGACGCATCCGTGCGCCCGAGTCTGCGCAAGCGACTGCCGATCCTGCGCCTTGCGTTGCTCATGCTCGTATTCGACTTCTGCGTGTATCTGGTCCGCCCGTTCATGTCCTCGTATTGGCAGTCGGTCACCGGCGGACAGGGCGAACTCGTTCCCGGTCTCGTGTTCGCGATTCCAGGCATGGTTGCGCTGGTGGCCCTGCGCCTCAACAAGCGCATCGCGCAACGCGGCAAGCGGCTGCCGGATCACCTGATTGCAAATCTGCTGATCTGCGCGACCGGCATGCTGTTGCAAGGCATCGAGGCGCCGCTATGGATCATCGTGGGCCGCGTGATGTTCGGCTGGGCGCTGTTCCAGATCGTCGTCAAGCTCGACGTCACCATGTTCTCGTTGAGCACGCCCGCGTCTTATGCGTCGGACTATAGCGTCGTCAACTTCTTCCAGAACGTCGGCGTGCTGCTCGCGTCCTTCGCAGCGGGCGCGATCGTCGACGAGACAGGTCTGCGCGCGCCGTTCTTCGTTGCAGCGGCGGGCCTTGCGGCGACCACGCTCATCAGCGTGTACCTACTCGGCCGCCCGCGTACGGATGCGCCCGCATCCATTCATACCGACCAGCTTTCCGACACAGGAGTCCGCGCCCGTGCGAACTGATATTGCCGCTCACGAAATCGCCCTGCTCGATGCAACGTGCGAGATACCCGACGCTCATATCGATGGCTTCGACATCCGCCCGCTCGACGCGCAACACGACGCCCCGACGCTGCATCGGTGGTTCATCGAGGATCGTGCCGCGTTCTGGAACATGCGCGACTGGAGCGTCGCGCAAGTGGCGGCGTTCTATCAGGATATCGTCGATTCGAATCATGCCGATGCCTGGCTCGCGCATCGGCATGGCAAGGCCGCGTTTCTCATCGAAACGTATGACCCGGCGCACGAAGAGGTCGGCGAGCATTACATCCCCGAGCGGGGCGACCTCGGCATGCATCTGTTCGTCGGCCCGGCAGCGACGCCGATTCCGGGCTATACGCGTCGTGTATTCCGCGCCGTGATGAGGTTCCTGTTCAGCCACCTTCACGCGCAGCGCATCGTCGTCGAACCGGATGCCGGGAATACTCGCATCCATGCGCTCAATCGTTCCGCCGGATTCGTCTACTGGAAAAACGTGGCGTTCCGCGACAAGACCGCATCGCTCGCATTCTGCACCCGCGACGATTTCTATCGCGTTATCAATACGGATCACTAATCAACAAGGAATATATTCTTATGACCATCGACACTCGCGCCACGATGCAACACACGCTTCTTCAGCCCGCCGATGCCGCGCATCATCTTACGCCCGAGGTTTGGGAGCGAGCGAACCGCATGCTGATTCGCAAGGCCATCGCCGAATACGCTCACGAATTGATCGTCGAACCACGCCGTCTTGCCGATGAAGCCAGCGACGGTTATGCGCGGTATGAACTCGAATCGGACGACGGTACGCGCGTCTATCGGTTCGAAGCGCGTCTGCTGGCGTTGCGTCACTGGAGCATTCGCGCAGAAAGCATCGTCTGCACGCAGGAGGGCGTGCCGCAAGCCCTCGACGCACTCGCGTTCATTCTCGATGTGAAGGCGCGTCTGGGTATCCGGGAAGACAACCTTCCCATTTATCTCGATGAAATCAGCAGCACGCTCTACGGTGCGGCCTATAAGCAAGTGAAGGATGGACCCGATACGCCTGCGCTACTTAGCGCCGATTTTCAGGCAATCGAAACCGCGATGAGCGAAGGCCATCCCGGCTTCGTCGCGAACAACGGACGGCTCGGCTTCGACGCGGGCGACTATCGCGCGTTCGCGCCAGAGGCGGCGTCGCCGATCCAGCTCGTATGGCTCGCGGTGCACAAGGACAACGCCGCGTTTCACAGCGCGAAAGATATCGACTATGACCGGCTGATGGACGAAGAGCTCGGCGGCGCGGCCATCTCGCACTTTCACGGCATCATCGAAGCCCACGGTGGCAACCCCGACGACTATCACCTGATGCCCGCGCATCCGTGGCAGTGGTTCAACAAGCTCTCGATCGCTTTTGCGTCGTATGTGGCGACGAATCGCATTATCTGTCTCGGCTATGGCGACGACCGCTATCTCGCGCAACAGTCCATCCGCACGTTCTTCAACGTATCGGACAGGTCGAAGCGTTATGTGAAGACCTCCCTCTCCATTCTCAACATGGGCTTCATGCGCGGCCTTTCGCCTTACTACATGTCGGGCACGCCGGCGATCAACGACTTCATCAAAGGCATGGTCGAAGCCGATCCTTACTTGCGCGGCAAGGGCTTCACGATCCTGCGCGAGGTGGCGTCGCTCGGCTTCAGGAATCGCTACTACGAGGCGGCCGTTCAGACGGATAGCCCTTACAAGAAGATGTTTTCCGCGCTGTGGCGCGAGAATCCGCTCTCGCTCGTCTCCGATGGACAGCGCCTGATGACGATGGCCGCGCTCCTTCACACCGACCGCGAAGGCCGCGCGCTGCTGCCTGCGCTGATCGAGGCCTCCGGACTCGGCGGGCCAGCGTGGATCGAGCGTTATCTGGATGCCTATCTCGCGCCGCTCGTGCATTGCTTCTATGCTCACGATCTGGTCTTCATGCCTCACGGCGAGAACCTGATTCTGGTGATGGAGAACAACGTGCCGGTGCGCGCGATCATGAAGGACATCGCCGAGGAATCCGCAATTCTCAACAAGGACGCGAACCTGCCCGCCAACGTGCAGCGCCTTGCCGTCGATGTGCCCGAGAACGTCAAGCTGCTCGCGATTTTTATCGATGTCTTCGACGGCTTTTTCCGCTACGTGAACCAGATTCTCGTCGAGCACCGGGTGTGCAGCGAAGACGACTTCTGGAACGCAGTGGCGCGTTGTGTCGCGCGCTATCAGGACGAACATCCGCAACTTGCGGCGAAGTTCGCCAAGTACGACCTCTTCGCGCCCGAGTTTCTGCATTCGTGCCTGAACCGCCTTCAGCTCGGCAACAACCTGCAGATGGTGAATCTCGCCGATCCCGCTGCTAATCTGAAGATGGCGGGCAACCTGCGCAATCCGCTTGCCGGACGTCGCGCCGCGCTGAGTGCAAGGCCGACTGCGGTGGCTCATGCGAACGCGGAATCCGTCGACGCATGAGCAAGCGCACGAACTGCACGTTGGAGAATCTGCTCGATGTCGCGGCGCGACTCGTACCGGGGCTGAGCGGTATCGTCGACGACACCGCACGGAGCGAAGGCGTCGGCGATCACGTGCATGTTCGTGGCGGACCACATGCGCCGAACCGCGCCGCGCTTGACGCGCTGCTCGCTTACTGGGCGAACGCATATCCCGAAGCGGGACGTGCGTACTGGGCGTCGCGCTGCTGGGGCGTTCTAATCTGGCAGCCGGTCTATCTGAGCGTGATCGGCGTGCATGCAGCGGGCGCGTCGTTATCGCTTGCACGCATCGCGCAGCCAATCGATCGAGGATGGACTCGCGAAGTCCGCATGCCCGATCACGCACCCGAGCACTGCGCAGGCGCGGCACTCATCACGCATGCTGCCAGCGAGATCGCCGCGTGCTCGCGGCAGATGCGCGATGACCTCATGCCGGTCATCCGCCTCAATCCCGCGATGGTGAACGGCACGCTGGCCGATGTCGTGCTTGCGGCGTTGCTGGCCGCTCGCAAGGCGCGGCCCGATTGGAGCGACACGCACGTGCAAGCACTCGGCCTGCGATGGCTCGACGCGCTTGCCCTCGACGGGCACGGCGGCTATTTCGCGTTCGAGCGCACCGACGGTTCATGCGCGCTCGCACTCGACCGGAAGACCTGCTGCTATCACTATCGACGCGGCGAGGGCGACCTGTGCAGCACCTGTCCACGCCTCGCGAAGCATGAGCGCATCGTGCGCCTGAACATGGAACGGGACGCTGCACTCGACGCCTGATCGCAGGTGCGCAGCGTCCGCGCAAAAGGGATTCATCGATGAACGACATCAGCAACCTCACGCATCTCGCGCTGCCCGACGATGCGCAGGACGCTCGCTTGCAATTGCCCGCGAGCGCCTATTTCGACGAGGCGCTTTTCGAGCGGGAAATGACGCACATCTTTGCGCAATCGGCTCGCTACGTCGCGCATGAGCAGACGGTGCCGAACGCGGGCGACTGGCGCCGTCTGCCTCAGGACGATGGCGCGCGCGTGCTCGTGCGCGGCCAAGACGGCGTGCAGTTGCTGTCCAACGTATGCCGTCACCGGCAAGCGTTGATGCTTGGCGGCGAGGCGGGCAACGTCGGCGTCATGTCAGGCGGCGATGCGAAGTCGATCACGCTCACGCGCGGCAATCTGGCAGCGACGGGCGGCAACATCGTGTGCCCACTGCATCGCTGGACCTACGATGGCCACGGCGAATTGATCGGTGCGCCTGAATTTGATCGAAAGCCATGCCGCAATCTGGAGCGGTTCCCACTGCACGACTTCCACGGTCTGCTATACGAAGGCCCGCGCGATCCAGCGCGTGACCTGGCGGACGTTTTCGCGCGCCCTGAATTCGATCTATCCGGCTATGTCCTCGATCACGTGGAAACTCACACATGCCGCTATAACTGGAAGACCTTCATCGAAGTCTATCTGGAGGACTACCACGTCGCGCCCTTTCATCCGGGGCTGGGCCGCTTCGTGACTTGCGACGATCTCGAATGGGATTTCGGCGAGACCTACAGCATGCAAAGAGTCGGCGTGAACAACGCGCTCGCTCAAGCCGGCTCCGACGTTTATGGAACATGGCACGACCGGCTGCTGGCATTCGACGGCGGCGAGCCGCCCGCTTTCGGCGCGATATGGCTCGCGTATTTTCCGACTCACATGATCGAGTTGTATCCGCACGTGCTCGTCGTTTCGACGCTGTATCCCAAGGGGCCGCAGGAGACGCTCAACGTCATCGAGTTTCATTATCCCGAGGAAATCGCGGCGTTCGAGCGCGAGTTCGTCGATGCGCAACGCGCCGCGTATCTGGAAACGATGATCGAGGACGACGAGATCGCGGAGCGCATGGATGCGGGTCGCCTGAGGCTGCATCGTCGTGGCGTGAGCGATGCCGGTCCGTATCAGTCGCCGCTAGAAGATGGCATGCGGCACTTTCATGCGTGGTATCGCCGGGCGCTTGGTGAGGGGTGGGAGTGACAGCGTATGCGCAACGAAGTCGTGCTGGCAGCGTGTCTCAGCAAGCAGATACGCGAACCGTGGCCGAGCGCCAGGCGCACGCTCCGAACGCGTCAGCAAGGCAGGACCGGCGACGGTACTGCCCCCTGCTGCGGAACGACGCGCTTACCCCTGATCGTCGGGAAAATCCGCGCTTAAAGTCGTCTTCTCCCACGCGTCGAAGTCGCGTTTGAGCGTATCGAGCTTCTTGCGCGCCAGTTCTAGCGCAGTCTTTCCCAGCAGCAGACGCAGCGGCGGCGCGTCCGCGGTCGCCGCTTCGATGATCGCATGCGCCGCGCGCACCGGATCGCCAACCTGATTGCCATTGCGCGCCGAGGTCTGCTTGCGGCGCTCGCCGGCCGTCGCGGCATAGTCGGCAATTTCGATCGCCGATGCCTTGATCGACGGCCCCGCCCAGTTCGTGCGGAACGGGCCGGGCTCGACGATCAGCACGTCGATGCCGAGCGGCTTCACCTCCACCGCGAGCGATTCGGATATGCCTTCGACCGCGTACTTCGTGCCGTGGTAATACCCTGTCGCGGCAAAGCTGGCGAGCCCGCCGATCGACGAGACATTGATGACGATGCCGCTCTTCTGCGCCCGCATCACTGGAAGCACTGCCTTGGTCATGTCGACGAGACCGAACACGTTCGTCTCGAACATGTCGCGCACGGCATCGTCCTCGCCTTCCTCGATCGCCGCGAGATAGCCGTAACCCGCGTTATTGACGAGCGCGTCGATGCGGCCAAAGCGTTGCTTCGTCTGCTCGACGACGCTCGCGATCTGATCGGCCTTCTGCACGTCGAGCGGCAACGCGATCGCGCGGTCCTCGTACCCCTCGACGATATCCCGCACTTTCGACGCATCGCGGGCCGTCACGACCGCGCGCCAGCCGCGTTCGAGCACCGCCTTCGCCAGTTCACGGCCAAAGCCGGTCGAACAGCCAGTGATCAGCCAGACGGGGTTGTCGCGATTCATCATGTTCGAGCTCCATTGAGTGTGGATAGCGTCCGGTCGTCGACCGTGGGGCTTTATGCTATCCGTTTCGCGGCGGCTTCGCCGAACTCGGCAGACCTCTATCCTCTTCGTCTCATCCGATGAAAGGCAGCTTCTTCGCGCGTGCCTCGCTCAGCATCGACACGTGATATGCGCGCGCAACAGCATGCCCGCTTCGCCGTACTTGCCGCGATCGAATAGGCGAGGCATCTCCGCGTGCTCGTCGTGATTCGCGCTGTGGTGATGCGGCTTCAATGAGTCAGGCGGCGCACGATGCCGATGCGCTCCGTTACCTCGTTGTAAGCGCGCACGAGTCCGCGATGTAAATGCCGCACTTCGCAGCGAGTTTCTAGCACTTGGGTCAGCACGGCCTGTCCGTGCCGAATCGAGCCTGATCCATTCGAGGTCATGAATCAGCAAGGATGGTGCTTTAAATCCCGCCGACGGTGCCTGACAACGAGCTTGCTTGTGGGACGCGCGGCCTGCCGACAGGGCACATTTGTCCACCGCAGCTTTCCTTCGCGATGCCGACTATAATCGCTCGGCGCGCCACAAGGGTCGCTTGCTCGTGCGGCTTTCCTTCGAAGTTCGAACCTCCAAGAGGACGAACCCTGCCATGAGAATAGTTGCCGCGTTTCGACGGAACGTCTATGCAAGGCACGCCCGCAAAGCTCTCACCTCAAGGAACGCCGCCGTCGCGCTGACGAGTCTCTCGGTCATCACCGGCTGCGCTTCCGCACAGGACGACTCCGACCGCGGCTACGACCGGCATGACAACGGTGGCCGGCACGTCAAGGTCATGATCATCTCCATGTTCGGCCCCGAAGGTCAGGTCTGGCTCGACAACCTCGGTCCATGGCAGCCCGTCAAGGTGCCTGGGTTATCGCCGGATTACCCAAATGTGAACTGCAATCGCGACGATGTCTGCGTGATGACGACGGGCATGGGCCACACCAATGCGGCGGCGTCCATCATGGCGCTGGGCTTCTCCGACCAGTTCGATTTGCGGCACACGTACTTTCTGGTCGCGGGAATCGCGGGCATCGATCCGGCTCGCGGCACGGTCGGCGCGGCGGCATGGGCGAAGTATCTGGTGGATTTCGGCATTCAGTGGGAACTGGACGCACGCGAGAAACCCGCCGACTGGGAAACCGGCTTCACGGGCATCAACACCAAAGGCCCGAAGGAGAAGCCGCCGCTCGATTACCGCACTGAAGTGTTCGCGCTCAACGCATCCCTCGCGGACGCGGCCTACGCGATCTCGCGCAACGTCAAGCTGTCCGACAGCGATGAAGCCAAAGTGGCCCGCGCAAAATTCAGCTACGCGCCAGCGAACCAGCCGCCCGCCGTGATCCAGTGCGATACGCTCGCCGGCGATACGTGGTGGTCGGGCAAATACATCGGCGAGCGAGCGCGTGACTGGACGCGTCTTTTGACCGACGGTAAAGGCGTCTATTGCACGACGCAGCAGGAAGACAACGCGACGTTCGAAGCGCTCAAGCGCGCGGCCAGCGTGAACCGGGTGGACTTGTCGCGCGTGGCGGTGCTGCGTACCGGATCGGACTTCGACCGGCCGTATCAAGGACAGACGGCTGCGGACAATCTACTCAACTACGCTTCACAGGGCGGCTTCGCGCCGGCGATACAGAATCTGTATCTGACGGGCGGGCCAGTCGTCAAGGAGATCGTCACGCACTGGGGCGCTTGGCAAAAAGGCGTGCCGTCGCACTGAAGAAGTCATCCGTTCAGGACAGGCCGCGAACGGTTGGCGAGGCCGTTCGCTGCCCGGTCCGCATCGGCAGCCGGCTGATGCGCCAGAAGCGATACAGCCGGTTCACCGAGACCTAGAATCGAGGACACCGCCGCCGTACTGCGCGAGAACGACGAGGCGAAACTGAGGCTCTTCGTCAGCATGTTTCGAAAGCGATCGCTGCGCGCCGGCCGGCGCACGATCTTTACCCGCTGCTGGGCCACGATGCGATCGTACGACAGCGACGAGGCGGACCACGCTGCCACGCCGTTTTGCAAAAGGCTAATGCTTTCCCATCCATGCCGCCGTGATCGAACGGCCGACCATCGGTCCATACGTCGTCTAAGCCCGTACCTTCGCGGCTGTCAGCCTGTCCCGGCGCAACTTCCAAACATAAGACGAATCATCGCGATAAGTGGAACAGCGCACAATCGCTTTGCGCCACATTCGATAACCTCGTGTCTCATCGCCTCGGAGCAGGCGAGCAACTACGAAAAGACCACGGGGAAAATCATGAAATCACGCATGGCGGTTGGACTGAGCGTTGTGCTTGCGGCATGTGGCGGCGGCGGTGGCGGTGAAACCAGCGCGACGTCTGCAGCGTCAGCCGCGCCTGCGTCCAGCTCGACTGCCGCCGCATGTTCAGGCGGCCCCTTCACGACGGACCCGGCCAAGGTCTGTTCCGATGCGTCCGGCAAGCTCGTCACCGCCTACGTCTACGCACAGCCGCAAACGGTCATCGCTGACGGCACCGTGATTTCGGCCGACACCACATGGCCGGCGAGCGGATCGCCCTATTACATCGCCGGCACGGTGCAGGTAGCCAAGGGCGCTACGCTCACGATCCCGGATGGCGTCATCGTCGAGAGCATGAAGCCGGTGCCATGCACGGCCGACTGCATCGGGAAGATTCCGACTAAGGGAATCATCAACGTCGCCGGGAAGCTGAACGTGGGTGGCAGCGATCAGTCGCAACTGCTGGGGGTGACGGTCAGCAACGTCGACGCCAATGTGGGCGGCGGCACGGTGAGCATCCAGCATGCGCGTCTCGAAGACGCGTTCGTGCAGATCAGCCCCGCTGCGCCGTTCTCGATGACCTACACGCAGGCTTACCGCCTGAACGTGACGCCTATTGTTCGCGCCGGTGTGACCACCTACGAGGCGGGAACGAACGGCTATCCGAGTTTCAAGAACTCGACGGTCAAGTACAACACGTTCGTCGATTCGGCTGCCTTCGCCTTCGATCCTTCGGTGATCGTGCAGAACAACCTGTTCGTGAACATGGTCGATCCGCTCGTGCTCATCGACAATTTCCCGGCGAGCGGCGCGCCTGCCGGCATCGCGAAGAACAATTCGTTCCTGTTCAAGAAGACTTCGCCGAATACGAACCGCATGGTGATTGCGGCTCACGGCACGTACGCTGCATCGGCGATTCATACGCTCGACTTCTCGAACAACTTCTGGGGCGTGACCGATACCACGACGATTCAGTCCCGCATCCTCGACAGTACGAACTCGAGCAATCCGCGACTGCCGAACGTCGTCAACTATGCGCCCGTTGCGGTGAGTCCCGATCCGGCGACGCCCGCCGATCCGCAAATCGGCGTGCCGAACGAGTAACGTACGCTGCGGCTTGCGACGGACGCCGTTCATGCATCGGCGATGCTGAACAGCGTCCGCAACGCGCCGCCCTCGTGTCGCAGTCAGTGCGCGGCGGTCACGAGCGACGCGTCCGCTTCGCGCGCGTTCGTGCGGATCGCGATGACGGCGAGCAGCGCCGCCGCGAGCGGCACGGCGAGCGTCAGATAGAAGCCGCTCGGCCCGCCCATGTTCAGGAACGTGCCGCCGACGGCCGATCCGGCGATCGCGCCGACGCGTCCCATGCCGATGGCCCAGCCGGTGGCGGTCGCGCGCAGCGTCGTCGGATACGCGCTCACGACCAGGTAGTTGAGCGCGATCTGCTGCCCGCCGATGCCGAGCCCCGCCGCGCCCGCGAGCGTAAACACGAGTCCCCACGAGGTATCGGCGTAAGCGAGCCCGATCGCAATCGCGATGCCGAGCAAAAGCAGCGCGATCAGCAGCCGCCGCGTGCTCACTTTCGGCAACACGCAGGAAAGCGGAATCGCGCAGACGATGAACACAGCATTCACGACGACCGTGCCGAGCGGCGCTTGCGCGGCGGGCAGGCCTGCGGCTTTCAGTACCGTCGGCAGCCACGACAGGAACATGAACCACGCGATCCAGTTGAAGAAATAGACGGCCCAGATCGCCACGGTGTTGCGGGCGTTGCCCTCGCGAAACAGCGCGGCGACACTCGCGCGCCCGGCGGCTTCCTTCACGGCGAAGCGCGTGTCGTGCGCGAACGGTTGCGGCACGATGCGCGCCAGCACCGCAGTCACCGCGCGATGATCGCCGCGCGTGCGCGTCACGAGATAATGCAGCGATTCGGGCAGCACGAACCAGAGCACCACGAGTAGCGCGAGCGGCGCCGCGCCGCCGACCACGAACACGCCTTGCCAGCCGATTACCGGCAGCATCCGCGCCGCGAGCAGTCCGCCGAGCATCGCGCCGGCGGGCAGGCCGAGCAGCACGCCCGTCATGATGGCGCCGCGATGCCGCGCCGGACCATACTCCGCCGCGAGCGCGAGCAGCACCGGCGTGCAACCGCCCATACCGAGCCCCGCGATGAAGCGCAGCGCGATGATCTGCGTCGTGCCGGTCGCGAATGCTGTCGCCAGCGATGCGATGCTGAACAGCGCGACGCCGCCGAGCAACGCCGGACGCCGCCCGACGCGATCGCCGACGAGCCCGAGCGTCATCGCGCCGATGGTCATGCCGAGCGTGCCCGCGATGAGGATCGGCGCGAGATCGCCAGGGGCGAGATGGAATGCCGCGACGATTGCAGGACCGGTGTATGCGATGGCCTGCGTATCGAAGCCATCGAACAGCGTGGTCGCGAAGCACAGCAGAAAGACCGTCCATTGAAACGGACGAACGCGTTCGCGATCGATCAGCGACGCGATATCGAGAGGCGTGCTCATGGTGTCTCCGTTGTGAGTTATGCGTCGGAGCGTAAGTGAGCGGCGCGCGGCGCGTCTAATACCGATGCGGACTGAGGCTATACCGTGGGGGTATGGCGATCGTTGATTGCTTGTCGTGCGTGTCTGTTAGGCGTATCGGTTGATGCTCCGGTCAGTAGCCGAATGCTGCAAGACCAGTTCATCGCTCGATGCACTGTCCAACCCTTCGTCGCGCGAATCTGCAAGGATTGAACGCCCGACACCATCACCCTCCACGCTCGCACATAACGTGTCGTGTCCCAACAGCGTGCGAAGTTGAGCAGCCGGAACCGGGCGACTGACAAAATAGCCTTGTATCGCGCTGCAGCCTTCAGACACAGCGAAGCCGAACTGTTCGGCTGTCTCCACGCCTTCCATCGTGGTCGGAAGCCCAAGACATGCGCTCATCGTGATGATCGCCCGCACGATCCCGACACTCTCTGCGTCGTGAGGAATGTTGCGAACGAATGACTGGTCGATCTTGATCTTGTCGAATGGAAACTTGCGGATGTAGCTCAGGGACGAGTAGCCCGTGCCGAAATCGTCCATCGAGATTCTCACGTGCATCGCACGCAGATGGTTCAGCGTATGAAGCGTGCGAGCCTCGTCCATGAGCAAGACGCCTTCAGTGATTTCCAGTTCGAGTCGCTGTGGCTCGAGTCCGGCCTCCTTGAGTGCCGATACCACATTCGACGCCAGCGCCTTGTCGCGGAATTGCACGGGCGAAAGATTGATCGCCACGCCGATGTTCGCAGGCCACGTCGCCGCTTCGGCACAAGCTGTTCGCAGCACCCAGTTGCCCAGTGGAATGATGAGGCCCGACTCTTCCGCGATCTCGATGAACTCCGCTGGAGAAACGAGCCCGCGCTCGGGATGCCGCCAACGCACCAGCGCTTCCGCGGAGGCGATGCGACCGGTTTTGGCATCGACCAGCGGCTGATAGTGAAGCTCCAGTTGTCCGTCCGTCAGCGCGCGCCGCAGCCCGGCTTCCAGCGCCTGTCTTTCCTGCGTCTTGTCGTTCAACGCGGACTCGTAACGCCGATACGTTCCCTTGCCGTCCGCTTTCGCCGCGTAGAGCGCGAGATCCGCGTTGCGCAGCAGTTCAGCGGGCGCGCCGCCGTCTGCCGGGTAAAGCGCAAAGCCGACGCTTGCGCCGAGGTGAATCGACTGACCGTCCACGACGAATGTCCCGCTGTTGCATGCTTCGACGATGCCGACGCACAGCGCGCACGCCGCTTCCGCCTGGGCGCCGCTGTGCATTACCGCGAACTCGTCGCCGCCGAGGCGTGCGACCACGTCGCCGGCCTTGACGAGCGCCCGCAACCGATCAGCTATCTGCATCAGGACGGTGTCGCCGGTGAGATGACCGAACGTATCGTTCACTTGCTTGAAGCGATCGAGGTCGACCAACACCACGGCGAAGGGCTTGTCGGCATCGGCAGGAACAGCGGTTTGCAGCGTAAGCAGCTCATAGAAGCTCGCGCGGTTGGGCAGGCCCGTGAGCGAATCGTTAAAGGCGAGCGCGCGCATCTTCGCCTCGGTGCGCAGGCGTTCCCGTTGGTCGCGCACCGCGATGACGGTCTGCAGCTTGTGGCCCAGTGGTACTTCGGAACGAAGCACGCGAACCGGAATGCGCTGCCCTGTCGCGCCGACCAGTTCCGTTTCGCGCTCCTCCTTCTCGGGCAAGCCGGCGAGATCGAAGTGCGGAAGCAGCGCGCTGACATGCCTCCCTGCAAGATCGTCCTGTGCAAAGCCCGACAGGCGCTCGATGCTGCTGTTCGACGTGACGATCACGTTGCTTTGGGTGATGAGCAGGCCTTCCAGTGCAACGTCGGCGAGGTCGCGCAGCCGTCGCCTGTCTTGCCGGAGCCGCGCTTTCGCCGCAAGGTCGAATCGCCAGCCGAGCACCGCCAGCATGATCAGCGCGAGCGAAACGCCGGCGACGACGGGCGTAACGGCCTGGGGAGAAACGGCATCGGAGGGAAAGGCAACGCTGGGATCGTAGCGCAACGTCATTGCCGCCATGCCGCAGAAATGCAGCAGCGCGATCGCGAAGAGCATTAGCGGAGCGGCGCACTGCCTGATGCGCCGGTTGCGATTGGCGATCGCCACCATGGACAGGCCGAACAACGGCAGACTCACTGCAATCGACGACACGACCAGTTCCAGGTCCCATGACACCGTGCCCTGTACCAGATAGGCGCTCTGTCCGATGTAGTGAAGGGCCGCCACGCCGGTACCGATGATCATCCCGGCCAGGAACTGTCGTGGCGAGCGCGGATCGGTGATCGACACGGTTGCGCCCGCGCCGATGCCGATGATCGCGCACGCCAGCGACACCGCCGTCAGGAATGGTTCGAACGCCGCAGGCATGTGCGGCTCGAAAGCGAGCAGCACGATGAAGTGGGTCGCCCACGCCGTGCATCCGCTTGCCACGACATTGACGACGCCCCAGTGAATCCGCGCTTTGCCCGACGCGCGGGCGGCATGTCGTCCGACCGCGAAGGATGCGTAAATGCCGATAGCGCATACGATGCAAGCGAGCAGCATGAGCCTCGTGTCGTGCGCGTGAAGCATGCAGTCGATGACTCGGAGGCCCGGTGCGTTCTTATGTTCCATTTTTGTCCGGTTCTTGTAGCTGGTGCCACTGCAGCGCGAGGGTGTTGTAAAACGAGTTAAGCGTTATGTCGGCGTGTGGGTTTGGAAACTTGAGGGATTGAGTGTCTTTGAAGTGGCGAAGCTCTTTCATCGGCGCATTGCTGTCAATTATCGGCGTGTGCGCTTCAAAGTGTGTCTGTTTGCAGAGCGTGTTGGTCGATACCATGCGGATCACTTCCCATACCGTCCGCTTGCCCGAGTGTGCCTATGAAACTGAAGCTCTATCAGATCGACGCGTTTACAAGCGACTTGTTCAAAGGAAATTACGCAGCAGTCGTTCCGCTCGACTCATGGCTTTCCGCTTCCCTGATGCAAGCGATCGCTAGCGAAAGCAATCTGTCGGAAACGGCGTTCGTCGTGCGCCGGGATGATGGAGGGTTCGACATCCGGTGGTTTTCTCCGATCAAGGAAATTGCCTTCTGTGGACACGCGACGCTGGCAAGCGCCTTCGTTCTATTCAAGCACCTTCCTCAAGCCACCCACATCGATTTCCATGCACGAGCGACCGGGGCGTTCTCGGTGTACCGGTCACAAGGTCTGATAGAAATGAACTTTCCACGGCGCGAGTACGAGCCAACGAAGGACGTTCCCGGCGACCTTGTGCGCGGTTTATCGATTCAACCTAAAGCGGTCTTCACGAGCGAGCAGGCCTACATTGCCCTGTACGACACGGAGACCGATGTACGCGCGGTCGTGCCCAAGCTCGAACTCATTGCGCAGCTTGGTCCACGAGACGTCGTGGTGACTGCGCGCGGAGACCGTCACGACTTTGTGTCTCGCTACTTTTGGCCGGCAAACGGCGGCGCTGAAGACCCGGTGACCGGGTCCATTCACGCGGCTCTTGCTCCGCTCTGGTCGACATTGATCGGTAAAAGAAAACTCGTTGCGCTACAGGCTTCCGAGCGGAGCGGCGTTCTGTATTGCGAGCTTGAAGCGGACAGAGTGCTGATTTCGGGTCACGCGGTGCAATATCTGGAAGGAACGATCGATCTGTCGGCTGCACAATTGTCGTGAGGCGCTATTCGATCCGCGCCTCGCCATTTCACTGCTGAGCAAGAAGTGATGCCTGACTTAACGAGTTTGAGACGCTTGCGATCGTAACGCCGCGAATCGTCGCGATACCGGCAACTGATTTCAGTCCTGATCTCTCGTTCCATCTTCCACGGTACGCGCGCCGATTTTGTTTGCTGGGCGGGATCGCCTTGAGCTTTGTCTTGTTGCGCGCTGTGCGCGGCCCCTAAGCTTCACGGCTTTCATATGCGCGGCACTCTATGCATACGACGCGCTTCGCTTAGTCGGCGCTTCGGGTCTCTGGTATGGGCTTGGCAGGCGCATATACAAAGGGCCGATTCTTTTCGTCGTGCGCGACCTGTAGGCCGCAGATTGGTCACGCGCGCTGCGGCTGAATCGGTTACATGCCGGCCGTTTTCAAATGAGCCACTCGCTCGTACCCGTAAAAACAAAACGCTCGTTCGCCGAAAAAAGGCCGCGAGCGAGGCGCGCGAACGCGTGAGATGCCTGCGGCCTTGCCTTCATGCGAGTCGCGAACGCTTACCGAGGGGTGACGGATAGAAGAAGGTTCGCGGTCGGCGTAACGTACCGACCACAACTTTGCCGACAGAAGTAACTCTGTCGTTTTCTCGCATCAGTCGGGTAACACCTTATCGAGTAGCTGTTACCGATTTTCGCCTACACGCCCCTGATGCATGCCAAGAATCAACATTCAGAATCCGGCGCAACGCAGGAAGAAAAATGAAAGCTTGTGCCGTCTATCAGCATTCAATCACGCGCTAACCCCCGAACTGAAGAAAATATCCCTCTCTTCGCGCACGATTGCGTGCGTTGGATTTTCTGTAGCAAACGATTGCTCGATGTAACTAAATGTTGCAAATCCCGGTGCGTAGTCAGACAATTTGCTTGCGCCTCAACGATGCGGCGCGATGAGCAAGTCGAACTTCTAACTGGTCCGCCGCCATGATCCACGCTTCCTCCGACCTCGGTTCCATCCGCGAGTTGAATATGTCGTATCTCATGCTCGCTCAACGCGTTCTGGCGGCCGACCGCGAGGCGGCACAGGCGCATCTGGGCCTGTCGTCGGAAATGGCGGATACGCTGCTCAAGCTCTCGCCGGCGCAGACAGAAAAGCTCGCGTCGTCGTCGCAACTGCTGTGCTTCTTCCGCCTGAGCGCCGATGCGATGCTGGGTGGCCTCGCGAGCCGCGGCCACGAAGCGACGGCTGCGGCGTCCGTGTCCAATCACGTTCTTCTCGCAGCCTAACCATGAGCACGACCACGTCCCCCAAGCGCCTCGCTGATGACGCCGCCGACGTACTGCGCGCGGTCAAGCTGATTCAGCTTGGCGCTCGCATGCAGGTGCTGGAGTCCGAGTTCCCGAAGCTCTCGCGTGAGCGACTGATCCGCCTGTATCGCGAAGTTAAAGGCGCATCGCCGCCCAAGGGCATGCTGCCGTTCTCGGAAGACTGGTATTTGACATGGGCGCCGAACATCCATACGTCGATGTTCGCCAACGTCTATGCCTTCCTCGAAGCGAACAGCGAAGGAATGGATCGCGTCGACCTGCTGACTCGCGCCTATGCGCTCTACGCAGAGCATTTCCAGATGAACGGCGAGCCGTTGCAGATGGACCTGACGCGCGCCTGGACGTTCATCCGCTTCAAGGATGCCGGGATTCTGCGTCTCGCGGGTTGCACGCGCTGCCGTGGCAAGTTCGTCGCGCACGCGCATGAGCCGTCGCACTCGATGGTTTGTGGGATTTGCCAGCCGCCGTCGCGAGCAGGAAAAACCAAGGCTGCCGCAAAAGCAGCGCTCGAGCGAAGCGCGGCATTACAGGCACAGGCGGCCTGAACATTTTGCCGGCTGCAAGCGGCTCTCGGCAGGTTGGAGAGCCGCAGAAACTCATCCCGAAGCGCTTTTGCGCGCTAAGTCGGATGTCGAACGTGGCGGGCCCGGCTTATCGTTCTTCGGATTGCAGAAGGTGAGTACTTGCTGCTCACACATACAGCAGCCGCATTCGTCCAACACGAATCGACCGTCGACGCTCCTGGAGTGGAAGCCGTTGACGATCCACACGCGCTCCATTCAGATTGGCTCGCCCGATAGATGTCGAAGCTAGTGGGCTTGGCCTATTGATCCTCACATCTGGAAAGTCGAATACTTGCTGCGCCCGCGTGGGCTCAACGTACAACAGCCGCATTTAGTCAAACTTGAATCGACCGTCGACCCTCCGGAAGCGGAATGTCGTTGACGATTCGCTCGCGCTTTCATTCAAGTCCTCTCGCCCGATATCTGTCGAACGTGGCGGACTTGGCTTGTTGATCGTCACATCGGAAAGGCTGAGTAAGTGCTGCACCCGCTAAGCGCAACGTACAGCAGCCGCATGTCATCTAACGTGGAGCGATCGTTGCCCTTCTTGGAGCGGAACGTCGATCCGCACGCGATTCCATTCCAATTCCCTCGTCCGATGAACTGTCGATATGACATCGAAGGCGCGAGCCTCGAGCGTTGACATCGAGCGAGCGCACACAAGTAGTCGATGCATTCGATAACACGGAATAGGTCCGCGCGCCAATGCCTGAGCTTCCCGGCACTTCCGAATAGCGACAAAGCGGTTCAACTGGCTTGATGCTTGCCGAGAGCGAAGCCCCCGCACTCCGTAGCTCGATAAGCAGTGGAAACGGTCATCTCCCCAAACTCGGCGTTTCATGCTTAGCAGCCCTTCCACCGCCAAGACGCTCTCGCCAAGGCTCGGCCCGATCTTCTCAACCAACAAGCCCTGATCAAGCAACTCCGTCACGGCGCGCAAAATTCTTCCCTGCATCGCTTCGCGCCGTCGGCTACGGGGTTATCGAAACGCCGTGCGCGTGCCAATGGCCCCGCCCAATGACGCCAGCCGCGCCGCGCAGACAACGCCTGCTCAACCAGCGGTCTTGAACACACCCATCGTCGCGCGCAGCGTTTCGCGCCTGATCTCGGGCTGAACCTGCAGCAGCCTAAAACGCCACCTCAAGCGGCCGTCTTGAACACGCCCATCGTCGACCGCAGCGTTTCAGCTTGATCTTGAAGCGAACCCGCCGCAGCCGCAGCCTGCTCGACGAGCGCCGCGTTCTGTTGCGTGACTTCGTCCATCTGGCTGATCGCCTGATTCACCTGCTCGATGCCACGGCTTTGTTCGTTGGACGCAGACGCGATCTCATCCATGATGTCCGTCACTTTCTGGATTGCCGAGCCGATCTTCGCCATCGTCTCTCCGGCCTGACCGACAAGCTCGGTGCCCGCGTGAACGCGCGTGCTCGATGCTTCAATCAGTTCGCGAATCTCCTTCGCCGCCGTCGACGAACGCTGCGCCAGGCTGCGCACTTCGCCCGCGACCACTGCAAAACCGCGCCCCTGCTCGCCGGCACGCGCGGCTTCCACCGCCGCATTCAGCGCCAAGATATTCGTCTGGAACGCAATACCTTCGATCATGCCGATGATCTCCGCGATCTTGTGCGAGCTTTCCTCGATCTCGGCCATCGTGCCGACGACGTTCCCGACGATAGTCGCGCCTTCGTGAGCAACATCGCGTGCGGTTCCAGCCAGCCCGCTCGCCTGACGCGCGTTTTCGGAATTGTGCTTCACGGCTGCGGTCAACTCCTCCATGCTCGCCGCTGTCTCCTCGAGCGATGCGGCCTGCTGCTCGGTGCGTGAGGACAAGTCCGTGTTGCCGACCGCAATTTCGCGGCTCGCGCTTGCGATCGCGTTGGCGGACGTCTTCACACTTTCGATCGCAGCCAGCAACTGACCGCGCATACGAGCCATCGAATACATCAGGCTCGAACGGTCGTCGGCTGCCGTTGCGACCTCAACGGCGAGGTTGTTGTCCGCAATCTGATTCGCCACTTCAGCGGCGTATGCCGGTTCGCCGCCCATCGAGCGAAGAATGCCGCGATTGAGGCGCGACACGACAAGGCTCAACAACACCGCGATCACAGCCAGCACGCCGAGACTCCAGCCAAGCGAGCTATAGAACGCCGCATCGATGTCGTCGATATAGACGCCCGTGACGATCAACCAGTCCCACGGCTGATACCACGACACGTAGGACATCTTCGGCAGGATCTCAGTGCTGCCGGGCTTCGCGAACGAATAGTACGTGTAGCCTGCGCCCTGGCGCTTGCCCACATCGATCAGATCGCGATACAGATAGACGCCATTCGGGTCCTTGAAGTCCATCATCGTCTTGCCGACGAATTCGGGTTTCATCGGATGCACCAGCACCTTCGCCTGCGAATCAAAGACACTGAAATAGCCGTTGTCGCCGAACCGGATATCGCGGATTGCGTTCAGCGCGCCTTGCCTGGCCTGCTCTTGCGTGATCTCGCCGGTAGTCGCCTGCTGGGCGAATTCGCGGATGATGCTGTTCGCAACCTCGGTGGCGTGCTTGATGCCCAACTGGGTCTGTTCCATGCGCACCGCTCGCATGCGATAAGCGTCAGCAATGGAGATCCCTGCAAGGCATACGAGGCTAAGCAGCAGGGGCAGCCAAAGTTTTCTAGAGAAAGTCATGCGTCGTTAGTCGTTGAATGTCGTTGATTTCGATGGAAGCCGTCGTAGGGTCTTGGCGTACATTCGCATTAACGGCTGTGATCTGCGTGACTTGACAGGGGACGCGCGCTCGATCGCCAGGCGAGACAGCTTTCGGGCGATATGCGGCTATCGGGGCGAAGAAATGCGACGCATGTAGCCAACTGGTTCGGCTTCATCGACCGACGTTAATAAGCATCGTTTGATGGCGTTCGATAGAAGGTTCTGGTTCGTCGGAACTGGCTTCGCACGTGGTTGTTCGGTCAGCTTGCCTATTGAGCTTTCGCACGCGGCCGCCGTTATATATGTCAGCCTGAGAGCCAGAGGCAATCGGCAAGACTTCACCTTGGAGGCAGTGGCGGTCAGAGCGCGCAACAGGATACGACTGCGGGCAACTAGACCGCAGCGCTTTAGAAGTGCGCGGACAAGCGTTGCGGAATCGACGCATTGCGGAGGCGTCGGATCGAACGATCGTTCGACAACAACTCACGCGTACAGACGTGATTATCGTGTCGGCGTTATCAGCGTTCGGATGATCGCTACATGATGCATAAGCGTACGCTGGCCAACACTACTAAGCGTCCGCCGTAAGCTGGACCATAAGCCGCCATACGCCGACGCGCGCCGCAAAACAGCAACCGGAATATCTCATCGCCCGCTCTCGTCACCTATCATTCTGGTTTTGAGAAGAACCACGATGAAGCACGACGAATACGACGTAATGAACGTCGACGGCGCCCGCCCGGTAAAGATGTGGACCAAGGGCGTACCCGTCGAAGACGAAGCCAGGCGACAACTGAGCAACACGGCCCGGATGCCGTTCATCTACAAGCACATCGCGGTGATGCCCGATGTTCATGTCGGCAAGGGATCGACGATCGGCACCGTGATCCCGACGCTCGGCGCGGTGATTCCGGCCGCCGTCGGTGTCGATATCGGGTGCGGAATGATGGCAGCCAAGACGACCTTGAGCGCGAACGATCTGCCGGACAATCTGGGCACATTGCGCAGCGCCATCGAGAAGGCCGTTCCTCACGGCATGTCGCCGAAAACGCGCGGGTTCAAGGGCCGGGACAAAGGATCGTGGGAAAAGCCGCCGCAGCCAGTCGATCAGGCCTGGGCGAAGCTGAAAGACCAGTTCGATGTCATCGTGCAGAAGACTCCGAGGCTTAGGAACACGAACAACTACGCGCATCTGGGCACGCTTGGAACAGGCAACCACTTCATCGAAATCTGCCTCGACGAAGAAGCCTTCGTGTGGCTGATGCTGCACTCGGGGTCGCGAGGCGTGGGGAACGCCATCGGTTCGCACTTCATCGAAGTCGCAAAGCAGGACATGCGCACGCATTTCGTGAATCTTCCCGATCAGGACCTCGCCTATCTGCCGGAAGGAACGCAGCACTACGACGACTACGTCGAGGCTGTCGGCTGGGCGCAAAAGTTCGCTCGCATGAACCGCGAAGTGATGATGCTCAACCTGATCGCCGCCGTTCGCACGGTCATCACGAAGCCGTTCGAACCGCACGTCGAAGCGGTGAATTGCCACCACAACTATGTGCAGAAGGAACATCACTTCGGCAAGGACGTCCTTTTGACGCGCAAAGGCGCAGTGTCGGCGCGACAAGGTGAACTCGGCATCATTCCCGGTTCGATGGGCGCAAAGAGTTATATCGTTCGCGGCAAGGGTAATCCCGAGAGCTTCCATAGCTGCAGCCACGGCGCCGGACGCACGATGAGCCGCACGGAAGCAAAGCGCCGCTTTACCATCGACGATCAGGTGCGGGCGACGCAAGGCGTCGAATGCCGCAAGGACGTGGACGTGATCGATGAAATCCCGATGGCCTACAAGGACATCGACGCGGTGATGGAAGCGCAGCGGGATCTGGTCGAAGTAGTCCATACCCTCAAGCAGGTCGTTTGCGTGAAGGGTTGAGGGCGGCATGCGGCTCGAATACATGCACGTGCGACGGCAGCAACGTGTACTCGCGTCGCACCGAACAGAGTAATTCGACAGAAGAAAGCTGAACCACCGCCCGTCCACTTCGCAGCAAGACGCCACGACGCAATGGTTCGCCGGCTTAACGCCCTTCCAACCGCCGCCGACGAATTTCCATCCACCGGTTTACAAAGTTTTGTCGCTCCGTCAGAATGCGTCCTTCAAATGCGAATGGTTCGCATTTCACACACGTTCACGACGAAGAAAAATGACCACAGCAGCATGCGGCGGATGGACCCTCCGGCCCTCGACCTTGGCGGTACTGCTCCTGTTCGCCACGACCCACTGCGCAATGGCGCAAGAAAACGATGCCGGGGCATCGCCGTCATCGCCGGGGGCGGCCGATGCGACGCTTCCCGCCGTCTCCGTCACCGCGACCACTGAAAGAGACCAGGGGCAGCACTTGCAGAGCGATGTCAGCTCCGGCGCGCTCGGCACGCGCACGCAGCTCGACACGCCCTACTCGACGACCATCGTCACCGGCGAAGAACTCGCGGATCGGCAGGCGAAGAAGCTCGGGGATGTCTTCTCGCAGGACGCGTCCGTATCGGACAACAGCAATCCGTATAACGCATGGGCAAGCTACATCACCGTGCGCGGCATGCAGCTCGACTGGCAGAACGGCTTTCGCATCGACGGTCAGCCGTTCAACGCCTACGGCATCACGATGCCCTACGAGCAACTCGAAAGCGTGCAATTGCTGAAGGGTCTCTCCGGCTTCATGTATGGCTTCGGCGCGCCGGGCGGCGTCGTGAACTACGTGACGAAGAAGCCGCCGCTCACGGACCGGCAGATCGCGAGCGTCGACGTCGGCTATGCGTCCACCAACGTGTGGTCCGAGCATATCGATCTCGGGGGGCGCGTCGGACCCAACGCCATGTTCGGTTACCGTTTCAACGCCACGCATGAGGAAGGCAAGACCTACAACGACGGCAACGTGCGGCGCGATTCATTCTCGCTGTCCGCCGACGCCCGCCTCACCCGCGACCTCACCGCGACATTCGGCGCGTTGTACCAGGAGCGGCATGCATCGGGCATCACGACGGCGATATCGACCGCTGAACTCACTGGGAACACGCTGCCCGTGCCGTTGAGCGGTGGCAGCAGCACGCTCGTCACACCCGATCAGCACCTCAACACGAACCTGCAGCTTTATACGGCCGGCCTGCGCTACAACCTGAATCAGGACTGGACGATCTCGGCGACTTATAGCTTCAGCAAGAGCACGCGTTATCGCAATGAGAGCACCTTCTACCTGACCGATCCCGCCGGCGACTACAACGATATGCGCTACGAAGGCAAGGAGGGGCATCAGCTTAACGCGTGGCAGATCATGGCCGAGGGCCTGGTGAAGACGGGGCCGTTCCAGCATCAACTCGTGTTCGGCGCGTCGTATCAGAAGCAGACGAACGACAACACCGCGAACTCGTTCTACGATCAGATCGGCATCGGCAACATCTATCAGCCGAACACGAACCGCTACAGCGGCGGCGGCTACACCACATATCGCAATGCGGACATCGTGCAGAAGGCGCTTTTTGCGAGCGATACGATCGCGCTGACGTCACGCTGGTCCGTGCTCGGCGGCGTGCGCTTCACGAATTACGAACAGCACGGTTACGGTGTCGACGGCGCGACGACTTCGACGTATTCGAAGAACGGGATCGCCACACCGTCGGTCGCGTTGATGTACAAGCTCACGCCCGGCACGACCCTTTATGCGAGCTACGTCGAATCGCTCGAAGCGGGCAACGTCGTCGGCACGACATACGCGAATTCGGGCGCGGTGCTGAATCCGCTGCGCAGCAAGCAGTACGAAGTCGGCGTCAAGACGCAAAACGAACGCTGGAGTGCGACTGCCGCACTGTTCCGCATCGAGCGCGGCGCGCAGTACGCGAATAGCGACAACGTCTTCGTCGAAGATGGCGAGTCCGTGTTTCAGGGCGTGGAAGCAGGCGCGGACGTGCGGCTAAGCCGCGACTGGACCGTCGGCGGCGATGTGATGTGGATTGCGACGAAGTACAAGAAAGGTTCGGACTACGACGGTAATCGTGTGGCGGGCGCGCCGGGCTTCGTTGCGACTGCGCACGCGGCCTATTCGGTGCCGGTGGTGCCGGGTCTGACGCTGGGTGCATCGGCCAAGTTCACGGGCAACACGAGCCTGCGTCCCGCGGGCGACATCAAGGTTCCGGGCTACATGATCTACAGTCTCGGCGCAACTTACACGACGAAGATTGCAGGACATAACGTCGGCGTGCGTGCGGCGATCGATAACCTGACGAATCATCGCTATTGGGAATTCCAGTACGCCGACTATATCCAACCGGGCGAACCGCGCACCCTGGCGGTCAATGCTCGCGTGGAGTTCTGAGGACTGTAACTCGTCTGGATTCGGGAAGGGTGGTCGTGCGTGGGCGGCGCGACCTCCTTCTTTCCATCGGCGTCGACATGGAGTATTCCAGAATCGCCTCGCAGATACCTTCGAGCGCGAACAAACTCTCACAGTAGCCCGCGATACCGGGCCTTGTGACCAAGCCGCCCATCGATGCAATATGCAGAATGCTCCGCCTCTGAGATAGCGATTGCATCAAAGACATCCAATAACGCACCCCTCAACGCATCTGCGTCACCGCGATGCCAATCACCATCGCCCCAATCGCGCCATCGAACAAACGCCACGCACCTGCACGCCGAAACAGCGGCGCCAGCAACCGCGCGCCGTAGCCGAGCGCGATAAACCACACCAGACTCGCAGCCATTGCACCGATGGCGAACGCCAACCTCGCATCGGCGGGTTCGCGAGCGCCTGCCGTGCCGATCAGCAAAAAGGTGTCGAGATACACATGCGGATTGAGCCACGTCAACGCAAGCGTCGTCAAAATGGCCGCACGCGCACCGACCGTCGACGCCGTCTTGCCGCCGGCCGTGGCATCCATCGTCGCGTGTGACGGCTTCCATGCGCGCCACAGTGCATTCAGACCGAACCACAGCAAGTAGGCAAGCCCGACGTAGAGCAGCGCATGCACCACGCGCGGATAGCTTTCGACCAATGCCGATGCCCCGCCAACCCCTGCTGCGATCAATGCGAAATCAGACAGTGCGCACAAAGCGACGATCTTGCCGACATGCGAGCGCATGATGCCCTGCCGAAGGACGTAAGCGTTCTGCACGCCGATGGTGACGATAAGCGACGCGCACAGGACCGCGCCGTGAGAAAAGGAGAGCCAGTTCATGGATGCAATGCAAATCAGAAGAGAGTTGGACAGACCCGACGAGTTGCGCTAGATTGCCCGACAGCTTCGACGAAGCAAAGCTAATTTCCTTTAATCCGATTAAGCAACGCTAATGCTCGACTACGCCCTGTTCGATGCCCTGTGCGCCGTCGTTCGTCACGGCTCCTTCGAGCGGGCGGCGCGCGCGCTCAACGTGACGCCGTCGGCGGTCTCACAGCGCGTCAAGCTGCTGGAAGAGCGAGTCGGCACGGTGCTCGTCAAGCGCGGCACGCCCTGTGTCGCGACGCCGTCCGGTGCGCTGCTGTGCCGCCATACCGAGCGGGTGCAGATTCTCGAAGCGCAGCTTGCGGGCACGCTGCCCAATGTGCCTGGACTCGACAACGGGCGGCCTACATTGCGCGTCGCCGTCAACGACGACAGCGTCGGAACCTGGTTCGTCGATGCGGCTGCGCCCTTCTGTGTCGAGCGGCAGATTCTGCTGGATCTCGTCATCGACGATCAGGATCACACGGCGCAACTCATCCGCGAAGGCGCGGTACAGGCCGCCGTCACCACGCAGGCGGAGCCGGTGCAAGGCTGCCGCTCGACGCATCTCGGACGCATGCGTTATTTCGCGGTGTGTTCGCCGCACTTCCACGAGACGTACTTCTCCAACGGTGTGACGCGCGAAGCGTTGCGCGCCGCGCCGTGCGTTTCTTTCAATGCAAAGGACGAGTTGCAGCAGCGCTTCATCCGGCGCGTGACACGTGCGGAAGTGAATCCGCCGCTGCACTGGATTCCGCATGTCGCGGGCTTCCTGCGTGGATGCGTGGCCGGACTCGGTTGGGGCATGTGTCCGGAGCGCATGATCGGCGAACATCTGGAGCGCGGGGAACTCGTGCAGATGGCGCCCGGCCGTCACCTCGACGTGGCGCTGTACTGGCAAAGCTGGCGGCTCTCCATCGGCTGGCTCGACGAGTTCGGCGCGATGCTGCGAACACGCGCCGCCGAATGGCTCGGGTAGTGTCCGATTCGATTTCTCGGCGCTCAGGTCCCCGCTTCAAGCCGCCTCTTTCGTCACCGCATGCTCCCGCTCAAATTGCTCCATCAACGCCGTACGCTTCGCTTCGGCCATCTCGGCGTTACGCTCCTTCACATGCCCGAAACCGCGAACGCTTTGCGGCAGCTTCGCAAGCTCGACAGCCGTCGCAAGCCGTGGTGCATCGAGCGATTCAAGCACCTCGCGCATCGATGTTTCGTACACTTCGATCGCCTTTCGTTCCCGCCGACGCTCTGCCGTATATCCGAACGGATCGAGCACGGACCCTCTCAGCACTTTGCCTTTCGCCAGCATCCTGAACACGGTCAGCATCCAGCTTCCGTATTCCTGTTTGAGCAATCGCCCTTGCTTGTCCTTCTTTGCCAGCAACGGTGGCGCGAGATGGAATCGAAGCCTGACATCACCTTCGAACATCGCCGTCGCGCGCTGGGCGAAGTCCGTTTCCGCATACAGCCGCGCGACCTCGTATTCGTCCTTGTACGCCATCAGCTTGTATAAGCTCACGGCGATCTCCCGACTGACTTTCTCGCCGCCCACGCGCTCGCGTTCTCTCTGAGCCGCTTCTCCGACATAACGCTCGTAGCGATGCGCGTATGCGGCACTCTGATAAGCCGTCAGCCTCCGCACGCGATCAGCAATGATCTGCTCCAGCGATTCTCTCCTCGGCGGCATCGAAACGATGCTTACTGGGTCGCCGATACCCGCTGCTGCTTTTACGGTGTTCAAGTCGAGCGCCGCTTGCCGGCCCCACGCGAAAGCCGTCTTGTTCATCTCGATGGCCGCGCCATTCAGTTCGATCGCGCGCATCAACGATTCTTCTTCGAGCGGAACGAGCCCGCGCTGCCATGCAAAGCCAAGCAGGAACATGTTGGTTGCAACAGCGTCGCCCATGAGCGCGGTTGCAATGCGCGTCGCTTCGAGCGAATCCGTGCGCAGCGAATGCGCTTGCACCTGCGCGAGCAAGCCTTCCGGCGACGCGGACCAGTCCGGATCGCGGGCGAAGCTGCCGGTCGGAGCGACATCGGTATTCGCAACGGACACCGTGCGAGCCGAATCGCATAGTGCAACCGCATCCTTGCCCGCAGCCACCATCGCGTCGCAGGCGAGGATCAAGTGCGCTTTCCCGGATGCAACCCGCGCAGCATGCAGCGCGTCGGGCGCGCGTGCGATGCGGATGTGCGACATCACCGCACCGCCCTTCTGCGCCATGCCCGCCATATCGAGGACGAGCACGCCCTTGCCTTCGATATGCGCCGCCATTCCCATCAGCGCACCGATCGTCACGACACCCGTTCCACCGACACCGGTCACGACCACGTTGTACGGCTCGCTCAAGTCAGGCAGCGTCGCCGCCTGAAGACCGGACGGAATGGCGATTTCCGCCTTGCGCGGCCTGCGCAACGTGCCGCCTTCCACCGTCACGAAGCTGGGACAGAAGCCCTTCACGCACGAGAAGTCTTTGTTGCAGGAGCTTTGGTCGATGGTGCGCTTGCGGCCGAGCGGCGTTTCGAGCGGCAGGATCGACACGCAATTCGACTGCGTGCCGCAATCGCCGCATCCCTCGCAGACTTCCTCGTTGATCAACACGCGGCGTGCAGGATCAGCCAGTTTTTTCTGCTTGCGGCGTCTGCGTTTTTCAGCGGCGCACGTCTGCGCATAGACGATGACCGTCACACCCGCCACGTCGCGTAGCTCGCGTTGCAGCTCGTCCATCTTGTCGCGATGCAGAAGCCGCGTGCCGACTGGCAACGCAGCCGCGTCAAACTGCCCCGGGTCGTCCGTCACGAGGTGAACCTGCTTCACGCCCTCGGCGGCGACCTGATTCACGATCTGCAGCACGCTCGGCCCGCCCTCCACCGGCTGTCCGCCCGTCATGGCGACGGCGTCGTTGTAGAGAATCTTGTACGTGATGTCGACGCCCGCCGCGACCGCCGCCCGAATCGCCAGCGAACCGGAGTGCATATACGTGCCGTCGCCGAGATTGGCGAAGATATGGCGCGTCGTCGTGAAGGGCGCCTGCCCGATCCACGAAGCGCCTTCGCCGCCCATCTGCGTGAACGTCTCCGTGCTGCGGTCCATCCACATCGACATGAAGTGGCAACCGATGCCTGCCACCGCCCGGCTGCCCTCGGGCACCCTGGTGGACGTGTTGTGAGGACACCCGGAACAGAAATACGGCACGCGCTGCGGGAGTTTCATGTCCAGCGCAGGACGCGCCGTGTTGCCTGCGAGGGTTTCGAGAAAAGCGTGAACGCTCGCCGGCAAGCCGTCCGGTCCGAAGACGCGCGCGAGCCGCGCCGCGATGGTCGCAGCAATCGTCGAAGCGTTGAGTTCTCCGTTGGGCGATAGAAGAATGCCGTCCTTGGGGACCTGCACCCATTCGCCCATTTCGGCGTACTTGCCGACTACGCGCGGACGCGACGACACCGGCTCGTTGTACAACTGCTCCTTGATCTGATATTCGATGATCTGCCGCTTCTCTTCGACGACGAGAATCTCCGATAGACCGTCCGCGAACGCTCGGACGCATTGCGGCTCGAGCGGCCACGAGACGCCGATTTTCAACAGGCGAATGCCGAGCGCGCTCGCGGCATCCTCGTCGAGCCCGAGTAGCGCGAGCGCCTCGCGGGTGTCGAGGTAGCTCTTGCCCGTCGTCACGATGCCGAAGCGTGCCCGCGGCGCGTCCCAGAGTTGTCGATTGAGCCGGTTCAATCGCACGTATTCGAGGAGCGCGTAAAGCCGTTCGCGCTGCAGCCGGTTCTCCTGTTCCAGCGGCGCGTCGGGCCAGCGCAAGGAGAAGCCGTCGGGCGGAACGGGATAGCTGTCGGGGATGTTGATCTCGACCGACGCCGGATCGACTTCGAACGACGACGACGTTTCGATCGTGTCCGTGATGGTCTTGAAGCCGACCCAGCAGCCCGAATAGCGCGACATCGCCCAGCCGTGAAGACCGAATTCGACGAATTCCCGAACGCCGGACGGATTCATCACCGGCATCATCGCGGCGATAAACGCATGTTCGCTCTGATGCGGCAAGCTCGACGACTTGCAACTGTGATCGTCGCCCGCGATGACGAGTACGCCGCCGTGCCGCGATGTCCCCGCGATGTTGCCGTGCTTGAACACGTCGCCGCTGCGGTCGACGCCCGGCCCCTTGCCGTACCACATCGCGAACACACCGTCGACCGTCGCGTTGGGATCGAGGTTGACCATCTGTGTGCCCCAGACCGCCGTGGCCGCCAGTTCTTCGTTGAGGCCCGGCGTGAACCGGATGGTGTTCGCATCGAGGTGTTTCCTGGCTTTCCACAGTTCCTGATCGACCGCGCCCAGCGGAGAGCCGCGATAACCGGATACGAAGCCTCCCGTCGTCAAACCCTGAGACTCGTCGCGCTGTTTCTGGGCTAGCAGCATCCGCACGAGCGCCTGAGTGCCGGTCATATAGACGCGTCCGTGCGGCTTCACATACTTGTCTTCCAGCGAGATGAACATCGTCGAGTCTCCGGGTATGTCTTTGGTTTCCACGGAGTGTAGGAAGCGCCTCGCTCATCGTAAAATCATAAATTCGGAAACCCGCTATGACTTTTTCGAATGCCGAGCGACATCACGATCCGTCAATTGCGGTACTTCGTCGCCGCCGCGCAAAGCGGTCAGATTTCGATGGCCGCGGCAAACGAGCATGTGTCGCAGTCGGCCGTGACGAACGCGGTGTCGTCGCTCGAAAGCGCGCTCGGGACCAGGCTCTTCGAACGCTTGCCCCATGGCGTCGCGCTGACGCTGGACGGCCACGACTTCTACAATCACGCGCGGCACGTGCTCGACTCGCTCAGTGATGCGCTCCACAAGTCCCGCTCCCGCTCGAAAGAAGCTCAGGGAACGGTGCGTATCGGGGCTTCGTACACGGTGCTCGGATACTTCCTTCCCGAAGTGCTCGCGCGCTTTGCCGCGAGTTATCCGCAAGTGCACTTCGAATTGCACGACCTCGACCGGGCGACACTGGAAGCGTCGGTGGCGTCGGGCGGCATCGACGTGGGCGTGGCTATCCTGTCGAATCTGGAGTCTATCGGCCGATTCGAGCACCGCAGCCTCGTCATTTCGCCAAGAAAGCTGTGGGTCGCGCCTTCGCACCCGCTCGCAAAAATCCAGCGGCCGACTCTTCGCGATATCGCAGCGCATCGCTACATCATGCTGACCGTCGACGAGGGCGAGGAATCCGCACTGCGCTACTGGAAGAAGGTGACGCCTCAGCCGGACGTCTTCCTGCGCACGGGATCGATGGAAGCCTTACGCGGACTGGTGTCGCACGGATTCGGCGTGACGATTCTCTCGGAGATGGTGTTCCGGCCGTGGTCGCTCGAAGGCAAGCGCATCGAGGCGCGCGAGATCGCCGATCCCGTTCCGCAGATGGACGTAGGCATGTTGTGGAAGAAGGGCTCGCCGTTGTCTCCTGCGGCGAGCGCGTTCGTCGATTTCCTCGGCTACGGGCGCGGAGTTTAGGGGGACGCCAGATGCGAATCGATCACTACAGCCTCGAACTCTTCATCTCCGTTGCGGAAACCGGCTCCATCGCGCGGGCGGCGAGCCTGAATCACATCGCTGCATCCGCACTGAGCAGGCGGCTGACCGATCTCGAAGCAGTCATGGGCCTGCCGCTGCTCATCCGCTCGGCGGCCGGCGTCGAGCTGACCGAAGCGGGACGTCATGCGCTTTCGTGCGCGAAGTCGGTCGACGGCCAGTTGCGGCAGATGGCGCGCGAGATACAGTCGCTCGGCGGGCAAGTGGCCGGGACGGTGCGGCTATTCGCGAACGCTTCAGCGATCGTGGGCTTCCTGCCGGAGCTGCTGAAGGGCTTTCAGGCTGCGTATCCGCTCGTGGAAATTGCGCTCACCGAGCAGATCAGCGACGAAGTGGTCCGCGCATGTCTGGACGGTCGCGCCGACGTCGGGATATCGGCGAATCCCGAGGCGCCGTCACAACTGCAAACGTGGCACTTCGCCGATGACCCGCTGATGGTCGTGCTGCCGCCGGGGCACGAACTCGAGCAGCACGATACGGTCGCTTTCGACGATGTGATCCGCTACCCGGTGGTCGCATTGCAGGCGGGCGGCTCGCTGGATCAGGTCCTCAAGGAGCGGGCGGAAGCGGGCAGAGCACCGCTGAAACTCGTCGTCACCGTGAACAGCTTCGACGCGCAGTGCCGGATGGTCGAAGCCGGTCTCGGCATTGGCGTCGTGCCGACGAGCGCCGCGTCGGCCTTCGCCGGATCGCGCAATTTCGTCCGCAAGCCGCTCGATGAAGCGTGGGCGCGCAACCGCTCGCTGCAAGTCCACGCGCACCGGAAGACGCCGGCACTGCGCGCGGTTCAGGCGCTCGTCGATTTCCTCACGCATAAGGGTTAATTCCGATCTCGCAATCTGCGAGAGGGCCCTTGCTCAATCAGCACTTCCACCGTGGCGCGCTTGCCGTCTACAGTCTGCTCCCAAGGAGACGTTCGATGGCAAGCCTAACCCTGACGGGCCGGATTCTTTTTCTCAGCACGGACCCGGACCTCGTGCAACGACAGCTCGAAGGCCACGACCTCACGCTCGCCACGGCGGGCGCGCTGAGAGACGACATCTCGACCGACGAGATCACGCCGGTGAGCGTCCTTACGCGCTTCGACGAACGGCTCGGCGCGGTGCCTTACGTCGGGTTTCATACGGGCGAGCGCAATCCCATCGGCCAGAACGCGGTCCGCGACGGCAAGTTCTGCGTGACGGTCGGCGGGAATCGTTACGGCAAGGGATCGTCGCGCGAGCATAGTCCGCTCGCCGAGTACAGCGCCGGCATTCGTCTCGTCATCGCTCACAGCTTCGAGCGGATCTATCGGCAAAATGCGGACAACCTCGGGCTCTTTACGTCGACAGACTTCGGTTTGATCGAGCGCATTCAGCGCGGCGAGGCGATCGACATCGAAGAGCTGGTCGGTTCCCGCGACGCTCTGGCAGCCGCGATCCTCCGTAACGGCGGGCTTCTGCGATACGGCGCGGCGCACATGAAGGAGATCGTTCCGGTATCGGCCGAACCGAGCAGCGGGCCGCGCACGCTGACCCAGAAGATACTCGAGCGTCATGCGCTGAAAACCGAAGGAACCGACGGGACGCTTGCTCCCGGCTCGGGGACGTTCGTGCGCGCCGACTGGCGCTTCATCCACGAGTACTACACCGGCATGGCCGCGCACATGCTGCACAAGACTTTCGGCCGTCCGCTGACTTTGCATCAGCCGGAAACGATCCTTGCGTTCGAGGATCACCTCTCTTATTCACATAAGAGCGAGCTTCATATCAGGAACGGCCTGCTTCCCAACGTGCGAGAACTATCGAGCGCGCATCGTCAGTTCGCGAGGGACTACGGGCTCGTCAATCACGGCTATCTGAATGAACGCGACGGCGGCATCGAAGAAGGCTCGGAGGGCATCTCGCACGCGATGATGGCGGAGCAGTACGCGCTTCCGGGCCAGGTCGTCGTCGGAACCGATTCGCATACGCCGCACAGCGGCGCGCTGGGTTGCGTGGCCTTCGGCGTCGGCACGACCGACATGTCGAATGCGTTCGTCACGGGCGCGGTCCGCCTGACCGTGCCGCAGTCGCTGCGTGTCAATCTCAACGGTCGCGTGCCGGCAGGCGTGACAGCCAAAGACATCGTCCTGCATCTTCTGGCCGATCCCGGGATTCGAAAGGGCTCGGGCGTGGGCAAGGTTTTCGAATTTGCAGGCCCGGCCATCGCCGACCTGACGACGGACGAACGGACCACGCTGACCAACATGACCGCCGAACTCGGCGGCTTCACCGGCATCGTCGCACCCGATCAGGAGACGGTCCGCTTTCTGAAGGAACGACGCGGCATCGACTTCGTGCTCGAACCGTGGATGTGCAGCGACGACGGCGCGGCCTACGCAGCCGTGATCGATATCGACTGCTCCGGCATCACGCCGATGCTCGCGGCGCCCGGCGATCCCGGCAACGGTGTGCCCTTGTCCGCGCTCAGCGAGCGGCCGGCGGTGGACATCGCCTACGGCGGATCGTGCACGGCCGGGAAGCGCGAGGACTTCGATCACTATCACGAAGTGCTTTCGTGGGCTGCCGCTCGCGGGCTGTCGGTGCCATCGAACGTGCAGCTTTTCCTGCAGTTCGGAACCTCCGACGTGCGCGACTATTGCGTCGCGCGTGGCTATCTGAAGGCGTTCGAGCAGGTCGGCGCGGTATTGCTGCAGCCCGCTTGCGGCGCGTGTGCGAACTGCGGCCCCGGCTCGTCGACGGAGTCGTCGCAGGTCACGATCAGCGCGATCAATCGCAACTTCAACGGCCGGTCGGGACCGGGGAAAGTGTGGCTCGCGAGCCCGCCTACCGTCGCGGCAAGCGCGATCGCCGGCAAGGTAACGTCGTTCGACGAGTTGCAACGAATCTACGCGTGACGCATTCGTTGCGCGCTTCGATGCAGCAACGAGGCGCGCAGTCGCTCCGCATGCTTCAGTTCCAGCGCACCCGACCACCACAATACTATTCAGGAGACACCTATGGCCATCGCGGAAAGTACCCCGAGCTTTCGAGCGCCAGCCGAAGGCGCGTCAGGCGAAGCGATCACCCGCATAAGCGGCGGTGAAGTCGGTGAAATCTCCGCCCGGCTGGATCGGCTGCCCGCGACGAAGGCGGTATGGAAACTCATCCTGCTTCTGAGCCTCGGCTTCTTCTTCGAACTGTACGACCTGCTCTTCACAGGGTACATCGCGCCGGGACTGGTCAAGAGCGGCATCCTTTCATCGACCACGCACGGGCTGTTCGGCACATCGGGCGTGGCGAGCTTCATTGCGGCGCTGTTCTCCGGCCTGTTCATCGGCACGGCGGCATGCGGCTTTCTCGCCGACAAGTTCGGCCGCCGCGCGATCTTCACTTACTCGCTGCTCTGGTACGTAGCGGCCAACACGATCATGGCGTTTCAGGACACCGCGTTCGGGCTGAACCTGTGGCGCTTCATTTCGGGACTCGGTATCGGCGTCGAATTGATCACCATCGGCACTTACATGTCCGAACTCGCGCCGAAGCATTTGCGAGGCAGGGCCTTCGCGGTGTGTCAGGCCATCGGCTTCTCGGCTGTGCCGGTCGTCGCTTACCTGTCCTACTTGCTCGTACCCGTCGCGCCGTTCGGCTTCGACGGCTGGCGCTGGGTCGTCTTGATCGGCGGTGTCAGCGCGCTGTTTGTCTGGTACTTCCGCCGCAACCTTCCCGAGAGCCCGCGATGGCTCGCGAGCAAGGGCCGCGTCGATGAAGCCGACGCCGCCCTGAAGAAGCTGGAGGCGCAAGTAGAAAGCCAGTTCGGGCAGCCACTGCCGCCGCCGGGTCCATCCGAACCTGTTCCGCGACGCGCGAGTTTCGCCGATATGTGGAAGCCGCCCTATCGCCGCCGGACCTTGATGCTCATCATCTTCCACATCTTCCAGACAGTGGGCTTCTACGGCTTCGCGAACTGGGTTCCGACGTTGCTGGTGAAACAAGGCATCACGGTGACGTCTAGCTTGCTGTACACCACGGTCATCGGACTCGCGGCGCCGATCGGCCCGTTACTCGGCTACTGGATCGCCGACCGCTTCGAGCGCAAGCACGTGATCGTCGCGATGGCATCGGTGAATATCGCCGCTGGTTTGCTCTTCAGTCAGGCAGGCTCGCCCGCCACCATCGTCGTCCTTGGCGTGCTTCTCACGTTGGCCGGCAATATCATTTCATTCACGTATCACACCTATCAGCAGGAGCTTTATCCGACGACGATTCGCGCCCGTGCCGTTGGGTTCGTGTACTCGTGGAGCCGCCTGTCCGCCGTCTTCAGCTCGTTCGTGATTGCGTTCGTCCTGCGAGATTTCGGGGTTCACGGTGTCTTCGTGTTCATTGCGAGCGCGATGTTCTGCGTGATTCTCGCGATAGGCCTGATGGGTCCCCGAACCTTGGGCAAGTCTCTCGAAAGCATCTCCCACTAGCGAACCGGCGGCAAGCGCGCTGAACCTTCTCAGCGCGCTTGCCCCAGCTGCTCGTCGATCGTCCTCGTCAGCGGCGATTCCACGTCGCCCGTGTGCTTCGTCTGCACCGGCTCGATGAGCACGATCCAGCATTCTTCATCGGCGACGGGATTGTGCAGCGTGCCGCGCGGCACGACGTGCATCGAACCAGCAGGCAAGTCGACGACGCGGCCGCCATCGTACTCGATCTTCAAATGCCCGCGCACGACGAAGAAGAGCTCGTCCTCGTGCTTGTGGTCGTGCCAGACGAGCTGGCCGCGCACCTTTGCGACCTTCACGTATTGATCGTTGACCTGCGCGACGACTTTGGGCGACCAGTATTCGGACACATCGCTGAATGCGGCTTCGAGGTTGAACGATTCGGCAAACGCAATAACGGACATCATCATCTCCAGATGGACAAGACGGATGCGGCCAGCAGCGCACCCATCGCAAGATTGAGCACGCGCCAGTGAGCCGGCGTTCGCAGCACCCGCGCAAGCAATGCACCGAGCGCGCACCAAAGCGCCAGCGACCCGCTCGCCGCCACGCCGAACGCCGCGCCAAGCAGGACCGCGAGCTGGCGAGGACTGCTCGCAAGCATCGCGAACGAAGCCGCCGCGCCGACGGTCATCGCCCAGCTTTTAGGGTTCAGCCACAATAGCAGCATGCCGTTCGCGAGCGTGACCGGCTGCGCGGGACCGCTATTCGCAGTCGGCGGGCCGCTTCGAGCCACGCGCCATGCCAGCCACAGCAAGTACGCCGACCCCAGCATCTTCACGACGATTTGCAGCGCGGGCATCGCGAGCAGCATGCTGCCTAGACCGAGCGCGGCGACGGCGGCGAGCAAGGCAAGACCGATCGCGATGCCGAGCATCAGCGGAATCGAGCGCCTGAAGCCGAACCTTGCTCCCGACGCGGTGGCGAGCGTCGTCGCACCGCCGGGTGTGATGGTCGCGACGACTGCGAACAAGAGAAGCGAGAGATCGAGGGAAGCCATCGGTGCGAATGCGAGTGAGCCAGCCTGCACTCTATCGGTCGCGGATGCATCAGCAAATCCAATAATATTGATGCCGCCCATTACGCCGCATAATGCATGTATGCCTCGAAACCTCGATCTCGATCTGATCCGCACTTTCGTCACCGTCGCCGACAGCGGCAGCATGACGGTCGCCGCCAATCGGCTGCACCTCACGCAAGGCGCTGTCAGCCAGCAGGTCAAACGTCTCGAAGACGTGCTGGACTGCCTGTTGTTCGTGCGCAAGACGCGCAAGCTGGAACTAACGCGACAAGGCGAGCAGTTCCTCGTCAAGGCGCGTCAGTTGATGCGGCTAAACGATGAAATATGGGGCGACCTGACCGGGCAGTCGCTGAGCGGCAGTTTGCGCGTCGGCGTGCCGTACGATCTCGTGACGCCGCTCGCCCCGGCGATGAAAGCGTTCGCCGAGACGCATCCGCAGGTGGAAATCTCACTGGTCTGCGGCGCGTCGCCCGAATTGCGCGAGGCGCTGGATGGCGGGCGCGTGGATGTATCGCTGGCGGAATACCCTGCAAGCGAGGCCGAGGGCGAAGTGATTCGCGTGGAGCCGCTCGTCTGGGTGACGGGGCGTGACAGCGACGCGTGGCGGAAGCGGCCCTTGCCTCTATCGATGGTGGACGAACGCTGCGCCTTTCGCCCGGTCGTGCTCGGTGCACTCGCGGACGAAGGCATACTCTGGCGCACCGTGTTCGAGAGCGGCAACATCGAAGCCACTGCCGCCACGGTGCGAGCGGGCCTTGCGATTACTGCGTGGCTCGTGTCGACGGTGCCCGCCGACCTCGAGACGCTCGCGCCTCGTGTAGCCGGTCTGCCTGCGCTCCCCTCGTTCGCTATCTGCCTGCTGTTGCCGAAGTCGGTTCAGCCGGCGGCGCTTGAGTTCGCACGCTGCGTGCGGGAATCGATGGCGGGTGACGTTGCCTCGAGCGGGCAACTGGCGAGCGTTGCGTGAGAGTCGATTGCGAGCGCGATCGACTCATGCTGAAACGCCTTCCGGTGATACGCGTTAAAACCCAAAAGGGAAAAGCTCTGCATTGCACCTAAACGCTTCAGCCATGATCGAACTCGCCCTGCTGCCGCTTCTTCCAAGCATTTTCTCCAATCGGCGCGCGAAGCGATTGAATCCTTCAGTGCGCGCGGGAATGCAGAACACGGTTTAGCGCCCTTCGCACGCGAACGGCGCGGTCTTCGAACACGTAAGAAGCAATTAGCGCGAGCACACCCGCGATTGCGCCGGTGAGGACGTGCTCCAGATAAGGGACGCGATAGTGGCTCGCGTGCGAATAGGCATCGCCCAACATACTCAGCACGGCGACAACGGCCGCATTGCCATAGCGATTCGTATAGAGCTTGCGCGCGGGAGTGAACGTGACGAGCACCGCTAACAGGCCAGTGAGGAGACCGGTCCTGAGCGCTATCGTCCAGTGCGCGAGACTCATGATCTGGCTCCAGCTGCCCGGCATGCATGTCATGCAAGCGCACGTCGGCTGCCAGAAACGCTGAATGAACCGTGCGGCGCGATGCTTCCAGTCGTTGGCCATGATCGTCCTCGAGTGCCCCGTTTGTGAACTATACGACTCTCCGTTGACAAAGTGCATGCGGCTCCACGTTGCAACAAACGACCCGGTCTCGGTGCCGCAAGTCAGATCCAGGAAACGATTTCGACTGCAAGTGTCGATCCCGTAAATCTGAGTTGTCGTTCGCATTGCGGCGAAGCGCGGCCGATTCACCCAAACTTGACTAGCTACTAAATGCACGGGTCCGCGTCTCAAAGTCCTGTTTCAACAAGATCCATATCGTTAGTTTTCCTTTTTATTCATCCGGAAGTTAATCCGACCGCATCGATATAAAAGCAAAAGCGTGCATGGTTCAACTCATTGCATACGCATCGCTCAATGAACAAGCGCAGCAAAGACGTTACTCGGTTTTCACCCGACGCATCTATCCACCAAATCTTGTCTCGCCGTGACTTCCTGCGTCTGCTGATGGCGGGAGCGGGTGGCGCTGCGTTGTCGTCATGCGGAGGCGGAGGCGGCGGGGACCAGCAGCCCGCGACGCAAGCCGCAAACGGCGTATCTGGACCAGCGAACGCAATCAACCCGCCCACTGCCACGGTCTCGGGAGATGCCATCCGTCCGCCCGTTACCACCGTCTCGGGAGATGCAACTCGTCCGCCCAGCACCGGGGTTTCGGCGGCCGCAACCTATTCGCCCGGCATTACCATTCCGCCCGCCGCATCCATCACTGACAGCGCGGGCGATATCTGGACGCTGGTCAGCGGCCGTGTAATGAGAAATGGCATCAACGTCCTGACTGGCTCGAGTGTCACGCTAGCGTTGATTCTGTATCTCAACGGCATCGTCTTCGCACGGAATTCGCGCGGCGTCTGGTATCAGAACGGCGTGCCGTGGAAAAACATCGGCACGATCGATCCGCGCAACGTGGTGAAGCCGTCGAACACGTCGCTGTTCTATGGCATCAACGGCCACATGGCATGGGGCTCGGGCATCTACAACACGATGACTGCCGAGCAGCAGCTCGCCATTCTGAAGGACCTCGGCGTGACGATGTATCGCTGCGACACGGCCGATGCCGGCATGTCCACCACGCTCGCGATGGCGCTGCGCGGCGCGTTCGCAGGCAGCGGCGTCGGCATCATGCCGGTGCTCAATCCGCGTTCGTCAGACTGGAATCCGAGGGGCACGGAAGCCACCGCGTATTCGCTCGGCTATGACCTTGCCGTGCGCTGCACGCAACCGTTGAAGGGCCTCGTCACGCATATCGAATGCGGCAACGAACTGGATACCGTCGGCCTGCAAATCGGCGGCGACGGCAGCCACACGTCGGACTGGAACCCGGCTGAGTGGCCATCGTTCCGGGGCGTGATCCGCGGCATGATCGCCGGCGTGAAGGCGGTCGATCCGACCATCAAGTGCGGCGTAAACGTTCGGTACACCGATGGCTTATCGCGCGCTGCAAATGCTCTGGAACGGCATCACGCCGAACGGGACGGCAACGGGCGTATCGGGTGCGGCGACACTCCGGTGGGACAACACGGCTTATCACTGGTATCACAGCTCGGGCAAGATCGAGTGCGGCGGGCGCGACAACGCGTGCATCAATGTGCTGCAAGTTCTGAAGGACTCGTTCAACGTGCCGATCTGGCTCACGGAATGGGGCTGGTCCGGCTCGGAGGATGCACCGGCGGCGCAATCGGCTTATGTGCAGGAAACGATGGCGTCGTACTACGCAATTAAGGATACGTACAACCTTGAAAGCATCATGATGTTCACGATGATCGACGTCGACTACGGCCTGATCCTCGCCGACGGCGTGAAGAAGGGCCCGGCATATGAAACCTTCAAGAACTTCATCGCGGTGAATCCTGTGAGAGCGTTGTGGTGAACCATCGGGTTGAATAGTTCGTCCACCATTTGTCTGCGCTGGCGTCGCATCCACCAGCCACGAGAAAATTCATGTATTAGGTATCTATTACATACCTCCGGCTGAAAATTAACCAAATAGATAAAGTTTCCTCTTGAGCCGTCGATAACTGAAAGGACATCGACAGGTAGCAGCAACCCACTGTTAGGTTTTTGTCGAGTGGTCCGTCCTGCGTCTGCCCTAATACCAATAACCGGCTCTGGGATTCATCAATGTTCAAATTGCACCATCTCAAGGTCGGCACGCGGCTGACCGTTGGCTTTGGCGTCGTCGTTGCGATGCTCGTGATCGTGGCTGCGATCAGC
Organism: Caballeronia grimmiae; assembly: GCF_000698555.1. GTDB lineage: Bacteria > Pseudomonadota > Gammaproteobacteria > Burkholderiales > Burkholderiaceae > Caballeronia > Caballeronia grimmiae. Next base: position 5,422 of record NZ_JFHE01000008.1, on the reverse strand, counting down.
TTCTTCAACATGCGCACGCTCAACCATGGAATCACGCTTATCACCGAAGACCGGATGGTCAAGGCGGCCGAGATATCCAAAGCCAAGGACTCGGCAAGTCAGACCGTTCTGCGATTGCAGCGCGCCGCAATCACGGGACGTCAGGAAGACATTCAGGCGATGAAGGCCGGTATTACTGAGGCATCCGAATCAACTTCGAAGCGCCTTGAACACGTTCGACGGATGATTTCGTCATCACGCGGTCATGAACTGTTCAACGCGCTTGTCGAAGCGCGTGGCCGTAACACCGCCGCGCGCAATGTCGCCGTCGACATGTTGACCGCAGGTCAAGTCGACCATGCCCGGGCGTATATCGCCGGACCGCTCACAACAGCCCAAGGCCAGTATTTCGCGGCGTTGGACGCGATGGTTGCCTACCAGTTTCAGTTGGCCGACGAGTCCGCGAAGGAAGCGAATGCCGCCTACGATCGCGCGTGCCTGCTCTCGTTTGGGGCAACCATCGCGGCCGTGCTCATGGCGATTGCCGCCATGCTGGTCATCACGCGATCGGTGACGAAGCCGGTCAAGGACGCGCTCGATGCAATGACCGCATTGGCGCAAGGTGATCTGACTCATCGCGTCGAAGCCGCTGGCCGCGATGAACTCGCCACCCTGATGCGTGCAATACAAGCCGCATTCACCAAGCTGTCTTCGCTCGCGAACGGAATCAAGCAGTCCGTCGACGTCATTCGAACGGCATCGGGTGAGATCGCGGCTGGAAGCACGGATTTGTCGTCACGCACCGAACAGCAAGCCGCATCGTTGGAAGAGACCGCGGCGAGCATGGAAGAACTCACTGCAACCGTCAAGCAGAACTCCGAGAACGCGATGCAGGCAAGCGGCCTCGCCGACAACGCGAATGGCGTCGCAAACGAAGGCAGCGCGATCATCGGGCAAGTCATTCAAACGATGGACGCGATCGAGCAAAGCTCGGGCAAGATCGGGGAGATCATCGGCATGATCGAGGGCATCGCGTTCCAGACCAACATTCTCGCGCTCAATGCCGCAGTCGAAGCCGCGCGCGCGGGCGAACAGGGCCGCGGTTTCGCAGTCGTCGCGAGCGAAGTGCGCAGCCTCGCGCAGCGATCATCGACTGCTGCGAAAGAGATCAGAGAACTTATCGAAGCGTCTGGCGATCGCGTGCAGACCGGTACGGAGTTAGTGGCAAAGGCAGGCGAAACGATGCAGCGGGTCGGTACTGCCATTCAGCGCGTCACTGACATCATGGGCGAGATTGCGTCGGCATCCAATGAGCAGACGCGCGGTATCGAGCAGGTGAATCAGGCCATCTCGCAGATGGACGAGGTGACGCAGCAGAATGCCGCGTTGGTCGAAGAGGCGGCGGCCGCGGCTGGATCGATGGAGGATCAGGCCAAGCAACTGACCGAAGCGGTCGCGGTGTTTCGCACCGGCCAGACGTATGCGGTGGCGCCACAAGTCACGCGAACGCTGCTGCGTGACAAGCCACTTAAGGCAACGGGCGCCGTGAAGCCGCCGGTGACACCGGCGTTGTCCGGCGCGGACTGGTCGGCCTTTTGAACTTCGACAGGAGCGCCTGGATCGTCGCGGCGGAAACGCGCTGTCTTAACGCCATTCCGCAACGAACGTTTTAAAACCGATAGACCGCCGACGCCATTCCGTTGACATCGAGTCGCCGCTGCGTAATCGGGCTACCAGCGGCGGATTTCTCGAGGCGTCCGACTACGGCCGCAACATTCGCGGACCAGTGTGAGTCGATCTCATACGTGGCGTTCACATTCAGATGGACGTCACGCAGGCCCGATCGAGTGGCGTATTGCGGCAGCCCCGACGCGGCGCTTTCCTGCGCGTTCACACCAAAAAACGTCTCCGTATACGTCGCGCTGGCCCATGTGATGCCCGGCCCCATCGACACGAGCCATTTGCCGAGCGGCGCGGACATGTAGAAATCGGCCATGGCGGTCATGCCTTGGCCGGTTCCGGCGATGTCCTGATAGACCGCCGCCGCGCCGGTGAACGCCCACCAGGTGTAATCGGCAAAGATGCGCAACTTCGGCCCGTAGTGCACATCGGGCAAGCCTTTGAGCCGGGCATCGTCGGATGCGCTGCGTGACTGGAAATCGAAACTCAACGACGTGCCGACGTGATAGTTCTCGCCTTGCAGCATGTTGATGCCGAGCACATCTGGTCCCTGAGAGAAGATGCGATCGCGCCACGAGATGTCTTGCGCGGGCAGCGGAAACAGCTTGAGCCGGGAGGAGCCGGGATACGCCGGGAAGACGTACAGCCCTGGCCCGACCGCGACTTTCCAGTCACCTTGCGCTTGTGCTTGTCCTTGCGCTTGTGCTTGCGGTTCGGCGGCGCTGACGCTGCCGCAGCCCCATAACAATGCATGAGCAACGCACCCTGCAACGCGCGCGCGAACGCCGCGTGACATGACGGTGCGCTTCACGCCTTCTCCGCAATTGAAGCCAGTTGACGCAGCCGCCGCGCCAGCGCGCGCGACACGACGGGCGTGGGATTGTCGGCGCAAGTGCTGGCAGCCGCGCTTTCCCGCAAGAAAAGCGCGCATTCGCGTGCCACGACCTCGCGCTCGTTATCCGATGAGATCATGTGATAGGAGTCATCGAGCCAGATCGTTCGGAGGAATGAAGCGCCGATGTTCGCCCCCACAAATTCCGCATTGTGCGGGCTCGACGTTTCATCGTCGATCGCGTGAATGATCAGGCAATCGCTCGAAATTTCCTTCGTTGTCCTTTTTACCAAAGAAGCGAGACGGCTCGCTTCGTGAAGCGCGGGCATCGCGATCGACGCGGCCCCGACCTCGCTGATACCGCTCTTCTGCATCGCACGTGCAATCTTCGACCGCAACGCTTCGTTCTTGAGGCCATAGGGTTCGTGCTCGCGATACTTGTACCGCGAGCGCAGTGGCGTGTAGTAACACCAGTCCACTAGGAAGTGGTACCACGGAATCGCCCAGCCGTCATAGTCGAGCGTGATCGAAAGCAGCAGTAGCGCACGTGCATCCGGCCGCTGGTGCGCCACGGCTGCCGCGAGCGTGGCTCCCATCGAAAGTCCGCATATCGATACATGCCGATAGCGGACGGCGAGTGCGTCGAACTCACTCACCGCTGCGCTGATCCACTGTTCCATCGACAGGTGTCCGGTGCCCGCGCTGTAACCGGGCAACTCCGGCGTGTGCGTCGCGAAACCTTCGTCGCCAAGAAAGCGGGCAATGAAGCGCAGTTCGAGCGGCGAACTCGAAAGCCCATGCAGAAGGAGAACAGCGTGATCGCCGCTTTGTGATGTCTTGAAGCTGGGCTGCGTCACGATCGCTCTTCCATTCGCAGAATAAGAAAATCGCCAGGCGGCGTAGTGAATCTTTCACAAACGCATTCGGCCGGGCGCCAGTCATGGCCATCCGAACGAAAACGCATGCGATGCCGCCCGGGAACCAGTCGGTCGGCTACGCGAGCGAGGTCTTCCTGATGCACATGTGCATGCTTCCGGCCGAACACGACGCCTGCGCTGAACGACTGCATGTCGATAGAAGCATCGGCAGTCACAGGCGACGACGCAGCCAGGAGGCTTCCTTCAACGCTGGTGGCTGCGTCGAGTGCCTTGATCAGAATGAGTGAGCGGTTGTATTGAGCGATGTGATGCAGCAGGCGATGCATCTCATCGGTCGACCGTTGAGCCAGCAGCCGCTCGTTGTCGTGACGCAGCAGCATTTCATAACGCGACTGCGCCACTGCGGCAAGCAGCTTCGCGCGGTACTGCGCGCGCCTGAGCCGCTCGACGAGCGTGATGAATAGAACTGTAATGAAAGGGTAAGAGACCAACAGAACGATGTCGGACTGATCAATGAAATCGAGGCGTCCGTAAGGCGGAACGAAAAGATAATCCGCGATGCACAAGCCAGCCAGCATGACAGAGACAGCAGGCGCGAGCCCGCAATAGTACTGCACGAGTACGGCTGCGATGAGAAAGGCCGTCCCCGGCATGACCGGGCCGAGTACCGGATGCAACAGTGCGCGAACGACAGCCGCGGCAAGAAGCGCGGCCGCCGCGATGATCCATCGCCTGACACCACGAGGCGCCCAGCGCCGGGAATTATTGACTCGCATTCACTCGAAAAAAAAGAATTGCTGGCAGACAGATACGCACGGCTTGAAGCAGAGCGAATCCGCATGACTGGCAGATAAACTGCGTTCATCGTTATGGCAATCGTTGCGTCTGTGCTTTCACCGAACGCACTAAAGGCGGTAAAGATGATCGCGGATCGCGAGCCTCGTTATCACTTTGGCTTGCCGTCCACGCCAACAGCACGCTATTGCAGCTTTGCTTAAGGCGCGCTTATGACTTGCTTCGGGTCTACCCGGTGACGAGTCAGTTCAGCGGCTTACAGACGGCTTCCGTTTGTGACGGGCCTCGGATTGTCCAGGAAGAATGTCGAACGACAAATGGCTGAATTCCGAAAAATCCTCACAGTGACGCTCTGGGCAGGAACGTGCCGCGCGTTGTATGGAGAGGAGACGGAATGAGGCGCGGATGCGCCGAGATGAATGAGCGCAGCTTTCGCTAGCTCGTTGCGATTTTGCCCGCATAGTAAGCCGGACGTAGGCGGGACGGACGATTTGAAGAACAGCGGGATGTCGAGCGTAGGAGCTCGTTCGTGAGAGCGGCGGCGCCAATGCCACAGGCGCCGCCGCGCACTCGCATCAACCAGTTTGTTTGCCCGAGTAAACCGGGAAGCGGCGCGTCAAGTCCGCGACGGTCTGTCTCACGCGAGCGAGCGTGCCCTCGTCTTCCGGCGCTTCAAGCACGTCCGCAATCAGATTGCCGACGATCTCCGCTTCCTTCGTGCCGAAGCCGCGCGTGGTCATCGCGGGCGAGCCCAGACGCACGCCGCTCGTGACGAACGGCTTCTCCGGATCGTTCGGGATCGCGTTCTTGTTGACCGTGATGTGCGCGTTGCCGAGCGCGGCTTCCGCTGCCTTGCCGGTAATCTTCTTCGCGCGAAGATCGACGAGCATCACGTGGCTCTCGGTGCGGCCCGACACGATGCGCAACCCGCGCTTGACCAGCGTTTCAGCGAGCACGCGCGCGTTGTCGATCACGGCTTGCTGATACGTCTTGAACTCGGGCGCGAGCGCTTCCTTGAACGCGACGGCCTTCGCCGCAATCACGTGCATCAACGGGCCGCCCTGAATGCCGGGGAAAATGGCCGAGTTGATCTGCTTCTCAAACTCCGCCTTCATCAGGATGACGCCGCCGCGCGGGCCGCGCAGGCTCTTGTGCGTGGTGGTCGTGACGAAGTCCGCATGCGGCACCGGGTTCGGATAAAGCCCGGCGGCGATGAGACCCGCGTAATGCGCCATATCGACCATGAAGTACGCGCCGA
>NZ_JFHE01000007.1 GCF_000698555.1 Caballeronia grimmiae | reverse complement strand
AAAACGGGACGCTCGCGAGCGTCCCGTTTTTACATCGGCCGAGCTAAAGCTTACTGGCCCGAGCCACTTGCGCTGACCGGTGCGCCGGGGCCGCTCGGCGTTGCAGTGCCGCCGGGCGCGGTCGACGGACCCGTCTTCATCGACGACGAATGGCTGCCGTGCGACTTCTTCGTGTGCGTCGACTTGTGCGAGGTGCCTGAACCTTGCGTCGTGGTTTGCGCATTGTCGCCGGCTTGCAGGCCCGTAGCGGAACTCGGCGGATTGTCCTGTGCGAATGCCGATGCACAGACGAGAGCGAATGCGCCAGCAGCGCACGAGAGAGCGATACGTTTCATGTCCAAAGACTCCTGTTAGCAGTTGCGAATGCGATCCGTGCATTGTTCTACATGCTGAGCGCCGGCGTGACGCACGGCGGCTCGTCGCATTCGCTCATGAGCACGGGACGTGCCACAGTCTGACGAATCGGTGACGAGAAAAACAAAAGCCTCGCGCAGCAAAGCCACGCGAGGCTACGTCACATCATCTGCGATAAAGAACGCTCAGTGTCCGACCGGCCCCGTGGCCTTGAGATCGCCCGACGTCCTGGACTGCGGATGCGCCGCCTGCTTGATCAGCAACGCGACAGCCGAAATGACGCCCGCCACCGCGATCACCGCGAAAATTCCGCCGAACGTGAAGTGCAGACGCGTCAGCTCGGCGACGAGGAACGATCCCGCAATGCCGCCGAAGCGGCCGATGCCCAGCATCCACGCGACGCCCGTGCCGCGGCCTTGCGTCGGGTAGAACGCCGCGGCCAACGCGGGCATCGACGATTGCGCCGTGTTCATCAACACGCCCGCGAGGAACACGACCAGCACCAGCAGTCCGACGTTGCCCGCCGCCTGTCCGATGCAATACACGCTCACCGCCGTCAATGCATAGCACGCTGCGATGATGCGGTTCGCATTGAACTTGTCCATCAGCACGCCGAGCAGCACGGCGCCCACGCCGCCCAGCGGGAACAATGCGGAGATCAGCGTCGCGCGTTGCGGGCTGAGGCCGGATTCCTTGAGCAGGATCGGCATCCAGTTGATGGACGCATAGAAGATCACGAGGCCCATGAAATACGCGAGCCACAGCATGATCGAGCCGACGATGTAGGAACGCGACAGCACCACGCTCACGCCGCTCTGCCCTTGCACCGTGGGCGCGGTTTCGGTCATGAAGAACGAGCCGGCGTCGCGGGCGTCATGCGAGATTCGCGCGAGCGTCGCGCGAACCTTGTCGACGGGCTTCGCCTTCGCCACCATGTATCGCACCGATTCAGGCAGCGCGATGAGCAGCAGCACCGACAACAGGAGCGGTGCAACGCCGCCGAGGAACAGCACGCTGCGCCAGCCGAAATGCGGAATCATCCAGGCCGCGAGAAAGCCGCCGAACGCCGCGCCCAGCGGAAAGCCGCAGAACATCAGATTGATGAGCGTCGCGCGGCGGCTGTCGGGGCAGAACTCGCTCATCATCGTGACGGCGTTGGGCATCGCCGCACCGAGGCCCAGGCCCGTGACGAAGCGCAGCGTCGTGAGTTGCGTAATGTCCGCCGAATAGGCCGATGCAAAGCATGCGACGCCGAAGAGGATGACCGATGAAAGCAGCATCGACCGGCGGCCGAGCCGGTCCGACAGCGGCCCGGACAGCAGCGCGCCCGCCGCGAGGCCGAACAGCGCCGCGCTCAGCACGGGTGCCAGCGCGGGCCGGCTGATATGCCATTCCGTGACGAGCGACGGTGCGATGAAGCCGATCGCAGCGGTATCGAAGCCATCCAGCAGGACGATAACGAAGCACATCCCGAAGATGAGCCACTGAAACGGCGAGAACGGATGCTCGTTGATGAACGTCTGGACGTTCACGCTAGGACTTCTGCTCACTTCAATCCCTTTACGTAAGAGGCAATAGATGTTCGCCACATGTTCGTTACGCGAACAGCGATTCACATAGCGAACTATGCGATGCGCGTGAGAGTACGCAACAACGGATGCCTTCGCAACGCGGGGATACCCGGAAATCGCATGAATCGTCAGCAGACGCGCAGGCCCGCGCGATAGGTTTCCCGCGGCACGACGAGCCCCTGCGCCCGCGCGACCCGCACGAAGTCCGCTCGCAAGCCCACGGCAAGCGCGCCGCGATCGTGAAGCCCCGCTGCATGCGCCGGTGCCCACGAAACAGCCGACACCGCACGCGGCAAGCTCCAGCCTGCGCCATCGACGAGATCGAAGACCGCGATGAGCAGGCTCGACGGCACGTAGTCGGAAGAAAGGATATCCAGCAGCCCTTCGCGTGCGAGTTCCATCGCCGATACGTTGCCCGAGTGCGATCCCCCGCGCACGATGTTCGGCGCGCCCATGATCGTCGCGATGCCGTGCGCGTGCGCGGCGCGCGCTGCGTCCAGTGTCGTCGGAAATTCGGCGAGCGCGATGCCGTCACGCGCGGCTTCTTCGACGTGTTCGACGAGCGTGTCGTCGTGGCTTGCGAGCGGTATGCTGTGGCCTTTGCAACGCTCGACGATTGCCTTGCGATGCTCCGCCGCATAACGCGCCTGTTGCTCAGACCATTGCTCGAGCGTCGCTTGCGCGTGCGCGTCGCTCCACTTGCCATGACGTTCCTGAAACGCGCGCCACTTCCCGTGGTCTTGCCATTGACGCTGGCCCGGCGTGTGATCCATCACCGAGGCGAGCCTGAACAGCGGATGCGCGCTGAGCGAATCGAAGACCTCGACGACATCCGATGTGCCGACTTCGCAGCGAAGGTGCAGAAGGTGATCCGCGCGCAACAGCCCGCTCTCGGCGAGCTTGCCGATGGCATGGGCGCACTCGACCTGCACCGCGCGGCCGCGCAGGGCGTCATCGGGACGCGAGCCCACGCCGAGCGCGTCGAATACGGTCGTGATGCCCGCCGACGCCACTTGCGCGTCGTGCACGATGATCGCCGCTTCGTGATTCCATAGCACGCCGGGGCGCGGCGCGAGATGCTTTTCGATGTTGTCCGTATGCAGTTCGACAAGCCCCGGCAGCAGATAGTCGCCGTTCCAGTCGATGGCGTCGCGCGCCGCCGTGTTGCCCGCCGCGATGTCGGCGATACGTCCGTCTTCGTGACGCATGACGCCGGTGAAGGTTTCATCGCGCGTAACGATTCGCGCGTTCCTGATGAGCATGTCCGTAGTGTTCCGTTGCGCTTGCATTGTTGTTCGGGCTGACTGGATGGCGGTCGCGAGAGCATTACAATCGAACCGTGATATTCAGGCGATGCGAATGACAGCCCCATCTGAATCGAATGATAAAACGGCAAAGGCGATTGCTGCGGATAGCAGTCCGCGCGTGGCGCTTTACTATGCGCCGCCCGCCTCGTCCGCGTGGTGGCAGGAAGGCTGCGAATGGCTGGGCCGCGATGCGGAAAGCGGCCGCGAAACGCACGCGGCCATGCACGCGTGGACCCAGTCGCCGCGTCGCTATGGCTGGCACGCGACCATCGTTGCGCCGTTTCGATGCGCAGCGGGCGTCACGCTGGCGGACGTGCAGGCGGCGGCTCGCGCGTGGGCGAACGGAATCGTCCGCTTCGATATGGCGGTGCGCATCGCGCAGATGAATGGCTTCGTTGCACTGCGCGCCGCGCACGACGGTGACGACGCCCGCATGCGAACCATTGCGGCAAGCGCGCTGCGGGCCATCGCACCGTTGCAGGCGAAGCCTTCGATCGAAAGCATCGGGCGGCGCATTCACGACGGCATGAGCGCACGCCAGATCGCGCTGCTGCGTGAATGGGGCTATCCCTATGTGCTCGACGAGTACCGCTTCCACATGACGCTGTCCGATTCACTCGATGACGCGAACGCGCGCACGTCGATCGCGTCTCACTGGGCGCCGCGCATCGCGCGACTCGGGCCGCTTCCCGTTCATGGCGCGGCGTTGTTCATCGAGCCGGAACCCGGCGCACCGTTCGCACTATGGCAGCGTCTGCCCTTCAACATCGCACAGGACGAGGCATGAACCAGCTCGACAGCGCAAGACTGATCTACGTAATGGGCCCATCAGGCGCGGGCAAGGACGCGTTGCTGGCATTCGCACGCGAGCGCGTCGGTGCGAGCGTGATGTTCGCGCATCGCTATATCACGCGAGCATCCGGCGATGGCGAGAACCACATCGCGCTTACGCACGACGAATTCGCATCGCGCGTCGAACATGGACTCTTCGCGATGCATTGGGAAAGCCTCGGCTTGCGCTATGGCGTCGGCATCGAGCTGGATGCGTGGCTGGCGCGCGGCGTGCCGGTCGTCGTGAACGGCTCGCGACAACATGCCCACGTGGCCCTCGCACGTTATCCCGATGCGCGCTTCGTTCATATCGATGCCGCGCCTGCCGTGCTGGCCGCACGGCTCGCACGGCGCGGACGCGAAGACGCGCGGCAGATCGAAGCGCGCCTGGCGCGCAAGCCCTCGCTGGAAGTGCCCGCGGGCGCGCGCATCGTTCGTATCGACAATTCGGGCTTGCTTGCAGATGCCGGCTCGCGCTTTCTCGGCGTCGTCGAAGAAGCGGCGCAACGTCCGCGCGTCTAACAAGGCGTGCCCGGCACGGTGTCTCATGCGCCGATAGAATGGGCGAATGCCCAAGCCACCCAGGAACTCGCCGCGGCACGAGCACCCCTTGCCGCTTCATACGCCCAGTACCGCATCGCTGGCGACAGCCGCCGCCATCGCGCTGATAGCGTGGCTCGCCATCGCAGCGCAAATGGACCTCAGCATCGCGCGTTCGCTCGGTCGCGGCCTGACCGTGATCGAAGGGCTCGCGCGCATGAGCAGCTATCTGACGAATCTGACCGTGCTGCTGACGGCGCTCTGCTTTACGTGCGTCGCCACACGCGCGCAAGCGCCCATCGCGCGCTTCTTTCGTCAGCCGACTGTCGTGACTGCGGTCGTGGTGTATATCGTGTTCGTCGGCATCGCGTACAACGCGCTGCTGCGTTTCTGGTGGACGCCGTCGGGGTATCGCGCGTTCGTCAACGAGATGCTGCATACCGTCGTGCCCTTGCTTGCTGCGCTTTACTGGCTGTTATTCGTGCCGCGCTTTCATCTTTCATGGCGACGGTGTGCGCTCTGGCTCGTCTATCCGCTGTGCTATCTGTTCATCACGCTATGGCGCGGCAGTGCGTCGGCGTTCTATCCGTACTGGTTCATCAATGTCGCCGAGCTGGGCTATGAACGGGTCTTCTTCAACGCGACGCTGCTCATCGTCGCGTTCCTCGTGCTGATGAGCGTGTTTCTCGTCATCAATCACCGGCGCGAGGACTTGAGCGTGCCCGATCCGGAAGTCGATTCCGACGACATGGCGGATTCGGGCGCACCGCGTTGAACCGCGCTCAGGCGTCTTTCGTATCGAACATCAGCAGATCGACACCGGCCTGCGCGAAGTTCGCAAGATCGGCGGCAGTCGCCTGACCTTCGGGCGATGCAAGCGCGGACTTGATGGCGTCGAGCGAATCGAACTCCAGCAGCGCCACGAGATGATACGGCGACTCGCCTTGCGGCACGGCCACCGGCCCGCTGCTCACCCGATAGCTTCTCAGCCCGGGCATTTTCTTCGCAAGCGGCGCGTGCGTCGAGGTGTAATGGGCGTCGAACGCCTGGTTGTCGGACGGGGTTTTGTAGAGCGCTACAAGCTGGGCCATCGTTGTCTCCTCGGGGCGGTGGTCATTGCTTTTCCAACTGCAGATAAAGGCGTTGCACGTTCTGCGGCTGTGCAATCGCATAGAGCTTGTAGCCGCTGAATTCGGGCGTCTGGATCGAATGCATGGCATCGGTCAGGCCGACGCCGTCCTTATAGGCACGCCTCACCGACGCATCCAGTTGACGCAGATAGACGCCTGTTTGCATGATGTCGTCGCCGTCGAGGGGCGACCCGAATGCGGGAACCACGGTCTTGAGATCGAGTGCGCGAAGATTTTCCAGTGCGCCAAGCCAGCCCGGAATCTGCTCGTTGCGCAACTCGGGAATGCGGCCATTGGAGACGAGACTGCCTGCGAACAACACGCCCGTTTGCGTATCGAGGACCGCGAGATCGCCCGGCGTGCTGGCGGGGCCGAAGTGCAGCAATTGCAGCTTGCGTCCGCCGCTGTCGATCTCCGTCGTGCCATCTATCGTGCGATCCGGGACCGTCACGCGAGAACCGGCCATCTCGTCTTCGCCCAGCGTCTTCCGCAAGTTCGCAAGACAGATCGAGCATCGCTCGCGAATCAGTTGCGCGGTGCGAACATGCGCCAGTATGGGCACGTCGCGATCGCGAAACGCCCCCGCGCCGAACACGAATTCCGGCGCCTGATGCGTGATGATGACGAGTCTGACCGGCAACGGCGTGACTTTGCGGATGGCTTCGATCATCGCGCGGCCATAGCGATACGACGGCCCCGTGTCGATCACCGTTACGCCGCTCGGCCCCACGATGAACCCGTTATTCCCGACGATGCCATGATTCGCGGGCGCAACGGCGTCGCCCGTGCCGATGAACGCATACACGCCCGGCGCGATGGCGACCGGTGCGGGCATGCCCGCGAGCGCGGCGATCGCAGCATGCGCGAACGCGAACAGAAGCGCAGCGATCGCGGCCCTCATTTCATGGCCGACGTTTGCGGACCCGATTGCGCATCGATTGCGACAGCGCTTTCGAACGTCTTGTTTTTCGTATCCTCGATATGCGCCTTCAGTTCGCCATTTCCGTTGGGCAAGAAATAGAAGCGGAAATTCGGGTTCTCGCTGATCGAGAAGCTGACGTTCGCGGTCATCACCGGCTTGTCCGCATACGTAATGGCCACCTTGCGGATGAAATAGGCGGTCGCGTAGTTTCGCGTGACCTGATTCATCGCCATGCCCGTTCGGTTAGGGTGCCGAACCATTACTTGGGCAAGCTCGGGCTTGCCGCCTGCGGGTTTGCCTTCGGCTTGCAAACGCACCGCGCCCGCTGAGCGTTCGGCGGCGTCCTCGTCCTTGTCGGCGGGAGCGGAACAGCCTCCCGATGCCTTCACGAAACGCACGGCGCTATAGAGTTGGCCGTCGTTGGTCTCGGCTATCACGCGCATGAACGTGTAGTCTTCGACGCGAACGCGCGTCTCGATACTCGCGAGGCCCGACTCCGGCGTGAATTCGAACGAGCCTGCATACGGCTCCGGGTTTTCGTCGATGAAAAGATAGACCTTGCTGATGTAACGCGCCGGCGTTTGCGGAAATTGAGCGTTGATTGCGATGGGCACCACGGCAGCATCCGCTGCACGCGCGGGCGCATCCAGCTTGATGACCGCATCGCCATGCGCATCGATCGTGCGGCCCTTGAAGGCGCCTTCCTTGAAATCGAGCCAGCGCGCGACCTTGTCGGGATCGTCGTCGGGTGATGCGGCTTGCGTTACGCACGGCGCAAGCGCAAGCACAGCCGTGAACGCTGCAATACGCTTCCTCAACATGATGTCCTCCTCTGCCGCTACTTCTCCCATTCCAGCTCCGCATAAGCTGCTGTCACGTTGCGGCGATGATAGACGTCGTACAGGAGCCACTTGTCCCGCTGATCGACGCCTACCGTGTTCACGGCTTGCTGAATGGTATCGCCTCGCTTGATGGCCGCTCGCACATCGCGCGCCAGTTCCGCGAGGTACTGCTCTTCCGCTTCGATGGACTGAGGCCAGGGGGCATCGAGCGGGCCGTGCCCCGGCACCACATGACGCGGATTCATCTGCTTAATGCGCGCTATGTCGTCGAGCCAGCCAACCACACTGCCATCTACCACCGGTATGCATCCGACGAAAAGAAGATCGCCTAGCCATAGCGTTCCGCTCTTCTCATCGTATACCGTGATGTCGTTGTTCGTATGCGCTGTTTTCCATGTATGCAGCGTCAACGTGCGGCCGCCGAGATCGAGGGAGGCGCTTCCATCCACCGTCAGCGTCGGCGGAACGATCTCGCTTCCATCTGCCGCCGCTCCGAGTTCGCGATTCAGCGCGCGAAGATAATTGTCGCCGCGCGCCGCCTCGGCTTGCGGGAGCTTTACGCTGCCGACGAACTGCGCGTGCTCGTCCTTGAACGCCCCATTGCCGAAGATATGATCTGGGTGCATGTGCGTATTGATGACATAGCAGACAGGCAAGGGCGTGACCGCGCGAATCGCCGCGCGAAGCTGCCGGCCTTCGGCGAGCGTGCCGCCCGTGTCGATCACCGCGACGCAGCGCGCACCGACGATGAATCCCACGTTAGCAATATCGCCGCCGTTAGCGGGCGTCGCGACATCGTCGTGTCCGCGATGCACATAGTTGCCCGGCGCGATCTGCTGCACCGCGAACGCCGATGCGGCATGCGCTTTCATCGAACCGCATAGCGCGAGAAATACCAGCGCGCGCAGCATCGACGACACGGTCATCGAATGCTTTCCGCATCGGCAAGACGCTTAGAACGCAAGAGGCCGAACTCCGCGTACTCCCGCTCGAGAAACGGCTCGGCGTGTTCGAGAAGAAAGCGTCGAAACGCGAGACACGTCGGCGACAATTGCTTGGTGCGCGAATGCACGAGCTGCCACGTTCTCTCGACCGGCGTGCCGTTCACATCCAGCACGGCGATCTCACCGGTACGCAATTCGAGTGCGAGCGTATGCAGCGAAATCAGGCTCACGCCCATGCCTGCCATCACGGCCTGTTTGATGGTTTCGTTGCTTCCGAGCGTCACGCTGCGTGAAGGCACGAAGAGATTCTGCTTGAACACATGTTCCGATACGGCGCGCGTGCCGGACCCCGGCTCGCGCAACAAGAAGGTATCGCCGGCGAGCTCCTGCAAGTCGAAGCCCCGCGCATGCCGCAAAGGATGCGACAGCGGCGCAACGATGACATGCGGATGCCATGCAAGCGGCTCGGCCGTCGTTCCAAGCTCGGGCGGCGGCCGGCCCATGATGGCGAGATCCGTCGCATTGTCCTGCAGCAGCCTGAGCAAGGTCTCGCGATTGCCGACCGAGAAACGCACATCGACCTTCGGGTATTGCCGCGAATAAAGCGCAAGCAGCTTCGGCGCGAAGTAAGTGGCCGAACTCACGATGCTGACCGCAATCGATCCGCTATCGGCTTGTCTGAGCGACATCATCGCGTCTTCGGCGTCCTTGATTTCACCGAGAATGCGGCTCGCATGATGTTGCAATCGCTCGCCCGCTTCCGTCAGTGCAAGCCGGCGCGCGACGCGTTCGAATAGCGGCAAACCCACTGCGTCTTCGAGTTGCTTGATCTGCATCGATACCGCCGGCTGCGTGAGATGCAGTTCTTCAGCGGCACGCGCAAAACTCGGGCACCGCGCGGTAATCACGAAGATCTGAAGCTGACGCAGCGTGAGGGAACGGATGAAGTTCATGCGCGGGATGCGGCATCGAACCGCTTACCGGCTCGCACGCGGCGCGTTTCCCGTCTTCACGGGCGCACCTGGGGGCGGCGGCGAGATATTCTTGAGCGCACCCTGGAAAGCAATGGTCTCCTTCTGCATCGGATGCGCGAAATCGTTGCCCGCGCCCGGAACTTCGGTCCGAATGAGGAGGACGCGGCCCGGCACGTCATCGGAAATGACGAACGTATAGCGTTTGCCGACACATTGCGCGAAGCGGTCCGCGTTTGGATCGTTGAGGTAAGGCTGAATTACGATCTGCCGCGCATTGACGTTCTTGCTGTTCTTGAGACCGAGCGCCTCCGCTGAAACCGGCGTGATCGCGGGGCTTGCGGCGAGCGCCAGGCGTACGCGCTGCTGAAAATAGCGCTTCTGTCCGCCCGTCAACTGCTGCATCTCGGTGATGTCGTGTTCCAGAAAATAGATGATGACGGGATTGCATGGCAAGCCGCCCGGAACGTCGACGTTGCCCGTGCGATCCGTCAGCCGTGCATCGTTCTTCGCATTGCCGGGGCTCATCACGATTACGCGCACCGTATCGCTGACTTTCGCCGGCGGGCCCGAATAGTCGACCGCGTAATCCAGTTCCGTCATCGGTTCGATGCCGGTCATGTGCGGCTGCATGAAGAGCATGCGCTCGGCCGGCGCGATGTCCGGACTAGGCGCGGACGCGGGCGGCGCATCCGCGGCGAATGCGTTCGTCGCCGCGACGACAGCGAGCGCGCACGCCGCGACCAGCGCGCGAAGCCTTGCATGTGGGGCGTTCATTGCACTTGCGCCGGTTGCATCGGCTGTAGCGGCAGCAAGGGGACCTGATAGCTCGTGAGAATCTGATCGATCTTCGGCTGATTGGAAGCGATCCAGCCATCCACCTTGTCGCGCCACGCCTTCTCGCCATAGCGCACGCCCATCGAGATTTCGAAATCGAAGCGGATGCCCGGCTGCGGCGGAAAGGCCACGAGCCGCACCTTGTTATCCGAGCGATTCACGAAATAGCCCGCGATGGGACCCCACACGAAAGCCGCATCGACATTGCCGCGTGTGAGATCGCGTTCGATCAGCTCGCCGGGAAAAGCTTCCGGGTCGCCGCTTTGCCCTTGATACGACACAGCCTGATCGATGAGATTATTTCGCAGCAGCCAATCCACTGCGGGACTCTTGACGAAGATTCCGAGCTTCATCTTCTTGAGCTGATCGGGCGGCAAGTTGACGAGGTCCGCCGGCGTCTTGATGCTCGCGTACTCGGGCCGGTTCGGAAGCACCATTGCATAGGTGGAATGCAGATAGGGCCGCGTTGTCGACGTCAGCTCATAGCCCTTGGGCACGCCTATGATCAGATCGCACTTGAAGCGTTCGGTATCGGGCACTTTCTGGCGCAGCGTATTGCGCACGAAGCCCATGCGCTGCGGATAGTACGTGTATTCGAGCTTATAGCCGAAGTCACTCGCCATCTGGCTCGCGATCTTGTTCTCGTAGCCTTCGCCCTTGTCGTTGGAGAGCGGCATGTTGTTCGGATCGGCGCATACGCGCAATACGCCGTCTGCGCCGTCGTTGTTCGGCAGATCCGGCGGCGGGCCGCCTGCGCCCTGTGCATATGCCGCATGCGCGGCAAGCGCCGTGAAGCATGCGGTCAGGAACCGCAACGATCGGAACAATGCGCCGCTGGCAGGACGGTGATGCATGAAGCCTCCGGGAGTGAACGCGGTCATCGAACGTCGACGTGCTTACTTCGCATCTATCGCCTGCAAGTCGCCCGGATTGATCTTGCCGTCTGAACGTCCCTTCAGATACGCGTAAAGATTCTCCCAATTCTTTTGCATCATCTGGCTTGCGCTGAAGTCGGGCATACCCTTATCCACGCGCCCGCCGAATACGGTGCGATGAAACTCATTCTTGTCGAGCGTCTTCAATGCATCGACCAGCGACGGGCCGACCATGCCTTCCTGCTTTGCGCCGTGACAGCGTTCGCACGCGAGTGCGCGCCATGTACGCCAGCCCTGCAGCGTATCGTTGTCGACCTTGTTGCCGTCGACGACCTTGTACGCCACCTGTTTCATCTTCCCCGAATCGGTCTGGGCAAACGAAACGGACGACGCAGCGAGCGCCATCGAAAGCAGCAAGAGTGATCGGCCTTTCATGCGTCTGTCTCCATGAATATGATTTTTGTGCGCGGCGGCGCGTCTTGCCGCCGCGCGATACCACTACGTTAAGGACGCTGCATCAACCGCCGGGAATGGCGAACACGAACAGCGTGCCGCCGAGCGCCGTGTACTTGGCCAGTTCCTTATAGCCACCGACCGCGCCCAGGCCTTCAGTCGACTTCTCGAGACCCGCCGCCATGCCGATGCCGGCCCAGCCGCCAATGCCCGAATAGACGCCGACATATTGCTTGCCCTGATACTGATACGTGAACACGTTGCCGATGATCCCCGACGGCGTCTTGAACTTCCAGAGCTCCTTGCCGTCCTTGATGCGAACCGCCTTGATGTACCCTTCGAGCGTGCCGTAGAACACGATGCCGCCTGCCGTTGCGAGCGCACCGGACCACACCGAGAACCGCTCCGGCTTGGACCACGTGATCTTGCCCTTGGCTGCATCCCACGCGATGAAGTTGCCCATCGAACCCTTCTCGTTCGGGCCCGGATACATCGACAGCGTTGCGCCGACGAACGGCTGACCCGACACGTAGTCCACCTGGAACGGCTCGTAATCCATGCAGACGTGATTGGTCGGCACGAGGAAGAGACTCGTGTTCGGATCGAATGCGGCGGGCTGCTGATCCTTCGATCCAAGGGCTGCGGGACAGATGCCTTTCACGTTGACATCGGGACCTGCCTTCTGCGTCGAATAGGTTGCATTGCGAATCGGCAGGCCGCTCTTCAGGTCGACGCTATCGGCCCAGTTCACAGCGGGGTCGTACTTCTGTGCGACGAGCAGTTCGCCCGTTTCACGATTCAACGTGTAGCCGAACCCATTGCGGTCGAAGTGAACGATAGCGGGCACTTTCTTGCCGCCGATGTTCAGGTCCGACAGGATCATCTCGTTGACGCCGTCATAGTCCCATTCGTCGTGCGGCGTCATCTGATAGACCCACTTCGCCTTGCCCGTATTCAGATCACGCGCGAAGATCGACATGGACCACTTGTTGTCGCCGGGGCGCTGAGTCGGATTCCAGGTGCCCGGATTGCCGGTTCCGTAGTAGACAAGGTTGAGTTTCGGATCCCATGCGTACCAGCCCCATGTGGTGCCGCCGCCGTATTTCCACTGATCGCCTTGCCAGCTCTTGAGCGATGAGTCCGCTCCGATCGGCGTCATCTTTCCGTCGGTCCAGGTCATGGTTTGCTGCGGGTCGAGCAGCATTTCATCGTCGGGACCGGTGCTATAGGCCTTCCAGACTTCCTTGCCGTCCTTGATGTTGTAGGCGATGAGCCGCCCGCGCACGCCGAACTCGCCGCCGGAGATGCCTGTCAGGACCTTGTCGCCGAATACGTGTGGTGCGTTCGTATTGGTTTCGCCCTTCTTGGCGTCGCCGTTCTGAGCGGACCATACGACGTCGCCGGTCTTGGCATCGAGTGCGACGAGTTTGGTGTCGGCCTGCTGGAGGAAGATCTTGCCGTCGCCATAAGCGAGACCGCGATTGACGGTGTCGCAACACATCACCGAGATGACTTGCTGATCCTGTTTCGGCTGGTACTGCCAGATGAAGGTCTGGTCTTTCAGATTGATGGCGATGACCTTGTTCGGGAACGGCGAGTGGATGTACATCGTTTCGCCGATGACGAGCGGCGAGCCTTCGTGACCGCGTAGCACGCCGGTCGACATGGTCCAGGCGACCTGTAGTTTGCCGACGTTGCTTTCGTTGATCTGCTTGAGCGTGCTATAGCGGTGATTTGAGTAATCGCCCGCTTGCGCCGCCCAGTTCGAGGGGTTCTTGATGAGGCTGTCGAGTTGCGGATCGGCCTGCGCCACATAGGAATTCAAGCCTGCCGTCGCGACCACCGCCAGTCCAAGAACCAGGGTGCGTAAGTTCATGTCTCCTCCAGAATGATGATGCTTCCGACCCACGGATGACCACGCTACCGGCTTGCATCGTGCGCGCCTTCTGGATGCAGGTAACGCGTTGCGCTTTGCCCGGTTCTTTGCCGGACGCTTGCGTATCGGGGCCAATTGCATATTCCATGCCGGTTTGTTGCGCTCTTTATGTGCAGAGCGATCGTGCGTAACGGTTCTTTGTTTGATGGCCGTGCGCGCCGGTGGTGTGAGACATACTGTGTCAAATCCGCGAATTTCTTTGCTTTTTGTTCTGTGCTGTGGGGCTTTTCGTTTCTGACGCGTTGCAGCAGGGTTTTCGTTGCTGCGTTGGGCGGCGGGCGTGCATACTGGACGCGTGTGTTCTATTGCCAAGCGAGGCATCGCCATGAGTTCTACGGAGAAGGTTTATACCGACGACGAAGTGCAGCAGCGGCTTACGGGACCGCTTTCGCACTGGTATCTCGAGGATGGATGGCTTAGGCGCAAGTTCAGAACGGAAGGATGGAAAGGGACGCTCATGGTCGTGAATACCGTCGGGCATCTGGCCGAAGCGGCGTGGCATCATCCGGATTTGACGGTTTCCTACGCGTTTGTTGTCGTCAAGCTCAAGACTCACTCTGCTAAGGGAATTACCGATAAAGACTTTGCGCTTGCTTCGAAGATCGAAGAGGTCGTGCAGTGGCAGCCTTCACGGGAAGGCGGGCCGCTCGAGGGGACCCCTTCCGGGGATCAGCGGTTTCGGTATATCAAGTACGATTGATTTCTTTTTGCCCTTGGGCGGGCGGGCTTTTATTTCTTCTTCGGTTTTTCGTGTCGGTTTATTAGCTCGCCCCTCCCCGGGGCGGGGGTCACTTTCTTGGCAGTCGGCCAGAGTTGGCGCTTTAGCGCCTTACTCTGGTCCCATGCAAAGAAAGTAACCAAAGAAAGCAGCTTTTTTCTGAACCGCACAAAGCACTAACTTGTGTGGTCACTTCGTAGAACCTCCGTGGCACTCAGATTGAAACAGCCCTGAATCACCTTCCGCGCCCGCTGAGCGCCACGTCCTCCGAGCCCCTTGGCTCGACAAAACCAACTGCTCACAAACGCCCCCGATACTGCGCACTCTCAAATGAGTCGAATGACTCCGCAGGATTACGTTCAGTTCGGTTGCAAGCGCATCACCATCTTCTCCTCGCCTCGACTTCGCTTTGCTTTGCCGTGCCTTCTCGCGCCGGTTGGGGGGCGCGTGGTGCTTGATGTGCGTTCGGTGTTAACGAGCCAAGGGGCTCGGAGGACGTTGGTAGTCAGCGGGCGCGGAAGGTGATTCAAGGCTCTTTCAAGCTGAGTGCCACTGATGTTCAACGGAGTGACCACACAAGTCAGTGCTTCGGGCCAAAAAAGCTGCTTTCTTTGGTTACTTTCTTGGCTGTCGACCAGAGTTGGCGCTTTAGCGCCTTACTCTGGTCCCATGCAAAGAAAGTGACCCCCGCCCCGGGGAGGGGCGCGCCAATAGACCGACACGAATACAAGCTAACCGAGACAAGAACGAACAACAACAAAGAGTCCTTGGTACACCTTTTGCCTTAACCAAAAACCCCCCACCCGGCGCAAGCAGAGAAAAAGTCCAACTTCTGTGGAATACGAAAAAACCCGCCTATCGCCGCCCCGTGCGATCACCCTTTCAGCCTCGGCCCGACTGCATCTGGGCTTCATCGATCCAAACGGCTCGCTGGGCCGATCCTTCGGCAGCGTCGGCCTGACGATCGAGAACCACGACACACGGCTCACCGCCAAGCTAACGCAGCACGCCACACGCATCCACGGCGCAACGACGCCAGCACAACGCGACCGCATCGCGACGCACGTCGAACAACTACAGGCAGCGCTGAAAGAACCCCGCCACATCGATATAGAAGTGCACGAAACCCCGCGCGCCCATACCGGCCTCGGTTCCGGCACTCAACTCGCGCTCGCAGTAGGAACGGCCTTCGCCCGCATCACAGGGCGCCACATCGAGACAGCGGAACTCGCACACATAACGCATCGCGGCGCGCGTTCCGGCATCGGCATTCACGGCTTCGATCACGGCGGCCTGATCGTCGACGGCGGACGCAGCAGCGCCTCCACGCTACCTCCCCTCATCGCGCGACAGCCGTTTCCGGATGCATGGCGCATCCTGCTCATCGACGACACCTCGCGCGAAGGACTGCACGGCGATGCCGAGAAACGCGAGCTTGCAGCACTCGCACCCTTTCCCGCATCGCTCGCCGCGCACCTCGCGCATCGCGTCCTGATGCAGCTTCTGCCCGCAGTCGCGGAAAGCGATTTCGATACCTTCGCCAGCGCCATCACCGACATGCAGCAAACCATCGGCGAATACTTCGCGCCCGCGCAAGGCGGCCTGTTCGCAAGCCCCGCCGTCGCACGCGCACTCGAAGCCGTCGCGGCGGAGCAGAAGGCCGGCGTCGGGCAAACATCATGGGGGCCAGTCGGCTTCGCGTTCGTCGCGAGCGCCGAACACGCCGAGCGCGCGCTCGAAACCGCGAGGAAAGCCGCGCGCCACCCGTCGCTCACGTTCTCCATCGCGACCGCGCGCAATCGCGGCGCAACATGGCGCGCCGCAGATCATCGACAGCCCGGCGCCGATGCCGCCTGACGGCAGCACACGCACGCATTCCCATCGATACGAGTCCATCACCATGCACGAAGCCACCGAAAGACCGTACGTCCTGCACATGTTCACGAGCACGCCGCAGATGAGTCCGTTCGATGTCAACATGGCGGCCGACGCCGGTTATCAAATCCTCGTGCCGTACTGCAACGTCGATATCGACAGCGTCGTGCAGCTCACACAAGACGCGATCTTCTCGCGCGGGCCGAAGGGCGTGTCGCGCACCGGCATCTTTATAGGCGGACGCGACGTCATGCTCGCTGCGGACATGCTCGAACGCGCACGCAACGCGATGGTCCCGCCGTTCGAAGTCTCCGTCTTCGCCGATCCGAGCGGCGCATACACGACAGCCGCCGCGCTCGTCGCGCTCGCGGAAAAGCATCTGAAAGCCGTGCATAACGTCGGCTTCGACGGCAAACGTCTGCTGATACTCGGCGGCACCGGCGCGGTCGGACGCGTGGCGGCCGCGATGGCCGCATCGCTCGGCGCGGACGTCGCCGTCGCGAGCCATTCGAGTCAGTCACGCGCCACCCAGGTCAGCGACGAGATCAACCGCCGCTTCGATATCGCCACATCGGGCGTCGCGACAGGCACGCCCGAGCACCTGCATCGCGAACTCGCGCGGGCGGAGATCGTCTTCGCGACAGCCGCAGCCGGCGTGCAGGTGATGACCGCCACCGATCTCGCCCACGCGAAGCATCTGCTGATCGCCGCCGATGTCAACGCCGTGCCGCCCGAAGGCATCGCCGGCGTTCACGTGATGGACGACGGCAAGCCGCTCGCAGGCGCCGCGCGTCCGGATGCTATCGGCATCGGCGCGCTCGCGATCGGCAACGTGAAGTATCAGGCGGAGCATCGGCTCTTCCTGCGCATGCGAACCGGGGGAAAACCCGTTTATCTGGGCTTTCCCGAAGCATTCGACGAAGCGCGCGTCATCGTCGCGGGACAAGACTCATGATGGCCTCGCGTGCGCCTCGCGTCGCGGTGGCGGGTCTGTCCGCGCGTCTGCTCGCACAATCGGCCGAGCGCGCGGGCCTCAACGTGGTCGCGCTCGATATCTTCGGCGATCGCGATACACGCGCGCACGCCGACATGTGGCTCGATATCGGCGGCGACGGATTGTCAATCGATCGCGGGCGTCTCTACGATGCGCTCGAATGCGCCGCACGCCTGCCGCGCATGCTGGGCCTCATCGTGACGAGCGGCCTCGAACCGCTCGCGACGGAACTGAGCCGCGCGCCGCGCGTGCCGCGCTTCATCGGCAACGGGGCGCAGGCGCTGGCCGTACGCGATCCACGGCGCTTCTTCGCGTTGCTCAATGAAGTGCATGTGCCGCATCCGGAAGTGCGCTTCACGCCGCCAGAGGACGCGCGCGGATGGCTCGTCAAGCGTTCGGATGGCTGCGGCGGCACGCATATCGAGTGGGCGCAAAACGTCGATCGCATTCACGCCGATGCCTATTTCCAGCGGTTTTCGCGAGGCCGTTCGATGTCGGCGCTCTTCGTCGCCGCACACCGCGAAGCGACGGTGATCGGCTTCGCGGAGCAACTCACGACGGCGGCGGGCAACCTGCCTTTCGTGCATGCGGGTTCGCTCGGGCCGATCATGCTGCCCCGCGATATCGCCGAACGCGTCGTTCAGGCAATTGAAACGATCGTATGGAAAACGGACCTCACGGGACTGAACAGCATCGACTTCCTGCTCGATGACGATACCTTCCAGGTCCTCGAAATCAACACGCGCCCTTCTTCGACGATGGCGCTCTACGAAACCGCATGGCCCGATGCGTGGCCGCGTGGTTTGATCGGCGCGCATGTCGAGGCCTGTCTCGACGGCGACTTGCCGCATACGGCCTGCACGTGGAAACATGCCCCGCCGCTGATCGCGGGGCAACGTGTCGTCTTTGCGCCGCAAGGCTTCACCGTATCGAGCCTGTTCAGCGATGCGTGTTTCGTGGATGCCGAGTGCCATGACGTGCCATCGCCCGGCACGCGCATCGAAGCGGGCATGCCTGTCTGCACGATCACCGCGACTGCATCCACGCTCGATGCATTACGCGTCGAACTCGATAGCCAACGCACGAGTCTTCTGCAACGCATCAATGTGAACTAGCCCATGACTTCGACTTCCGCACTCAGCGTCAATGCACTCAGCGAGCCGCTCGTCAAACAACTCATCGACGATGCGCAACGCCTTCGCGTCGACATCGTTCGCACGCCGGCAGGCACCGTTATCGTCGATGCAGGCGTGAACGCGGCAGGCAGCGTCGAAGCGGGCCTGTTGATCGCGCGCATCTGCATGGGCGGCTTGGGGCACGTGACGCAGCGCATCGCTTTCGATGCCGCTCCGCTCTGGCCTGCCTTCATCGAAGTGCATGCGTCGAATCCGGTGCTCGCCTGCCTCGCGAGTCAATACGCGGGCTGGAGCCTTTCGGCGACCAAGGAGCAAACGGGCGGCAAGAAGTTTTTCTCGTTGGGCTCCGGTCCCGCACGCGCGCTCGCATGCAAGGAGCCGCTTTTCGATGAACTCGGCTATCGCGACCGTCACGATCGCGGCGCGCTCGTCATGGAAGTGGACCGCTTGCCGCCGCAAGTCGTCATCGACAAGGTGCTCAACGATTGTGGCCTCGCGCCGGCGAACCTCGTCATTGCGGTGACACCGACGCAATCTGTCGCGGGGACGGTGCAGGTCGTTGCACGCGTCGTCGAAGTTGCGTTGCACAAGACGCATGTGCTCGGCGTCGATCTGAACGAGATCGTCGATGTGAGCGGCAACGCGCCCTTGCCGCCGCCCGCGCCCGACGGCGTGCAGGCCATGGGCCGCACCAACGATGCGATCCTCTACGGTGGCCGCGTGCATCTCACCGTGAAAAGCGATGCGGTTGCGAAGAAGCTCGCGGCCGAGTTGCCTTCGTCGAATGCGCGCGGCTATGGCGAACCGTTCGCGGACATCTTCAAGTCCTTCAACTACGACTTCTATCAGATCGACGCGGCGCTTTTCGCGCCCGCCGAAGCATGGGTCTCCAGCCTCGAAAGCGGCGTCACGTATCACGGCGGCACGTTGAACAAGGCGCTGCTGGACGCGCAATGGCAGGCGCGATGACACGCATTGCGATCATGACCGACGAGACGGGCTGGCACACGAGCCGCCTCAGGAAAGCATTCCGCGCGCGCGGCGTCGAAGCGCGTTGCGTCGATCTCGCGGATTGCCGCATCGATACGACATGGAAGCCGCATGGTCTCGCGATTCCCGGCTTCGGCCACACGCTGCCCGATGCGGTGTTCGTGCGAGGCATCGCGGGCGGCACGTTCGAGCAAGTCACGCTGCGGCTCGGCATCCTGCACGCGCTGCGCGAAAGCGGCGTGCCCGTCTATAACGATGCACGCGCCATCGAACGCAGCGTCGACAAGTCGATGACGAGCTTTCTGCTGAACCGCTATGGCGTGCCCACACCCGCGACGTGGGCCGGCGAATCGTCCGCATTTGCCCAGCGCGTGCTGATGCGCGAACGCGCCGCAGGACGCAAGCTGGTGATGAAGCCGCTGTTCGGATCGCAAGGCAAGGGCTTGCAACTGCTCGGCGACGACGCCTGCGAACCGCTGCCATCGCTCGAATCGTTCGGCAAAGTGGCATATCTTCAGCGTTATGTCGATGGCGGCGAGCCCGGCTTCGACTGGCGCGTACTCGTGATCGGCACGCGGGCGGTCGCGGCGATGAAGCGCGTCGGCGGCGACGGCTGGATTCATAACTTCGCACGCGGCGCGGCGTGCGAGGCCGCTGAGTTGACGCCTTCGTTCGCGGATGTTGCCGTGCGCGCAAGCGCGGCGCTCGGGCTGGATTACGCGGGTGTCGACCTGATCGCTTCCGCCGCATCCGACGAACGGCCGCTCGTGCTCGAAGTGAACGGCGTGGCGGCGTGGCGCGGGTTGCAATCGGTGACATCGTTCGATATCGCGACACTGCTCGTCGACGATCTTCTCGACGGCAAGCTCGCTGCATCGCAACGGGCGATGACGTTCGCGAGCGGCCATGGACGCGCCTGACCCAACGCGAGAACAACGCGCACGTGCAGCGTTTTTGCGCGCATGCCGCCTCGATGTGGAGACGGCCAAACCCGGCAACGTGAGCATCGCCAGCGCGGGACACGGCATGACGTCGGCGCAATTCATCATCAGCGCAGGCACGGCCGCAGCCGGGCTTTTCGTTCCGGGCGCGAGCGTCGGCGCGCGCATTCTCGATGCCGTGCGCCGCACCTTCGATGCGGTCGCCTGCAATACGAATCTGGGCATCGTGCTGCTTGCCGCGCCTTTGTGCGCTGCGCTCGAACGCGTGCCGGGCGATGCGGACATCGACATCGTTCATTGGCGCGCGGAAACAGAGCGTGTGCTCGCATCGCTCGATATCGACGATGCCCGCCTCGCCTATCGCGCGATCGCGATTGCGAATCCCGGCGGCCTCGGCGACGCGCCGGAGCAATCGGTGCACGAAGCGCCGACCGTCGATCTGCGCACGGCCATGTCGCTCGCCGCCGATCGCGACAGCATTGCGCGACAGTACGCGAACGGTTTCGCGGATGTGTTCGATGCGGCGCAGCGCGCGGACGTCACGAAAAACACCGCAATACTAGGGATATTCCTTAGCTTCCTTGCCGCCTTGCCCGACTCGCACATAGTGCGCAAGCAAGGCGCGGCGATGGCGCAAAGTGTCACGCGCGATGCAGCCCTGCATCACGCGCGCTGGCTCGCCGCCGGCTCGCCCGCCGACGATCCCGAACTCGCCGCATGGGACGCCGAACTCAAGGCGCGCGGCATCAATCCCGGCACGAGCGCGGACCTTGCCGTGGCGGCGCTCTTCGTCGCGTTGATGACGGCGTAAACGAAGAAAACGCGCTACGTCCCCCGCAAAAGTGGCACGGATCATGTTTAGGAAGTGCGCGGTTATGCCGCCCCGTTTTTCAACGAGCCTTGCGCGGTTCTCATGCCGTCGCTAGCGAAAGAGCAAGTCGGTCGTCCCAAGAACCACCCATCACTGGAGGAAGAGCATGGCCAAGATCAACCGCGTCCTGATAGGAGAGTCGCTGGTCGGCGAAGGCAACGAGGTCGCACATATCGACTTGATCATCGGACCGCGAGGCTCCGCTGCCGAGACAGCGTTCTGTCACGCGCTCACGAACAACAAGGATGGCTTTACATCGCTGCTTGCCGTGGTCGCGCCGAATCTCATCACGAAGCCGAACACGATTCTCTTCAACAAGGTGACCATCAAGGGCGCAAAGCAGGCCGTGCAGATGTTCGGCCCCGCGCAGCATGCGGTGGCGCTGGCCGTGGCCGATAGCGTCGAGGACGGCACCATTCCGGCAGACGAAGCCGACGACCTCTTCATTTGTGTCGGCGTGTTCATCCACTGGGAAGCGTCCGACGACAAGAAGATTCAGGAGTTCAACTATCGCGCGACGAAGGAATCCATTCAGCGAGCCGTTGCAGGCGAGCCGAAAGCGGCTGATGTCGTAGCGAAGAAGGGTACCGTCGCGCATCCGTTCGCGGCGTCCTGATCGAAGCGACTTGTCCCGCGGCCGGCGCGCATGATGCAACGCCGGCCGCTCATCATCGACGATAAAGCGAGATTCATCGAATGATCCCACGTTGCCGCACGCTCGCGATGTTCGCCGCGCTCTCGCTCGCCTCGTCGTTTTCCTTCGGCGCGGACGCGCAAGGACATGATTATCCGACCGAGGGCCGCGTCGAATACGTGCTGAGCTGCATGGACGACAACGGGCACGACTTCGTGAACGTCTACAAGTGCTCGTGCGCGATCGACAGAATCGCGAAGGTGCTCAACTACGACGACTTCGTCGAGCAGTCCACGTTTTCCAAGTACGCCACGTTAGGCGGCGAAGGCGGAGCGGAATTCCGGGTGGACCGCGCGAAGGCCCAGACCAAGAAGTTCCGCGAGTTGCAGCGCGATGCGTTCAAGGCCTGCGGCATCGTGCAGCGCACATCCACCGGAAAATAGGCCGCTTAGGCCGCTTGAAGTTACTGCGGGACATATCCGCGTCCGATCCAGCCGAGGCCCGTTGTATCGGACCATGAACGGCGGCGCTCGATCACGACGCCGACCGCATCGACGTCATCGAATTTGGCGGGCTTCGCGAGCGAGATCTTCACCCAGTGCGCGCCGAAATCCGCGATCACCATCTGCGCGATGCGCTCGGCCAGCGCCTCGAGCAATTGCAGACGATGCGAAGCGAGCAGCGCATGAATGGCGTCGCGCACGGCCGCGTAATTGATCGTGTCGTCGATGTGATCCGTAGTGCACGCGCGGATCGACGGCACGCCGATCATGAGGCTCATGCGAACGGGCTGCGCCTCGTGCAGTTCGTTCTTGTCGATGCCGATGACCGTCCGGCCCGTCAATCCGTCGATATAAACGATATCCATCGCGGCGTCGTGCTGTTCAGTGAAGGCTTCGCGGATCGGATCGAATCGGCCCATGCGTTAGTGCCTCGCGTGAGTGTGCGGCGCTTCAACGCCGCAGGAATCCGTAAGCTGCAAGCAAAAAGCGGGCGCAAACAAGCTTCTTTATGCGACTACCAATTGAACACCGGCGTCATAGGATGTACAGTTTTTGAGAACCGGGAGTCCGAACAACGGCATCCGCCCGGCTACGAGGCGCGCACGCGTGCGGCAGACAGCACGACGGCAATGGATATCGAGCCGCAGCGCCAGCGGAAATCACAACGGATACGGCGTCCGAAGGCCGCGCGGCGAACGCGCGGCGGAACGCGGCGCCACGGAGACACGCCCTCATGTCGTCGCTTGCTGACGTAGATACGCATGTCCGGGAAGTGCTGAATATCGTCAATAACCCGCTGGCTTCACGGCGCGCGAGCGATTCCGTCGCGCAATCGTGGATGCGTTGCCTCACCGAATTCCATCTCGATCCGGGCCGCTTCGTCATGCCGCCCGTGCTCACGCAGCGCGAACTGACCGAGCGCCGCGAAGCCGCGAGCGATCTCATCGCGTGTTCGAAGCTGGAGATGACTACGCTCTATCAACAACTCGCGGACCCCGAGCTGGCAGTCGTGCTCGTCGACGCCGACGGCGTGATCGTGCATCAGGTGTCGTCGGTGCCGTTCGGCGAAGCCGTCGCCGCTGATGGCCTGCGCGTCGGCGCGCTATGGAGCGAACGCGAGGCCGGGACGAACGGCATGGGCACATGTCTGATCGAGCGCGATTGCATTGCGGTTTGCCAGCACGAACATTTCTATCCGCGCTATACGTCGCTCACCTGTTCCGCCGCGCCGATCTTCGATGAACGCGGCGCGGTGGTCGGAGTGCTGGATGTCACGAGCCGCTCGAAGCTCTTGCAGCAGCATTCGCTCGTGCTCGTCGGCATGTCGCGGCAGATGATCGAAAATCGTCTGATCGATGCGCGCTACCGCCACGCGAACATGATTCACTTCCATAGCCGGCCGGAGTTCGTCGGCACGCTGCACGCGGGCAAGCTCGCCGTCAGCGACGAGGGCATCGTGCTGGCCGCGAGCCGCAGCGCGCTTTTCCAGCTCGATTTGCGTTCGCCGGGCGAGCTATGCGGCAAGCGCATCGAAGAAGCGTTCAACGCGACGCTCGAAGACATGATCGCGCGCAGCATTCGCGGCTCGTTCCATCCGGTCACCGTCTATAGCGCAAAAGCGAACAGCCGTTTCTTTCTTACCGCCCAAACGCCGCGCGAAGCCGCAAGCAACGGAACGCGCATTCTGATGAACGACACGCGCGCCAAGCCCGCGCGCAAGGAAACGCGCGACGCGACCGGCACGGGCCGGCTCGACAAGCTCTCGCATCTGGAGTTCGGCGACCCGCGCATGGCCTCGCAGATCCAGCTTGCCGCACGCGTCATTCAACGCAAGATCCCGATCATCCTGCGCGGGCAAACGGGCACGGGCAAGGAAGTGTTCGCGAATGCGCTGCACAGCATCAGCCCGAATGGAAGCGGCGCATTCGTCGCGGTGAACTGTGCATCGTTGCCGGAGAATCTCATCGAGAGCGAACTGTTCGGCTATCGCGCGGGCGCATTCACCGGCGCGCAGCGTGAAGGCCGGCGCGGCAAGATCGTGCAGGCCAACGGCGGCACGCTTTTTCTCGATGAAATCGGCGATATGCCGCTCGCGTTGCAAGCGCGTCTGTTGCGCGTGCTCGAAGAACACGAGGTCACGCCGCTCGGCGCGGAGACCACCGTCAAGGTCGATTTCCAACTGATCAGCGCGAGCCACCGAAATCTCATCGAACTCGTGCAGAACGGCATTTTCCGCGAGGACTTGTACTATCGGCTCAACGGTATCGAGATCAATCTGCCGCCATTGCGTGAACGCGCCGATGCGCTCGCGCTCATCGGCCATATTCTCGAAACCGAATCCGACGATCCGCCGGCCTTGAGCGCCGAAGCGCGCCAGGCGTTGCTCAACTATCCGTGGCCCGGCAATATCCGGCAATTGCGGCATGTGCTGCAGATGGCGATCGCACTCTGCGATGGCAATGAGATCCGCTGCGCGCATCTGCCGCCGGAGATACTGAGCGGGGCATGGGCGCGTGCAACGAGTACGGCGCCATCGGCGGCGCCTGCGCATCTCACCGACGATGCGCAGATGAGCGCGCTCAACGCCATTCAGGTGAAAGAGCGCGAGACGGTGTTGCTGCTGCTCGACGAGCATCGCTGGAACGTGAGCAATGTCGCGAAGGTGCTCGGCATCAGCCGTAATACGCTTTATCGCAAGATGCATCGGCTGCATATCCGGCTGTCGCATGATTCGTCCTCGCCGCACGACGCATGACGCAGCCGACGCCTGCCCGCCGGCTCGACGAGTTCAAGCCCGACGCACACTTCGCATGGTGCGTGACAGGGTCGGGTCACATGATCGAAGAGTCGATCGATCTGGCCTTGCGTCTGCCGCGTTGCGACCTGTTTCTTTCATCGGCGGGCGAAGAAGTGCTGCCGCTCTACGGCTGGCCCATGAAGAGGCTGCGCGAGCACTTCAAGGTGTTTCGCGACAACAGCGCGAGCAGCGTGCCCGTCGGCATGCTTTATAACGGCGACTATCACACGGTCGTGATCGCGCCCGCGACGAGCAACACGGTCGCGAAGTGTGCGCTCGGCATCTCCGATACGCTGCCCACGAATCTCTTCGCGCAAGCGGGCAAGCAATGCGTGCCGGGCATCGTGTTCGCATGCGATACCGCGCCGAGCGTCATCACGCAGACGCCGCACGAATGGGTCGAAGTGAGGCCGCGTGCGATCGAGTTCGAGAACGTCAAGCGGCTTGCGGGCATCGAACACACGACCGTCGCCTATACGCTCGATGACCTGCGCGCCGCTCTCGACCGGCGGCTCACGCAACTCACGCTCGCATGGAACACATCGTCTTCCTGACCGGCCGTCTTGCCGAGCAGAGCTTGTATCGCGTGCTCGAAGGCATTGCGCCTGTCGATGCAGCATCGCCGTTCACATGGGAAGTGCGCGAACTTGGCTTGCAGGTGGCGGGGCTGATGACCGCCGACATGATCCGCCGGCGCGTCGCGCTGCCGCTCACCGAAGGCACAAATCGCATGATCGTGCCGGGCCGATGCCGCGGCGACCTCGATGCGCTCAGCGCGCACTATGGCGTGAAGGTCGAGCGCGGGCCCGAAGAAGTGAAGGACCTGCCGCAGTTCTTCGGACGCGAGGCGCGGCACGTGGATTTATCGCGCTACGAGACGGAGATTTTCGCGGAGATCGTGGACGCGCCGCGTCTCGACCTCGATGGCATCGCCGCGCGTGCGCGCGAGTACGTGAGCCAGGGCGCGAATGTCATCGATATCGGCTGTCTGCCCGAGACGCCGTTTCCGCATTTCGAAGACGCGGTGGCGATGCTCAAGGAACAGGGTTATCGCGTCAGCGTCGATTCCATGCTCACCGACGAGCTGTTGCGCGGCGCGCGGGCGGGCGCGGATTATCTGATGAGCCTGAACATCGATACCTTATGGATCGCCGACGAAACCGCGTCGACGCCGATCCTCGTGCCGCGCGAGCCGCACGGTATGGCCTCGCTCGATGCAGCGATCGACGCCATGCAAAAGCGCAACCGCCCCTTTCTCGCCGATCCCATTCTCGACCCGATCCCGTTCGGGCTCGCCACGTCCATCGCGCGCTATGTGAGTCTGCGCGAGCGTCATGCCGATATCGCGATCATGATGGGCATCGGCAACGTCACGGAACTGACGGAAGCGGACACGAGCGGCATCAACGCCGTGCTCATGGGGATGGCCGCTGAGTTGCGGGTGGCGGCCGTGCTGACGACATCGGTCAGCCTGCATGCAAGCCGCGCGGTTCGCGAAGCCGATGTCGCGCGCCGCGTGATGCATGCCGCACGCGAAACGCAGACGCTGCCAAAGGGCATGACCGGCGATTTATCGGCGCTGCATGCTAAACGGCCGTTTCCGTATAGCGCACAAGAAATCGATGCGCTGGCTTCGTCCGTTCGCGATCCAAACTTTCGCGTGCAGGTGTCGGAGGAAGGCATTCACGTGTACAACCGGGACGGGCATCGCCTGGATGTCGATCCGTTCGCGCTCTATCCGCAGTTGCAGCTTGAAACGGATGGCGGCCACGCGTTCTATATGGGCGTGCAGCTTGCGCGTGCGGAAATCGCGTGGCAACTGGGCAAGCGCTTCGATCAGGATCAACCGCTGGACTGGGGATGTCAGGTAGATCGGCCAGAAGAGGATCTGAGCGCATGGCATGCGCCCGGACCGACGATGAAGAAGCGCTAAGCCTTCCACTTGATCGAGCAGCCGAGAGCCGGGTATTGCTCGTCCGGTTCGCGGCCCTCGACAATGGCGCGCATCGCTTCGTAAAGGTCCCTTCGCGCGGCGGGCAACGGTTCCTTGCGCGATGCATCGATGCGCCCTCGATAACGCAAGCGCAGTTCCGCGTCGAAGCCGAAGCATTCCGGCGTGCAGACTGCGCCGTAAGCGCGCGCCACTTCCTGAGTTTCATCGTGGAGATAGGGGAACGGCATCCGCCATTCTTTTGACACGGCGATCATGCGGTCGAAGGCGTCGTCGGTGTAGATGCTTGCATCGTTCGAATTGATGCTCGCCAGGCCGACGCCTAGTTCTTTCAAGTCGATCGCGTCGCGGATCAAATGGGGAAGCGCCGCCTTCACGTAGGGGCAATGGTTGCACATGTAGACGAGCACGAGGCCCTTCGGACCGCGCAGCGTGTCGAGGTTGTAGGTGCGGCCATCGGTGGCGGGAAGCGTGAACGCGGGCGCGATTGCGCCGAGTTCCGCAGTCGGAGATTCGGTCGGCATGAGATAGCTCCCAATTGGCCGTTCGGAAGATTGGCGTGCGTGGCGGAGTCGGTTAGCATGGAAGCTATTGTTAGTTATACGGAGTATCCATGTACATTTCATCGGCCCGAGCCTGATCACTGATACCGCCTCGCCATCGCCTCCATCCCCAAAGGCTTGATCCTTTCCGCCTGCCCTTCACACCCGAACGCCCGAAAACGTTCGATGCAAAGATCGCGCGCCGCCGCCGTCGCCGCTTTCAACGCATGCCGCGGATCGAACTCCGATTTGCTCGATGCCATCGCGCGCCGCATCGCACCGGTCATCGCGAGGCGAATGTCCGTATCGATGTTCACTTTCCGCACGCCATTCGCGATGCCGCGCCGAATCTCCTCCACCGGCACGCCGTATGTCGATGGAATCTCACCACCGTACTCGCGTATCACGTCGAGCCACTCTTGCGGCACCGATGACGACCCGTGCATCACCAGATGCGTATCCGGAATGCGCGCATGTATCTCAGCGATGCGATCGATCGCGAGGATATCGCCCGTCGGCTCGCGGCTGAACTTGTATGCGCCATGCGACGTGCCGATCGCAATGGCAAGCGCATCGATGCCGGTTGCATCGACGAAATCGCGCGCTTCATCGGGATCGGTCAACAAGCGCTCACGGCCAAGCGCGCCTTCCGCACCCACGCCGTCTTCCTCGCCCGCACGACCCGTCTCGAGCGATCCCAGACAGCCGAGTTCGCCCTCCACCGAGACGCCCACCGAATGCGCTGCATCCACCACGCGGCGGCTGACGGCCACGTTGTAATCATAGTCGGCGGGCGTCTTCTGATCGGGCATGAGCGAGCCGTCCATCATCACCGACGTGAAGCCCGAGCGGATCGCCTGCTGACACACCGCCGGGCTCGCGCCGTGATCCTGATGCAGCACGACAGGTATACCCGGATGCGCCTCGACCGCAGCAAGCACGAGATGCCGCAGATACGGCTCCCCCGCGTACTTGCGCGCGCCCGCCGATGCCTGCAGGATCACCGGACTCTTCGTTGCTTCCGCGGCCTGCATGATCGCGTGGACCTGCTCCATGTTGTTGACGTTGAACGCGGGCACGCCATAGCCATGCTCCGCCGCGTGATCAAGCAGTTGCCTCATTGCGATGAAAGCCATCGTCGTTCTCCCGGTTCACGCCGCGACACGGCGCGCCTGCTCGATGACAGCCGCCGTCGTAACGCCGAAATGCGCATATAGTTCCCCCGCCGGCGCGGATTCGCCGAAACGGTCGATGCCCACCACGCCGCCATGCAATCCGACGTATTGCCGCCAGTACGCCGTCACGCCCGCTTCGACCGCGACGCGCGGCACCCCTTCCGGCAACACGCGCTCGCACCATGCGTGACACTGCCGGTCGAACACCGTCGTGGACGGCATCGACACGACGCGAGCGAGAATGCCCTCGCGCTTCAGCGGTTCGATGGCCGCAAGCGCCAGCGCCACTTCCGATCCCGTCGCGATCAGCACCACGCGCCGCGCATCGCGCTCCCATGCGCCGGGCCAATCCGCGAGCACATAGCCGCCGCGTTCGATCCCATCGATCTGCGCTTCATCGCGCGGCACGAAAGGCAGGTTCTGACGTGACAGCAACAAGCACGAAGGCCGGTCGCGCTCCACCGCGCTGACCCATGCCTGCGCGGTCTCGACGGTATCGCATGGACGCCACACGTCGAGGCCGGGAATCAGCCGCAACGTCGCGGCATGCTCGATCGGCTGATGCGTCGGGCCGTCTTCGCCGAGGCCGATCGAATCGTGCGTGAAAACGAACACCGTGCGCGTCTTCATCAACGCGGCCATGCGCAGCGCGTTGCGCGCGTAATCGGAGAACGTGAGGAACGTGCCGCCGAACGGCAGATAGCCGCGATGCAGCGCAACGCCGTTCATCATCGCGCTCATGCCGAACTCGCGCACGCCGAAGCGGACATAGTTGCCCCGTTCCGGCGATGCGGTAACGTCGATCGCATCCTTCCATCGCGTGAGATTCGAGCCCGTCAAATCCGCCGATCCGCCGAGCAATTCAGGCAATGCACGCGAGAGTCCTTCGATGGCGTTTTGCGATGCCTTGCGCGTCGCGATGGTCTGACGCGCGCGGTCGGCGTCACGCACGAGCGCATGCGCGGCATCGCGCCAGTTCGCCGGCAATGCACCACGCGTGCGCCGTTCGAATTCAGCGGCCTGCTCCGGATACACGCGACGATACGCATCCAGGCGACGCTTCCAGTCCTGCTGCACAGCCGCGCCTTCGTTGCGCGCATTCCATCGTTCGCGGATCGATGCGGGTATCTCGAAGGGCGGATGCGGCCAGTCGAGCGCGAGACGCGTCGCTTCGACTTCGTTGATGCCGAGCGGAGCGCCGTGCACGTCATGTGTGCCGGCCATCGACGGTGCGCCGTGACCGATCGTCGTCTTGCAGCGAATCAACGTGGGACGATCGGATGACCGCGCCTCGTCGAGCGCCGCCGAGACCGCTTCGACATCGTGGCCGTCGACTGGGGCGATCACGTGCCAGCCATAGGCCGCGAAGCGTTGCGGCGTGTCGTCGCTGAACCAGCCTTGCACGTGACCGTCGATGGAGATTCCATTGTCATCGTAGAGTACGGTGAGCTTATCGAGCCGCAACGTTCCGGCAAGCGACGCGGCCTCGTGCGTCACGCCTTCCATCAAACATCCATCGCCTACGAACACATACGTCCGATGATCGACGATCTCATGCCCCGGCCGATTGAACTCGCGCGCGAGCAGCGTCTCCGCGAGCGCCATGCCGACCGCATTCGCGAAGCCTTGCCCTAGCGGACCGGTCGTTGTCTCGACGCCGGGGGTTACGCCAACTTCGGGATGCCCGGGCGTCTTGCTTCCCATCTGCCGGAAGCGCTGGAGTTCTTCGATCGGCAAGTCATAGCCGGTGAGATGCAGCAACGCGTAAAGCAGCATCGAGCCGTGACCATTCGACAGCACGAAGCGGTCGCGATCGGGCCAGTCCGGATCAGCGGGATTATGTTTCAGGTGGCGGCTCCACAACGCGACGGCAATCTCGGCCATGCCCATCGGCATGCCGGGATGGCCCGAGTTCGCCTGCTGTACCGCATCGACGGCGAGCATGCGAAGCGCGTTCGCCATGTGGCGCGTATCGGGAGATCGAAAAGTTCGGGGCAAAGCCTCGGCGACGGCATTCATGAATGCCTCCATATTTGCAGGGGAAAAGCGGCTCAGGCGCGCGCGCGGCGGTCGCGCAACTGAAGAATCATCGGCGTGAAGATGAGTTGCATCGCGAGTCCCATCTTGCCGCCCGGCACGACGATCACGTTCGGGCGCGACATGAACGAGTCGTGCAGCATCGTGAGCAGATACGGGAAGTCGATGCCCTTCGGCTTCGTGAAGCGGATCACGACGAAGCTCTCGTCGGGCTGCGGAATCTCGCGTGCGGTGAACGGGTTCGATGTATCCACCGTCGGCACGCGCTGAAAGTTCACGTGCGTGCGCGAGAACTGCGGGCAGATGTAGTTCACATAGTCGGGCATGCGGCGCAGGATCGTATCGACGACCGCTTCGTGTGAGTACCCGCGCATGGTCTGATCGCGATGCAGCTTCTGTATCCATTCGAGGTTGATGATCGGCACGACGCCGACCAGCAGATCCGCATGGCGCGCAATATCGACCTTGTCGGTGACGGCCGCGCCGTGCAAGCCTTCATAGAACATCATGTCGGTATCGGACGCGATGTCTTCCCACGGCGTGAACGTGCCCGCGTCCTGTTTGAAATGCGCGGCTTCGGCGTCGTCGTGTATGTAACGCCGATACTCACCGCGACCGCTTTCGCCATACGTGCAAAAGAGGCGCTCCAGTTCTTCGAGCAGATTCGCTTCGGGCCCGAAGTGGCTGAAGTTGAGGATGCCATCGCGCTCGCTTTGCTTCATCGCTTCGCGCATGCCGAGGCGATCGTAACGATGAAAGGCATCGCCTTCGACGATTTGCGCATTGATGCGCTCGCGCCTGAATATATGCGTGAAACTCTTCATGACCGTGGTGGTGCCCGCGCCGCTCGAGCCCGTCACCGCGATGATCGGATGCTTGATTGACATGCGCCTGTCTCCCTATGGTTTTATTCTGTGCACTTCACACCGGCGTCTCGGGAAGGAACAGCGACCGCTCATTAAACAGCGGCGATGTGAATGGCTTGTCCTCCCCACGGTCGTATTCACCGTGATAACGCTGAATGCGCGCCACTTCATTGCGCGAACCGAGAATGACCGGC
Organism: Caballeronia grimmiae; assembly: GCF_000698555.1. Taxonomy (GTDB): domain Bacteria; phylum Pseudomonadota; class Gammaproteobacteria; order Burkholderiales; family Burkholderiaceae; genus Caballeronia; species Caballeronia grimmiae. The sequence continues at coordinate 171,090 of NZ_JFHE01000007.1, read as the reverse complement.
ACGCGCTGATGCAAAGTGCGCGGCGTCGTATCGAGAATGCGTTCGCGGCCTGTGATCGAAAGCCCGCCCGCCTGCTCGACGAGGAAGCTCATCGGGTTCGCTTCATACAGCAGCCGCAAGCGCCCTTCCATCTCCGGCGTCTTGAAGTCGCGCGGATACATGAACACGCCACCACGCATCAGAATGCGATGCACCTCCGCGACCATCGACGCGATCCATCGCATGTTGAAGTCCTGCGCGCGGCATCCGGTGCGGCCCTCCTTGCACTCCTTCACGTAGCGGCGCACGGGCGGCTCCCAGAAGCGTTCGTTCGACACGTTGATCGCGAATTCGCACGAATCGTCCGGTATGCGGATGTCGGAATGCGTGAGCACGAAGTTGCCGACATCGCGCTCCAGCGTGAAGCCATGCGTGCCGTTGCCGACCGATATGACGAGCATCGTCGCTGGCCCGTAGATCGCATAGCCGGCTGCGACCTGTTCGCTTCCCGGGCGAAGGAAGTCCGCTTCGCTCGGTGCTTCATGCCGCGATGCGCTTCTTCTCGACACCGAAAAAATGGAGCCGACGACGCCGTTGATATCGATGTTCGAAGAGCCGTCCAGCGGATCGAATGCAAGCAGATACTCGCCACGCGGATAAGGCTCCGGCACCGCATACACGCCGTCCATTTCCTCCGACACCATGCCTGCCAGCAAGCCGTCCCATTCGCAATGCTGCAGGAAGATATCGTTCGTCACGAGGTCGAGCTTCTTCTGTTCCTCGCCATGCGTGTTGACGCTTAGCGCCGATCCATGCTGTCCGCCGAGCGCACCGCGCGTGAGCGCGGCGGCGATGGTCTTGATCGATGCCGCCACGTCCACCAGCAAGGCCGAGAGCCCGGTGGCCGCATGCGGGCCAGGCTTGCGATCGAGTGTATCGATCAGGAATTTCGACAGCGTCGTGCGTCCGTCCTGCATGGTGCGCTCCTTTCAGGATGACGGTTCGTCGAACACGCGGCTTGCGCGTATATCGCATGGTTCGAGCTGCATCAGCGCGTCGGCGTCGGCGGGACCGCTGCCTCGTTCCGCCGCCGCAAAGAGACGATTCGCCTGACGCAGCCGCGCGCGGTCCAGCGCATTGCGCACCGAGCGCGCATTGGCGAAGTTCGGCTGACGAATGCGGCGCGCGAGATACTCTTCGAAGACGCGGCGGGCATCGTCGTCGAATCGATAACGCATCTCGATGAGCATTTGTTCTGCTATCCTGAGCAACTCGTGCGGCTCGTAATTCGGGAACACGATGTGATGAGCGATGCGCGAGCGAAATCCCGGATTGCTCTGAAAGAACGTCTCCATGCGCGACTCGTAGCCCGCGAGAATCACGACGAGATCGTCGCGCTGGCTCTCCATCGTCTGCAGCAGGATTTCAATGGCTTCCTGACCATAATCACGCTCGTTCTCCGGCCGGTACAGGTAATACGCCTCGTCGATGAACAGCACGCCGCCCATCGCGCGCTTGAGCACTTCGCGCGTCTTGGGCGCGGTATGTCCGATGTACTGGCCGACGAGATCGTCGCGCGTCACCGAGACGAGCTGATTGCGGCGGATATAGCCGAGCCTGTGCAGCACTTGCGCCATACGCATCGCAACCGTGGTCTTGCCGGTGCCGGGATTGCCGGAGAAGCACATATGCAGTGTCGGCGCGCCGCTCGCGATGCCGAGCGTTTCCCGCGCCCGCTCCACGAGCAGATGCGCCGCGATCTCGCGAATGCGCGTCTTCACGGGAGCCAGGCCCACGAGATCGCGATCCAGTTCCGCGAGCACTTCGCCGATGCGCGACTCGCGATACAGCGCCATCAGATCGGCGCGCGTTTGCGGCTCTTCCTCGATGATGTCGTCGGCCTGCATGAGCGTCTCCTTATCGATACCGCTCGCCCGAAGGACGATCCGTCGCGTAGGTGCGAATCGAATAGTGCTGCACGCGGTTACGGCCGTCCTGTCGTTCGAGACGGAAGCCATGTTCTTCGGCAGGCCGGTTGACGATGAACGAAAGCCGCATGGTTTCGAAGCCGCGCACCGAATCGAAGGCATTGACCTTGACGTAGTGTTGCGGAAACGTCTTGCGGCATGCGTTCACTTCCATCATGACGCCGGCGGCATCGTGCAGATCGAACATCGGCAAGCCCCACATGTCCCAGTACGTATTGCGCGGATGCGGGTCGTCCGTGTATTCGACCGAACACGCCCAGCCCTGGCTCAATGCATAGTCGATTTGCGCGGCGATCTCTTCATCGCTCAATGCAGGCAGAAATGAAAACGTTCCTTGTGTGATGTGCATGTCGGCTCCGTTGCTCGTCGTTGATCGTCAGGCCACCGAGGGCGTCACCGCGAAATCCGGCGTGTCCGTGGAGGCATAGTTGAAGGTCACGTCGCGCCAGGTATCGAGTGCGAGCTTGAGCGGCGTGCACCAGCGCGCAGCGGCTTCGAGAATGTCCATGCCTTCGTGAACGATGTCGCGCCCTTCGTTGCGCGCTTTCACCATCGCTTCGAGCGCGACGCGATTGGCCGTTGCGCCCGCCTGTATCCCTTGCGGATGCCCTATCGTGCCGCCGCCGAATTGCAGGATCGCATCGTCGCCGAAGAGATCGAGCAACTGATGCATCTGCCCTGCGTGAATGCCGCCCGACGCCACCGGCATCACCTTGCGCAAGCCCGCCCACGGCTGATCGAAGAAGATGCCGCGCTGCAGGTCCACGTCGTTGCGCGGCTCGCGGCATACGTTGTAATAGCCCTGCACGGCGAGTGGATCGCCTTCGAGCTTGCCGACCGCCGTACCGGCGTGCGCGTGATCGACGCCCGCCATGCGCAGCCACTTCGCGATGACGCGAAACGAGATGCCGTGATTGCGTTGCCGCGTGTAGGTGCCGTGTCCCGCGCGATGCAGATGCAGGATCATGTCGTTCTTGCGCGCCCAGCGCGACATAGACTGAATCGCGGTCCAGCCGATGACTAGGTCGATCATCACGATGCACGAGCCCAGTTCCCTGGCAAACTCCGCGCGCTCATACATGTCTTCCATCGTGCCGGCGGTCACGTTCAGATAGTGGCCCTTCACTTCGCCGGTTTCCGCTTGCGCGCGATGCACCCCTTCCATCGCGAACAGATAGCGGTCGCGCCAGTGCATGAACGCTTGCGAATTGATGTTCTCGTCGTCCTTCAGAAAATCGAGGCCGCCCTTGAGCCCTTCATAAACGACGCGGCCATAGTTCTTTCCTGACAGGCCGAGCTTGGGCTTGACCGTCGCGCCGAGCAGCGGCCTGCCGTACTTGTCGAGCCTTTCACGCTCCACGATGATTCCCGTCGGCGGCCCCTGAAACGTCTTGAGATAGGCAACGGGGATACGCATGTCTTCGAGCCTCAGCGCCTTGAGGGGCTTAAAGCCAAACACATTGCCGATGATCGACGCCGTGAGATTCGCCACCGATCCTTCCTCGAAGAGATCGAGTTCATAGGCGATATAAGCGAAGTATTGCGGCTCGTCGGCGCGTGCATTCGGCACCGGTTCGACGCGATACGCCTTTGCGCGATACATGTCGCATGCGGTGAGGCGGTCCGTCCATACGACGGTCCACGTCGCAGTCGACGATTCACCCGCGACCGCCGCGGCCGCTTCCTCCGGCTCGACGCCTGCTTGCGGCGTGATGCGGAAAAGCGCGATGACGTCCGTGTCTTTCGGCGTGTAATCGGGCTGCCAGTAGCCCATCTCGCGATACTTCATCACGCCGGCCGCGTAGCGTGATCGGGGATCGGCCGGATTGCGCGCCGCCTCGATGGCGGCCTTGCTGAAGTCGTTCATTCCGTTTCCTTCACGAGGGGAAGATGAGAACGACGTGTCCGGAACATCCGCGACCGTCGCGTTCGTGTTGCGCCTTGCTGTGAATGCAGAGTAGGCGCACGCTCATCCCTTGTGAATTCACGAATTTCTTGCGCGGGTCTAAGCGATCCCTTATCTAACGTCACGCGCACGGACGGGACACTTTGCTGCGTTTCCGTCACAGTGCAAGCGCGCCGCACGTATCGGGTTCTTTGGCATGGGCCTTGCGTCGCATGCGTGGAGAATGCCTTCCGTGAGACGGGCGGCGTTGCTCCACTTACCTCGTCAAGGAGAAACAAGCCATGCAATGGACCACACCGAGCTTCACCGATATGCGTTTCGGCTTCGAAATCACGATGTATATCGCCACACGCTGAAGCGGATAAGGCCGCACGAAGAAGCATCGCTTCAACTCTTCGTGCGGCTTCGAATAGATCATGATCTATGAGACCATCGTCACGACCGCGGACCGCGACGGGCTTCCGCATATCGCGCCGATGGGCGTGCGCTTCGAGGAAGAGCGCGCGATTCTCGCGCCGTTTCGCCCGTCGATTACGCTGGACAACATCGTCGCGACGAAGAGCGCCGTCATCAATCTGACGACCGACGTACGCATTTTCGCCGGGTGCGTGACGGGCTTTCAGCGCGACTGGCCGACGCTCGCAGCCACCACCGTCCCGAGCGTGCGGCTGGCAGATCCACTCGCGCATATCGAGCTGCGTCTCGCCGATTTACACGACGATGACACGCGTCCCGTATTACGCATGGAGTGCGTGCATCGTGAAACGCATGCGCCGTTTCCCGGCTTCAATCGGGCGCAGGCGGCCATCGTCGAAGGCGCAATTCTAGTGAGCCGTCTCTTCATGTTGCCGCCCGAGAAAGTGGACAGCGAGATTGCGTATCTGCGCATCGCCATCGACAAGACTGCGGGCGACGCTGAACGCACCGCGTGGAACTGGCTGTTGCAGGCCATCGAAGCACATCGCGCGAAGGCGCTTCATTCCTGACGCATCCCTCCGGAGTTTGACGATGACCGCATTGCTCGCAAGCGTCCGCTCGGCCGATGAGGCATTCGACGCGGCCAGCGCCGGCGCCGAACTAATCGATCTGAAGGAACCGCATGCGGGCGCGCTCGGCGGCGTCGCGTTGCAGGACATCGCGAACATCGTGCGTGCATTGCGCGCGCAATATGCGGTACGGCCGATCAGCGCGACGATCGGCGATCTGCCGAACGATGCGCTCGATGAAATGACGCATCGCGTGCTCGACGTGGCGGCCACAGGCGTCGATTACGTGAAGGTCGGCGTCGCGCCCGGCCCGCGCGCGGCCGATTGCCTGCGTCATCTTGCGGGTCTGCCTGCGGCTGTCGTGCCTGTGTTGCTATCCGATGAAGGCGTGGACTGCGAGCTTGCGGCGCTTGCTGCGCAACTCGGCTTCGTCGGCATGGTATTCGATACCGCGAACAAGAATGGCCGCACGCTGTTCGATTGCGTCGACGTCGCGACGCTCGGACGGTGCATCGCAGAGGCGCGTTCGAGCGGCACGATGACGGCGCTCGCCGGTTCGCTGGGCTGGTCCGACCTGGACAAGATTCGCGCGCTCGCCCCGGATATTGCAGGCTTCAGAGGCGCGCTATGCGATGAACGCGAGGGGCGCACCGGCCGGCTCGATCCATCGCGCGTGCGGAACTGGGCGCGCGCGCTGCACGGCCAGCCTATCGCCGCTCACGCCTGAAACGCGAGCAGCCTGTCCCTCATGCGTGATGCATCGCCCTTGCTGAACACTTCGACGAGATAATTCGCATCGCGCACATAAGCAGGAAAGCGCCTGTCGACGACGCCGCTTGCCGCGAGCATGTCGAGTGGTGCGTGCGCTTCGACATCGCATGATTTGACGAGCAGGAGGCGCTCGGCGTTGAGCGTCGTTGAGAGCCATGCGGCGAGGCTGTCGGACGTGGTGTCCCAGTTGGTCATGGAATCCGGCGTCGTTCGCATGAGGTCGGTCGGCACCCATACGGCCACGCGGCCATCGCGCAATGCACGGCGAATGCGATCTTCGTTCGATGCCAGCACGAGGTCGGGCACGATGCCTTGCATGAGGATCGCGTACTGCGCCATGGCGAGCAGACACATGTTGTGGGCCGCTAGGTCGTCGAAGCGCCATTCGCGCTGATATCGCCGCACCGCATCCGCGAAATCGCCGCCGCCCGGCACGATCACCACGCGCCCTCCGCCCACTTCCCATAGCCGCATCAGCCACTCGCGCAGCGCCGGATCGTGACTCAGGCTTCCCCCGATCTTGACCACCCACATGGTCTTTATCCTCGTTCGAGATTCGTTGTCGTCGCGATCAAGGGCGACGATGCAAGCAACGCGACCGCCACGCTCGGCGCACACGTCGAAGCCCATTCCGCGCGCTCATCGTCCGTATCCGATACACCCGCAAGGCGCGCGAATTCGATGTATCCGCGCGCCTCCTGCCGCGCGAGCGCCTCCGCGAGAAAGCGTCCGCACCCGGCGCCGACAATCGGTGCGGCATTCAGTGAAGCATGCTGCGCACTCACGCGCGCAAGGCTCGCTTCCAGCGTGCGCAATTGCTCGTGCCGCCACGCGAATGCGAAGCGGCGCCATTCGTCGGGTTTCGCATCGCTTGCATCACGTCCGATCATTCTCGCGATGCGCGCGCGGCTCGCGGCTTCGGTCTTGGGTCCGTTGTCGGCGCTAGGATGCTGATCGTGCGCGTCCCACAACTCGCCGGTCAGACGATACACGTCCGCCGTCGTCGCGAACCATTCGTTCATCACGCCGGTGCTTTCCCCGCGAAACGCGATGCGCTGCGCGACGCCGCACAATGGCGTCCGCACGACGCCCTGATACACGAGCTCGCTGCTTGCGAGACGCTGCGCATCGTTCGTGCCGCGTGCGGCGACACGGCCATCGATGATCGAAATGATGTCGGTGGTCGTGCTGCCGATATCGACGAGCACCGCATGAGGCACACGCGTCGCGACCCATTGCGCCGTTGCGAGCCAGTTCGCCGATGCGATCTTGCGCCAGCCATCGGCGCACGCGGATCGCGCGAGCCAGTTCGATTCACCGCCATAGAACATCGTGCGCTGACCGAGCCGCTGCGCGAGCGTGCGTGCGAGCGTGCGCACGCCTTCGGCGCGATCCGCGAAGAGATCGACCATTTCGCCGGTCATGGTGACGGCGTGGCGTGCGGAGGCATCGGCTGCACTGGGCCAGCGTTCGAACGCATATTCGATGACCCGCTCGAGATGCGCAATGCCTTGCCATAGCGGACACGCCCATTGCGCGACATCGACGAGCGCGCCTTTGGTCGTCATCGAGACTTTGACGTGCGCGCCGCCCACGTCCCAGCCGAATACCGGCGCATTGCCGCTGCGCGCGGTCACGACGACGCTCCGACTTCGCGCACGCGCGTGTCATGGTGTGCGAAGCCTGACACACGATGCGCCGCGAGCAATTGCGCAGCGAGATTGCGCTTCTTGCTGATTGCCGCGTAGGCCACGGTGAGGCGCGGATTGACTTCGATCACCACGGGCCCGCGCGCTTCGTTCCATACGACGTCGATGCCGGCGAAACCGCGCAGCCCTGGCAACGCGTGTGCGACGCGCGTCGCAAGACGTTCGAGGGCTTGGCCCTTCGCGCTATCGAGCGGGATGTAATCGGCATCGACGCCATCGAATTCGACGATGCGTTCATTGCGATTCGATGACGTGTCGCTGCTTATGTCGCTGCTTATGCCGATGCGCTGCCGATTGATCGACACGAGTTGCGCGCCTGCCTCGTCGCAGATGAGCGACAGGCTGAGCGGCTCGCCATCGATCCATTCTTGCAGCACTGGATTGCGCCCGGCGGCGGCGCGCGCTTCATATTCCTTCAGCGCGGCGTCGAGGTCGCGATAAACATAGGTATCGAGACCGCCTGCGCCGTCGTCGGGCTTGACCACCCAGTTTGCTGCATCGAGCGATGCAGCCTGCTCCGGCTCGAGCGCGGGCGTCGTTGCGATGCCATGAACTGCGAGACACGTGGCCGTTGCGCTCTTGCTCGATGCAACGCGTATGACCTCCTTCGCGCAGCCGAGCCAGCGGGTTGCACCGACCGCATCGTAGAGACGCAACAGCAGGCCGTCGCATTCGGGCGCGACGACGAGTGCGTAATCGTGCTCGCGCGCCATGCGTGACACGAACTGCGTGATGGATTCTCCTTCTTGCGCGCGTTGGTGCGAATAGCGATCATCGACGTGTTCGAAGCGTGAACTGGCGATGGTCACGTCGATGCCGGGCAATGCGCGCAAATCGGTTGCGATGGCATCGCGCATGACGCGGCCTTCGACGATCAGGGCGCTCAGGTCTGCGAGGCTCGCTGGGCTGGCGATATCCGGGTCGATGCCGCCTCCGGTGAGGTACTCGAATACGAATAGTTTGATCAAAGGAAGGCGATCCATGCAGGTGATACCCGTTCTCGATCTGCTCGACGGTCATGTGGTGCATGCGGTGCGCGGCGAGCGTTCGCGCTACCGGCCGATCCGGTCTTCACTGTGCGCGACGAGCGAGCCGGTCGCGGTTGCTCGGGCATTGCTTCGCGCGACGGGGGCGCGGACGTTGTATGTAGCGGATCTCGGCGCGATTCTCGAGCGTGGCGCGCATGTCGATGCGCTTGCTGCGCTTTGCGATGCGCTTGCTGCGCTTTGCGATGCGCTTGGTCAGGGCGTTTCTATCTGGCTCGATGCGGGGTTCAGCGACTTTGCATCGGTGCGGGCGTTGTTCGGTGCTTGCGGTGCGGGGGCATCGCTCGTGCCGGTGTTCGGGACCGAGAGTTTGCGCGATGCGGGCGCAATTGCCGATGCCGCTGCGGCTGGGTACGAGCCGGTTCTTTCGCTCGATTATCACGGCGGGCGGGCGTTGGGTTCGCTTCATGGCGATAGCGCTCGTTGGCCGATGCGGGTCATCGTCATGACGCTCGATCAGGTTGGCGCGCGCGCCGGGCCGGATCTGGATACGTTCGCTGCCGTGCGCGGGATGGCCGGTGAGCGTCATTTGTTCGGCGCGGGCGGCGTGCGGGATCGCAGTGATCTTGCACGTGCTTCTCGCGCTGGCGCGCACGGGTGGCTTGTCGGGTCGGCGGTTCATGAGCTTGTACTTGGGGGTTCGGCTTTGGCCTGACTCAATATCTATGCCATCGAGAGATTGATTCGCATCGCGGGCTTTGTTGGTCGGGTTTGCTGGGTCTGGTGGGTCAGCAGGTGACAGTTTGTCGCGATTTGGGAGCATTTGGGGCTGCACTTGCTTTGCGTTGAGCCTGCTTGCGTTGAACTTGTATTCGTGTCGGTCTATTAGCTCGCCCCTCCCCGGGGCGGGGGTCACTTTCTTTGCCGCTGCAAAGAAAGTAACCAGAAAGCAGCTTTTTTTCGAACCGCACGATGCATAGACTTGTGTGCTCACTTCGTAGAACGCCAGTGGCACTCAGCTTGAAAGAGCCTTGAATCACCTTCCGCGCCCGCTGACTACTAGCGTCCTCTGAGCCCCTTGGCTCGACAACACCATTGGGGCACCATGCGCTACGTGCTATCAACGCTGTCGAGCGTTCAACTCAAGAACATGTAATGGGCGCAGCCGAAAAACCACGCAGCAAACACGGTCCGAAGGCGGGAACAGTCTTGCACGATCGAGCGCCGCTCGACGTTGCAATCGGCCTCATAACAAGCGTCGCGCGACAGAGCGGTTGAATCACAACGGAGTGCGAAGCCCGAGCGAGAAAGGCTTCAATAACGGCATTCAATCAAATTGGTCAGCCTTGAGCTGTAGCGTGGCCTGTTCATACAGTCGGTTTTGACGAGCCAAAGGGCTCGGAGGACGTTAGTTATCAGCGGGCGCGGAAGGTAATTCAAGGCTCCTTCAAGCTGAGCGCCACTGATGTTCTACGAAGTAACCACGCGTACTGTGCTTCGGGCCTAAAAAAGCTGCTTTCTTTGGTTACTTTCTTTGCATGGGACCAGAGTAAGGCGCTAAAGCGCCAACTCTGGTCGACAGCCAAGAAAGTGACCCCCGCCCCGGGGAGGGGCACACTAATAGACCGACACGAAAAAACGAAGAGAAACAACCAAACCCGAGCGCCAGCGAAAACCCCCGTTCGGCATAGACCTTGCTAAAAGCTCGCCCACTATGTCGAGCTCACCTCCCCAAGCGCCAGCAATAAGAACCTGTCCTTTCTGCCCGCTGCTATGCGAGGACATCGTGCTGACTGCGAGTCTCGAGGCATTGAACACGACCTGTCCGCGTCTAACCAAATCGCTCGCCACGTGCACGAACAACGACGCAACAAAGACCCCCCAGATAAATGGCCAAATTACGGACCTACCCGCAGCACTATCCGAAGCGGCAAAAATCCTGGAACAAGCCCGCCGTCCGCTCTTCAGCGGACTAGCAACCGACATCGCCGGCGCACGCGCGCTATACGAACTCGCGGCACACAGCGGCGCCATCCTCGATCATCTGCACGGCGACGCGCTCGCCGCCAGCACACTTGCGCTACAGGATCGCGGCTCATTCTTCACCACGCTATCGGAGATACGCTCGCGCGCCGATCTGATCGTCGTCATCGCGTGCGAACCATCGCGGCGCTATCCGCGCTTCTATGAACGCGTGCTCAACCTCGACCGTCAAACCGATATCGTCTTCGTCGGATGCGACACAGATCCCGCTGCAAGCACCAACGCCAAAGCGATACTGCCAAACACCGATCCCTTCGACATCCTCGCTCTGTGGTCCGCGCTGACGGAAGGCCGCAACGCCGATGCGCTCGCCGACGCGCAAACCGCGCAACAACTCGAAGCATTGCTCGAACGCATCCACACCGCGCACTACACCGCATTCGTCTACGAACCCGCCACGCTGCCCGCTCCGCACGCAGCCCTCGCCATCGAAGCGATCAACCGCATCGTCAAGACGATCAATCGCACCACACGCGCAGGCGCACTTGCGCTGACCGGCGACGACGGCGCACTCTCAGTCAATCAAACCGTCACATGGCTAACGGGCTTTCCGTTGCGCACGCGCGTCGCGTATGGCGTGCCGGTCGAACATGATTCGCACCGCTATCGCACCGACGACTTATTGCGCCGCAAGGAGATCGACGCATTGCTATGGATATCGAGCTTCGGCCCCGAGCCACTGCCTTCGTCGCTACCCGACGACGTGCCCGCCATCATCCTCGGCCATCCCGCAACGACGCACCACGCGCGCAACGCAAGCACGGTCTTCATCCCCGTCGCGACACCCGGCATCGATAGCAACGGCCACCTTTTTCGCGTCGATGCCTCGGTCGTCGTGCCGCTCGTCGCTGCACGCGATACGGCCTTCCCAACCGTGGCCGCAATCGCCAGCGAACTAGTCCGCGCAAGGAGGCCGCAATGAGCCTCACGCGCATCAGAGGCGCAGCCGTCTACGATCCGGCGAACGGCATCGACGGCGTCCGGCGCGACATCATCATTCGCGATGGCCGCATCGTCGATAACGCGCAGAGCGAAAGCATTCCGCCCGAACGGGACTTCGATGCGAGCGGCATGATCGCGATGGCCGGCGGCATCGACCTGCATTCGCATATCGGCGGCGGCAAGACCAATCTGTCGCGCCTGCTGCTGCCGGAAGATCATCGCAACGATGCACGCGCCATCCCCGACAAGCCCGGCGAAGGCCGCTATATGCGCCTGCCCTCGTGCGGAACATGCGCGCCCGGAACGCTTGCCACCGGCTATCGTTATGCGGAAATGGGCTACACCGCCGCGTTCGAACCGGCAATGGTCGCATCCAACGCACGGCACACGCACCTCGAAATGGGCGATACGCCGATCATCGATCACGGCGCCTACGTGATGATGGGCAACGACGAACTCTTCCTGCAAATGCTCGCGGCCAACGAAGACTTCGAGCGCATGCGCGATTACGTCGGCTGGACCATCGACGCGAACAAGGCGCTCGGCGTCAAGGTCGTGAATCCCGGCGGCATCTCCGCCTTCAAGTTCAATCAGCGTTCGCTCGATCTCGACGAAGGACACGTGCATTACGGCATCACGCCGCGCGACGTGCTAAGGACGTTGACGCGCGCGTTAAGCGAACTGCGCGTGCCGCATCCGCTGCATGTGCACGCGAGCAATCTCGGTGTGCCGGGCAACGTGCATTCGACGATCGCGACAATGGACGCATCCGATGGCCTGCCCATCCATCTCACGCATATCCAGTTCCATAGCTATGGAACCGAAGGGCCGCTCAAGTTCTCATCGGGCGCACGCGCCATCGCGGAAGCGGTCAATGCACGGCCGCACGTAACGATCGATGTCGGCCAGATCATCTTCGGCCAGACGGTCTCCGCATCCGGCGACACGATGATGCAGTTCCGCAATGCACCGCTTTCGCGTCCTCGCAAATGGATACTGGGCGATATCGAATGCGACGGCGGATGCGGCGTCGTGCCATTTCGGTATCGCGAGCAGAGCTTCGTCAATGCGCTGCAGTGGATCATCGGGCTGGAGATCTTTCTGCTCGTCGATGATCCGTGGCGCGTATCGATGACCACCGATCATCCCAATGGCGGACCGTTCACGAGCTATCCGCATCTGATCCGCCTGTTGATGGACAAGCCGTTTCGCGACGAACAACTCGACAAGCTGAACGCCGATGCAAAAGTCGCAAGCGTGCTCAGTGGAATCACACGCGAACTCTCTCTTTATGAAATAGCCATCATCACTCGTGCCGGCCCCGCGCGTCTGCTTGGTCTCGCCGATCGCGGGCATCTGGGCGCGGGCGCGGCGGCGGATATCGCGGTGTATCGGGAAGACGCGGATCGCGAGCGCATGTTCACGTCGCCCGCATTCGTGTTCAAGGACGGCGAACTCATTGCGCGCGACGGAACCTTGCTGCAAACGCCAACGGGCGGGATTCACTTCGTGACGCCCGACTATGACCGCGCAATCGAACAACGCGTGCGCGACTACACGCACGCGAATCTGGCGGGAAGGTTCGAAAACATCGCGATCGGCGACGACGAAATGTGTACGGTCTGCAACGGCGGCAAGCTCTTGCCCGTCGCATGCGAACGGCGATGACCACCATGCGCATCAACGACACCGAGATCGACGATACCTTCGCAGAAGCCTTCCCGATGAAGGCGACGCGTCTGATCATCACTGCGCATACAGCGACGTGGGCGCGTCATGCCGCCAATTCGCTGACGGGATTCGCCACGTCCGTCATCGATTGCGGATGCGAGGCGGGCATCGAACGCGACCTTGCTGGCGATGAAACTCCCGACGGAAGGCCAGGCATATCGGTGCTGATCTTCGCGGTGTCGTCGAAGGAATTGGCGAAGCAGGTTGCGCGTCGCGTCGGGCAATGCGTATTGACGTGCCCGACGACGGCCGTCTATGGCGGAATCGATCCGTCGACCAGCCGTGCGCCGCTCTCCGACAATGCACCGCTTGGCGCTGGCCTGCGCTTCTTCGGCGATGGCTTTCAGATATCGAAAGTGCTTGGCACGACGCGCTATTGGCGCGTGCCCGTCATGGACGGCGAATTCGTGTGCGAAGAATTCACTGCAACGGTCAAGGCAGTGGGCGGCGGCAACCTGCTGTTTCTTGCGCGTGACATCGACAGCGCATTGCATGCGGCAGAAGCCGCCGTTGCCGCAATGCACAAGCTGCCCAATGTCATTACGCCGTTTCCGGGCGGCGTCGTGCGTTCCGGGTCGAAGATCGGTTCGAAGTACAAAGGCGCGACGGCATCCACCAACGATGCGTTTTGTCCCACGCTCGTCGGCTTGTCGAAGAAAAGCGAACTCACTCCGGAAGTGGCGTGCGTGCTCGAAATCGTGATCGACGGTCTCACCGATGCCGACGTCGGCGCGGCAATGACAGCTGGTATCACAGCAGCCACGTCTATCGGACGCACAGGCGGAGTCTTGCGCATTTCAGCCGGAAACTATGGCGGCAAACTCGGGCCTTATCACTTCAAGTTGCATGAGTTATCCGCTGGCGTCACTGGAGCACGCGCATGAACGCCTTCACGCTGCGCGTAAAAAGTGCGCCTGCATTTCGCGTGGATGGGTCCAAATTACTTCCTGCGACGCTAGCGCAAATGTCGTCTACGGAACGTGCAAGACTGCCGCTGCACGCAGACGGTGAAACGTGCGCGATCGGCGATCTTTTCGACATCGCCGAGGCCGATGCAACCGATGCCTCGCTGCGCATAGAAGGCGATGTGGCGTGGCTCGATCGCATCGGCGCGTCGCTTACAGAAGGCAAGCTCACGATTCACGGCAATGCGGGCGACTACGCGGGTATCGGCATGTCGGGCGGCGAACTGTCGATTGAAGGCAATGCGGGCCGGTTCATCGCATGCGAGATGCAAGCGGGACGCGTGACCATTCAAGGCAACGTCGGCGACTTCGCGGCGAGCGCGCTGCCCGGCAACATGGAAGGCATGAGCGGCGGAACGCTCGTCGTCCACGGCGATGCTGGCGCGCGCCTTGCGGACCGCATGCGGCGCGGCACCGTGCTCATCGGCGGAAATACCGGGGATTTTGCTGCGTCGCGCATCGTAGCAGGGACGGTCTGTGTCGCAGGACAAACGGGCGCACACCTGGGCTATGGTATGCGGCGCGGCACGGTCGTATTATTGAAGAACCCCTCACGCGTTCCACCGACCTTCACGGAAGGCGGACGCGGCTTCGATGTCTTCTGGCGACTGCTTGCGCGCATGCTCGCCAAAGAGATCGCGCCTTTCTCGACGCTCGCGCAAAACGCATTGCCGAAGCGCTATACCGGTGATCTTGCCGTAGACGGACGGGGGGAATTGCTGATCGCCAATTCATGAAACGACGATAACAATGGACCCTCTATCCGCCGCACCAATGCCCTTTCGCGAAGGAGGCACGCCATGACCGCAGTCGGCACCCGGCCCGCGACGCCCGGCCGGTCGACGGTGGCGAACGAACGCTTCGCCCGGCCGCTGATTGCGCTGCACTGGATCATCGCCATCGCCATCATTGCGATGCTGTGCATCGGCTTTTATATGGTGGGCCTGCCACGCGGACTGGCGTTCAAGTCGACCGTCATCAACTTCCATAAGTCGCTCGGTTTGACGATTTTCCTGCTGGTGCTGATCCGCATCCTGGTACGCCTGGCCTATGGCCGGCCGCCTCTGCCGCCGATGGGAGCGTGGCAACGCGCCGCCGCGAGCACCACGCAGGGTCTTTTATACGCAGGCATGGTCGCGATGCCGCTGACCGGCTATCTCGGCTCGTCGTTCAACAAATACGGCACGCGCTTCTGGGGCGTGCTTCTGCCACAATGGGGATCGGACGATAAAGCAATGCGCGAATTGTTCTTCGGCATGCATGGTTTCATTGCATGGATGCTGGCCGCGTTGATCGTTCTTCATTTTCTAGGCGCAATGAAGCATCAGCTCATCGATAAAGACGGGCTGTTAAGGAGAATGTGGCCATGACGTTTTCGCGCAGGACCTGACGATGAAGATTCGCGTGTTGGGCTCATCGGCAGGCGGCGGCTTTCCGCAATGGAACTGCAACTGCCGCAATTGCGACGGCGTGCGCCGCGGCGTCATTGCCGCGCGTGCCAGAACGCAGTCGTCGATTGCGGTCAGTGACAACGGCGAGGACTGGCTGCTCGTCAACGCTTCGCCGGACATACTCGCGCAGATCGCGGCTAACCCTGAATTGCAGCCCGCACGCCGCGTGCGCGATACGGGCATCGCCGCCGTCATCACGATGGACGCGCAGATCGACCACGTCACCGGGCTGTTGATGTTGCGCGAGCGCGGCACGCCGTTGCCGCTCTATACGACCGACGCGGTATGGCAGGACCTGTCGACCGGCTTTCCGGTCACATCCATTCTTTCGCATTACTGCGGCGTCGAGCATCGCCGCATTGCGCTCGATGGCGCAGCGTTCGGCGTGCCCGAACTGCCGCGCGTCAGCATCGATGCGCTGCCGCTGTCGAGCAAAGCGCCGCCTTATTCGCCGCATCGCGAAGCGCCGGAAGTGGGCGACAACATCGGCCTCATGTTCACGAACAACGTCACGGGCAAGCGCGCGTTCTATGCGCCCGGCCTCGGCGCACTCGAACCGCATGTCCTCGATGCGATGCGCGCCGCTGACCTCTTGCTTGTCGACGGCACCGTGTGGACCGACGACGAAATGATCCGCCTCGGCCTGACGAAGAAAACCGGCGCGGATATGGGACATCTCGCGCAAAGCGGTCCCGGCGGCATGATCGAAGTGCTTGATTCGATCGGCCGCGCGGACGTGCGCAAGGTGCTCATCCATATCAACAACACGAACCCTATCCTGATCGAGGACGGACCCGAACGGCGCATGCTATCGGAGCATGGCATCGAAGTGGCGCATGACGGCATGAGCTTCGAGCTATGACATCGCGGAGAATCATTGAATGACTGGCAACGCTTTCACGCCGATGCTGAACCCCACGACCGGCCCGCACTTCACCGCACTGAAGGAAGCCGGCCCCGCATGGACGCGCGAGCAGTTCGAAGAGCAACTGCGCGCGAAGGGCACGTCGTACCACATTCATCATCCGTTCAACGTGAAGATGAATAGCGGAGGATGCTCGCGTGAGCAGATACGCGGCTGGGTCGCGAACCGCTTCTACTATCAGATCAACATTCCGCTCAAAGACGCGGCGGTCATGTCCAACTGCCCCGATCGCGAGACGCGCCGCCGCTGGGTGCTGCGTATTCTCGATCACGACGGTTATGAAGAACAGCCCGGCGGCATCGAAGCATGGGCGCGTCTCGGCGATGCAGTCGGACTCTCGCGCGACGATCTCTGGTCGCTTCGGCTCGTGACGCCGGGCGTGCGCTTCGCCGTCGATGCCTACGTGAACTTCGCACGCCGCGCACCGTGGCAGGAATCGGTGTGCTCGTCGCTGACGGAGATGTTCGCACCACAGATTCATAAGGACCGGCTTGCCACGTGGCCCGAGCATTACACGTGGAT
This sequence comes from Caballeronia grimmiae, assembly GCF_000698555.1. Lineage (GTDB taxonomy): Bacteria > Pseudomonadota > Gammaproteobacteria > Burkholderiales > Burkholderiaceae > Caballeronia > Caballeronia grimmiae. The sequence continues at coordinate 154,186 of NZ_JFHE01000007.1, read as the reverse complement.
TGAACCGGAAGGGCTCGCATATTTTCGCTCGCGCGTGTCGCTTGCGCAGCGTGACGTCGAACATGGTCTCGAAGTGACGCTCTCGCATTTCACCACGCGCGAGCAACAGCAACGTGCACTCGATATCCTGCAATTCAAGCTGGATATTCTTTGGACCATGCTCGATTCAATTGAAAAGGCGTTCCCGGCATGAGCGACATGAATCCGACTCAGCGCATAAACGAAGCCGTCGACGCTCCGGACGATGCCTTGCGTCCGAAGCTCAAGCGTCTCTTTCGCCTGCAATGGGAGCCTGCGCAAGACGCGCACGTGCTGCTTTACCCCGAAGGCATGGTGAAGCTCAATCAGAGCGCCGCGCAAATCCTGCTTCGTTGCGATGGCACGCGCGATATTCCCGCGCTCGTCGCCGATCTGGAACAGGCGTTCAACGCAGCCGGTCTCGGCGACGATGTGCGCGCGTTCATCGCCGGCGCGCGTGCGCGTGGCTGGCTGGAGTGAAAAGGTGCAAGCATGACGGATCTTTCCGAACCCATCGCCAAGCCAGAACACGAAGGGACGCCCATTGCGCCGCCGTTGTGGCTGCTTGCTGAATTGACGTATCGCTGTCCGCTGCACTGCGTCTTCTGCTACAACCCGGTGAATTACACGGACCATTCGCGCGAACTGGATACGGCGCAATGGCTCGACGTATTGCGTCAGGCGCGTGCATTAGGCGCGGCGCAACTGGGCTTTTCCGGTGGCGAACCGCTCTTGCGCGATGACCTCGAAACGCTCGTCGGTGAAGCCCGCAAGCTCGGCTTCTATACGAACCTCATCACCTCGGGCATCGGCCTGACGGACAAGCGCCTTACCGCGCTCAAGGACGCGGGCCTCGATCACATTCAGCTTTCGTTTCAGGACTCCACGCAGGAGCTGAACGACTTTCTATCGAGCACGAAGACATTCGATCTGAAGAAGCGCGTCGCCGGTCTCATCAAGGCGCATGACTTTCCGATGGTGCTCAATTGCGTGCTGCATCGCTATAACCTGCCGCATATCGGGCGCATCATCGACATGGCGCTCGCCATGGGCGCGGAGTATCTGGAACTCGCCAATACGCAGTACTACGGCTGGGCGCATGCGAACCGTGCGCAACTCATGCCGACCGCCGAGCAGTTGCAGGAAGCGGAAGCCGTGGTCGAACGGTATCGCAAGGAAATCGGCGACAAGTGCAAGATATTCTTCGTGGTGCCCGACTACTACGAGCGTCGCCCGAAGCGCTGCATGAACGGCTGGGGTTCGGTGTTTCTCGGCATCGCGCCGGACGGTGCCGCGCTGCCCTGTCATACGGCGCGCTCGCTTCCGGGTCTCACGTTTCCCAACGTGATCGACACGCCGCTCAAGGACATCTGGTACGAAAGCGATGCATTCAACCGCTTTCGCGGCTTTGGCTGGATGAAAGAGCCATGCCGCAGTTGCGATGAGAAAACAATCGATCTCGGTGGATGCCGCTGTCAGGCCTATCTGCTGACGCAAGACCCAGCGAATGCGGACCCCGTTTGCGATAAGTCCGCGCACCATGAGCGGGTAATCGAAGTAGTGCGCGCGGCCTCGATGAGACAAGAGCCGCAGGAACAGCCCATCGTCTTTCGTAACGATGCCAATTCGCGGCGGCTCGCTTCGACGCATCGAACGGATGGATCGGAAGTCGGAGAAAAATAATCATGCATGCCGATATCTCCGTGCTGCTCGTAGACGATCACGCCGTCGTGCGCGAAGGCTACAAGCGTCTGCTGGAACTCAGCCCCGATGTCAGCGTCGCGGGCGAAGCGGCGGATGCCGCGCAGGCTTATCAGAAGTTCTGCGCGTTGCAGCCCGATGTCGTCGTCATGGACCTTGCGTTACCCGGCGCAAGCGGTATCGAAGCGATGCGTCGTATGCTTGCACGCGAGCCGCATGCACGCGTGCTGATCTTCAGCGTCCACGAGGAAGCGATCTTCGTGCGCCGTGCGCTCGACGCCGGCGCGCGCGGTTATGTCACGAAAGCCAGCGCGCCCGATGTGCTCGTCGAAGCGGTGCGCTCCGTTGCGCGTCGCGTTTGCTATCTGAGCCCGGATATTTCGCAGGCGATCGCACTGCGCGCGACGATTCAGGAAGGACCGCCGGGACGACAGTTATCGGCGCGCGAGTTCGAAGTGCTCCGTTTGCTCGTGCAAGGTTATACGCTGCCGAGCATTGCGGAGAAACTCGGACTGAGTCAGAAGACCGTGGCCAATCATCAATCGGTGATACGGCAGAAATTCGGCGCCGATAACGGCGTCCAGCTCGCGCAGATCGCGAATCGTCTGGGACTTCATTTTTCCGATCTCACTGGCGCACCCGACGCGCCTTCGTTCGGCTCGCTAGGCAACGGTCGCCCCGCCTGAACGGGTACGCGTGCGCAGACCAGAAAGCCCTGACCGGGACTGCTCGCAAGATGGAATTCGCCGCCCAGCGCCTCCACGCGCTCGCGCATGCCGACGAGTCCCAGACCCTTGCGCGGCACTGACAGATCGACGCCCGGACCGTCGTCCGCAATAGTCACGACGACCTCTCCCGAGCCTTGCTTCGTTTCCGGCGTGCGTACCAGATAGATTTCGACGCGTGATGCACGCGCGAACTTGGACACGTTCGTCAGCCCTTCCTGCACGAGCCGATAAAGCGCGATGTTGAGCGCATCGCCGAGATGGTCGAAATCGCCCTCTACCGTCAACGTGAATTCCGCTTGCGGCAAGCGTTCGCGCCAGCCTTCGATGCAATGTTCCATGGCAGTCGGCAAGCCGAATTCATCGAGGCCGATGGGCCTTAGCTTGCGGGTCATGCCGCCGATTTCGCGGTACACGTGCGTCGCGCTTTGCATCAACGCCAAAGCAAGCCGATGAATTTCGTCCTCACGTTCAGCGGACAAATCGCGGATGCGTGCCGCATCGAGCGATATCGCGTTGAGGTACTGCCCCAGTTCGTCGTGCAGCTCGCGCGCTAAATGGCGGCGTTCCGCTTCCTGCGCGGTAATGGCCTGATTGGCGAGCCGCCGGTTCTCAGCGAGCAGATGTTCCGCCTCCTGTTCGAGCGCACGGCTGCGGCGCACTTCGCGACGCGCGTCCTTGTAGCGGCGCCATGCGAACCACGCAAAGCCGAGCGCAAGCACGAACAGGGTCGCAGGAAGTTCATCTAGCTGAAAGCGCTCGGCGCTGCGCGTCCAGTGATAAGTGAATTCGCTGAAGTCGATCAGGGCGAAGCCTGCGCCCGCGACGATCGTCATCGCGAGCACGCATGCCAGATCGCGCGACGCCGTCGAGGGCGTGGCGCGTCTGGAAGCATCTTTAGCGCGAGAGGACGAGGATTCGGATGGCATCGCGGAATCCATTTTAAGCACGCCAGGCCCGCGCGATGGCGCATGCAACGACGTTTGGGAACCCTTCCCTGCACGATCGGGAAAAGCTCCCGGGGCGCGCACGGATTGTTGTGCGACTCTTTCTATCAAAGGCCGATCGTTTCAAGGAAGCCACAAGAAAGAATAACCGGAGACGACAATGAGGAGCATGCCGCGCCAGTCCGCCATCGCGCATCGGTTCAAACCCCGAGCGGGACTGAAGCTCGTGTTCGGGAGCGCATTCGCGAGCATCACTGCCGGCGCGTGGGCGCAAGCGGCCAGCGCGCCGCCGAATACGGAATTGCCGACTATCGTCGTGGTGGGAACCACACCCTTATTGGGCGTGGGCACGCCGCTCGAAAAGGTGCCGGCGAACGTGCAGACCATCAAGGGCAACGAGATCGAAGCGCAGCACTCCGCTACCGTCACCGACTATCTGCAGCAAAACGCAGTGAGTGTCGACGTCAACGACGCGCAGGGCAATTCTTCTCAAACGGATATCAATTATCGGGGTTTCACTGCGTCGCCCTTGCTCGGCACGCCGCAGGGTCTTTCAGTGTTTCTCGATGGTGTTCGCATCAATGAGCCTTTCGGCGATGTGGTGAACTGGGATCTGATTCCGGAAGCCGCCATTAATACGATGCAACTCATTCCCGGTTCCAATCCGACCTTCGGCCTCAATACGCTCGGCGGCGCAATCGCCATCACGACCAAGAACGGCCGCACGAATCCCGGCGGGAACATCGATATCAGCGGCGGATCGTGGGGCAAAAAGACTGCGCAGATCGAACAAGGCGGCGTGATCGGCACTAACCTGGACTACTACTTCACGGCCAACATCGCCAATGACAACGGCTGGGCGGCACAGAATTCGAGCCGCTTGCGCCAGGCATTTGCGAAGCTACGTTACACGGACGCCGACACGACCATTTCTCTCTCGATGGGCGGCGCGGACAACACGCTCAACGGATCGCAGACCATTCCACGCTCGTTTCTCGACAACTACAAGCAGGCTTATACGTTTCCCGACACGAATGAAAATCAGGTGGGCTATATCACGCTGTCGGGCGAGCACTACTTTTCGCCGAATGTGGAGTTGAGCGGCAATCTGTATTACCGGCACTATCGCAACCGCAACGTGAGCAGCAACGTCAACGACAATTACGGCGAAGCCGATGAGGACGGCACGATCGATCTCACGGAGGCGACCAACGATCAATCCGTGATCGTGACGGACAGCTATGGCGCAAGCCTGCAGCTGACGCTGCTCAACAAGCTGTTCGGCATGGATAACCAGTTGATTCTGGGCGGAGCAGGCGACTTCGCCAATTCGCATTTCACTCAGTCGTCGCAGCCCGCGGAGTTCACCGATAGCCGCGCGACCATCGGCCTCGGCCCTTTCGTGCCGACGACGAACGCCAAGACGCGCAATGAAAACTGGGGCATTTACTTCGAGAATACGCTGTCGTTCACCGAGCAATGGTCGATGACGCTCGCGGGCCGCTATAACTGGGCCAAGGCGACCATCGGCGATGAAAGCGGCGTGCAGCCGCTCCTCGATGGACGGCACACGTTTTCGCGTTTCAATCCGGCAATTGGCTTCAACTGGAACCCGACGCCGTGGTTCACGGCGTATGCGACCTACAACGAAGGCATGCGTTCGCCGACGGCAATCGAGCTTGCGTGCGCGGACCCGAACGCCCCCTGCTCGCTTCCGAACGATTTCATTGCGGACCCCGAACTAAAGCCGGTCATCTCGAAGACGTTCGAAATAGGTGCACGCGGACATATCGGCAGATCGACGACCTGGAGCGCCGCGTTATACAGCACGACGCTCACGGACGACATCCAGTTCGTCAGCAGCGAAGGCGCAACGAGCACGCTCGGCTACTTTCAGAACGTCGGCAAGACACGCCGTCAGGGTTTCGAACTCGCGGGCCGCACGCGATGGGGACCGCTCGGGTTCGCCGCGAGCTACAGCTATGTGAACGCGACGTATCGTTCCACATGGAGGGAGAACAGCGCGAGCAATTCGAGCGCGGACGCCAACGGCAACATTACCGTGCATTCCGGAGACCGCATTCCCGGCATTCCCGCAAATACCGTGAAACTGCGTGTGGACTACAACCCGCTTTCGCGATGGAACATTGGCACGAATCTCACATATCGCAGCAATATCTTTGCGCGTGGCGACGAGAACAATCAGGATGTTAACCGCAGCATCGCCGGCTATTTCCTGATCGATCTCGACACGACCTATAACGTCACGAAGCAATTGCAAGTCTATGCGACGGTCAAGAACCTGCTCAACAAGCGCTACGCGAACTTCGCGATTCTCGGCGAGAACTTCTTCAACGGGCCGAACCATACCTTCAACGGCGCGGATACCACCAATGAGCAATTCCTCGGGATTGGTGCGCCACGCGGCGTCTGGGTCGGCTTGCGCTATGCATGGAACTGAGTGCTGCTGCCAGCTCCGACTCAGCGCGGTTTGAACGGATAGATCTTTGCAGGCCGGCGTTGCCGCAAGTCGGCCAGGAATTTCTCGACGAAGCGGCCGAGTGCGTTGGCCTTGAGTTGCTCGAGCATCCGCATGGCATCGCTGGGCGATTCCGGTCCCATCACGAGCGCGCCCACGCCCAGCGCGCCAAGATGCACGACGAGCGCGCACGAGGAAAGCGAGCCGGCATCCAAGAGGCGAAGCGCGTCGGCGGCATCGTCGTCCAGTTCGATGCCTTCCTGTATGCACTGCTCGTAACGAAGCTCGCCGTGCTTGCCGACGTGTGCGGGCAGCCATCGGCAATTGCCCGTGCTGCCCTGGGCCGCAATCAGAATGCGCCTGCTCACCGGAGTATCGGATATTGCGTCGAACGCCTCGGCTAATGTAAGCATGATTGTCCTCGCCGGAGAGCCTATCTGATACTAGCAGCCGCTCACAGCGAGGCGGAAGGTGGATTGAGCAACGATGCGCGGTGCAAAGCGAAACGGCCGTGCGGCCAGCGCGATCAGCGGCCCGCTATCGATCCCGCGCTCGGCGGATACGTGACGATGCCCCATGCAAGCGGCAAGTCGCCGATCTGGCTGATGGTCTGGAAGTTCGACGCATCGAGCACATACACCGCATTGGAGCGGCCGCATGCCAGCAGCAGCCGCGATCCATCGGGCGTGAAGCTGAAATGCCAGCAGCGCTGGCCTACGGGTATGTCGCTCATGTGCGCGTAGGTCGCGCCGTCGAACACTTGCAGGATCTTGTCCCGCGATGCAACCACAATCAGGCGCTTGCCCGAAGGATCGAACGATACGCCATAGGGGCCGGTTTTCGTATCGACGGTTTTGACAACCTTCAGGTCCTTGCCGTCCAGCACGATGAACTTGTTAGCATTCTCGAGCGTGACGACGTATTGCTTTCCATCGGGCGATATCTTGATGCCGCGCGGACGCGAGCCCTTCTGCAATGCGACGGTGCGCACCGGCTTGCCCGTGCGCGCACGGTAGACGGACACCGTGTCGTCGCCTTCGTTCGTGACGAGAATCAGCGTGCCGTCCCGCGAAAATTCGACGCCTTCCGTTTCATGGCCACTCTTGACCGAACGCGTGACCTTCAACGCTTTTAGATCGACGATGGCGATTTCGGCGGGCGGCGAGTTCGCGTCGTCGTCGTCCTTCTCGGGCTCGCCGGGTTTGGGCGGCGCGCCGGATTCGCCCGGCTCATACGTCACATACGCATAACCGCCGTACACACGCACGAATTCGGGGTTCTTGCCGATCTTCACGCGCCGCGTGACCTTGCCGGAAGCGGTATCGATTTCCGAAAGATCGCCCGTCGATTTGTTGGCGACATACAGGCGCGTGCCGTCCTGATTGAGGCTCAGGCCGCGCGGGCCGTCCTTGCCCACGTCGATGGTTCTGGCAAGCGAGAAATTCGCGAGATCGATCACGCCGACCCCGGCGGTTTCGCTGGTCACATAAGCGGTCTGAGCCGTGGCGTGCGCGCTGAATGCGGAGAGAAACAAAGCGGGTGCGAGAAACGACGCGCACGCCAGGCGCGCCGCCTTGATGGTGACTTGCATGAGCGTCTCCAGCTGAACGTTCTTTGTTCGTTCTATGGCGGGCCGCTTGAGGTGAGCCTCGCCCAGCGACTAACTTAGCGCAGGAGACGCCGCGCACGCAATCGCATCGGGCGGGAGAAATTCCCGAATTCCCTTCGCAAAGGATCAATGAAGCGCGGACGCATCGTTCGCGAGAAGATCGACCAGTGCCTTTGCGCCGCGTCGCCAGGACTGATCCGTATTGCCGCGAATATCGACCGAACGCTGAAAGAGGGTTGCGCCGCTGCGTGCGTCCTCTACCCGCAGGTTCATGTTGAGTATCAGATTGCTGATCTTCTGCACCCAGCACACGCCGACGCGCGACGCGCCCAACTCACGCGCCACACGCAGCTCGCATCCGTTGCATGCGCTCATGTCCTGACCGCTTTGCAGCGAGGCGATGAGATCGCTTGCTCGCGCGTTATCCGCGACTTCGAACAGCGCGCGCTGGTGTACGTCATCGCGCAAGGTGCTGCTGATCATCTGAAGCCGCTGGCTTTGAATGCGGTTGATGTCGGCGTCGTTGTAGGCGGCGTTATCGTCGATGAGCGTGCAGTCGAGCAGTGCAATAGATTGCCGCGCCTCTTGCGCGAGAACGCAGCCGCTAAAAGGCACTGCGCTCGCGAGGATAAAACTCACTGCCCGAACAATGAAGTTCATGGTCCAGTCCCGATAGATGCGCCAACACCACGGTGTTCATCTGTTCGCGCGACTCCAACATACCGCCGCCTGACGACTCGATCAAGTGCGGCTGTTGCGCGCTGCGCCTTGTCCACGCCCAGGCGGCGCGCATTGGCATAGGCCTTGCAAAACTCGTGGCGAGCATCGCAATGCTCGGTTCACTTCAAGCTACCCGCCAGGAGCACCACCATGAAACGCACTCTCGCCATTGCGGACCTTCCGCCCGATACTCAAGCCCGCGACGAAGCCAGGCTCTCTCAGCAACAGATGCAGTGCATCGCAGGCGGAAGGGCCGTGTCCGCCATCGTCGATGGCCGCGCGCCCGGAACCGTCGATGACTGGGGCATCAACATCGCCATCTTCGAAGGGCGCATCAGCGGACCGTATATCGTGTGATGCGGCGTTGGCGGCTCGTGTCCATCGCGTGCGAGCCGCTCGTGGCAACCCGTCGTTCCCGATGGATTCGCATGCCGAAGTGGAGTAACGTTGCAATGCGAGCCTGGCAACGACAGGGAGGCGATCATGTCCGGCGAACCCGCTTCACAATGGCAGGTCTTCGTATATGAGGGCTTCGACATACACGTGCTGCCGCAAATAAAACCGACGCCGGAGCACGCGCCTCCACGCGCGGCCGAGCGATATGTGTTCATCGGTCGTGTATGCCGCCATGGAACGAACGCCGATACGCCTGCGGAAGCCGTATATTTTCATGCCGATGGCGACGATGAATACCGGACCGCGCAAGACGCAGTGGACGAAGCGCGGCATATCGGCAAGAGCATCATCGACGGCACGCATCCGGATTTATCGGTGCTGTCTATCGTTTCGCATCGTCATCCCGAATGACAGCCCCACGCATGGAACCTTCGGATCACGATGATGCGCGCGTCGAAAGTCTGAGCGCAATCACGCTCGCGACGCACGACATGCCACGTGCCGTGCGCTTCTATCAGGCGCTCGGCTTTCGCATCGTTCACGGCGGCGCCGATGAAGCGTTCACCTCTTTCGCGCTGGGGAGTTCCTTTCTCAACATCACCAGCGAAACGCACGGTCCCATTCGATGGTGGGGCCGCGTCATCATCTACGTGTCCGACGTGGATGCGTTCTATCGCAAGGCGCGCGCAAGCGGCATCGAGCCGCTGTTTGCGCCGCGCGATGCGCCCTGGAACGAGCGCTATTTTCATCTCACCGATCCCGACGGTCACGAACTCAGCTTCGCGCGTCCGCTATAACGCATCGGGCCGGGCATGCGTTTCGCTAGTGCCTCTTTGACGATAACCATACGCACCGGTCCGACGATATGACCGTTCGCGCACATACCCGCGCACGACACGTATTGAACATACACGACATAGACGCCTTAATTAAGCTTGGCATGTGCTGTTGCTATTTCGCAAAAGGGCACGACGCTGGCGGATTCACGGCGTAGAGTTAAAGTGTTTTGTCACGAGTGTGGTGCGTTGCGGCAGGCGTCATTCATGCGGCTTAAAGCCTCGTGCGCTTCTAGCCGATATCCAGACATGCACGCCGCGTGCAGGAGACTTCAGATGAAAAGCATCAACGAACGATCCCTACGTTCTCAAGTGGAGAAATGGCTCGCGCCGGCAAGCGTGCCAGTGCATGTCACGAAGTTCAGCCGTACCCGCGCCGATCACACGCGGTACGTGTGCGTCGAAACATTGCAGGGTGCGGCGTCGAGAGCATTATTCTTCTTTCGACACAATGACGGACAGTGGTGCGTTTATCCGCCCGCGCCGCAGCGAGCGAACATCAGGCGAGAGCGGCTCGCTGCGTGACCGGAAGCCTCAAAGACGCATGTTGTTGAAGAACTGAAACCACATTGCGCCAAGCGGGTTCATTGCGCGGGCGCTTTGATCGGCGGTTTGAGCCGGCGCTTCCTTCGTCTCGGTCGCGGGCTCAGGCGCGGATTCGGCCTTTGCCTTCGCTTCGCGCGACTCGTGCAATGCGACGACGCTCTCCGCGATCTGCCGAGCCGTCGCTTCGTCGCAGTCCTGGCCGAGCAGCACGCCGAACACGACGTCACCGTTACGCCCTTCCGACGCAAAGCGCATCGCAAGCGATACGCGCTTCGCATAGAGCGCCTCGCGCGCCGCTTCTTCCTCGCGTAGCTGCGCTTCACGGCGCTCCATTTCTTCCGCGAAGATACGGTCGTATACCTCGCGTTGCGCGGGGTCCGACAAAATGGCGTAAGCGTCATTTATCTCGTGAAACTTCGCATGAGCGGCCTCTTCGTTGCCGACGTTGCGGTCAGGGTGGCAACGCATCGCGGCCTTGCGATACGCCCGCTTGATCTCTTCCTCGGTGGCGTGCTCATCGACGCCCAGCGTTTCGTATAACGTTGCCATCAGCGTTCTTTAGCGTTCGTTGAAGGAAAGGGCACAGGCATCCTAGCACGCTAAAACGGGCCTTTTGTGTCTAGCGCCGCGTGATGGCGCGAATGCCTGATGCGCCCATCAAATCGAAAATGGCGCGTGCGGGCCGCAGATAATGCGCGATGTGCAGCCGGATCACGATCACCGCGACGACGAAGAACCCGAGCGTCACCCACAGATATTCGCTGCGCCCCGCGACGACGCCATAGCGCGTATGCAGCAGCACGAAGACGAGCCAGGCGAACGCCGGCGCATGCAGGCTCCAGTGCCGCTGCGCAAAGTGCCATGCGAGCCGCCGCACGTCGCGTCTTGCGCTGCGATCGAGGCCGGCGAGTTCAGGGCGTCCGCGAAAAGCGAATGGCATGACGTAAGTGCTGGGTCGTCGTCGAGAGAGGATGCATCCAGCATAGCGCGCCGACGGCAGTCCGAGGCATCGAGTAAACTGGCGCACATGCACGTCAATCGAATCGGAACCGGCACCGGAACCGCCGGGCCGCTGCGTTCGAGCGCATTCGCGGGCCACGCATCATGAAGGGCGGCAACTTTCGCATCACGGCGGCTGTCGTTGCCAGTGCGCTCTTTATGCAAAACATGGACGGGACCATCGTCGCGACCGCCATCCCTGCCATGGCCCGCGATCTTCATGTCGATCCCGTTCATCTGAGCAGCGCCATCACCGCGTATCTCGTCGCATTGACGGTGTTCATTCCGGCCAGCGGATGGGTGGCCGACCGCTTCGGCGCACGGCGCGTATTCATGTGGGCGATCGCGACGTTCACATTGGCGTCGATCGCGTGCGCCGCCGCGATGAATCTGCCGCAACTGCTTGCCGCGCGGGTCGTGCAAGGGCTCGGCGGCGCGATGATGGTGCCCGTCGGCCGGCTCATTCTCTTTCGCGGCGTCAAGCGCGAGGAACTGCTGCAAGCAACCACGTGGCTGACGATGCCCGCGCTCGTCGGCCCGTTGCTCGGTCCGCCGCTCGGCGGCTTTCTGACGGATACGCTCTCGTGGCGCAGCATCTTCTGGGTCAATGTCCCGGTCGGCGTCATCGGCTTGTGGCTCACGTGGAGGCTGTTGCCGCCATCGCCGCCGGAAAGCCGCACGGCGCCCGATCTGCGCGGCATGCTGCTGTCGGGCGCATCGCTCAGTTTGTTCATGATCGGCATCGAAAGCGCCGGGCGCGACGTGTTGCCTGCCGGCGTGCCGTGGATCTGCGTCGCGGCCGGCTTGCTGCTTTTCCGGGCGACGATACTGCATTGCCGGAAGACGCCGTATCCGGCCATCGATTTCTCGTTGCTGTCGATCCCGACGTTTCACGCTGCCACCATCGCCGGCAGCCTGTTCCGGGCGGGTGCGGGCGCGCTGCCGTTTCTCGTGCCGCTGACGTTGCAGGCGGGCTTCGGCTACAGCGCATCGGCGAGCGGACTCATCACGTTCGCAAGCGCACTGGGCTCGTTTTGCATGAGGCCGATGACCGCGCTCGCGCTGCGCCGATTCTCCGTCCGTACGGTGCTCTGCGCGGGCAGCGTCACTTTCGCGGCGGTGCTCGTCGTTTGCTCGACGATGTCGCAAGCGTGGCCCCCGAGCGCCATCTTTCTGTTGCTGCTGGTCGGCGGCCTCGGCCGTTCGCTCAGTTTCGCGACGATGGGCGCGCTCGCCTTCGCCGACGTGCCGAAAGCACGCCTCGCCGCAGCGACCTCGTTTCAGGGAACCGCGCAGCAGTTGATGAAGGCGTTCGGCGTCACGGTCGCCGCCGGGACGATCCAGGCCACGATGCTCGTATCGGGCAGCACGCAGACCGAGCGGTGGCAGCTCGCGTGCGGATTCATCGCGACGGCGCTCCTCGTGCTCGCGTCAGTACCGATGTTCGCCCGCCTGTCGCACGACGCCGGGGAAGGCATTTCGGCTCCGCCGGCCAAGCGCGCGGAGCGGACATAGGCGCGTCTTGTCGAAGAAGTAACTTCTTCTACCTTGCAAAACAATTCCTCAGATATAAGACAAGCCCATGATCTGCAACGGGAATTTGTCGGGCTATAATGCGGCTCCGCTGCTTCTCACCGAGTCCGATGCGCCGCACATCCCTTCTGATCGCCCTCTTGCTGACTTGCACCCAGGCCGCCTTCGCGCAGGAAAGCGCGCCCGCCGCCTCGGATGTCATGGCGCAAGCCGTGCAGCAGGACACGCGAAGCGAAGAAGCGCATCACAAAGTCTCCGAAACCATCACGCGCCGGTTCGGCATCGCACGCGAAAAAGCGCAGGCCATCGCGACGGCGGTCATGTCGTCGGCTTCGAAGTATTCGCTTCCCCCGGCGCTTTTGCTCGCCATCATCTCGATCGAATCGCGTTTCAAGGAAACGGCCAGGGGCGCGAACAACGCCACGGGGCTGATGCAGGTCGTGCCGTCGGCGCACAAGAAACTCGTGCGCGATGTCGATCTGACGGAGCCGGAAGCCAACATCGAAGTCGGCTCGGCCATCTTGCATGGCTATCTGAAGTCTGCAAAAGGCGATGTCGATGCCGCGCTGAAGAACTACGGCGGATCGAGCGCCTATGCGCAAAAGGTCAGCCTTCGCGCGAAAACGTTTGAGCCGGTCACCGCGCCTGCTCAGTAACCAATCATCTTCTAGTTGTTCTCCTGGCGCGCCGCCGCGTGGCGGATGCCGCTTAGCCCGTTCAGGCTCGCGACGATCGCACCCGCTTGGCACTCACTGATCATCGACACGGCGCGTCAATAGCCCTGTTGCTGGCCGCTTCCGTTCGACATGCCGCCCGGGCTTGCGCTGCCCGTGCTGCCCGGACCGCTGCGTTGCATGGTGCCCTGCCCCATGCCGTTGTTCACCCCGTTGTTGCCCATGCCGCTCTTGGCGCCGGTTCCGGTGCCGGTCGTGCCGTCGCTCGTTCCGCCCATCCCGCTGCCGCCCATGCCGACGCCGCCGCCCTTGCCTGCCGCGCCAGTGCCCGCACCCGCCGATCCGTTGCCGCCCGCGCCCATGCCGCCGCCGACGCCGGCCGCACCCGCGCCGCCACCGCCGCCCGCGCTGCCTCCACCGCCCGCACCGCCGCCACCGCCGCCCGCTTGCGCGTAGACGCCGCCCGACAGGCCGAGGACGAGCGCCGAGGCCACCAGTTTCATCGTGATTGCTTTCATTGCGAATCTCCCAAAGTTAGCGTGCCGGCTGCGCGTATCGTTTGCTGCAGCCGCTCCTTGCTGGCGCAAGCACCGTGCCGCGTTCGATCAGGCGTCAATAGCCGTAGCCCGCGGGCGCGCATGGGACGTACGCCCGCCGATAACCGTCATAGCAGTAGCCTGCGGGCGGAGCCGGTTGCGCATACGCGGGTTGGGCATAGGCTGGTTGAACGTACGCGGGTTGAGCGTAGGCCGGTTCTGCATAGGCCGGCTGTGCATACGACGGCTGCGCATTGGCGACCGATGTCACGAGCGCGCCCAGCACAGCGCCGCCGATCAACGCGCCGATGATCGCGCCGCCGTCGCCGCCGCGACCGCCGCCATGTCCGCCACCGTATCCGCCGCCGCGCCCGTGCGCCGAGGCCTGGCCCGCCATCGACAGACTACCGATCATCAACAAGACAAGTGCTCCGCGCTTCATGGTGTTTCTCCTGATCCCGTTGTCCGGGTTTGTGAGAAGCATCTTAAGCAGGCACTAAGGAAATAACTGATGCAGTTGGTAACGGTGCATTTCAACGCTTACAAATGATGATTCGGATGCCGAACTAAAAAGGCGGCTGTTACAAACGCGGAAAAATTCGCGTGTCCGTAACACTTGCGTTCTTGAACTTTGCAACGGCTTCGCCCATGCACGACGGCTGTTTCATTTGCTAGCGCCTCGTTACCGTTTGTCACCAAACAGCGGTCAACGATCGACGATGGCTTCGCGTTTTCATCGTCACATGCCGCGCATTGGCATGCGTCGTTGAAAAACGCAGGATCTCAAGGAGTCGAACAATCATGAAGAAAATCGTCGCTGCTCTCGCATCCACGCTGCTCGTCACCACCGTATTCGCGCAGACCGCCACAACCGACGCTGACAAGGCGCAAGTGAAGGCCAATCACGAGAAGACCGAGGCCCAGGCCACGGCCAACAAGAAGAAGGCCGAAGCTCAACACGATGCCGCCAAGGCCCAGGCATCGGCGAACGAAGACAAGGCATCGGCGCAAGCCGACGCCAACAAGGAAGCCGCGAAGGTAGCGCGGGCGACCACGGCGGAGCAAGCCTCCGACGCGCGCGGTGACGCCACGAAGGCACAGGCGAAAGCCAACAAGAAGAAGCACGCTGCACAGGCCAAGGCCGATGACAAGAAGCACGACGCAGCGAAGGATGCCAACGTGGCGCAAGCCAAGGCCGACAAGGAAAAAGTCGAGGCGCAAAGCGACGCAAACAAGGCGGCCGCCGATGCGAAGGTCGACGCCGCGAAGAAGTAAGGGAAGCCGGCGCGCATAATCGATCATCGCATTGCGCACGCGGACCGTCGAGTTGTCGATTCCTTCGGTCCCGTGCGTTGACACATCGAGCGAGCCTTCGGGCTCGCTTTTTTCATCGCATCGATTTACTGGGTTCACTCGATACGTTCGATCTCCGCCGCGCCCACCTCATGCTCCGCGCTCGCATGATGCTCGCTCATCGGTGCTGCGCGACGCTGCGCGCGTTCATGCATCAGAAGCCGTCCGCTATGCACCGCGGTCAGCGCAACCGCCAGCCAGATCGGACCATACGTGCCGAGCTTGTCCGCCGAGAACGGCTCGCCGAGCAGTAACACCGCTACGCCGACGAGCAACACAGGTTCGACGTAACCGAGTATGCCGAACAGCGCGAGCGGCAAATAGCGGCTCGCACGGAGATACGATGCGAGGGCAATCGTGCTGAGTGCGCCGAGACCGGGCAGCAGCACCATCGAAAGAAGCGGCGCACCGGCGACCACGGCAAAGGAACCGCGTGCAGCCAGCGTGATCAGCGCAAATGGCGCGATCAACATGATTTCGACGGCGAACGCGACGAGCGGATCGGCGTCGAGGCGACGCCGCAACAGGAAATATGGCGGATAGCCCAGCATCACGACGAGCGTCGGCCAGGCAAACGCCTGCGTGACGATCAACTCATGCGCTACGCCGATCGCCGCTGCCGCGACACCCGCCCATTGCAGCGCATCGAGCCGCTCGTGGTAATGGAAGCGCCCGATCAGCACCATCACGAGCGGAAGCAGGAAATAGCCGAGCGACACTTCGAGCGCGCGGCCATGCAGCGGCGCCCAGAGAAATATCCACAGCTGCAAGCCGAGCAGCGTAGCCGAAACGGCGAATCCAGCAAGCAGGCGCACGTTTCCGGCAAGCTTCGCAACGAGCGCGCATAATTGCGGCCATCGATTGCGAACGGCCACCAGCAGCAGCGCGCCGGGCAACGTCCAGACCATGCGCCACGCGAAGATGTCGAGGCCATCGAGCGGGGCGAGCCACTTCGTATAAGCGGACATGAGCGCGAACAACGTGGAAGCGGCGACGGACAATGCAATGCCGCGGCCCATGACATGCTGATTCATCGAGATTTCGCGCGTCAGCGCCAGAATGCGTTGAGCGGCATTCTAAACGCAGCATCGGCGTGACCCTCGTCTAGCGTGTTTTTTGCTTCACCGCCAATCGATACCTCCTGAAAGCGTCATTGCATCAGCAGCATCCGAGCGCTGTGCCCCGTTCCGAGCGGGGCACGCGAAGAAAAAGCCGCAACGATGGAGACGTCATGACTCAGCCCGCCTTGTCGCCCCGTTTTTCCAGCGCCTTTGCAGAAGCCGTCCACGCCGGTCTTTCGAGGCGGCCGCAGAAAGAGCTTCCGTCGATGTATCTGTATGACGAAGTCGGCTCCGCCCTTTTCGAAGTCATCACCGCCTTGCCGGAATATGGCGTCACGCGCGCGGAGGAACGCGTGCTGAAGGCGCATGCGGCGGATATCGTGAATGCGCTGCCCGCCAACGTGAAGGTCGCGGAACTCGGCAGCGGCAGCGGACGCAAGACGCGGCGCATTCTGGAAGCGCTGTGCAAGAAGCAGCCCACTGCGTATTACCCGATCGAGATATCGCGCACGGCGTTGCAGTTGTGTCATCGCGAGCTTGGGGATATCGAACGCGTGTCGATCGTCGGTTACGAGCGCGATTACCTCGCCGGCCTCGCCGAAGTGAGCGCGAAGCGAAACAAGGGCGAGCACTTGCTCGTGCTGTTTCTTGGCAGCACCATCGGCAATTTCGCGCGTCTTGCCGCGACGAAGTTTCTCCGCTCGATCCGCGGCATGCTCGAACCCGGCGACGCGCTCCTGCTCGGCACCGATCTCATCAAGCCGCTGCCGGCGCTGATCGCCGCCTACGACGATCCCATCGGCGTGACGGCCGCGTTCAACCTGAATCTGCTTGCGCGGATCAATCGCGAACTGGGCGGCGATTTTCCGCTCGATGCCTTCGAGCATGTCGCGCGCTTCAATCCCGATGCGCGGAGCATTGAAATGCATCTGCGCGCGAAGCGTCCGTTATCGGTGCGTGTGCGCGACGCGGATTTGCACGTCGACTTCGAACAGGGCGAAACGATCTGGTCGGAAAGCAGCCATAAGTATGCGGCCGAGGAAGTCGCCCCGATCGCCGCCGATGCGGGCTTCGAATGCACGCATCAGTGGCGCGATGAAGAGTGGCAGTTCGCGGAAAGTCTGCTGGTGGCGCGTTGAGCGTCAGTGCTGCTCGAAGCGTTCATAACGCTTTTCGACGTAACGCTCTTCGCTGAAGAAGTCCGTGACGCGCGCATGCGGCGGGCCGCGGCGCAGCCATTCGAGCATCAGGTCGACCTGATTGGCGGCGCCCTGAATGACGGCTTCGACGGAGCCGTCATCGAGATTGGCGACCCAACCGCGCACGCCGAGCGCGTGCGCGCGTCTTACGGTGTGGTGACGAAAGCCGACGCCCTGCACTACGCCTTTCACACGCACATAATAAGTTTCGATTCTCGTATCCAGATCCGGGCCCGGCATCGTGCATTCCCTCCATGTCCTCACATGGCCGCATTGTAGACACGACTGGGACTGCGCGTATGAGCCGGCTCAACTCAGCCTGAACGGTTGTGCCAGATCCGCGTGATCGCCCACATGCGGACGCACGATGCGCGGCAGCGTCACTTCGAATGCCGTGCCCGCTTCTGCGGACGAGCGCACCTTCACTTCGCCGCCGTGCATTTCCGCGATCTCGCGCGTGATGTAAAGCCCAAGCCCCAGACCGCTCGATTCGTTCTGACGCCGCCCCGAACGATAAGGCGCGAAGATGCCTGGCAGGATTTCCGCCGGAATCTCGCCGGCGTTCTGCACGATAATCTTCACGTCGTTCGCGCCGCCTTCGAGCCGCACTTGTACCGACGATCCTTCGAGCCCGTGTTGCAGCGCATTGCCGATCAGATTCGAAAACACCTGCGAAAGCAGATCGCCATCGCCTTGCAGGAGCGTATCGCCTTGACGCAGCACGAAGATGCGTCCCTTGCCGACGCGCGCCTCGTATTCCTCGACGATATTCCTGGCGAGCGTCGCCAGTTCGACGGCGCGCGGCTGCAACGTCACGCGCCCGCCGCGCAGACGCGCGAGATTGAGCAGCTGATCGACCATGCGAACCATGCGCATGCCGCTCGACTTGATGCGCGTGCCGATATTCGCGACGTTCTCGTCCTTCACGAAGCGCGACAGGTATTCCGCCGATGCGATCACCGCCGACAGCGGCGTGCGCAGATCATGGCCCAGCACGGCCATCAGCATTTCGTTCGCGTCGAGCAATTGCTGCATGGTCGCGAGTTGCGTTGCAAGCTGCTGCTTTTGCCGTTCCATCTGGATGAACACATCGACCTTCGAATTCAGGATGCGCGAGTCGAACGGCTTGTAGAGGAAGTCCACCGCGCCCGCTTCGTAGCCGCGAAACGTGCGGCTCACGTCCTGCGCCGTCGCGGTGAGGAAGATGATCGGCACGTGCGCCGTGCGGGGGCTGCCGCGCATCAGTTCGGCAAGCTCGAAGCCATCCATGCCGGGCATGTTGACATCGAGAATGGCGAGTGCGACTTCGTGCTTGAGCAGCAGTTCGAGCGCGGCCGGCCCCGATTCGGCCTTCAGCACCGACAGATCCGGCCGCGCGAGCGATGCTTCGAGCGCCGTGATGTTGTTGCGGATGTCATCGACGATCAGCACGTGGATGGGTTGCGTCATCTGGTGACTCCTTGCTTGGGCCATGCCTTCGTTCATAGCGTTCATCTCTGCATCCGGCGTGTGCGTGTATGCATGGCGAGGCGCGCCGCCATGTCGTCGAGCGTGAGCACTTCGTTGGCCGCGCCTTGTGCGATCGCCGCCTGCGGCATCGAAGGCGCCGATGCCGTGTCCGGGTCCTGCGCCCAGCATGCGCCGCCCGCATCGCGAATGGCGCGTGCGCCGCGCCCGCCGTCGTCGTTCGCACCCGACAGCACGATGCCGAGCAGCCGCTCGCCGTAGGCATGCGCCGCCGATTCGAACAGCACGTCCACCGAAGGACGCGAGAAGCGCACCGGCGGATCGACGGAAAGCGCAATCGCGGGCGGCGCGCCGTCTTCGGCTTCGACCATCATGTGATAGCCGGGCGGCGCGAAGTAGATCACGCCGGGCGCGATCACGTCCTTGTCGAACGGCTCCTGCACGGGAATGCTGCACCGCTCGGCGAACAGTCCCGGCAACAAGCTCGGCTGCCCCTGCCGCACGTGCACGACGATCAGCACGGGCAGCGCGAATTCACGCGGCAGCGCGGGCAGCAGCAGATTGAGTGCTTCGACGCCGCCCGCCGAAGCGCCGATCACGATGGCGTCGATGGTGCTCATCGCTATACCTTTTGATAGAGCCGCTCGCGCGGGTTGAAGTCCGCGAAGCTATCGGCGTGCTTCGAGAAACGCAGGCTCTCCTTGCTGCCGAGCCCGAGGAAGCCGCGCCTCACGAGCGAATCGCTGAACAGACCGAGCGCACGATCCTGCAGTGCGCGATCGAAATAAATCAGCACATTGCGGCACGACACGAGATGCGCTTCGAGAAACACGCTGTCGGTCGCGAGGCTATGGTCCGCGAACACCACACGCGACTTGAGCGTCTGCGAGAACTTCGCAGCGCCGTAAGCCGCGTGATAGTAGTCGGAAAGCGAACGTTTGCCCCCTGCCGCGAGATAGTTCTGGCTGAAGCCCGCCAGCCGTTCCACCGGATAGATGCCGCTTTCGGCCTGACGCAGCGCTTCGGCGTTGATATCGGTTGCGTAGAACACGGTGCGGTCCGCGATCTTTTCCTCTGCGAACAGCACGGCGAGCGACCACAGTTCCTCGCCGCTGCTGCAGCCCGCGACCCACACCTTGATCGACGGATACGTCTGCAGGATGGGCACCACCTGCTCGCGGATCGCGCGGAAATACGAGGGATCGCGAAACATCTCGCTGACCTGCACCGTCAGGTATTGAAAGAGCCGCGCGAACAGCGCCGGCTCGCGAAGTATGCGCTCCTGCAATTGCGAAAGCGTCGTGCATTCGAGATCGTGCACCGCCTGCGCGAGCCTGCGCCGCAGCGAACTTACCGCGTAATGCCGGAAGTCGTGCTGATACCTCAGATAGATGGCTTCGAGAATCAGCTTCAGTTCGATGTCGAACGTGGCTTCTTCATCGTGCTTGCTGTCGTTCATTGCGTCGGTCGCTGCGTCCGTCGTTGAGTCATCGCTGCCGCAACCATACGCGGCACAAAGAAACGAGCTTATCTACATCGATGGGCTTCGATATGTAATCGTCCGCACCCGCCTCGAGACATTTTTCGCGATCGCTCTGCATCGCCTTTGCGGTCAGGGCGATGATCGGCAGGCGCGCATGTTCCGGCCGCTTGCGAATCTCGGTCATCGCGGTGAGGCCGTCCATCTCGGGCATCATCACGTCCATCAGCACGAGATCGATGTCGTCGTGACGGGCCAGCGCTTCGAGCGCCTCGCGTCCGTTGCGCGCGATTTCGAGTTTCGCGCCGAGCGGCTCGATCACGCGCGACAACGCGAAGATGTTGCGCACGTCGTCTTCCGCGAGCAGGATGGTCCGGCCTTCGAACACGTCGTCGCGCTGACGCGCCGCGCGCAACATGCGCTGCTGTTCCGGCGGCAACGCGCTTTCGACGCTATGAAGGAAAAGCGTCACTTCGTCGAGCAG
Source organism: Caballeronia grimmiae (assembly GCF_000698555.1). Classification (GTDB taxonomy): domain Bacteria; phylum Pseudomonadota; class Gammaproteobacteria; order Burkholderiales; family Burkholderiaceae; genus Caballeronia; species Caballeronia grimmiae. The sequence continues at coordinate 133,423 of NZ_JFHE01000007.1, read as the reverse complement.
GCGTTCCGGCGATTTCGCGCCCTTGATGATGATCGACTTCGAGTAACGGCGCAGGCGCTGTTCTTCTTCCTGCGAAATCTGCCGCCCCGTATAGACGATCACCGGCGGCGACGAGAACTCGCTGCTCGTCGATACTTTTTCGAGCAGTTCATAGCCCGAGCCATCGGGCAGCGCCAGGTCCATGACGACGCAATCGAAGTTCGCGCGCTGCAATTCTTCGACGGCCTGCGCGATCGACCCCGCTTCGACGATGCCCACCGTCTCGCTCGCCAGCAGCGCGTGAATGCTCTGGCGCAACACGAGATCGTCCTCGACCACGAGCACGCGCCGCATCCCTTGCGACGACCGCGCTTCGAGCTTGCGGATGGCCTGCGCCAGTTCGTCCCGCGCGCTCGGCTTGAGCGTGTAGCCGATTGCGCCGAGGTGCAGCGCAACGTCGGCGTGATCGGTCGCGGAGACGATATGAATCGGGATGTGGCGCGTGAGCGGATCATGCTTCAGCCATTCGAGCACCGTGAGACCCGACTGATCCGGCAAGCCGACATCGAGCAGAATGCCGTTCGGCTGCAGGGAGCGCGCCAGTTCGACGCCTTGCGTCGCGTTGGCGGCATGCACGCAGTCGAAGTCCAGTTCGTGCGCGAGATCGTAGAGGATGCCCGCAAAGCGCCGATCGTCCTCGATGACGAGAATCACGCGGTCCGGCCGCTGCCGGTTCGCGCGGTCATCGGCGATGCCCAGGTGCTCGGGCTTCGGCGTTAGCAGATCGGGCTGCGATGGCGGCGGCACGGGCGCGGAAATGGGCGCGGGCGGCGGCGGCTTCACCGCGGCGGGTTCCGGCTCGCTCATGTGGCCGATCGTATCCAGCTTCGCGGTCACGGTGCCTTCCCGCGCGGCGATCGGCAGCGTCACCGAAAAAATGCTGCCACGGCCCACTTCGCTCGATACGCCGACCGAGCCGCCCAAAAGACGCGTGAACTCGCGCGAAATCGACAGTCCCAGACCGCTGCCGCCGTATTTGCGGCTCGTCGTGCCGTCGGCCTGCTGGAACGCCCGGAAGATCAGATCCTGCTTGTCGCGCGGAATGCCGATGCCCGTATCGCGCACCTCGAAGCGCACCGCGTCGTCGCCGGCGCGCCCTACCGCGACCGTCACGCTGCCGCGCTCGGTGAACTTGAACGCGTTCGCGAGCAGATTGCGCAACACCTGCAAGAGCCGCTGGCTGTCGGTCACGAAGTACTGCGGGACGTCGTCGGCCACTTCCGTGATGAACGACAGGCCCTTCGTCTCCGCGACCGGCGTGAACGATTGCCGCAGCGCCCGCAGCAGCGATTCGACGGCGGCCGGGGCGAACTGCACGTCCATCTGGCCGGCTTCCACCTTCGACAGATCGAGGATGTCGTTGATGAGCGAAAGCAGATCGCTGTTGGACGAATGAATCGTCGCGGCGTAGCGCACCTGTTCTTCGGTGAGATTGCCCTGCCGGTTGTCCTCCAGCAGCTTCGCGAGGATCAGCGAGCTATTGAGCGGCGTGCGCAACTCGTGCGACATGTTCGCGAGGAACTCCGACTTGTACTGGCTCGCGCGCTCCATTTCGAGCGCATTCGCGGTCAGTTCCTGCTGCGCCTGCAGCAGTTCGGTCTTCTGGCGCTCGAGATGCTGCGCATGTTCTTCGAGCTGCACGTTGGTCTGTTCGAGTTCCGCCTGCTGCTGCTCGAGCCGCGCCTGCGAATCCTGCAGCGCCCGGCCGCGCTCTTCCAGTTCCTCGTTCGAGACGCGCAGTTCTTCCTGCTGCACCTGAAGCTCTTCGCTTTGCCGCTGCGTTTCTTCGAGCAATTCGACGAGCCGCGTGCGATACCGCGCCGATCGCATGGCCATGCCCATCGCTTCGGACGCCATCTCGAGCAGCGTGCGGGCATCGTCGAAACGCCCTTCGTTGCCGACGAAACCGATTTCAAGCGCGCCCGCGACGTCGCCATCGGCGAAAAGCGGCGCAATGACCACGCGCGATGCCGCCGCCGAGCCGAGCGCCGAGCCGGCCTTGAGATAATGCGCGGAGGCGTCGCCGACTGCGAGCAGGCGCTTGTCCTGCACGGCCTGGCCGACGAGCCCTTCGCCCAGCGCGATCCGGCGGGGCGCGCCGTCCTCGTCGGGAAGCGCCCAGGCCGCGATGCGCTGGAGCGAGTCGCCTTCGAGCAAATAAACGACGCCGACCTTCGCGTCCACATACGGGATTATCGAACGCAGGATGCTGACGCCGATCGAAGCGGGAGACTGCTCTCCGCGCAACTGCAGGCCCATCTGCATGGTGCCCTGCTGGAGCCAGGCGGTGCGTTGTATGGCAAGCCGCGATTTGATATACAGATGCGCCACCACGGCCAGCACGAGCAGCACGAAGATGCCCATCGCGCGATTGATCTGGAGCACTTCGTGCGAGGTGGGCGCGTCGCCGGTGGCGAACATGTAGCCGAGAATCATCAGCACGGACGCGACGCCTGCCGTGACGAGCGGCACGGCGGGCCGGTCCACCCACATGCAGAGCACGACGGGCAGCACATAGAACACCCAGATCGCGGAGCGCATCGGCGTGAGAACGTCGACGGCGAACACGGCCGCGAGCGAAAGCGTAATGGCGATATAGATCCACAGAGCGTGGTTGCGATTGTCTTGAGGCATCGTTGACCGGTAGTAACGTTTTTCGGGGCCGCGCGCCCCGCAGCAGGCACGGACCTTAGCACGAGCCGCAACGCCTTGTCACATGGGCTTGAGCGGGCGATTAAAACGGCGATTGTCGCGCGGAACTAGTTCCGAAAGCCGCGCGTCACGCGCATCGAAGAGGTAACAATGACTGATTTTTCCGGCTCACGCGTGCTCGTCACCGGCGCTTCTGGCTTCGTCGGCTCCGCGGTTGCGCGGCTCGCCATCGAACGCGGTTTCGACGTGCGCGTGCTGGTGCGCGCGACGAGTCCGCGCAAGAACGTGGAATCGCTCGATGCGGAAATCGTCGTCGGCGACATGCGCGACGAAGCGTCGATGCGCGCGGCGCTTCAAGGCGTGCGCTATCTGTTCCACGTCGCCGCCGACTATCGCATCTGGGCGCCCGATCCGAGCGAAATCGAGCGCGCGAACCTGCAAGGCACGGAAGCCACGATGCGCGCGGCGCTCGCGGCGGGCGTCGAGCGGATCGTCTACACGAGCAGCGTGGCGACGCTCAAGGTGACGAGCTCGGGCGCGATCGTCGACGAGACGAAGCCGTCGAATGCCGCGAGCACGATCGGCGCGTATAAGCGCAGCAAGGTGCTGGCCGAGCGCGCGGTCGAGCGCATCGTGGCGAACGATGGCCTGCCGGCCGTGATCGTCAATCCGTCGACGCCGATCGGTCCGCGCGACGTGCGGCCGACGCCGACCGGGCGCATCATCGTGGAAGCGGCGACGGGCAAGATTCCCGCGTTCGTGGATACGGGCCTCAACCTCGTGCATGTCGACGATGTCGCGCATGGCCACTTGCTCGCGCTGGAGCGCGGCGTCATCGGCGAGCGATACATTCTCGGCGGCGAGAACCTGCCCTTGCAGCAAATGCTCGCGGATATCGCGGGCTTCGTGGGCCGCAAGCCGCCGACGATCCGCCTCCCGCGCGGGCCGCTCTATCCGCTCGCGATCGGCGCGGAACTGTATGCGAAGGTCAGCGGCAAGGAGCCGTTCGTCACCGTCGACGGGCTGAAGATGTCGAAGAACAAGATGTACTTCACGTCGGCGAAGGCGGAGCGCGAACTGGGGTATCGGGCGAGGCCGTATCGGGAAGGCTTGCGGGATGCGCTGGAGTGGTTTCGGGCGAACGGGTATTTGGGGGCATGAAAAGGCCAACTCTTCTATAAGACCTAAAAAATATTAAGTCACTGATCCGTAAGGAAAAAGCACCGTTTTCCACCCGACGCCGCACGTCCTTTCACACGCTTGGCGCCTGAAATAAGGCAAAATAGCGGATTGATGCCGGGGTGTAGCCGACCGGCGGTTTTCTTTCAACCCGTTTCTGGATGTCGAGACTAGCGATGAGTAACCAGCAACCCACCATCATCTACACCCTGACCGACGAAGCTCCGCTGCTCGCCACCAGCGCCTTTCTGCCGATCATCCGCACCTTCACGACGCAGGCCGGCGTCAACGTCGCGACCAGCGACATCTCGCTCGCAGGCCGCATCCTCGGCGAATTTCCCGAGTTTCTGAGCGAAGAGCAGCGCGTTCCGGACAACCTCGCCGAACTCGGCCGCCTCACGCAATTGCCCGACACCAACATCATCAAGCTGCCGAACATCAGCGCGTCGGTGCCGCAGCTCGTCGCCGCCATCAAGGAACTGCAGGGCAAGGGCTACAAGGTGCCCAACTATCCTGAAGAGCCGAAGAACGACGAAGAAAAGAGCATCGCCCAGCGCTACTCGAAGTGCCTGGGCAGCGCGGTGAATCCGGTTCTGCGCGAAGGCAATTCGGACCGCCGCGCGCCGCTCGCCGTCAAGAACTACGCGAAGAAGCATCCGCACAGCATGGGCGAATGGAGCATGGCTTCGCGCACGCACGTGGCGCACATGAAGCATGGCGACTTCTACCACGGTGAAAAGTCCATCACGAACGACCGCGCGCGCGAAGTGCGCATGGAACTCGTCACGAAGAGCGGCGAGACCATCGTGCTGAAGCCGAAGGTCAAGCTGCAGGACGGCGAAATCGTCGACAGCATGTTCATGAGCAAGAAGGCGCTCGTCGCGTTCTACGAAGACCAGATGGAAGACGCGCGCAAGACCGGCGTGATGCTGTCGCTGCACGTGAAGGCGACCATGATGAAGGTGTCGCACCCCATCGTGTTCGGCCACGCCGTCAAGGTGTTCTACAAGGAAGCGTTCGCCAAGCACGCGAAGCTCTTCGAAGAACTCGGCGTGAACGTGAACAACGGCCTCGTCGATCTGTACTCGAAGATCGAAGCGCTGCCGGATTCCCAGCGCGATGAAGTCATCCGCGACATGCACGCGTGCCACGAACATCGCCCGGCGCTGGCGATGGTGGATTCCGCCAAGGGCATCTCGAACCTGCACGCACCGAACGACGTCATCGTCGATGCCTCCATGCCCGCGATGATCCGCGCCGGCGGCAAGATGTGGGGCGCCGATGGCCGCCCGCAAGACACGAAGTGCCTGATTCCGGAAAGCACGTTTGCGCGCATCTATCAGGAAATCATCAACTTCTGCAAGACCAACGGCGCATTCGATCCGCGCACCATGGGCACGGTGCCGAACGTCGGCCTGATGGCGCAGAAGGCCGAAGAATACGGCTCGCACGACAAGACCTTCGAGATTCCGCAGGACGGCACGGCGCGCATCGTCGACAACGCGACGAACGAAGTCATCGAATCGCTCACGCAGCAAGTGGAGCAAGGCGACATCTGGCGCATGTGCCTCGTGAAAGACGCGCCGATCCGCGACTGGGTCAAGCTCGCGGTCACGCGCGTGCGCAATTCGGGCATGCCGGCGGTGTTCTGGCTCGACCCGTATCGTCCGCACGAGAACGAGCTCATCAAGAAGGTCGAAACGTACCTGAAGGATCACGACACCGAAGGGCTCGACATCCAGATCATGTCGCAAGTCCGCGCAATGCGTTACACGCTCGAACGCGTGATTCGCGGCCTCGACACCATCTCGGTCACCGGCAACATTCTGCGCGACTACCTGACCGACCTGTTCCCCATCATGGAACTCGGCACGAGCGCGAAGATGCTGTCCATCGTTCCGCTGATGGCGGGCGGCGGCCTGTACGAAACCGGCGCGGGCGGCTCGGCGCCGAAGCACGTGCAGCAGCTCGTGCAGGAAAACCACCTGCGCTGGGACTCGCTCGGCGAATTCCTCGCGCTGGCGGTATCGCTGGAAGAACTCGGCATCAAGAGCAACAACGCGAAAGCCCAGCTCGTCGCGAAGGCGCTCGATGCCGCCACCGGCAAGCTGCTCGACAACAACAAGGGCCCGTCGCCGAAGGCTGGCCAGCTCGATAACCGCGGCAGCCAGTTCTATCTCGCGATGTACTGGGCGCAGGAACTCGCGGGTCAGTCGGAAGACCGCGAAATCGCTGAGTTCTTCGCGCCGCTCGCGAAGGGCCTTGCCGAGAACGAGCAGAAGATCGTCGAGGAACTGACCGTCGTGCAGGGCAGCGAAGCGGACATCGGCGGCTACTACAAGCCGGAAGATGCGAAGCTCGAAGCGGTCATGCGTCCGAGCAAGACGTTCAACGCCGTTCTGTCGCAAGCGCAGGCGAAGTAACGCTGTATCGGCGCGGGCCGTCCGGCTCGCGCTTTCCGCGCGGCGTCGTTCCATTCGTTTGGTTGGTCTGGATCGGCGCCGCCGCGCTTTCCCCTCCTCGTTGTTCCGGCAGTACGCAGACGCATTCGCGTCGTCTGCATCGCGTTTCGCATGCATTTGGTTACAACGTGTGCCGGCTCGCGCGCAAGCGAGCGGTTAAAATCGTTGCCTCCGCTGCCAGCTTCGCAAGACATACACACGCATGAACCTACATGACCAGCTCGGCGCGCTGGAGTCGAGCCTCGATGCGCTCCTCCGGGCCGCCGCCCATCCCGCTGCCGTTGCGCCTGCTGTCGTATCAACCGACGAAACCGCGAACGATGCCCCGGCGCCGCTGCCCTTTCACGCCCACGATGGCGAGCAGGTCGGCGTTCCGGCCGAGCCCCGGGCGCTGAATACAGCGAACGACGCCGAAGCAGTGGCAATGGCAGAGCCAGCGGCGGAGGCGCAGCCCGGCACGCCGCCCACGCTCACCGTGTCGCGGCCCGACCGCGATGCGATTCAGATGAGCATCGGCGGCCAGTCCGTGTTGTTGAATCCGGAGGGCGTGTCGGAACTGATTCAGGAGTTGTCGAACGTGCGGGCGTCGATGTCGGAGGAGCAGCCGATGGGCGTCGCGCCCGGCTGGCGCTTCGCAGCGACGAAGAATCCGGTGATGGCGGTGCAAAAGCAGGCCAATGGCGACCGCCTGCTTCTGATGCGTCACACGGGTCACGGCTGGGTGCCGTTCACCTTCTCGCCGGATATGGTCGTCGAGTTATATGCGATGCTGACCAAGCGCTGAGCCGGCGCGCATCGTTCACGGATTTTCCTGCGTCGGCGCCTGAACGCGCGCCTTCCACTGCCCGCCCTTGCCGCTCCAGTAACGCACAGCCGAGCCAATCGTCGCCGATACGTAGAACAGCGCGACGAGCGGCAGCAGCGGCGCCCACAGCAACGATCGCCGGTAGTAGCGCAGCATCGGTCCATAGGCGATGCACATCATCGCCCACGCCGCGCAGGCGGGCCACGCGCGCGCGCCCCACGCCAGCGACAGCACCGGCGGCGCGAGATAGATCACCCCCATCCCGAGCACCGTGCCCGCCAGCAGCAGCGGCGAATAGCGCAACTGCGTGAACGCCGTGCGGGCGATCATGTTCCAGATTTCGCGCCAGTCGTCATAAGGACGCAGCGATTCGCTGCTCTGCGCGAGATCGAGACGGATCGGGCGCGCATCGGCCTTGCCCGCGCGATGCTTGATGCGCTGCGCGAGACTGCAATCGTCGATCAGTTCGCGGCGGATCGATTCGATACCGCCCGCCTCCACGAGCGCCGAACGGCGCACGAGCATGCAGCCCCCTGCCGCGCCCGCCGTCGTTTTTCGGGTGTCGTTGACCCACGCGAACGGATACAGCTTCGCGAAGAAGAAAACAAACGCGGGAATCAGCGCCTTTTCCCACAGCGAATCGCAACGCAGGCGGACCATCAGCGAGACGAGATCGCGATCTTCCAGAATCGTGCGCGCGACGAGTTGCGTGGCGGCATCGGCCGGATGGTAGATGTCGGCGTCGGTGAGCAGCAGGAACTCGGCGGGCAAGCCGAGCTTGTCGATTGCCTCGATGCCCTGCGACTGCGCCCACACCTTGCCCGACCATCCGGGCGGCAGCGGCTTGCCGGTCAGCACGGTCAGGCGGTCTTCCAGGCCCAGATCGCGGGCGGCGCCGAACGCGGCGGCGGCGGTGCCGTCGGTGCTGTGATCGTCGACGACGATCACGTGGAACGCGCCCGCATAGTCCTGTTTGAGCAGCGAGCCGACCGCGCGGCCGATGACATCCGCCTCGTTGCGCGCCGGCACGACGGCGACCAGCGCGGGCCACGCGCCGCGTCGCGCGATCTCGGCGTTGCCGACCGCGTGAACGGTCGACGGCGACAACGCGGGCGCGGGCTGCGCGCGCCAGAAGCCGCCGCGAGCGAAGAGCAGCACGATCCAGATGAGGAGGGACAACCAGGCGATCAGTAGCATGGACAGACTTGGGCGGCGAGTTGCGACGGTTGCGACGAGTGAGGGCGACAAGCCCGGCGGCATCGCGCGGGCGAATGCAATTGCATGAACGGGCGATGCGCTTCGCGCACCGTCGTTCGGAAAGAAAGCGGATGAAGCAGCATGCGCGGCTTCCGGGCGTCCGCTAGTGTAATGACTTCCGCCGATCGCCGTATTTCACTCGGGCTACAACGTCTTGCAAAGGCGCGCGGCTGCAAGCGTTAAAAAAGGGAACGCGTTAGAATACGCGGTCAACTTCGGCGAGCAGACAAACTTACCGGACGTTAGATTCCGGTTGCTTTCCGGGCCGTCACGCGCGGGTTGCGTGAAGCGTCCCGATAGCGAAAGCACAAGCGGCCCGCCCGATTACCCGAAACCCGCGCCAGTCGGAGTTCGTTCGAATATGCGTATCATCCTTGCTCAACCCCGCGGCTTTTGTGCGGGCGTGGTCCGTGCGATCGAAATCGTCGATCGGGCGCTCGAACGGCACGGCGCGCCCGTGTACGTGCGTCACGAGATCGTACATAACAGGCACGTCGTCGATAACCTGCGAGGCAAGGGCGCGCGTTTCGTCGAGGAACTCGACGAAGTGCCGCACGGCGCGGTCGCAATTTTCAGCGCGCACGGCGTCGCGCAAAGCGTCGAACACGATGCCGACGCGCGCGGCCTCGACGTGCTCGACGCCACCTGCCCGCTCGTCACCAAGGTGCACGTGCAGGGGCGGCAATACGTGTCGCAGGGCCGCACGCTGATTCTGATCGGCCATGCGGGACATCCCGAAGTGGAAGGCACGATCGGCCAGATTCCGGCCAAGGTCGTGCTCGTACAGAGCGAAGCCGAAGTGCAAGACATGGCGCTGCCCGCCGATACCCCCGTCGCCTACGTCACGCAGACGACGCTTTCCGTGGACGACACGCGCGGCATCATCGATGCCCTGCAGCGCCGCTTCACCGATATCGTCGGCCCCGACACGCGGGACATCTGCTACGCCACGCAGAACCGGCAAGCCGCTGTGCGCGAGCTGTCCACGCAAGTGGACGTGCTGCTCGTGGTCGGCGCCACCAACAGTTCCAATTCGAACCGCCTGCGCGAAATCGGCGCCGAGAGCGGCGTGCCGAGCTATCTCGTCGCGGACGGTTCCGAGATCAAGGCCGAATGGTTTGCGCATGCGCAGACGGTCGGTATCACGGCCGGCGCTTCGGCGCCTGAAGAAATGGTCGAACATGTGATCCAAGCCCTGCGCGCGATCGGCCACGTCGAAGTTACGACGATGAACGGCCGCGAGGAAAAGGTCGAATTCAAACTCCCCGCGAAGCTATTGCAGCCGCTTGCCGCATTGTCGGCAACGACGGCGACGGCGATTCGCGAAGAATAAAGGAGAGGACGTCAGTGTCTATTCCGATGCTTCAAAAGGCCCGCGTAGGCGCCTATATCTTCAAGCAGCACCTGACGCGCAACAAGCGCTATCCGCTCGCGCTGATGCTCGAGCCGCTGTTCCGCTGCAACCTGGCGTGTAATGGCTGCGGCAAGATCGACTATCCGGACCCGATCCTGAACCAGCGGCTGTCGCTCGAAGAATGCCTCGGCGCGGTCGACGAGTGCGGCGCGCCGGTGGTGTCGATCGCCGGTGGCGAGCCGTTGCTGCACAAGGAAATGCCGCAGATCGTGAAGGGCATCATCGAGCGCAAGAAGTTCGTGTATCTCTGCACGAACGCGCTGCTGATGGAAAAGAAGATGGACGACTATCAGCCGAGTCCGTACTTCGTCTGGTCCGTCCACCTCGACGGCGATCAGGCGATGCACGACCATTCCGTGTCACAGGACGGCGTGTACGACAAGGCGACGAAAGCGATTCGCGAGGCGAAGCGCCGCGGGTTCCGCGTGAACATCAACTGCACGCTGTTCAACGATGCGAACCCGGAGCGCGTCGCGAAGTTCTTCGATACGCTCGGTCCGATGGGCGTGGATGGCATCACCGTGTCGCCGGGCTACGCTTACGAGCGCGCGCCGGATCAGCAACACTTCCTGAACCGCGACAAGACGAAGACGCTGTTCCGCGAAATTTTCAAGCGCGGCAACAACGGCAAGAACTGGTCGTTCAGCCAGTCGGCCATGTTCCTCGACTTCCTGGCGGGCAACCAGACGTATCAATGCACGCCGTGGGGCAACCCGGCGCGCACCGTGTTCGGCTGGCAGCGTCCCTGCTATCTGCTCGGCGAAGGCTACGCGAAGACCTTCACGGAGCTGATGGAAACCACCGACTGGGACAAGTACGGCACCGGTAACTACGAGAAGTGCGCGGACTGCATGGTGCATAGCGGCTTCGAGGCGACCGCGGTGATGGACACCGTCGCGCATCCGCTGAAGGCGCTGGGTGTATCGCTGCGCGGGCCGCGCACCGAAGGCGCGTACGCGAAGGAACTGCCGATCGACAAGCAACGCCCGGCTGAGTACGTGTTCTCGAAGCACGTCGAGATCAAGCTGGAGGAGATCGGCCGCGCGCAGAAGAACGGCAAGGGTGCGAAGCAGGCGGCGGCTGCGCATTGAGGCTTGCTTCGGTTTAGAGATGGGCGAAGGGCGGATGGCTTGCGAGGCATCCGCCTTTTTACTGGCGGCTACCAGATCGTCTTGATGTGCTCATAACTTCGAATCTGCTCGTCCTTCGTCACCAGCGAAGCCGATAACGAGCGCGCCGTTGCGACGATCATCCGGTCCGCCGGGTCCTGATGGAAGTTGCCAGGAAGATCAGCCGATGCCAGGGCGATGTGACGATCGATGGGCGCGAACTGCACGCCTTCGATCCTGCTCACCTTATCCAGCCAGCGGCCGACATCCGTGGCCAGACGGAGACGTCCCTTCTTGATGAGCAGCATGATTTCCCACGCTGTCATCGTCGAGACGACGATTTCGCCGTGCTCCTTCGCTTCCCGGTCAATCGCGGCTCGCGCCGGCTTGCTCAGTCCTTTTCCTCCGATCCACCACACGAGCGCGTGCGTATCCAGCACGATCATGGAAGCAGCTCCCAATCCTCCAGCGCGACCGGTGCGAGAGGATCCTCGTAAAACAGCACGCTCCCACGCAGTTCCTCCAGCGGTGTCAGCGCCGTATTCTCGTACCGCCGAATCTCAAGCACCGGTTTTCCATGGTCCGTCACGATCATATGTTCTCCTGTCGATTCCACGAGCCGGAAGAATTCGAGCGCTTTGGCCTTGAACTCCGATTTCGAAACTCGCTTGACAGCCATGATAACGCTCCTAGTCATGAGCAACTAGTCATTTTACCCTCGTCCGGATGGGCTAGGCCAAACGCAAAAAAAAAAAGCGCGCCGGCTCATCACCGACGCGCTTCTTAGAATTGCCAGGCACCTTAGATCAACAACACTTCCCCGCCCCCGACCCATACCGCGCTTCCTGACGCTCGCGGAAGAACTCCGCATACGTCATCACCGGCTGATCCGGATGCGTGTTCTGCATATGCGTGACGTACGCGTCGTAGTCGGGCATGCCGACCATCAGGCGCATGGCCTGGCCCAAGTATCGTCCCGCTTGCCGAAGATCGCTGAACATTGCCGCCTCCTGTGCCTCGCAGTATCAGTGGCCCGAGCGCACGGCCGCCGCGCCACCCGTCGGCATCGGCTCGAACGGGGTCTCGCGCACCGTCGGACGCGCCTCGCGACGCGCACGGAGCACCGACAACACACCATACACCGCAATGCTCAGCACCACGAAGATGAACAGCCCGGCGAGCGCCGCATCGATGTAGTCGTTCACGATGATGCGCTGCATCTCCGCCAGCGACTTCGCCGGCGCCATCACCTTGCCCGCGTCGGCGGCATCGCGCAGCTTTGCCGCATGCGCGAGGAAGCCGACCTTCGGATTTGCATCGAAAATCTTCTGCCAGCCGGCCGTCAGCGTGCAGATCAGCAGCCACACCGTCGGCACGACCGTGACCCACGCGAAACGCTCGCGCTTCATCTTGAACAGCACCACGGTTCCGAGCATGAGCGCGATACCCGCGAGCATCTGGTTCGAGATGCCGAAGAGCGGCCACAGCGTGTTGATGCCGCCGAACGGATCGACCACGCCCTGATACAGGAAGTAGCCCCAGGCCGCGACGCACAGCCCGGTTGCGATGAGATTCGCCGGCAGCGACTCCGTGCGGCGCAACGCCGGATGGAACGTGCCCAGCAAATCCTGCAGCATGAAGCGGCCGGCGCGCGTGCCTGCATCGACGGCGGTCAGGATGAACAGCGCCTCGAAGAGAATCGCGAAGTGATACCAGAAAGCCATCATCGCCGGGCCGCCGATCACCTGATGGAGAATCTGCGCCATGCCGACCGCCAGCGTCGGCGCACCGCCCGCACGCGCGACGATGGTCGTCTCGCCGACCGCCTTCGCCGTCGACGTCAGCATGTCGGGCGTGAGCGCGAAGCCCCACGAAGTGACCGTCTGCGCGACCGCTTCAGGCGTCGTGCCAAGCACCGCTGCCGGGCTGTTCATCGCGAAGTAGACGCCCGGCTCGATCACGCATGCCGCGACCAGCGCCATGATCGCGACGAACGATTCCATCAGCATCGCGCCATAGCCGATCAGGCGCATGTTGACTTCGTTGTCGATCATCTTCGGCGTCGTGCCCGACGAAATCAGCGCGTGGAAGCCCGACACCGCGCCGCACGCGATCGTGATGAAAAGGAACGGGAACAGGTTGCCCGCCCAGACAGGGCCGCTGCCATCGACGAACTTCGTCAGCGCAGGCATCTTCAGTTCCGGCGCAACGATCAGAATGCCGATCGCGAGGCCGAGAATCGTGCCGATCTTGAGGAACGTCGAGAGATAGTCGCGCGGCGCGAGCAGCAGCCACACCGGCAGCACCGACGCCACGAAGCCGTAGCCGATCAGAATCCACGTAAGCTGCACGCCCGTGAACGTGAAGAGCGGCGCGAGCGTGGCCGATTCGGCGACATGCTGGCCGTAGACGATCGCCAGCATCAGCCCGACGAAGCCGATGATCGACACTTCGCCGATGCGCCCCGGCCGCAGGAAGCGCGTGTAGACGCCCATGAAGATCGCGATCGGGATGGTCGCCGCCACGGTGAACGTGCCCCACGGCGAGCCCGTCAGCGCCTTGACGACGATCAGCGCCAGCACCGCGAGAATGATCACCATGATGAGGAACGCGCCGAACAGCGCGATCACGCCGGGCACCGTGCCCAGTTCCATCTTGATGAGATCGCCGAGCGAGCGGCCGTCGCGGCGCGTCGAGATGAACAGGATGATGAAATCCTGCACCGCGCCCGCGAACACCACGCCCGCGAGAATCCACAGCATGCCGGGCGTGTAGCCCATTTGCGCGGCCAGCACGGGCCCGACGAGCGGACCTGCGCCAGCAATCGCCGCGAAATGGTGGCCGAACAGCACGTATTTGTTGGTCGGGACGTAGTCAAGGCCGTCGTTGTGACGCACCGCGGGCGTCATGCGCAAGCCGTCGAGTTTGAGGACGGTGCCCGCAATGAAGCGCGAGTAGAAACGATACGCGATGAGATAAACGCAGACCGCCGCGATGACGATCCATAGTGCGCTGATTCGCTCGCCGTGCGCGAGCGCGATGGTGCCGAATGCGAACGCGCCCAGCAGCGCGAGCGCGATCCAGACCAGGAATCCGGAAGCCCGATTCATGGTGTCTCCTGTCTTTTAGTTGCCCTTCGATGTCCGCGCGCGCGGCATGAGCCGTCGGACGCTTCGGGCGTGTAGTATTCGCCTTCGTCCGGGCGCTTACAACCGGACAACTACGTATGCCGCCTACGTAAGATTACGTAGAAGCACCCAGCGTTCCAGCTTCATGAACCTCAAAGCGAAGATTTTTCTGCTGGCGATCGTGCCGTTCGTGGTGGCGATCGGCGGCATCGAGTATGGCGTGCGTCATCAGGCGACGACGCTTGCGCACGCGCAGCGCGCGACGCTGCAGTCCGCTTACATGTCGAGCAAGGAAATCGAGCTTCGGCACTATGTCGAACTTGCGCGCAGCGCCATCGCGCCTTACTACGACGCCCCCGCCGCCAGCTCGCTCACCGACGAAGAACGCCGCCGTCTCGCGCTCGACGCGCTGCATCGGCTGGATTTCGGGCCGGACGGCTACTTTTTCGTCTACACGATGCAGGGCACCTCGCTGATGCACCCGCGCCAGCCCGATCTCGTCGGCCGCGATCTGTGGACGATGCGCGATCCGTCCGGCGCGCTCACCATCCAGACGCTGATCCGCGAGGCGTCGAAGGGCGGCGGCTACGTGCGTTACGTGTGGCGGCGGCCGTCCACCGGACAGCTTGCGCCGAAGCTCGGCTACGTCGTGCCGCTCGAACGCTGGGGCTGGATGATCGGCACCGGCATTTATCTGGAGGACGTGGAAGCGACGCTCGGGCGGATCGATGCGCAGGCGGCCGCGAACATCGACCGGACGGTCATGTGGATCGGCGGCATCGCGCTGGCGGCGCTTGGGGCGATCGCGCTGTGCGGCGCGGTGCTGAACATCAGCGAGCATCGCAGCGCGGACGCGAAGCTCAAGCGCCTCGCGCGGCGCGTGGTGGAGTCGCAAGAGCAGGAACGCGCGAGGCTGTCGCGCGAACTGCATGACGGCATCAGCCAGATGCTCGTTTCCGTGAAACTGCTGCTCGAATCAGCGCTGACGCGCTTCGAACGGGGACAGGCGCGCGAACCGGCTGCGGAGGCCGCGCTCGCTACCGGGCTCGGGCGGCTGTCAGGCACGCTGCGCGAAGTGCGCCGCATCTCGCACGCGCTGCGCCCCGCGATGCTCGACGACCTCGGCCTCGCTGCCGCGCTGGAACAGCTCGCCCGCGAACTCGACGGGCAGGACGGCATCGAAGTGCGCTTCGAATCGACGACGCGCGGCAAAACCAGCCTCGCGCCGCGCCCGGCGCTGCCCGATCCGGTCAATACGGTGCTGTTTCGCATCGCGCAGGAAGCGCTGACTAACATCGCGCGTCACGCGCATGCGACCCGCGCGAGCGTCGCGCTCGATATCGCGCCGAACGCGGTACGCCTCGTCGTCAGCGACAACGGACGCGGCTTCGACGCCGAACCCGCACTCTACGGCCCGGCGAGCGGCCTCGGCCTGCGCAACATGCGCGAGCGGCTGGACGCGCTCGGCGGCACGCTCGCCATCCAGTCGCAACTCGGCCGCACGGCGATCGCGGCGACCGTTCCGCTGCCGCTCGCCGCCTCCATCCTGTCAGGACTTTCCGATGAACTCTGAACCCGCCCGTATCGTCATCGTCGATGATCATCCGCTCGTGCGCGACGGTCTGCGCGCACGGCTCGAAGCTGTATCGCACGTTGTTGTGACCGGCGAAGCGGGCAACGGCGACGAGGCGCTCGCGCTCGCCGCCGACGAGGCCAGCCGGCCCGACCTCGTTCTGATGGACGTCGGGATGGCGGGCATGAGCGGGATCGAACTGGCCGCGTGCTTTCACGAACGCTTTCCGGCGATCCGCGTGCTGATGCTGTCGATGCACGACAACGTCGAATACGTGACGCAGGCAGTGCGGGCCGGCGCGAGCGGCTATGTGCTGAAGGATTCGCCCGCCGCTGAAATCATTCAGGCCATCGACGCCGTGCTCGCGGGCAAGACGTTCTTTTCGGCCGGGCTCGCGGCGCGCATGATTCAGGCTCAGGCGATGCAAACGCCGCTCGACCGCCTGACGCCCCGCGAATGCGAAGTGCTCGATGCGCTCGCGCAGGGCTTGTCGAGCAAGCAGATCGCACAGCAGCACGGGTTATCGGTGCGTACGGTGGAGACGCATCGGCTGAACCTGAAGCGCAAGCTGTCGATCGACGGCCAGGCCGAACTCATCAAGTACGCGGTCGAGCACCGGCGCACCTGACGAACCTGACGCGCGGCATACATCACCCCGCCGAACGGGCATTGTGCTCCGACAGATACTTGATCAGCCCGTCCACGCCGCCCTTCTGAAGCTGGCCGGCGAACTGCTGCTGGTAGACCTGGATGAGCCACGCGCCCATCATGTCGATGTCGTAGATTTTCCAGCCCTGCGCGGTCTTGCCCAAGCGATACCGCACGGGATTGTCGCCGCCCGTTGAAACGACATGCGATTCGACGACCGCGTCTTTCGCGCCGGCGTCGATGGTCGGGGGATCGAAGCGGAACTTCACGTCCTGATCGCGCAACTGGGCAAGCGAGGCCGCGTAAGTCCTGACGAGCAGCGTCTGGAACTGGTCGTAAAGCTGTTTTTGCTGTTCGGGCGTGGCGGTGGCCCACGCCTTGCCCAATGCGATGCGCGTGGTGCGCTGGAAGTCCGTGGCGGGCAGAAAGCGCGTTTCCACGAGCTGGGTGATCTTCGCCATGTCGCCGCCGCGCGCTCGCGGGTCGGCCTTCATTGCGTTGACGGTGCCTTCGACGGCGCTTTTCACGACGGCGTCAGGGTTCGATTGTGCAACCGCCGCGTTCGAAAACGACAGGACAGCGACGAGAAAAGCGAAGCAGACAGACAGATAGCGTTTCATGGCACCGTTCTCTAATTTCAGTGTGTGTTGGCGCGGATTTCCGAGGGCGTCGAGCCAGTATATCGACACACCGGCAGGCCGACAGTTCACCGCCGCCCCGACCAGTATACTTGCGCGGCATCAATCGTCGTCGTTGGACTCGCGGTTCGGTCGCCGAAACAAGAAGCGGCGCACCAGCCCGGCAGCGCGTATCACGCGGCCCGCTCCATGCGGCGCCCGAAAATAACAGGACACACCAGGTAGCGTCTCATGCTGACGTCCAACATCACTCGCTTTGTCACCCTCGCGATCCGCCGGCCGGCGTGGATTATCGCCGTTTCGATACTGCTCGGCGTTCTGAGCACGATTTATGTCGTTCACCACTTTCGCATCAGCACCGATGTCAGCCAGCTGATCGAAACCGAGCCCGAGTGGGCCGCGCGCAGCAAGGCGATCGAGGCCGCGTTTCCGCAGCGCGGCGCCACGCTGCTGATCGTCGTCGAAGCGCCGGCCCGCGAATTCGCCGATGCAGCCGCAAGCGAACTCGCCGCCGCGCTCGCAAAAGAACCGGCGCGTTTCAAGCAGGTATCGGAACCGGAGGGCGGCGCGTTCTTCGAGCACAACGGCTTGTTGTATCTGCCCACGAACAAGGTCGAGGAAGTCACGAAGCAACTCGTGCAGGCGCGGCCGCTCATCAATACGCTCGCTCACGACCCGACGCTCACCGGCCTCGCGCAGACGCTGAACACGACGCTCAATGTGCCGCTGATGCTCGGTCAGGTCAATCTCGGCCAGATGGCCGGTCTGCTCGGCCACAGCGCCGACGTGCTCGACCGCGTGCTCGCCGGTCAGCCGGCCGCGTTCTCATGGCGCGACCTCGCCGATCCGTCGAAAAAGAGCGGGCCAGGACGTGCGTTCGTCACCGTGGTGCCGGAACTCGACTTCAACGCGCTGAAGGCCGCAGCCGGCACGTCCGATGAAATCCGTGCGGTGGCCGCGCGAATCGGCATCGACAAGAAGTATGGCGCGACGCTGCATCTCACTGGCGCGCAGCCGCTCGCGGACGAGGAATTCGCCTCCGTGCAGGACGGCGCGGTGCTCAACGGCGTGCTGACTTTCCTCGTCGTGCTCATGATCCTGTGGGTCGCGCTGCGCTCGAAGCGCATGATTCTCGCCGTGTTCATCACGCTGTTCGTCGGCTTGTCGATCACCGCCGCGCTCGGCCTCATGATGGTTCACGCGCTCAACATGATCTCGGTCGCGTTCATGGTGCTGTTCGTCGGCCTGGGCGTGGACTTCGGGATTCAGTTCGGCGTGAAGTATCGCGAGGAACGGCACCGGCACAAGCGGCTCGATGTGTCGCTTGCCGAGACGGCGCGGCACGTCGCAGTGCCGCTCACGCTGGCCGCCGCAGCCACCGCTGCGAGCTTCTTCTCGTTCCTGCCGACCGCGTATCGCGGCGTGTCGGAACTCGGGCTGATTGCGGGCGTCGGCATGTTCGTCGCGTATCTGACCAACATGACGCTGCTGCCCGCGCTGATCAAGGTCTTCGCGCCGCCGGGCGAAGCCAAGGCGCCGGGCTTTCCGCTGCTGGCTCCCGTCGATGAGTTCCTCGACCGGCATCGCAAGCCGGTGCTGATCGGCACGCTCGTCATCGTGATCGGCGCGCTGCCGCTGCTCGCGTACCTGCGCTTCGACTTCAATCCGCTGCATTTGAAGGACCCGCATACCGAATCGATGGCGACGCTCATCTCGCTCGCGGATTCCCCCGAAGCCGCGGTCAACGATGTCGCCGTGCTCGCGCCTTCGCTCGCGGAGGCGGATCGCATCGCGGCGAAGCTCGAAAAACTGCCGGAGGTCGAGCGCGCGACGACGCTGTCGTCGCTGATTCCGGCCGATCAGCCGAAGAAGCTCGCACTGATCAAGGCCGCTGCCGACCAACTGCTGCCGGCGCTCGATCAGCCGGTCGCGTCGCCCGTAACGGACGCGGTGCGCGTCGCGACCTTGAAGCGCGTGTCGAACCAGCTATCGCTTGCCGCCGACGAGCATCCCGGCGCGGGCGCCGCCGAAGCAAAGCACTTGTCGCAGACGCTTGCCAGGCTCGCCCAGGCCGATGCCGCCGCCCGCGATCGCGCCGAGCACGCGATGGCCGAGCCGCTGCGTCTCGCGCTCGCGCAACTGCGCGCGCTGCTGCAGCCGACGGAGATCACCCGCGAGACGCTGCCGCCTTCGATGGTCGAGAACTGGGTCACGGCCAACGGGCAGGCGCTCGTCAACGTGTCGCCGAAGGCCCCGCCCGGCGTCGACCGGAACGACGACACCCTGCTCGCCCGTTTCGCCGATGCCGTGGTCAAGGCGGAGCCGAACGCGATCGGCGGGCCGATCTCCGTGCGTCATTCGGCGGAGGTCATCATCAAGGCGTTCGAGCATGCCGCGCTCTATTCGCTCATCGCGATCACCGTGCTGCTGTGGATCGCCCTTCGCCGTTTCGGCGATGTTTTGCGAACTTTGGTACCGTTGCTCGTCTCGGCCGTCGTGACGCTGGAGTTGTGCGTCGTGTTCCGCATGCCGCTCAACTTCGCGAACATCATCGCGTTGCCGTTGATGCTGGGCGTCGGCGTCGCGTTCAAGATTTACTTCGTGATGGCGTGGCGGTCGGGGCAGACGCGCCTGCTGCAATCGAGCCTCACGCACGCCGTGATGTTCAGCGCGGCGACCACCGCCACCGCGTTCGGCAGTCTCTGGTTCTCGCATCACCCCGGCACGTCCAGCATGGGACGGCTGCTCGCGCTGTCGCTCTTCTGCACGCTGATTGGCGCGGTGGTCTTTCAGCCGGTGCTGATGGGCAAGCCGCGCAAGGTGCGCGCGGCGGAGCGGGCAAAGCTGCGCGCGAGCCAGCGACACGACAACCTAAGAGGAATTGAAGAATGAGAATGGCCTCAGCGGCGCCTGCCGCTGCCGCGCTGCGCAAGGTGACGACGGGCGCTGTCATCGCAGGCGCGCTTCTGATGACGGGATGTGCAACCGGCCCTGATCGCAATCCGCGCGATCCGCTGGAACCGATGAACCGCACCATCTTCAAGATCAACGACGGGCTCGACACGTACGTCGCGCGGCCCGTCGCGCAGTTTTACGTCGACTGGACGCCGAGTCCGTTCCGTACGGCAGTCAGCAACTTCTTCTCGAATCTGGGCGACTTCAGCAACTTCGCGAACAACCTGCTGCAACTGAAGATCACCGATGCGACGCAGGACTTGATGCGTATCGCGATGAACTCGGTGTTCGGGATCGGCGGGTTGATCGACATTGCATCGCCGGCGGGGCTGCCGAAGCATCATCAGGACTTCGGACTGACGCTCGGGCACTACGGCATGCCGTCGGGGCCGTATCTCGTGCTGCCGCTGCTCGGGCCGAGTTCGGTACGCGATTCGACGACGTGGCTCGTCGACTGGCGCGTGAATCCGGTGAGCTACGCCGGTTCGGAGATTCGCTGGCCGCTGTACGGCGTGAACTTCGTGAGCGCGCGGGCCGATCTGCTGGGCGCGACCGACCTGCTTTCGCAGGCTGCGCTCGACAAGTACGCGTTCGTGCGCGACGCCTACACGCAGCGCCGCCAATATCTGCTGACGGGCGGCGGTTCGTCCGCGACACTGCCCGACTACGGCGACGAAGGCGTCAGCGCGCCGGAGGGCGCGAGTGCGCCGGGCGCGACGGGCGGCGGCAGCAGCGAGCAAGGCTTGCCGACTTATGTCGATCCGGGCGCGGCGGCGTCGCCGGCCGGAGGCATCGGGCCGAAGTCGCCCGCGCCGGGCGCGGGGGAAAGTTCGACGCAGGCTCCGGCCACGAGTAAAGGAGCGCCATCGCCCAGTTCCAGCGAAGGCCAGGGTTTGCCGAAATACGAGGACCCGGCGGAGAACAAGTAGGCTTGTCGGTGAAACTGAAACGGGCGCTCAGGCGCCCGTTTTTATTTCTCAATGCGCTTCCGCGACTTCTTCGCGAGTCAGGTCGTCGCTGGAAACGGTCGGCGCTTCCACCGCGCGCTGATCGCGTCGATAGGCTTCGAACAGTTCATCGGCATAAAGAATCTGCGTGCGGCCATGCGGCTCCGGCTCGCCCTGCTCGTTCAGATTGACGAAAACCATCTTCTCGACGGTCAGAATGCTCTTGCGCGTGATCTTGTTGCGCACTTCCGCGCGCAGCGTGATCGACGTACGGCCGAAGTGCGTAGCGGTAATGCCCAGTTCGATGATGTCGCCCTGACGCGCCGAACTGACGAAGTTGATTTCCGACATGAACTTCGTGACGACGCGCTGGTTGCCCAGTTGCGAGATGGCGTAAATGGCCGCTTCTTCGTCGATCCAGCGCAGCAGGCTGCCGCCGAACAGAGTGCCGTTTGGGTTCAGGTCTTCCGGCTTGACCCACTTGCGAGTGTGAAAATTCATTTGCGTTGTCCTTGCGTTCCCGTGGCGACGCATCCACCGCGTCATCACCTAGGGTTTTCCCTGATTATACCGAATTGAGGGTTAACCCGCAGAATGCAAGGCTCTAGGCGAAGGAAAGCGCCCCTGCTGTCTCCATTGCCTGCCGCGCCAGCACGAGCGTCGTGCGGGCCGCGCGCGCATCGCCCGCGAGCTTGAGCAGCGCGCCTAACTGCGACGGCTGGCGCGCAAGTTCGCGGAGAATCGGGCCGATGGCCGTGGTGCCATTGTCGCGCAAGCCCGCGGTCGCGGCGGGCGGCAGCGTGCGCCATGCGGGATCGACGACCGCGCGGCATACGGCGAACGGAAGCCCGCGCGCCGTCGCGATAGCCCCGGCGATATGCGATTCCATATCGACGGCGAGCGCGCCCGTCGACGAATGCAGCGAGCGCTTGTCGGCCTCGCTTTTGACAGGCGCGGTGACGCCCGCCATCGGGCCGCGCCGCGTGATGCGCGCGAGCGGCGTGCCGGCGAACGCCTCGACGATGCGCGCGCTCCACGCGTCATCCGTCCGCAGCGTGCCGAACGGGCCGCAGACGCTTTGCGCGACGATGAGCGCGCCCGGCTCCAGATCCGGCGCGAGCCCGCCCGCCGTTCCGAAACTGATGATGCCCGAGCACCCGCGCGCCACCGCATCCGACAACGCGCGCTCCAGCCAGTCCGACCGCGCCGCGAACACGACATCGACGCCGCGTCCGCGCACGATTTTGGCCTCGAACGCCATGCCCGTCACCGCGACGACGGGCACGCCGTCCGCCCGTCGCGCGCGCGGCGTGTTCACATGCCCACCGCGACGCGCGTCTGACCTTCGCGCGTCAGGTTGCGATAGCGCGCGAGCGCCCAAAGCGGGAAGAACTTGCGATAGCCGTGGTATCGCAGATAGAAGACGCGCGGAAAGCCCGTTGCCGTGAAGCGGGCTTCGTCCCACAGGCCGTCTTTGGTCTGCGTCCGCACGAGATAGGCGATGCCCCGCGCGACCGCCGGATGCTCGACGAGCCCCGCCGCCATCAGCCCGAGCAGCGCCCACGCCGTCTGCGAAGCGGTGCTCGACGCCTGCTCGTAGCCCCGATAGTCGAGCTTGTAGCTGTCGCCGTCCTCGCCCCAGCCGCCGTCGGCGTTCTGGATGCCGATAAGCCACTCCGCGCCGCGCTTGACGCGGGCATCCGTCGGCGCGACGCCGGCTGCGTTCAGCGCGCACAGCGCCGACCACGTGCCGTAGATGTAGTTCATGCCCCAACGCCCGTACCAGCTACCGTCGCGCTCCTGATCCCGCACGACGTACTCCAGCGCGCGGCGCGCGGGCTCGCTATTGGAGGGCGTCTCGCCGAGCTGCGCGAGCATCGAAAGGCAGCGGGCGGAGACATCGACGGTCGGCGGATCGAGCAGCGCGCCGTGATCCGAGAACGGGATGTTGTTCAGATAGAACTGCGTGTTTTCCGGCTCGAACGCGCCCCAGCCGCCGTCACTGCTTTGCATGCCGACGACCCATTCGCGCGCCCGCGAGATCGCCTCGCCGTACATCGCCGTGCCGTTCTCGCGATCGGCGCGCTCCATCGCCATCGCGACGACGGCGGTGTCGTCGACATCCGGGTAATGCGGATTGGCGAACTGGAACGCCCAGCCGCCGGGCCGCACGTTCGGGCGGCGCAGGAACCAGTCGCCGCGCACGTCGAGAATCTGCAGCGGCCGCAGCCACTCGAGACCACGCGCCACCGCCGCCCGCGCCTTCGGCATGCCGGTTTCGAGCAGCGCGTGCGACGCAAGCGACGTATCCCACACCGGCGAAAGGCACGGCTGGCAATACGCTTCGCCATCCTCGGATTCGTCGCTGACGAGCAGCTTGTCGATCGACTTGCGCGCGATGGCGCGATGCGGATGCTCGGGCGGATAGCCAAGCACGTCGTACATCATCACGGAGTTGGCCATCGCCGGGAAAATCGCGCCGAGGCCGTCTTCGCCGTTGAGACGCTCATCGACGAAACGCACGGCTTCCGCAATCGCACGTTCGCGGCCCGCCTTCGGGAAAGCGCCGTCGGTGGCGCGCAGGATCGAATCGACCACGCGGAAGAACGCGAACCAGCCACGGCTCTGATGCCCTGCGCGGTGCGGCATGCCCGTGTTGACGGGCGAATCGCGAAAAACTTCGTCGATTCGCACGCCGCGCGGGTTGCGCGCCTTCGGGCGCTTCGCGTTGAGCACGAGCAGCGGCACGATGACCGTGCGCGCCCAGTACGACACCTTCGACAAGTGGAACGGGAACCACACCGGCAGGCGCATGATTTCGACCGGCATCATCGGCACCGCGCGCCAGGACACCACGCCGAACAGCGCAAGCAGGATGCGCGTGAAGACGTTCGCCTTCTCCGCGCCGCCGGCGGCAAGAATCGCGCGGCGGGCGCGCTGCATGTGTTCGGCGTCGGGGGAATCGCCGATCATCTTCAACGCGAAGTACGCCTTCACGGAAGCGGACACGTCCATCGCGCCGTCGGTGAAGAGCGGCCAGCCGCCGTCGTCGAGCTGGATGCGCCGCAGATAGCGGCCGATTTTCGCTTCCAGCGCGATGTCAGCGGTTTCGCCGAGATAGTGGACGAGCAGCACGTATTCCGCCGGAATCGTGGCGTCGGCCTCGAGTTCATACAGCCAGTAGCCGTCGGGATGTTGCGCCGCGAGCATCGCGTCGGTGGCTTCGGTGACGGCGTGGTCCAGCGCGGCGTTCGATACCGGCGCGCCCACGGCCGACAGGGATAAATCGTTCATCAGCATTCCATCGATGGGTTCATCAGCACATCCGTGGCCTGTTGGCCTGAGCGGACAGCGCCTTCGATCGTCGCGGGCAGGCCGGTCGCCGTCCGGTCGCCCGCGAGCGTGAAGTTGGGCCGGCGCGTGCGCGTCGCGGCCCGCAAGCCTTGCTGCGACGGCACGGCGGCGAGCGACGCCTGCTCTTCGACGGCGACTTGCCACGGCGGCATCGGCGCTTCCGGCAGGCGCATCGCCTTCGCGGCTGCGCGCCAGACGCTCGCCGCAATGGCTTCGTGCGGCGTCGCGAGCAGGCGATCTGCATTGGCGATGGTGGCGGTGAGCCGGCCATCGCTCGCCTGGAGCCAGTGCGACGCGCCGTTCAGGAAGAACGTCAGCCGCGCGGAGCCGGCGAACGCGATCGGCACATCGACCGCGAAATGCACGGTCACGATGGCGGCGACCGCCGGCGTCATGGCGAGCACGGTTTCATCGCCCGGCTCGACCGATACAGACTCGTCCGCGTCGTCGAAAGCGAGGGAGCTTACCTGTTCCTTTGAATCCGTGCCGGATAAGCCGATTGCCGCGACGCACGCGCCGCGCCGTTGCGCCAGGACTGCGGACGCGAGGCCGGCGCCGGCCAAGAACACCAGCCCGGACATTAGAGGAGGTTGCGCGCCACGATCCACAGCAGACGCGCACGCGGCGTGCGCACGCGCGTGCGCGGCAGGTCGAAGCCGCGTTTGAGATTGGCGTCGAGCACGGTCCGGTACGCCGCCGACATGATGCGCGGCGCGCGCACTTCGTGGCGCGGCGAGGCGGCCATGATGATGTCGGACTGCGCGTAGTGGCCTTTCGCGCGTTCGGCGAGCACGGCGCAGACGCGCGGCAGGCGCGCATCGCCGACGATGGTGGCGGGATCGCTCGTGGAGATGCCTTCGCGCGCGAGCAGTTCGCGCGGGAGATAGACGCGGCCGATGGCGGCGTCTTCGTCGATATCGCGCAAAATGTTGGTCAGTTGCAGCGCACGGCCCAGGTGATGCGCGAGACGCCGGCCGGCGTCCTCGTGCATCCCGAAGATTCTCACCGATAGCCGTCCGACTGCGCTTGCGACGCGATCGCAGTAGAGGTCGAGCGTGGCTTCGTCGGGCGCGACGATGTCGCAGGCGGCGTCCATCGCCATGCCGTCGATGACGGCCTGGAAGTCGTCGCGCGAGAGTTGGAACGCGTGGATATGGCGGGTGAGCGGTTCGAGCGAGCGCGGGGGCGCGCCGCGATAGCAGGCGTCGATGTCTTCGCGCCAGCGTTCGAGTGCGAGCGCCCGTTCCCGTCGCGGCAGCGAGCCTTCGTCGGCGATGTCGTCGACGGCGCGGCAGAAGGCGTAGATCTGGTACATCGCGTCTCGCTGGGCAGCCGGGAGGATGCGCATTGCGAGATAGAACGAACTTCCCGACGATGCCTTTGCGGCGTCGGTGGTGGATTCGTCGGCGATGATGTTGGAAACGGCCAAGACGGACTCCGCTGTGGCGCCCCCAAGGGCAAGATTTAAGGTTTCGAAGGTTCGCGCAGAGCCGACCGGGATGGCCGGCGTGGGCCGGCTTGCACCCAAGAATGGCTGCGCCGGAAGCGGCAAAGAGTATAGCAATTGTTCGCGGGGGGTGAGGTGCTGCTTGGCAGGGTTTCAGGTTTGTTATGCGCGGAGTTGGCTTCTGATTGTCGTTGAGCCTGTGTTTGTCTCGGTCTATTGCGCTGCCACTCCCCCGCTGAGCGCGAACGTTCTGGAAGCCTCCTGGTTCGACGCCACCCACAGACGCCCGCTGCCTCTCTAGAGCAAACACTTCATATGCTGTTCCTCACGGCCACAGGCGGGCCGCTGGTAATGGGTCTATGATCGCGCGCTTTTCGGCTTTGGTATTGAGCGGGATGGAAGAATTATCCCGGAGCATATTGGCGACCGCGCCCATGGCGCTCCTATTGCGATGTTTCGTCATGGTATGGGCCGTGCCACATCCATTGCGCATCGACAAATCGCGCCCCGTCCGGTGCGGAACGGTTCGGCCCGAAGCCCGCTTGCGGGAACAACGTGTTTTGCCGAACCACCTGCTTGTCAATCTGGCCTTCTGCTGCCCATCCTTCCCACCATCCCGTCTCAGGACACAGCATGCCGGTGCGCAGCCTCATGTAGCCGTATTGTTTGCGCTTGGCGAAGTTGCGTTTCTCTAGCTCTTCGGGCGTAAGGTACTCGCGGATAACTTCGATCGAACGGAAGTACGTTGTGGTATCGATGTTCGATTGCCCCGGTTCATCGGGATTGGCGCGGTAAATGAGGGTCGCCCGCACGTCAAAGGGTGAGTCGTCGGGTAGAGGAAGACGCAAATTCAGCCGGACCACATCAGGGTCTTCTCGCAGGCCGGGGATCGGGCGCACCTCATAAATAAGGTTTTCTTTGCGCACGCCGTCAATCAGTTCTCCGCGCTGGACGCGATGGAGCTTTAGCCGTTGCTCGATATCTTGGCGCGGAATCGTTGCAGACTTCCAAGATACTGGTTCGACTCGGAAGCGCCTACTATCGCCGCTATCGGAGTCATCGCTTTCCCCACCAAAATCGAACAAAGCACCAATAAGGCCATCCTCTTTATAGTAGAAGGTTATATTTGAACCTATGCGCCTAAGAGATAACTTGCCGAGCGTCGCTTCAACCTGCTGAATCGACAGCGTTCCAGCCACCCAATTCGTACCGATCTCTGCGACCCTCAGAAGGGTCGATACTTGCTCCGCCGTCAGCGGTGTTTGGGGGCGTTGCTTAATATGTTCTACGGGCATTGGTTTAGCTTCCCGTTCCGGTTGGTCGAATTGATACGGCGGGGCCTGAAGCGTTGCCGTTGGTGGCAGCGCTGAGCTTGCGGTTGTTATAAGCGGCTGCGTACTGACGGCTGCACTGATTAGCCAATAAGCCGTCCGGCGCATGACCATCGCTCCAATATGCACCCGCAACCGCGCCACAGTAGAAAGCGTCATCTTCCCAAGGCTTCGAGTTGTATGCCATTGCGGTTCTATCTTCCGCCATATCTTCGACGTCAATTGCTGTGCTTTCCGGCCCTGCATTGATAAGCAATTGCTCAGCCTGTTTCTTCGCAAGCTCATATTCCTTTTGCATGGATCGCGCGTCGTTAGCATAGTCGAGATAGGCTCCCTGTTTTTCAAACAAAAAAAGATGCCACGCATACATGCCCACCGCCATCTGCTTGATCGTCAAGAGATTGGCTTGGTCATCAGGTAATGGTTGCTTCGCCGCTAGCGCGGCTTTGCTGGTCAAGGGAGAGTCAGTTCCAGCAAAGGATTGCGGCCACCGCGCAATGTTGGGTGTTTGCTCGAAGTCTGCGGGCCGTTGCTGAACCATCGCAAAAATCCAGAAGTGCTGCTGACAATGGCGGGTTTCATGATACATAGTGTCAATGCAATCCATAGGGTCCTTTCGAACCTTATAGGCGCGATCGGCCTGGGCGTCGCCGCTTGACAGAAATAATGATCCGAAGGCCGCAGTGTTTATACTGATTGTCCACTTCCTTGGTTCAAAAACACCTTTGGCATCTCCGGTAAGTCGGTCGTTGGTTACGATGACAGTAGGCATAGCCTTATTCGGAAGAGCGAAGGCGCTCGCCTGTGATGCGCTCAGGGCATTGAACAGCACCGGACGAATAACGTTCGCCAGGCTATCAAGATCATCAGGTTGTATTTCTTCAATCTTTCCCACCATCGACGGCGTGACCGTCAATTCGGCTTTTCCCTTCCCGAAGTAGTTGGATCCCCATTGGACTTTCTCAAGCAACGCATCTGCAATGTTTTCGCAAATTGTTCAGCTACCGGGAACGCCAGTCGCTTCCAGTTGTTCGTATCTTTCGTGCTGTAGCGCATACCCCAGTTATACGAATGGCAAACGGCGAAATAGAGGCTATGCCCGGCGTTGGTTGTCCCGCTGTCTTGCGACTCCAATTCCCTATCGTTTAGCTTGGTCTTGACGGGCTTTTTTTGTACCACCACGACAGGCATACGCGCATCAGCAGGCTGCGTCAGCATGGCTGTCAGAATCGATGACGGGTTCCCAGTGCCATCGTTGTGCAGAATCTCCACAACGGCGGACTGAATCGAATCCGAGAGAACTAACGCGGTCGCCCCCTTGTCGTCTGATTTTCCTGCGATGACCTGTCCATCATCCAGCGTAATGCGATAAGGTTGGTCGGGTATGCCAAGGCCAGAAACGGGATCGACTAGCACAAACGGCTCCGCAACCTTCGCGTCCGCGACGTCGGTCAACGGCTGTTTCACCGGCTTGTCCTGTGGCGCGTCTGTTGCGTGGCTAGCCGCATGAACAAGGAACTCGCCCCCAGTGAAGCCGCGTAGTCCGGAAAGGCTGATTTCGACCACAGAGCCACCGCCGTTCAAACGAATTCCTTTGGCCGCCGTCAGATTGATCCAGCCATCCGCGCTCACGATATCCGCATCCTTGCGCGCGACAATCTCGACACCGTCGCTCTGCGCCTCCAGCCGTATCTTTCCCGCCGCAGCGACAAGCCGCATTCCGGCCTTATGCACGAAGAGCGAGAACGTGTTCACCACGCTCGCGAACATCGATCCGGCCGCCGCGATACTGACATTGCGTCCGCTCGTTACTGCAAAGTGTTGATTGCTTGCAATGTGCGTGCTGCCCGCCGCCGTGGTCTGAATCCCCGCAGCACTGGCGAGCGTCAGATGAGGCGCGGCAAACTCAGGATAGCCGCCGCTGTACGGGCTTCCCTTGCCCGTGCCGCGAAGCTCATCGTTGGCCGACTTGATCGCGCGCGTGGCATCGTTTTGGTTGTGCGTGGCGTCTTGCGCACCGTGCTGCTGCGCCGACTCCGACAGGTTCTCGTGAATGTCGCGCGCCTGCGTGAGCCGTGCAATCGTCTCGCCCATATCCAGCGCGTGATTCTGCGCGTTCGATCGGGCTTCCGTCGTGACGAGCAGCCCTTTGGCTGCACGCGCGACGCCGTGCGCGTCGGTGCGCAACTCGAACCCTTCGCCGCGCGCCTCCTGCCTTCCCTCATTGCCATCGATGCGCGTGTTGAATCCTAGCGTCAAGCTGGATTTTGCATGATCGCTCGCAAGCTGCGCCTGCATCTGGCCATTGGTATCGTCCAGCACGACGTGGTTCGATGCCATGCTCTCGCCCAAGCTCTGACTGCGGATTCCAATCAACGCGTCATTGCGGGGAAGTTCCCACGGCGGCATGTTCCAGCGGTCAACGACAAACCCTGATACGTACGGCCTGTCGGGATCACCGTGGACGTGGGAGACAATCACCATCTGTCCGGCGCGTCCGGGCGCGACCACGCCCATTTGCCCGCCCTGCCATTGCGAAGCGACGCGCACCCAGATCGAAGTCGCACCGTCGTAACGGGCTTCGCGATCCCAGTCGTACTGAATGCGAACACGATTCTTGTCATCGATCCACGTCTCATAGTGCTGGTTCGGGTGATGTTCCGGCGAGACGATCACCGCGTATTCATCATCGACGTGGGGGCGTGGCGTGACTTGGGGAAGCCGGTAGTACTCGGTGTCCGGTTGCAACTCGAACGTGGTGTTGACCGCGTACTGACGCCATGAACCTGAAGAAGTGCCGACTTCGGTCATCTCCAGTTCGCACATCAGCACGACATAGTCACGATTGGCCTTCGTCTGCGGGTAGCCTGCCAGCGTGAACGAGCGGCCCGGCTGGAGTCCGCGCAGATGCCCCTTGCCATGTGCACGCAGTCCCATGCAGCGCGCGGCCTGAAGTTTCACGCGCGCAAGGTGTCGACCTTCTTCGCGCGCATCGTTGGCCGGGCTATTGTCGGCTTCGGGTTGCGCAAATTCGGCGGGCGCGTAGATCTCGATGCCACGTTTGGCGGTGCCTTTCGTGTCCTCGTATTCCTCGCGCAACCCCGCGTTGCTCTTTCTGAGGCGCGGCTTCATGTAATCGTGATCGTTGACGGTCGCCTTGCCGGCCGTCAACGTGTAGGTCAGCGACAGTTCGCTGATGTGCTCCTCATCGATTCGCCCCCCCGTGTGATAGCGCAGCGTTTCATAAGCGACGCCATGAGGATGGAAACCGCCCAGCGTGTCGGAAACGACGAGTGTGTGACCCTTCTTGTCGTGTTCGAACCAGAAGAATAGGCCCCATTCCTCCATTAGCCGAAGCGCCAGATTCCAGTCCGATTCCCACGCCTGCCGGATGAAATCGCGCGGCGAGTAATGCTTCTTGCCTCCCGTCGGGCCAGCGATGCGCCAGTCGATGACGCCATACCTGCCCAGCAGCTTTTGAAGCACATCCGTAACGTCGCCGCTGAAAATGCGCGAGTTCTTGTTTTGCGTCGCCGTCCATACCGAAGGGCGCAGCACGAATTCGTAGACTGCGGCGCGGTCCTCGGTGCAGATGATCCGCGCCGAGACGATACGCCCGCCGATGTAGCGTGTGTCGGCGCCGACGTTGGCTGAACCCGTAGCGCCTTGCTGACCGGCGCGGAACGTGCCGATTCCGGTCACTTCTATCGCAACCGTGCCGTTCGTGCCGACGATTTCTTGCAGGTCGATTTGCGCCGCATCGGTCGGGTTCCGCAGGAAGTCGGGACGCCCGACCTGAGCAAGCACGGTGTATTCGAACAGTTCACCGACCGCTTCCCGTCCGCGAATACTGCGCACGGTAAGCATGGGTTCGCGAAGTTCTTCTCCGCCATATCCCCGACCGACGATTTCCGGCAGGGCCGGACTTTTGAACGTGATGGTGTGAGTTTCGACAGACCATGCCATACGCGTCAAGCTCTGATGATCGTCGCGCCGCACGCGGTCTTGTCGCCGATCAATGCGACCTTGACGCCTTTATGCGTGCGTGTTCCGGTAGCAATGATGGGATACGTCCCGCCGCACTTCCGGCACTCGGTCACATGCCCGTCGAGCGCCGTAGCGATGCCCATATGCTGAAGTTCGGTAGCGGCCTGAATGACCGTTCCGCCGTGGTCCGTTGCGTCGCCGAGGCACGCAACCTCGCGGCCTGTTCTATCCCGCATGGTTGGTTATCCTTATGTAGTACGAGTCAAAACTGCGCGAAAAGGCTACGCCAAGATGGAGCATCACCGCCACGGTAGGCACAAAATGTCACTGTCCTATGACTTCAGAGAGGGAATCGTCGTATCCCTCGGCTGATCAGCGCGTGGTTGCGTCGAGTAAAGCCTGTTTGCCACTTAAGTTGCAACGCGCGCGCTGGATTCGGGACCCGCGCGCCTTCTTTGATTTCCGGCGCACAGTGCTTCGTTTCGTTAATGGATGGGAACCGGCGGGAGAGCCGAACGGCTCGCCGGTATAATTACGTGCCCGGTCTTCCCGTGCTGTCGCTCTTTCCGCCCTTCGTGTGAGAGCGAGGAGCGCGGCTTCTCAACTCGCCGGGGCGCGAACTTGCCAGAACAAGGGTTTTCGGTAGTCGAGACTGGCAACGACGGCCCAACACCAGCAGGATCGAAGCCGTAACGTGTGCTCAGCGTTTCGCCGGTCGATTCCCTCGTTGAGCAGGACGCTCGCCGGAATGTCGAACGGACTTGGAAACTGAGGAGAAGCATGCCCCTTGACTGGCCTCGATCCTCTGCATCCTTCACGCGAGCATAAAACGAGATCGTTCCCGCGCGCGTCAGATTACCGCCAAGCCGGGCGACAAATTCAGCCCTGGTCCACGCTAAACGCGTACGTGGCACAAGTACCTTCCGCATTGACCTCGACAGGACATTCTCCCAACGCCGTTTGTAACGGCATTGAAAAAACGGCATAGCGCATTCATTTGTCTGCGCAGCGCATGCCGCGCTGGCTAAATCAGGCGCTCACGGCCCTATAGTCGACGTATCGATAATCGCAAGGGCTCAATGCCGCTCAATTAGCTAGCGGCGTCCGGCACCCTATGGCGCGCGCCGTTGCGACACTGTTGGAAGCAATTGATTTATCAATTGGTTGTACGAGTGAGACTATCGTGTCGCGTTCATTCCACAAAGTGAGCACCCAGCGAGAAAACCGTTCAACGCCGTGAATCGGACGAACGACACCGGGCTTTATCGTCTGAATTACAATCAAGGAAGCGCGCTAGAATATTTGTGTATGGCAAAGACGCGCGGAGGACATAAGCGGATATGGGTTTCGGCGATTCCGCCTGCTTGTGAAGTGAACGGCGTGCGACGTTCCAGTGACACAGAGTCTTTTTTCGAGGTTCGTCAGCGCGGAGGCGAGATCGGGGGTAGCGATTGGAATATCGCTTCAGTCCCCTTCGTTCGAGATTCGGTGGTTACTTTTCTTGCATGGGATGGGAGTAAGGCGTTATAGCGCCAGTCGGTCGACAGCTAAGACCGCCGCAAAACCAAGCCCCAGCGATAAAAAAACTCACCGAAACCCGATCGCCCGATTCCTCCCCTGCCGCTTGGCCGCATACAAAGCAGCATCAGCCTCATTGATAAGCGCCTCATACGACGTAGTCACCCCGCGCTTCGCGCAAGCCGCCCCGACGCTAGCGGTGACCGGCACCCGCGCCCCCTGCACATCGATAGGCGTCTCGCAGATAGCACATCGCACTTTCTCAGCGACGATCATCGCATCGTCGAAACTGGTACAGGGAAGGAGCAGCGCGAACTCCTCGCCGCCGAAGCGCCCGAACACATCCTGCACCCGCACCGCCGCAGCGACGCGCTCCGCCATCAGCCGCAGCACCGTGTCGCCCACGAGATGCCCCAGCTCGTCATTGATCCGCTTGAAGTGATCCAGATCGAACAGCAGCATCGACAAATCACCGTCATACCGCTGCCAGCGGGAAAACTCGTCGCTCAGACGCAGATCGAAATAGCGCCGGTTTGCAATGCCCGTCAACCCGTCGCGATCCGCGAATTCCTGCAGCTTCGCCACCGCCTCGTCGCGGGCGCGCTGCATCATGCTCGCGTGGGTCGCATCGGAAATCGTCACACACACCGCGCACACCTCGCCGTCCTGCGCGAGCGGCATGAACGTGCAGTCCTGCTGCATGAAATCGACGCCGCCCGTGATCGGCCGGTCGTGATCGAACTTGAAGAGATATGGCCGCTGCTCCCACGAACTGAACGCGAAACTGCCAAGCTGAAACACGCTCTCGACCTTGCGCGTCAGCCACACGCGCGGCAACTCCGGGAAGCTCGCGAAAATGGACTTGCCGGTGACCTGCTCGGCCGTCTTGCCGCTGTGATCCGCCATGAAGCGATTCCACATCAGCACGTTCAGATCGCGATCGAGCACGAAGATGCCGAAGCCCACGCGCTCGATCACCAGTTCGCTCAGCACATGCCGTAGTTCTTCCATGGCGATGCGGCTCAGAGACTCGACAGCAGCGCATCGAGCGCGTCACGCAAATGCTGGATCGCATCTTCCGCCATCAGCATCACGAGATGCGCGCGGAAGCTGTGATCTTCCAGTGCGAAGTTCACTTCGAGCAAGAGCGCCGTTTTCCAAGCGAGCATCGCCGGCTGAAAAACATCGTCGAGCGCGAGCTCCAGGCCCAGCATGCCCGGCGGCGAAAAGATCGGCGCACGCCCAAGCTGCTCGAGAATGCACGACACACATGCGCCCATCAGCACCGTCGCGACATCGAAGATGAGCTCCGTGCGCGTGGTTGTCTCGTAGGTGGACTTGGTGTACGGATCGTCGACGAGCGCGCAAAGCTGATCCACGCTGCCGCTCTTGCACAACACGATCGCCTCGCCCTTGATATCCGAGCGGAAGCCCTGACGCACGGCGGTGACGGCATCGGTGATGCCGGTCATCTCGCGCAACGCCTGCGACGCCTGCGCCACGCCGACGACGCGCACGCGCGGCACCGACAACTCGATGAACGTCCCGAGCAGCTTCGACAGGCGCGTAGCGGCCTGGCCCATCGCCATGTTGGCGACTTCCTGCAGCGCGTCGCGCTGGTCTTCGTTGAGGGCGGGGTCAACCATGGAGTCCGTACTCCTTCAAAACGGGACGCAGCGCTTCGGGCGTCACGGGCTTCGGCAGGAAGGCGATCGCGCCGAGCGCCCGTACACGTTCCTGAGCCATCGGCTGGACATCGGCGGAAACGACGATCACGAACGTGTTCAAATCCTCGTGCTGGAGGGCGTCGAGCACCTGATAGCCGGTCATGTCGGGCATCGTCAGGTCGAGGAACATCACCGAGGCGCGGCCTGCGCGATACAGCTCGAGCGCCTCCCGCCCGTTCGTCGCGTAGGAAATGTCGACGTTCCAGTCCTCGGGCAGCGCGCGCGTCAGCACCTTGCGGGCGAGCAGGGAATCATCGGCAATGACAATCGGCAAAGGCATGGTCGGTCGGGTCAATGAGCTTCGGGCCGAGAGCCGTCATGACAGACACGGCATGCTCTCGCATGTATTTACGGCGCCGTTGCAGCGATCTTTAGGGTGGCGGGGTTTCGACCGCTAAATCAGGCGGCCCCGGCGCCGCGGCCCGTGAGTAACCACATTTGCTTCGTGCCGTCGCGCAACCGGCCCATCCCGCCATCGTCCGTGGCGCGGAGTTTCCAACACTTTTGCGCATCGGGTGTCTCGGCAAGACACTCCTTTGGCGTATAAATCAGAGGATTCCATTGTCGGCTTAAGACGATAGGGAAGCAACTCATCCAGCCGCCAAGTCGGGTGCAATCCCCTCAAAAGCGCTGATTTTTAAAAACTTCCTAACTTGCGAATCCCGGCACCGTCGTATTCCATCCTTCTGTGTACGTTTGCGCTTCCGATAAACTCGCTAACTCGCCGCACGCACGCCCGTTCGATATCCTGCTGCGGCGGTCCCTGCGTCGGTACGGTTCGTGCATGCAATCGACCTTTACCCGCGTGCGGCCGTCCTCGTCGCCGTCGCAAGGAAAGAACGACACGCCTCACAAGTAAAGTTTTCCACTTCGCTGCCAAACATGACGCTGCAACGTGAGGAACCCGACACCGAGCTCGCCTCGGGGCACAGGCAGGAAGAGCCGCCTTTTCCGGTCGTTCCCGAGAGAAACTTCGCGGCGCAACGCCTGACGCTCTATGCGCTGCTCATCGCGGCCGTCGTGCTTCCGTGCGTCTACGTGGCGATCACCGCGATTTCCGACTATCGCGCCCGCGAAGCCAGCGCATCGGAACTCGTCGCCCGCAATGCGCGCGTGGCGGAAGAGCACGCGCTCAAAGTCTTCGATCTCAACGTGACGCTGAACGAGCGCATCGTCGATCTGCTCGACGATCTCGAAGCCAACGCAATCCATCAGCAGGACGTCATCATCCACGAGCGGCTGGCGGAGATGATCGGCAGCTATCCCCAGGTCGCGGCGGCATCCGTTTTCGGGCCCGACGGCAAACTGCTCGCGACGAGCCGCGGCTGGCCCACGCCCGATGTGTCCGTCGGCGATCGCGAGGACTTCAAAAGCCTGCGCGACAGCAGGGACGCCGAGCAGATTTCGCGGGTCATGCCCGGAAGCGTCGTCAAGGAGCGCGTGTTCAACACGGCGATTGCGCGCCGCGCGACCGACGGCCGCTTCCGGGGAATGGTGACGATCGCGCTGCGGCCGCCCTACTTCAACGCGTTCTATCGCGAATTGCTCGGCGACAGTGCGACCATCTCGCTCGGCCTCGCCCGCGCGGACGGCGAAGTGCTCGCGTGGTTTCCCGACCGGCCGTCGACCTCCACGGCGCTCACCGCGAACTCGCCGCTGCGGGCCGCCTACAAGGCGGGCGCGCGCAGCGGCGTCGTCAAGATGGTGTCGGGCTTCGATAACGAATTGAAAATCGTCGCGTTCCGGCGAGTCGGCGCGTATCCGGTCTACGTGTCGAGCGGCTATCCGATCTCGACGATCTGGGAGCAGTGGTATCGGCACCTGAGCGTGCTCGCGCTGTCGATACTCGCGCCGTGCGTCGTGCTGTGGGGCGTGATCGGGCAGTCGCTGCGGCGGCTCGCGATCGAAGAGGAAGCGTGGGAGCGCTGGCAGGCGGAAGCGTCGATGCGCCGCTCGATCGAATCCGCGTACCGGCAGGCGCGCAAGATGGAAGCGCTCGGCAATCTGGTAGGCAGCGTCGCGCACGACTTCAACAACCTGCTGATGATCGTCTCCACCAATGTGCAGATCGCGCGGCGGCGAGGCCCGGTCGGCCTCGACCGCGAGCTGTCCGCGATGGAGCGCGCGCTGAAGAGCGGTCAGTCCTTGACGCGCCAGTTGCTCGGCGTCGCGCGCAAGCAGCCGTTGAGGAGCGAGGTCATCGCGTTCGGTCAGTGGGTGTCGGCGGTGCGCGAACTGCTGCGCGCGTCGCTCGGCGCGAAGGTCGCGCTGAACGTCGAAGTATCGCCGGACGTGGGGACGGTCCGGGTCGATCCCGCCGAACTCGAACTCGCGCTCATCAACGTCGCGGTCAATGCGCGCGACGCGATGCCCAACGGCGGCGCCTTCACCGTGCGCGCGGACAACGTGCGCTTCCGTCACGAAGACGGCTTTCCGCTGACCGGCGAGTTCGTGCAGATCACGCTCCAGGACACCGGCGTCGGCATGCGTCCGGAGGTGCTCGGGCGCGCGTTCGAGCCGCTTTTCACGACGAAGCCCAAAGGCATGGGCACCGGGCTCGGCCTGCCGCAGGTCTTCGCGTTCTGCGAGCGGGCGGGCGGCCTCGCGACCATCGACAGCGCGGTCGGCGCGGGCACCGCCGTGCGCCTCTATCTGCCGCGCACAGCTGCGGCCGGCGCAGCCGAGAGCAGCGCGGACCCGGCCGCCGCGACCGTCCCGGAAGCGGATGGCCTGCGCGTGCTGCTGGTCGAAGACAACGAGGAAGTCGCGGCAGGAACCGAGGCGCTTCTGACGATGATGGGCCACCAGGTCACCTACGTCTTCAACGCCGATACCGCGATGACGCTGCTCGAATCGTCGCGCGACGCCGCCTCGCCGTCGGGCTTTCCGTTCGACGTGATCCTCTCCGACATCCACATGCCGGGGCAACTGAACGGCATCGACCTTGCCGAGCGCATCCAGCGCTTCGAGCCGCGCGTCCCGGTGATTCTCGTCACCGGTTACGCGGAAGAACTCGACCGCGCACGGCAGGTCGACGCGCGCGTGCTGTCGAAACCCTTCGACATCGCGCTGCTCGATTCGCTTTTGCGCGGCATCCGCGAAGGACAGGCCGCGCGCCCCGTGGATCGCTGATCGCTGTTTTGCAGCCGGCCTTGTAAAAGCGGCGGCGTCGCGCGTCGAGCGCAGCGCCGTGCGCAGCACGCCTCGCGATCCGGCACGGCAGTTGCGTCATCACACGCACGTGCGGCAACCGACAGTTGCCGATCCCCGGAACACCGCGAGAAGCGAGGAGGCGACCATGCGACACACCGTCATCGGAGTATTCGATACCTACGACCAGGCCGAAGATGCGCGCTCGGCGCTGATCAGCGCGGGCTTCGCGCGCACCGACATCGAGTTGCAGGCGAACCCGAAACGCGACGACGCCGCGGTGCCGTCCGACATGCCCGACGCCCAGACGCACTCGGAGCCGGGCGTGCTCGCGAACATCGAGCGCTTCTTCAGCATGCTGTTCGGCGGGCGCGATCATCCGCCCGAAGTCGCGCATTATTCCGAAGCCGTGCGGCGCGGCGCGGTGCTCGTCGCCGTCGATACGGTCAGCCATGAGCAGGCCGAAATCGCCCGCGTGACGCTGTCGGATCGCGGCGCGATCGACATCGACGAACGCGCCGCGAGCTGGTCGACGCTCTCGCACGGTGCAAGCACGACGCCCGCCGCAAGCGACAGCCGCGATCATTCGATCCTCGACGAACTCGGTCTCGGACTGGGCAGCGGCGTGCCGGGCAAGGCGCCGGTGAACGAGCCGCGTGTCGACACCGCGCCGCGCGCCCGGGCTTATCCGCGTGCGGATGTCGGCGATCCTGCCGTGGCGCCGCTTTCCGATCCGCTGGTCGATCCCGTCGGCGCGCCGCGCGTCGATGTTCCCGCCCGCACCGATCCCGCGACGCTCACTTCGCGCGACTACGTGAGC
Organism: Caballeronia grimmiae; assembly: GCF_000698555.1. GTDB lineage: Bacteria > Pseudomonadota > Gammaproteobacteria > Burkholderiales > Burkholderiaceae > Caballeronia > Caballeronia grimmiae. The sequence continues at coordinate 95,283 of NZ_JFHE01000007.1, read as the reverse complement.
GATCCCGCCGACGATGCGCTGATGCCGAGCGCGCGCCCGCAGCGCGACAGGGCGGAGCCGTCGAGCGTCCAGTACGAGCAGGTCGAAACGAAGACGACTGTCCGCACCGCCAGCGACCCGCTGGCAGGCCGCGATCCGGTGACCGGACGCGATCCGCTGGCGACCACGGGCATCGATCCGCTTGCCGGGACGCCCGCCGATCCGCTGGCGTCGGGTGCCGAAGTGGGCGCGGACGCGCGCGAGTTGCCCGGTGCGAGCAAGCGCGATCCGCTGCCCGGCGTGCATGTCGATCCGGACACGGACTGGCGTTCAATCGATACCATCGAGCCGCTCAGCCCGCTCGACGAACCCGCGAAGCCGCAGCAGTTGAACATGCAGAATCAGGCGCAATCGCAGTCGATGCCGGCGATGGGCGCGTCGGGCGATCCCATCGGCACGTCGGCGGCGTCGCAGGCGGCCGTGCCGCTCGGCCCGCGCAGGACGCCGAACGAATACATGGAGTACGAGGAAGACTTCCGCGCCGATTACGACGCGAAGTATGCGGCGACCGGCGAGCCGTACGAGGACTATCAGGGCGCGTATCGCTACGGCGCGACGCTCGGCAACGACGACCGCTTCCGCAGCCGCGCATGGGACGATCAGATGGAGTATGAAATGCGCCGCGAATGGGCGACGCGGCATCCGGAAGGCGACACGTGGGATCGATTCAAGGCGGCGGTCCGTCACGGCTGGGATCGCGTGACGGGGCAGCACCACGTCTGATGCGCGCGATTGCTTCCTGACGACACGGCCCGCTCGCGCGGGCCGTTTTTATTGCGTCAGGCGGCGGCGTGGTCGCGCACCCACGCGGCGTACTTGTCCATGAAGCCCTGCAGATACTTGCGCGTGTCTTCGCTGACGATGTTCCCGTTCGCGTCGATGCGCTTCTCGTCGTGCTTGATGTACATCTCCGGCTGGCCGAGCAACGCGATATCGAGATACGCGCAGACGCCCCGCAGATGCGACTGTGCGATCGCCGTGCCGATCGCCCCCGGCGACGTGCCGATGACCGCGCCCGGCTTGCCGCCCCATGCGCTGTGTCCCCACGGGCGGGAGCCCCAGTCGAGGGCGTTTTTCAGGACGCCCGGAATGGAGCGGTTGTACTCGGGTGTGACGAACAGCAGGCCATCGGCTTCCGAGATTTTTTGCTTGAGCGTGCGCGCGGACTCCGGAAAGTCGCTGTCGTATTCCTGGCTGTAGAGCGGCAGGCTGCCGATATCGACGTGCTCGAACGTGAAGTCGTCCGGTGCGAGCGTTTCGAGTGCATGCGCGAGCTGTCTGTTGAACGAATCGCGTCGCAGGCTTCCTACGACCACCGCGATCTTGTAGGCCATGACCTGATCCCCCGTCGATGAGAGTGAGTGAGCCGGCGGGCTTCTGCCGGTCGCGAGGACACATCATATTCGGATCGACGGCGAAGCGTCATGCGTCGGCGCAGCGTGGCGATTGAACCAATTTTGTGATGAATCGCGCAGTCCAGTTCGTGCCGCGTCACTACACGGTTTGCGCTCAGCTATCCCCAAGTTTATCCACAGATTCTGTGGATAAGTCGGGGACTTGAACGGCAGGACGGCGGGTTTCGATTCATGGATGAAACAATGCGAGGCGTTGTTGCTTCAGAGGATGCCTCCTGGCCGCCATAACGCCGGCTTTACTGCCCGAAAAACACATTACATTGCGACGCCGGCCCCTGGCAGGACGAAGCCTGCTGGGCGTCCGCTGCCTGCGCCGCGCCGGCGGCAGCGAAAAGAGCGATAGACGCAGCGAGGATAGAAAGAATGCGCTTCATGAGACATCTCCTGAGGTTCGTTTGCCGATCGGACGCGATCGATGAGCGAACTTTATCCATGAGGCGTCTGTTGAAAAAGCGCTTTCCCCTGAAGTAATTCTTGTCGTCAACGTAATAATCCAGCGCGCGCTCAGAGCATGACCGCAAGACACAGCGTGACGGTGACGAGCGACAGCACGGTCGAAAACAGTATCGTGCTCGAAGTCACGCTGCCATCTCGCCGATAAAACTCCGCGAGCATGAACGGGCCAGTGCCGGTCGGCAGCGCGCTCAGTATCACCGCTGTCTTAGCCCACAGCCCCGGCAGCTTGAACACGTGAACGGCAAGCCACCAGGTCAGAAGCGGCTGCGCAACTAGCTTCAAGGCGACGAGCACGCCCGTGGTCCTGACGTTGTGCGCTTCGCTCTTGCCGCCGAGAAACAGCCCGAGCGCGACCAGCGCGCAAGGACTCGCTGCTCCGCCCAGCAACTTGATGAGCGCCTCGCCCCCCTGCGGCAGGACCAGTCCCGACGCGTTGAACAACGCGCCCGCAACCGGCGCGATCAACAACGGATTTTTGCAGAGCGATTTCGCCACGCGCCACACCGTCGCGCCGATGTGCCGCTGCGTTTGCAAGCCGAGTTCGATCAGGACGATCGCCACGCCGAACAGCACGCACACCGTCAAGATCGTCGCGATGACGGCCGGCGCGAGGCTCTCCTTGCCGAACGCCAGGAGGCAAAGCGGCAAGCCGACGAAGCCCGTGTTCGGGTAGGCCGCGTTGAGTCCGTCGATGCTGGCGTCGGCGAGGGGCCGCGATTGCATCAGCCGCACGCCGAGCGTCAACGCGAACACGACCGCCGATCCGATCCCGAACACCGCAATGAACGCGGGCTGATCGAGCATGGCGAGCGGCGTTCTCGCCATCGTGTCGAAGAGCAGCGCGGGCAAGGCGAGATAGACGACGAACCGGTTCAGTTCCGATGCCGCAGCCGGTCCAAGCTTGCCGAGCTTGCGGCACGCAAAGCCGGCGAAGACGAGGCCGAAGACCGGCAGGATGATCGAGAAAAGCGGGGCGAGCAGAGCGGGCAGCCCGGAAACCAGCGATGACATGTGAGGCGTTTGGGGAACGCGAAAGGAGCCAAAGCATACCCGCGATCGCAAAGGTGAGACAGTTCGGGAGCCGCGCGACGGTGAGACGGTCGGCACGGCGTGGCTCACGGATGGACTATCTTGAAGGCGCGCTGGGGCGCGAGAAGGAATGCAAGCCTCTGATACTTAAGGCTTTGCTGAAGTGCACGCGGTATCGCCCGGATGTGACGCCGCACCGCCTAAGAGTAGTCGTTCTGGTTTGCGGTGAGAACATTCGGGAGTCAAACAGTTCGCGCTGAATCGAAGTGCATACCAGCAAAAAAGTGCTTGCAGACCAATGGGTTACGAACCGCAATCCGGTTCTACACGATGCCATCGCCCCCGCAAAGGTGAGGGTTTTCAGGAGTTCCGGAACGGACCTTGCTCCCTCCGATGTCCCATTCATCCGCAAACAGCAATGAAATTCAGAAAACCTTGGACGTACGGCGCGGCGGCGCTGGTCATGATCGCGGGCATCGGCGCATTGGCCGCGTGTGCAGTGCAGGGCGCCACGCGAAGCGGTAACGACCACGTGCCGGAACCGTCGAAGGCCGTCGATCTCGATCGCTATCTCGGCCAATGGTTCGAATTCGCGCGTTACGAGAACCGCTTCGAGCGCAATTGCGAGGCCGTCACCGCGAACTACGCGCGTCGTGAGGACGGACTGATCTCCGTCGTCAATGCGTGCCGCGAGGGCGGACTGTCCGGGAAATATCGCGCAGCGGAAGGACGCGCGAAAGTCGTCACCGGCTCGAACGGTACGAAGCTGAAGGTGTCGTTCTTCGGTCCGTTCTATGTCGGCGACTACTGGATTCTCGATCACGCCGACGACTACACGTGGTCGATCGTCGGCGAGCCAACGGGCCGTTATCTTTGGATTCTCACGCGCGAGGCGCGTCCTTCGGCGGAGTTGCGCCGCACCCTGCTCGCGCGCGCGAGTGCACTCGGCTACGACGTCACGATGCTGCGGGAAACACAGCACGACTGAAGCGCGCCGCCGTTCATCGGGCGTTCCGCGTCAGTTCGCCTTGCACGCCAGCAGCAGCGCGTTCTGATTATTTTCGCTGGACTGCTCGAGCACGTCGTAACCGCCCGGGCACGCGACCTTCGCGTTATCCGTGCAAAGACGCCAGCCGCCATAGGCCGGACACGTGACGAGTTGCGTGGGCCGGCCATCGGCAGAAAAAAGTGGCGGTGAACTGCTGCACCGCCGAGCGCCGACACCCCCGCCGCGAGCAGCGCGATTGAGCCGATTCCTTTGCCGATCTTCATCCCGCACCCCTTGTTTTCCGGTCGTTATTCTTGGTTCCCGATGGATTGCGCGAGTATGCCACGCGATGCTTTCTCATCCATGCGATCGTGCGCGCCGCCGATGTCACACCGCAATGCCGAGCGCCGCGATCTTCTTGTACAGCGTCGCGCGCCCGATGCCGATGCGCTGCGCCGCATCCGCGACACGCCCGCCGCTTGCGCGCAACGCATCTGAGAGGAAGCGCCGCTCGAAGTCGTTCATCGCTTCGGCGTACGGCATCGGCGGCATCGGCGGCGCGCCGTCGTCGGGCGCGGGCAGCGTCGCGGGCTTTGAATCGATGAAAGGCGCGAGCGCCCGCGCATCGATATGCTCGCTCTCCGACAGCATCAGCGCGCGCTCGAGCGTGTTGCGCAATTCGCGGACGTTGCCGGGCCACGCGCAGGCCGTGAGCAGGCGCAGCGCGTCGTCGTGCAGCACGAACTGGCTGATGTGACCGGTGCGCGCTTCGCCCGACAGCTCCTCGAGGATTGCGTATGCGAGCGCCTCGATGTCGCCGAGACGCTCGCGCAAAGGCGGCGCGTGGATCGTCAGCACGTTCAGGCGATAGAACAAATCCGCGCGGAACCGCCCCGCCGCGACCAGCGCGGGCAAATCGGCAGACGTCGCCGCGATGATCCGCACATCCGCGCGCACGATGCGATTCGATCCGAGCGGCTCGAACTCCTTGTCCTGAAGCACGCGCAGCAGCTTGCCCTGCAAAGGCAGCGGCATGTCGCCGATTTCGTCGAGAAAGAGCGTGCCGCCGTCCGCCAGTTCGAACTTGCCGACGCGCCCCTTGCGCTCCGCGCCGGTGTAGGCGCCCGGCGCCGCGCCGAAGAATTCGACTTCCAGCAGCGTGTCCGGGATCGCCGCGACGTTCACGGTGACGAGCGGCTTGGCGGCGCGCGTCGATGCGCCGTGGATCGCGTGCGCGAGCAGTTCCTTGCCCGTGCCGGTTTCGCCGAGCAGCAGCACGGGCGAATCGACGAGTGCCGCGCGCCGCGCCTGCCGCTTCACTTCAAGACTCGCCGGACTCGTGCCGACGAAGCTCGCGAACGTGTACTTCGCGCGCCGCGCCTGCGCGAGCGACTGGCGCGTCGCGATCAATTCCTGCTGCACGCGCGAGTAGTGCGCGAAAAGCGGCGTCAGCGCCTTCATCTCATCGAAGAGCGCGAAGCCGATCGCACCGACCGTCGCGCCCTGATCGTCCTTTAGCGGCAGCCGGGTGACGACGAGCGGCTCGCGATCCGTTTCGAGCACATCGAGCAGAATCGGCTTGCCCGTCGCGACGACTTCGCGCATGAGGCTGTTCGGAATAACGGCTTCGCAATCGAGGCCGATGGCGTCGGTCGGATCGGAGAAACCGAAGCGCGCCGCATACCGCTTGTTGATCCAGACGACGCGGGAGTCCGCATCGACGATGAAAGTGCCTTCGCTCAAATTTTCGAAGGTCTTGAATAGCGATTCCATTGCGCGCCGCATGACGTCGCTATAGTCCGCCGGCACGTTGATCCAGTCGTTGCGCATGAGCGCATGTCTCCGTTTTTCTCGTATCGGCGACAGCGTATCTCATTTTGGAGACGATATGCAGTGCGGGTTGACGGGCTTCGGCGCTGCTCGTCGTCTCGATCCGTAGACTTTTTCGCTCAACGGAGACGCTTCAAGCGCCTGTCGATACGCGCATCCCAGTGCCCACGGACGTTGGCACGGAATCTGCAACTTCCCGCCCGCCGTAAGCGCCGTCACAAGGCGCACCGGAAACATTGCAAAGAACAAACATTATGGAGACTCAATGTCGTTCCTCATCGTACTCGCCGCCCTGGCGTTTCTGATGCTGGCCGCCTATCGCGGATACAGCGTCATCCTTTTCGCGCCGATCGCCGCCCTCGCGGCCGTCCTCCTCACCGATCCCGCCGCCGTCGCGCCGGTGTTCTCGGGCATCTTCATGGAGAAGATGGTCGGCTTCGTGAAGCTCTACTTCCCCGTGTTCCTGCTCGGCGCGGTTTTCGGCAAGGTGATCGAACTGTCGGGATTCTCCGAGTCGATCGTCGCGGCCGCGATCCGCTACATCGGCAAATCGCGGGTGAATGCGGTGATCGTCGCGGTGTGCGCGCTGCTCACCTATGGCGGCGTGTCGCTGTTCGTCGTCGTGTTCGCGGTCTATCCGTTCGCGGCGGAGATGTATCGGCAAAGCAATATCCCGAAGCGGCTGATGCCCGGCGCGATCGCGCTCGGCGCGTTCTCCTTCACGATGGATTCGCTTCCCGGCACACCGCAGATTCAGAACATCATCCCGACGACCTTCTTCAAGACGACCGGCTGGGCCGCGCCGTGGCTGGGCGTGATCGGTTCGGCGTTCATCATCGTCGTGGGCCTGAGCTTTCTCGAATGGCGCCGACGCTCGACGATGGCCAAGGGCGAAGGCTATGGCACCTCGCTCGTGAACGAGCCGGAACGCGTCGAGTCGACGAATCTGCCGAATCCGCTGCTCGCGATTGCGCCGCTGGTGCTCGTTGGCGTCGCGAACTTCGCGCTCACGCGCTGGATTCCGCTGTGGTACGGCGCGAGCTATACCGTGGCGCCTGAAGCACTGCCGGGCGTGCATACGCCGGTGACGACGGCCATCAAGCCGGTTATCGCGATCTGGGCTGTCGAAGGCGCGCTGCTGCTGGGTATTCTGCTCGTGCTGGTGACGGCGTTTCCGCGCGTGAAGGAACGCTTCGCGCCGGGCACGCGTGCGGCGGTCGCGGGCGCGCTGCTCGCCGCGATGAACACTGCGTCGGAGTATGGCTTCGGCGGTGTGATCGCTGCATTGCCGGGCTTCCTCGTGGTATCGGATGCGCTCAAGAGCATTCCGAATCCGCTCGTCAATGCGGCAATTTCGGTCAGTTCGCTGGCGGGCATCACGGGATCGGCGTCGGGCGGGATGAGTATCGCGCTGGCGGCGATGTCGGATGTGTTCATCAAGGGCGCGGAAGCGGCGCATATTCCGCTGGAAGTGCTGCATCGCGTGGTCGCGATGGCGAGCGGCGGCATGGACACGCTGCCGCACAACGGCGCGGTGATCACGCTGCTTGCGGTGACGGGGCTGACGCATCGCGAGTCTTATCGCGATATCTTCGCCGTGACGATCATCAAGACGCTGGCTGTGTTCTTCGTGATCGGCGTGTATTACGCGACCGGCATCGTCTGATAACCCAAATAAATGGATAAGCGCTCATGACTCAATCCGCATCTAAAACGCTTGCCGGCAAGACGGCGCTCGTGACCGGCTCGACGAGCGGCATCGGCTTAGGCATTGCCACGGCGCTCGCGCACGCGGGCGCGAATCTCGTGCTGAACGGCTTCGGCGACGTGAGCGGCGCGCTCGCGCAGATCGAAGCGACTGGCGCGCAGGCGGTTCATCATCCCGCCGACATGACGAAGCCTGACGAGATCGAAGCGATGATCGCCTTCGCCAACGAGCGCTTCGGCGCGGTCGACGTGCTCGTGAACAACGCGGGCATTCAGCATGTCGCGACGATCGACGAGTTTCCGGTGGATCGCTGGGACGCGATCATCGCGATCAATCTGAGTTCGGCGTTCCATACGATGCGTGTCGCGCTTCCCGCGATGCGTGCGCGCAACTGGGGACGCGTGATTAACATTGCGTCGGTGCATGGACTGGTGGGATCGGCGGGCAAGTCGGCGTATGTCGCGGCGAAGCACGGCATTCTCGGGCTCACGAAGGTGGCGGCGCTGGAGAATGCGCGCACTGGCGTGACCGTCAATGCGATCTGTCCGGGATTCGTGCTGACGCCGCTCGTGCAGAAGCAGATCGACGATCTGGCGGCGCGTGAATCGCTTTCGGCGGATGCGGCGCGGGCGAAGTTGCTCGGGGAGAAGCAGCCGTCGGCGCAGTTCGTGACGCCGGAGCAGATCGGCGATATGACCGTGTTTCTATGTTCCGATGCGGCGAGCGAGATGCGCGGGTCGGCGTTGCAGATCGATGGAGGGTGGAGCGCGCAGTGATTCTGCGCTGGGGCGCGCGGCGTTTGTTTGCATGTTGCTGCGCAAGCTTGCGGGTTGCTGTCGGTTGTCTTATGTGTCGCTGAACTTGTGTTCATGTCGGTCTATTGCTCGCCCCGGGAGAGGCGAACTAATAGACCGACGCGATAAGAATCACCACATCGCGCACGTGCCGACGCGATAACAGTTGGAATGAAGAACGTCAGCCCGTCTCGCCAACGCGCCAGCCCGCAACGAGGAAAACAGGCGATACGCAAGCAGCGCCGAGAACGCTGAGTCATTCCGCCGCATTCCCCTAAATTTTGTAGGGAAATCTGCCGTTATGTCCATGAATGCGAAAGCGCGTCACCGCGCGATATCAAAAAAGCAAAAGGACATCATGCGCAACAGCCAGCCCGTCACCCAGCACGAATTCGACTACCCCGCCTCGGAGATGCTCGTCTCCGCGACCGATCTGTCCGGCAACATCCAGTACTGCAACCCGGCCTTCGTATCGGTCTCGGGCTACTCGCGCGACGAACTCATCGGCCAGCCGCACAACACCATCCGCCATCCGGACATGCCGCGCGAAGCGTTCGCCGATCTCTGGTCGACCATTCGCGCCGGCCGCTCGTGGACCGCGCTCGTCAAGAACCGCCGCAAGAACGGCGATCACTACTGGGTCCGCGCCAACGTCACGCCCGTGATGGAGCACGGCAAGGCCGTCGGCTATCTCAGCGTGCGCGTCAAGCCGAGCCGCGCTGAAATCAACGAAGCCGAAGCCCTCTACGCGACCATGCGCAACGGCAATTCACAGCATCGGCTCGTGGCCGGCGCGCTCGTGCGACTCGGCATCGCGGGCAAGCTCGCCGCCATCGCCCGCATGCCGGTCAGCGCGCGCGTCGCGATGGGCTTCGCCGCCATGCCGGCCGTCACGCTGATCGCGGCGCTGGCCGCCTGGCGCGGCGCGCCGCCGATGCCGTTCTGGATCGCGTTCGGCGCGGGCGCGGCGGTCAGCATCGCGGGATGGCTCGCACTCTCGCGTCAACTCGATACCCCCGTCCGTACGATGTCCGGCTTCGCCGCACGCATGGCCGCCGGCGACCTTACCGCCGACATCCCCGACGCGCGCCACGACGATCTCGGCGAAGTGCAGCGCGCGCTCGGCCAGCTCAAGGCGAATCTCGCCGCCATCGTGTTCGACGTGCGCGGCCAGATCGGCGGCGTGCTCGACGCCGCTCGCGAAATCTCCAGCGGCAACACGGATCTCTCGCGCCGCACCGAGTTGCAGGCGGCTTCGCTCGAACAGACAGCCGCGACGATGGACCAGCTCACCACAACCGTTCAGGGCAACGCGGACGCCACCGTGCGCGCCCTCGAAGTCGTCAAGGAAGCGCAAGCCGCGGCGGACGACGGCGGGCGCATCGCAAGCCAGGTCGAGCAGACGATGGAGCGGATCACGGCGGCCTCGCGTCGTATCGCGGACATCACCGATGTGATCGACGGCATCGCGTTCCAGACCAACATCCTCGCGCTCAACGCGGCCGTCGAAGCGGCGCGCGCAGGCGAGGCGGGCCGCTCGTTCGCGGTCGTCGCGACCGAAGTGCGCGGGCTCGCCCAGCGATGCGCGGCATCGGCGAAGGAAATCGAGAACGTGGTGGCGACGAGCGTCGCGCAGATCGCGGAAGGGACGAACCTCGTGTCGCGCACGACGAGCCAGATGCGCGCGATCGACGAAGCGGTCAACCGCGTATCGGCGATCATCATGGAAGTGGCGAAGGCGAGCGGCGAACAGGCCGACGGCATCGCGCAGGTGAATCAGGCAGTCGCCCATCTGGACGATTCGACGCAGCAGAACGCCGCGCTCGTCGAGCAGGCTGCGGCCACGGCGAAGCGTCTTGCTGAACGCGCCGTCGTGCTGGACGAAGCGGTGCGTCTCTTCACCGTCGAGCCGGCGCGCGAGCGGACCACGGCGTAGCCCGCGGGCGCGGCAACGGGCACTCTTGGTACTATCAGGACATTGCCAACGAGGAGTGCCCGATGACCGCTGAAAACAATCGCGTGGAAGAAGCGCGAGCGATGGAACGTATCGTCAATGCGACGAAGCAGGTACAGACCGCGTTCCTCGGATTGCAGAAGCAGTTCCCGCCCGAAGGCGACGGCCGGCCATCGCAGATGGCGCTGCAAACATTCGACGCCGCGCTGCAAGAACTCGAAGAAGCGCAAGCGGCGTTCGACACCATGCTCAACGATCTGTTCGACGGGAATCGCTGAGCGGGTCACGGCCCGCTTTCCCGCGCACACGTGGCGCGTCGCCAGCTACGGCCGTCACGGCTGACAGCGTTACCGCTCACGCATTGCGCAACGCCGCGACATCCGCCCGCACGTTGCTTTGCGCGGGCTCGGCGGGTTCGGCGGGCAACGCACCCGGCGCCGTCCACGACACCGCGTCCGTGGATTGCCGACGCGCGGCGGCCACGCACGCATCGACCAGTTCCTTGAACGACACCGCCGCCGAACTGGTCCGCACGAGCACTTCGCCTTGCAGCGGACTTTCCGGAAACACCAGCCCGACGATCAGTTCCGCCGACGGCGCGCGCTGATGCAGCCGGCGCAAAAGGTTGCGCAGATACGGCGGCGATTCGGCTGCATCGAAAGACACGACGCAGATGATCGTCACGCCCGACAAGTCCACTTCGCCGAAGCGGCCACGCGAAAATCCCTCGTAGCCCGCCAGATCCGCGCCCAGCCCATGCTTGCGAAACAGCTGCACGGCGATGGTCGCGGCGAGATCGTCGAGTTCGCTTCGACCCGCGATGCACAGCACCGACGCGGTGTGTCCTTCCGCAGCCGCATCGAAGCGCTCGGGCGGCGTTTCGGAGGCGATCTTCACGGCCTCGTCCGACGACATCGGGCTAGCAGGCGGCTCCTCCTTGCGCGGCCCGGACGGCACCGTATCCTCCGTGTCCTCCAGCCCCTCGATGATGTCGAGCGCCGATTCGTTGATGCGCTTCAACTGGTCCGCCGTCACCACGCCGCGCTGCACGTCGTTGTGGGCGAGGCGCAGCCCTTCGAGCGCGACTTCGTCGTAATAGGCGATCAGCGAACGCTCCTTCAGCAGCGATTCCGCCTGCACGAGCGCCTCGTCGGGATCGTTCGCCAATAGTCGCTGATAGAAATTCTCGGCGGGCGTGAGCGCGGGTCGATCGCCGAACAAAACGTCGAGAAATTCGAGCCGATCGACGTGACGCCCGAGAATCACGAGACAAAGCGTGAGCGGCGTCGACAGCACGAGGCCGATCGGCCCCCAGATCCAGCTCCAGAAAATCGCCGCGACGATCACCGCGAACGGCGAAAGCCCCGTGCTATGCCCGTACAGCAGCGGCTCGACGATTTGCCCCGCCGTGATGTCGGTGATGGCGAAGAGCACGACGGTCCAGATCAGCATCGTCCAGCCGGGGCCGACGGCCGCCGCGAACACCACCGCGACGATCGCGGCGATCCACGTCCCGACGTAAGGCACGAAGCGCAGCAGCGTCGTCATCACGCCGAACAGCAGCGCGCCCGGCACGCCGATGATCGCGAGCCCGATCGAAATGACGATCCCGACGCCCACGTTGATGCCCAGTTGCGCGAGGAAATAACGCGAGAGGCGGCGCGCGGCTTCGTCCATCGCGGTGGTGGCGCGGTGCAGGTCGCGCGAGCCGAAAAGACGAATCAGGCGGTCGCGCAGATCCTCTCGCTGCAACAGGATGAACACCGCGACCACGAGCACGATGCCGGTCGTCTCCAGCGGGCTGATCACCGGCGACAGGAAACGCTGCGCAAGTTCGAGCGGCGTCGGCGTCGGCTCGTGAACTTCGACAGGCATCGGCTGGTCGATCGGCGACGCGGCCGGATTGTTCTCGTCGGTGCGCGGCTCCTGCTCCCGTGCGGGCGACACGCGCTTCAGCGCACGCGACGCGCGCCCGAGAAACTCGTCGGCGCGGCCCACGGTCAGGCGCTGGATGTTGTCGACCTTGCGTTCGACGGCCACCTGATATTTCGGCAGATCGCCCGCGAGTTGCGCAACCTGCGCACCGATCAGCGCGCCCACCGCCGTCAGCACCGACAACGCGACGACGACCGCGACGATCACCGACGGCACCTGCCCGAAGCGCAGCCGGCGCAGGAAATCGACGAACGGCGCAAGCAGAAAGCTCAACAGGATGGCGAGGATGATCGGGATCATCACCGCGCGCCCGAAGTAAAGCGCGCATATGACGACGACGCCCGTCAGCAGCGACGCCAGTGCGCGCAGGCCCGGCGCGTCGGGCGGCAGGACTTTGGCGGGGGGCCGGCGCGGACCGGGAAGCTGGGGCATGGAGATTGCACTCTTCGAAGTAGTCAAGCGTAGAAGCAAGGCTCGTGCCGGTGAGTTTATCCGGGAGCGTGCCGCATCTATCGCGATCATCGACACAATCAGTTGGATGCGCCTGCATCCGCATGGGAAAGTGGTTGTCCTTCGTTAAAGCCGAGGCAAGACAAGTATGGGCGTCGATTCACCGTGCATTAGCATCTGCAAGTTCGATGAGAAGACCGGCTTCTGCATCGGCTGCCTGCGCACGAAGGAAGAGTGCAGGAAATGGAAGAAGATGAAGGACAAGCATCGCGTGCGGATCATCGACGACCGTGCCGCGCGCAAGGCGAAGCTTAAGAAGCACAAGAAATAGGCATCGGGGAAAGAGTTCGAAGGAGTCGATGATGCGAGCAATGGCTTTTCTATGCGGCCTGTCGATCATGGCCGCCTCTCCCGCTCATGCGCAGTTGCATCCGAGCCCCGAAGCGGACATGAACGCGCCGCACAACAGCACGCGTCTCATGCCCGGCGCTCCGCTCGGCAGCGAGTATCCGACGCACGGTAACGCGCAAGCCGGCGAACTCAATCTGAATCCGGCCGACCCGCGCGCCCAGTTGTCCAACGGCTTGCCGAACAACGCGAACAGCGGCGGATATGGTTCGCCGCTCGCGGGCAACAAGACAAACGTGCCGCCGCGCGGCGACTAAACGCGACGCCACTGTTCTCGCAACGAGAACAGTTATTTGAATTTCGCTGGTATTCACCTCGAAACGGCAAGAACCGATACTGCTTCACAGAGGCCGGGACGTCTCCCGGCCGTATCCGGGGTATTGCCATGAAGCTCTATCACCATCCGCTGTCGGGGCATTCGCATCGCGCGCGCCTCTTTCTGCATCTGTTGAACATCGAGCATGACGAAGAGCAGGTCGACCTCGCGGCGGGCGCGCACAAGTCGCCCGAGTTTTTGCGCATCAATCGCTTTGGTCAGGTGCCGGTGCTCGTCGATGGCGAGCGTACCATCGCCGATTCGAACGCGATCCTCGTCTATCTCGCGAAGCGCGCCGGCGCAACGCAATGGCTCCCCGACACGCCCGAAGGCGCCGCCGCCGTGCAGCGCTGGCTGTCGGTGGCGGCGGGGCAAGTCGCGTTCGGCCCCGCTGCGGCGCGGCTCATCACCGTGTTCGGCAGCAAGTTCGACGCGAACGAAGTGATCGCCCGCGCGCATGCCGTGCTCAAGGTGATCGATGGCGAGTTGCAGGATCGCGAGTGGATCGCGGATATCGGCGCTGCGCATCCCACCATCGCGGATGTCGCGCTTTACAGCTATATCGCCAGCGCGCCGGAAGGCAATGTCGATCTGTCCGGCTATCGCAACGTGAACGCGTGGCTGCGGCGCATCGAAGCGTTGCCCGGCTTCGTGCCGTTCCAGAAGACGGCCGCCGGTCTCGCCGCCTGACACCCGCGCCCGGAGCTTACGATCATGTCCACACCGTCTTCGATCCCGGCGACGCCCTGGCATCGCGGCGAGATCGCGCTGCAAAAGGCCGCGGGCGCCTACGACCGCATGCGTGCGCTCGGCCAGCGCGTCGTGCGGGACTACATGCCGGAGCAGCATCGGCAGTTTTTCGCGCAGTTGCCGTTCGTCGTCGCCGGCACGGTCGATGATCACGGCGACGCCTGGGCGACCTTTCTGACCGGCCGTCCCGGCTTCATGCAAACGCCCGATGCCACGACGCTGTCCGTCGCGCACGCACCCGATCCGCTCGATCCCGCCGACGCCGGTCTGCGCGACGGCGCATCGGTCGGCATGCTCGGCATCGAACTGCACACGCGCCGCCGCAATCGCGTGAACGGCGTGATTCATCGTCACGGCGATGCGTTCGACCTGCGCGTCGAGCAGAGCTTCGGCAATTGCCCGCAATACATTCAGCTCCGCGACTTCACGTTCGTGCGAGACGAGCCGCCGACGGCGCAACCCATCGCGCTCGATGCAAACTCGCCTCGCATGCGGTCGATGATCGAGCGCGCCGATACGTTCTTCGTCGCGTCGTACTTCGACCGCGAGGACGGGCATCGTCAGGTGGATGTGTCGCATCGCGGCGGCAAGGCGGGTTTCGTGCGCGTATCCCGCGACGGCGACGGCGCGCTCACCATTCCCGACTTCGCGGGCAATCTCTTCTTCAACACGCTCGGCAACATTTCGGTGAACGGCAAGGCCGGCCTGGTGTTCGCGGACTTCGCGACGGGCGACGTGCTGCAACTCACGGGCGACGCGCAAGTGCTGACGGATTCGCCTGAAATCGCCGCGTTCCAGGGCGCGGAACGCCTGTGGCGTTTCACGCCGCGCCGCGTCGTGCTGCGCGAAGATGCGCTGCCGCTGCGCTGGGCTTTTCGCGACGAAGGCTGGTCACCGAATTCGCTGATGACCGGCGACTGGAGCGAAGCGGCGCAACGCATCAAGGCAGCGGCGCTCGCGGATGCGTGGCGGCCGTATCGCGTGAGCCGGATCGTCGATGAAAGCGATGTGATCCGCTCGTTCTGGCTCGAACCCGCCGATGGCGCGGGCATCGTGCCGCACGCCGCCGGCCAGCACTTGCCGGTGCGCGTGACGCTGCCCGACGCCGCGAAGCCGGCCGTGCGGACTTACACGCTGTCGGTCGCGCCGGGCGATGGCGTCGTGCGGATCAGTGTGAAGCGCGAAGGCCGCGTGTCGGCGCATCTGCACGATACGCTGAAAGTGGGCGACATCATCGAGGCGCGCGCGCCCGCAGGCAGCTTCACGATCGATGCGTTCGAAACGCGCCCCGCCGTGTTGCTGGCCGCCGGCGTCGGCATCACGCCGATGCTCGCGATGCTGCGTCACATCGTCTATGAAGGATTGCGCACGCGGCGGGTTCGCCCGACGTGGCTGATCGCATCGGCGCGCACGCTCGCGAGCCGCGCGTTCGCCGCTGAAATCGACGCGCTTGCGCGAAGCGCGGGCGGCGCGGTGCACGTGCTCCGCGTGCTGAGCGACAGCCAGGGCGCGGAACTCACGCGCGATTACGACGTGTCGGGGCGCATCGATATCGACATGTTGACGAGCCGTCTGCCGTTCAACGATTACGACTTCTATCTGTGCGGGCCGGGCGCGTTCATGCAGTCGCTTTACGACGGCCTGCGCGCGCTGAACGTCGCGGATGCGCGCATTCATGCCGAGGCGTTCGGACCGGCATCGTTGAATCGCGATGTCGAGCATCAGCCGATGCGTCCGCCCGCGCAGCAAGCGGTCACGGTTCGCTTCGCGAAGTCGAATCGCGAAGCGCAATGGAAGCCTGAAGGCGGCAGTCTGCTCGAACTCGCTGAAGCGTCGGGCGTCGATGCGGAATCGAACTGCCGCGGCGGCACGTGCGGCACATGCAGGACCCGCATCGTCAAGGGCGCGGTGACCTACGCGAAAGCGCCCGCGTACGAAGTCGAAGACAACGAAGCGCTGATCTGTTGCGCGATGCCCGCCGCCGACACCGAAGGCGCACTGGAACTCGATCTCTGAAGCGCCGCGCCGCGATTGCGACCGATGCCCGCATGCCCGAGAATGCACGGCAACTCATCCGCCCGCTTCCCGCATCCTACATGGACCGCTTTCAGGCAATGTCGACCTTCGTCACGGTGGTCGAAACCGGCGGCTTTGCCTCCGCCGCGCGCAAGCTCGATGTATCACCTTCGGTCGTGAGCCGCGTCGTCACCGAGCTGGAGGAACGGCTCGGGGTGCGGCTGTTGACACGAACCACGCGCGTCGTGCGTCTCACCGATGCCGGCAACGGCTTCTTCGAAGACTGCCGGCGCATTCTCGGCGAAGTCGACAGCGCCGAACTCGCCGCGCGAGGCACGCACGCCGCGCCGCGCGGCGTGCTTTCGCTGACCGCGCCCGTGCTGTTCGGCAGGCTGCACGTGACGCCGATCGTGCTCGACTATCTCTCGCGCTATCCCGAAGCCGATGCGAACTGCTGGTTCATCGACCGCGTGGTGAATCTCGTCGATGAGGGCATCGACGTGGCCGTGCGCATCGCGCAACTGCCGGACTCGTCGTTGCAGGCGATTCCGGTCGGGCGCGTGCGGCGCGTGCTGTGCGCTTCGCCCGGCTATCTCGCGAAGCATGGCGCACCGGTGCATCCCGACGATCTCGAACGGCATACGATCATCGCATCGACGGGATCGTCGACGCCGCCCGAATGGCGGCTCCACGACGGCGAGCGCCAGATTCTCGTACACACGCATCCGCGCTTCATGACGACGACGAACGATTCGGCCATCGACGCCGCGCTCGCGGACTTCGGCATCGCACGGCTGCTGTCGTATCAGGTCGCGCAGCATGTGAGCGAAGGACGGCTCGTCATCGTGCTGCCCGAGTATCAGCCGCCGCCGCTGCCGATTCATCTCGTGCATCGCGAAGGCCGCCACGTCACGCAGAAGGTGCGCGCGTTTCTCGATCTCGCGGTCGCCACGCTGCGCGCGGATGATTCGTTGCGCTGATCGCGCTAAACAGACGCGGCGGCGCGTGGCTGCGGGAATCTTTGCGTGAATCGAACGTCCGTTAGCGCACGGGCCGTGCAAAATGACGGCAAACCATGCAACATAGCTCTCTTCAGCGCGTTGCATCGGGCATCGTTTCCGCTCGATGCAACCGGCTCTTCCGAACCTCAACGGCTCACGCACCATGACGAATTCGACTTCTCCCTCGAACGAACGCCCGCTCGACATGATCATCTTCGGCGGCGGCGGAGACCTGGCCGCGCGCAAGCTGCTGCCCGCGCTCTACATGGCGCACACGCACTGCAACCTGCCCGCCGATACGCGCATTCTCGCCATCGGCCGCAAGGACTGGACGCGCGAAGATTATCTGAAGAATTTCATGGAAAAGCAGTCGCGTCCGTTCATCGACGAGAACGCTTTCGACGCGCAGTCGTGGGACAAATTTCTCGCGCTGTTCGACTACGTCCGCGTCGATGTCGAGAACCCGGACGACTTCCGCAGGCTCGCGGAAGCATCGCGTGACGGCGCGCAGCGCGTGTTCTATCTGTCGACGTCGCCGGAACTGTTCACGACCATCTGCGACAACCTCGCGGCCGCGGGCATCGTCGACGATCATGCGCGCGTCGTGCTGGAAAAGCCGCTCGGTCACGATCTCGCCTCGGCGCGCGCCATCAACGATGCAGTCGGCAAGCGTTTCAAGGAAGAGCAGATCTATCGCATCGACCATTATCTCGGCAAGGAAACGGTGCAGAACCTGATGGTGCTGCGCTTCGGCAATGCGATCTTCGGGCCGCTGTGGCAGTCGCCGTATATCAAGAGCGTGCAGATCACGGTGTCGGAGACGGTCGGCGTCGGCAGCCGCGCGGGCTTCTACGATCACACCGGCGCGCTGCGCGACATGGTGCAGAACCACTTGCTGCAACTGCTGTGCATCGTTGCGATGGAACCGCCCGTCTCGCTCGATCCCGACGCCGTGCGCGACGAAAAGCTCAAGGTGCTGAAATCGCTGCGCCCGATGACCGTGTCGGACATCGCCCGCGACACCGTGCGCGGCCAGTATGCGGCGGGCGCGGTCGGCGGCGAGCCGGTGAAGGGCTATCTGCAGGAAGAGAACGTGCCCGCCGACAGCCGCGCTGAGACGTTCGTCGCGTTGCGCGCGCATATCAACAACTGGCGCTGGGCCAACGTGCCGTTCTTTCTGCGCACCGGCAAGCGCATGCAGACGCGCAAGTCGGAAATCGTGATCGATTTCGCGGACCTGCCGTTCTCCATCATCCCGAGCGGGCCGCGCAATTACGGCAACCGTCTCATCATCACGCTGCAGCCGGAAGAGTCCATCCAGTTGCAAATGCTCGCTAAAGAACCCGGCAGCGGCATGCAGATGCTGCCCGTGAACCTCAATCTCGACTTGCAGCAGGCGATGACCCAGCGCCGCGCGGAAGCGTATGAGCGCCTGTTGATCGATGTCATTCGCGGACGTCTCACGCATTTCATGCGCCGCGACGAACTCGAAGCGGCGTGGGCGTGGGTCGAACCGATTCTCAACGGCTGGAAGGAACTGGGCGACAAGCCGCGTGGTTACACGGCGGGCACGTTCGGGCCGGCGGCTTCGTCGGCGCTGATGGCGCGGGAAAACCTGGCCTGGGCAGAAGAGGCCTGATTCACGCCGCGCGGCGGCGGGATATCGCGGTTCCGGCGGCCATCACGGCAGCCAGCACCGCGATGCCGCTCACGATGCCCGCGAGCCGCAAGAGCGCGGGCATCGGGTCGGACGACCATTCATGGTCCTGCACGAACACCATGATGAACGCGATGGTGAACTGCCGTCCCACATAGCTCGCGCCTTGCGAGCCCGTCTGCACGTGACAGCCGATCCACACGCCCGCGCATAGCGCGAGCATGCACGCGAGGGCGTTATCGCCGATCAGCGGCAACAGCGCGAGACTGAGCGCGCCCGCGAGCAGGCAGCCGGCGAAGCGCTGGACCATGCGCGCGGCGATCGGCTTGCGCGTCGGCTGACCGAGCGACGACGCGGGCAGGATCAACACGGCGATGGCCGTCACCATCGCCTGAGGGAAGCCCGGCAGGTCGTACGCATACGCCAGCGAAGCGAGAATCACGACGGACCACGCGGCGTGCCATGCAATGCGCCTGTGCCGCGCCTCGGCCGATGCTTCGAGCCGCGCCGCGTCGGAGCGCACGAGCGCGGTCTTGTGGCTCGCGCCATCCACGCGATCCGCCGTCGATGCGGCCAGCGCGCCGGGCATCGGCGCAACGCCGCGTGACTTCCGGTAGTGCTGCACGCCCGCGTGGAAGAGCGCGGAGACGGCCACGCACGCCAGCGTCCCGACGATCACTTCGGCCACGCGCAGCAGCGCGAACGATGCCGTCGCCGATGCCGACGCCAGCCGGTGCGCCTCGAACGTCACCATCAGCGATGTGACCGCGCCGAGCACCCACGCATAGCCGGCATCGGAGACGAGCGCCCGATACACCGACACGCCCGCGATCATCCCGAGCAAGGGCACGACGAGCCACGGCGTATCGCCGATGAGCGGTCCTGCGGTTGCGCCGAGCAGCGCGCCCGCAATCGTGCCGAGCACGCGATGCACGCCGCGTTGCGCGCACGCCGAGAATTTCGAGTGCATCACCGCGAATCCGCTGATCGCGGCCCACCAGACATGCGTGAGATCGAAGACGTGCGCCAGTGCGACCGCAAGCGCGACGGACAGCATCGCCTGCGTGCCGAAACGCGCGCGTGACGACGACGGCCGAATCGCGACGAGTTCGCGCCCGAGCGCGCTGAACGCGTCGCGCAGGATGCCGCCGAGCGCGCCGAGGCTGGCTGCGGCGCGACGGTTGATGCGGCGCGCGCTGCGGTTGGCCCTGCTGTCGGCGGGCTGATCGTTGGGCATCGTTCGTGCGGTTGTCGTGCGTCACATTCGAGCGTAGCCGCGTATCGGCGATGACGCAAAGAAACGCATCGGAACAGTTGTTAAAGCGCGAAAGGCGTTTTCTGCAGCACTCCGAAGCCGATGCTATCGTCTGCGTTCGCGCTCGACCTCGACCCATCCCGACACAAGGACATCTCATGGCGAAAGTGCTGGTTCTCTACTACTCGATGTATGGCCACGTCGAAAAGATGGCGCAGGCCGTCGCCGAAGGAGCGGGCGGCGTGGCGGGCGTCGAGGTGACGGTCAAGCGCGTGCCGGAAACGATTCCGGCCGATCAGGCTTCGGTGATCGGCGTGAAGCTGGATCAGCAAGCGCCGGTCGCCAGCATCGACGAACTCGGGAACTACGACGCCATCGTCTTCGGCACCCCGACGCGCTTCGGCAACATGGCCGGCCAGATGCGAACGTTCCTCGACCAGACCGGCGGGCTGTGGGTGAAAGGCGCGCTGATCGGCAAGGTCGGCAGCGTGTTCACATCGACGGCGTCGCAACACGGCGGTCAGGAAACCACGATCACCTCGTTCCACACGACGCTGCTGCATCACGGCATGGTGATCGTCGGCGTGCCGTATGCGTGCCCCGCGCTGACCAACATGCAAGAGATCACCGGCGGCACGCCCTACGGCGCGACGACGATCGTCGGCCCCGACGGCAAGCGTCAGCCGACGGACAACGAACTCGAAATCGCCCGCTATCAGGGCAAACATGTGGCCGAGCTTGCGGTAAAGATCGCGGGTTGATCGCGGCTGTAGGCTCGTGGCGAACAGGTCGGGCGATGGCTGTTGGTGTTGCGCCCACTATCGCTCGCGCGGACGCCGATGCAACCGTGCGTGTGCCGCTGGCATGGTCGCTGCATGGTTCAGGGCGTCACATCTCGTCAGCCTGCCACTGCAAGACGTGACCGGACCGGTTGCCTCGTGCGCCGGTCCGTTCTTATCGGCCTAGCCGATATTCGCTCGAATTGTTCGGCAAACTAACGAGTTGTTCGATGACGCTTTGCGGCTGAATGAACGGCTTGTCGCGCCCCTGAAAACCCTCACCTTTGCCCGGCTCCCGTAAGTCCTCACCACTCGCCGGACCGACATCAAATAACGTTCAGCATTGCGAGCGCGGTCTCCTGCAACGGCTGCAGCACGCGGGCGAGCGCCGCCTCGTGCGTCTCCTTCCCGATCGGCATGTTCACCGACAACGCCGCCACCACCTGGCCGTGACGATTCTTGATCGGCACCGCCACGCCGCGCACGCCAACCTGCAACTGCTGTTCGATCGCGACGAAACCATCCACGCGCGCCTGGCGGATCTTCTCGTGGAGCTTCTCCTTGTTGGTCAGCGTGAGCGGCGTGAACGGCTTGAACTCGGTCGCGTCGAGCCAATGGCGGACGGCATCCTCGTCCGGCTTGTAGGCGAGCATCACGAGCCCGCCCGACATCAGCGCAGCCGGCACCCGCGCGCCCAGCACGAAGCCCGTGGTCATCACGCGCGTGGAGCCGTTACGCGCGATGATGACGAGATCCCATTCATCGAGCACGCTCACATAGACGGATTCGTGGATCGTCGCGCTCAATTGCTGGAGATACGGCTGCACGATGCGCGGCAGCCGCGCCGAATCGAAATACGACCAGCCGACGCGCAACACGCGCGGCGTCAGGTTGAAGAGCTTGCCGTCGGTCTGTACGTAACCTAGATGCGCGAGCGTCAGCAGATAGCGGCGCGCCGCCGTGCGCGTCATGCCGGTGCGCGCCGCCGCCTGCGTCGGCGTCATGCGGGCGTGCTGGTCGTCGAAGGCTTCGAGAATCGCCAGACCCTTCTCCAGCCCGGCGATCCAGTCGCGCTTGTCGAGTGCGGGCTTGTTCATTGTCAAACCTTGCATTTAGCTAGTGCTAACCCCCAAAGCGGTCGATTATCGGACACGCGCGTACGATAATCGCGCATAATCTATCACAAATCGTTGCCGGAGAAGGGCCGCGCCCCTATTCTCCAATCACCCGGAGCGACGCGCTCGCCACCGCTCTTTGCCTCGTGCATCGGCGGGATGACGAATCAGAAGAACGAGACAGGCGGCACGCGAGTTCAATCGATTAACCCATTGTTCGGAGACACATATGGCTAGCCTTAAGGAAGAAGCGCACGGCGGCCGCCAGGCGAAGAAGGCAACGGCGAGCGGCTGGATCGGCTCGGCGCTGGAGTACTACGACTTCTTCATTTACGCGCAGGCGGCGGCGCTGATCTTTCCACAGTTGTTCTTCCCGTCGGGCAATCCGAAGGTGGCGATCGTCGCATCGCTCGCGACCTATGGCGTCGGTTATGTGGCGCGTCCTATCGGCGCGTTCGTGCTCGGGCACCTTGGCGACACCCACGGCCGCAAGAACGTGCTGCTGATCTGCATGTTCCTGATGGGCTTCTCGACGATGGCGGTCGGTCTTCTGCCGACGTACCACCAGATCGGCATGGCCGCACCGGCGATGCTCGTCCTGCTCCGTCTGATCCAGGGCTTCGCGGTGGCTGGCGAAATTTCCGGCGCGAGTTCGATGATTCTCGAGCACGCACCGTCCGGACGGCGCGGCTACTATGCGAGCTTCACGCTGCAGGGCGTGCAGGCCGGCCAGATTCTCGCGGCCGCCGTGTTCCTGCCGCTCGCGGCGTTCATGCCCGAGGAGATGTTCAACTCATGGGGCTGGCGCGTGCCGTTCCTGCTGTCGGCGTTCGTGCTGGTCGCGGGTTACATCATCCGTCGCGAAGTGCATGAAACGCCGGCGTTCACCGCGGAAGGCGCTCAGGGCGAACTGCCGAAGTCGCCGATCAAGGAAGCGTTCGCCAACAGCACGCCCGACATGGTCCGCGTGGTCTGCATGGCGCTGATGAACGTCATTCCCGTGGTCACGACGATTTTCGGGGCGGCGTACGCGGTGCAGGCTTCGTATGGCATCGGCTTTCACAAGAGCGTGTATCTGTGGATTCCGGTTGCCGGCAACATCCTGGCGGTGCTGGTGATTCCGTTTATCGGCAATCTGTCGGATCGCGTCGGACGCCGCATTCCGATGATCACCGGTTCGCTGCTCGCGGGTCTGCTCTCGTTTGCGTATCTCTACGCGATCAGCATCCACAACGTGCCGCTGGCGATCGTGATGTCGCTCCTGATGTGGGGCGTCGTCTATCAGGGATACAACGCGATTTTCCCGAGCTTCTTCCCCGAACTGTTCCCGACCCGCTCGCGTGTTTCGGCGATGGCGATTGCGCAGAACATCGGCACGACGATCACCGCGCTGCTGCCCGCGCTGTTCGCCACCGTTGCGCCGCCGGGATCGACGAATATTCCGCTGACCATCGGGGCGCTGGCTTTCAGCGTGACGATCATCGCGTCGATCGCCGCGTGGTCTGCGCGGGAAACGTATCGCGTGCGTCTGGAAGATCTCGGCAAGAAGGATGCGGTGCCGATGAGCGAGCAGGAGTATGAGCGCATCCGCGCAAATTCGATGGCGGAGCGCCGCGACGCGAAGGCCCATGCCTGACGCGCGCTGATAGCTGAGTGTTGGAAGCACGGGCCCTTCGGGGCCCGTTTCTTTTGTGGTGCGGCGCTCGCTTCGATATCGCATCGAACGCGTATTGACGATCTTCGACGATGAACTAATATCGACTCATCCGAACGGCCCCTGCCCGCGATGCATCGGGTCCATGTGTTTCAGTGCTTAACTCAGGAGACGAGTCATGCCTGTCAAACTTGTCAACAGTGAGATATCGTGGAACCAGTCGAGGAACCAAGGCCTCGTCGTCCTTCAGTTTCAGAGCGGGCAACGAACCGGTATCAAAGTTTTATCGCTGGCTGAACTGGCAGGCTGGGCCGCGATCATCTCGAGCGGCCAGGTATTCGGTACGCCGGATGGCTGGCTCGTCGGCCTCGATGCCAGCAGCGCGATAAGAAGCGACAGCGAAGGCGAGGGAACTGAAGTCCCATTTCCGGTAGCCTCCGTCGTTCCCGATTCCGAGTTTCATCTGGCGTAACGCGACACCGCGCGGGCCCGACCGCAGCGCCCATTCCGCGCATCGCTGCGTTTCGCGCGCTACCATCACCGTCATTCATCGATGACGATCAAGCGCGCATGCCCGCCCCCACCACGCATCTTCTCCCCGCCCTCAATATCTTCACCGCGATCGTCGATACCGGCACGTTCGCCGCCGCCGCAGAAAAGCTCGGCATGTCCCCGCCCGGCGTGAGCCGCGCGATCACGCGTCTCGAAGCGAAACTCAAAATCCGGCTCTTCGACCGCACCACGCGAACCGTCTCCCTGACTGACGATGGCCGACGCTTCTACGGCCAGGTCATGCCGCATCTCCTCGGCATCGAAGAAGCCGCAGCGACTGCATCGAGCAGCACGACAGCCGTGCGGGGACGCTTGCGCGTCAATGTCGATCCGATCTTTTCGCGGCTCGTGCTCGGCCCGCAACTCGAAGCGTTCATGCAGGCGCATCCCGAACTCGATCTCGAACTCATCACGCGCGACCGGCTCGGCGACATGATCGCCGATGGCTTCGATCTCGCCGTGCGCTTCGGCGAGCCGCGCAACTCGAGCCTCGTCGCGCGCAAGCTGCTCGACACGCCGGTGCATACCGTCGCCGCGCCGTCCTACATCGCTCGATGCGGCCGGCCCGCGACGCCGCAATCGCTCGCCACCGACGCGCACACCTGCATCGAATTCCGCGATCCCGAGACGGGGCGGCCGTTTGCGTGGGAGTTTCATCGCAAGAAGAAGCGGCTGACGGTCGAAACGCGCGGGCACCTGACGCTCAACGATCCCGGCACGCTGCTGAGCGCGTGTCTGTCCGGCTATGGCGTCGCGCAGATACTGGAGCTGGGGCACGAGCACCTGCTGGCCGAAGGAAAGCTCGTCGATCTCTTTCCCGACTGGCCGGACGAACGATTTCCGCTCTATGCGTTTCATCCGTCGCGGCATCATCCGCCCGCTAAAACAAGGGCTTTTCTCGATTTCGCGATCGCGCTGACGAACCAGCGCTGAAGGCCGCGCTACCGCGCGCACGCATCGGGCCGCGCCTTCGCGCCACGGCGATCCTGCGGAACCTTGCAATTGTCGACGCGCTGCTCGTCGCTGGCCTTGTCGCCGAGGCGCTCCTTCAGCGTCTTTGCTTCCGACGCCGCGGGCACGCTGGCGGCATCGTCGGCGCGTGCGACGTTGGCCGATAAAATGAGGATGGCGAAGTAATAAGCGAGGCACTTCATGGCACGATCATCACCGCATTGCGAGGGCCGCGCTTCCCGCTTCTTGCGCTTTCATTTCCACTGCGCGCAATCCACGCAACGATACCGCGAGGCCGCCTGCATCGCGATTCGTTACCGCGAACGCCGCATGATGTCGTTGCGCGACCCGCAGCGCGATGGCGAGTCCAAGCCCGCTGCCCTGCCCTTGCGTGCCGACGCATCGATAGAAGCGGTCGCACGCGCGGTCGATCTCTTCGGCCGGAATGCCGGGGCCGGTGTCGAGCACGGTAAGCGCGATGCCGTCGCTCTCGCGCCGCAGCGTCACATCGACGCGTCCGCCGTACGGCGTATGACGGATCGCGTTGTCGAGCAGATTGTTGACGAGCACCGCGAGCGCGTGCATGTCGCCGCATATCGTGTAGGTGTCGTACTCGTCGTGCGCTTCTTCGAGCACGAGACCGAGGTCGATCGACTTCGCCTCCGCGATCAGCGAAAAGTCCGCGACGCGCGTTTCGCAAAGCGTGCGCAGGCTCATCGGCGCGATGGCCGCCTCGCGCGCCGCATCCTCCCGCGCCATGCTGAGCAATTGCTGCGCGAGATGGATCAGCCGGTTCAGCCGGCCGTCGATTTTAGCGAGCGTGGCGCTATCGACCTTCAGCGATCCATCGCTGATTGCGCCCTGGATCTGCAGCTTCAGCGCGGTCAGCGGCGTGCGCAGCTCGTGCGCCGCATCGGCGACGAAGATGCGCTGCGCCTCCGATGCATCGTTCAGCCGCGCGAGCAGGCCGTTCAGTTCGTCGACGAGCGGACGAAGTTCATCGGGCATCGGCGTGGCGACCGCTACCGGTTCGCGCGATTCGTGGGAGCGCGCGGCGATCGACGAGGACAGCCATCGGACCGGCGCGAGTCCGCGCGCGACCACCACGAGCACGATCACGACGATCGCCGGTATCAGCAAGACGAGCGGCCAGATGATGCGCAACGCAAGCTCGATCGCCATGTCGTCGCGTACGTAGTAAGGTTGCGCCACCTGCACGAAGCGATCCGGCAGCGCGACGCCGAACGCGCGCCACCGATACCCCTCGCGCTCCGCCGACTGAAAGCCGTCGCCGAAGCGCGGCAACGCGGGCTCGTGCGGCGAGTGATAGACGAGACGCCCGGAAGCGTCCCAGATGTCGATGACCAACCGGTCATCCGCGATGCCGTGCAGTTCGTGCGTACGCCCTTCGGCGGCATGGGCGGCGGGAATGTTGTCGGGCAGCGAGAGCGCGACCGTACGCAATTCGTAATCGAAGAGTTCGCCCGCTTCGAGCCGCGCCGCGCGGAAAATGCCGTAGCCCGCGATCAGGCAAGCGAGCGCCAGCCCGCAGATGAGCCAGCCGAGCAGCCAGCGGCGAATCGAGTTCATCCGATCCTCTTCAGCCGGTAACCGACGCCGCGCACCGTCACAATTTCATCCGGCCCGATCTTGCGCCGCAAGCTGTGCACATGGACTTCGATCGCATTGCTGCCCACTTCGTCGCCCCAGCCATACAGTTTTTCTTCGAGTTCGCGGCGGCGGAACACGCGCGACGGCTCTTCGATCAACGCCTGCAACAACGCGAATTCGCGCGGCACGAGGTTGAGCGGCGCGCCGCTCTTGGCGGCTTCGTGCGCGGCGGGATCGAGCGTCAGTTCGCCATGCGCATAGACGAGTTGCTTGTGCCCCGTGCGACGTCTGAGCAGGGCGCGCACGCGGGCGGCCAGCTCGTCGAGATCGAAGGGCTTCATCAGATAGTCGTCGGCGCCGGCGTCGAGGCCGCGAATGCGATCGTCGATGGCGTCGCGCGCGGTGAGGATCATCACGGGCGCATCGCCGCCGTTCTTGCGGTAGACGCCGAGCACGTCGAGGCCGTGGCGCTTCGGCAAGGTCAGATCGAGCAGCACGAGATCGTAAACACCGTTCGCAAGCGAGAGCTCGGCCGCCCGGCCATCCTGCGCCCAGTCGACCGTATAGCTCGCACGACGCAGCGCGGCCAGCACCGTCTCCGCGATCATCTCGTCGTCCTCCACCAATAGCAGACGCATGCGGGTCTCCAGGGCTTGCGTGTCGCCGCCGATTGTCCTCGACGCTTGCTTAAGCGCGGCTTAACGCGAGCGTGCGGCTTCGGAGCCGGAGCCTTGATTTGGCGCCCCCCGCAGCACGCGCTTAAGCGTTGCATAAGTTTTCAGGCCGCACTATACCGCCACGGACATTGCTCTGCTTCGAGGCCAGCGCGTCGCGGCACACGCGGCCTCTTCGATGCATCCACGCGGTCGGGCGTGACTCGGAACGCGCCCGGTCCGACTTGCACCCGGCTTCGGCCGGGTTTTTTTCGTCGATAGAGGCGTGACCGGCAGTTCGCGTCGAACGTTCAGCTCTTCAGCCAGAACCACGCCGCGAACGCAATCGCCAGCCACATGGCCACGATCACCGCCGCTCCCGCATAACTCTTTGGCTTCGCGCGCTGTTCCGCCATCCACGCGTCGGCCCGCCTCCGGCTCTCATCGACGACTCCCGCGGGCAGGAGCCGGATCGCAAGCCAGATCAAGCCCGGAAGCAGGAGCGCATCGTCGAGATAGCCCAGCACGGGGATGAAGTCAGGTATCAGGTCGACAGGACTCAGCGCGTAGCCGACCACGAAAACGCAAAGCAGCCTGACGGCGAGAGGCGTGTCCGGATGGCGATACGCAAACCAAAGGGTCATCGCATCGCGCTTGATGCGTCTTGCCCACGTTCGAATCGTTTGAAAGAGGTTCATCGAGGGCAACATCGGCCGGTCCGCGATGCATGCATGTTACCCCTCGAGGTGAGACTTTTCGGGATCGGCACGAAAGACCCGCCCCGCCAAAGGCTTCGCACCGTGCCAAAGGTGAGCATTTTCGGGACTTCGCTTTGCGCGGCACGACGGTTGCATCTCACGGGCGCACAGCCAACACGGAGTGAACGGACGCAATGAGGAAACCTCGCATCGTGGTCATCACCGGCGCGACGGCGGGCGTCGGACGTGCGACGGCGCTCGAATTCGCGCGACGGGGCGCGGACGTTGCGCTCATCGCGCGGGACCAAGCCGCCCTCGCCGATACCGCCGCCGACGTGCGCGCATGCGGCGTGCGCGCATTGCCGATTCCGCTCGATGTGAGCCATGCCGATGCCGTCGATGAAGCCGCGTCGCACATCGAAGCCACGCTCGGCCCGATCGACGTATGGATCAACAACGCGATGCTCACCTCGCTCGCCGCCGTCGCGGACATGCCCGAGCGCGACTTCGCGCGCATCACCGAAGTGACGTACCTCGGCTATGTGTGGGGCTCGATGGCCGCGTTGCGACGCATGACGCCGCGCAATCGCGGCGTGATCGTGCAAGTGGGATCGGCGCTCGCGTATCGGTCGATTCCGCTGCAGGCCGCCTATTGCGGCGCAAAGCACGCGATACGCGGCTTCACCGATTCATTGCGCTGCGAGCTGCGTCACGACAAGCGCCGCATCCACGTGACGATGGTGCAGATGCCCGCGATCAACACGCCGCAATTCGACTGGGCCAAGGCCGCAACGCCGCACGCGCCGCGTCCCGTTGCGCCGGTCTTTCAGCCCGAAGTCGCGGCGCGGGCGATCTACTGGGCGGCGACGCATCGGCGGCGGGAGGTGTGGGTCGGTTCGTCGTCGGTCAAGGCGATCGTGGCGAACCATTTTTTCCCCGGCCTGCTCGATGCGTACCTCGCCCGCACCGGTTACGACGGGCAACAGGACGAGCGGCTGCCCGGTGCGGGCCGGCCCGACAACTTGTGGGAACCGGTGACGGCGCTGCATCGCACGCGGGGACGGTTCGATGACGAAGCAACGGATGCGTGCCCGTCGCTATGGCTCGGGACGCATCGCGGCCTCATCGTGAGCGCAGGTGCGTTGCTCGGTGCGATGTGGCTTGCGCGCGGGCGCCGGCGCAAAGCGTGATTACATGAAGCGCGGAGCGAGAAAGATCGCGAGCGCCGCGATCAGCCATGCACCGAGTCCGCCGAGGATCGCGAGGCGGTAATCGACATAGTGAACCAGTACGTAGCACGTGCCGAGAAAAACGAGGTACGCGGGAATCGTCCGCGCACCGGAGAGACACGCAGTCCTGAAGCCGCCCGGCTGCCCTTTCGCGCCGACGGCCAGGAGCGCGATGATCGCGAACGTCGGCGCGAGCGGCAGGATGCCCGGCAGCACGTTTCCACGCTTCGAAGCCGTGACGATCAATGCGGTGACCAATCCACCGACGATGCCCTTCCACAATACGTCCATCGCAATTCCATCGAGTGCAAGCCCAAGTCGAGCGACGGATTATAGGAAAGCATCGCTTGACGCGCTTGCACGCTCAGGCTCAAGAAGACCAGCAGCGTCGCGCCGAAAATGCACTGACATCCCGCAGGCGGGCGATCAGCGCGAGTCGCCGTTCCCGGCACGCGACGGCGCCATGCCATTGAGTTGCGCGACCACATCGAACATGTGCGGCACGTACTCGTCGCCATGCCCGAGATTCGTCGCCAGCACGTAAATTTGCCGCACGGCTTCCGCGATGATCGCCGTCGACGACTGCGCCGACGCCAGTTGCGCATACGAACGCATATCCTTCGCGGCGTTGCGAATCGCGAACTGCTGGCCGCTGTCGTCGCCTTCGAGCAGATACGGAATGATGCGGTCGAAGGTCTTGCTGTGCGCGCCGCTCAAGCGGCAGACGGCCGCGAACTCGTGCAGATCGAGCTTCGCCTTCGCCGCCGTGCCGAACGCTTCGGCGAGGATCGCGCCGTTGGCCTGAGCGATGAAATTGTGAATCAGCTTCGCGCGATACCCCGAACCGTGCGCGCCCAAATGATGCACCGTCTCCGCATAAGCAGCCATCACGGGCCGCAGCAATTCGAGCGCGTCGGCGTCGCCGCCAACGAGTACGTTGAGCCGCCCCTCCCGAGCTTCCTTCGGAGTCCGATTGACTGGCGCATCAAGGAACGCCGCGCCCTTTGCGGCGAACGCGCGTGCGGCTTCGTCGGCGAATTCGGGATCGGCGGTCGTACTGTCGACGACGATCATTCCTTCATGCGCGCCCGCAAGCAAGCCGTTTTCCCTGAACACGACATCGCGCACTTGAGGCGTTCCCGTCACGCAGATGATGACGGCATCGACGTTCCGCGCGAGTTCGGCCGCGCTGCTCACTTCCTTCGCGCCCTGCGACACGAGGGCTTCGAGCGCCTCGCGGCTGCGATGGCCGAGCACGAAAAGCTCGAAGCCCTGCTTCAGCACTTGCCCGGCGATCGCGCTGCCCATCAAGCCGAGTCCGATCATGCCGACGCGTTCGACACGTTGCGCAAGGCGGATTGCGTTATTGGTTTCCATGATCCCTGTCCCGTTCATTGCAGTTCGAGTTCGACAGGCGCTGCCTGACGCGGCCGCGATGCGCTGCGTTGCGCGACGCGCGGCCACTCGATGTATCGCGCATCCAGTTCGGCGATGCTGCCCACGCCCAGCAATCCGATGACGCGATCCACTTCGGTCTTGAGAATCTCGATTGCGCGATCCACGCCCGCCCTTCCGCCTGCGCCCAGACCCCACGTCGTCGCGCGGCCCAGCAGCACCGCGTCGGCGCCGAGCGCCATCGCCTTGACGATGTCCGAGCCGCGGCGGAATCCGCCATCGAGCATGATGGCGAGACGCCCCTTCACTGCATCGACGACTTCGGGCAGGACTTCCATCGCCGCGACGGAGCCGTCGAGTTGCCGGCCGCCGTGATTGGACAGCACGATGCCATCCGCGCCGAGCGCGACGGCGCGCACGGCATCGTCCGGATGAATCAGCCCCTTGACGATGAGCTTCCCCGGCCAGCGGTCGCGCAGCCAGCGAATATCGTCCCATGACAGCGACGGATCGAGTTCCTTCGCCAGCGCCGATGCCGCGCCGCGCACGCTGTCCTGTCCCGGTGGCAGCAAATCGCCGAGATTGGCGAAGCGCGGCATGCCGTGCGGCCAGAGCACGTCCATCATCCAGCGCGGATGAGTGAGCACGTCCAGAGTGTTGCGCAGATCGAGCTTCAGCGGCCTCGCGTAGTTGCGCAAGTCCCACTCGCGCTTGCCGTAGATCGCGCTGTCGGTAGTCACGACGAGCGCTTCCACATTGGCATTCTTCGCGCGTTCGGCCAGTTTCGCGACGAAATCCCGCGTGCGATACATGTAGACCTGCATCCACACGCGCCCGCCGGCGCGCTCGACGACGCGTTCGAGCGCCACCGTCGACGCATTGCTCAGAATGTACGGGATTCCTGCAGCGGCAGCGGCGCTTGCCAGCGCGATATCGCCTTCGTGCGAAAGCAATCCGCTGAAGCCCGTCGGCCCGATCATGAACGGCGCATTGCTTCGGCGTCCGAACAGATGAATGCCGATATCGCGCTTCGATACATCGACCAGCGAGCGCGGCCGGAAAGCGATTCCCGCGAAGACATCGCGATTGCGGCGCAACGTGGACTCGTCCTCCGATCCGCCTTCGACGTATTCAAAACAGAAGTTGGGCACGCGCCGCTGCGCCATCCCGCGCAACTCTTCGATGCTGTGAGCACGGCGCGGATCATTACCCGTATAAAGACGACGTTGCACTTCACTTCTCCTGTCGACCGGTGCGGAACATCTCAACGTTTCGCACCGGTCACATGCCCGTTCAAACCGGCAGCTTGCGTTGATAGTCGATGCAGAGGACGCACAGCGACTGGAAAGCCGCCACGGCAACGAAGAACATCAGCGCGAGGAAATACGAGCCCGTCGTCTGCACGATGTAACCGATGAAGATCGGCACGAAGATGCCTGCGATATTGCCGACGAAGTTCATGATGCCGTTGAGCGTGCCGGTCCGTGCGCGGGTAGCGAGCATCGCGGGCGTCGCCCAGTTGCAGCCGCCGCACCAGCGCAGGAAGAACAGTGCCACGCACAGCAGGCCGACGACCATGACCGGTGCGCGGACATAAGCCACGCCCAGCATTGAAAGGCCGACCGCGACTGCACCGATGATCATCATCGTGCGATACACGCGATTCGCACTCGCGCCCGCCGACTTCCACTTGTCGGCAAGATTGCCGCCGATCACTTCGCCGACGAAACCGCAGAAGAAGATCAGGAACGTCGCGCCGCCCAGCGACTTCAGGTCGAAACCGTGCACCTTGAACAGATATGTCGGCAGCCAGGTCATCAGACCGAAGAAGATCAGGTTCGTGCAGGTGTGGCTCAGGCACATGCCCCACACCGAGCGGAACGCGAAGAAGCGGAACAGCGAGCCGCCCGGCGCAACGGTCGGCTCGGCCGCGTCTTCTTCAGCGTGAGCGCGCTCGATATACGCGATCTCTTCCTCGTTGATCGACGGATGCTCGCGCGGCGTGTTACGGATGTACCACCACGCCCAGATGCCGCACAGAATCGTGCCGACGCCCGCCACGACGAACGCCGCGCGCCACGAACCGAGCACCGCCATCAGCGTCGCTACCACGATCGCACCGACGCCCGAGCCGAGCGCGCTGCCGCCATCGAGCAGCGCGGCACCCCGCGTCTTTTCGTTCTTCGTGAGCCACAATGCGTTGAGCTTGCCGCCGCCCGGATAGATCGGCGCTTCGGTAACGCCGAGTCCGAGACGCGTCAGCAACAGCAGCACCCAGCCCGAGCTGAACGCGCCGAGCGCCTGAAAGAAGCCCCAACCGACCGTTGCCGCCGCGATGAGCGCGCGCGGCTTCAGCTTGTCGGCCAGCATGCCCGACGGCACCTGCATGAACAGATACGTCCAGAAAAACGAGCTCAGGATCAGGCCCTGACGCTCCGGCGACAGATCAAATTCCTGCGCGATCGCGGGCATTGCAACGGACAGCGCGGCCCGGTCGATGTAGTTGATCGATACCAGCGCCAGCAACAGAAGAAAGATCTTCCATCGGACGTTGGTCATTCGTACGGATTGCACGCTGGACACACTCATGGTCCGGTCTCCTAAATGCTTTTATATGAAATACGCGGATACAGTCGATCCGCGGTGCGAGGCGCTTATCGGCCCCAGCGCAACACGAGCGGATCGAGCCGGCGTGCGACTTCGAGCAAGCCTTCACGCGTCTTCGGATGGACGGGCGCGAACGGGTGACGCACTGCATCCGATCCGATGACGCCGCCTTCCTTCATCAGGATCTTGCAAGCGGCCAGCCCGCACTGGCGATTCTCGTAGTTGATGAGCGGAAGCCATTGCTGATAGAGCGACGCCGCGCTTTCCTTGTCACCGCTCACGTAGGCATCGACGATCTTGCGGATGCCGTCGGGATAGCCGCCGCCCGTCATCGAGCCGGTCGCACCTGCTTCGAGATCGGGATACAGCGTGATGGCCTCTTCCCCATCCCACGGACCGACGATGCTCTCGCCGCCCAGTTCGATCAGCTCGCGCAGCTTCGATGCGGCCTGCGCCGTCTCGATCTTGAAGTACGCGACGTTCTCGATCTCCCGCGCCATGCGGGCGAGGAACGGGGCGGACAGCGGCGTGCCGGCAACGGGCGCGTCCTGGATCATGATGGGAACGCCGATCGCGTCCGACACCTTGCCGTAGAACTCGTAGATGCCCTTCTCCGTCACGCGGATGGTCGCGCCGTGATACGGCGGCATGATCATCACCATCGCGGCGCCGGCGGCTTCTGCGGCGGCGCTGCGGCGCGCACAGACTTCCGAACTGAAATGCGTCGTCGTGACGATCACGGGCACGCGGCCCGCGACATGTTCGAGCACGGCGTGCATGAGCGTATCGCGTTCTTCATCGGACAACGCGAACTGCTCGGAGAAATTGGCGAGGATGCAGAGGCCGTTGGAGCCGGCATCGATCATGAAGTCGACGCAGCGTTTCTGTCCTTCGAGGTCGAGCTTGCCGTCTTCATCGAAGATGGTCGGCACGACAGGAAATACGCCGCGATAGGGTCCGGTATTTGACATGGTGATTGGTCGCAATGGTTGAGAGTGTGAAACGGCTTCGACGCCTGAATCGCGTTCAGGTGATCGCGCCGATCTGCCAGGGCACGAACTCGTTCTGCCCGTAGCCGTGAATTTCGCTGCGGCTGCGCTTGCCCGATGCGGTGTCGAGCATCAACTGGAATAACTCCGCGCCCATTTCTTCGATGGACCGCTGGCCGCTCAGAATCGGACCGCAGTTCAGGTCCATGTCTTCCTGCTGGCGATTCCACAATGCGTCGTTGGTGGCGATCTTGAGCGACGGCGTCGGCGCGCAGCCGTATGCCGATCCGCGCCCTGTCGTGAAGCAGATGAGATTGGCGCCGCCCGCGACCTGTCCTGTCGCGGAGATCGGGTCGTAGCCGGGCGTGTCCATGAAGACGAGGCCCTTCGCCGTCACCGGTTGTGCGTATTCATAGACTTCGACGAGATCGCTGTTGCCCGCTTTCGCGATGCCGCCGAGCGATTTCTCCAGCACGGTCGTCAAGCCGCCCGCCTTGTTGCCCGCCGACGGATTGTTGTTCATCGCAGCGCGGCTGCGCTCGCAATAGTCTTCCCACCAGTGGATGCGCGCGACGAGCTTTTCGCCGACTTCGCGGTTCACCGCGCGTCGCGTGAGCAGGTGTTCCGCACCGTAAATTTCAGGCGTTTCGGAGAGAATCGCGGTGCCGCCGTGCTTCACGAGCAGATCGACGGCTGCGCCCAGCGCGGGATTGGCCGAGATACCGGAGTAGCCATCGGACCCGCCGCATTGCAAGCCGACGATCAAGTGCGATGCCGGCACCGGCTCACGCTTGACGCGGTTCGCCGCCGCGAGCATGCCCTTCACCAGTTCGATGCCATGCGCGACGGTCTTCGCCGTGCCGCCCGTCTCCTGAATGTTGAAGGTCTTCAGAAACGATGCTTCGGTGAGACCTTGCGTCTCCATCATGCGAGCAATCTGGTTCGTCTCGCAGCCGAGGCCGATGACCAGCACACCCGCGAAATTCGGATGCACCGCATAGCCGCCGAGCGTGCGCTGCAACAGCGCGAGTCCTTCGCCTTCGGGATCGACCGCGCAGCCGACACCGTGCGTCAAGGCGACGACGCCATCGACGTTCGGATACGCCTCGAGGCTCGCGGGATTCGTGTCGCGGCGAAAGTGGTCGGCAATGGCGCGAGCGACCGTCGCCGAGCAATTCACCGACGTTAGGATACCGATGTAATTTCGCGTGGCGACACGGCCATCGTCGCGCACGATGCCGTCGAACGTGGCGGGCGTGTCCGCGTATTGCGTGGGGCGTGAGCTTTCGCAGTACGCGTAATCGCGATCGAACTCGCCCATCGCGATGTTATGAACGTGAACATGTTCGCCCGGCGCGATTGGCTTGCTCGCGAAGCCGATGATCTGGCCATAGCGCCGCACCGTCTGTCCTTGTTCGATGGCGCGCGTCGCGACTTTGTGACCAGGGGGAATGAGTCCGGATACCGTGACGCCCTCGTCGGGCAATGCCGTGCCGCCGACAAGCTGCTCGCGTGCGATGACGACGTCGTCGTCGCGATGAAGGCGAATCACCAGGGGTCGCGGCCGCGCTGCGGCCGGTTCGTCGAGCCGGCCGGCTTCGATTTGGCTTGCGTTCTGCATATTGTCACCCGTGTTCGGGCCGATCGTTTGTTGTCTCCGAAGCTGACTATACGTTTGCAGTCTGCAGCCTGTATATTGAATTGTTTCCATCCCCCGATAACTTTTTCTACTCGCTGATGAACACCGTCCAGACGCTGCTGTCGAGGCTCAGAATGAAGCAGTTGCAATTGCTGATTGCGCTCGATGAGCACAAGTCGCTGCACAAGGCGGCGGCTGTCATGGCGGTCACGCAATCGGCGGCGAGCAAGGCGCTGCACGAGCTCGAGACGATGTTCGATGCCGAGCTTTTCGAGCGATCGGCAAGCGGCATGATCCCGAATCAATACGGCCGGCGCGTGATTCAATACGCGCGTCTGCTGACGACCGATCTCACACTGCTTTGCCAGGACATCAACGAGATTCAGTCAGGACGCGGCGGCCGGCTCGCGATCGGCGCGATCATGGGCGCAATACCGGCAGTCGTCGTGCCTGCGCTCGAAGCGCTGCATGCGGAACTGCCGAACGTATCGATCGAAATCGTCGAAGACACGAGCGCGCGCATGTTGCTGCAACTCGATGACGGCCATCTCGATCTGATCATCGGCAGATCGGCGGTGAGTGCGCAGCCTTCGAAGTATCGATACGTCAAGCTGGCGGATGAACCGCTTTCGGTGGTCGTGGGATATCGGCATTCGGCCAGATCGAAAGGCCCGATCGAGATGCATGATCTTGCCCATTGCCGATGGGTAACTTACCCGAGCCAGATGCCGTTGCGTGAATTGCTGGAGCGGGAGATGGACCTTGCGGGCATGAGCATGCCGCCGAACACCATCTCGACGGCTTCCACGTTCGTTACCGTTGCGCTGCTCAACCAGAGCAAGGATCTTGTATCAGTACTACCAACTGATATTGCCGAGATGTTCGCGCAGCACAAGATGCTGCGCATTCTTCCTGTGAGCATGCGATCGCCTTCTCAGACCTTCGGCGTGGTGACGCGTCGAAGCGGCGTGCTGTCGCCGATGGCGGAGCGGTTTATCGAATTGTTGCGTGCGCGGGTGCCGCAGTAGGTTTCAATAGTTCGGCTTCCTGATCGATTGAAGATTTTAGAATCTCACCTTGACCTGGAAGCCGATTGTGAACGGCAGGTCGCTCGAAGGAATAGGCGGAATCAGAATCAGGTTGGCTCCTACACGCTTATACGCGAGCATCACCAGCGGTGCGGCAACGGGTCCGACCATGTGATCGTGTCCGATGCCCCAGCGGCCATAGTCGTACCCGGAGATGAGGCCGCCCATCGCGGCGAGCCGGAAAAATCCCCAATGCAGGAATTCGGGCGCCCATATGCCGCCGCCGTAGAACGAGGGCTTTGAAAGCGAGTTCCGGAAGTAGCCCGCCGTCACGGCCCATTGCGGAGCGATCCAGCATTCCGCGCCGATCCCGGGATTGAACTGCTCGAAATGCTTGTCGGGATGGAAGTGATGCGAGCCGATCATCGCGTCGACCCAGAGTCCATCGTCGCACAAGGCTGCGTCGGCGGATGGCGCCCACGACAGCGCGCTGAAAGCGAGCGACACCGCCACGGCGGGCCAGAGGCGGATCGGTCGAGAACGCGAAAGCGACTGCCAGAAGCGCATGGGTTTCTCCGCCATCGCGCAACGCTATGGCGCCTTTTTGAGATGAATTCGAGGCGAACTCTACCTGATCACGTCATCTTCGTGTGCGCTCGCGAAAATGGCGTGACGGTCGTTTCTGCGTGCAGTCCGTTTGTCGGCGAAACTGAGCGCATCGGTGGGCTGACTTTCAGGTATCGCGCGATGAAATCGACTATCTCTTTGCTAAGTATTCTGGCGTCGCTGGCGCTGGTTCTTTCTGGCTGCACGCCGTTGCAGGTCGTCACGCATCGGGTGTCCGCGAGCGAATCGACCGTGCCGGCGGGGGAGTATGCGCTCGATCCGCATCATTGGAACGTCAGCTTCGACGTCGACCATTTGCATTATTCGCGGTTCGTGATTCGCTTCGACAAGGCGACGGCACAGCTCGACTGGGGCGCTCGCGGCATGGACGACAGCACCGTGCGCGCGACGATCGATGCGTCGAGCGTCAATACGAACGTACCGCTGTTGGATCGCATGCTGAAGGGACCGGACATGTTCGACGTCGCGCGTTATCCGCAGATCGAGTTCGCCAGTGCGCGTTTTCAGCGGACCGG
This sequence comes from Caballeronia grimmiae, assembly GCF_000698555.1. GTDB lineage: Bacteria > Pseudomonadota > Gammaproteobacteria > Burkholderiales > Burkholderiaceae > Caballeronia > Caballeronia grimmiae. The sequence continues at coordinate 57,240 of NZ_JFHE01000007.1, read as the reverse complement.
AGAGGATCGCGGCACGCTTACCGGCGACCTGACGATTCGCGGCGCAACGTATCCGGTGACGTTGAACGTAACTTTCAACGGCCACGCCGTCAATCCGCTCACCAAGCAGGAAACGTTGGGCTTTTCCGCCGATGGGCATTTCAGCCGGGCGCAGTTCGGTTTGACGACGTGGTACCCGGCGGTCGGGGATGATGTGCACGTCGCGATTCAGGCGGAGTTCGAGAAGGGGCGCGAGTGAAGGCGAGCGGTGGCCGTGCGTGGCCGCAATGGGTTTCAGGCGCGCTTGCGCGCGTCAGGCCGAGAACATCTTCGGCCCGGGACATGCGCTGCGCAAACCCAATGGCGTGTGCGACGTCGGGCGGAGCATCGCGCCGATTAAAGCTTAAACGCCAGTCCAGTCGAGAACGACCTTGCCGCTGTTGCCGGAGAGCATCGTTTCGAACGCGCGCTGATAGTCATCGACTGGGAAGGTGTGCGTCAGAATCGGCGACAAGTCCAGGCCGCTCTGCAACATGGCGACCATCTTGTACCAGGTCTCGAACATCTCGCGACCGTAAATTCCCTTGATCTCGAGCCCTTTGAATATGACCTGATTCCAGTCGATGGCGGTCTGCGCGGGCGGAATGCCGAGCAGTGCGACTTTGCCGCCGTGGTTCATCGCTTCGAGCATCGACGTGAACGCGCTCGGCACGCCCGACATTTCGAGGCCGACGTCGAAACCCTCGGTCATCCCAAGCTCGTGCATGACGTCGCGGAGGCCCTCGCGCGTTACGTTGACGGCGCGCGTGGCGCCCATCTTGTGCGCGAGGTCGAGTCGATAGTCGTTGACATCGGTGATGACGACGTTGCGCGCGCCGACATGCCGCGCGATAGCCGCCGCCATTACGCCGATGGGACCGGCTCCCGTAATCAGCACATCCTCACCGACGAGGTTGAACGAAAGCGCCGTGTGGGTTGCATTGCCGAAGGGATCGAAGATCGCGGCAAGATCGTCGGAAATGTCGGGTGGAATCTTGAAGGCGTTGAACGCGGGAATGACGAGGTATGCGGCGAAAGCTCCTTCGCGATTGACACCCACTCCTACCGTATTGCGGCAGAGATGTCGCCTTCCAGCGCGGCAGTTGCGGCAAAAGCCGCACGTGATGTGACCTTCGCCCGACACGCGATCGCCAATGGAGAACCCGCGCACTTCCTGCCCGATCTCGACGATCTCACCGACATACTCATGCCCGACATGCATCGGCACCGGGATGGTTTTCTGAGCCCAGTCATCCCACTTCCAGATATGAATGTCAGTGCCGCAGATCGCGGTCTTGCGGATGCGGATGAGGACGTCGTTGTGGCCGACTTCCGGACGCGGTACGTCTGTCAACGTAAGGCCGGGGGCGCGTTCGAGTTTTGCAAGGGCTTTCATGCTGGCGTTCCTGAAGGTTGCTCGTTCACTACTTGGCCGTCCGTCAGGTCGGCCGACTTTATGCGCATAAAGGCCTCAGCGAATGACGCCTTGCGCCCGCCCCACCCGCGCAAACGCGTCCACCGCTCGATCGATATGCTCGGGCGTATGCACTGCACTCATCTGCGTGCGGATGCGCGCGCGTCCCTTCGGTACGACGGGGTACGAGAAGCCGATCACGTACACGCCTTCGTCGAGCAAGGCCTCGGCCATTTTCGATGCGACTTGCGCATCGCCCAGCATGACCGGAATGATCGGATGTTCGCCGGGCACGAGGTCGAAGCCGAGGGAGGTCATCGCCTGCCGAAAGCGCGCGCCGTTCGCGCGGACGCGCTCCCGCAAATCGGCGCCTTCGTCGCTCGCGAGCAGTTCGAGCACCTTCAGCGACGCCGCCGCGATGCTCGGCGCGAGCGTGTTCGAGAAAAGATATGGCCGGCTTCGCTGCCGCAGCAGTTCGACGACTTCCTTGCGAGCCGCGATGTAGCCGCCCGATGCGCCGCCCAGCGCTTTTCCGAGCGTCCCAGTGATGATGTCCACACGATCCAACACGCCACAGTGCTCCGGCGTGCCGCGTCCGTTTTCGCCGATGAATCCAACGGCGTGCGAGTCGTCGACCATCACCAGCGCGTCGTAGCGGTCGGCGAGATCGCATATGCCGGCGAGGTTGGCGATGATGCCGTCCATCGAGAAGACGCCATCCGTCGCAATCAGCTTGAAACGCGCGCCTGCGGCATCGGCTTCCTTAAGACGCGCTTCGAGGTCAGCGAGATCGTTGTTCTTGTAGCGCAGTCGTCGAGCCTTCGAGAGACGAACACCATCGATGATGCTCGCATGGTTCAGTTCATCGCTGATGATGGCGTCTTCGTCAGTCATGAGCGTTTCGAACAGGCCACCGTTCGCGTCGAAGCAACTCGAGTAGAGAATCGCGTCGTCGGTTCCAAGAAAGTCCGCGATCGCGCGTTCGAGTTGCTTGTGCACAGTCTGTGTACCGCAGATGAAGCGCACCGACGCCATCCCGAAGCCGTCCGCATCGAGCCCCGCCTTCGCGGCTTCGACGAGACGCGGATCGTCCGCCAGTCCTAGGTAGTTGTTTGCGCAGAAATTAAGCACTTCTGCGCCGCTGTCCAGCCGAATATCCGACGACTGCGGACTCGCAATTACGCGTTCGGTCTTGTAAAAGCCGGCCGCGCGAATCTCGTCGATGGTCTCGCTCAAATGTCTCAGAAATCGGTCGTTCATCAGCAGCATCCTTTGGTTGCGGGAATCGGTGCGCAGCCCCTAGCCCTGTTATAGTCCATGCATCGCATTGAACGTGTTCGATATTTCGAACACGTTTCCGATATGCCGAACACTGTAAAGGATCGAAGAAGTCATGGCAAGCGTTCGCTCCGCGCACGTGACCGGAGAACCAGCATCGTCCGCGACGGCGCCGCCGCGTGTCGGCGAGCAGATTCAACGGTTGCGAAACGAAAGAAAACTGACGCTCGATGACCTGTCGCGGGCAGCAGGTGTATCCAAATCGATGTTGTCGGAGATCGAACGCGACAAGGCGAATCCGACCATAGCGGTCGCGTGGAGACTGACAAATGCGCTCGGCATCAGCCTCGACCAGTTGTTCGCGCAACAACGGCCACCAGAAGCGATTCGCGTGGCCGGTCCTCACGAAATCCCGACGCTAAGTGGGGATAACGGAGGGTATCAATTGCGCGTCTGGGGACCGATCGAACTGGCAGGCAAGTTCGAATGGTACGAACTCACCTTGCAGGCGGGCGCCGCGCTCAGATCGAACGCACACGAACCGGGCACGCGAGAACACGTGACGGTCCTGAACGGGACAATAGAAGTGGAGGCGTCAGGTACGACGCGGCGTCTGAAGTCAGGCGAGACAGCACGCTACGCCGCAGACGATGGACACGCCATCCGGAATGCGGGCAGGTCAGAAGCGAAGGCGCTGTTGGTGGTCATTCACGGTTGAGCCGGCTGACTGCCGGACTGCGGCTGGCGGAACTTTATGCGCATCAAGTTGAGCGGTGCGCCGCCAAGAAGTAAAAACGGGACGCCACTGGGCGTCCCGTTATAAGCGAAGCGACGTTCGCCGCTTCGCTAACCCATTACGGGTTCTTTTTCACGCTGTCCTTCAGATCCTCGCGGACATCGCCCGCACCCTTTTGGATCTTCCCGGCTGCTTGCTGCATGTCGCCCTTGGCTTCCTGCGCCGGGTCATCGGTTGCGTTACCGACGACTTCGTTGATTTTCCCCTTCACCTGCTTGCCAACGCCTTCGACTTGGTCCTTATTCATCCTGTTTCTCCTTTCGTTTCGCGCTGAGACTGCGCGCGATGCTTCGTTTAAGATGCCCGCGTACTCGACGCGGGATGTCGCGTAAGCATGGCTCTAGAATGCGCCTCCCAAGCGCACCCGCGTAGCGGCGGATGTCTGAATCGCACGTAGGCGGAATCGCACATACACGGCGATCGAACGGCGCGACGCTATTTTCATCGGAGCTAGTACTGTATATTTATACAGTACTAAGAGACCGTTGGAAGGGGTGACTATGGATTCGAATGGCGAACATCTCAGCAAGAAGCAGTTCGAGCGTGCAGTTCGTGACCTCGAGCGCATCACGCGACAGATTGCAGGGCGCTATATCGAGAAGGGCGTGCCGCTCACGTGGCGGCTGCTGCACGCGATCGAGGCCGAAGCCGTTGCGGACCTTGGGTTCGCCGGGCGGCACGAGGCCGCGCTGCGCGAACTCTTCGCTCGGCCAGACGGTTTCCAGTTCCCGGAGACCGACGATGTCGTCGACGTCGCGTCGTCCGATGCATTGCCTGCCGTATTCGCGTTTGCAGTCGATGCCTACGAATGCGCCGCCCGGCAGGGCAAACCGAAACTTTCCATCGCTGCACACTGAGGCGTCACGGCTCGATCGCGCGTTATCGGCCGTCGAGCGACGCCATTAGACGGCGAAGTCGGCGGCCATATCGGCGTCGGTGCGCGCGTGCAGTTCCCCGGTTCGGCATGCGCGGCGGAATCGCTCGTAGTCTTTCTCGACCTGATCCGCATAAGCGCGGCCGTAGGACACGAGCGCTTCCGGCAAACGCGGGCCGTTGCCGATATAGCCCGATATCTCCAGCGAAAGGCCGCTAGCCTTGGCGTGCGCCCGGGCGAGCGCCCAGCCGCATAGCGCGGCGTAACTGCGCAGCGCCTCGTCGTCGAATGTGTCGATCTGGACGGAAAGCTTCATGTCGCGCAGTTGACGGATGTAGAACGTGCGGCCGAGCGCACCGGTTGCGAAGCCGAGAAACGGATCGCTGGCCGCCTGCATCAGGCGTTGCCCGTGCACGACGCGCTGACCATCGTGCTTGTTTTCCTCGGCGGCTCCGTGTGGACGCGTGTAGCGCGCGACGACCGACATCGACGCCTCCTTCAACTGCAGGAACAGCGGCCTGCCATGATGATCCGTGAAGAGCAGCACCACACAGCGCGTGCCGACGCTGCCGACACCGACCACCTTGAACGCAACGTCCTGCAGTTGAAACTGCGAAAGCAGCGCCGCGCGTTCCGGCGTCAGGGACGTCATGTAGTCCGCCATCAGCGATCCGAGAAGCGTCGCCCGATCGCCCGACAGTGCCGCCCACTCGTCCGCGCGGTCGATCAGCGTGCTCTTGCCGCGGATGTGAAATACGGCCGGCGGCGCATCGCGGATGCGCCAGCCATCGCTGTGTTTGTCTGCGAGCTTCAGCAGCACACTGTCGTGCGTTCGGCGCGACGCGCGTTCGATACTTCGACGGATGCGGCGCCGAGCCGCGTCGCTCTGAACCAGACCGTACAGTTGCGCAAAGGTGATCCGCTCGTACCAGAGGTCGAGCACACCCATCTCGGCGTACTCGCGCATGTGCCGCTGATAACTTTCGGCGGCCCGGTACGCGAGTTCGTCCGCGGCCAGGTCGCCCATGCCCAAGTGTCTGCCTGCGACGGTGAAGCTTGCGATCAGGCGCTTGAGATCCCACTCCCAAGGCCCGCGCGCGGTCTCGTCGAAGTCATTGAGATCGAAGATGAGCGTACGCTCGGGCGTCGCGAAGCCGCCGAAGTTGGCGAGATGGCAATCGCCGCAAATCTGGATCGGAATGCCGCTATCGGGTGTGCCGGCCAGATCGTGCGCCTGCACGGTCGCGCTGCCGCGATAAAACGCAAACGGCGATGCGAGCATCCGCCCGTAGCGCAGCGGAACCAGCGTCGCGACGCGTCGTTCGCTGCTGACACGCAGCAATGCGATGGGGTCGCGATCGACGTCTCCAATCATTGCGTGAGCGCCGCGCGAGGTGTGCCGTCGAGCGGCCCGTCCGTTGGCACGCCGTTCCGGCCATGACTGAACGTCCCGTGAATGCGCCATCGATCGCCCCTCGCTGCCCTCGGTCTTGTATCGAACGGAAGCTTCCGCCCAGACAGTAGACGATCGGTCGCGTACGCGGCAAGACAATCCTTCTGACACTTCGACACATTTGCCCGCCGGTGTGCTCTTGACGTCGGCCGCACGAAGCCCGACTCTTTGCCCAATGCAATACGGCGCTGTCAGACGCCTTCCGAACACCATGCCGAACACTTCCGATCTCTTCGACCAACACCGCGCCGACTGGCAGGCCGATCCGCACGCCGCCTTCGATGCATGGCTCGCCCAGCAGGACTTCCGGGCCTCATCGGCCGATGTCTATCGCGCGCAGTGGGGAAACTTCCTCGAATGGCTGAGCGCGAAACGGACGACGCTGCATGCGGTGCAACGGCCCGTCATCGAGCAATTCATATCGCAGCTCGATATCCGGCGCCCGCAGCGCATGCGCTATCTGCGGTTGATCGAGCGCGTGCTGGATTATGTGCGTGAGGTCGAATCGGCGGCAACGAATCCCGCGCGATTCATCGCGCAAGACGGTGATGCTGCTTGGCGCAAGGCGCGCGACAACGAGCCAACCGGATTTCTCACGCATGACGAACGCGGGGCGCTGATCGCGCATCTGTTTTCTCCGCTCGGCGACCTGGCGACCGGCCAGCGCTGGAGGGAGCGGCGGGATCGGGCGCTCGTTGCCGCGTTTCTCGGCGCGGGCGTGAAAACGGGAGAGGCGGCGCAGTTGACCGTCGACTGTTACGCGCCCGGTGCGCCGTACGTCACCGTGGACGCGTCGAACCCGTTGCAGATCCGACAGGCGCGGCTTGCACCGTTCGCCGTCGAGTTGCTGGACGGCTGGATCACGGAACGCAAGGCCGTCGGGCTCGCCGGCACGCTGCTGTTCCCGGCGGCGCCGTCCGGCCGCCCGATGCACAAGGCGACGATGCTGCGCGCCATCGATGCCGTCGTCGCGGCTTCCGGCATCGCGGCATCGCGGGTCGCGCGCGCGAGTCCCCAGACGCTGCGCAATACGTACGCTGCCGAATTATTCGACGATGGCACCGACCCGGAGCGCGTCGGCCAGTGGCTAGGTTTCCAGCAATCGATCTCGGTTCATCGGCTGCATCGGGCTTGGCAAGAGTGGATGGGTGAGCAAATACGGGAGCGCGATGTCGCCCAAGCCCGCGCGGATACGGACGACAATTCGGGTCCCGAAAACGCTCACCTTCCGCATTGACGGCAGCGGCGACCGTCGCAGCGGTACGGATCAGGCTCGCACGGCCGCTGTTTTGAGGAACGCCTGTACCGCAGCCAGCTTAGAGGCCACTGCACCCGAGCTTCGCTCGCAGTTCGGGCACGACAGTTCAAATTCGTCCTCATGCCGCTGCAATTCCGGTTCGGCGCTCTCGCAAGCCGGACAGTCCAGCGGCGCAGCGACGTACGCGTCGACTTGCGTGCCAAGCGTCTCGATTTCGGCTGCAGTCAGCCGGCCATCCAGCGCCAGCGACGCGATCAGGCCGCCCAACTCGGCGCTCATGCCGACGCGGACGCGATGCGCATCGCGTTCACGCGTCAGTGCGTCGATCTCGTTGGATTGCTCCCGCACCTGCGATTCCAGCCGGTTCGCACGCGTTTGTGCCGCACTAATTTGTTGAAGGAAATCGAATTCCTTCTGTCCGGCTTCTCGCACCTTCGTCTGATACGTTGCGGCCATGCCGCGCAGTGAGTCGAGCTCGACGAGCATCGGTTTGACGCGGCGTTCGGCATCCTTCACGGCGTCTTTGATCTGCTGGGCGTAATGCTCGGTGTTGTGTCGCAGTTCGCTTTGTAGTTCGTCGATCCGATCGCGAAGACGCGCGGCATCGGCCTGTTCGCGGGCAATGCGCTCGGACAACGCCTTGTTTTCTGCCTCCAGCCGCATGACGACGTCGCGTAAGTCGTTTTGCACGTGCGACTCGCGGGCACGCGAAGCCTTCAACTCGGCCTCCAGCGAGGCAATCTGTGCGACGGCCGCTTCCGCACGAAGCTCGGCGCGCCGCTGCGCCTGCTCGATGGCCTGGCAACGGATCTCGGCATCACGGGTTGCGGCCTGGGCGGCCACCACGCTTACATCGACCTTGGCTCGGTCGGCGCTTAGTGCGGCATCGGCGTGTCGACGGGCTTCTACGAAGAGTTCAGCGAGCAATTCGCCGGCGCGCTGTCGTAATGCGTCAGGGATTTCGCCGGCTTCCACGCGGACATGCAGCGTCGACCTTACTGTTTCCCAGAAAGATTCGATATCGCGAGGGATATCGCTCGCGCTGCCCGTTTGAGTCAATTCGCGCACGGTAGTGACCGAGGGACGCAGCCCTAGATCAAAAAACAGTCGTTTGCAGGCATGATGCGAGAGTTCTTGGCGACGCGCACCAGCGTTGCGCATGACGTCGAGCTCTTGGCGGAGCGTATCGCGGAGTTGTGTGTCCATAGTCTATCGATGCGTTGAGCGTATCCATCATAACGCTTTACGTTTCGGGGAAGACAGAATTGCTCGTGAACTGTGCGCACTCGGTAGCTTTAGCGCTAGCTTCGATAACAGTTGCAAATCCACCAAAGTTATAGTCGATTTCTGTGAAACGTGTTTAGGTGCTGACGATAAATAGTTGTCGGGGAAGTGTTTTTTCTATAAGCCGTCGCTTTGGAGTTGTTTCACGATCTGCGGACTAGTGTCCTTCCCAGATGAACATGTTGAGGTGGGTTGAATGTTCTGTGATGGGAATCTCGCTGGGCTCCTAGAGAGTAGTAAAAGTTAACACCTTTGAACCTTATTAAAACCGTTAACGCTCTACCACAGCCTTATGCAGCAAGGGTTTCAGAGCCATTAGGTGAGACGCTTCGGGATATATGGTGAGGCGTTGCAGGACACCGCGGTGACGGCTTTCGGGATCATGCGTGAGGACCATCGGGATAGGTAGTGAGCGGATTCGGGGCGCTAGCGTTTTCGATGAGTGAGGAGATCCGGGACGCGCCCGCGCACAGAGCCTTTGCGGGCTTGAGTTGTGATCCTGTGTCTCCGTCCCGGAAGGTGAGCGATTACAGGAAGGTCAATCCGACCGCAAATTACGCCGAAATATCGTCAATTTCACTGGATGGTGAGGCTATTCAGGTAAGAATGCCGACCGGCGGTGAGGTTATTCGGGAAGTGGACCGCCTTATGCCGCATTTCTCGTGTGCTCGAGCCGCTAAAGGTGAGCGTTTGCGGGAGCACTGCCAGAACGTGCCGTGCGTTGAGGAATGGTCGATCTCATTGCAGCTTGTGTTGTGACTTCGAAAGCCCAAAAGGTGAGCCTTTGCAGGAGCCGATTCGGGAGGCAGTCGCCCGACAGGGCCGCTGCAAGCCCTTGGTGAGGTTTTTCGGGACCTCGCGTGCCAATAGATGAAGCCCGTTTTGGGACGACGGGCATTACGGTCAATCGCGCGAGAAACGCACCGCTGACGCAGGTTGGTCGCTTCATAGGTGAGCGAATTCGGGACCCCATCGACTCGGTAACCGTAGAGGTGAAGCTTTTCGGGAAGCTATCGGCCTAGGGCGATGACTAACGATGCGCCTAAGTGGCTGTAAATCATAGCTTTCTGTGGGCGCTTCACGAAAGGTGAGTCTTTTCAGGAGCATATAAGTGAGCTTGTACGGGAACCGCTGGCAGACCCGCTGGGGCGATAAGGTGAGCGTATGCGGGAGCCCACCGTCAGAGCTATTAAACGTTCAAAGGCCGCCAAGAGGTGACGCGGCTATGAACGATGCACGACAACGTGAGCCTTTGCAGGAGAAAGCACGACGGAGAAAGTCTGGTAGCTGTCGGAAGGGATCTCATAGCCATAAGTTCGTGTCTTGCAACTGGCGAAAAAGACAGGCTAAAGGCGGCGTCTTCGCTGCACAACACCTCGAGTTCAACCGAAAAAAATTTTCGGGTGAGCGTTTTCGGGAGCAAATCTCCGCTCCAGAATCAGGCGCGTTAACCATCCAAAACCGTTAACCCGCACGGCTTCTAGGTATATGAGACAGCCGGCTTCGGTGAGCGGTGAGGGTTTACAGGAGCGCACTGCAGTGAGTACAAGCTGTTCCACCACCGTCACCGTCCAATGGTGAACGCGGCCCCGTTTACTCGCTTCACCGCGCCCGGTATGCTCTCTCGCAATATCGTTCCTCTCAGACGCATGGCTACCAAGCGCGCCAAGAAAACCGACGTCGTTAGCCCTAGCTCGGCCGAATTGCGCAAAGCCGTCGAAGCCATTGCCATTCAGCCCAAGAGCGGGAAGATCACGCTGCTGACTCGCAAGCTTTTCAATGTGCTGCTTGCGGTCGCGCAGCAGGCAGATGAGTCGGGCGATACCTATCGCGCGCTACTGTCGGACATTGTCGCCAATTCGGCGTTCGACTCGAACGACACGGCCCTCGTAAAGGAGCACTTGCGCCGGATGGTGTCCGTGCAAGTCGAGTGGAGCACGGGCACGTCGAGCCAGAAGCCGGGGCGCAAGTGGGGCATTTCGACGCTGATCGCCGACGCCGAAATTCTCGAAGACCCGACGACGCGCCGCGTCTGGGTCGAATTCTCGTTCGCGCCGAAAATCAAGAAGAAGCTTCTCGACCCGGTGCAGTATGCGCGCCTTAGCCTTCAGTTCCAGAGTCAGTTGCGCAGCAGCGCGGGCCTCGCGTTGTACGAAATCTGCGTGCGTTATCTGACCAACCCAAGCCATCTGACGATGCGCGAAACGTGGGAGTGGTGGCGGCCGATTCTATCCGGGACGCCCGATACAGAAGCCGGCGACGAGGCCAAGCGCGAGTACAAGTATTTCAAGCGCGACTATCTGCGTCCCGCGATTGCCGAAGTCAACGCGGTGACAAACATCTTCGTGGAACTGGTGGAGCACCGTGAGGGACGTCGTGTTGCCGAAATCCAGTTCCGGGTGACGGAGCGCAAGCAGCCGATGCTCGCGCTCGACGAGCATCCGAACGTCTTCGATAGCACGCTGGTCGATCGCATGGTGAAAATCGGCATCCCGCTCAAGGAAGCGCAGACGCTGTACGCCGATAGCGAGGAAAACCGGATTCGTGCCGCGCTCCAGATGACCGAGCAACGTATGCGCAGCACGACGCTGCCGCCGGTGCGCTCTGCCGCCGCCCTCTTCAAGGACGCGCTCAAGAAGGGCTACGCGCCGCCGGTCGAGGCATTGCCGACTGCCGCAAACGGAGCGCCGGCGCGTGTTGGCGCAACGGGCGCGTCCGCGGCGGACGATCTGAAGGCTCGCTTGTTGAGTGAGTTCTCCGCCTATCGACGCAAGGAAGCGCGGGCGTTATACGACGAGCAGGGTGAGGAAGAGCGGGAAGTCGCACGGCAGACCTTCGAGGAAAGCGTCCTGCCGGAGTTGGGCTCGCACATGCGCGACGACTGGCGCAAGCGTGGTCTGGATTCGAAGTTGGCGGAGACGTCTTTCTTCGACTGGCTCGCCCGAAAAACGTGGGGCGAGCCTACCGATGGTGACTTGCTGGCTTTCACATTGAGTCAGTCGCGCGCCGCCTAGCGTTGGCAGTACGACCGGCAACGTGCTCAATCTTTAGCTTGCTCCGACTGAAGTATCGTCTCGATCTGATGCAGCAATTCGTCCCGTCGCTCCCGAGAGAGTCCGCGCAGACGCAGTTCGAGGCGGTCTTCGCCGTATGACTTCAAGTCGCCGACAGAGACGCCATCGAATTTGATTTCGAGGCGCTGCGCGTACCGCTGGCGACCAGCGGGCTTCGGCGTTTCCTGAGGGCTCGCACGTCCCTTGACGATATCCGCGACCTGACGCGTGCTGAGATCGTCGGAAGTGATCTTGTTGATGAGCCGCAGCGTCGCGTCACTCCCACGAGCCGTGTGATACCGCGAGATCTGATACGCCATATTCGAGCCGAATCGATCCGGTCGGGCGACCATCTCGTGCATCACATTTTCAGGCAGCTTGGCGATCGACAAAGCAACGGCGATCGTGGATTCGTCGAGACCGAGATGATCCGCTAATTCGCGTTGGCTCTGGAAATGCTGTTCGTCGAGGAAGCGCCGCCAGACGACAGCATTGTCGAACACGGTCTGCGAATCGCGTTGGACGTTCAGGTCGTAACCCAGCTTGTAGCTCTCGATGCCCACCGGCAGGTCGACCACCACAGCCTTGACGGTTTCCTTGTTCGCTTCTTTCAGCGCGCGCACGCGTCGGCCGCCATCGCTGACGAAGAAAGTGCCCGGGTTCTCGTAATCCGGAATCACGTGAATCGCCTGCTGCTGTCCTTGCTTTGCAAGATTGACGGCCAGCTCGGCAATCGACGCCTTCAGATAAAAATGGCGGGGATTGAACGGACTAGGTTTGATCGCCTTCAGGGGCAATTCGATGACCTGCCCTGCCGTATAACGATTCGCCCGACGCCAGGCGCGATACTCATCCGACTCCGGGCCAGCCATCGAGTCGACCGGGTCTTCTGCGACGAAAGCGCCGGATCGACCGTTCGCGGCGTTTTGGGAACCGTGCTGTATGTCGACGATACCGTCGATCGCGTTTAGCCGATCGAGCGCAGTCCGTTTTTCGCTGCTGGTCGTGTCCGGGCGAGCCTTGAAGCCCTTGGCAAATTGCGACGGTTTCATTCAGTGTCCTTTATGCGCATAAAGTCGTCAGAGCATGGCAAGGATTTCATCGGCGCAGCTGCGAATCTCTGCCGCAGCCAGCCGTGCTCCCCGATCGCTCATTTGCAAGACGGTCTGGCCGAGAGCCATCGCCTGCTTGTAGCACTCGCGTGTCGGAATCTGCGTCTTGAGCAACGGGAAACCCAGCTCTTCGAGCGCAACTTTGAGCTCGCGCGTCAGCATGCGCTTCTCTTCGGTCTTGTTCAGCAGGAACACAGCACGCAAGTCCTCATTCATGACCTGCGCCTGCTGCACGAGCTTCACCAGTCCAACACTCGACCAATAATCGGCAGGCGATGACGAAGTCGGAATGACCGCGACACTCGCGGCCAACAGCACGACGCCCGACACCTTCTCTGTAATCGACGGCGGACAATCGACCACGATGATGTCGTAATCGTTGACGAACTTCTTGATCTCGCGGTGTATTTGCCCGCCCGCCTCAGAGAGATTGACGACAGGAAACGGGATGCCGCTGTTGTCATCGGATGCAGCGCTCGACCAATGGATAAGCGTATTTTGGCCGTCTGCGTCGACCACGAGCACGCGCTTCTTCTTTTCGTGAAAGGCAGCGCCAAGGTGCATCGCGATGGTGCTTTTGCCCACTCCGCCTTTCTGCTGCGTGATCGCTATGATTTCCGCCGCCACAGTTAGCTCCGAAATTGATTGCGTTTCGAATTCTACATTGCGCGTGATTATTTTCCAGTTGTATTAGTCAAATGTTGCGTACGCTAGCCATTCGGACGAGGCTTTATGCGCATATAGTGGCTGGCTTCCTTGGCGGGATCGCGTCGGACTTTATGCGCATAAAGCGCTGTTGCGACGCCACGACGACCGACCGATGCCCACACATCGCCTATGCTTATCGGTGACCTGCAACGTCAAGAGTCGCCCATGACTGTTCGCAACCTCGACATTCTGTTTTCCCCCAAGTCAATCGCTGTAATCGGTGCGTCGCCGCGCGCCGGGAGCATCGGCGCAATGGTCTGGGAGCGTGCACGATGTGCCGGCTACAAGGGCCCCGTCTGGCCGGTAAATCCTCGGCATGAGTCGCTGAACGGCGCGCGGGTGTACAAGGATGTCGACGACTTGCCGGACGCGCCGTCTGTCGCCGTTATCTGCACGCGCCCCCAGACGTGGCCGTCACTCGTCGAACAGTTGGGGCGCCGAGGAACGAAGGCCGTCGTCATTGTTGGCGAGGCGCGGCCGCGCAGGGGCAGCGAGCATCGCGAAGAGCCTCCCACTTCTGATGCCGCGGCTGATTGGACCGCTCGGACGCTGGCCGCCGCGCGGCCGTTCTTGATTCGCATCGTCGGACCCGCAAGTCTCGGCGTGGTGACGCCATCGATTGGCGCATGTCTCGGTGCTCCCGCGTGCACCGTCGAGCCCGGCGGCGTTGCCTGGGTGTCCGGCTCCAACGCACTGACGAACGGCGTGCTTGGCTGGGCACTCGCGCGGGGCCTTGGCTTTTCGCGAATCGTCGCGCTCGGCGATGAAGCCGACGTCGACTCCGGCGACATGCTCGACTTCCTGGCGAGCGACGCATCGACGCGAGCGATCCTGCTTGCAATCGAACACGTCAGTTCAGCGCGCAAGTTCATGTCCGCTGCTCGCGCCGCCGCTCGGAACAAGCCCGTCCTGGTGTTGCGCACGGGTCGCGACGATCCGTTCGATCGGCTCTACGCCGCCGCTTTCCGCCGCGCCGGATTGGTCCGCGTCGATTCGCTCGACGACCTTCTCGATGAGATAGAAACGCTCGGGATCGGCCGGGTCGCAACGAGCGATGCGGCCACCGTGGTCACGAGCGACCGCGGCGTCGCCGCCTTGGCGATGGACGCGTTCGCCGCCGCCGGCGATGGTCTTGCACCGTGGCCCGTCGCTGCACGCGACGCCGTCGCCGCCGCGTTGCCTCGCGCCCAATCAGGAAATCCGCTGCTGCTTGGCGACGACGCGTCTCCTTCCGACTTCGGCGTCGCGCTCCAGGCGCTCGCGCCGCATCGCGAAACCGGGACAGTGTTCGTCGTGCATGCGCCGACGCACAGTGCGCCGGTCGCCGACGTCGCGCGCGTGTTGATCGCCGAGCGACGACACGCTTATCGTGGTCTGCTTGCGTGCTTCTTCGGTTGTGCGGATGCGGCGACTCGCGACGAACTGCACGCCAACGGCATTCCCGTGCACACGACGCCGCATCGCCTTGCGCGCGGCTTCGCGCGTCTGGTCGATTTCCGGCAAGGACGCGAGTTACTCATGCAGACTCCGGACGGTCTTCCCGCCGATGTCCCCAAAGACATCGACGACGCGCAGCGCGAAATTCGCACCGCGTTGGACCGTGGCATCACGGAGCTGGATGGCGAGCGAGCCGCTCGGATATGCGCTCGCTTCGGCCTTGTGGTGAAGCCCGGCGCGCCGGACCCGACTTCGGGCGATGCCATCGATATCGACACCCGGCTGATCAATCACCGCGTCTTCGGCCCGGCATTCGAATTCAGGGCTGCGGGCGCGCTCGGGCTTGCTGATTCGCTTCACGAATTTGCGCTGCCGCCGCTCAATCCGGTGCTCGCCCGCGACCTCATCGCGACATCGCCGCGCGCGCGCGAATTACCCGCCGAGCTTCTGCTCAACGCACTGACCGCGTTATCGCAACTGGTTTGTTACATCGAGGAAATCGTCGCGTTGAAGCTGACGTTCCGCGTGACGCGCGATTCTGTCGTCGTCTACGAACCGAAACTCACACTCGGCGCGCATCGCAAGCCGCTCGCGATCGTGCCGTATCCGCGTGCGATGGAGGAGACGCTCGACTGGCGTGGCATGCGCATCACGGTGCGGCCGATTCGTCCGGAAGACGAAGACGCGCACCGCGCCTTCGTCGCCGCAAACACCCCCGAAGATTTGCGCTTGCGATTCTTCGGCGCCGTGCGCAGCTTCGACCATTCGCAACTCGCGCGGATGACACACATCGATTACGACCGTGAGATGGCGCTCGTCATCACGCGTGCAAAAGAGGATGGCACGTACGAGACGCTGGGCGTGGCGCGCGCAATCGCCGATCCGGACAACGAGACCGCCGAATTCGCGCTGGCCGCGCGTTCGGACATGAAAGGGCAGGGTTTGGGCTGGCTGCTGCTCTCGCGAATCATCGATTACGAGCGAAAGCGCGGCACCCGATGGATGATCGGCGAAGCGCTGCGGGAGAACACAGGCATGATCGCGCTCGCGCGAAAGGCCGGATTCGAGTTGATCAAAACGGAGGATCCCGGCGTCGTCGGTTTCAGGATGCGCCTCTCCGATGCGCCGGCACCTTCATCGCAAGCCTCGCGGGACTAAGCCGCGAGTTTGGCGAGCGCGTCGTCGACTTGCGCACGCGAGAGCGATAATTCACTCAGCATTGCTTCGGCATACGAACTTCCCGTTTCGCGTTCCAGCCGGGCGATGGTAAGCGCGCAGCGCGCGGCGTCTTTCGGCGTCGCGATGAACGTCTTCACGGACTGCCCCGACGTGAATGCTTCGAAAAGCGGCTCGCGGATCTCATCGGGCAGCGCGCGCGACGTCCACTGATACGGCTTGCCGTTGTACGTCAGTTGCGGCGGAAGGGTGCGCTCCTTCTTCGCAGCGGGAATCAGCCCGTACGTGCGCGCCGCTTCGCCGATCTGCTCGGGCGAGAAAAGCTCGTCCGGGCTGATGTCGAATTGGGCGATATGCGCTTCGATGGCTTGCATCGCTGCGGCGCGGTCATCGCGCTTCTTCTGTGCGCGCGCGACGATATCGCGGAGTTCGTCCGCTTCATCGGCCGAGATTGTGAAGCTTGCCTGCTTTTGCTGAAGTTCGGAAAAACGCTGGAATTCGGAATCGGAAAGAAGTTTCGCCATGAGTGATGCGTAGTAATGCGTCAGATGAGGTCGGCGGCTCACTAATACGATGGCCGTCTTTTTGAGAGGGCCGCTATTCTAACGCGCGATGCTTTCGCCGCTCAGTCGCGCGTCATCGAAAGCGAAGCGGCGGCGTCCTTCAGCAGCGCAGTGACATCGTCGACGGACGGCGCCACGTACTCGTCGATGCGCCGCATATAAGGACAGGTCAGCGCGGCGATGGCCTGCCCCGACGGCCCGAGCAGCGGAAACGCCACGTCGATGACGCCGAAGGTCTGCTGACTGTCCTTCTTCCAGTAACCAAGATCGCGGATGCGTCGATGCTCCGCATCCAGCACCGCATCATCGACTGCAAGTTCGCCCTTCACTTTGGTGTGCTCAGCCAGCATGTGCACGCGCTGTTCGTCCGTCTGGAACGCGAGCATTACGCGGCCCGATCCCGTGTCGATCAGGCCGACGCGAGATCCGAGGCGCACCGAAATGCCCCACGTGCCGGGGCCGTCTACTTGCGCGATGACGAGCAGATTGCCCCGATCGTAGACGGCGAGATGAACGGACTGCTCGGCGGCATCGGCGAAACGCTGCATCACCGGCAACGCCTCCGCGATCAGCCGGTGCGTCGGCGGATGCCGGTGCGCGAGCGCATATAACTTCAGCCCGAGCGAATAGCGGTCGCCCTCGGGGGAGCGCACGACATACTGCCGCGCGACGAGCCGCTCCAGCATGCGATACATCTCGCTCGCATTGCGCCCGAGCATCTTCGTGATTTCAGCGCGCGTGAGTCCTGACTTCTGCTCGGACAGCAATTCGAGAATGTCGAGCCCCTTGTCGAGCGCGGGCGCGCGATAACGGTCGGCGTCGTTCTCTGCGGATTCCAGCGAAATTGGCGTGCGTCGATTCATAAAAAAGGGATGCGCTAGGGGAAATCACCGACAAAGCCGCCCGTCGCGTACCTTGACTTAGCTTTGTGCGAATATGAATAATACGTTCATTGATGAACCGTCACATAGAGGGTTTTCCACCTCGGTAACGTCGAATCAGCCCGCCAGAATCACTCGCCAGCCGCAGAAAGCGGCTCCGCCGCAGCCACCGTATCCTTTGATCGAGGTTTGCAGATGAGCGCAGCAATGCAGGATGTCGTCCTACGCCGACGCACGATCGGGCGCACGCCACTCGAAGTCACGGCGCTATCGCTCGGCACCGCGCCGCTCGGCGGTCTCTACCATGAGTTGACGGAAGAAGAAGCGCGCGCCACCGTCGACGCCGCGTGGCAGGCAGGCATCCGCTTCTTCGACACCGCGCCGCACTATGGGCATACGAAGGCGGAGCATCGTCTGGGCGATGCGTTGCGGCGGTATCCGCGAAGCGATTTCGTGTTGTCGACGAAAGTGGGCCGGCGCTTCGTCCCGCGCACGACGCCGGACGACGGCAGCGAAGGTTGGGCGAATCCGCTGCCTTTTCAGGCGATCTACGATTACACCTACGACGGCATCCTGCGCTCCTTCGAAGACAGCCAGCAGCGCCTCGGCATGATCGACGTCGATATCGTGTTGATCCACGATATCGGCCGATACACGCACGGCGAAAAGAACGCGCATTACTGGCGGCAACTGACGGACGAAGGCGGCTTTCGCGCACTCGATGAGCTGAAGCAATCGCGCGGCGTAAAAGCGGTCGGGCTCGGCGTCAACGAAAGCGCGGCAGTCATGGAAGCGATGGCCGAATACGACATCGACTGTGCGCTGCTTGCCGGTCGCTACACGCTGCTCGAACAGAATCCGCTCGACGACCTGTTGCCTGAATGCGAGAAGCGCGGCGTGAGCATTCTGCTGGGCGGCGCATTCAACTCGGGCATTCTCGCGCGTGGTCTGGACAGCCACGCGCATGGTGATCTCAAGTTCAACTATGGCGACGCGCCGAAGGAAGTCATCGAGCGTGTCGGCAAACTTGAACGTGTGTGTCGGGAACACGGCGTCGCGCTTTCGAGCGCCGCGCTCCAGTTTCCTTATGCGCATAAAGTCGTGGCTACCGTGCTGATGGGCGCGCGCAATGCGGGTGAGGTGCAACAGAACGCTGCATCGTTCGGGACGCCGATTCCGTCTGCGCTCTGGCAGGCGTTGCGCTCGGAGGGCCTGCTTCACGAAAACGCGCCGGTGCCGCAATGAACGTGGACGAAAGAATCGACGCGCATCAGCACTACTGGGACCCGGCGCGCGGCGATTACGGCTGGCTCTCACCCGATCTCGAGCCTCTTTACCGCGTGTTCGGCCCGAATGATCTTGCCCCGTTGCGTCACGGGACGGGCATCGCGCGCACCGTCGTCGTTCAGGCTGCGCCGACCGTCGACGAAACGCGCTATCTGCTGAAGCTCGCGCAAGACGACGATTCCATCGCGGGCGTCGTCGGCTGGGTTCCGCTCGATTCCGTCGACGCCGTTGACCTCATCGAAGAGTTTTCGCGCGACTCGAAATTCAAAGGCGTGCGCCCGATGTTGCAGGACTTGCCCGACGACACCTGGATCGCTCACGTCCCGCGCCCCGAGGCAATCGAGCGTCTGATCGAACACGATCTGGCCTTCGATGCACTGATCTTCGCGCGGCATGTCCCGTCGCTGATCGAGTTCGCGCGTCGTTATCCGACGCTGCGAATCGTCATCGATCACGGCGCGAAGCCGCCTATCCGCGATGGCGTCGATGCAGCGTGGCAACCGTGGGCCGACGGCATCGCGCAGCTCGCCGCGCTGCCGCAGAAACCCTTGTGCAAGCTCTCGGGCCTCGCCACCGAAGCAGCGAAAGGCTGGACCGACGCGACGCTTCAACCGTATGCCGCGCATCTCATCGCGCATTTCGGCCCTGAACGGCTGATGTGGGGCAGCGATTGGCCGGTACTGAATCTCAACGGCGGCTACACTGACTGGCACGCCACCGCGACGCGTCTCACCGCGCATCTCGATAAAGCCGGACAGCAGGCGATCTTCGGCGCGAACGCCCGTGCGTTCTACCGCCTTTGACGTCCTCCTATACCGGGCATGTCTCAAAAACAACTTCGACTGGAGCAGTGGATGGTACAAAGACTGGCAGGCAAGACCGCGCTGATCACGGCGGCGGGGCAGGGCATCGGCCTTGCGACGGCGGAGATGTTCGCGGCGCAAGGCGCGCGCGTGATCGCGACGGACATCCGCGTCGAAGCGCTCGACGGCAAGCCGTTCGAAGTGCGCAAACTGGATGTGCGCGATGCCCAGGCCATCGACGCTCTCGCGAAGGAACTCGGCCCGGTCGACGTGCTGTTCAACTGCGCGGGCTACGTCCACGCCGGCTCGATTCTCGAAGCGAGCGAAGCGGACTGGGACTTCGCCTTCGACATCAACGCGAAGGCGATGTACCGGACGATCCGCGCGTTCCTGCCGGCGATGCTGGAGAAGGGTGGCGGCTCGATCATCAACATGTCGTCGGCGGCGTCGAGCGTGAAGGGCGTGGCGAACCGCTTCGTATATGGTGCGTCGAAGGCGGCGGTGATCGGACTCACGAAGTCGGTCGCGGCGGATTTCGTCACGCGCGGTATCCGCTGCAATGCGATCTGTCCGGGCACGGTCGAATCGCCGTCGCTGAAAGAGCGCATTGCGGAGCAGGCGCAAGCGCAGGGCGCGAGCGTCGATCAGGTGCAGGCCGCGTTCGTCGCGCGTCAGCCGATGGGGCGCGTCGGCCGCGCCGAGGAAATCGCGGCGCTCGCGCTGTATCTCGGCTCCGATGAGTCGTCGTTTACGACGGGTCAGATTCACATCATCGATGGCGGCTGGTCAAATTAACGGACTTGCCGCGCATCGCTTTTCAACTTGCTGCAGAAATACGAGGATCAAACCAGATGAAGCTGCTTCGTTACGGCCCGAAGGGTCAGGAAAAGCCGGGTCTTCTCGACGCGGATGGGCAAATTCGTGACCTGTCGGCAGTCGTGGACGATATCGCCGGCGCGACGCTGACCGAAGCAGGCCTCGCGAAAGTGCGCGCCGCCGATCCGGCATCGCTGCCGGTGGTCGAGGGCAATCCGCGCATCGGGCCGTGCGTCGGCCGCGTGGGCAAGTTCGTGTGCATCGGCCTGAACTATGCGGATCACGCCGCGGAGTCGAATTTGCCGGTGCCGACCGAGCCGGTCATCTTCGGCAAGTGGACGAGCGCGATTTGCGGCCCGAACGACGACGTCGAGATTCCGCGCAATTCAAAGAAAACCGACTGGGAAGTCGAACTGGGCGTGGTGATCGGCCGGGAAGCGAAGTACGTCGATGAAGCCAACGCGCTCGATTACGTCGCGGGCTACTGCGTCATCAACGATGTCTCCGAGCGCGAGTGGCAGCTCGAGCACGGCACGCAGTGGGACAAGGGCAAGGGCTTCGACACCTTCGGACCGATCGGTCCGTGGCTCGTCACGAAGGACGAAATCGCCGATCCGCAGAAGCTCGATTTGTGGCTCGAAGTGGACGGCCATCGCTACCAGAACGGCAACACAAAGACCATGGTCTTCACCGTCGCGCAACTGGTTGCTTACCTGTCCAAAGTGATGAGCCTGCAGCCGGGCGACATCATCTCGACCGGCACGCCGCCGGGCGTCGGCATGGGCGTGAAGCCGAACGCGGTCTATTTGAACGCGGGCCAGACGATGCGCCTCGGCATTCAGGGCCTGGGCGAGCAGCAGCAGAAGACCGTCGCCGCGCAATAAGCGCAGACGAACGAAAAGCCTCGCCGCAGCGGCGAGGCTTTCTCATGGGCGATACAGCCGCGAAATGAATCAGGCGTGATAGAACGCCTCGATCGCGCTATCGCCGATGCGCGCAACGGTTCCCTGCGCGACCGCGACCAGCCGCTCCGTATTGCCATCGGTGACGAAGACATCGCACTGACACGTCGCCTGCGTCATCCCCGCATGAACGACGCGCGCCCGCGCCATCAGCGTGCCTGTCACCGCGGGACGCAGGTGATTGATCTTGTATTCCCCCGTGACCACCTTCGGGCCGAGCCGCAGCGCGCCCGCGAAGGTCAGCGCATTGTCGACCAGATAACTCACCACGCCGCCGTGTACGAAGCCGTGCTGCTGCCTCAGCTCGTCGCGGATCGGCAGACACAGCGTGAGACTCGCTGAATCGACCTGCATCAGCTTGGTGCCGAGCAAGGCGCTGAACGGTTGCGCATTCAGCGCACCGCGTGCGATATCGACGATTTCGGCCATTCAGACACTCCTTCGGTGGGTTCGGCGCAGTCCTGCAAAGACAATAGGTAGCGAATGCGCGGTGCGCAAGCACGTTCGGCGGAATTCGTGCAATGGTGCATTTCGGTGCAGCGAAGCGCCATAGACAGACTTTCCGCCAAACCATTCAAGCTCCCGGTTGCCGCTGCCGTAAACCCGCACTATCGCCGCGAGTTAAAGCGGCTCAATTAGTCAGTCGGGTGAAAGTGATGTTGCGAAAGATCAAGGTTTCATCGGGTTTGCTCGCTGTATTGGTGGTGTTCTGTGTGTTCCAGCTCGTGACCGAAGGGCTCGGCTTCTGGTCGCTCTCGCGCACGCACGACGATGTCGGCAACCTGTCCAACATCGCGCTGAAGCAGGTCAACGCGGTCAACAAGACCACGCAGCACTTGATGGACGCGCGCATCAACCTGTCGCGCGCAGGAACGCGCATGGTGCGCGGCGGCGCCGAGCCGGTCGAGATCGTGCAGCATGCGCGTGAAGAGATCGCACTCGCCGACAAGTCGTTCTCCGCGTTCCTCGATGCGCCGAAGACCGGCAACGAGAACGTCGAGCGCACGGCCGCGCTGAAGGCAAAGTACGCCGAATACGCGAAGGCGCTGTCGGAACTCGTGCAGTACCTCGATTCCAATAACCTCCAGGCGTTTCTGGACCAGCCGACGCAAGGCTTCCAGGACCGCTATCTGGCCGAGCAGCAGAAGTTCGTCGATTTCGGCAATGCGTCGAGCAATGCCTATCTCGAATCGATCGATACGCGCTACGGATTGTTCCGCGCAGTGGGTTTCGCAATCGCCCTGGCGCTCATCGCGGGCGTCGCGCTGGTGCACGTCGCGCTGCGCCGTGGCGTGATCGCGCCGCTCGAGGAAGCGGGCCGTCACTTCGAACGCATCGCGCAGGGACGTCTGGACGAGCGCATCGCGGATCGCGGAACGAACGAAATCGGCCGTCTGTTCGCGGGCTTTGCGGCAATGCAGGCGAGCGTCGCGAGCACCGTGAAGACCGTGCGCGAAACGTCGGAGTCGATCAACTTCGGCGCGGATGAAATCGCAAGCGGCAACGCCGATTTGTCCGCGCGCACCGAGAATCAGGCTGCATCGCTGGAAGAAACCGCATCGAGCATGGACGAGCTGACGGCGACGGTGCGACAGAATGCCGATCACGCCCGCGAAGCCAACACGCTCGCCGGCGATGCGCTCGAAGCCACGTCGCGCGGCTCCAGCGTCGTCGATGACGTGGTCGAGAAGATGCGCGGGATCGCGCAAAGCTCGGACAAGATCGCCGAAATCATTTCGGTGATCGACGGCATCGCGTTCCAGACCAACATTCTCGCGCTGAACGCGGCCGTCGAAGCGGCGCGGGCGGGCGAACAGGGGCGCGGCTTTGCCGTGGTCGCGGGCGAAGTGCGCGGGCTTGCGCAACGCTCGGCGCAATCGGCGAAGGAAATCAAGGAACTGATCGGGGAATCGGTCGCGCAGGTCAGCGACGGCTCGGTGCTCGTCGAGCGGGCCGGCGCAGCCATGCGCGATGTGTCGTCGTCGATTTCGCGCGTGACGCAGATGATGGCGGAGATCAGCGCGTCGTCGCTCGAGCAGAGCGTCGGCATCGAACAGGTGAATCAGGCCGTCACGCAGATGGACGAGATGACGCAGCAGAACGCGGCGCTCGTCGAGCAGGCCGCGGCTGCCGCGTCGTCATTGCACGAGCAGACGCGGCAACTGAAGGCGGCGGTGTCCGTGTTTCAGATCGCCTGAAGTGGCAGGGAGGCGTACGCCGTGACGAGATGATACGGCGTCGTGGAAGGCATGTCCGCGCGGCTGATTTCACCGTCGGCCGAGCGGCACTCGACCCAGCCCCGCTCGTTAAGGAACCGCGCGCGGAAGCGCGCGATTTGCTCGCCGGGCGCATCGCCGCGCGTCGCCAGCGCGCGCAGATATTCGGTCTGCGCCCAAATGCGCTCCGTGCCGTCGATCACGGCGCCGCTTTCGTCCAGCGCGGCGCACACACCGCCCGTCTTCTCGTCGATGCCGTGCTTCTGCGCGAACACGAACGCGCGCTCGAGCCGTTCGTTCAGCCCCGCCGATGCGAACGCCGCGTGCCCGCTGCCGATCGCCAAAAAGTACCATTCGAACTGATGCCCCGGCTCCAGCCGGTTGTCGGCCGCGCCGATCGGCAATTCGGCGATGCAGCCGGTCGGCTCGTGCACGAATGTGCGGGCCACCGATTCGGCGAGCGTCGCGAGCCGTGCGTCGTAGGCGGCGTCGCCGGTGGCTTCGCGCGCCGCGAGCCATGCTTCGGCAAGGTGCATCAGCGGATTCTGCAGCGGTCCTTCGAGCGTCGTCGCGAAGTCCTCGGATAACGCGGCGTTCAGGATCGTGCCGCCCATTGCGAAGCGCGTTTCGACCAGCTTCGACGTTTCTTCCAGCGAGGCCAGCGCATCCGCCGAACCGCTTGTCCGCGCGTAATGCGCGCACGCGAAGATCACGAACGCGTGCGTGTACAAGTCCTTGTGGCGCTCGAGCGGCGCGCCGTTTGCATCGACGCTATAGAACCAACCGCCGTTGTGCGTGTCCCGAAAGTAGTGCCGCAACGATTCGAACAGCGTCTTCGCGTGGTCGAGTTCGCCCGCATCGGCGAAAACGAAAAGCTGACGCGCGCACGCCATCGCGCGATAACGCTTCGGCGGCAACGGCGCATGGCCGGCGGGCGCGACGGCTTCGAAGGGCAGGCGCAGGGCCGTGTTGAAGCCGGGGCCGCGCCATATCGGCAGGACGACGTCCGCGAAATGCGCGCGCAACGCGGCGCCGGAAACCGGATTCGTCGATGGCGTCGCCGGTGCGCCATGCGGGGGTCGATCTTGCATACGACTACTCTGTGAAAATGTTCTGGAAAGCTACCAGTAGCCGCTGAAGCATAGCAAACCCCGCCCCGCGCACCAGGGACTCGCAACGACAGGAGGGAAGAAGATGTTAAGCAACGTCGAACTCGTTTCGCGGCTCATCATGGCCGCGGCGTTGGGCAGCGTGATCGGCTTCGAGCGCGAGCGCCTTTCATGGGCGGCGGGCCTGCGCACGCACATGCTCGTGTGCGTCGGATCGGCGCTGATCATGATGGTGTCGGCGTTCGGTTTCGCGGACGCGCTGAAAGGCGATCACGTCGTGCTCGATCCGTCGCGGGTGGCGGCGCAGGTCGTGTCGGGCATCGGCTTTCTGGGCGCGGGATCGATCCTGATGCGCGGCGAAATCGTCCGGGGACTGACGACGGCCGCGAGCCTGTGGTCCGTCGCGGCGATCGGGCTGGCGGTCGGCGGCGGGCTGTACACGGCGTCGATTGCTGCGACGGCGATCATCCTCGTCATTCTCGCGGGCCTCAAGCCGCTGGAACGACGCTTCATCACCGTGAGACAGCGCCGCCAACTGACGATGCTCGTCGATCGCGGCTCGCTCTCCTTTCACGGCCTGCACGAGGCGCTCGGGCCGGGCAGCGTGCGCGTGAAGCAGTTCGTCGTGCAGCAAAGCGAGGACACGCCCGAACTCGATGAAGTGCAAGTCGAGCTTTCGCGCGTGTCGTCGCAGGAATACCGGGCGATCTGCGAACGTCTGCGGCAACTGCCGGTCGTGCGGGAGTTTCGCGAGGAGGACGCCAATTGAGCGGCGGCACGCGGATTCCTTGCAAATGCCCGCTGGATAAGGCGCGCAGCCGTGCGACAATGCGACCTCTCGAAAATTATCGCCAGACCGCATGACTGCTGCGCGCCGGCCGTCTCGCCGCAGCCTTTCGACCTATGCCAGATCCCGCTGTACCCCGAAATCCGGATGCCGACGCGTCGTCGGCGAAGTCCAGGCAACGCGCCGAGGCCGACGCCGACGCGCAGAAGAAGCTCGCGCGCGCCGCGCGGCCGGCGCAACGCGCAGCGGAACCGGGCGATGGCCCGCGCTACGGCGAGACGCTCGATCTCTTCGCCGAGGACGCCGAACGCGCCACGCTTCAGGCGCTGAACACGGATATCCGTCAGGGCACGTTCGAGGGTTTCGAGTTGCCGGAAGTGTTTCTGGCTGCGGTGGAGTCGTCGGCTAGGCGGCGCGCGGCGCGAACCGAAGCGGCCCCGCGCGAGCCCGCGGACGCGCCGGAGCAGGGCGATCTGATCGCGGATGCGCTCACGATTCCGTCGTCGACGTCGAGCAAAGCCGCGATCGCGCAACAGGCGAGCGTGGCCTGGATCGCCCCGCCCGGTTTGCGCATCAACGGCGAGGTCGATTCCGCGAACGCGCTGGCCCATACCGTCCGCGCGGCGATCGACGAACAAAGCGCGACAGCCGCGGCCCATGCCCGCCGCACCCGGTCGATGCTGACCGTCACGCTCTGCACGATGCTCACGACGCTGGCGGCTGGAATCGCGCAGACGGTCGCGTTGCTGCACGCCGGCCACCAGGCGGCGCTCGCCTTCCAGTCCGACACCGACCCTACCTCGACGCACTGAGCGATTGCCCCGCCGTTGCTGGCGGGCAGGTCATTTCGACCGGTAATGTAGAAAAACTACAACATTTTTGGCCGAGAAATGTTGCATTGCACTAGAAATCCGGGTGGGGTATCCCTATAATGATTGCTAAGGGAAAACCCTCAATCACTAACCGGAGTCAGACATGAGCTACCTCTTCGCCCTGCTGCAAAAATTTGCTTCGATCTTCGAATCGCCGCACCTGCCGATGGACTCGGATTACTCGTATCAAGCGCGTTTCCGCGAAGCAGAGCGCCAACGCAAGGCACGCAGCACCGCATTCGGCATCCGTCTGTAATGCGTCGCTGAGGGCGGCGCGGGTCATACCAAGTCGGCAATATCCGACGGCAAGACGTCGATTACCCCGCCCGCCAGCTTCCACCGTTTCTGTAGTTTTTCTAGCAGTTCTCCTTCGTCGTTGTACGACGAATCCCGCTCCACGCCTCGCAGCGTGCGACGCATCCATTCCTCGCCTGTTCACCGTCCGTTGCCCGATCGGCCGACGCGGTATTCTTTCGTCTCTCCCACTCTGACGCATCGAGCGCCCCTATGACCGGCGACGTCCATTTCTACGACCCCAGCGAAGGCCACGGCCTGCCCCATGACCCGTTCAAGGCGATCGTCGCGCCGCGCGTCATCGGCTGGATATCGAGCCGCGACGCGGACGGCAGCGTGAATCTCGCGCCGTACAGCTTTTTCGGCGCGTTCGCGACTTTCCCTTACGTGATCGGCTTTTCCAGCGAAGGCCGCAAAGACAGCATCAGCAACATCGAGGCAACGGGCGAATTCGTCTGGAACATGTCGACGCGTCCGCTCGCCGAGCGCATGAACCGGACGTCGGCGCCGGTGGCGCGTGGCATCGACGAATTCGAGCTTGCGGGCCTGACCAAAGCGCCGGGGCGCAATGTCGGCGTGCCGCACGTGGCCGAATCCCCTGCGGCGCTCGAATGCCGGCTGCTGCAAGTCGTCCGCCTGCACGACCTGGACGGCCAGCCGATGGACAACTGGCTCGCGCTCGGGCAGGTCGTCGGCGTGCATATCCGCAGCGAGTATCTGAAAGACGGTCTCTTCGATACCGCCGCCGCCCGCCCGATCATGCGCGCGGGCTATCGCGCCGACTATGCCGAAATCGGCGAAATGTTCCAGATGCTGCGCCCGAGCGCCTGAGCATCGAAAAACGCGCCGGGACTTGTTCCGACGCGACACGCCGCAGACTGCCCGCTTTTCGCTTCGCCTTCGCGCAAACCCTTGTCGCACAAGGGTTGCGCCGTCACGCCGGCCGATCCGCCTTTTACCCTTGTCGTATTTCTTCATGTAGCTGTCGCAAATAGTCGGCTCAGAGCACTTTTTTCTGGCAACTATGTATGCACAGCGCGGACGGCGTCCGCCACGCATCATGGAGAACTCAATGAATTCCCCCAAGGTGGTAGTCGAAGGGCTGTGCAAGGTGTTCGGCAATAGCCCCAAACAGGCGATCGACATGCTGGCCGGCGGCGCGACGAAGGAAGAAGTTTTCGCGCGCACCGGGCAGATCGTCGGTGTTCATAACGTCTCTTTCGATGTGCAGGAAGGCGAGATCTTCGTGCTGATGGGGCTGTCCGGCTCGGGCAAGTCGACACTGATCCGGCTCATCAACCGGCTCGTCGATCCGACCGCCGGCAAGGTGCTGATCGACGGACGCGATGTCGCCGCCGTGCCGCGCTCGGAACTGACCGCGCTGCGCCGCAAGGACATGAGCATGGTGTTCCAGTCGTTCGCGCTGATGCCGCAACGCACCGTGCTGTCCAACGCGGCGTTCGGGCTCGAAGTGGCGGGCGTCGGGCGCAAGGAACGCGAAAAGCGCGCGATGACCGTGCTCGAGCAGGTGGGCCTCGCGCCCTTCGCGCAGAAGCTGCCGGCGCAACTCTCGGGCGGCATGCAGCAGCGCGTCGGGCTGGCGCGGGCGCTTGCGGTCAATCCGTCGCTGATGATCATGGACGAAGCGTTCTCCGCGCTCGATCCGCTCAAGCGCAAGGAAATGCAGAACGTCCTGCTCGACCTGCAACGCGAGCAGCGCCGCACGATTCTTTTCGTGTCGCACGATCTGGAAGAAGCGATGCGCATCGGCACGCGCATCGCGATCATGGAAGGCGGCCGGGTGGTGCAGATCGGCACGCCGCAGGAGATCATCACGAATCCCGCCGACGACTACGTGCAGGCGTTCTTCGACGGCATCGACACGAGCCGCTATCTGACGGCCGGCGATCTGATGCAGACCGACGCCGTCCCGCTGATGAAGCACTCGCCGCAAATCGACGCATCGAGCGTCGCCGCGACGCTCAACGGCAGCGCCGACTATGCGTTCGTGCTCGACGCGCAGCGCCGCATTCGCGGCTTCGTCGGCCGCGACGCAAGCGGCAACGCCGTGCCCCAGATTAATCACATCGAATGCATCGAGCGCAGCATGACGCTCGACGACGTCGTGAACCGTGTTGTCGCGAGCCGGGCGCCGCTGCCCGTCGTCGATGCGGACGGTTCATATTGCGGTTCGGTCAACAAGACGAACGTGCTGCAGGTTCTAACGCGCCATCGAGGTTCCCATGTCTGAAATTATTCCGCTCGGTAGCTGGGTCGATCAGGGCGTCCACTATCTGCTCGACCACGACGCGAAAACCTTCGATGCCATCGGCAAGGTCATCGAGAGTTTTGCTGCGGTCATCGAACATGGCTTGCAGGCCATTCCGATGTGGGCGCTCATGGCGCTGTTCGTCGGCATCGGCTTGTGGCGCGTCGGCTGGCGCTTCGCGGCGTTCACGCTGCTGTCGCTTCTGCTGATCTACGCGACCGGCTTCTACGACCAGATGGTCATCACGCTGGGTCTTACGTTATCCTCAACGTTAATCAGCCTGCTGATGGGCATCCCGCTCGGCATCTGGACCGCGAAGAGCAAGTACGTCGAGATGGCCGTGCGTCCCGTGCTCGACCTGATGCAGACGATGCCCGCCTTCGTCTACCTCATCCCCGCCGCGATGCTCTTCGGTCTTGGCCGCGTGCCCGGCATTCTTTCGACCGTCATCTTCGCGATGCCGCCCGCGGTGCGCCTCACGTCGCTCGGCATCAAGCACGTGAATCGCGAGATCGTGGAAGCGGGCCAGGCGTTCGGCTGCACGTCGTGGCAGCTGCTCTACAAGGTGCAGATTCCGAACGCGCTGCCGTCGATCATGACCGGCGTGAACCAGACGATCATGATGGCGCTGTCGATGGTCATCATCGCGTCGATGGTCGGTGCGGGCGGTCTCGGCAACGATGTGCTCGCAAGCATTCAGCGGCTCGATATCGGCCTCGGCTTCGAAAGCGGCTTGTCGGTGGTGCTGCTCGCGATCATCCTCGATCGCATCACGGAGAGCTTCGGCCGTTCGCCGGGCATGGCGCGCGCTCCGCTGTTCTCGGGTCTGCGCAACGTGATGCGCGTGCGCCGCGCGCCGGCTGCGCAACAGGGTTGATGCGCCCATGAAGCGTGATGCGATCGTCCCGGCGGCAGCGGAATCGCCTCTTGCGAATCTCGCGCACTTCGGCTTCCTGACGCTGCCGAACTTCTCGATGATCGCATTCACGAGCGCGGTCGAAGTGCTGCGCATGGCTAACTACGTGGGCCGCGCGCAGCACTACACGTGGTCGGTGATCACGCCGGACGGCGAGCCGGCGCGAGCGAGCAACGGCATCACCGTGAAGCCGACGACGACGCTCGACGAGGCCGGCATGCCCGATGTGCTGATCGTCTGCGCGGGATGGCACGTCGCCGATTATGTCGACGACACCGTCATCGCCCTGTTGCAGCGTGCGCACGACGCGGGCATTCCGCTCGGCGGCATCTGCACCGGTCCTTATGCGCTGCTCGCGGCCAAGCTGCTCGATGGCTATCGCTGCACGGTGCATTGGGAAGACATGTCGCCGTTGAACAAGCGCTTTCCGCATGTGCGTTTCGCCGACGAACTCTTCGTGATCGACCGCGATCGCGTGACGTGCACGGGCGGCACAGCACCGCTCGATCTGATGCTTAACCTCGTCGGCCTGAGACTCGGTCAACCGGTAGCTGCTCAGGTGTCCGAACAATTCATCGTCGAGCGCATACGCGGTTCGAGCGACTATCAGCACATACCTGTCGATGCGCGCGTCGGCTTCTCGCGTGCGGAGCTGGTTGAAGTCGTCCGGCTGATGGAGGCCAACATCGAAGAACCGCTATCGCTCGATGAGCTTGCGCGGCTCGTGCATCTGTCGCAACGTCACTTGCAGCGCATGTTCAAGATGTTCCTCAACGTGTCGCCGACGCATTACTACCTGACGCTGCGCCTGCGACGCGCCCGCGATCTGTTGCGCAACACCGATGCATCGATTGCGCGCGTGACGAGCATCTGCGGATTCCATTCGCCTTGCCATTTCAGCAAGGCGTATCGCGCGCAATACGGTCATGCGCCGAGCATGGAGCGACGTCTTTCCGCGTGACGCCCGTCGAACGCTAGGTTCGATAGTCCGTCTTGCCACCCTCGATCATCCGCAATGCGGCCTGCCATTGCAGCGCGGTCACGCCTTCGATTTCGTCGCTGCGATACTGCGCGGCGGTGATTTCGCACACTCTGGCAGACGGGATATTCAGTTCCACGCCGCCCGCGAGCGCCCGCAACTGGATCTCGCATGCGCGCTCCAGAAAGTACATCTCCTGAAACGCAGTCGGAATCGATTTGCCGCACGCGAGCAGGCCGTGGTTGCGCAGGATCATCGCGTTGTGCGGGCCGAGATCGTTGACCAGACGGTCGCGTTCGGCGAGATCGAGCGCGATGCCCTCGTAGTCGTGATACGCGAGATGCCCGTAGTACTTCAGCGCGTGCTGGCTGATCGGCAGGAGGCCCTGCTTCTGCGCCGATACCGCGGCGCCGGCGGGCGTATGCGTGTGCACGACGCACACCACATCGGGCCGCGCCATGTGAATCGCGGAGTGAATCGTGAAGCCCGCCGGATTGACGAGATACCGCTCGGGATGCGCGGCATCGGCATTCACGGGGCGGCCTTCGCTGTCGATACGCACGAGGTCCGACGCGCGCATTTCATCGAACAGCACGCCGTATCGGTTGATGAGGAAGTGATGCTCCGGTCCCGGCACGCGCGCGCTGATGTGCGTGAAGATCATGTCGGTCCAGCGGAAATGCGCGATCACGCGATACAGCGCCGCCAGATCGCAACGCAATGCCCATTCTTCCTGCGAATAACCTTGAGTCTCCATGCCGCTTCTCCTATAGGTGAGGCCGCGGGCAACGTGGGACAGGTGCGCTAGATCGCTTGCGCGCGGCCGGGGAAAGTCTCGTCGTAGTCCATTGTGTGATGCGCTGTCTCCTCGGCGTCCTGTGCGCCGCGCTGCTCACGATACATCATCGGCGGAAGGCCGAATTGCTTGCGGAACTCGCGGCCAAGATGCGATGCATCCGAGAAGCCGCAACTCGATGCGATATCGGCCACGGTTTTATCCGAGCTCGTCAGCAGCCACGCGGCCGTGCGCAGACGCACCTGCTTCGCGTACGCCTGCGGCGCCTTGCCCGTCTCGGCCTTGAAGAGGCGTTCGAGCTGACGTGTGGACATGTCGAGCTTGTGCGCGAGTTCGTCGAGCGTCAGCGTGCGGCCAACGTGCTGTTCCATCAGCAGAATTGCGCGCTTGACCTTCGGATGCGTAGCCGGCGCGAGACCCGGCGGATGCGGCTGCGGCGCGTTGCCCTTCTGCATGTCGTCGACGAGCAGGATGCGCAGCGCCTTCTGCACCGTCGCGGTCTCGAAGTGACGCAGCAGAATGGCGGCGGCCACGTCGATGGACGCGCGCCCGCCCGAACACGTGATGCGCCTTCTGTCGATGACGAAGAGCCGGTCCGCGACGAGCATCTGTTCGTCCGCGTGCGGGAAGCGCTCTACGAAGTCCCAGTAGTGGAACCAGCTCACGCACACGCGATGGCCGTCGAGCACGCCCGCGCGCATCAGCGTGAACACGCCCGTGCACATGCCGACGATCGTCGCGTTCGCTGCGGCGGCGCGGCGGATGAACTGCAGCGTGACTTCACTCGCGGACGGTCCCGAGTGCAGCAAGCCGCCGACGACGACCACGTAATCGTACGGTTCCGCCTTCTCGAAAGTTTCCCACGGCGTGATCTGAATGCCGCAGCTCGCGCGCACGGGCGCAAGCGTTTCGCCTATCACGCTCCATGAGCAGCGTACCGGACGGCTGAAATCGCCTTCGTCGGCGGACAGACGCAGCAGATCGACGAAACCCGAAAACGCGGTCAGCGTGAAGTTCGGCAACAGCACGATGCCGAAGCGAATACGTGATTTCGACTGGCCGTCGATAGAGAGCGGCGGAAGGGAATCGGCGGGGTTCATGCGTGTGACGTGCGGCGGCTGGACGTTATGCAGCGAGCATAACACCGGGCGCGCGCCAGGCACGCATGATCAGAAATGGGAGAGCGCCACGCTGCGTGGCGTGGCGTAGAGGAAGATTCAGCCGCCGAGAACGGCGAAGGCCCAGGCGAACACGCCGCCGAGAAGCGCGCCCGTCGAACGGCCGAGCAGACTGGCGATGGTGTAATCGCCCCAGCGCTGCTCGATTTCGGCCTTCAATACGCCGAAGTAGCGCAGGGCGGGATCGACGGAGCACGCGACGACCAGCGCGCCCCAGAGCGGGGCGTATCGCGTGAGGATGTGATCCGGGGAGAGCAGGCCGACCGCCTGAAGCGCGCCGACGACACTCGCGCCGATCACGAACGCGAGAACCCAGGACTTGAAGAACTGATCGGGAAGAGCGTGACTATCCATTGCTGTGAACCGGTGAGCTGGGAAGATCAAGAAAGAGAGGCCTGCGGGTCTTGGCTCGGCGGCCTCTCGCGGACCTAGGGAATATACCGAGACGCGCCTTTTCAGCCTCTCGGACCAGTCTCAAAAACATCCGGTTTTGCAACGAAACGGCGCAGGAACGCGCCGCGTTCGAATCGCTCTGTTACGCGCCGACCTTCGATGACGCGTCGGGAATCGTCGGAAATCCGTCACGCGCAGCGCTTCCAGAAATCGGCTGACGCCGCCATCCCATTTCGATGCCGTTTTTGTTCTATCAGCCGGAATTGCGGTTTGGTGCAATGTGCCCATGGCGTGATCGGGTCTTCGCCCGGTCACGCAACCGAACCGCCAACCCTGAGGGCACGCCATGAATGTCAGCGTTTTCGATCTGTTCAAGATCGGCATCGGTCCTTCCAGCTCGCACACGGTCGGCCCGATGATCGCGGCATGCCGCTTTGCATCGCATATCGAAGACGCGAATCTGCTGGGTTTCGTCACGCGCGTGCGGGCGGAACTGTTCGGCTCGCTCGGTGCGACCGGCAAGGGCCACGGCACGGACAAGGCCGTGCTGCTCGGCCTCGAAGGAAATCTGCCCGATCTGATCGATCCCGACATGATCGCGCCGCGTCTCAAGGAGATCCGCGAAACGCGGCGCCTGATGCTGCTCGGCAAGCACGCCGTTGCATTCGAGGAGCGCGAGCACATCGGCTTCTATCGGAAGCTGATGCCGGGTGCGGCGGGATCGAGCATCGTGCATCCGAATGGCATGCGCTTTCAGGCTTTCGACGAACACGGCCAGTTGCTCGTGGAGAAGGAGTATTACTCGATCGGCGGCGGCTTCGTGGTGAATCGCGAAGGCGATCGCGTGAACGGCGTGCGCGCCGGCGGCAACGTGCCGTATCCGTTTCGCACCGGCGACGACCTGATGCGCGTCTGCCGGGAGACAGGTTTGTCTATCGCCGATATCGCGATGCAGAACGAATGCGCGAATCGCAGCGAAACCGAGGTGCGCGAAGGCATGCTTGCCGTGTGGCGCGTGATGGCCGCGTGCGTCGAGCGCGGCTGCAAGGAACGCGGCGAATTGCCCGGCCCGATGCACGTGAAGCGCCGTGCGGCCGATCTGAGCGCGCAATTGCGTTCGCGCTCCGAGGAATCGCTGCGCGATCCGCTTTCGATGCTCGACTGGGTCAATCTCTATGCGATGGCCGTCAACGAAGAGAACGCATCGGGCGGGCGTGTCGTGACCGCGCCGACCAATGGCGCGGCTGGCGTGATTCCCGCCGTGCTGCACTACTACGTCAAGTTCATGCACGGCTCGAACGACGAAGGCATCGTGCGCTTCCTTCTCACGGCGGCGGCGATCGGCATCATCTACAAGGAGACGGCGTCCATCTCCGGCGCGGAAGTGGGCTGCCAGGGCGAAGTGGGCGTCGCGTGCTCGATGGCCGCCGCCGCGCTCGCAGCCGTGATGGGCGGCACGCCCGCGCAAGTCGAGAACGCCGCTGAAATCGGCATGGAGCACAACCTCGGCATGACCTGCGATCCGGTCGGCGGCCTCGTGCAGATTCCATGCATCGAGCGTAACGCGATGGGCGCGATCAAGGCGCTCAACGCCGCGCGCATGGCGATGAAGGGCGACGGCACGCATTACGTGTCGCTCGATTCGGTCATCAAGACGATGCGCGAAACCGGCGCCGACATGAAGACGAAATACAAGGAGACGTCGCGCGGCGGGCTGGCCGTGAACGTCATCGAGTGCTGAAACACCGCTACGAAACAAGGGAAACACCATGAGCCGCTATTCGATATTCAGCCTGCTGCGCAACGGCATGTCGTATCACGAGAACTGGGAGCGTCAGTGGCGCAGTCCCGAGCCGAAGCGCGAATACGACGTGGTGATCGTCGGTGGCGGCGGGCACGGCCTCGCGACTGCTTACTACCTCGCGAAGGAGCACGGCATCACCAATGTGGCGATCCTCGAGAAGGGGTGGATCGGCGGCGGCAATACGGCGCGCAATACGACCATCGTGCGTTCGAACTATCTGTGGGACGAGTCCGCTGCGCTGTACGAGAAGGCGATGAAGTTGTGGGAAGGGCTGTCGCAAGACCTCAACTACAACGTGATGTTCAGCCAGCGC
Organism: Caballeronia grimmiae; assembly: GCF_000698555.1. Taxonomy (GTDB): domain Bacteria; phylum Pseudomonadota; class Gammaproteobacteria; order Burkholderiales; family Burkholderiaceae; genus Caballeronia; species Caballeronia grimmiae. The sequence continues at coordinate 22,141 of NZ_JFHE01000007.1, read as the reverse complement.
GGCGTGATGAATCTCGCGCACACGCTGCAGGACGTGCGCGATACCGAGCGCCGCGTGAACGCGAACCGTCTCAATGGCGTCGATGCCGAATTTCTCACGCCGGCGCAGATCAAGGAGATCGAGCCGACGATCAACCTCAATAGCCGTTATCCGGTGCTGGGTGCGTCGATTCAGCGTCGCGGCGGCGTCGCGCGTCACGATGCGGTCGCGTGGGGCTATGCGCGCGGCGCGGACCAGGCGGGCGTCGACATCATTCAGAACTGCCAGGTCGTGGGCATCCGGCGCGAAGGCAATCGCGTGACCGGCGTCGATACGACCAAAGGCCATATCAAGGCGAAGAAGGTCGCGGTCGTCGCTGCGGGCAACACGACGACGATCGCCGACATGGCGGGCGTGCGTCTGCCGATCGAAAGCCATCCGTTGCAGGCGCTGGTATCGGAGCCGATCAAGCCCGTGGTCAACACTGTCGTGATGTCGAATGCGGTGCACGCGTACATCAGCCAGTCCGACAAGGGCGATCTCGTGATCGGCGCGGGCGTCGATCAATACACGGGCTTCGGGCAGCGCGGCAGTTTCCACATCATCGAAGGCACGCTGGAAGCCATCGTCGAGATGTTCCCCGTGTTCTCGCGCGTGCGGATGAACCGGCAGTGGGGCGGCATCGTCGATGTGTCGCCGGATGCATGCCCGATCATCAGCAAGACCGACGTCAAGGGCCTGTACTTCAATTGCGGCTGGGGCACGGGCGGCTTCAAGGCGACGCCCGGTTCGGGCTGGGCGTACGCGCACACCATCGCGAAGGACGAGCCGCATGCGCTCAACGCGCCGTTCTCGCTGGATCGTTTCTATACGGGTCACCTGATCGACGAACACGGCGCTGCCGCCGTCGCGCACTAAAGGGAGTTGCAAACATGTTGCTGATCGAATGCCCCTGGTGCGGGCCGCGCGCCGAAACCGAGTTCTCCTGCGGCGGCGAAGCCGACATTGCGCGTCCGCTGGATACCGAGAAGCTCACCGACAAGGAATGGGGCGACTACCTCTTCATGCGCCGCAATCCGCGCGGCGTGCATCGCGAGCAATGGATGCACGCGCAGGGCTGCCGCCGCTGGTTCAAGGCTCAGCGCGACACGGTGTCATACGAGATTCAGGGCTACGAGACGTTCGACCGTCCGCTGGCTGCGATGGACAACAAGGAGGGAGCGTCGAAATGAGCCAGACAGACCGACTCGCCACGGGTGGGCGCATCAATCGCGCGATCGCGCTGACGTTCACGTTCAACGGCAAGACGTATCAGGGCTATCAGGGCGATACGCTAGCTTCCGCGCTGCTCGCGAACGGACAGCACTTCGTCGCGCGTAGCTGGAAGTATCACCGGCCGCGCGGCATCGTGACGGCGGGCGTCGAAGAGCCGAATGCAGTCGTGCAGCTCGAAACCGGCGCTTATACGGTGCCGAACGCGCGCGCCACGGAAGTCGAGCTGTATCAGGGTCTCGTCGCATCGAGCGTGAATGCGAAGCCGAACATCGAGAACGATCGCATGGCGGTCAATCAGAAGATCGCGCGCTTCATTCCCGCAGGCTTCTACTACAAGACGTTCATGTGGCCGCGCAAGCTGTGGCCGAAGTACGAAGAAGTGATTCGCGATGCAGCCGGTCTCGGCAAAGCGCCCGAAGAGCGCGATGCCGACCGCTACGACAAGTGCTTCGCGCATTGCGACGTGATGGTGGTCGGCGGCGGGCCATCGGGGCTTGCCGCAGCGTATGCGGCGGGCATGTCCGGCGCACGCGTGATCCTCGTCGACGATCAGCCGGAACTCGGCGGCTCGCTGCTGTCGTGCCGCGCGGAGATCGACGGCAAGCCGGCGCTGCAATGGGTTCAAAAGATCGAAGGCGAACTGCGCAAGATGCCCGACGTGAAGATTCTTTCGCGCAGCACGGCGTTCGGCTATCAGGATCACAACCTCGTCACCGTGACGCAGCGCCTGACCGAGCATCTGCCCGTATCGACCCGCAAGGGCACGCGCGAACTGATGTGGAAAGTGCGCGCGAAACGCGTGGTGCTCGCGACCGGCGCACACGAACGTCCCATCGTGTTCGGCAACAACGATCTGCCGGGCGTGATGCTGGCGTCGGCGGTATCGACGTATCTGCATCGGTATGCGGTGCTGCCGGGGCGCAACGCGGTGGTGTTCACGAATAACGACGACGCCTACCAGTGCGCGCTCGATCTGAAGGCCGCGGGCGCGAACGTCACGGTCGTCGATCCGCGTCCGATGGAGTCGAAGGGCGCATTGCCCGCCGCCGCGCGACGCTATGGTGTGCGCGTGCTGAACGACGCGGTGATCACGGCTGCGCATGGCAAGCTGCGCGTGTCGTCGGTGGAAGTCGCTTCGTTTGCGAAGGGGCAGGTCGGCGCCAAGCAAACGGACCTGCAATGCGATCTGGTCGCGATGTCGGGCGGCTGGAGCCCGGTGCTGCATCTGTTCGCGCAATCGGGCGGCAAGGCGCACTGGCACGACGAGAAAGCGTGCTTCGTTCCCGGCAACGCGATGCAGGCCGAAAGCAGCGTCGGCGCATGCGCGGGCGAATTCACGCTGGCGCGCGGCATTCGCTTCGGTCTCGATGCCGGCGCGGAAGCGGCGCGTGCGGCGGGTCATATCGTTGCGCGGCCTGCGCCGGTGAAGGTCGCGGAAATCGCGGAAGCGCCGCTCTTGCCGCTGTGGCTCGTCGGCGGCCGCGAACTTGCGACGCGCGGTCCGAAGCAGTTCGTCGACTTCCAGAACGATGTCTCCGCCGCCGACATCTTCCTCGCGGCGCGTGAGGGCTTCGAATCGGTGGAGCACGTCAAGCGCTATACGGCGATGGGCTTCGGCACGGATCAGGGCAAGCTCGGCAACATCAACGGCATGGCGATCCTCGCGCAGGCGCTCGGCAAGACCATTCCCGGGACGGGCACGACGACGTTCCGCCCGAACTACACGCCTGTGACCTTCGGCACGTTCGCGGGCCGCGAGCTCGGCGAGTTCCTCGATCCGGTGCGCAAGACCGCGATCCACGAATGGCATGTGCAGAACGGCGCGATGTTCGAGGATGTCGGCAACTGGAAGCGCCCGTGGTATTACCCGCGCGGCAACGAGGACATGCACGCGGCGGTCGCGCGTGAATCGCTGGCGGTGCGGCAGAGCGTCGGCATTCTCGATGCATCGACGCTCGGCAAGATCGACATTCAGGGTCCGGACAGCGCGAAGCTGCTCAACTGGATGTACACGAATCCGTGGAGCAAGCTCGAAGTGGGCAAGTGCCGTTACGGTCTGATGCTCGATGAGAACGGCATGATTTTCGACGATGGCGTAACCGTGCGCCTTGCCGAACATCACTACATGATGACGACGACCACCGGCGGCGCGGCGCGCGTGCTGACGTGGCTCGAACGCTGGCTGCAAACGGAGTGGCCGGACATGCGCGTGCGGCTCGCATCCGTGACGGATCATTGGGCGACGTTCGCCGTCGTCGGCCCGAACAGCCGCAAGGTGCTGCAGAAGGTGTGTCAGGACATCGACTTCGCGAATGCCGCGTTCCCGTTCATGAGCTACCGCGATGGCACGGTGGCGGGCGCATCGGCGCGTGTGATGCGCATCAGCTTCTCGGGCGAGCTTGCCTACGAAGTGAACGTGCCGGCCAACGTGGGCCGCGCGGTGTGGGAAGCGTTGATGGAAGCGGGCGCGGAGTTCGACATCACGCCGTACGGCACGGAGACGATGCACGTGCTGCGTGCGGAGAAGGGCTACATCATCGTCGGCCAGGATACCGACGGCTCGATGACGCCCTACGACCTCGGCATGGGCGGGCTCGTCGCGAAGTCGAAGGACTTCATCGGCAAGCGTTCGCTCACGCGCTCGGATACGGCGAAGGCCGGGCGCAAGCAGTTCGTCGGGCTGCTGACGGATGATCCGTCGGTCGTGCTGCCGGAAGGCGCGCAGATCGTCGCGGGTCCGTTCCAGGGCGATACCGCGCCGATGCTCGGTCATGTCACGTCGAGCTATTTCAGCCCTGTTCTAAAGCGTTCGATTGCGTTGGCCGTCGTGAAGGGCGGTCTCGACAAGATCGGCGAAGCGGTCATGATCCCGCTTGCGAACGGCAAGCAGGTCAATGCGAAGATCACCAGTTCTGTGTTCTACGACAGCGAAGGAGCACGTCAGCATGTTGAATGAGATCAAAGGTTCCTCGACCGTCGTCGATCGCGTGACGGTCGGGCAGGGTGTGTGGCAGGAGTCGCCGCTGGTGGGTGCGGATGCGTTGTTGAAGGCGCATCAGGCGGGCGCGTCGAAGGCGTTTCGCTTAACGGAGCGGCCGTTCCTTCAGCTCGTGAACGTGCGCGGCGATACGCGCGATGCCGCCTTCTTGCGCGCCGTCGAGGCCGTGATTGGATGTGCACCGCCGGAGAAGCCGAACACGGTTGCGAAAGGCAACGGCTATGACGTGCTGTGGCTCGGCCCGGACGAGTGGCTCGTGGTTTCCGAAGCCGCGCACGACGCATCGCGTGCCGCGCCGCTGGAAGCGCGCTTGCGTGAAGCGTTCGCGGGCGCGTTCGCAGCGGCGGTGGACATCGGCAGCGGCTACACGGTGCTCGACATCGACGGACCGCGCACGCGCGAGGTCCTGTCGCGCGGCTGTCCGCTCGATCTGCATCCGAAGATATTCGGTGCGGGCCAGTGTGCGCAGAGCCATTACTTCAAGGCGTCGCTGACGCTGGTGCCGCTCGGTGGCGATCGCTTCGAACTCATCGTGCGCCGCAGCTTTGCGGATTACTTCGTGAAGATCATGCTCGATGCCGCCGAGCCGCTGTTGTCGTGAAGCCCTTCGAGCCTTTGAATGCCGGCGGGCAGGGCTGGCGCGTCGTCGTGGATGAACTCGTCGTGATGACGCGCATTGGCCTGCACGAGCATGAGCATCGCGCGCCGCAGGCTGTGTCGATCGATGCGAGCCTGCGGTATCGTGGCACGCCGCATGAAGACAGCGATGGTCTCATCGATTACGAAGCGTGGTGCAATCGGGTCACCGCGTATCTGCATGAGAAGCCGCATACGCGGCTGCTCGAGACGCTGGCGGTGGAGATTGCGGCGTTGTCGTTCGACGCATGGCCCGCGCTCGATGCGCTCACGCTGACGCTGCATAAGCCGAAGATTCGCGAGGGCACGCGGCGGCTTGCGCTGGAGCTTGATTGGCGGCGGGGGGATTTTGATGCGTGGGTTGCGCGGCGGGCGGTGGATGCGGTGAGGGGGTGAGGGCGGTGGGGGGGGGCGGGATGTGCATGTGGGGTCTATCTTCGCGCATGCGGAGGAACCCAAGTACGCAGTACAAACGATTTATTCACTTTGGGTCTATCTCCGCGCATGCGGAGGAACCGCCAGCACCTGATCGATTAGAAAGCGCGTGGCGGGTCTATCTCCGCGCATGCGGAGGAACCCCATCCATAGCAGGAAACGCCGGTCCGCCGTTGGGTCTATCTCCGCGCATGCGGAAGAACCTGACATTCGATTTTCCCGAGAGTGGCTCGCCCGGGTCTATCTCCGCGCATGCGGAGGAACCCTTGTCGCGGCAGATTTCATTGAGACCGCCCGCGGTCTATCTCCGCGCATGCGGAGGAACCGACTTTACGGAAATGGGCGGGGACCTCCTCCGGGGTCTATCTCCGCGCATGCGGAGGAACCGGCTACCGTGGCAGGTGGGCAACTACCCGCTGGGGTCTATCTCCGCGCATGCGGAGGAACCATGCGCACGACTATCGACGCGGCAGAGCCTCAGGGTCTATCTCCGCGCATGCGGAGGAACCTAGCCGCCTCGCGGGCGCACTGGACGGGTCTTGGGTCTATCTCCGCGCATGCGGAGGAACCGCCGACGTCGACGGGGAAACTGAAGAGGATTGGGGTCTATCTCCGCGCATGCGGAGGAACCGCCGCGTAAGTGGGATAGCGCGCGGGCGTCCCGGGTCTATCTCCGCGCATGCGGAGGAACCTGACACGTGAGCGTCATCGTGACCCCCGTGCTGGGTCTATCTCCGCGCATGCGGAGGAACCAGCTGTTGCCCCCACTTGCCCTTCGTCTCGAAGGGTCTATCTCCGCGCATGCGGAGGAACCGACGAAATCCTCGACTCCAATCCGCTTGCCGGGGGTCTATCTCCGCGCATGCGGAGGAACCGGTACGCGCCATGCTCCGCTAGCGCCCGTTTCGGGTCTATCTCCGCGCATGCGGAGGAACCTTACCAGTACATCTAGAACCGATCACCCACCAAGGTCTATCTCCGCGCATGCGGAGGAACCTGGAAGGGAGCGGATTCATTGCGCTCGGCGAGGGGTCTATCTCCGCGCATGCGGAGGAACCGACGTTTGGCGGTGCGCGGCATGCGGATGCTGGGGTCTATCTCCGCGCATGCGGAGGAACCATGCGGCTGCGCACGATGTGAGCGCCTCATTGAGGTCTATCTCCGCGCATGCGGAGGAACCTTGACGTTCCGGTTGTCGCCAAAGCTCGTCATGGGTCTATCTCCGCGCATGCGGAGGAACCGGTAGCGCAGTCACCGCAGTGGGTAGCGCAATGGGTCTATCTCCGCGCATGCGGAGGAACCTACCCGTATCGTGATGACGTATGGATTGAAGACGGTCTATCTCCGCGCATGCGGAGGAACCCGTTTGCCGAGAACGCACAGCGCATGATATTCGGGTCTATCTCCGCGCATGCGGAGGAACCGCGATAGGCGATCGCAGCGTAGGAACCGCGCTGGGTCTATCTCCGCGCATGCGGAGGAACCCAGCGAAGGCTCGAAGCGATGCCGCCCGCGATGGGTCTATCTCCGCGCATGCGGAGGAACCGCGCATACCTTGCCTTCAGGCGATAGTCTGAAGGGTCTATCTCCGCGCATGCGGAGGAACCCCGTACCCGGCGCCGGGCAAGCTGGCCCACACGGGTCTATCTCCGCGCATGCGGAGGAACCCTCAACGAACCGAGTCCGGTATTTTGTCTCCGGGGTCTATCTCCGCGCATGCGGAGGAACCCGCATCAGCTGACGCCTGTTTCGTCTGGCGCAAGGTCTATCTCCGCGCATGCGGAGGAACCTCCTCGCGCATCTATGGGCCGCCGTGTCGGCGGGGTCTATCTCCGCGCATGCGGAGGAACCCGAAGTGTCACGTGGTATTGCTCCGCGTACAGGGGTCTATCTCCGCGCATGCGGAGGAACCTCTACCACCTAACATCGTGTTGTAAAAGAACAAACATCGATTTCGATGTTCAGGATGTGAAGCAAGTCGCGAGTATGGTTACGCGAAGATTCGTCGTCAAGCTCTGCCGTCGAGCGGCGCGAGCGCAGGTGGCCGCAACCCCGGCCTACAAGCAACTATCGCAATCTCGATTCGAATAACCACCGCCTCACAATCCTGCTCATTATCATTGATCAACTTTGACACTCGAACCGCCGTCAAACGATCGATCCTAGTGATAATCTAAGCATAGCGAAGTAAATGATTTAGGCAAAAAACTCGGCATCCAGACCACACGACGCAACAATGGAAACGGTAGCGCATCAACTACAGGCTTGGGGAAAGCTGCGTACCAGCGACTGTGGCCGCGAGACCATGCATCCCCTCGGCGACCACATGCTGGACGTCGCCGCCTGTTTCATCGAAGCCGTCAAAGAACGCACGCGCTTGCGCCATGCCTTCCAGACCGTTGCCGGTCGAGCATTGAACGAGCAAGACATCGAGCGTCTCGCGGTCATCGTCTATCTGCATGACATCGGCAAGGCAAACAGCGGCTTTCAGGCAAAACGCTGGAAAGGTTCCGCCCCGGCTGGTTGGCCGCATCGTGCGGGGCACGGCGCGGAAGCCATCATGCTGCTTGGCGACGAAGACATCAAATTCCGCTTGCCGCTCGAATCCATCAAAACCTGGGGCGCTGACGTCTTTTCTCTGCTGCTGGCAAGTTTCGCGCATCATGGCCGTCCGGTCTCGAAACCATTGGGGCAAGACGCCATCATCTGGAAGCCGGTGCGCGACCGTGAGGGCGCCGCACTATACAGCCCCGAAGATGCAATAGCGAAAATCGGCGAACAGTTGAAGCAGGCTTTTCCGCTCGCGTTCGAATCTTCCGGTGAGCGGCTGCCGTCGAAACCTGCGTTTGTCCATCTGTTTGCGGGCGTCGTCCAGTTCGCGGACTGGCTGGGATCGACCCGTCTATTCTTCCCGTACAGTGACTCTGGCACATCTCGAACCCGCACGCGGGCGGCTGAACTCGCGGCAGACGCCATAGCGAGCATCGACCTCGATGCGTGCATCGCGCGCACGAAACTCGCGCAACGCCCGTTCTCCTTCGAAGCCGCATTCAATGTCAAAGCGCCGCATCCCATGCAAAGCATGCTGGGCGACAAGGAACTCGGACCCTTGCTGATCCTCGAGTCCGAAACCGGCAGCGGCAAGACCGAAGCCGCGCTATGGCGCTTCCTGCACCTATTCAGCGAGCGCAAGGTAGATTCGCTCTACTTCGCGTTGCCCACGCGTGCCGCTGCCACACAGGTCTATGAGCGCGTGCGAAGGTGCGTCGACCGCCTTTGGCCGTCGGATGCACCGGTCGTCGTTCGTGCGCTTCCGGGCTATCAAAGTGCCGATGGCAATCACATCATCTCGATGCTCGATTTCGAGGCGCAGTGGTCCGACAATCCCGACGACGCCAAAGCCGCCACGCGCTGGGCGGCCGAATCGCCGAAGCGGTTTCTGGCGGCAACCATCGCGGTAGGCACGATCGATCAAGTGCTGCTCGCCGGACTCATGCGGCGCCATGCACATATGCGCCACGCATTGCTGAGCCGTTCGTTGCTCGTCGTGGATGAAGTGCACGCGTCCGATATTTACATGTCGCAATTGCTGGAGCAGGTGTTGAGCGCGCACCTCAACACGGGCGGCCACGCGCTGCTGCTGTCTGCAACGCTCGGCTCGCGGCAGCGAGCGCGCTTTCAGCGACTCGCGCCGAATTCCTCGACGCTCATCGCGTCGCTCCCGGTCGATCAGGCTTGCGCGTCGCCTTATCCCGCACTGACTGACGGCGCTGTCATTCATGCATTGCCTGACAATGGCGCGCCCAAAATCGTCCATTGGTCGACGCTCGATGCAATCACAGATTCGGCTCACAATTTCGAGCGCATCGCACGTCTTGCGATCGATGCCGCGAAGCAGGGCGCACGCGTGCTCATCGTTCGCAACACCGTGCCGACCGCAGTCGAGACGCAAAAGGCCATCGAGCGTCTTATCGACGAATTCGACGATCACGCGCTTCTCTTCAGGGTCGGTGACGTCGCAACGCTGCATCACGGTCGCTTCAGCCGCCAGGATCGACCGCTGCTCGACGCCGCCGTTGAGGCGCGTCTCGGCAAGACTCGCGAGTCGCGGGAGGGATGCATTGTCGTCGGCACGCAGACGCTCGAGCAGAGCCTGGATATCGACGCTGATTTGCTGATTACCGACCTATGCCCGATGGACGTGCTCTTGCAACGCATCGGGCGTCTGCATCGGCATAAGCGCGAGGCGAGTGAACGGCCCGAAGGTTTCCGGAAGGCGCACGCATGGGTGCTCACGCCCGTCGGCAAGTCGCTCGAGGAATACATCGAAAAGCCGCGCAACGGGCTCGGGCGACGCGAAAATGGCAGCGGCGTCTACACCGATCTGCGCATGATCGAAGCGACTCGCCGACTCATCGACGAAGCGCCATACCGCGTGATTCCCCGCGATAACCGCCTGCTGGTCGAACGGGCGACGCATCCCGACTGCCTGCTGACCATCGAGAACGAACTCGGACCAAAGTGGAAGAAACATGGTCAAGAGCTCGAAGGCGGGCAGGGCGCGGAGCGGTCCCTCGCACGCACACAAGCACTGGACTACAGCAAGCCTTTCCCCGACGTTCCGTTCCCGGATGACGAACGTCGTATCGCGACGCGGCTCGGTACGGACGACCGCCTCATCAAGTTTGATCCACCCGTACCCGGCCCTTTCGGCGTCGATGTAGAGGAGATCGTGATACCTCAATACCTTCTGCGCGGCGACGTGAGTGCAGACGCGCAACCATCGGCCATTACGCACGATGCGGACGGTTTTGCATTCTCGCTCGATGCTATCCAGCTGCGCTATGGCCGATATGGCGTCGAGAATCCGAAACGTCTCGCGCAAGGAAGAGGGCTGATATGAGTCTTCAACACCGCTTGCTGGACGATCCGGTACTGCGCTATCGCGATCCCTCAGGACAGCAACACGATGTCACCTTGCCCGAGCTTTTCGTCGCTCTGACCGATGACGCCGTGCGCGACTTCCCCGCGCTGAGACCGCATCAGCGGCATCCGTGGCATGCGTTCCTGACGCAACTCGCGGCGATAACCCTGCATGGCGCCGGTCAGACTGCGCCGTTCGGCACCGCAAAACAATGGCGCGCGGCGCTTCTCGCGCTGACACCGGATGATCCCGACGGCGCCGCGTTCTCGCTCGTCGCGCCCGACGATCGTCCGGCCTTATTGCAAGCGCCTTGCAAACCAGGCGAGCCGCGCACATGGAAGAAAAGGCCGCGTTTGGCGCCCGATGCGCTGGATATGCTGGTGACATCCAGAAACCATGACGTGAAGGCCGCACGGATGATTCACGCGCGGCCGGAAGACTGGCTCTACGCACTCGTCAGCTTGCAGACGCAAGAAGGTTTTCTCGGCGCGGGGAACTACGGCATTTCCCGCATGAACGGCGGCTTCGCCAGCCGGCCGGCGTTCGGCGCGGTCCCGCAGGGCGGCTTGGGCAAGCGGTGGCAAAGAGATGCGCGGCGGCTGCTCGATCATCGTCAGGAAATCGTCGACGACAAGGGGTTCAAGGAAGAGAACGGCGTTGCGCTCGTCTGGCTGCGCGCCTGGGATGGCGCAGGCAGTCTCTCGTTCAGCGAACTCGACCCGTTCTACATCGAAATCTGCCGGCGAGTCCGGCTGAACGCGGTCAATGGAACACTGCGTGCGCTCACCACCACGAGCAAGACGACACGTATCGCGGCCAAGGAACGTTTGGGCGCAACCGGCGACGCGTGGACGCCAGTCGCCGTGGTCGAGGGCAAAGCACTGTCCATCGGGGCGAGAGGTTTTGATTACAAGCTGCTGACAAAACTGGCGTTCACCGGCGAGTTCGCTCCGACCATCACGCGCGAGATTAGCGACGACGATGGCAAAGAGGGCATCGTGCTCCTTGCGCAAGCCATCGCCCGCGGGCAGGGCAAGACCGAGGGCTATCAAGAAAGACGCATACCGGTCTCGCAAGCCATGCGCCAGGCGTATCTGAGCGGCGAGACTGATCCGCTTGCTCAGGCTGCCGAACGGCGCATTGCGATCATCGGGGCAGTACGCAAGGTTCTATGGAGTGCGCTCTGCGGCTTGTTCGGCAACGGCGAGAGCGCCGCCTCGGATCACATAAAAGATAAGGCTGACCGGTTCGCGAGTCCGTTCGAGCAGGAGGAAGACCGGCGCTTCTTCGAAGACCTGATCGTGGAAATCGATGCCCCCACGACCGAAGCACGGCAACTCGCGCACGAGCAATGGCTTGCCGGCCTCGCCGAGCGCGCGGAGCACGTATTGACTCGTGCGTTTGTCGACGGTCCGCGCGCCAGTCTGCGGCGGTACCGTGCGCAGAGCGCGGCATTGGCGCGGTTTTTCGGTGGACTGCACGCGGGTAAGAACCCTCTTCAGACCCTGGCGCGCGTGCTCAAGGAGAAGGGACACGGCCACTTTTGGAACAGAGTACTCAATGAGGTTTGAATGGACTCAACGACCGATACTCCACCGTCGCCCGGAAGTTCCGGCTTCGGCTACCGGATGCAGGCAATCGCTGCTTTCCTGAAAGACGCGCGCGAGGGAGTCAAGGCTTCGAAGCAAGATTACGTCGCGCTGAAGCGGCTCAATCCGGACGCGCAGACACTCACCGCCGCGCAGGTCGCCGCAATCATGCAAGTCGCAGCGCGCGCAAAGCTGAACTGCGCGAACTGGACCTACGATGAATGGCGGCGCTGGGCATTCATCGCTTATGGCATTGCGCTTGCCGGACACGATCGCGGGAACGGCGCTCGCAGCAGCCTTGGGCGGCAACTGTTCAGCGCCGGGGTAAAGGAGGCGCGCCTGAACAGGCTGCTCGACGCACGGGGCGCTGCGTTCTTCCAGATACTGCGACGCGTGCTTCGCTTAATGAACAGTCAAAACGTTGCGCCGAACTGGGCGCAGCTTGGCAGACTCGTGTTGAACGAAGGGGCGCGCGATGCGAGGCGCCAGCGCATCGCGGAGAAGATGCGGCTGGACATTGCGTATGGATTCTTCTCTGCGGGCGAGAGCGCACCGCGGACAGAGTGAACCGTACATCGGCGAAAGAAGAAAGCAGGACAATAATCAGGAAGGCAAAACATGGCGCATCCGCGTTTCATCCAGATTCATACGCTGCACAGCTACTCGGCGGCGCTGCTCAATCGCGACGACTCGGGCCAGGCAAAACGCTTGCCCATGGGCAATGCCATGCGCACGCGCATCTCGTCGCAGTGTCTCAAGCGACACTGGCGCGTCGCGGAGGATCATCACGCGCTGTCCACGCTCGGCGTGCCGATGGCGGTCCGCTCTCGCATCACGTTGACGCGTATGCGCGATGACATCGTCGGGCATGGCGTTTCCGAGGAGCTTGCGCAAGCAGCCGTCGAAGCCTTGCGCTTCGGCGGGCTGCTCGACAAGGCGGGGAAGGATCGCAAGGGCAAGGATGCGACCGAAACGGGCCAGGCGGTGCTGCTCGGCAAAGCGGAAATCGACTACCTCGTGAAGCACTGCGTGGCGCTTGCCCGCGATCATAAGGATGAAGATGGACTGAAAGCGGCAGTCGCGGCGTTCCTCAAGGAAGAGTCGGACAACATCAAGGCGCTCAAGCATGGAAGCGGCCTCGAATCGGCGCTCTTCGGGCGCATGGTGACGTCGGATGTGCTTGCGCAGCGCGATGCCGCCGTCTACGTCGCGCATGCGTTCACGGTGCACGAGGCGCAGGTGGAGAACGATTACTTCACTGTCGTCGATGACTTGCGGCGTGAAGCGGGCGAGCTAGGTTCGGCCGGTATCTTCGACACCGAACTCGCTTCGGGTCTTTACTACGGGTACGTCGTGGTCGACGTGCCGCAACTGGTGGCGAATCTCGAAGGCATCGCGGCGGGCGAGTGCTTCGAAGCGCCGTCCGAGCGGCGTGAGCTTGCGGCTGAGGTGGTTCATCACTTGTTGCATCTGATCGCGACAGTCAGCCCCGGCGCCAAGCGCGGTTCCACTGCGCCGTTCGGCCACGCGAGTCTCATGCTGGTGGAGACAGGTGACTGGCAGCCGCGCAGCCTGAGCGGCGCATTCGAGACTGCGTTGCGGCTGGCGGACAAAGAGATCCGCACCGACGCCATCGAGCGCCTCGCGCAGGAAGTGAAGAAGCACGACGCCGCCTACGGCAAGCTGGATCGCGCCTACCTCGCGCTGGACGATGCGGATATTCCCAACGCGGAGCACATGTCACTCGACAGGCTCGCCAAGTGGGTGCAAACGCGCATCGTGAAGGGTGCGTGACATGCGGCGTCACTTGCTGATGCGCTTGCGTGCGCCGCTTATCGCGTTCGGCGGCGAGGTAGTCGACAACTATGGCGTGATCCGCGATTTCCCGGCCATGTCGATGATCACGGGACTCATCGCGAACGCGCTCGGCTGGGATCGCGGCGATAGCGAGCGTCACAACCGTCTGCAGGCGCGCATGGTGATGGGCGCGCGGCTCGATCGTTCCGGCGAGCGCCTGCGGGACTTTCAGACGGCTCAGCTCGGCGCGAACGATAGCGGCTGGACGACGCTCGGCTATCCCGAGTCCCGCGAAGGCAGCGCGGAGACCTACAAGAGCCCGCACCTGCGCTACCGCGACTATCACGCCGGCCTCGACGCGCTCGTGGCGCTGCGGCTCGACCCGGCGAACGAAACGCCGACGCTCGACGACATTGCGCGCGCACTGGATCGGCCCATGCGTCCGCTGTTCATCGGACGCAAGCCGTGCCTGCCGTCGGCGCGGGTGTTCGCGGGCTTCATCGATGCGGCCAATGTGCTCGAGGCATTGCGGCACGCGCCGCTGCCCGCAGGCTTCGACAATGCCACATTCCACATGCAGTGGCCAACGAACGAAGGCGCGATGCCGGACGGGCGCGCACAGGCTCGCGGCATCTGCGACGAGCGCGACTGGAGGACCAACGTGCACGGCGGATCGCGTCCGGTTCTGGAGGCAAGCGCGAAGCGGGCATCGTTCGCGCATCCATCGACTTCGCCGGAATTTCCGTATGACCGCCCTTAATCTGATTCATTGCCAGCCCGATCCGAAGAAGTTCGTGATGTGGGCGTCGCGGCATGGCTTGCTACCGCCCGGCGGCGACCTGGGCTACGCCTTTCACGCGGCGTTGAGCGCGGTGTTCGGCTCGCTTGCGCCGAAGCCTTTTTACTATCGGGACGAGCGAGCCGGACTGCTCGCATACACGGCCCATTCCGGCGATGCGCTGCGCGAGGCGAGCGGGCTATGCGCCGCGCCGGACCTCGCGGATGCGCTCGGACTCGACGCAGGCCCGCATAGCCCCGGTCTCAACATTCGCTCGTTTCCGGCGCAATGGCAGGCTGGGCGCGTGTTGGGTTTCGACGTGCGCGTGCGACCGGTCCGGCGCAGCAAGGACGCGCAATGCAAGCATGGACGGGAACGGGATGCCTTCCGAATTCCGATCGACGAAGAAGCCGATGAGCACGTGCTGCGTCGCGAAGCGGCTTATGTCGAATGGCTCGGCGAACGGCTGCAATCGAGCGGAGCGGCGAGTCTGGTCGAAGCGCGCATGACGCGGTTTCGACTCACGCCCGTGATTCGCCGCACGCAAGCTGGTTCGGGCGACGGTAGCGGCAATGGCAATGGCAACGGCAAGCCGAGACAGCCGCGCGTCATCAATGGCCCGGACGCGGTTCTCAGCGGCCATTTGCGCGTTGAAGATTCCGATGCGTTCGCGAATTTGCTCAGGCACGGAATTGGGCGGCATCGGGCGTTCGGGTTTGGCATGCTTTTGCTGAAGCCAGCGTCCGTGGACAACTGATCGTCGAGGCCCGCGCGTGCTCAAGGGGCGGCTAGGGCTCGACACATCCCGCGTGCCTCATGCGGATTGTCATGGATTGGTGTGGCTGGAGCGAGGCGAACTCGGCGTCATTGACGGATGCCTGCATTTCACGAGTGGGCAGTACGTCGATCAGATCCCGCACCAGTCGGTATCGATGATGCTGCTCGGCCCCGGCGGCAGCGTGACCCATGATGCGCTGCGTCTGCTCGCGCGTCATGGCACGTTGCTCGCGGCGGTCGGCGCGAGCGGTGTGCGCAGTTACACGGCGCCGCCGCTGATGCCGGATCGTTCCGATGTCGCGCGGCGGCAAGCGGAGCTGTGGGGCAGTGCGCGACGCCGCGTGGCTGTCGCGCGGCACATGTATGCACTGCGCCTCGGGGAAGTGCTTCCGCATCGCGATTTGGACACGCTGCGGGGCATAGAAGGGGCGCGCGTGACGGCGATTTATCGGCTGCGCGCGCAGCAATTCGGCATCGACTGGCAGGGGCGGCGTTACGATCGCGCGAACCCCGACGCCGCCGACATGGCGAATCGCCATCAATCATGCGGCGACGGCTGTGCAGGCGGCGGCGATCGCCGTTCACGCGCTTGCGGCTGTGCCTCAGCTCGGCTTTATTCACGAGGATTCCGGCCAGGCTTTCGTGCTCGATATTGCCGATCTTTTCCGCGATAACGTGACGCTTTCGATCGCCTTCGCCGCAGTCAAGGAGGCGCAGCGCAGCGACAAGACGATCGACCGGCTCGTTCGACGCGAGGCGGCGCGCGTGTTTCGCAAGCAGCAGATCATTCCCGCGATGATCGATCGCATCAAGCAGGTGTTGCGGCTCGAGGAAAAGCTGGAGGAGGCGGATGGCGCTGGTCGTGGTGGTGACGCGTGACGTGGCCGACAGGTTTCGCGGGTACTTGGCGTCGGTGATGCTGGAGGTGTCGACGGGCGTGTACGTCGCGCCACGGATGAACAAGGGCGTGCGCGAGCGGACGTGGTCGGTGCTGGCTGACTGGCATGGACACGAACCGAGGGGCAGCATCGTGATGGTGTGGCGGGAACTGGACGCCGTCGGTGGCGTTGGTATCGCGCAATTGGGCGCGCCGGTGAGGGAACTGGTGGATGCGGACGGGATGTATCTGGTTAGACGCGGGTTGAGGTAGGCGGTTGGCGTTCTTCAAAAATTAGCGATTCTTGGTGGATCGGGTGGCGGGTTTCGGGGTTGGTTTCATGGGGTTATGTGGGAGAGGTTCCTCCGCGTGCGCGGAGATAGACCCGGCCGGCGGCCGAGCTGTAGCCGTAGCTCGTCGGTTCCTCCGCGTGCGCGGAGATAGACCCGCGCTGTGCCGGTCCCTCAAGTGCTCAAGCCGGGTTCCTCCGCGTGCGCGGAGATAGACCCATCGAACATGCGGACTCCCGCCTTGCGGAGCGGGTTCCTCCGCGTGCGCGGAGATAGCCCCGCGATGGCCCATAAGGACCAGTATCGGCTCGGGGTTCCTCCGCGTGCGCGGAGAAAGACCCTGCTGCTGTGCATTCATGCGGTCCTTCTCGTGGGTTCCTCCGCATGCGCGGAGATAGACCCTGGTAAGCCCGATTGATGGCATCACGGAAATCGGTTCTTCCGCGTGCGCGGAGATAGACCCCCTGAACGAGAGGGATGCCGGAACCGGAGGGGGGGTTCCTCCGCGTGCGCGGAGATAGACCCACTAGGGCCGCTTGGTCCCGAGACATAGCACCGGTTTCTCCGCGTGCGCGGAGATTGACCCGTCAGATAAGCCCCGGGCGGCACTTTCGCGTAGGTTCCTCCGCGTGCGCGGAGATAGACCCTGAAGAAGTGCGGCGGCTTCACGAGACATGACGGTTCCTCCGCGTGCGCGGAGATTCACCCCAAGTGGAAGCCGTCAAGGAGACGGTCAAGCCGGCTTCCTCCACATGCCCGAAGCCAGCCCCTTCGTCGTCTGATTTGTATCAGCCGATACTGGACCGGACAGACAGTGACCGATGCATCGCCGTCTGTTTCGTCCCTCGTGGCATCACTTCTTGAAGTCTCATGGGCTTCCCTGGCCGGCTAAAAGCAGCTTGCAAGAAAGGGGGGCGACCGAGACTGAACAAGAAGTCATCGGACGTTGTCTGTCGAGTCAAATCCTGCTGGCTACATCTGATTCGCTCCATCGCTGATCCCGATTCCCCCAACCGCACCGCAACAGCCCCAACCTCACCACAA
This sequence comes from Caballeronia grimmiae, assembly GCF_000698555.1. Classification (GTDB taxonomy): domain Bacteria; phylum Pseudomonadota; class Gammaproteobacteria; order Burkholderiales; family Burkholderiaceae; genus Caballeronia; species Caballeronia grimmiae. The sequence continues at coordinate 4,742 of NZ_JFHE01000007.1, read as the reverse complement.
CCGCAAGCAAAAGCGACCAATCCACGCCCTCAAAAAGTCGCTCTCAACCAACCCCGCGTCGCATTCCCCCCATCGAACGCCGCTGAAACCCCCTACTCTCCCTTCAGGGCCGCGAGCATCGCACGCAGAGAGAAAGCCCGCGCCTGCCGTTCACGAATCCAAGGAGACGTATCAATGAGCACCAATCGCGGCGTCGTATATCTCGGTCAGGGCAAGGTCGAGGTCCAGTCCATCGACTATCCAAGAATGGTCGATCCCCGTGGCCGCGACATCGGCCACGGCGTCATTCTCAAAGTCGTCAGCACCAACATCTGCGGGTCCGATCAACACATGGTCCGCGGCCGCACCACCGCTGAAGTCGGCCTCGTGCTCGGACACGAGATCACCGGCGAAGTCATCGAAATCGGGCGCGACGTGGAAACGCTGTCCATCGGCGATCTCGTCTCCGTGCCCTTCAACGTCGCATGCGGACGCTGCCCCACCTGCAAGGCGCAACACACGGGCGTGTGCCTCAACGTGAACCCGTCGCGCGCGGGCGGTGCGTATGGCTACGTCGACATGGGCGGCTGGATCGGCGGACAGGCCGAGTACGTCATGGTCCCGTACGCGGATTTCAACCTGCTCAAGTTCCCCGATAAAGCTCAGGCGATGTCGAAGATTCGCGACCTCACCTGCCTCTCGGACATCCTTCCTACCGGCTACCACGGTGCGGTCATGGCAGGCGTGAAGCCGGGCGCAACGGTTTATATCGCGGGCGCCGGGCCTGTCGGGATGGCGGCGGCGGCATCGGCGCGTTTGCTGGGCGCGGCATGCACGATCGTGGGCGACATGAACGAGGAGCGCCTCGCGCATGCACGCAAGATGGGCTTCGAGACGATCGACCTGTCGAAGGACGCGACGCTCGCCGAACAGATCGAGCAGATTCTCGGCAAGCCCGAAGTCGATTGCGCCGTCGATTGCGTCGGCTTTGAAGCACATGGCCATGGCAACGAGCATAACGAGGAAGCACCGGCCACGGTCCTCAATTCGCTGATGGAAATCACCAAGGCAGCAGGCGCGATCGGCATTCCGGGTCTCTACGTGACCGACGATCCCGGCGCCGCCGATGCCGCCGCCAAACGAGGCAGCCTGAGCATCCGCTTCGGTCTCGGCTGGGCGAAGTCGCATTCGTTCCATACGGGCCAGACGCCAGTGATGAAGTACAACCGCAACCTGATGCAGGCGATTCTGTGGGACCGTCTGCCGATCGCGGATATCGTGAACGTGTCGGTGATTTCGCTCGAAGAAGCGCCGGATGGCTATCGCAAGTTCGATGGCGGCGCGCCGCGCAAGTTCGTGCTCGATCCGCACGGCTTGCTCAAGGCGGCCTGAGAACGCAAAAGCGCCTCTGAAAAGAGGCGCTTTTTTTGCAGCAGAGCAAGTCGTCAGGCAGCCATTACCGGCACCGCGCTCAGGGACGGCGCCTGCTTCCTTCGCTCGCGCGTCGGTGCAGTGCCGAACGCATCGCGATAACTCTTCGAGAAATGGCAAGCTGACTGAAACCCGCAAGCCATCGTGATGTGCATGATGGACATATCCGTCTGCAGCAGCAACTCGCGCGCGCGGCGCAGGCGCAGCGTCAGATAGTAATGCGTCGGCGTCATGCCGAGGTGTTCGCGGAAAAGCCGCTGCAATTGCCTTTGCGACATGCCGGCCAGCCGCGCGAGTTCTTCGCGCGAGAGCGGCTCTTCGATGTTGTTCTCCATCAGCGAAATGACTTCGAACAATGACTTGTTCGCCGATCCCAACCTTGCGACCAGCGGCATGCGTTGCTGCGCGCTCGTATCCCGCACGTGTTCGACGATGAACTGCTCTGCAATCTGCGTCACGCGCGCCGTGCCGACGCGCGCCGCGATCAGGTTCAGCATCATGTCGAGCGGTGCAACGCCGCCCGTGCACGTCACGCGATCACGGTCGATGACGAACAGTTCCTTCAGGAAACGCGTATCCGGAAACTCTTCCTTGAGCGCGGACATGTTCTCCCAATGAATCGCGCACGCGTAACCCGCCAGCAAGCCGGCGCGGGCGAGCGCATACGTTCCGGTGCAAAGGCTGCCGAGCATGCTGCCCGTACGCGCAAAGCGTCGCAATGCGGACAGATGCGCGGGCGTCGTCGCACGCTGCACGTCGATGCCGCCGACCACGAACACGATATCCGGCTGTCCCACGCATTCCACCGGCCCCGTATCGACGGATAGCCCGTTGCTGGCCGTCACCGGCCCGCCTTCGGGACTGACGATGGACCACCGATACAACGGCTGCCCCGTCAGATAGTTCGCCATGCGAAGCACTTCGATCGCGTTGGTAAACGCCATCATCGTGAAGTTGGGCAGCGGCATGAACGCGAAGTGCGTCAGTGCCGCCGTGCGATCGGAAGACATGGGGAAATTGATTCCTTGGAATCTATTGTTTAACGCCGTGGCTGCGGCCTTGTGCCACTCCTGCATTGTGATAACGAGTGCAACTTGCATGCCATCGGGCTAAACCCTGAATAGGCGGGGCGGCGCCTGCGCTTCGCTGAAACCGACGCACTAGGGCGGCGCGTACGGTCGTGCACAAGCACTGACTCGGCGCACGATCGTCCCGCCAGCGTGCAGCGCGAGCGTACTAAAAAACGCCACTACACCCAAAGCCGATTCGGCACTTGTCGAAAACAGACGCGCATGTCGGAAAAGGTAAAGAACGCGTCTAAATTCATAAATTGACCGGGAAGACGAAGGTCAAGAATAGACGCAACGATGAAAGCGCGAGCTTCATCCACCGACCGTCCTTCTACTGACCCCGGACCTCTCAATGTCTAACTCGAATCCCTTCTTCGACGCGCCGCTCGCCACGCGGGACGTCTCGGTGCGCGGTGCGATCCTGCGCGAGCTGGAACGACAGCAATCGCAAGTCGAGCTGATCGCGTCGGAAAACATCGTGTCGCGCGCCGTGCTGGAAGCGCAAGGTTCCGTGCTCACGAACAAGTACGCGGAAGGGTATCCGGGCAAGCGCTATTACGGCGGCTGCGAATTCGTCGATGAAGTGGAAACGCTCGCGATCGACCGCATCAAGCAACTGTTCAACGCGAAGTTCGCCAACGTGCAGCCGCATTCGGGCGCGCAGGCCAACGGTGCGGTGATGCTCGCGCTCACGAAGCCGGGCGATACCGTGCTCGGCATGTCGCTCGATGCAGGCGGCCACCTGACGCACGGCGCGAAGCCGGCGCTCTCTGGCAAGTGGTTCAACGCGGTGCAGTACGGCGTGAATCGCGACACCATGCTGATCGACTACGAGCAGATCGAAGAGCTCGCGCAGCAGCACAAGCCGTCGCTCCTGATCGCGGGCTTCTCGGCGTATCCGCGCAAGCTGGACTTCAAGCGCCTGCGCGCCATCGCCGACGCGGCGGGCGCGAAGCTCATGGTCGATATGGCGCATATCGCAGGCATCATCGCAGCGGGCCGCCATGACAACCCGGTCGATCATGCACACGTAGTGACTTCCACGACGCACAAGACGCTGCGCGGCCCACGCGGCGGCTTCGTCCTGACGAACGACGAGGACATCGCCAAGAAGATCAATTCAGCCGTGTTTCCGGGGCTGCAAGGCGGTCCGCTGATGCACGTGATCGCAGGCAAGGCCGTCGCGTTCGGCGAAGCGTTGCAGCCTTCATTCAAGACTTATATCGACGACGTGCTCGCCAATGCACAGGCGCTCGGCGAAGTGCTGAAGGCAGGCGGCGTCGATCTCGTCACGGGCGGCACCGACAACCACTTGCTGCTCGTCGATCTGCGTCCGAAGGGCCTGAAGGGCAATCAGGTGGAACAGGCGCTGGAACGCGCGGGCATCACGTGCAACAAGAACGGCATTCCGTTCGATACGGAAAAGCCCACGGTCACATCGGGCATTCGCCTCGGCACGCCCGCCGGCACGACGCGCGGCTTCGGCGTGAACGAATTCCGCGAAACCGGCCGCCTCATTCTCGAAGTATTCGACTCGCTGCGTGAGCATCCGGAAGGCGATCCGCAAGCCGAACAACGCGTGCGCCGCCAGATCTTCGCGCTGTGTGAGCGCTTCCCCATCTACTGAGAACACGGAGCAACAAGCGATGAGCACTTTGCACGACGACAGCATCATCATCGACGGTCTCAACATCTCGAAGTTCGAGCGCTCCGTGTTCGAGGACATGCGCAAGGGCGGCGTCACGGCCGTCAACTGCACGGTCTCGGTATGGGAAGACTTCCAGAAGACCATCGACAACATCGCGGAAATGAAGCAGCAGATCCGCGAATACAGCGAGATTCTCACGCTGGTGCGCACGACCGACGACATCCTGCGCGCGAAGAAGGAGAACAAGACCGGCATCATCTTCGGCTTCCAGAACTCGTATGCGTTCGAGGACAACCTCGGCTATATCGAGGTGTTCAAGGAACTGGGCGTGAATGTCGTTCAGCTTTGCTACAACACGCAGAATCTCGTCGGCACCGGCTGTTATGAGGCCGACGGCGGTCTCTCGGGCTATGGCCGCGAAGTGATCCAGGAGATGAACCGCGTGGGCATCCTGGTGGATCTCTCGCACGTCGGCGCGAAGACGTCGTCGGATGCAATCGCGTGTTCGAAGAAGCCCGTGACGTATTCGCACTGCTGCCCGTCGGGGCTCAAGGAACATCCGCGCAACAAGACCGACGAGCAACTCAAGGAAATCGCCGATGCCAACGGCTTCG